>CAWEQF010000004.1:0-618332 GCA_963811195.1 uncultured Flavobacteriaceae bacterium
GTAGGAGTTAATTTTCTGTTCAGCTTTTTCGCAACCAGAATTTTAATAATATCAAAAACAAAATAGGTTATTAAGACGGTAGAGAAAAATACCGCAATCCTGTTGGTATCCATTTCCATAGTAGGACCAAAAACAATGATTAATCCTAACCAGAACCCCAGAACACCTATATTAATAAAATTAAGAATAAAACCTTTTGCGGCCAGGCCAAAATAATCACTTTTACTAAGTTTTCTCACTTCAGGATCATCCTCTTCTATAGGGCTTGATTTTTTGGTTTGAATAAAACTCATAACACCGTAGGTGGCAAGAATCATCCCTCCAAAAATAAAAAGGGCAGGATCATCTTTTAATCTGGCAAGAAGTTTAGAGGTGCTAAAATAAGCGATAAGAAGAAAGATAGAATCTGCAATAAGAACACCTATATCGAAACTTATAGCGGCCCTAAATCCTTTAATTGCAGCTGTTTCCAGTAATACAAAAAACACTGGTCCGAGTAGGAACGCCAGAAAAAATCCCAGAGGAATTGCAGTTAAAATATCTTGAAACATACAAAATTGTGATTTTCACAAATGTAATGTTTTAGTTTATCTTTTTTATCGTTCCTCCAAAAGTTGTTTCCTTGTCTATATTTTCAGGGTTACCATAAATATATATATTCCCCCCTGCTTTCGTTGTGGCATTTACATATTCCTTTGCATTTATATTAGCGTCTCCTCCCCCTATTATACTAACCTTCACCTTATTACCTATTAAATTTTCACCTTTAAATACTCCTGCCCCGCGGATATCTATTTCCTGTATATCTGCTTTTCCTGTCAATTTCAAGGTTCCTCCGGTTACTATTTTTGAAATCAGGTTTTCCACCTCTAAATTCCCAATAACTTCCGCGCCTTCCTGTACATTAATCTGAATAATAGGTTGGGTAATTTTACTTGTAATATCAATATTGGAGTTTTGCCGGGCTTCCAATTCCTGTAACTGTTTGTAGAAAATAGTGATTTTGGTATCATCTTTTTTCCAAATATGCCTAACATTTATTGAAATCTCAAGAGTACCATCTTCTTCATTAATTTTTACCTTTTTTCTATTAGTTCCGCTAATAACGGCCCTATTTTCATCGGCTTCCGTTAGAGTAACCTGCAAACCCTGAGAAACTTTCACCTTGGTGAAGTTATCCAAATCCATTTTTATATCCTGTGCTTTTACACTAAGTCCAAGCGCTAAAAGAGCAATCAATATTATTTTGTTCATTTTTGGTAGTTAATTTTAAATTTTACCCGGGATGTTTTCCTATAAGGGTAAAATCTAAGTGACGTTTAACTAAGTCGGCATTTTTAACCTTTACATACACTTCATCTCCTAATTGATACATTTTTTTTGTTTTCCTGCCTATGATTGCATATTGTTCTTCATCAAATTCGTAGTGATCATCACTTATATCGCGTAATCTCACCATACCTTCGCATTTGTTTTCTTCGATTTCCACATAGATTCCCCATTCTGTAACTCCGGATATCACTCCCAAAAATTCACGATCCTGATGATCTATCATAAATTTAACCTGCATATATTTTATGGAATCCCTTTCTGCACTGGTGGCCAGATTTTCCATTTCGCTGCTATGCATACATTTTACTTCATATTCCTCTTCATTGGCTGAAGCCTTATTATCCAGATATCGCTGCAGCAACCTATGCGTCATAACATCTGGATATCGCCGTATAGGCGAGGTAAAATGTGAGTAATAATCAAAAGCAAGTCCATAATGACCAATATTTTCGGTGCTGTAATAGGCTTTACTCATGGTTCTGATGGTAAGAGTATCTACTAAATTTTGTTCTTTAGTACCCTGTACATCGCTCAATAAGGTATTTAAAGATGAACTGATGGATTGGCGGTCCTTTAAATTTATTTTATATCCAAATTTAGAGATTACGGTTTGTAAAGATGCCAGTTTAGTATCATCTGGTTCATCGTGACATCTATAAACAAAGGTTTTCTTTGGGGTTTGTTTTCCTATATATTCTGCCACTTTTCTGTTTGCCAGCAGCATAAACTCTTCTATTAGTTTATTGGCTTCCTGAGAGGTTTTAAAGAAAACACCTACAGGTTCATTTTCTTTATCCAATTCAAATTTCACTTCGACTTTATCAAATGAAATAGCGCCGTTTTTCATTCGTCGAGCCCGCATCTTTTTTGCCATTTCATTTAATGTTGTAATAGCTTCTACCAGGGTATTATTTACAGAATATTCTCCATCTCTTATCGATATTTCTTCAGGAATTTTTCCTTTTCCTGTTTCTATGATGTGCTGTGCTTCTTCATAAGAAAATCGTTCATCAGAAAGGGTTAGCGTCCTTCCGTACCATTCTTTTTTTACTTCACCTTTTTTATCCACCACAAACATGGCAGAAAAGGTATATTTTTCTTCATGAGGCCTTAAAGAACAGGCGTTATTAGAGAGAATTTCAGGAAGCATGGGCACCACCCTGTCCACAAGATAAATAGATGTTGCCCTTTCATAAGCCTCTTCATCCAGAATTGTATCTGGCTGTAAATAATGCGAAACATCTGCAATATGGATCCCAACCTCATAATTCCCGTTTTCCAGAGGTTTAAAACTTAAGGCATCGTCAAAATCCTTTGCGTCTTTGGGATCAATTGTAAAAGTTAAGGTTTCCCGAAGATCTTTACGTTTTTTTATTTCATTTTCCTGAATAGAAGTATCTATTTTGTTGGCAAAATCCTCTACTTCCTTCGGAAATTCATGGGGCAGTCCATATTGGGCCAGAATTGAATGAATTTCTGTTTGATGTTCTCCCGGTTTTCCTAAGACTTCTTTTATGCTTCCAAAAGGGGAATCGGCTTTTTCAGGCCATTCTTCCAGGATAACTACCACTTTATCTCCATCCTGGGCATCCTTCATTTTATTTTTCTGAACAAAAATATCGGTGTACATTTTTGGATCCTGTATCACCACAAATCCAAAGTTCTTTTGAAGTTGTAAAACACCAACAAATTCAGTTCTTTTTCTCTTTATAACTTTAACAATTTCCCCTTCCCATTTTCTTTTTCTTCTTTTGTTGTAAATATAAATCTCTACCTCATCTCCATTCAGTGCTTTATTAAGTGAGTTTGCAGGAATAAATACATCATCATCTAAACCTTCAACCACTACGTAACCAAATCCTTTGGTGGTCATATCTAATATTCCGGTATAATAATTCTGATTTCCCGAAATTTTAAATTTCCCTCGTTCTTCTTCTGTTATATCATTTTTGGCGGCCAGCTGGGCGAGTTTTCTAATTATCTTATTTCTTGAAGTGGGATCATCCACTCCCAATTTTGCGGCTATTTGTTTATAATTATAGGTTTTACCGGGATCTTTTCTTAGTATATCGGTAATTTTTTTGGTTAGATCTCCCAGGTCCTGGTTTTTATTTCTTGTATTTTTTTTTCTGCTCATAGTTTTTAATAAGGGATAAAATTACTGTTTAAAAGCGAGTTTCATTTAATTTCAAAATAAAGTTTTGTTAAGCAGCCGTAAAGACTTTCTATAAACTAATTAAATTGGCAAATTGATTAACAGAGAGTTAAGAAAAATTATTTTCTATAAAATAGTAACATTTCTTAAAAATATCTTAATTTTGTTATAACATTTCTTTCTTATGCAAGTATCATATTTGTATATATAGTAAAAGAAAAAATTATGAGCAAGTCAGCAAAAATATCCATATTATTATATACGATATTCGTACTTGGAATTATTGGAGTTGCGGTGCTGGTAAATAAGACTTTAAATAAAAATTCTCAGATAAATATTTCATTTCCTCCCGAAAGTGTTCCGCAAAACACTCATGTTTATAAACTTTAATTTAGGTATCTTTCCTAGTAATTTTTTGCTATGAAAGAATATATTCTTATCGCGGTTTTTACGTATCCTCACGAAACCTTAATTGTGCGAAACCTCTTAGATACAGAGGGTATACGTTACATGTTTCTTAATGAAACCATGGTGGGAATCTTTCCTTTTTATTCCAACGCCCTGGGTGGAATAAAATTGAAGGTTCATCCGGAAGATTTTAAACGAGCTAAATCTATCTTAGAAAAATTAGATCCCACAGATTCCCATTTAAAAATAGTTTAGGTTATCAACACTTATTATATAATTATCTTTTTTCTTCTTTTTAAAAAATTAAAACTGATGATCATGATTGTGTGTTAATTTGTACAATAAATTATGAGGGAAATATTAGGAATATTAAATACGAACTTTCCATTATCCGGTTGTTAACAAAAACTTAATGTATAACTCGCTGGTATGTATGTGATTTTATGATTTACTTAACAATAGTTAATAAAGAAGTGTTAATATAAAATCTTAATAATTATCTCATTTATTCTGTTCACAATTCACGTTTTAAAGAGGATAACTTGTCTATAAAAACAGAACTTATTATTTGGTTTACAGTAAAAATTGTCGCTATTCCTAATTTTTATGAATTATCAAAATTAGATTGTTATTTTTCAACTTTATATTATTCACAATTTAACAGCAATTATAAAGTATTGATAATTAATACAATATAGATACTAATTAACAACGATAAAAATTTTGGTTAACAAGCCTTTTTTTACCTTTGTACTCTACTAAAAATCAAACTCATGACCATAGCAATAGGAAACGATCACGCAGGGACCGCTTATAAGAAAACCATTGTAAAATATCTTGAATCCAAAGGTATAAAAGTGGTGAATTACGGTACAGATTCTGAAGAAAGTGTAGATTATCCCGATTTTGTTCATCCGGTTGCACAGGATGTGGAAGATAAAAAAGCAGATTGGGGAATTATTATCTGCGGAAGCGGGAACGGAGCCTCCATGACCGCAAATAAGCACCAGGGAATTCGTGCAGCTCTTTGCTGGATAAATGAAATAGCAATTCTTGCCCGGCGGCATAATGATGCCAATATTTTAAGTATTCCGGCTAGATTTGTTTCACAAAACCAGGCGCTGGATATGGTTGAAACTTTCCTTACTACAGATTTTGAAGGAGGAAGGCATCAAAATAGAGTAAAGAAAATAGCTTTGCATAATTAAGAAAACAGAACATTGAAAATAATAGCTAAAAATTTTTCTAAATTTTCTGTTCCGGAATTATACGAGGTGTTGAGATTAAGGGCAGAAGTTTTTGTGGTGGAACAAAATTGCGTATATCAGGATATTGACAATAAAGACCAGAAAGCCCTTCATATACTGGGTTATAAAAACAATGAATTAGTAGCATATACACGATGTTTTAAACCCGGAATATATTTTGAAGAAGCTGCTATAGGAAGGGTTTTAGTAAAAGAGAATGAAAGAAAATATGGTTATGGACACGAAATTTTAAAAGCTTCCATTTATGAGATTGAAAAAAGATACAATTCCAAAAACATAAAATTATCTGCTCAGCAATATCTTATAAAATTCTATGAATCTCATCACTTTAAAGCTATTGGCGAAGGTTATCTGGAAGATGGTATCCCCCATATAGCAATGCTTCGAAATTAATCTTTAAGTATTTTTTTATACTCCAGCGGGTCGTTCAGCACTTTTTCTGCGGCCAGTATTTCAGGATTATTTAACACATAATGTTTATATAAACCTTCCTGATAAAAATATCTTCGTAATATTTCATCTGTTAATAAACTGGCAATTTCAGGTTTCTTATCATCCAGTTCCTGCTTTTTTTCTTGCTGAATATCCGCAAGTATAGTCTTGTATTTATCGATAATTTTTGAATCGAAACCTTCTTTTTGGGCAGTTTCCATGGCATTCTTTAAATCGATTTCTGTACGGGTTTCGTAGCTGAACTTTGTGCTCTCAAGAAAGTCTTTAAAATTATTATAATCTGCATCTGTAAGTTTGAAGCTCTCAGGATTATCTAAACCGTGAGAATAATAATATTTTGTAGCAAAATCGAAAATAGCATCGCTTGAGAGTAAAGCCTTGCTAATGGTGTTATATTCTGAAGATTTTAGTTTTACATCCGGTAAAATTCCTCCGCCGTCATACACGCTCCTCCCGTTTTTGGTTTTAAATTCATTGTAATCTTCAGTTTTGGTTCTAACAGGATTTCCTTCGGCATCCCTTTGACGGTAATTTAACGCCTGTATACACCTTCCGCTGGGAGTATAATAACGGGAAATGGTTAATTTTAACTGCGTGCCATAAGGAAGTTCTTCGGGCCTCTGCACAAGCCCTTTTCCAAAACTTCGGGCGCCCACAATTACCCCGCGGTCAAGATCCTGTATGGAGCCTGCCACAATCTCACTTGCAGAAGCGCTGTGCCCGTTTACTAAAACCGCTAAGGGAATATGGGTGTTAATAGGTTCTTTTGGTGTATAATATTCTTTATTATATTTTTCTACGGAAGATTTAGTGGAAACAATGAGCTGATCTTTATTCAGAAAAATATTGCTCACCAAAATAGCTTCACTTAATAATCCCCCAGGATTTCCTCTTAAATCGAGAATTATTTTTGTGGCCCCTTTATTTTGAAGTTCTTTTAAAGCATGTGCCGTCTCTTCTGAAGCTTTATCGTTAAACTTAGAAAGTACGATATACCCGATATTGTTATCAAGCATTTTATAAAAAGGGACAGCATGCAGCTCCACCGTTCCACGCGTTAAGGTTGTGGTTTGGGTTTTTCCCTGCCGAATGTAGGTAATACTTATTTTTGAATTAGGAGATCCATTTAAAAGATCTCCCGCATTTTCTTTATAATCTGATACATTCAGTCCTCCGATTTTAATAATTTCATCTCCCGGCTTTAATCCGGCTTTATCAGCAGGAAAATCTTTATAGACTTCCATGATTATAAACCTATCTGCTTTTATTTGTACCGCCGCACCTATTCCCTGATATTCGCCGGTCGCATTTATTCGCGCCTCCTGTACTTCCTGTTCATTCCAGTAATTTGTGTAGGGATCAAGATCTGTAAGCATTGCTTTAATCGCTGTATCCATCAACTCGGCGGGATTTGTTTGATCTACATAGTTCATGTCAAGCTCCTTGAAAAGTGTAGTAAAAATTTCCAGCTGTTTAGCGATCTCAAAAAAATCTGACTTAAAAGTAAATGCCGTGGTCGTAATAATAAGAGCCAGCGCACCAAAAAAGATAGCGAAGCTTTTAAAGAGTTTCTTTTTCATGAGAGGTTTCCTGATCTTTTAATTTTTTCATAAGGGAAATCATACATTCTGAAATATTTATGAAATCCGCCTTTTTCCTGCCAATATATACGAACATTAACGCGTATTTTAGGCTTAAGTTGCTTTCTACAAGATACTTATTTTTTCGAAAGCCCTCCCTCATTAATCGTTTTAAATAATTGCGATCTACAGCATTTTTAAAAATTCTTTTTGGTACCGAAACTCCTGTTTTACAGGTGGTTATTTCTGAATTCTTAATAGGAAGATAAATGAGTTTAACCGGATAAACCTTTATAGATTTCCCTTCAGAAAAAAGGGTGTCGATAAGCGTTTTGCTTTTAAGTTTTTCTGAAGAAGGAAATTTTTCGTTCATGAGTTTTAATTGAAAGGCTAAATTAAAAAAATCCGTTCTGGGAATTCCCAGAACGGATTTTTCTTTTACTAAACCAACTGAGATATAAGTTAACGTCAGGGTAAGCATTTCGACTTAGCTCAATAAAGGCTAAGGCCGAAACCTATTTTTGGTTATTGTTATCTGAAGCCGTTTCACCATACACGTTATTATCTCTGTCAATATCTGCCATTAAACCGCTATTATCAATCACTATTTTACTGATTTCAGATTTTGGTTTGTCCAGCGAAAATTTATAAGTAGGAGCCGCCCAGGCCCAGGCAGCTTTTACCGTACGGGAAACGCCTTCCGGAGCCGGTTTGGTCCAGCGCATCATTTTAAGAGGAATATAAACCCGTTGTGAACTTCCGTCGTTATAGGAAACCGTAATATCCAGAGGCATCGGCATTAGTCCTTTTCTTTCCAGAGTAACCTCAGTGATGTTTCCGTTAGATTCTACACTTTTTATAGCATAGTCTATAGTGTTTGTAGTTTCAATCCAATCGGTTAAATACCAGTGCAATTGAGCTCCGGAGACTTTTTCGGCCACCCGAATTATATCGTTTGGCGATGGATGTTTAAATTTCCATTCATCATAATACCGATTCAAAGTTTCTTTCATATTGTTTTTCCCAATAAGGTATTGTAATTGAGAAAGGAAAATAGACCCTTTACTATAAGCGGCGATAGAATAGGCAACATTAAAAGCATACCGGTCGCTGTGGGTAGTCATGGGTTGTTCGTGACCGGATTTTACAATATATTCATAGCCGCGATACGATCCTTTCCAGGGATTTTCACTGGTTTGATTTTCAATGTCGTGCCTTGCCTTGCCAGAAATATACGTTGTAAAACCTTCATCCATCCAGGGGTGTTCACTTTCGTTGGTTCCTAACAACTGCTGAAACCAGGAATGTGCGAATTCATGGGCTAAAGTTCCATAGAGGCCATTAAAATCTTTTCCGCCTGTAATTAGCGTACAGTTAGCATATTCCATTCCGCCGTCACCGCCCTGGATAAAGGAATATTGTTTCCACGGATAAGGACCAATATGTGTATCATAATACGCAAGTAATTCTGCGGCTTTGGGTTCTACTTTTTTCCAGTTGTCCTTTACTTCAGGATCGTTTTTATAAAGAAAATTAAGTGTAACCCCATTTTTGGCCTGCATAGAATCATGAATATATTCCGGATCTGCTGCCCAGGTAAAGTCGTGAACATCGTGAGCTTTAAAATGCCAGGTTAAAGTATTCCCTTTCGGCCTGTTCACTTTAGTTCCTTCTTTTTCGTACCCATATCCAATTTCCTGAGGATTTTGAAGGACTCCGCTTCCCCCTAAGATATAAGATTTATCGATAGTTATTTTTATATCAAAATCTCCCCATACCCCAAAAAATTCTCTGGCAATATAAGGATCTGCATGCCAGCCTTCATAATCGTATTCAGCTAATTTTGGATACCACTGACTCATAGAAAGGGCCACGCCATCGGCATTGTTACGGCCAGATCTGCGAACTTGAACTGGAAGCTGGCCATTAAACTTCATTGTTAAAGTAGTAGATTCTCCCGGGGCCAGAGGCTGTGCCAATGGAACCTGAAGTATGGTTTCTTCATCTTTATACTTCACAGGAATGCCGTCCTGTTCCAGAGAAACCACTCGTAAATACCCGATTTCGTCCGGCTTTAATTTACTTATCCTGCTTTCGTATTCAGGGTTTTCTTTGGTACCAAGATTATTTACCATTCTACTGTCGGGATCGGAGATATTCTTTAAGCGCATATCCATTTCGCTGTCCGGCTGAAAAGCGTTAGGATACATATGGTAAAATACCTGGTTTAGAGTATCCGGCGAGTTATTGGTATATACTAATTTCTGATCCCCGGTATACTGGTAGTTATTTACGTTCATATCCACATTCATGGTATAGTCTACACGTTGCTGCCAGTAAGCGGAATTATTTTGTGCAAACGCCGTTATTCCGGCTAAAAAAGTAAGGACTATTAATAATTTCTTCATAATTATCTTTTTGAAATTTTATCGGCTAAAATAAGGGCATTATATAAGTTTGCCATTTTTCCCGAAGTAGATAAATCTGTAAATTTCTTATTAGTTTGAGTATCCTCTCCCACAACTACAGTAGCCTGGGTAGAAATACCGCTATCCATAATCACATGTTTTACCTGCGAAGCGGTAAGATTTGGATAGTAAGAACGAATTACGGCTGCAACACCTGCAACTTCCGGCGACGCCATAGAGGTTCCCTGAAGGAATTCATAAGTGTTATTTGGAGTGGTTGACCAGATTTTTGTCCCGGGAGCAAAAATATCAACATTTGTTTTTCCGTAATTAGAAAA
Organism: uncultured Flavobacteriaceae bacterium; assembly: GCA_963811195.1. Classification (GTDB taxonomy): domain Bacteria; phylum Bacteroidota; class Bacteroidia; order Flavobacteriales; family Flavobacteriaceae; genus Gillisia. Next base: position 9,943 of record CAWEQF010000004.1, read on the forward strand.
ACCTGCCACCAGGCCGGAACCATATTCATAATTTAGAGCGCCTACGCTAATTAAATTATCTGAAATTTCCTTTGGAGCTGCAGGATATTGATCGTTGGGATACACTCTGTTTGTATCTAAATCTAATCCTTCATTTCCTGCCGCATTCACGATAAGAACATCATGATCTGCTGCATATTTAATAGCATCTATCACCCATTGAGGATGGGGGGAATAATATTTCCCGAAGCTGGTGTTAATTATTTTTGCGCCGTTATCTACAGCGTAACGAATCCCGCGGGCGATATCCTTATCGTACTCATCTCCGTTAGGTACTGCTCTAATTGGCATGATTTCCACATTATTGGCTACACCGTTCATACCTATGTTATTGTTCCTTTCCGCAGCGATAATTCCTGCCACGTGTGTCCCATGCTTAATATCTTCTTTATCTTTTGTGGGGCCGGTAACATTGTTATTTCCGTAGTTAATATCATTAATATCATCTGGATTGTCTCCCACCACAGTACGACCATTAAAATCAAGATTTAGGTTATAGTCTAATCGATCCTGATAATATTTAATGGCATCATCTAATTGCGTTAATGCCTTCGGAATATTTTCATCAACATTATCCTGAATTTGCATTAACATCGCTTTGTACTGCTTCATCTGGTCTGTGGTGGCCTGCATATTGTTAAGTTCTTCTGAAGTATAATCTTCTTTTCCTAACTGTGAAGATACCGCCTGATGGGCTGCAATTAGTTGCTGTTTTATTTGTTGATACTGGCTTAGCGTTTGTTCTGCTTTACTATGCTCGGTATTATATTCTTCTAAAGCGCGTTTGTAGGTAGCAAACTCATCACGGTCTGCCTCGCTGATTGAACTTGCTGTTTTTCCTTCGTATTTTGGCTTAAGCTTTTTAATAATTCTAACATATTCCAGGTTTTCGTTCACCGCATCGCCAAGAAAATTCCAGCCATGTACATCATCTATAAACCCGTTATTATCATCGTCCTTGCCATTATTAGGAATCTCATCTTTATTGGTCCAGATAACATCTTTCAGGTCTTCATGGTGAATATCTACTCCCGCATCCAGAACGGCTACAATAACTGTTTTTCCTTTCTTGTTTTTAATAATTTCATTATATGCTTTATTTACGCTCATTCCGGGAATGGTATCTGCTACCAGATCTGCAGCACTCCAGTTTTTTAATTGGGCGTCTGTGAGGGGCGTAACTTTTAAAGGTATGGAATCAATATTTTCTATAGGTGTTGAAATTATTGAAGGGGAAGTACTGCTACAGCTTACAATACTGAGCGCAAACCCCGCGATAAGCAAAGGTTTAAAAACGGGTATTTTCATAGTTCAGATTTTATTTTAATTAAAAAGTTCATTAAAGGAATGTGTTTCGTTTAATCGTATTCCTTTTTCTGTATGTTTTACGGTAATAATTTGGTTGTGAGCATCGTGTTCAAGAAATAAATAGTAATTCTCATCGGCAGCTTTATTCAGAAAGGAGGCTTTTTCATCAAGAGTTAACAGCGGGCGGGTATCGTATCCCATTACGTAAGGCAAGGGAATATGCCCAGCCGTTGGTAAAAGATCTGCCATAAAAACAAGGGTTTTTCCCTGATAATTAATATGAGGAATCATCTGTTTATCGGTATGTCCATCTACAAATAGCAAACCAAAATCTAAATCATTGGACTGAATAAATTTTTCTGAAGAATCTCTTTCAATAAAATGAAGCTGACCACTTTCCTCTATAGGAAGGATGTTTTCTTTTAAAAAGGAGGCTTTTTCGCGGGCATTAGGCTTAGTGGCCCATTCCCAGTGATCTTTATTGCTCCAGAATTTCGCATTTTTAAAAGCTGTTTCATACCCGCTATGATCTTTGTTCCATTGAACAGATCCGCCGCAATGATCAAAGTGAAGATGCGTCATAAAAACATCGGTTACATCATCTCTGCTAAACCCATGTTTTTTTAAGGAAGAATCCAGGGAATAATCTCCCCATAAATTATAATAGCCAAAAAATTTATCGCTTTGTTTATTTCCCATTCCGGTGTCAATCAGGATCAGCCTTTCACCGTCTTCAATCAACAGGCATCGGGCGGCCATATCTATCATATTATTCTCATCGGCCGGATTGGTTTTATTCCATAATACTTTTGGAACCACTCCAAACATAGCACCGCCGTCTAATTTAAAATTTCCTGCTTCAATAGGATATAATTTCATATTGATAGTTTTATACCTTGCAAATTACTAAAAGCCCAATACATCCCTAAATTGAACCTCGCTTATTTAGTTTATTTTAACAAAAACACCTCAACAGGAATTAAAGTTTTTAAAAAAGAAGCTTTTCGGGGCTTCATGGATTATATAAAATAGAGTAAAACACCTTATTATTGCAATTATAACTATTTTTAGAATGGTTTTTCTGAAATAAATTTCAAACAGAAGGAATGATAGAACTGGCGGGATTAATTATATTCGGGATATTAGCCCAATGGATGGCATGGAAAACAAAAACTCCTGCGATCTTACCATTAATACTAATAGGTTTGCTGGTGGGGCCATTATCTACCTTTGTAACCGATGATGGTACTAAATGGCTGGAACCTGTCTGGAATGGCCAGGAAGGACTTTTTCCCGGCGAAAGTCTTTATTATTTTGTATCCCTGGCCATATCTATTATTCTTTTTGAAGGGGGTCTTACCTTAAAAGAAAGTGAAGTTGGCCACATTGGCCCCGTAATCTTAAAGCTGATAAGCGTTGGAACCATTGTCACCTTTTTTGGAGCCGGCGTAGCGGTTCATTTTATTTACGATTTTTCCTGGCAGATTTCTTTTCTTTTCTCTTCTCTTATAATAGTTACAGGACCAACCGTAATTTCGCCTATTTTGCGAAATGTTCCGCTTAAAAAACACGTGTCTTCCATTTTAAAATGGGAAGGAATCCTTATTGACCCTATTGGTGCTTTGATTGCCGTACTGGTTTATGAATTCATCCGCGTGGAAGGTGGCCATGATTTTACGCGAACCGCACTTATTCAATTTGGGAAGATCCTTTTATTCGGTTTTACCTTTGGTTTTACCTTTGCGAATATGCTCGCCTTTTTTATCAAAAAACAAATCATTCCCCATTATTTACTTAATGTTTTTACCCTTGCAACTGTCTTGGGTGTTTTCGTGGTTTCTGATGTTTTTGCACAGGAAAGCGGACTTTTAGCCGTAGTGGTTATGGGTATGGTAATGGGAAATAAAAAACTTCCAAACATCAAAGAACTATTATATTTCAAGGAATCATTAAGCATTTTACTTATTTCGATTCTCTTTATCCTACTGGCTGCCAATATGGATATGGAAGACCTGCGCCTTGTTTACAACTGGAGAGCCCTGGTTCTGTTTGGAATAGTGGTGCTAATCGTTCGGCCGCTGGGAGTAATTCTAAGTTCTTTTGGATCAACATTAAAACCTAATGAAATTGCCTTTATAAGCTGGGTTGGCCCCCGGGGAATAGTGGCCGCCGGTATCGCATCTCTCTTCGGATTAAAACTGGCCAGCGAGGGTGTTCCGGGCGCAGAATATATAACTCCGCTGGTATTTATGATTGTATTGTGCTCTGTGGTTTTGAACGCCACCACAGCACGTCTTTTCGCCAAACTTGTGGGTGTCTTTATTAAAAATTCAGAAGGTATTCTTATTATTGGCGCTTCCTCTTTCGCCCGGTTAATAGGAAAATATTTAAAAGATAATGAACGCCATGTGGTGCTGGTAGACCGAAATTCTGAAAATATCCGAAAATCACGTGCCTTAGGATTAGATGCTTTAGAAGGTAGTGTTTTTGAAGATGATCTTATAAATAATATCGAGTTGAACGATATTGGCTATTTAATGGCAATGACGGGGAACAGTGAAGTTAATAAAACTGCGATCTCCCGCTTTAAAAAGCAATTTGGAGAACAAGGCTCTTTTCGCCTGATCTCTGCCGATGAAATGAACGACCCGGAAAAAAACCCCGCAGAAGGGTTATTCTCCCCCACCGACGATTATATAAAACTTACCGAAGTTTCACGGCAGTATCCTACGATTAATGAGGCTTTGCTTAACAGCCTGGAACATTATGAAGGACTCATTGAAATTTCTAAAACAGACCCTGATATTATTCCTCTTTTTGTAAAAAATAAAGAAGGGAACCTGGATATTATTCCTTCTCACAGCTCAGAAATGCAGATTGAAGAAGGATATAAACTAATATATCTAGGAAAGAAAATTCAGAAGGAAGAAAAAACCGAAGATTATGAAGAAGCGGTGGACAATGAGATTTAATCCTCTTTTTCCAGCTCTTCCAAAAGCTCATCGGATATTTCAAGATTATGATAAACGTTCTGAACATCATCGTCTTCCTCAAATTTATCGGCCAGATCCAAAATTTGTTTCGCCTGATCTAACGGAAGTTCCAGGGTGTTTATAGGAATGCGCTGCAATTCGGCATTCTGGGTTTCCACACTTAATTCTTCCAGTTTGGAGGACATAGTTCCAAAATCGGTAAAGTCGGTAAATACAGTAATAAGGTCTTCTTCCTTCTCGATTTTTGTAGCCCCTGCTTCGATAGCTTCCAGCTCAAACTCTTCCAAATTCATTTCGATTTCTTCTTTCCTGATCGAAAAAACGCCTTTTCGGTCGAATAGAAATTCCAGTGACCCGTTAGTTCCAAGGCTTCCTCCATTTTTTGAAAATATTGATCTTATAGAAGCTACCGTGCGGTTGGTATTATCGGTAGTGCATTCAATAAAAAATGCAATGCCGTGAGGGCCGTAGCCTTCAAAAGTTACCAACTCGTAATTATCGGCCTCTGCCCCACTTGCTTTCGTAATCGCCCGCTCAATGGTGTCTTTCGGCATATTCACACCTTTAGCGTTGGCAATGGCATTGCGTAATGTAGGATTGGCATCGGGATCTGGCCCTCCGTGTTCTTTTACGGCAACACTTATTTCCTTGATCGCGCGGGTAAATTGTTTCGCCCGTTTTTTGTCCTGTGCTCCTTTCCGGTGTTTTATATTCGCCCATTTGCTGTGTCCGGACATTATTTAGAAAATTTGTTATTAGTTCGTAGTTCGGAGAATTTCTCCTGGTAAATACAAAGTTATAAATTTCATAACAAGCTAGAAATCGTATGAGATTTCCTTTTTTAAAGGAATAAGCTTATCTTTTATCTATGAATTTCAAGTTTGAAAATTTAGAAGTTTACAAAAAATCTCTAATTTTTACTGAGTCAGTATATTCTGTGACCAGGCAATTTCCTAAAGAGGAAACCTATGGCCTTACATCTCAGTTTAGGCGAGCCGCCGTTTCTATTTCCTTAAATATAGCTGAAGGTTCTGGAGCTTCAAAAAAAGAATTTTCAAGATATTTAGGGATAGCTTCAAATTCTTTAAGAGAATGTGTGGTATGCATTACTATTGCAGAAAACCAACAATTTATAACTAAGGAGCTGCAAATAAAAATGAAAAAAGATTTAGTCGAAATTTCTAAAATGATTTCAGGTTTAAAAAATTACCTTAAAAAATAATTCTCCGAACTCCGAACTCCGAACTAAAGAATCAATCATTCAACTTCAGCACCGCCATAAACGCTTCCTGTGGAATTTCAACATTTCCTACCTGGCGCATACGTTTTTTCCCTTTTTTCTGCTTTTCCAAAAGCTTTCTTTTACGCGAAATATCACCACCATAACATTTTGCGGTAACGTCTTTTCGCAAGGCTTTTACGGTTTCACGGGCAATGATCTTTGCTCCTATTGCCGCCTGAATGGGAATATCGAATTGTTGGCGGGGAATAAGTTCCTTCAGCTTTTCGCACATTTTCTTCCCAATATCATACGCGTTATCTACGTGAAGCAAGGCAGAAAGTGCATCTACCACACTTCCGTTAAGCAACACATCTACCTTTACAAGTTTCGAGGTACGCATTCCGATAGGGGAATAATCGAAAGAAGCATAGCCTTTGGAAACGGTTTTAAGTCGATCGTAAAAATCGAATACAATCTCTGCCAGCGGCATATCAAAATTAAGTTCTACCCGCTCGGGCGTTAAATAAGTCTGGTTGGTGATTTGTCCCCGCTTTTCAATACAGAGCGACATTACAGGCCCAACAAAATCAGATTTGGTAATAATACTGGCTTTAATAAAAGGCTCCTCTACCCTTTCCAGGCTCGATGGTTCGGGCAAATCAGAAGGATTATTTACCTTGATGGCTTCTTCTTTGTTTTTGTGGGTATAGGCAAGATATGAAACGTTGGGAACCGTAGTAATTACGGTCATATCAAACTCTCTTTCCAGACGTTCCTGAATAATTTCAAGATGAAGCATTCCTAAAAATCCGCAGCGAAAACCAAATCCCAATGCGGCAGAACTTTCAGGAGTAAATACCAGCGACGCATCATTAAGCTGAAGCTTTTCCATAGAGGCGCGCAAATCTTCATAATCTTCGGTGTCTACGGGGTAAATTCCCGCGAAAACCATCGGTTTTACATCTTCAAACCCCGGAACCGCTTCGGTAGTTGGGTTTTTGGCATCTGTAATGGTATCTCCCACTTTTACTTCCCTAGCTTCCTTAATACCGGTAATAAGATAGCCTACATCGCCGGTTTTAATTTCCTGACGCGGGAATTGTTTTAGTCGTAAAGTGCCCACTTCATCTGCGAAATAAGTTTTATCAGTAGCGACAAATTTTATGTTCTGGCCTTTTTTAATGCTTCCGTTAATAACGCGAAAATAAGTTTCCACACCTCGAAAAGGATTATAAACCGAATCGAAAATCAATGCCCGCAAAGGCGCATCGGGTTTTCCCACAGGCGGAGGAATACGCTCGATAATCGCGGAAAGAATTTCTTCAATTCCAAGACCTGTTTTCGCGCTGGCGGGAATAATATCTTCGGGATCACAGCCTAAAAGATCTACAATATCATCGGTAACCACTTCCGGATTTGCACTGGGCAAATCAATTTTATTCAACACCGGAATAATTTCCAGGTCGTTTTCTAAAGCTAAATATAAATTGGAAATGGTTTGTGCCTGTATACTTTGTGCTGCATCTACAACCAGCAAAGCACCTTCGCAGGCGGCGATGGAACGCGAAACCTCGTAAGAGAAATCCACGTGGCCTGGAGTATCTATTAAATTCAGAATATATTGTTCGCCCTTATAGGTATAATCCATTTGAATGGCGTGGCTTTTAATGGTAATGCCTCGCTCACGCTCCAGGTCCATGCTGTCCAGCAACTGTTCCTGCTTTTCACGATCGGTCACAGATCCGGTAAAGTCCAGCAGCCTGTCTGCCAGAGTACTTTTTCCGTGGTCTATATGGGCGATAATACAAAAGTTACGTATGTTCTTCATTGGTCATTTTCAGTATAATGGCCTGCTCTAAAAGCCGACGTATTTAAGGGTACAAATATAGTTTTTTTAAAAGGCTTAAAGAATTATTCTTATAGCGTTGCTGCAATTTCCTTTTTCTTGATAATATTTTGGTTCATATTTAAGCTTTGCATCGGAAATGTATATCTTGGAGGCGCTTTTAAAAAGATGAAATTGTGTAAAAGTCACTGTTTTAATTCTGAAAAATTATGGAAAACCCCACAGAAGTTACTTCTGAAAAACCGCGAAAATCAGGAACCAGCGGTGCCATTGTAATTATTGGAGCCCTCTTTTTTATCTTCGGATTTGTAACCTGGTTGAATTCGGTTCTTATTTCGTACCTGAAAATCGCCTGCGAACTCAATAATTTTGAATCTTATCTGGTGGCTTTCGCCTTTTATATCTCGTATTTTGTGATGGCAATACCGTCTGCTGCCGTTCTGAAGTTCACCGGATTTAAAAAGGGAATGTCTTTAGGTTTATTGGTAATGGCCGTTGGTGCTCTTCTTTTTGTGCCCGCTGCATATTCCCGCACCTACGGCATGTTCTTATTCGGACTTTTTGTGCAGGGCACAGGACTGGCAATCCTTCAAACGGCCGCGAATCCTTATATCACCATTTTAGGGCCTATTGAAAGTGCCGCGAAACGGATTAGCGTGATGGGAATTTGTAATAAAATCGCCGGAGTCCTTGCTCCTATTGCACTTGGCGCGATTGTACTTAAAAATATAGATTCGGTGGTGGATAATCTGAAAACGCTGAATCCCGCAGATAAAGCTGTCGAGCTAAATTCGCTTTCTGAAAGAGTGGTCGTGCCTTATCTGGTAATGATGGGGGTGTTAATATTACTTGCCATCTGGATTTATTTTTCGTCACTTCCCGAAGTGGATGCCGATGAAGAAGATGAAAACACAGCCAAACTCAACAGTTTAAAAACAAGTGTTTTCCAGTTTCCGCATTTTTTGCTGGGAACTTTAGCCCTGTTCCTGTATGTGGGCGTTGAGGTTATTGCCGGCGATACGGTTATTAATTATGGCGCTTCGCAGGGAATCTCCTTTGCTACCGCAAAATTCTTTACCAGTTGTACGCTGGGAGCTATGATTTTGGGTTATGTAATCGGGATTTTTGCCATTCCGAAGTATATAAAACAAGAAAAAGCATTGCGTATTTCTGCGATAATTGGGCTTGTTTTTGGCTTCGCTGCTATATTTTCTGAAGGTGCCATTTCTGTAATGTTTGTTTCCTTATTGGGATTGGCAAATGCGCTGGTATGGCCTGCCATCTGGCCATTAGCGTTAGCGGGATTGGGAAGATTTACAAAAATAGGAGCTTCCTTTTTAATTATGGCCATCGCAGGAGGAGCCGTAATTCCGCTGATTTATGGCGCCCTGGCAGATAGCGTTGGTTTACAACAAGCTTACTGGATCGTGATTCCCTGTTATGCCTTTATCCTGTTTTTTGCTACTAAAGGATACAGGATTAAAAAAGCTTAAAGACTTAGTGGGAAATCTAATTTGTCTCTTCGGAAAAGATTCTGTAGAGAATACAGAATTGAATCGGTTTTGGTGTATATTTACATCAAAAACAAATAAATTATGTCAAGACAAAGTATATCATTCACCCCACCAAATGATGAATGGCTGAAGAAGCAAGTAGAAAGTAATGAATACTCAAGTAAAAGCGAACTTGTAAACGACTTGATAAGACAGGCCAGAAAACAACAAGTTCAGATTGACTGGATTCGTGCCAAAATAGAAAAAGCCGAACTCGGAGGGTTCACAAATGACAGCAAAGAAGAAATTTTAGCTCAATCTAAGGCATTATTGAATGGCTAATTATCTGCTAAGCAATGAGGCCAAAGATGATCTGATTCGGATTCATCAGTACGGGGTTAAAAAATTCGGAATGGCGCAGGCGGACAAATATTTTGTTTCTTTTTTTGAATATTTCGACCTTATCGCACAAAGGCCGTTTTCGTTTGAATCTGTTGATTATATAAAAGAAGGTTACCGGCGTTGCGTTTGTGGTGCTTACAGTATTTACTTCAAATTAAATGAAAATATAGTAGAAATAATTACAATTATCGGGAGACAGGATCTGAGTGAAACGCTATAAATTCAATTCCCGGGGATAATTCGAGCGGAGTAGAGATGTAAATTACCCCTCGACTCCGCTCGGGGAGACAAAAGAAAGATCAGTTATAAAAGCGGTCCGGCTTGATGTGATCTTTGCCATATTCGTGCATTTGTGGCTAAAGAAAATAAAAATCTAAAATGAAGGAAAAAACAACCGAAAAAAGTTCTAATTATAATCATCTGGAAAAGATGAGCACTTCAGAATTGCTTAAAAACATCAATGCTGAAGATAAAAAAGTAGCGGTTGCAGTAGAAAATGTAATCCCGAAGATTGAAGAAGTGGTAGATTTGATTGTGGAGAAAATCGCTGAATATAATGGTCGACTTTTTTATATCGGTGCAGGAACCAGTGGCAGATTGGGGGTTTTGGACGCTTCTGAATGTCCACCTACTTTCGGTGTTCCCGATAATGTGGTAATCGGATTGATTGCTGGGGGCGATGGTGCTTTGCGAAAAGCCGTGGAAAATGCCGAAGACGATGAAAACCTTGCCTGGCAGGATCTTCAGAAATTCAACATTAATAAAAACGATGTTTTAATAGGAATTGCCGCTTCGGGAACCACTCCTTATGTAATTGGGGGAATAAAAGAAGCTCGCAAGCATGGACTTATTACCGCCTGTATTACCTGTAATGTAGGCAGTCCCCTGGCTGATGCTGCAGAATTTCCTATTGAGATAATGGTAGGCCCTGAATTTGTTACCGGCAGCACCCGGATGAAATCTGGAACTGCGCAAAAAATGGTGCTTAATATGATTTCTACTTCGGTAATGATAAAATTAGGCAGGGTAAAAGGCAATAAAATGGTAGATATGCAGCTATCAAATAATAAACTTATAGATCGTGGAGTTAGGATGATTATGGAAGAACTTCAGGTAAAACAAGAGGAAGCTTCCCGGCTCCTTCAAAAATATGGCAGTGTTCGAAAAGCGATTGAATCCCAAAAGAACTTACAATAATCTACTTCTTTACATGAATTTTCTAAAAACCCGGTTTTTCTTAATCTTAGTTTTTTCAGGACTTTTTTTCACAAGTTGTAAAGTTACCAAACCTGTCTCTCACCCAAACCATAAACCTAAACCTCGACCCACGGTAGTTGTAAAAGAAAAACCTGTTGAAGAAGTTCCTATAGATACTTCAGGTAAAGAAGTAGTAACACCACAGGAACCTGCTCCTCCAGTTCAAATTTTTAAACAATCGCCCGGCGTTCCCAGGGAGTTTCGTGCCGCGTGGGTGGCAACGGTAGCAAATATCGACTGGCCGAGTAAATCGGGATTATCTACAGCCGAACAACAAAAAGAAGCGATAAAAATCCTGGATTTTCTCGAAAGCCATAATTATAACGCGGTAATTCTCCAGGTGCGTCCGCAGGCAGATGCTTTGTATCCAAGCAAGCTGGAACCCTGGTCTTTCTTTTTAACCGGCGTACAGGGAAAAGCGCCCAATCCGTATTACGATCCTTTGCAGTTTTGGATAAAAGAAGCCCACCAGCGGGGGATCGAATTGCATGTGTGGCTTAATCCGTTTAGAGCCTATCATACCACGGGCGGAGAGATCAATGAAACCTCTATTGTAAAGAAACACCCGGACTGGGTAGTAGCCTTAAAAAACGGATTTTACTGGCTGGATCCTTCAAAAAAGGCGGTTCAGGATCACGTGATGGCCGTGGTAAAGGATATTATTGAAAGATATGATATCGACGGGGTTCATTTTGACGATTATTTTTACCCGTACGCTTCTTATAACAAAAAACAGGATTTTCCGGATAGCGGCAGCTATTCAGCTTATAAAGCTGGGGGAGGAAAGTTGGAAACCGGCGATTGGCGTAGGGAAAATGTAAATAAATTTATTAATCGCGTTTACACTGAAATTAAAAATGAAAAACCCGCTATTTTATTCGGAATAAGTCCATTTGGAATTTACCGCCCCGGTTCCCCGGCTTCCATCCAGGGAATGGATCAGTATTCTGAACTTTATGCCGATGCGAAATTATGGCTTAATAAAGGCTGGCTGGATTATTTAACCCCGCAGTTGTATTGGAAAATCAATCAGAAAGCCCAAAGCTTTCCCGTTTTACTGGGCTGGTGGAAAGAACAAAATCTCGAAAATAGGCATTTATGGCCCGGAATTAAACTTGATTATGGGGGCGATGCCGATAATACCGATGAAATTATAAACCAAATTATGATCACCCGCGGGATGATGCCCAAAGATAAAGGCGCCGTGCAATGGAGTTTGACCGCCCTCTTTAAAAATCCCGAGCTGGCAAAAGCAATTCTGGCGGGGCCTTACAGTAAGAAAGCCCTTATTCCCGCCAGCCCATGGCTGGATAAAAATTTGCCATCGGCTCCAAAAGTTACCTATGCGGTTTCAGGGAAAAACTATCAGTTTCATTGGGAACCCAACGGCAACAAAGAAGCTTTTCAATGGGTGATTTATTATAAATACAATGAACTGTGGGAATACAAAATTTTTACTTCAGAAACAGAAGAAGTGAAATTACCCATACAGATTAATGGATACCAGCTTTCAGAAATTGGTATTACCGCGGTAGATAGAAGTGGAAACGAAAGCAGTTTTAAAGAAATAAAGATCAATAATTAGAGGAGTCATGTTTATTATAAATTTAACCTATAAAATGCAGCTGGAAAAAATTGATAGATTTTTAAACGAACATATTGAATTTCTAAATGAACAATATGAATCGGGAAATTTTATGGCTTCAGGAAGAAAAATTCCAAGAACCGGTGGGATTATACTATCAAAAGCCATGGATACAGCTGAACTGGAAAAGATCCTGGAAAAAGATCCTTTTAAAATAAATAATCTGGCAGATTACGAAGTAATCGAGTTTGTTCCCAGTAAAACCTGCGAGGAATTAAAGTTTTTAAGGGAATAAATCAGCCGGCAGAAAACTTGTTTCAGGATATTATTTAAGCGTGTCCAGCACCTGGAATAGCTGCTTTTTCTTACTGCCCTCGATAGTTCCTTTATCGTAATAAATTATTTTTCCGGTTTTATCTATCAGGTAGTAAGCCGGATACTGCGTAATATCGTAGTTGGAACTAAAACTGGTATCTTTTAATAAAACAGGATAGTGAATATCGTGATCTTTTACCGCTTGTTTTAATTCATCGATATTGGGATTTAAACCTACGGTGATCACCTTAAGTTTGTTGCCATATTTTTCCTGAATTTCCTTGATTACGGGAATAGTTGCAATACAGTGAGAACAATTGGAATTCCAGCCTTCCAGGAATACATTTTGTCCTTTAAAATCAGATAATGAAACTTTTTTTCCGTCAAGGTTACTAAGCGTCCAGGACTTTGCCTGTTTATTTATAAGGGGTTTTACTTTTGGCTTAAAAATGCTTGATTCGTAATTAGGATGCGCCTTAGCAACGAAGGTTTCGGCAAGGATTTCTTTATCTAAAACAATGTTGGTGTATTTAAAAGATCTGGCGAAATATGCGATCTTTCCATCCTTATCCATTTTTGGATTTATCACCAGCTTAACCGGCAATTTTTTGTTTACGTCTTCCCAAATAATATCATTTCCCACCTGGAATTTGTAAGTGGAAATGCTATCCAGCTTTTCTTCTCCTAAATATTTATAATCCTTAGTGTAGACTTTTAAAGTGTCTGTAAGCGACACTAAATTATCTTCATTCTGGTTATATTCTGTAAGATAATTATGGATATAGGGATCATTGCCCAGATCGAAATGGGTTACTTTTTTTAAAGAATCCTGAACAATGGTAAAATTATCGAGATTATAATAAATCTTTGCCAGCCCTTTTATTTCCTTTTTAAAGAAATAATGTAAATAAGGCTCATAATTCATTTTTTGAATGGTATATTTTTCCTGAAGTACCGATTGTGGAGGCGTTACAGCAATTAAATCATATTGAAGGGTTTTGCTGTTTTCCAGTTTTTGAATGGTTTCTTTATATACATTTTCCGGGGTTTCTTTTTTCTTTTCAGAACAGGAAGTTGCCAGAACCATTGCGAGAAGGAGTAAACTAAATTTTTTCATAAAAAAGTAATTACGCAAATATAGAAGGTAAGAAGGTTTTTTCTCATTTTTTTTTAAAGAATTACAAAGCTAATTTGAAAGATGGAAAGTTGCAAAGAAGTGGCAGATGTCGTAAAATGCATCTTCTTTTTATCATTGAAATCTATCTGAAATTTTTAAGCCCGTCCTCATGATTTTAAAACATAAAATCGGTTATTACTTCCTTTGTTTTGTGGTTATTTTTACTTCCTGCGAAAAAAAATCTGAAAAGCCCGATAAGGTAAATGCAATCATTACTGAAGTAAAAAAAGAATACGCGCCAGATCATCGAGTCGCGATTTTTGAGGTAAAGGCCGAAAAACAAAATGGGAAATGGATTTTAACCGGCGAAACCGATAATCCCGAAGCCCGTAAAGGACTGGATGCTGAATTTGATAAAACCGATTTGGAATATGTAGACAGTGTTAACCTGCTGCCACAAGAAGAACTGAAAGGAACCACGCATGCGCTCGTGGCCAATTCGGTAGCCAATATTCGCTCTAATCCCGGGCATTCTTCTGAACTGGCGACTCAGGCTACCCTGGGAACGCCTTTAAAAGTGCTTAAACATGAGGGTGACTGGTATTTGGTACAAACGCCCGATAAATATCTAGCCTGGGTAGATCATGGTGGAATTCAGTTGCTGAAGGATCGCGAATTTGAAGACTGGAAAGCATCTAAAAAACTTATTTTCACCAAAATCTACGGCTTTTCGCATACAACTCCTTCCGAAGATACTCAGGATGTTTCCGATCTTGTGGCCGGGGATGTTCTGGTGAAACTTGGCGAGGAAAAGGAATATTATAGGGTAAAATATCCAACCGGCGATACAGCTTATGTGAAAAAAGCCGAAATGCAGCCATATTCCCAATGGGTTAAGCAACAAAATCCCACCGGGGAAGATCTGGTAAAAACTTCCAGGAAATTGTTAGGTTTTCCTTATTTATGGGGCGGCACTTCTACCAAAGGGATGGACTGCAGCGGTTTTACCAAAACCATATATTTTATGAATGGGATGGTTCTTCCTCGGGATGCTTCGCAGCAGGTAAACACCGGGGTTGTGGTAGATTCCACAAAGAATTTTGAAAATCTTGTGCCCGGCGATCTTCTTTTCTTCGGAAGAAAAGCTACCGACAGTACTTCAGAAAAAGTGGTTCATGTGGGCATGTGGATTGGAAACAACAAAATGATCCATGCACTGGGCAGTGTCCATATCAGCAGTTTTGATACTACCGCAACAGATTTCGATAAATATAATTACGACCGTTATATCCGCACAAAGAGGGTGCTGAGCGAAAATACCACGGGGGTTATAAAACTTTCCAAAAGCGATATCTTCGGAAAACTTACAGACGAAAAAAATTGATTATGCGTAAAATTTCAGCTTTGCTCCTGCTAATAATTTTTCTTTTTGCCGGTAAAGCATTTTCACAACAACCTAAAATAGCTCCCGATTTTTTAAAATTTCAGCACAGCACGTGGGTAGATTCTGTAATGAAAAGTCTTACGTCCAGAGAAAAAATCGCGCAGCTAATAATGGTCGCGGCTTATTCAAATAAAGGTCCCGAGCATAAAAAAGAAATCCTGAAGCTCATTAGGAAGCAGAAAATAGGAGGATTGATCTTTTTTCAGGGAGGGCCGGTGCGTCAGGCAAGGCTGATGAATAAATACCAGAAAGCATCGAAAGTGCCTTTGCTTGGAGCGATCGATGCGGAATGGGGACTGGGAATGCGCCTGGACAGCACTATAAGTTATCCTTACCAAATGTCGCTGGGTGCTATTCAAAACGACTCTTTAATTTATGAATTGGGCGCAGAGGTTGCGCGGCAGATAAAAAGAGTGGGATTGCAGGTAAATTTTGCCCCGGTGGTAGATGTGAATAATAATCCGCAAAACCCCGTGATTAATTTTCGCTCTTTTGGGGAGAATAAATTTAATGTGGCCAAAAAGGGAATAGAATATATGCAGGGAATGCAGGAAAATGGCGTGCTGGCAACCGCAAAGCATTTTCCGGGCCACGGCGATACCGATACCGATTCGCACCTGGCGCTGCCCCAGATCTATCATTCCCGTGCCAGGTTGGATTCACTGGAATTGTATCCCTTCAGAAAAATAATCAATGCCGGAATAGGCGCCGTCATGGTAGCTCACCTGGATATTCCGGCGCTGGATTCCACCGGAGTTCCTTCAACACTTTCAAAACCTATTGTTTCAGGGCTTTTGAAAGGTGAAATGGGTTTTGGAGGTCTAGTGGTGACCGATGCTATGAATATGAAAGGTGTAACCAAAGGAAATCCGCCGGGAATTGTGGACAGAGAGGCAGTGGTAGCCGGAAACGATTTGCTGGAGTTTACCGAAGATGTGCCAAAAGCCATTTCAGAAATAGAAAAAGCCATAAAAAAAGGAACTATATCTCAGAAAGAGATCGATGATCGCTGCCGCAAAATTCTGGCACTAAAACAATGGGCGGGTTTAAAGGAATACAAACCCACTGCTGTAAAAAACATGGTTGAAGACCTTAATACTCCGCAAGCCCAATTACTAAGCCGCGAACTTACCGAAAAATCGCTGACCGTTCTGCGAAATAAGAATGAGCTTTTGCCCATAAAATCGCTAGATACTTTAAAAATCGCTGCTATTTCCTTCGGAGAGGAAAGGGATTCTACTTTTTTGAAGTCGCTAAAACTTTACACTAAGATCAAAGGTTTTCATCTTGATGAAAACTCCACTAAAGCAGCGATAGATTCTGTGCGAAATGCGCTTAAAGATTTTAATACAATAATTATCGCGGTTCATGATCACAGTAAATATCCGCGGAACGACAATCGTTTTTCTGAAGAGGAAAAAGGTTTTTTGACAGAACTTTCAGAAAAACCCAACAGCATATTCAGCTTTTTTAAAAATCCGTACAGCCTGATTGATTTTAAAAATATTGAAAAAGCGGGTGCTTTAATACTTACTTATCAGGATAGTGAAAATGCTGAAGAATTCGCAGCGCAACTTATTTTTGGCGGGGTTGGAGCTAATGGGAAATTACCGGTGAGTGTTGGCGATATTTTTAAACAAGGCGACGGCCTTAAAATAAATGGTGGAATCAGGTTTAAATATACACTCCCCGAAGATGCCGGAATGGATTCTGAAACCCTGAATAAAGGAATCGATTCTTTGATGAATGAAGCCATTTCGGCAAAAGCCACTCCCGGAGGCGTTGTACTGGTGGCAAAAGACCAGAAAGTGGTGTTTTACAAAGCATATGGACTTCAGAAATACAGCGATACCCTAAAAGTTAAAAAGACCGATTTGTACGATCTCGCCTCGGTTACGAAAATATCGGCTGCAATTCCTGCGATTATGAAGCTGTATGACGAACAAAAATTCAGTTTACAGGCGGGGATTGACGATTATTTGCCCTATTTCAGACATTCCAATAAAGCAGGGATTCCTTTCAGGCAAATTCTTGCTCATCAGGCGGGTTTTGAGCCCTGGATCCCTTTCTGGAAGAACACGCTTCGAAGAAACGGAAGCTACAAATGGAAAACCTTTAAGCAGGATTCCTCGGCAAGATTTCCAATAAAAGTTACCGATGATATGTGGCTATTTAAGAATTACAAACACAAAATTTTTAAGGAAATAAGGAAATCACCGGTTTCTTCAGAAAAGAAATATGTGTATTCCGGGCTGGCCTTTTATTTAGTGCCGGATATTGTTAAAGATATAACCGGTAAGGATTTTGTGAACTACGTGAATACCAGTTTTTATAAGCCCTTGGGCGCTACGACTCTTACTTATCATCCGCTTGAAAAATTTCCTCTTTCGCGAATTGTGCCAACCGAAAATGATTTTGATTTCAGGCATCAGCCAATTCATGGGCATGTGCATGATGAAGGCGCTATCATGATGAACGGGATTTCCACCAATGCCGGGTTGTTCGCCAATGCTAATGATTTGGCCAAACTGATGCAGATGTATTTAAACGGAGGAAATTATGGTGGTAAACGTTATATTTCTGAAAATACTATGGAAGAATTCACTAAATATCAGTTTCCGGAAAATGATAATCGTAGAGGATTGGGTTTCGATAAACCGGCCCTGGGAAAACGAACAGTGAATTCCAATGCCGCATTAAGCGCCAGCGATGCGAGTTTTGGACATACGGGCTTTACAGGAATAATGGTATGGATGGACCCTGAATTTAAACTTCTTTATGTATTTTTATCTAACCGGGTGCAGCCTACAAGGAATAATGACAGACTTTTCAAAATGAATACCCGCACCAATATTCAACAGGTTTTATACAATGCCATTCTTCAAAAATAAACAGAAAAGGGGAAAAATCCCTGATGGAACCTCCCTAATTTTATGATTTAAAATATAAGATTAATTCAGGAAATATTATATTTGTTCTGATTGATAGCTTACTAACCATCAAGTTTTCTAAAATATTTCAATGAGTAATTCCCGAATAGCTCCTATTTTCTGCCTTCTTATTTTTTATTCCTTTCAATCTTTTTCACAGAATTCTGTTAAAGGAGAAATCGTTAACCAAAATGGGGCTGCGGTTGCTTTTGCCAATGTGGTGTTATTGCAGGCCAAAGATTCTGTAACCGTTGTAAAAGGTGTGGTTTCTGAAGAGGATGGAAGTTTTTTGATGGATGATATCGCAGATAGTAATTATGTGTTGCAGGTAAGTTTTGTGGGATATGTGAATTATCTAAAGAAAATAAAAGTAAAAGGAAATGAGGATCTTGGCCAAATTTCTCTCAAAGAATCTCAAAACAACCTGGATGAGGTAACCGTAACCGGGAAGCGGCCTACCATTCATAAATCTGTAGACAGACTTACTTTTAATGTTGAAAACTCGACTCTTTCCAGTGCCGATTCCTGGGAAATATTAAAACACACCCCCGGGGTAATTGTAAGTCAGGGGCAGCTGCTAATAAAAAACAGGCCTGCGGTGGTTTATATCAATGATAGAAAGGTGTATCTCACCCAGCAGGAACTTCAGCAATTGCTGGAAGGATTTTCTGGAAATAATGTAAAATCTGTAGAAGTAATTACCAATCCGCCAGCAAAATATGATGCCGAAGGAGGCTCGATTTTAAATATAGTAACCTCTAAAACCATTTCCATAGGTTATAAAAGCGATATCAACTCATCGGCCACCGTGGCGAAAGTTCCCAAATATTCTTTTGGCACCAGCCAGTATTATAAAAACAACTGGTTGAATTTTTATGCCGGATATACCTTTAATACAAGGAATGACTTAAAAAAAGATACCGGTAAAATTGTGTATTTTAATCCTGATGCTTCTGTAGATTCCCGCTGGTATAACGATTTCAGAAAAGATTCGTATAAAAACTCTCACAATATAAATACCATTATGGATTTTACGCTTAATGATAAAAGTTCGTTGAGTTTAAGCGCTAACCTGATGTTTACACCTAAAGAAAATTCTGATATTACCGGTCGCACCGAGATTTATAATCCTATAAACCAGTTAGATTCTCTTTACACCACTAAGAGCCTTTTAAAAGATAATGGGAATACTCTTATGTTTAACGCAGATTATTCCACCAAACTGGGAGAAAACGGTTCCAGCCTTTCTGTAAAAGCGAATTATATAGATTACAAAAACGATCAGGCGCAGGATTTAATCACCCGGTATTTTTCTGCAAGCGAATCCCTGTTAAATACAAACTCCTTTAATACGCTGGCTAATCAGAATAGCGACATTTATACGGGACAAATTGATTTATCTTCCAAAATAGGAAGTCTTCCGGTTGAAACGGGTTTAAAATATTCCGGAATAAATTCAGATAGTGGCCTGGATTTTTATAATACCGCTTCGGGATCAGAAGTATATAATTCGTCGCTTTCAGATCAGTTTAACTACAAAGAAAATATTTATGCCGGATATTTCAGCTTCTCGAAAGACTGGGAAAAATGGAATTTAAAAACCGGATTACGCGGCGAATATACCGATGTGGCAGGAACTTCAATTTCCTTGGGACAGGTAAATACACAGCAATATTTCAGCCTTTTTCCTACTTTTTATTTACTGCATGCTCCTTCAGAAAACAATTCGTATTCGCTTCAATATTCACGCAGAATCTCAAGACCCAGATTTCAAAGCCTGAATCCGTACCGGTATTTTTTAAATGAAAACAACTACCAGATAGGAAATCCAAATTTACGAGCCGGCTTAACCAATAAAATCACCTTCGATTATACCTATAAAAATAAGCTGTCTTTCGATGTGTATTGGGAAAGAACAGATCATTCTACCGCAGCGCTACCGTTCCAGGATAACTTTAACCACACTTTCAGAACTATTACAGATAATGTTGATGCGGACACTCAATATAGTTTCGATATTAGTTATTACAGTTACCTTAACAACTGGTGGTATATGTATGCGTACGCTTCCTTCTATTATTTAAAAACCGATTTTTATGCTGCAGAAAGCAATAATCAGGTGGTTACTAACGATGTTTTTAGTACGTACCTTTTAATGCAGAATTATTTTACGCTTAGCAAAGACCGAAGTTTTACCGCCACGCTTACCGGCTTTTATGTGCCAAAATTCATTACAGGTTCCTACCACTATGAAGATCCGCAATACAATGTAACGCTGGGGCTTCGCAAAACATTTTTCGACGGAAGGTTGGTAACCTCCATAGATGTGGAAGATATATTTAACGGCGTGAATATTCCTATGCGTTCGCAATACCTTAATCAGGACAATATGTTTTTCGCCATGCCCGAATCGCGATATGTCCGTTTTGGCGTACGATATAAATTCGGAAACTTTAAGCTGAAGGATAACAACCGCTCCCAGGATCCTGAGGAATCTGAGCGATTGAAAGAGAATAGTATTCTGTAAGTTTTCAGCTATAAGCCTTAAGCTTTCAGTCTTCAGTTCGCAGTTCTCGGTTTCCAGCATAAGGAAGCGTGAACAATTAATAATGAACAATAGGTAGTTCTAGTTCGCACTTAAAGAAGGTTTATAACCACAAACCAAAAACAAATTTTTCTCTGCGAAATTCTGCGAGTTCTGCGGGAAGATCTTCAGAAAACAATAAACAGTTTTCAGTATAACAGATCAAACAACAAACAATAAACAATAAACACTTTCTCAATTCTAATTTGAAATTCATAATTTTGCAGCGTAAAAAATGTAGCTGTGGCCAAAATTGGAGATTTAGAGGTTGGAGATTTCCCGTTGCTTTTAGCACCTATGGAAGATGTGAGTGATCCGCCGTTTCGTGCACTTTGCAAGGAACAGGGCGCAGATGTGGTATATACCGAATTTATATCTTCAGAAGGGCTTATTCGCGATGCTGCTAAAAGCGTGATGAAGCTGGATATTTATGAAAAAGAACGACCTGTAGGCATACAGATTTTTGGCGCAAATCTGGATTCCATGTTACAGTCGGTAGAGATAGTAGAAAAATCCAATCCGGATATCATAGACATCAATTTTGGGTGTCCGGTTAAAAAAGTGGTTTCCAAAGGTGCCGGCGCCGGAATTTTAAAGGATATCGACCTGATGGTTTCTCTTACCGAAGCCATGGTAAAGCATACGCACTTACCCATAACCGTTAAAACCCGTTTAGGCTGGGATCATAATTCTATTAAAATTGTTGAGGTGGCAGAACGGCTGCAGGACGTGGGAGCCAAATCTATTGCTATTCACGGTCGCACACGGGCACAGATGTATAAAGGGGAAGCCGACTGGGGACCGATAGCCGAGGTGAAAAACAATCCGCGAATGCATATCCCTGTTTTTGGGAACGGCGATGTGGATTCTCCCGAAAGAGCGATGGAAATGCGCGATAAATACGGTCTGGACGGTGCCATGATCGGGCGGGCAAGTATTGGCTATCCCTGGTTCTTTAGGGAAGTAAAACACTTTTTTAAAACCGGCGAACATATGGCGTCCCCAACTTTGGAAGAGCGCGTTCAGGCCGCCAGGAGACACCTTCAAATGTCTATAGACTGGAAAGGCGAGAAATTGGGTGTTTTTGAAACACGCCGGCATTATACCAATTATTTCAAAGGAATTCCTCATTTTAAGGAATATCGTACTAAAATGGTAACCAGCGACGATGCCACCGATGTTTTTGCCGCTTTTGATGAAGTAGAAAGGGAATTTGCAGGTTACGAATTCGTTTAAATCAATTTTCTTAAATAGCTAGGAAGTCAATGCCTTTTTACTTCTGCTTGCAGCGATATAGGAAGCCGAAATCCCCAATAATCCTATGGTAAAAAATACAATCAGAACGTTGAGAAACTTTATTTTTACAGGATAGGGCAGGGAAGGAGTGATCATTACAAAGGCATATTCCTGCTGAAGAAATACCAGAATAAGTCCGCATACCAGGCCAATAATTCCACCCACGATCGTCATTAAAGAACCCTGCATAAAAAAGATGTTTTTAATGGAGTGGCTGTCCGCTCCAAGACTGTAAAGGGTTTTAATATTTTCCCGTTTATCCAGAATCACCATAATAATGGAGCCAATCACGTTAAAAAGCGCGATAATTAACACCAGTGTAAAAATGAGATAAACCGCCAGGTTTTCGGTGTTTAGCATTTTGTAAAGCGTGTCGTTAAGCTGCGCCCTGGTCTTGAGGGTTAAAGGCGCTGAAATCGCTTTTTTTATTTCAGAAGTAACCTGTGCGCGATCCGATTGCGGCTTCAACTTAAATTCAAGAGAAGAGATCTTATTTTTCTCCAGTCCCAGTAGTTTTCTGGCAAAGCCGAGAGTCGAAAATATGTATTTATTATCTAGCTCTTCGTTAATGCTATAAATCCCGGTAACTACTACATTTTCTTTGTTAAAAGCATCGGTTGGATTGGTGATCGCCCCTTTACCGGGTTTGGGAACCATAATGCCCAACAGGTGCTGATAATCGTTTATTCCGAAGGAAAGCAGCCTGGAAATACCGTTTCCCGCCACTACCTGATAGGGATTATCTGAAAGCCAGGTGCCATATACTATAGAACTGTCCAGATTATTCACCTTCCGGTAATTCTCGTCCACGCCTTTTATAAAGGCCGTATTATTTTTGGAGCGATACGAAAGAAAAACACGTTCTTCAATCACTTCAGAAAAAGAAGAGATACCGGATATTTTATGAAGTTTTTGCTTTTCAGCATCGGTTAAACTAAAGTTTTTTCCGGTTTTTGGGAAAGCCTTAAGATCGGGATCGAATTCATTCGAAAAAGAAAGACTGAAGTCCCGCAGCCCTGAAAACCCGGAAAGCACGATAATAAGCGAAAAAGCACCCGCGAACACCCCGATGGCGGCGATAATGGTTATGATATTTATCGCATTATTACTGCTTTTGGTAAAAAGATACCGCCGGGCGATGTAGAGGGCAAAATTCACATTACGACTTTTTGCGGCGCGACAACAAATCGGGATCAGAAATAGGATTTTCTTCTCCTTTCATAGAGTTCTCTATTTTTTCGATGTATTCCAGGGAATCATCCAGGAAAAAATCCATTTCGGGCATACGACGTAACTGATTCCGGGTGCGTTGCGCCAGTTCATGCTTGATCTTCGATTTAATAAGATTTATTTCCTTTATAAGTTCTTTTCCCTTCGCTGGTGGAAAAATGCTTAGATAAGCCTTGGCGATGGAAAGATCTGTAGTTACTTTGACCTTGGAAACCGAAATTAAAGTCCCCAATTCTCCCGCGTCACGTAAATGATTTTGAAGGATATCTGCCAGATCCTTTTGCAAAACTCCTCCTATTTTTTTCTGTCTGTTCGTTTCCATACTGCAAAAGTAGCATATTTAAAATTATCCTATTTTTATATTTTGAAAATGTAAATAAAGCTGAATAATGAAAAGTATCGAGCACATTGGAATCGCGGTAAAGAATCTTGAAGAAGCCAATAAAACCTACAAAGCCCTTTTAGGGAAGGAAGCTTATAAAATAGAAGAAGTTGCCCGGGAAGGAGTAAAAACTTCCTTTTTTAAAATTGGCGATAGCAAGATTGAATTGCTGGAAGCCACCCGTGAAGACAGTGCCATCGCTAAATATATTGAAAAACGGGGGCAGGGGATTCATCATATCGCTTTTCTTGTAGATGACCTCACTACTGAAGTAAACCGATTAAAAGAAGAAGGTTTTGTTTTATTAAATGAAACGCCTAAAAAAGGAGCCGATAATAAGCTGGTGGTGTTTATGCACCCAAAAAGCGCTAATGGAGTACTGGTGGAATTGTGCCAGGAAGCTCATCCCTCTGCCCTCCCCGGAGAGGAGGGAGCTAATTAGTAATTAAAGAAAGTATTTGTTTTAAAAATGCTTGTCCAATAAAGTACAATTCTCTAAATTTGCGCCCTCTCAATGCGAATTGAGCCGGTCCTATAGCTCAGCTGGTTAGAGCACTTGACTCATAATCAAGGGGTCCCTGGTTCGAGCCCAGGTGGGACCACAGAATACACTTTAGAAGTCCTATGAACATTACGTTTGTAGGGCTTTTTTTATTGCAGGGGACAAATAAGGGGACGAATAGAAGTAAAAGTATATACGACTGTCAAGTTCATTTAAAAACCATATTTTTAAGCGATGTTATCGTATACGAGTAAGTATGAATCAGGTTTGTCAAGTAAATGCCCATTAAAAATTTATTTAAAATAACTATTAACCCTAATAGAATTTACGGTCTAGATATATTAAGAGCGTTTGCTATTCTTTTTGTGGTAGTAGGTCACGGAAAACATTTACTTCCGGATAAATACAGTAAAATTCATTCGTACATCGTTTTCGACGGGGTCTCTATTTTCTTCGTTTTAAGTGGATTTTTGATCGGGGGAATACTTCTCAAAATACTAAGAGAACAAGAATTAAATCGAACTGTTCTTTTAGATTTCTGGAAGAGAAGGTGGTTTCGAACTCTTCCTAATTATTTCCTTATTCTGGGATTATTGATAATGCTTAATATTTTATTTATCGATGATTTTAGTTTTTCAGAAATTAAAAGTTATTTATTTTTTTCACAGAATCTTTTTACTGCTCATCCAAATTTTTTTCCTGAGGCTTGGAGCTTAAGTGTAGAGGAATGGTTTTATCTGCTAATACCAGTAATAATATTATTCCTAATTAAGATATTTAGAGTAACCATCAATAAAGCTATAATCTGGACATCCTTTGTAATACTTATTTCTGTAACAATATTTAGATATTATAAATTTTTAAATGTACCAATAGAAAATCTTTCGCAATGGGATTTATTATTTCGGAAACAAGTTTTTACACGAATGGATAGTCTCATGTTTGGAATAATTGGTTCTTATTTACAATTTTATTATTTAAAATTCTGGAATAAATATAAAAGTGTGTTGTTTGGAGCAGGTTTAATCTTATTTATACTTCTTAAAATTATAGCTATTAATGAACTGCTACCTGTGAATGGTTTATTTAATTGTGTATTTTCCTTTTCAATAACTTCACTATCAACTCTATTGTTATTGCCCTTTCTCAGCAATCTTAAAACCGGGAGAGGTTATCTTTTTTATTTTCTAACATATATAAGTTTAATCTCTTATTCAATGTATCTTCTGAATTTATCAGTTGTTCAGTTTTGGATTTTAGATAGCATAGATCTTGTAAGATTTCAATACATTCCTTATTTGAATGTTATAATTATATATTCCCTTTACTGGATATTGACGATTTCATTTTCTATTCTACTGTATAAATATTTTGAATTGCCAATGATGAAACTTAGAGAAAGAAAAACTCGGTAAAGAATATAAAAGTAAGAGAGAGGGTATTAGACTAATTCCTAATTTTATTTTTTTCATCCAATCTTCTATAAAGGGGAAGAGTTTTTCTATTCAAATCAATCATTTTAATTTTTAGAAACGGTTGCTCCCTATGATCTTTAACTTCAAACTCTTTGAGAACGGCATTTAAGCGCTTGAACTGAGCGGGCGCAGAGTTGCAAATGCGGCAACTTTAAACCTTTCCAAAGAAAAAATTTTTAAGATAATAACAAAGAATCAGAGCGACAAAAGTGTATATGCTCAAAAAGTAATTTTACACGAAAACTTCGCATTAGTCTTTATTTCTCATAACGACATAATCAATTTTAGGCAACTTTTTTCACAATGATAACCCAGCAAGAGTTATTTTCAGTAGAATTTAGTAAATTGTCGGGTATTCATTTCCGACAGTAATAAATAATTTATGTCTTTTCAAATAATAAAACAATCTCCCACCTACGATGTGATTATTGTCGGTTCCGGAGCAGGTGGAGGAATGGCGGCCAAGATTCTTTCAGAGAAAGGTTTCAAAATAGCTATCCTGGAGGCGGGTCCTGATTTCGATCCTAAAAATCCTGATCAACGAACGCAGCTTCGCTGGCCTTACGAATCACCAAGAAGGGGAGCTTCGACAGTTAGACCCTTTGGTGATTTCGATATGGCTTATGGAGGTTGGGAATTGGAGGGAGAGCCTTACACAAAAGAAAGAGGAACAGAATTTGATTGGTTTCGGTCTAGAATGGTTGGTGGTCGCACCAATCACTGGGGACGTATATCTTTAAGGTTTGGACCTCTCGATTTCAAAAGGAAAGATTTTGATGGAAAAGGTGATAATTGGCCCATTGGTTATGATGATGTAAAACCCTATTACGACAAGGTGGATAAACTTATTGGTGTTTTTGGCACAAAAGAAAATATTCACAATGAGCCGGATGGTTTTTTTCTGCCTCCGCCAAAACCAAGATTACATGAACTATATATAAAGAAAGGAGCGGGTAAGTCTGGCATTCCAATGATCCCGTCAAGATTATCTATACTCACTAAAAAAGTGAATAAAGAACGTGGGGCCTGTTTTTTCTGTAGCCAGTGTTCTAGATCCTGTATGGTTTATGGTGATTTTTCATCTTCTTCAGTTTTAGTGAAACCTGCAAAAGAAACAGGAAATGTTGACCTGTATGTAAATGCAATGGTTCGGGAAGTTACTACAGACGGTGAAGGAAAAGCTACCGGAGTACATTATATAAGTAAAACTGATTCAAAAGATTATCATATTAAAGGGAAAGTGGTTATTCTAGCCGCCAGTGCCTGTAGTTCTGCTCGAATTCTTATGAATTCAAAATCTTCAGTTCATCCAAACGGCTTAGGAAATTCCAGTGATGTGGTGGGACGATATTTACATGATAGCACCGGATCTTCCAGGATGGGATTCATCCCTTCTTTGATGGACAGAAAAAGATATAATGAAGATGGAGTTGGAGGTATGCATCTTTACACACCTTGGTGGCTAAATGACAATAAAAACCTAGGTTTCTCCCGAGGATATCACATTGAATACTGGGGCGGCATGGGGATGCCTTCCTACGGATTTGGTTTTAATATTGAAGCCATGAATTCTCTTGTTCCCGGACTGAATGGTGAAACGAAAAAGAGCGGCGGTTATGGAGTTGGATTAATGGAAGACGTGAAGCGCTTCTATGGATCTACTATCGGAATGGCCGGAAGAGGAGAAAGTATTCCCCGGGCCGATAATAGGTGTACGATCGACCCGGAACAGGTTGATAAGTTCGGCATACCCGTTTTAAAATTTAGCTATAAGTGGTCTGAAGAAGAAGTGAAACAGGCTGCTCATATGCAGGATACTTTTGAAGAGATTATAGAATCTATGGGTGGTATTGCCCTGGGAAAAAAGCAGGCAAAGAATCGAACTACGGTTTGGAGAATCCGGGAAGGATTATTCATGAAGTAGGAACCACAAGGATGGGGGACGACCCAAAAACATCAGTTTTAAATAAACATAATCAGTCCCACGATGTCTCTAATCTGTTTGTTATGGATGGAGGGGCATTCGTATCACAAGCCGATAAGAACCCAACCTGGACCATCTTGGCATTGGCCTGGAGAGCATCAGATTATCTTGCGGAAGAATTGAAAAAAGGATCTATATAAATCACTACAGTAATGGATAGAAGAGAATCACTAAAAACTTTAATTATCGGGGGGGGCAGCGCTGGACTTTTATGGAGTTGCCATCTGGATAATGGAAACGAAATTGGCCAGTTGACCAACCTGAAAGCAAAGAATCTAGACTATGGACGCACTCCGACGGAAAAAGAACGGGATGAGGAGCTGATGTCGAAAGATTTTTATACTGAAGACGAAATGGAAACTATTCTCGTGTTAAGTGATATTATTATTCCTGGAGACGGCAAATATCCGCCGGCCTCAGAAACCGGAGTTGGAGAATTTATAGAATTTATTTCAAAAGATTTACCATATCATCAAATTCCAATGAGAGGAGGACTTCATTGGCTAAGAAATGAAAGTTATAAGCGATATAATAAAAAATTTAAAGATCTTTCTTCTGAAGCACAGATCGCAATTATAGATGATATAGCTTATCCCGATGAGGTTAAACCCGAATTTACTCAAGGAGCAAACTTTTTCAACAGGATTCGAAATCTTGTAACCACAGGGTATTTCACTAGTAAAGAAGGAATCGAATATTTGGGTTATATGGGCAACAAACCAAATGTTTGGGACGGTGTGCCTCAGGATGTTCTTGATAAGCATGGAATGGCATATGATGAAAAGATGCTGAGACAATCCATCAAACCCGGCGAACGAAATGAGATCGAGGACTGGGAAGGTTATGAATTGTCGTAAGAGCTCACTTTTTGAATTCCAAATTTTTCATTTTTTTAAAATTTCTGCCTTCTGTTTTTCCTATTCAGCATGAACTGATCTGGAAAAGAAGGTGAAGAAATCCAAACTAATACAAGTCAATCTAATCTTTAACTGGACAAAATCAGAAAAATTAAATTCGTATTGTTCATTAACCTCTTCTAACCTTCGAATTCCAAACCCACACCCAACCTATCGCTATCGGGAAACCGCAACTAACCACCGCGAGAATAATAAAATAATGGTCTATAAAAGGAAGATGCAGCCATAGGGAAGCTCCTTTATAAAAGATAAGAAATTCAGAAAGTACAAATGTTAAAAAGTAAATGGGAAAAAAGAATGCTGGAAACCGGAGAAGCTTAAAATAATTTAAATAGGAAAGCAGGCTGATGCTTATAACCCCTAAAAAAGTCCAATGAAGGTATCCTATAACCAGATAGGAATAGGTGTAGGCTAAATCTGCAAAAAAAGGAAGAGCGGTAAGCAGTTGCATTGTTATTTTCCCTATCAGTAAAATACCCGCAAGTTTTAAAAGTTTCCCGGTATAGGCCGAAAAGGGCTTTAAAACCGGAAGGGTTTTTAGCAAAAGAAACAACCGGTAAAAGGCCCAAATCTGAAAAATTCCTCCTAGGGCTCCTAAAATGTAAATAATCGCAGGCGGCTTCACCCATAAGGCCGAGAGGAAAAGACTTAAAATTACTCCTGTATTCAATAAAATATAAAAGGAATGAAGGTTTTTTTGGGAGAACTTGAAATCGGCTTCTTCCAAAATATAAAACAAGATTCCCAAAATGGCAAAGATGAACCAGGCGTTGTACTGAAAATGCAGATAAAAATAAATTGCCAGTTTATACCATACGGAAGTCTTTCCCAGGATGGCGATAATCGGCCCTACTGCCCATGGGCCTGCACTGGAAATTACCAGGTAATAGAGAGCTGTTTTTATCAATTTCCACGAGAATCTTTTCTTTAGTTTTAAGGAAACATATTTAAACGAAAACCAGGAAAACCAATAGGAAGCAAATAAAAAAAGAGTGGAAAATATAATGGAAAACAAAGCATACCCCTGGATGGGAAAGGTCACTAACATTCCAATTATACAAATATTGGTGAAAACGAATATTTTTTTATACAATTTCTCCTTTTGAGATGTGACAAGAAAAATCTTATAGATCAGGCTAGTAAACCCGATATAAACCCAACCCAGGAGTGCCGTGTGGGAATGAGCGTGCAAAACAAAGGTATAATTGGCAGGGACTGGAAATACATAAAAAAACCTTAGAAAGGTCCCTATTAACGCTACTAAAAGAAAATACAACAGCGCAATAGAAATATGTTGTTTTAAATTTATCATTGGGGTAAAGAAAAGAATCTTTTAATTTAAAATAAAAAGTAGTTATTAATTGTAATTATGGAGAAGAATGAGAGCAGCTTTTTCAAAATTGATCTTAAGCATTTTTTTGAATGATTTTAGAAATCTGAAATATAAAATTATTCCCAAAACGTATCGGAATATTCTGTTGAAGGTTTCGTTTCTTCGTGAATTTCAGCAATTTTCTGCAATTGCTCGGGTGAGGCTTCTTTTTGTATTTCATTGAAAAGTATTCGTTCCTCAAACCGAATATGTGCATCCAGTTCTTCTTGCAAAAGACCGAGAGATTTTGATGGATTTTCGGCATCCGTAAAGAGGTGTTTTATCCTGCGATGGTCTTTTAAGGCGTGCTTTACAAGCTCATTTTCTTTTCCCAGCACCGGGAAAACATATTCTTCTTCGGCTTTAAAGTGGGGTTGTATTTCTTCTGTAAAAAACCATTTCGCATACTTTTGTAATCTTTCAACTTCAATATTTTTACCAAAGCCTTTTCTTAACTTCCAACTAAACAATAAGCCAAAATGATGCTGCCGGCTCAAAGCCTGGAGAGATTTATCGCGTTTTATTGGTTTTTTTTGTTCCATGTTATTCTTCTTTGTTTTGCTGACTTCCGGGAATTCCCATTAAGCATTTAGAATTCCTCTGTTACAATTTTCTTTTTGTCCACTTTTAAAATATCAAGTTGTTTTTCCATTGCATCCATCATAGGTGGAGGGCCGCATACATAAAAAGTAGAGTCCAGAGAGGTGGCGTACTTTTTTATAAAATCTTCAGAAATCTGACCGTGGGCATATTCCCGTGTTTCTTCTTCCGAAAGAATATTAATGAAATTTTCGCCCAACATCTCACGGAATTCTTTTTCAAGAATGATGTCTTTCTTGGTTTTATTAGCAAAAATAAGCTTGTTATTGCCCAATTTCCCGGTATCCTGTAAATGCCTAATAATAGATATAAATGGGGTGATCCCTGCACCGCCGGCAATAAAGGTCCCTTCTCCTTTATAGGCAATTGCGCCAAAGACATCGTTTAAAATAAGCCGGTCCCCGGTCTTTAAATCGAGTAGTTTATTAGTAACGCCCTTACGGGAAGGATAGGTTTTTATCATAAATTCCAAATAATCATCCTTTGGCAAACAGATAAAGGTAAATGGCCTGCCTTCGTCTTGCCAACCTTCTTTATCGATAAAAATTTCGGTGGCCTGGCCGGGGGTAAATTCTATTCCATTCGGTTTTTCAGTTATAATATGAAGCACATCGTGGGTATGGTGGGATATAGATTTTATTCTAACGGGTTGTTTTTTCATGGTGTTCCATTTTTAAACGATTATTAGCTCCACATCAATTTCTGCTTAGGGGGTTGATACAAAGCTCCCGGTTAAGTTACAAAATTTTGTTTTCCTGTTTTTCCCTATAACCTTGAAAACCTAAATTTTATCACGTTTTATTGGTTTTTTGTTCCCTTTTTTTGTTAGATGAGCTTTATTTTTCAGCAATTATCCCCAATGCGCTCATTTGCGGTTCATATTCTTTAAAAACACTTCTCATTTTAACCCTCCTCTTTTTAGCTTGAGGATGTGCAATCCAAACTCTGCCCAGATTAAATTCGTTTACTATGGAATGCTGATAAAATAATATACCTTTGTTTATATTAAGTCTAAATAAAAATAGCGTCTAAAGAAACAATGAAAATAGAACCATATTACAGCCGGCTATATCTCCTATTCTTCTTTATGCTTTTTTCTTTCGCTCAGGTTTCTGCCAGGGAAGAGGAAGATGATATTCAAAATGTAATTCATCTTCTGGATTATCTTTCAAAAGATTATTCAAGAGCGGTAAGGAATGGTGAAATACTGGATATGGCAGAATACGCTGAAATGCAGGAGTTCAGTTCCAGGATTTTAAATATGGCAGAAGAAATAAATCTACCTATTGAATCTCGTCCATCTATCCTTTCTGATTTAAAGGATTTAAAAAGCCTTGTGGAATATAAGGCTCCTGGTAAAAAAATAAAAGATTTAGCAGAAAAAGCAAAATGGGCGATTATTAATGCAACCGGCTATGAAGTTACTCCCATAACCTGGCCGGATAAAGCAAATGGGCACCGTTTGTATGTGCAGAACTGTCTTCAATGCCACGGGCCAAAAGGAGGTGGAGACGGAAATCTGGCGATGGGCCTAAAACCAGCACCCACAAATTTCTTAGATGATTCCCTAATGGCAAGTACGTCTCCATTTACGGCCTATAATACTATCAAATTGGGAGTGGAAGGAACAGCCATGCGGGCGTTTACCGACCTAACAAATAATGAAGCCTGGGATTTGGCTTTTTATATAAAATCTTTGCGGTTTCAAAAACAAAAAATGGATTCTACATCCCTGAAAAAAATATTTGATGAGGAATTTGGCAATATTTCATTAAAAAGTGTGGCCGTCTCATCTGATAAGGAATTAATAAAGAAACTCGGGCGCGACGCACAGGCTGGAATCAAATTAAAAGCACTAAGAATGTTTTCCCCTTCAGGGCAGTTGGCGCCCTCCGGTTTAACTATTGCCCGGGAGTATCTTAATCAAGCAATCAGCAATTATAAAAATGGGAATAAAAAAGAAGCCCGTCAAAAAGCTTTGGCCGCCTATTTAGAGGGGATTGAAACTGTAGAAGTACGATTAAAAGCCAATGATCCTAAATTTACTGCCCGGTTGGAGCAAAAGATGTTAGATGTTAGGCAGGCCATTGAACAGGATCAAAATTCAAGCGAGGTAGAAAATAAAATAAACACTGCGCTCTCAACAATTAACCGTGCAGAAAAAATAATGGAAGGGGAAAAGCTCAATTACTTTTTGTCATTTTTTTTAGCGGCATCAATTATGCTTCGGGAGGGACTGGAGGCTTTTTTGATCATTGCACTTATTTTGGCACTTCTTCGCAGTACAAGAGGGACGAAAAAAGCATTATACTATGTACATAGTGGATGGGTAACCGCAATTTTGATGGGTGTCTCGGGGTGGTTTCTTTCAGATTGGATTATTGGGATAAGCGGACAACATAGAGAAGTTATGGAAGGGATGATCTCTTTGGTAGCCGTAATTGTACTTGCTTTTATGGGGTTTTGGTTGCATGACCATTCACATTCCAAAAAATGGAAGAAGTTTGTGGAAAAAAAGATTGGTACTCAACTAAGAGGTGAAAAAATGCTGGGTCTGTTTTTCTTTTCGTTTATGGTAGTGTTTCGTGAGGCTTTCGAGTCCATCCTTTTTCTACAGGCAATCGGTTTGGAGACGAATCTCCGCGATCGATCGGCCATTGGTTTCGGCGTGTTAGCGGCTTTTGTTTTGATAGGATTATTGGCATATCTTTTTTTGAAGTACTCAAAAAAAATACCGGTGCAACAGCTGTTTAGATATTCCTCCGGGGTAATAACACTTCTGGCGATAATTTTGATGGGTAAAGGTATTCATTCCATTCAAGAGGCGGGTTGGCTTTCGGTAACAGGTTTCCCTGTTTCTCTTAGAATAGATTGGCTGGGAATTTATCCTACCTTAGAAAGTCTAATTTCGCAAATAATTTTGCTGGGATCTCTTTTGTTCCTCTATTACTTAAGCAATCATAGGAATAAGACCAGTTGGGTTCAATAGAGATGTAAAATTCGCATAATCTTTCCATAGATATAGACTGAAAATGAAGGATAGCCCGAGGTAAACTGAAAAAGCTTTGGAGGACATTTTTATTTCGGATAATATTGTCCGAAATAAATTTTTCCGTATCTTTACGGTATAATAATCAGGATAATTTATAGATAAATAAATCCCAAATTAAAATAGTATGAAAACGTTAAAAAACAGCTTAAAAAGTACGGTCGTATTTCTCACCGTCCTCACTTTATTTATTTCGACAAGTATTTTTGCCCAAAATACAAAAGTGATCAACATGAAAGGAACCGACCAACTTCGGTTCACAGTGGAGAACATTGAAGTAGCACCAGGACAAAAAGTTACGGTGAAGCTTACCAATGACACTAAATTCCCTGCTGCCGCTATGTCCCATAATTTTGTACTATTAAAGCAATCAGCAGATGCTAATGCTGTAGCCACAGCATCCGTGCAATATGCAGACAATAAATATATCGCTCCAGAAATGAAAGACCAGATCATAGCTTACACAGGTTTGGCCAGCAGTGGAAAAACGGTCGAAGTAACCTTTAACGCTCCTAAAAAGCCCGGTAAATATTTATACATCTGTACTTTTCCCGGGCATTTTATGGCTGGCATGAAAGGTACTCTTACGGTCAAATAGTACGTCGTCAATATTTCCAATCCTAAGGAGAGACTTCAAATAAAAAATATTGAACCCCCAGCAAACTTTGAATGTGCCCGAAACTTTGGTGGAAAAACGCCATGGGAATGACCTTTAAATTTGCCGTTTATTGATTACGAAGTTTTTAGGAACTTAAAAATAGGAGCTTAGCGGCTCCTATTTGCTGCTTAGGGGACAGGCATCATACTTTGAACCCCGTTGATTTTCCAAATATCGAAGTTATGAGCATCACCTAACTCGTTTTATAGGTATGACCTATGTCTCATTTTCTGCTTTTTTTTGTTCTGCGCATCTGGGGCAGGATGCAATTTCACCTTCTTTGAGCCTGATCCTATCAATATGTTCCACTACAAATTTTTGAACTTTCATATAGCTGTCTTTGTGGTTTTTTACATCTATATGCTTGTCTTTTAATACTGTACGAATTTTAGCATCGTATTCCTGATATCCCCAGCACACAGGACATGTTCCCGCAGGAGATGTTCCTTCTACCTCCTTTTTCGACTTTTTAAAATATGAGATTATATGTTCTACGAGGTCCATTTCAAATTCTTTTTTTGTTTTTCTTCAGCTATTCCCGGGCCATTTGGGGTTTAGTGGCCGGATTGTAAGTTCGTCGATCAACACATTATCAGGAGTTTCGAGAATATGAAGCAGAGTACTGGCGATTTCTTCGGGTTGTAACATATTTCGGTGTGATTCTATTCCCGAACTCTTGAAAAAATCGCTATCGATAGAACCCGGGTTGAAACATGTAACTTTTATGTTGAAAAAGCGTAATTCTTTATACAAGGCTTCGCTAAATCCCTGGACACCGAATTTTGTTGCGCTGTAAGCGGCACCTTCTGCCCGTGCTACACTTCCCAATACCGAACCGATGTTTACAATGTGGGAGCTTTCTTTTTTCTGTTTCATAAAGGAAACCAACCGGGAAGTTATATAGTACATTCCGTTTAAGTTAGTATTTATCATCGCCAGCCATTCTTCTGAGGAGATTTCATCTATTTTACCGAAAGAACCAGCGCCTGCGTTGTTAATGAGGATGTCAGGAATCAGGTTTGCTGAAAAAGTTTTTAATATCCAGTCTTCTACAGCTTCATTTTCTGAAATATCCAGCACCACAGGAATAAAGTTTTCACCCAATTTTTGCTGCAGTTTATCAAGAGTATCTCTTTTTCGTGCCAGACCGTAGACAATTGCTCCTCTTTCGATCAAAACTTCGGAAATGGAAGCACCAAGTCCACTGCTGGCTCCTGTAATAACGGCAATTTTTTTAACGATATACATTTTTCTGCCTCGTCTATTTTTGGGGTTTATAAGTTCCCGGTTCTTTTCGGAAACCTATGGCCAGACGATTCCAGCCATTTATTACGACTATGGCCATGCTCAGCGCCACCATTTCGTTTTCATTGAAGTTACTGGTGACCTCATTATATAAAGAATCTGAAATGTTATTTTCTGAAATAAGAGTCATAGCTTCGGTCCAGGCCAAAGCTGCTTTTTCCCGTTCGGTAAAGAACGAGGTTTCATGCCAGGCCGATAAGGTATACAAACGTTGTTCGGTTTCTCCTGCGCTTCGTGCGTCTTTGGTGTGCATGTCTATGCAATAAGCACAACCATTTATCTGGGAAGCACGAAGTTTAACCAACTCATAGAGGCTCTTTTCCAAACCTGAATTGGCGATGTACTTTTCCAGTTCCATCATTCCTTTTAAAGCTTCGGGAGCCACCTTTTCGTATTTTAATCTCTCTGTCATAAGTAACTATTTTTAATTATTTCTCTTCCTTATAAGTGAGTTTCCCATCTACAATTTTTGCTGGCTGTGTAAAAGGATGTTCCTGTTCTTTTTTTTCTCCCATAATATGCATCACTTTCCATCCCTTTGCTTTAAAATAATCAGAGATCATAGAACGATGGCAGCGCCACCACAGCGCTTCAGAACACATGATAGCGATCTTTGTTTTTAGGGCTAATTGTAAAAGTACTTCTACTCCTGATTTAAAATCTGCGGTATCCATATAATCGGCATACCCTTTAAAAGAATCATTGCGCCAGGAAGTGTTTTTAGAATCAGGTTTTGTTTTTCTTCTTCCGCCTAAAGCTTCTAAATGGTGATATATAATGTTGTTTTCGGGAAGGGATTTTTCGAGAGCTTCCTTATTGAACTGCGGAAATTTCCGTGAACCCGGGAAACGCCTTACATCTACTACTTGTTCGATAGAAAAAGACTGTAATAAAGCAACAAAATCTTCTAAAGTATGGGTGGAGTGACCAACGGTGTAAAGAGTCTTTTTTTCTGAAGAAGAGGACATATTTGTGTATGTTGATTTTTCATTATAGATAATGGGAAAAGAATCAGAATTTTTCTATTTTCTCCATCGCAATTCCGGCAGCATTTGCATTTATAATCTTGCGGTTTGTTCCTGAAACAAGATGTTTTAATTTTTGAGATGCCTCTTCATTCAATTCAATCCCGGTATAAGATCTTGGATTTTTATTAAGAACCAAAGAAGCAGTATAACCCATTTCCGAAGCGAATTCCACTACGGCATCTTCCGAAGAAATTCCCGGCCCATCAACAAGTTTTAATGTAAGTTCTTTGCCGCCGGGTCTAAGCACTGTTTTTCCCATTTTAGGCAGAATCCAATGGCCTTGTTCTGTGATGTTAATACATTTGATGAAATGGGGGAATTCAACAAAGGCAAGCCTCCTTGCCCTGTCTGTTGCCAATTTTTGCATCCAGCATCATGCCGGTTTCATCATGAATTTTTTGCAACATCTTCTACCCGTTTAGCAGTATCGGCCTGGGTTAAACTCAATCTCACAATACTGTCTTCCAGGGCTTTTAAATCGTGTGGAATATTGCCTTCCAACGCAACTAAATCTCCTTTTTTAAGTTGATGCGTTTTTCCATTTACGCCAAAATCGATGCTTCCTTCAAAAATTTCTACCACAATAGGGAAGGGGGTTTTGTGCTCTTTCATGACCTGGTCGGTTTTAAAAGCAATCCTGATTTCCTTGCCGGTTTCGGTGTCTAATAATAGCTGAACATTTGGTCGACTTTCTGAATTGTACTGAATATCCTGAGTTAAAGATGCTGTTTTCATAGAATGAGAATTTTTGGTATTTAAATTTTATATTTCTGTTTATTTTAATTATTGCAAATTTCAATAGTTTTTATAATTCCGACCGCTTATTCCAGGTCGCCTATTCACTCTTTTTGAGAGAGCATGCCTGTCCGGCAGACAGGATCACAATTGCTTTTTTGCAGTTCCGGGTGAGGCTTCTAATTTTCTTTTTCCAAAAACTGGCGAAGAACGTATTGTAAAATTCCCCCATTTTGGTAATAATCTATTTCGATATTAGAATCCAACCTGGCAATAACCTGAAATTTAATGTCTTTTCCTTCTTCATTTTTGGCAGTAACATCCAGTATTTTCTGCGGACTTAATCCTTCTGCAATCCCCGAAATACTGAAGCTTTCTTCTCCTGTCAGCCCTAATTTTTCGATATTTTCGCCTTCTTTGTATTGCAGTGGCAACACACCCAAACCTACCAGGTTGCTACGGTGAATACGCTCATAACTTTCTGCCAACACACATTTTATGCCCAGCAGGAATGTGCCTTTTGCGGCCCAATCGCGTGAAGAGCCACTGCCGTATTCCTTACCTGCGAGCACGATTAAAGGCGTGTTGTCTCTTTTGTATTTTTGCGCGGCATCGTAAACGCTCATTTCTTCGCCAGATACTAAATAACGCGTATATCCGCCTTCTTTTTTGGCCAGCTTGTTTTTAATACGCACGTTGGCAAATGTACCGCGTACCATAACCTGGTCATTTCCGCGGCGGGAACCGTAGGAATTAAAAGACTTTTCATCTACCCCATTTTCTATGAGATATTTTCCCGCTGCTGAATCTTTACTGAAAGCTCCTGCAGGCGAAATATGATCTGTGGTAATGCTGTCGCCGAGTACTAATAGAGCTCTGGCACTATTGATGTCCTGAAGATTTTCGGGTTTTTCTGAAATATTCTTAAAAAATGGAATTTCTTTTATATAGGTTGAGTCGGTATTCCATTTATACACTTTCTCTGTGGGAACTTCAAGATTTCTCCAGATTTCATTTCCTTCAAATATTTTACCGTAATTATGCTCAAAATCATCAGGAGAAAGTACATCGCGTAAAATCTTGTTAATCTCATCATTTGTAGGCCATATATCTTTTAAATATACGGGCTGCTGATTTCTATCAAAACTGATAGGGTCATTGATCAGGTCTATATCTACTCTTCCGGCAAGTGCGTAGGCCACGACCAGCATTGGCGACATTAAAAAGTTCATTTTCACCTGTGGATGCACGCGGGCTTCGAAATTACGATTACCGGAAAGCACCGAAGCCACAACCAGGTCATAGTCCTTCACGGCCTTTGAAATTTGCGGAGGTAAAGGACCCGAATTTCCTATGCAGGAAGTGCAGCCATATCCTACTAAATGGAATTGCAGTGCTTCCAGATCTTTCATTAAATCGGCTTTCTCTAAATAATCGGTAACAACTTTAGAGCCGGGAGCCAGTGAAGTTTTTACCCAGGGTTTTACGTCTATTCCGTGTTCACGCGCTTTTCTGGCAACTAAACCTGCGCCTAGCATCACAAATGGGTTAGAAGTATTGGTACAGGAAGTAATGGCGGCAATAGCTACAGAGCCGTCTGAGAGCATGTATTTGTCCTGTCCCTCGGTAATCCAAACAGTTTTAAGGCGGTTTTTATCGGCTTCTATTTCAGTGTCAGGTCTTTCGGAAGGAGCCTGATGCACGGGTTGGTTTCCTCCTTCAGATTTCCACCTGGCAATGGAATTTTCCACTTCCCGCTCCTGGGGATCTATATATTTCCTATCGAAGCCACTTGCCAGCAAATCGATGAATTTATTTTTAAATTCTTTTAGCAGAATTTTATCCTGTGGGCGTTTTGGGCCGGCCACGGTAGGTTCTATTGTAGAAACATCCAGCTCCAGCACCGCAGAATATTCAATTTCATCTTCATTTTCCCGCCATAACCTGTTGGTTTTGCAATATTCTTCCACCAGATTCACCTGTGCTTCGGGTCGGTTGGTCTGGCGCATATAGTCCAGTGTTTTATCATCAATAGGGAAGTAGGTCACGGTGCAACCAAATTCCGGAGACATATTTCCAATGGTGGCGCGATCTGGTACCGAAAGATGATTTAATCCCGGGCCAAAAACCTCTACAAATTTGCCTACTACGCCGTGCTTCCGCAGTAAATTGGCGATGTTTAGAACTAAATCTGTAGCTGTGGAGCCTAGCGGTAATTTTCCGGTAAGTTTAAGGCCTACCACCTGTGGCATTATAAAATAGATAGGTTGTCCTAAAATTGCGGCTTCGGCTTCAATCCCGCCTACGCCCCAGGCAACAACTCCAATCCCATTTACCATAGGGGTATGGCTATCGGTGCCCACCAGCGTGTCGGGAAAAACTTTCCCGTCCCTTTCTACCACGCCTTTGGCGAGGTATTCAAGATTTACCTGGTGGCAAATGCCCATTCCTGGAGGAACTACGCTAAAATTATCGAAATTTTGTTGTGCCCATTTTAAAAACTGGTAGCGCTCTTTGTTGCGTTTGTATTCTTCGTCCATATTCCGTTTATAGGAATAATTGGTTCCGAAATAATCTACCTGAACAGAATGGTCTACCACCAGATCTACAGGAATAAGCGGATTTATACTTTCTGCTTTTTTTCCTTTTCTGGCTACCTCGGCCCGCAGGGCGGCAATATCCACCACCGCGGGAACCCCGGTGAAATCCTGCATAAGAACTCGTGCCGGTTTAAAAGGAATATCTTTCTCAGAGGCTTGCGGTTTCCAGTTCAGAAGAGTTTCTATATGTTCTTTGGTGACCGAAAATCCATCATAATTGCGC
This sequence comes from uncultured Flavobacteriaceae bacterium, assembly GCA_963811195.1. GTDB lineage: Bacteria > Bacteroidota > Bacteroidia > Flavobacteriales > Flavobacteriaceae > Gillisia. The sequence goes on from CAWEQF010000004.1 coordinate 49,834, forward strand.
AAAGCGTTTTCTAAAAGAATACGAATGGAAAACGGTAGCTTCTTTATATTATGTCCTTGTTTTTCAAGTTCCGGAAGGCTGAAATAAGTGAGGGTTTTGCCTTCTAATTTTAATGATTTTTGGATGTTAAATGGATCATTAGACATAATTACTATTTTTAAATTTATACAAGAAGCCGATTTTACCCAATTTTTATATGGGTTCCTATAAAGATACCAATACTTCCTTCAATATTACGCCTGATTATGTTCCTTATCCCGGTTTGTATTCTGCCATCTTTGACCGGATCTTATTTTCATTCACCACTCTTTTCTTTCGGCCAGGTGGTTTAATAGCGATTCACTAAGCTATAACCCTCATTCCTGGTTACATCCTGTTAAACATATTTCGTCCTGATCTTTAGTTTCCCCCTTATAATTAAATTCTTTTTCAAGTTCTGCGGCCTTTGGGAAAAGGATATTATTTTCTAAATGAATATGCCGGTGAAGATCATTTTCAAAATCCTGAAGCAGGGAGAATGTTACTCGATAGGTATTGCAGGCATCCTGGGGTGGGGTATAATTGTTGCTTAAGGCCTCAATTTTTCTAAACCGTTCGCCTTCCGTATCATGTTCCTGCATCATTTTTTGAATTGGATTTTTAACCGTGCCAAAATGTGGTTTTTCAAGCTCATTTCCGGCCTGCTTTGCGTTTACCATCTTTTTTATCGCTGGGAAAAGTACGAGTTCTTCTTTTTTCATATGAGCGGCAAGTTCACCGGCGCTGCTATTAAAAAGTTCATTAATTTCCCATAATTCAGGATGTCTGTCTCCATGAACTTTACATATTTTTTTGAGATAAGGTTTAATAATGGGAATTTTTTCTTCTACATATCCATGATGTATTTTTTCAATATAATTTGCAAGAAGGTCGAGTGGCCAGATTTTGAAATCCTGAGACTGATCTCTGTGGATTTCCTGGATTTCCTGGATCTCCTTAATTAGTTGTTGAAGATTCTGATCTCCTTTTTTACAAGCCTCTTCCAGACTACGATTGCCATTGCAGCAAAAATCTATTTTATGGTTTTTAAAAACCTGAGCAGTGCGATAGTCCTCTGCTACTATTTGTCCAACAGTTTTTTCAAGTACGTTTTTCATGATTTTAATATTGGTTCAGAAAATTTTGATGCTATTTTCTTCGGGTTGAATTCTGTATAAAGATAAGTATTTATTTAATTCGGACAAAATTATCCGAAATTAAATTTTATAGGTTTAATCCTGAAGTAGGGAATACAAATTCCTAAACAGATCGCCTAAATTAAGAGTTGGATTTTAAAGAGAGATGTTTCAATATTTTCTGAAAATCTCATTTTACGGGATAGATTATAAAAACAGGATTTTTGTTATTGCTGATTTTTTTCTTCAGTCTTTGGCCATAAAGAGGGAAAGAATTTGCGTTGCTGGAATTTAGGATGTAAATATTTTTTCCATTCAGAACCGCCTGTAGCGGCTTTATTTTCTCCTTTTTTATCAAGGTAATGCTGGGCAGTGTTCAAATGAACCATTGGCCATTCTACATTATACAATCGGTCAAATTGCAGCAATTTATCTTTTAAGGTTTCCGAAGGATCTTCGATTGCTAGGAACTTACTTTCCAAAGTTTTTCCCTGTAGCTCTTTTGCCAGAGAAATAAAATCGGCCAGATATTTTTCTTCAAATTGCCTCATAGTCAGGGTTTTGCGACCTGTTTTTCTATCCTGGCCTGCATCTGTCCAGTAAATATCTTCAAAATAATTTTCTACAGTAGGGTTTTGGGGCAAGCGTTTTTTTCCTTCTGCGTTAATCAAATTTTGTAAGCGCGTACAGTAAATTTCTATATATCTAAATTGTGCACTTTGAAATCCGCTGGCCGGTGCCAGAGCGGTTCTGAAAATCGCATAATCATCATAACTCATCCCGTCTTTCATGATATCGAAGGAAGTAATAAGCATCGTAACATACCGGTTCATTCGGTTGATTTTGTCCAGCCAAATTTCTTCGGAAAAATGTTCATTTTCCACCAACTGTTTTATTTCATGAAGCAGCATTTTTAAAAGCAGCTCGGTAACCTGATGGTACATGATAAAGATTTCTTCATCTTTAAAATCGGTCTTTGGCCGTTGAAGTGAAAGCAGGGTTTCTACTTCAATATAATCCCAATAATTTAAGGGTTTTGAATGCAAAAAACCTTTTAAATAAGTGTCGGTGTTTTCTCCTAAATCTTTATATTTTTCTTCTATTTTCGAATGTATATCCATTTCTTAAATATTAAGAAGTTTCACCCCAAAAATAAACAAACAACCCACTTTAACGATTTCCATCCCAACATAATAAAAGTGCATATAGGTTTTAGGAAGTTCCGTGCCGTTTATAGAACTTATTGCGCGAACATCTAAAGCGGGTAATAGCCAGAGGGTTTGCACAAGCAGAAGCAGGAAAGGAATAAAAAAGAGCATATTCCGGGAAATAAAGATATTGTTTTCTACACCCACTAGATTGATAATTATCGCCAAAGCCAAAATCCACTCTATCTTATTAAGGGCTGAAAAAACCAACCTTCCGATTCCCAACCCCAGGTTTATAGTTATGCCCGGGGCGCGAAATTTTAGCCAGGCTTCCATAAAGCTTATCGCCCCAATAAAACCTATCCAAAGAAATACGGCAATTACTACTACCGGATATTTTAAGGCAATCATATAAGCGGAGTTGAGTTTTTATAAGAGGCGATTTTAAGTTGAAACATCTCGGCCATTTTATTGGCACGCCATCTAGCTTCTTCAGCCTTTTCCCCTTCGAACAATTCATCGATGGTAGCATAAAATAATTCCAGCCATCGGTTAAAATGGGTTCGTGATACGGGCAAATTTGCGTGGGGCAAAAAAGGGCTGCCGTAATAGGTGTGTTCTTCCAACAAAATGGTTTGCCAGAATTTGTACATTTTTTCTAAATGTTGCGGCCATCGGTCCTGAATTACATCATTGAAAATAACACCCAGCAAATTATCATCTCTCACTTTATCGTAAAAGGTGTCTACCAGTAGTTTTATATCCTGAAGTGTTAGAATCTCTTTTTTCATCTAGAAGAATGATTTATAAAGATCTGGTTTTAAAAACATGACCAGATAGAATAAACTGAATGCAAAAATAATAACCAACAGGGCCCATATCCAAGAAGGTATCGCTTTGGGATTTTCCGAACCGCGTATTATAAATTTGTCGTTGGTTTCACTACCATAAGCGTTAATTATAATAGATGTTTGGGTGTCTATAATTTCGTTATCTTTTAAACCGATTACTGAAATTTCGGGACCGTTTCGTACTTCAAAAGGAATAATTTTTATGCCTTCATTATGGTTGGAAGATTGGGCCACTATTTTTAAGGTATGCTTTCCATCCGGAATTTTGGTGGTATCCAATACAAATTTCACCGGAGGTGCAAATTCTCCGAAAGCCTGGTCATCATCGTCTAAAAAGACCTTGATAACTCTTGTGTCTTCTATTTTCTCAGAATCCTTCATCCTTCACTATGTTTTTAATATGATCGGAATTTTTTTCGCCCGGCAGAAAAAGATATTTTATGCTCATGATTAAGGTGAATAAAACTATTATAACAGCTATTCCTATAATTATGGTATCTGTAAATGCATGGGTATTTTCTATATTTTCTCCACCGGTTGCCGGAACTTTTTCGCAAAACAACTGGGCAAAAAGTGAGCTCTGAAAGAAAAAGAAGATCGCAATTAAGGCAGTTATTTTTTTCATTTTTGTTGTGTTTAAAGATTGGGATCTTTATTTATAGAATCCCTTACTTTTTTTACATCTTCCGCTTTTACGGCGGGAGCACTATTACCCCAACTGCTTCTTTCGTGGGTCATAATTGCAGCTATCTCGGCATCGGTTAACTGATCTCCAAATGCGGGCATGGGGCCATAATTCGGTAGTCCGTTATATCCCTGCAAAATTATAGTTATCATTTTGTTTGGGTTCGTATTATTTACAGTTGGGCTGCCTGCTAAGGGGGGGAATGCCCCCGCTACTCCTTTCCCGGTGCTTTGATGGCAGGCAGCACAGGTATTCATAAAAAGTTTTTCTCCATCCAGATTACTTGTGGCCGATGCTTGCGACCCGTCTTTTTTTTCATCTTTTTTAGAGAAGGGTATAAAGTTCTCCTCTCGCCCTTCTGGCAGGGGAGTTTGTTTTAAAGATTGTAAATATGCAACAAGGTGCAATGCATCTGGGGTAGCAATTATTTTTTTGTTGGGATCGTCCAGAAATTCTTTAGGAACCGCTACCACAACATCAGATTCCTGAACATAAGCACTATCCACTTCTTCAAAAAGCCAACGGAAACTTGGCATAATGGAACCTTTTGCGACGGCCCGGGGCTCATAAAGGTGCAGTAATTGCCACGCCTGGCCGGGTTGTCTTTTACCAACATCAGAAAGATCAGGACCTGTACGCTCACTTCCTAAGAGGGAGGGGGTTTGTCTCCAGATATCCATCCGTTGTTTACTGTAATAATAATCTTCTGGAATAGATGGTCTTTTCCCCCAGGGTTTATCCATCTCAATATTACGCACCTGTTGAGTATGGCAGGCCACACATCCTTCCGAAATAAATACGTGTTCTCCTTTTATTTCTTCAGCGGTTAATTTTGGTTGTTCGGGAAGCGGTTGATAATCTTCCATCTGGAAAGCAGGAAAAACAGCTACTCCCAAACTAAGTAGTAAGAAAACCAGAAAGGCGGTAAGCACTAGTGCCTTATGGTTTGTATTAAAATCCATCATAATTTCTAGATATTTACGGTTACTGTTTCTCCTTTTGCATCTTCGGTTATGGGAGACATCGGTTTCTTGTCTTTTTTAACCATATAATAAAAATTATAGGCAAAGATTAAATGAGAAAGAAACATCAAGGTTCCTCCAACAGCACGCCATACCCAATAGGGTTTCATTAAAAGTACCGATTCTATAAAGGGATTACCATCTATCCAGCTAAGCCCTTTAAGGGTTCCACCCACCATAAGCGAGAACATGTAAGCGAAAAGTCCTATAAATGCCAGCCAAAAATGTGCTCCCACAAATAATTGAGGAGGTTCTTTTCCGGTTAATTTTGGAATTAAGGTATAGATGGAAGCCCAAAGAATGAATGTAATAATTCCATACATAGTCATGTGGGAATGGGCTACGTTAAAGTCGGTGAAATGCCAAACGAAATTCGTAAATCTGAAGGCCTGTAAACTTCCCTGGGTGGATCCTACAAAGTAAAATACCACTCCCACTAAAAAGAAAGGCAAAACATAGCTTTTTGAAATATGGTTAAACCTACCTTTCATCGTCATTAAAAAGTTGGTGGTCCCTGCGACTACGGGAATAACCATCCCCGCACTAAATACAATAGCAGTAGTTTGAAGCCACCAGGGTAAAGGGCTAAAAACAAAATGATGCGTTCCAATCATTGTGTAAAACAACATCTGCGTCCAAAAAGCGAGTACTCCCAGAGAATACGAATAAATAGGTTTGTTTAAGGTAGCAGGGAGGTAATAATAAACGAGTCCCAACGTAAACGTCATAAACCACATTCCTACTCCCTGGTGCATATAATATCCCTGTATCACCGTCTCTCCCAGGCCATTTTGATAAAAAGGAAGATAGGCGATAATAGAAAGGACGATCGTCCATATTAATGAGGCCAGGATAAACCAGTTAGAAATATAGATTTCTGTGATTTTTCGGGTAGCTACCGTTTTGTAAAAATTAAAGAAAGTGATAATCAGGGCAATAGCAAATAGAATCATTATGGGCCAAATATATTCCCTATATTCCCCACCACCGTTATTTACCCCGCTCATTAACGCGATATTTCCAAATAGGACGGTGGCATTAATCAACACCCAACTAATCCAGGCACTTTTATAGCTGTGAATTCTATTGTTTGAAGTTCTGGTTATTACAAAATATCCCAAACCTATCATGGCAAGAGAACCCCAGCCCCAAAAAACGGTATTGGTATGCACGGGGCGCAGCCTTCCAAAAGAAAGCCATGAAATATGGTCAAGCTCCGGCCATACGAACTTTAAACCTAAATATTCGCCAACTAAGGTTCCAAAAACCAACCAAAAAGCTGCCGCCCCTACGTAATAAATTATAATCTTTTTTAGCTTTTCTGGGGTTTCTATACTTAAAGGTGTCTTTTTCTTTTCTTCAAAAAAGCTTTTATTAGGTTCCTTTTGAACACGCAAGAGCAATCCTTTTTTATCGAGAGCTTTGTTTTTGCTTCCCAATTCGTCGCCCTTTAATTTATATTTTAAAGCGGAACGTCTGTTTTCTAAAATTTCATCAATTTCATTGCTGTCCAGTGAAAGTATGTCTTCATTAAACGCCAAATTCTTTTTCTCGATCTTTTTCTGTTTTAAATCAGAAAAATAACCGTTTATTCTAATAAGAATAATAATGATACTCACTACCAGAACAATAACCAATAAAACCAAGGTTCCTATGATTCCCGGGCTAAGAAGCCAGTTGTCGCTGTTAGATGATTGGCAGAAGCCCCCTAATGGAAACAATGCCATTATTATAACCCAAAGTAATTTGTTTTTAAGCATATTAATATATTAAGACCTTTTAATCTTATTTAGAATTATTTTTTTTATCGCTTTAACCATGATAAGCCTAATTCATAACTGGTAGCCAGTTCAAATAAACTGGTGGTGGTGAGCATTTGTTTTAGTTCCTCTCTAATTCCTACAAATTTATGATGAAGAGGACATGGCTCTATAGAATCACACTGTTGGAACCCTAGCGCACAACCTTCGTAAATTGAATTTCCATCAATTGCGAAAACTATTTGATCCAACATTATTTTATCTATTTTTTCTTTTTCAATCTGAAATCCACCGGTGGGACCTTTTATCGAATCTAAAATATTGTTTTTTACCAACTGCTGTAAAATTTTAGCGGTAAACGCAACAGGAGAATCTATTTCTGCAGCAATATCCTTTAAATTTGTACGAACTCCTTCCAAGGATTGTAAAGCTATATATACTGTAGCTTTTATACCGTATTCACATGCTTTGGAAAACATTCGATAAGAATTTTGGTAAAAGTAGAAAAAGAATTTAATTCGGACAAAAAAGTCTGTAATAAAAAGACATCCATTTATAGAGGAGGGTTTTTTTATCTCATTGTGAGGTAAAAAATCCTGTCCGAAGGTGATTTTTACAGCGAAGGTTAAAGGGTTTCTTCGGAAAAAGATAAATAGAGATGAAGTTTTGTATTCCTGACCATGGTCATATAAAAATAGAAACTCTGCTTTTATTTTTGGATTTACTAAATTCAGAAAAATGAGTCTCGATTTAATTTCCAAATACAATGTTTCAGGTCCCCGTTATACCAGTTACCCTACGGTTCCTTACTGGAACGATGAGGGATTTTCCTTAAACCGGTGGAAAAATACGCTGATTAAAAGTTTTAAGGAAAGCAATGCATCGGAAGGAATAAGCATCTACATCCATCTTCCATTTTGTGAAAGTCTTTGTACGTTTTGTGGGTGTAACAAACGTATTACTAAAAATCACGGACTGGAAATCCCCTATCTTAAAAGCCTTTTAAAAGAATGGCAACTCTACTGCGAGCTCTTTGAAGAAAAACCTGTTATAAAAGAACTTCATCTTGGGGGCGGAACACCCACTTTTTTTTCCCCGGAAAATTTGAGTATGCTGTTGGAAGGCCTCTTCCGAAGAGCAAAAAAAGCCGATAAAATGGAACTGAGTTTTGAAGGGCACCCAAATAACACCACTCATAAACATTTGCAAACCCTTAATGATCTAGGGTTTACTCGCGTAAGCTTTGGAGTACAGGATTATAATGAAATAGTTCAAAAAGCCATTCACCGAATTCAGCCTTTTCAAAAGGTGAAATCTGTTACAGAAGAAGCCCGGGAATGCGGTTTTACTTCGGTAGGTCATGATTTAATTTTTGGACTTCCTTTTCAGAAAAAGGAGCATATAATTAAAAGTATTCAGAAAACAAGGGAGCTTATGCCGGATCGGATCGCTTTTTACAGTTATGCTCATGTGCCCTGGTTAAAAGGAAATGGCCAGCGCGGGTTTAAAGAAGAAGATCTTCCCACTGCGGGGGAAAAACGGGAAATGTACGAAACCGGAAAAAAAATGCTGGAGGAAACCGGTTATGTGGAAATTGGTATGGACCATTTTGCTTTACCTACAGACGATCTTTATAAAGCGATGGTCTACGGTAAACTTCATCGCAATTTTATGGGTTATACCGGGTCTGCTACCCAGGTAATGATTGGGTTGGGAGCTTCGGCCATAAGCGACAGCTGGTATGGTTTCGCTCAGAACGTAAAAGGGGTCGAGGAGTACGAGGATCTGATAAAAAGGGATATAATTCCCGTGCACCGCGGCCATATTTTAACCAAAGAAGATCTTATAATAAGAAGACATATACTTAACCTTATGTGCAGGCTGGAAACTACCTGGAACCACGAAAATGAATATTTTAAGGAATTGCCAGAGGTACTCTCCAATCTGGCTGAAATGGAAAAAGATGGACTTATTGAATTTTCTGAGTACACTTTAAAAGTTTTGGAAAAAGGAAGACCCTTTGTACGTAATATTTGTATGGCATTTGATCTACGCCTGCAACGCCACAAACCGGAAACTCGTTTATTCTCTATGACGGTTTAAATAAAATATTTTAATACACGCCTGGTGGCCTGGTGGGGCAGGGCTAAATTCTTTTAAGAATGACAGTTATAACTGGCAGCCACCTGCGCGACAGGTTTGGGCGAAATATAGGGAATTCCCAGTCCCAATCCTCTAAGGATAAAAAGGCTGGCCATGATAAACAGTATTGCCGGAATGGCTTTTCTAATATGCTGTCTCATGCTAAGATTCAGAAAATTTCCCATATAAATAGCCGTGGTCATTAAAGGAATGGTTCCTATCCCGAAAAGAGCCATATATAAACTTCCCTTTAACGCACTCCCGCTGTCCAGGGCTCCAAAAACTGCCATATAAACCAGGCCGCAGGGCAAAAACCCGTTAAGAAATCCAATGGTAAAAAAGGTATCAGGGGTCTTTTTTTTCAATTCCTTTCCCATGGCAGATTTTACCCTGGAAATTATACCGTACAAAGGTTTTGAAAAAGTAAATTTATTAATCGATTTTTTAGGAAGAAGTATAAAAATCATCATTAACACCCCAATCCCAATGGAGAGTTGTTGCTGGAACCCAAAAATGGAAAGGCTTTTTCCGGCCACCCCAAATAGAAATCCAATGCTGCTGTAGGCCAGGATTCTTCCGGAGTGATAAATAAAAATCTGAATAATTTTTTTGAAATTATTCGAACGGTCAACCGGCAGCAAAAAAGCCACAGGACCACACATTCCCACACAATGGAAACTTCCCAGCAATCCGAAAATTAGAGCTGTGACCCACATTTTAATAGATAATTGCCTTTTTGTACAAGTATTTTTTATCGTTCATCTGCCATTCTATTTTTACATTCCATCGGCCGGGTAATAATTTCTCTTTTGGAATGAGGAATTCTGAAGTGAAAGGATGTAAGGGTAGGGAGAAATCCATTCTCTTATTGGAAGTACGATATAAAAATATCGTTCCACTTACGTTGGCTTTCGCTATTACTTCTGGAAAATGCAGCATCCAGCCTTTATCGGTTTTCTCCCCGCTAATATGGGCCGGGAGCGAAACCGCATTTTGTTCCTGATCGATTTCCTGCTGATATACCATCTCTTTTTGATAATATTGCTCTGTTACCAGATCATAATCATACTTTTTATCGGTAAACATTTTGATAACAAAAAACATGATGAAGCTCATAAAAAGCCCCATTCCAATCACGATTCCCGCTCCCCAGTTTAGTTTCATAACAATTATTTTAATCCCCCATCTGGGGCGTTTATTTTTTATTGTTTCCTCCGGTCCTAATTAAAACATTTGCAGCATTAGTAATGCCGGGGACCCAGAAAAGTTGCACTTGTGGTTTCAATTTTTTTATCGCCACTGTACACCTCTATCATCAATCGATTTCTATCGCCGTTCAATATGGCGTTGTTAATTTCTATAAATAATGTTCCTTCTGCCATTCCCTGTCTTGGAACCGTAATGTCGCCACCTTTCACAATACTGATAGTTCCTTTGGGCGATTTAAGCTTGAAATGAACATTCCTGATATCGCGGGTAGTTTTGTTAACCAATTTATAGGTAAAAACATTGCTTATAATATTGTCTGTTTTATGTTCGTAAAGTTGTCCAGGAAGTCGCAAAACCGTAGCTTCCACATCGCTTCGTAAAAACAGCATTCCAACCAGGACAAACAATAAAATCCCCAGAACCGCTGTATATCCCTTAAGCCGTGGCGTAAATTTGAATTTTGCTTTTTTCTCGATATTTTCTTCGCTGGCATAGCGTATTAATCCTTTCGGAAGATCCACCGCTTCCATTATAGAATCGCAAGCATCGATACAGGCGGTGCAATTCACACATTCCAGTTGGGTTCCGTTGCGAATATCGATCCCGGTAGGACATACATGCACACACTGAAAGCAATCTATACAATCTCCTTTTCCTGAGGCTTCACGATCTTCATTCTTTTTGAATTTTCCCCGGCCCTTTTCTTTTTCCCCGCGTTTATGATCATAAGCCACCACAATAGATTTATTATCCAGCAACACGCCCTGAAGCCTTCCGTAAGGGCAGGCAATGATACATACCTGCTCCCGAAACCATGCGAATATGAAATAAAACACCCCGGTAAAAATAAGCAGGGAGATTAAAGTGCTTACGTGAAGTAAAGGCCCTTCTGTAATATATTCTAAAAGCCGATCGCTACCTATTAAATATGCTAGAAAGGCGTTGGCGATTAAAAAAGAAATGATAAAAAAGGCCATCCATTTTAGGACTCGTTTCTTTATTTTTTCAGCATTCCAATTCTGTTTGTCCAGTCTTATTTGTTTCCCGCGGTCTCCTTCAATCCAATATTCTATTCGGCGGAAAACCATTTCCAGGAAAATAGTTTGCGGGCATATCCAACCACAGAAAATCCTTCCAAAAGCCGCGGTAAAAAGTAAGATGAAAACTACACCTATTATCATCATGATAACAAAAATGTAGAAATCCTGGGGCCAGAAAGGGAATCCAAAGATATTGAATCTCCGTTCCAACACATTCATAAGCATAAACTGGTTGCCGTTTATTTTTATGAAAGGGGAGGAAAATAAAATTACCAGAAGCACATAACTTACAATTTTTCTATAATCATAATATTTCCCCGATGGTTTTTTAGGATAAACCCAGGCTCTTTTTCCTTCTTCGTTTAGGGTTCCAATACTATCCCTAAATCTTTCATTTTCTGGAGTTTCCAAAATTGTGAATTATTAATAATGTTAATTGTTCTATAGTTCAGCTATATCTTATTTCAGGCTTCTACTTAGCGATAGAATCTTTAGAAATCTCTGTTTTTTGTTCGGTGGAATTGGGATCTACCCATAATTCTCCCTGGGGTTCTTTGGCATCGGGTGGATTGGTGCCGTGCAGACTTATCACGTAGCTTGCCACCTGCGCGATCTCTCCTGGCTTAAAAGTAGTTTTCCAGGAAATCATCCCTTTCCCGGCACGACCGCCCTCGGTGATAGTGTGGAAAACATTTTTAATTCCCCCACCCAGAATCCAGTAATCATCGGTTAGGTTAGGGCCAATTCCTCCTGCGCCTCCTGCTTTATGGCAGGGAATACAGTTAGCGGTGAATATTGCTTTGCCGGCTTTAAGATCTTCTGCGTCTGTAAGCAACTCTACAGAGTTGGCATCAATCTCATCTTTATGTGTTTTTTTATATTCTGCAATTGCAACTTTAGCCTGTGCTACTTCCTGCTGGTATTCATCTGCTTGAGTGGGTCCATCGAAAACCTGGAAGCGTAAAAAATATACAAGGGCAAAAACCATGCTGGCATAGAAACCATACAGCCACCAGGGTGGTAATTTGTTATCGAGCTCTCTAATTCCGTCGTAATTATGATCCAGTACGATTTCTCCTTCATCTTCCATAGGTCGAGACCCCAAGAGTCTTTTATATGTTTTTTTAATCCAGGCGAAACGTTTTTCTTTTTGAATTTTCTCTGTGGCCAGGTATCGTTTTCTGGCTTCTTCATTTAAACTACTAAAGAGGATATTTTCCAATGCGGCAATACTTACTTCAACAGAAATAGCCAAAAGGAAAATTCCGCTTAAAACATACCATGAGATGGGGTATGCTTGTATGGCAAGACCCTCTTCAGGCTTCAGGATCACTTCCATTAGAATGAAGGCGATAAGGGTGATACCAATTACCCGCAAAAAAGAGGCTGGATTTTTCATAATTCGTCCAGGTTTTTATTTTCAAAAGGGAGATTGCTCATTTCGTTCACATGTTCTTTTTTGGCGGTAATTACCCACCAGAACAATCCTACAAAAAAAAGAAAGAAAATAAGCAGGGAGATGATAGGGTAAATAGCTACCCCATCTATGTTCTCCAGATTTCCAGAAATGAATTTTAACATAATCTATTTATTTTGAACAGCCGCCTGTGCTGTAGGTTTCACTTTAATATCGGTTCCCAAACGTTGCAGATAGGCAATAAGTGCTACAATTTCCCGATCACGCATTTCTACAAATGGCTGTCCGTTTTCTTCAGCATATTTTTTATCGGCAAGATAATTGCTCGCGAAGTCAGGGTCGGTAAACAGGTTTTCCTCTATTTTGGTACCCTGTTCTTCCATTTGGTTTGGGGCGTTTTCTATTTCTTCTTTTGAATAAGGCACTCCCACTGTAACCAGAGCTTCCATTTTATCTTTAATATTACTTTTATCCAGTCTGGTTTTTATAAGCCATTTAAATGAGGGCATAATAGAACCCGATGAGGTACTTTGCGGATCGTAAAGGTGATTTAGGTGCCAGTTATCGGAATATTTTCCGCCTACTCGAAGTAAATCGGGACCGGTGCGCTTACTTCCCCATAAAAAAGGATGATCATACACATATTCTCCTGCTTTTGAATATTCGCCATAGCGTTCCACTTCACTTCTAAAAGGACGGATCATTTGGGAATGGCAGCTTACGCAACCTTCACGAATATAAATATCACGGCCTTCCAGTTCGAGTGGAGTATAAGGTTTTACACTCGATATAAGAGGCACATATTTATCTACCATTAGAGATGGAATAATTTGCACGGCGCCTCCTATCAAAATGGCGATAGTGGCGAAAATGGTAAGTTTTACCGGTCTTCTCTCCAGCCAGGTATGATAGCCTTCTTTTGCTGTGCGGTTTTTGGTTACTGGAGCCAAAGGAGCGGCCTCGGCAAGTTCATCGGTTACTTTGCTGCCATGTTTTGCGGTTTGTGCAATGTTATACAAAGCGATCAGGGCCCCTATTATGTAAAGGCTTCCTCCAATAGCTCTCATCGCGTACATAGGTATGATCTCGGTAACCGTTTCAAGAAAGTTCCCATAGGTTAAAGTACCATCCGGGTTAAACTGTTTCCACATGGAAGCCTGAACAAATCCTGCTACATACATGGGTAATGTGTACATAATAATTCCCAGCGTTCCTACCCAGAAATGTGCATTTGCAAGTTTTATGGACCAGAGTTTGGTTTTAAATAATTTAGGAACAAGCCAGTATAACATCCCGAAGGTGAGGAAACCGTTCCACGCTAAAGCCCCAACGTGCACGTGTGCGATCACCCAGTCACTAAAGTGTGCAATGGCATTTACATTTTTAAGAGAAAGCATGGGGCCTTCAAAAGTCGCCATTCCATATCCGGTAATAGCCACCACCATAAATTTCAAAACAGGATCTGTACGCACTTTATCCCAGGCACCCCTTAGGGTAAGCAGGCCATTGATCATTCCTCCCCACGAGGGAGCCAACAGCATAATAGAAAAAGCTACTCCCAGGTTTTGTGCCCACCCGGGCAGGGCTGAATATAAAAGATGGTGCGGTCCTGCCCAGATATATATAAAAATAAGCGACCAGAAATGCACGATAGAAAGTTTATACGAATACACTGGGCGGTTAGCTGCCTTAGGAACAAAATAATACATAAGTCCAAGGAAGGGAGTGGTTAAAAAGAAAGCCACCGCATTATGGCCGTACCACCATTGCACTAAAGCATCTTGTACTCCGGCATATACCGAATAGCTTTTAAGCGCACTTACAGGTATTTCCATACTGTTTACAATATGTAAAACAGCTACAGTAACAAATGTGGCGATGTAAAACCAGATGGCAACATATAAATGTCGTTGCCGGCGTTTCAGAATGGTACCAATAAGGTTGGCTCCAAAAGCTACCCAAATTACCGCAATGGCAATATCGAATGGCCATTCCAATTCGGCGTATTCTTTAGAAGTGGTATACCCTAAAGGTAAAGTAATAGCAGCCCCCACAATGATGGCCTGCCAGCCCCAGAAGTTTAGGTTGCTCAAAAAATCGCTCCACATACGGGCTTTTAACAAACGTTGTGAGGAGTAGTATACACCTGCAAAAATAGCATTCCCAACAAAGGCAAAGATCACGGCGTTGGTGTGTAAAGGGCGGAGCCTTCCAAAACTAAGCCATGGAATCCCATCGGTTAAATTGGGAAATAAAAATAGAAAAGCCAGGAGCAAGCCTACGCTCATTCCTATAAGTCCCCAGAAAAGGGTGGCATTCACAAACTTTCTTACGATCTTATTGTCGTAATAAAACTGCTCTGTCTGCATAATTATTGAGGTTTCTTGTTGGTGGTGATTGATTTTTCTTGTTTGGAAGCAGATTCCTTTACCAGCTCATCTTCAAAAAGCATTCGTACAGAAGGAGTATAGGTATCGTCATACTGACCTTTTTTTACCGAATACAAAAAAGCTGCAAAAAAAATCAGAGCTACAAAAACACTTATAGCCAAAAGGACATAGATGATATTCATATTTTTATTTGTGGCGTAAAATTATTGTTGGAAGGTTCACTAAAAAATGACATTAATCAGCTTTTACCAGATAAGCCAGTTTTTAGCTTTAGTTGTAAGATTCGGGTGGCCAAGGTTGTGAATACCACCACGCTTATGCTACTTAAAGGCATTAAAATCGCTGCGATAATAGGAGAAAGATGTCCGGTAACAGCGAAGCCCAGGCCAATTATATTGTAGACCAGCGAGAGTAAAAATGCCCATTTTATAATGGAGATTCCTTGGTGGGCGATCTTTAAATAACTGGATAGATTCCTTAATTTTGAAGCATCCAGAATGGCATCACAGGCGGGAGAAAAAACATTGATATTTTCTGAAACCGCTATTCCTACATCGCTTTGTTTTAATGCTCCCGCATCGTTTAAGCCGTCGCCTACCATCATCACTTTTCGTCCTTTTTCCTGCAGAGATTTTATAAACTGAAGCTTATCTTCCGGGTTTTGATTAAACAGCATTTGTGCGGTTAAGGGTAAAATCTGCGCCAGCCTGTTTTTTTCTCCTTCATTGTCCCCGGAGAGAATAATGATCTCCTTTCCTTTAAGCAGGGCTATCATTTCCTGTATTCCATTTCTATAGTCATTCTGAAAAACATATCGCCCTTTATAAATTTCATCGCTGCTAATGTGAACAGCCGTCTGATTTCGAAATTCAGCCACGTCAATATTTGAAGTATTTCGAGAGGTTACATAGCTATAGGATCCAATTTTAAGCTGACGGTTGTTCTTTAATGCGGCTATACCCTTTCCGGTTTCTTCTTTAAAATCATCTGGAAGATAAATATTGTTCTTATCCAGAATTTTATATAATTCCCGGCTTAAAGGATGGTTGGAAGCGCGAAGGCTATTGGATAAAAGTTCGGTTTCTGAAGAAGAAAGAGGAGTTCCTTCATAAAAAATTTTCTTTTTATTTCCAAAAGTAAGGGTGCCGGTTTTATCGAAAACAACGGTATCTATTTTCGAAATTTCTTCAATAACCCCGGCTTCTTTTAAATAGAATTTATTTCTTCCGAAGATTCTTAAAATATTACCCAGGGTAAATGGTGAAGCCAGCGCAATAGCACAGGGACACGCCACAATTAATACGGCGGTAAATACATTAAAGGCGTTGGCAGGATCCAAAATTAGCCAGTAAAGTGTAGACAGGAATGCAATACTTAAAACGGCAAGGGTAAAATGTTTTCCAATCCTGTTGGCCAGCGATTGGAATCCCGCTGTTTTTTCGCGGTTAAAAACCTCATTGCCCCATAACTGGGTAAGGTAACTTTGCTCCACAGATTTTAGCACTTCAATTTCAAGGATTCCGTTTTGTTGTTTCCCCCCGGCATAAATTTTATCGCCGCTTTGCTTTTCCACCGGTTCTGCCTCTCCGGTAACAAAACTGTAATCTATCAAGCCGTTTCCTTTAAGTAAAATGGCATCAACAGGAATTAGTTCGTTATTGCGAATTAATAGCCGGTCCCCGGTTTTTATATCTTTTATTTCAATCTGGCTTTCTGTAATTTTCCCCTCGGAAGCAGGTTGCAGTTTTGTTACTGCAATAGGAAAATAAGATTTATAATCACGCTCAAACGATAAATAGGCATAGGTTTTTTGCTGAAAAAACTTACCGAGCAAAAGGAAGAAAATCAGCCCGGTAAGGCTATCAAAAAAACCGGGGCCCAGATCAAAAACTATATCCACGCCACTTCTTATAAACAGCACTGCGATTCCCAGGGCAATTGGGACATCGATATTCAGGTATTTTGAGCGAAGACCTTTATAGGCCGATATGAAATAATCCCTGGCCGAATACAGTACTGCCGGAAGAGAATAGGCAAACATCAACCAGCGAAAAACATATTTAAACTGTTCCAGCCAGAATTCTTTAATCACGGTTTCGCCAGCGAGCTCATTAAAATATTCGGGAAACGAAAGGAACATTACATTTCCGAAGGCAAAACCCGCCAGTCCCAATTTGTAGATAAGCTGCCGGTTGCCTGTTTTCTTATTTTCTGAAGTGGCATCGAGTGAAATATAAGGCTCATAGCCTAATTTACATAATAGCAGTACCAGCTCTTTAAGCTGTATTTCTTCCGAAGAAAAAATGATACGCAGGGTTTTTTCAGGAAAATTGACCTGTGTAGATTTTATACCGGATTGTAGTTTGTTTAAATTTTCCAGTACCCAGATACAAGAACTACAATGTATGGAAGGAATTAAAAAGGAAATGATGCCTGTGCCTTCTTCATTAAATTCCAGCAGTTTACCAGCGATTTCTTCATTATTAAGGAAGTTGTATTTATCTGTGATTTCCTGGGGGGAAACCCCCGGATTTTGTGTAAGCTGATAGTAATAATCCAGCTCATTATCATGTAGGATGTCGTACACGGTTTTACAACCGGTGCAACAAAAGGATTTATTGTCTGCAAGAATAGGGGATTCCCCGCAGGGATCGCCACAATGGAAACATGCTTCCATTTTTGTTTATTTAATGAGGCAAAGATGCGGGTGCAACAGAATTTAAAAAATGATAAATATCAGCCAACGGTCTATTTACCTAAAAAAGAAACAGTTCAAAAAACCTATTTTAACCGCACTAAAATAGATAGATTCGAACTGTTTCAATAAAACTTGATGTGTTATTCCTGTAATTTTTTCTCTAAATTAATTGCTCTTGGGAACAAAATATTATTTTCAAGGTGTACGTGACGGTGCAAATCCTGTTCAAATTCATCAAGTTTGGCATAAAAAGCCCTGAAAGTATTGCACACATTGGCAGGCGGGATATATTCGTTGGTAATTTCTGAAATTTTCTTCATTATTAAGCCTGCTTCTTCATGTTCAGATTCCAACATATTTATAGGGTATTTCACTCTTCCGTACTGTGCTGAGAATGGTGTTCCTTCTTTTTGAGCTTTTACCATTTTTTTTATAAAAGGGAAAAGCACAAGTTCTTCTTTTTTTAAATGTGCGCTTAGTTCTTTAGCCAGTTTTGTGAAGAGCCGGTTGATTTCCCAAACTTCGTGATGTTTTTCGCCGTGAACTTTAGTGACTTTAGCCGAATATCGCAGTAAAAGCGGAATGCTTTCTTCTATGTATTTGTGGTGCACCTCCACGATATAATCTGCAAGATTGTCTAACTCCCAAGTGTTATATTGCTCTACCGGCTCCAGGTTTTTTTTCAGATTTAAAAGATCGTTCTCAAGGTCGTTGTAATTAACACCCGCCTTTTCACAAGCTTTGGCGATGCTTACGGCGCCCCCACAGCAAAAATCTATTCCATATTTTTTAAAAACATGGGCAGTATGTATATTTTCAGTAACTACCTCTGCCACCTGTCTTTTTTCCAGAGTTTTCATAGTATTCTATTTTGGGTTATACCTTCAAATATCAGAAAACAGGGTTTTTTAATGTATGACACTCATCATATTTCAGGGAATTTCTCTTCACTTTTAGCAATCTACACAGACGGCAGAAAGCATTAGGAGCTCTTGTGATATGGTAATGCCTTTATCATTGTTATACCATTTTTGAAGTTCTTCCTTAAATTCAGCATCGATCTTTCCATATTTCTGTTTATACTCCTCTACTTGTTTAGCCACTATAGCAGTACGGGGTCCCCAGGTATCCAATACTTCTAATTCAGAATTTAAGATGATTAGTTTGGGAGTGGATCGTGTTCCATTGGTTAAAAAAGCATTCATAAGTTCCGGATTGGAATCCCTGAATACTATCCGTAATTCAATAGCAGGGGAGGTTTCGGCAATAAGGTTTAGCACAGGAAGCGTTTGAGCGGCATCACCACACCAGGTTTCCACTATAACCAACCACACCTGTTTGGGCGAAATATTTTTAAAGACTGCTGCTTTATCGGGGGATAATTGCAGGGTTTTATCCAGCCTTTTAATTCTGCTGGCGTTTAATTTTGTGTATCTAATTTGATCGGGTCCCTGTTCATTTCCGGAAGTTCCTCCTTCTACTGCCAGATGTTGCATTAAGCTTATAAACTGGCTATAACTTATAGAAAGAGATAAACTTTTTTTTAAAAGTTCAAGCATAACTAAAGAATTTTACATGATTTAATTTCTGTTTAAAATTATAAACCAGCCTCAGAGATAAATATGATGATTATCATCTTTTAAGGAGTTTTAAAAAATTTATAAAAGTCTTAAGAAAAGAGGAACAGGGATTTTATTATTTTAAAGAAATGAAACTGAACGGACTTCATTACTTAATTTTTACCACCATTGTTCTTGTTACTCTTACAGGGCTGGCTGTCTTTAATTTTTCCTTTAGTTTAGTATTCTATATTACTGTTGGGGGTCAGTTTTTGTTGTTGTTTTCGGTATATAAAGTGCTTACGGACGATTATACTACCGATAAAACTTTCGATGATTTTTATGAAGATCATCCCGTCCACCGGGAATAATTATATATCAGAAATGAGAACATTGTTTTTTGTACTCTATGAACGGGGGCTGAAGTGCAGCTTCTTCTAAATATTCCCTCTGTAATATTCAAGAATTTTTACCCTTAGCAGGTATTCATATTTGGCGTTGGCGAGAGTAATCTGTGCCCTTTCCAAATTATTCTTGCTAATAATGTATTCTACAATGTTAGAAACCCCATTGGTAAAGCGAATTTCGTTTACGCGAAATGATTCCTGAAAAGCAGCTACCTGATCGTCCAACACCTGGTAACGTTCGTAAGCGGCTTCCATTTCAGAATGAGCCTGTTTAATGGACTCCAGAAACCTGGATTGGGTATTTTCCAGGTCTACTTTAGCTTCTTCGAGTTGTATCTTTTTTTTCTGAACTTCGTGTTTTGCCCGAAATCCGTTAAGAAGCGGAATACTTACCTCTACACCTACCACAGAATTCAGGTTGTTGCTAAATTGATCGTTATAGGAGATCTTGCCTTCTTTAAATTCCGGCTGATTTACATAAACAGGGAAATTTTGATTATTAAAAGTAACAAAACCGCCGCTTTCCACCTGTTGGCTTCCGGTTTGAGTAAAAAAACGGGCGGCACTGGAATAGTTGGTATTCAGCTGGGCGAAAAGTGAAATATCCGGAATATATAAGGCTCTGGAAATTCCAATATCTTTTTTCGCAGCTTCAATACGCAATTCTTTAGCTTTAAAGGTCGATAGATTTTGTAGTGCTTCCTGGTATACCTGTGCTGCAGAAAACTCGTATTTTGGAGGAATTTCAGAAATATCGAGTGCCTGAGGCGTAATTTTATAATCTATATTCAGGAGTTGCTGCAGTTTTAAAATGGCAGTGTTGTATTCGTTACTGGCAGTTATAACATTGGCTTTATCGGCAGCAAGCTGCCCTTTGATATCTGTGTAATCTGCAGGATTTCCCGAGCCCTGCTTGTATAAAGTCTGCAGCCTGTCCACCTGTTTTAGAGTTGTTTCCTGCCTGGCTTCGGCTAATTCCACAAGATCGCGGTCGTTCAACACCTGCAAAAAAGTTAAAGTTACATTCAGAATCAAATTCTGTTTGGCCTCTTCGACCTCGGCCTGGGCAGCTTTCATTTTTAAATGGTCACGTTTCAAGCTGTTTAGCAATTCGAACCCGTTAAAAATGGTGGCGTTTAAGCTGAGTCCGGCATTCGAAAAGCTAAGTTGCTGATCTACATAGGCGTTGGAATAGGGATCTATACTTCGCCCGTTGTTAATTCCGGCGTTGTAAGAAGCATTTAGCTGCGGAAGAAGATCGGCACGGCTCTGCTTAAAAACGACTTCTTCAGATTTTGAATTCAATTTTGAAGATTTTAAATCGAGATTATTTTCTAAAGCCAGGTTAACAGTTTCTTCCAGGGTTAGATTTTTAGAAGTTTCCTGACACAAAGCTGAAAAGGAAAAACATAAAAAAACGCTTAATGTGATGATTTTTAGCATAACTTTTAGTTGATTTTTATTGACTGATTTTGCTTCCATCCAGTAAATGAATAGTGCGGGAGGAATATGCGGCATTAGTTTCGGAGTGAGTGGCCTGGATTATGGTTACACCTTCTTGTTCGTTCAGCTGTTTAAACAACTCCATGATTTCTTCACTTTGTTTAGAATTAAGATTTCCGGTGGGTTCATCTGCCAGGATTAACTTCGGTTTTGAAATAAGCGCGCGTGCGATTCCTACCAGTTGTTGTTGTCCGCCGCTAAGTTGTGCGGGAAAAAGATCTTTTTTGCCCACAATATTAAATCGGTCCAGCATATCGGCAACAAGGGCTTTTCTTTCTGAAGATTTCACGTTCTTGTAAAGCAGGGGCGTTTCGATGTTTTCGTAAACGGTTAATTCATCGATCAAATGATAAGCCTGAAAAACGAAGCCGATATAATCTTTATACAATTTACCGCGCTGCTTTTCCCTTAGCTGATGTATGGGTTCTTCCAGAAAATTATATTCCCCTTCGTTAAAACCGTCCAGCATCCCAATCACGTTGAGAAGCGTGGATTTTCCCGATCCTGATGGCCCCATGATCGATAAAAATTCGCCTTCTTCAACAGAAAGGCTCAGGTCGTTCAGCAAGAAAACCCTTCTTCCGCCGGCAGTTACCCATTTATAGATATGATTGAGTTGTAATAACATTGTCTTTGATTTTTCTTAATTATTCGCTTCTTAAACTTTTTACGGGGTTTGCGATTGCAGCCTTGATTGCCTGAAAACTCACCGTTAAAAGAGCCACAAATAATGCAATGCCTCCCGAAAGCAGAAACACAAGCCAGCTTATATCGACCCTGTAAGCAAAGCCCTGAAGCCATGAATTCATTAAATAAAGTGCGATGGGAAATCCTAAAACAAGGGAAATAAAAACTAGTTTTAAAAAGTCTATTGATAATAACCTTGTAATTGCGAAAACACTTGCGCCCACGACTTTTCTTATCCCTATTTCTTTGGAACGTTGCTCGGCAGTAAATGCCGCCAGTCCAAATAATCCCAGGCAGGCTACAAAAATGGCGAGTATGGAAAACACATAACCAATACGCGCTGTCTGCTGTTCTGACGCATACATCTTTTCCAGATTTTTATCGAGAAAAGTATATTCAAATGCTGAATCTGGAATCACTTTTTTAAATATCTCCTGGAATTGGGACAAGGTGTTGCTTAAATTAGAAGAGCTCATTCGCACAAGCATAAAACGTCTGGGTTCCATTTGGGCATTATTGAAAGCATATGCCCCAACAGGCTCATGAAGCGAAGCATAGTTGAAATTATCTACCACTCCCACGATATAAGCGTTATCTCCTAATTGTAAATCCACTTTCCTGCCAATGGCTTCCCGGGGAGTATATCCCAAAAAATCTACTGCCTTTTTATTTAGGACCACATCTACAATACTGTCACTTTCGGCTTTCACCTTGGGCAGGCTGTGACCGGCAAGGAGTTTAAGATCCAGGGCATTAACGATAGATGCGTCAGCCCGGTTGGTTTGTATTGGTAGCCCTATTTTATCGTTGGTCTTATATAGGGATCTTCCGCTTACTCCCTGGCCCGGATATCCCTGAGCAAGACTTACTTCAGAAACGGAAGCCAAATTCTTGAGCCCATTGCTTAAGGCTTCTATCGCTTCAGAATTTCGAATTCCGGCCGTAGAAATAGCTATTACATTCTCCGGATTATATCCCAGATTTTTATTCTGAATAAATTTTAGTTGCTGATGCACGATAATTACTCCGACAATTAGAATAACCGAAGCTGAAAACTGTAAAATCACTAGGCCTTTCCGAATAAAGCCGGTAAAATTTCCTTGTGTATATGACGGATTCATAATGCGTTTTGGTGAAAACCTTGATAAATGTAATGCAGGGTAAGAACCGGCAACCGCTGTAGTAACCAGCCAGATGATTAGCAGAGAACCTAAAAATTGAACAGAAAAAATCTGGTTATAATGAAGGTGCTGATTTGTAATCCTGTTAAATAATGGAACTCCGGCCAAAGCCAAAATTATTCCGAAGAAAATAGCGATCAGGGTTATCAGGCCTGTTTCGGTATAAAATCGGAGAATTAGATTTTTGGTAGAAGCCCCCATAGTTTTATTAATTCCCACATCTTTTGTTCTTTTTTGAGAGCGTGCAGTGGTAAGATTCATATAATTTATACAGGCAATTATCAGGATAATAACCGCTAAGAGCGATAAATTTCTTATTTGCTGGATACTCCCGTTACGATCACTATAAGAATCGGTATAACCTGAGGAATAAAGATGAACTCGTGAAAGAGGTTGTAATGACAGGGAATACCACTGATCGTCGCCAGCTACGTTTTTATCGATCAGCTTTTTAATTTTGATATTAATTGCACTCATTTCAGCATGATTATTCAGCAAAAAATAAGTTTCAAAACTTGCATTACTCCAGCTGGGATTGGTGTAAAAATTACCTGTACTGCTAAAAGATCCAATTACATTACAATGTATGGTGCTATTGGTGGAAAAATCCCTGAACACCCCTGTTACTTCAAGATCCTGGTTATTATCGAGATTAATTGTTTTACCAACAGGATCTTCATTACCAAAATAGGTATGGGCAATAGTTTCAGATAATACTACTGTATTGGGCCGGGACAATGCGGTTTCCTTGTTACCTTTTAAAAAAGGGACATCAAAAATCTTAAAGAAATCGGTATCGCACCAAAAAAATCTTTTTTCGGTAAAATTTCTGTTATTGGCTTCAATAAATGCAGTGGTTCCAAAACCATGCCGCAACATCCGGGTTTGATATTTTACCTCAGGAATCTCTTTTTTCATCTCAGAGCCAAAAGCTGCGGGAACACTACACCAAACCTCTCCGCCCTTAGCTTCCGAGGTATGCAAAAGCGCTCTATAAATATGGTCTTTTTGCGAATACATATCATCAAAACTGCGCTGCTGGCTTATAAAAAGATATAATAAGGCCGTAATTGCTAGTCCAATAGAAAGTCCCAGGATGTTTAGGATAGAAAACATCTTGTCCGTTTTAATTTTTCGCCAGGCCAGCTTGATATAATTTTTAATCATTTTTTTTAAATTTTATTGGTATTCCTTTAATCTTATTCTGTCCTTAAACTTTTAACCGGGTTAGCTAATGCTGCTTTTATAGCCTGGAAGCTTACCGTGATTACTGTAATCGCCAATGCGCCTAAGGCTGAAATTAGAAAGATCCACCAATGCAAATCTGTTCGATAGGCAAATTTCTGTATCCATTCATGCATTAAATAATAGGCTAATGGAATAGCTATCACTAAGGCGATGAGCACCAGTTGCACAAAATCTTTTGAAAGCAACATCCAGAGATTAGCAACCGTAGCTCCAAGAACTTTTCTTACGCCAATTTCTTTGGTTCGTTGTTCAGCAACATATGAGGCCAGACCAAAAAGCCCCAGACAACTTATAAAAATTGCCAGGCCTGTAAAGACTTTTGCCAGACTGGCTACGCGTTCTTCCGCGTCAAATTTCTTCCCATATTCTTTATCTACAAACTGGTATTCAAAAGGCAGATTAGGAAAGAATTTTTTAAATGTATTCTCAACAATTTCAAGATCTGCCGAAACACTTTTATTAGGGTTAAGTTTCAGATTATAGAAGCTGGCATTGTCATTCTTGTCAAAGGCATAAATACCTTGTTTTACCGGCTCGTAGGGTGATTGGGTCACAACGTCCTGAACAACCCCGATAATTTGAAGAGTGCCATTTGGATATTTTTCTGAAGGTGCTCTTAAATATTGTCCAATAGGATCTTTAATTCCCATATATTCTACCGCTTTTTGATTGATTAACACGGCATTGGAATCTGAAGGAAATTCCCGGGAAAAATCTCGTCCCTCCACGATTTTCATATCCAGAGATTTCACATAATCATAGGAAACCGCCGTCCAGGCAAAATCGTCCTGGAACCCATCTGGTTTTCCCTTCCAGTTGAAACTTCCCTGGTTAGACCAAATAGCAGTAGTGGGACTACTGGATTGAGACATTTCTATAACTCCTCCAGATGCTAAAAACTGGTGGTGCATGAAATCATATTTTCCAAAAAATTCCGGACTCATAAGTGGGATTTGTATCAATCCCTCGGTTTCATAGCCAAGCGGCCTATTCTTACTATATTGAATTTGTTGCATGACCACAACTGTTCCAATGATCAGTGCTACGGAAACGGTGAATTGGGTAACTACTAATATTTTTCTGGGTAAGGCAGAAAACCGTCCCGTTTTAAATGTTCCTTTCAACACCTTTACCGGTCGGAAAGACGATAAATAAAGCGCAGGATAACTTCCGGAAATTAATGAGGTAAATACAATAAATCCTAATGAATAACTCCAGAATTGTAAATTGTTCCATGGAAATTGAATCTCTTTACTGGCTAATTGATTAAATCCATTTAAGGAAAGCAGCACCAATAAAATTGAAACGAAAAAAGCAGAGGAAACCACCAATAACGATTCAATAAGAAACTGTTTTATCAGTTGTTCTCTATTAGAGCCGATTGCTTTTCGTATACCCACTTCCATGGCACGTTTTTCAGAACGCGCAGTGCTTAAATTCATAAAATTTATACAAGCCAAGAACAATACAAATGCACCAATAATTCCAAATAACCAGATATCGTCTATTCTTCCGCCAGTTTGAACTCCGTTTTCAAAATTGGACCGCAAATGCCAGTCCTTCATTGGGAATAAAAATATTTGGGGATCAAATCGGGCAGTCTCTTCGTTTGATTCCTTCTTGGAGTCTCTAATTTTTTTCGAAATACCATTCATAGTGGTATTATCTGCAATCTGAACAAACATTTGGAAAGAATTGTTCCCCCAGTTATCCTTATTTTGCTCTATCCACGGGGCACTCTTTATGTAGTATTTCCATGGCATAAGGAAGTTGACATTATTAAAAGTGGTATTACTAGGAATATCTTCGAAAATACCGGTTACCAGCATGTTATCGGTGGAGTTCACATTTACAATCTTTCCGATTGGGTCCTGATCCCCAAACAAGGCCAGCGCAGTAGATTCTGAAAGCATGATGGAGTTGGGTTCTTTCAAACCATTTTTCGCTCCTTTAATTATATGGAATTCAAAGATTTTTAATCCTTGTTCCTGTATAAAATTGCCATCCCTGGAAATGCTCTTATCGCCATATTTAAGATATCTGGGTTGTGTCCAGGAAGACATGGCGGTGTTTTTGAAGTTATCCCCATATTTATTGTTCAGAACCTTTTCTATAGGCCTTGGAAGCATTGGCCCGGTAGAAATTGCTCCATTAAATGTCTGACTTTGATATACCTGTGCAATGCTGTCATAATTTTTGAAGTAGCTGTCATAATTCAATTCGTCATTAATCCAAAGCGTTATCATTATAGTTACAGCCATACCTATGGCCAAACCAAAAATATTGATGAATGAATACACCTTGTTCTTTAAAAGATTCCTCCAGGCGATTTTGAAATAGTTTCGGATCATGATTATTCGTTTTTTAGACTTTTTACCGGGTTGGCCGTTGCAGCACGTAATGCCCGGGAACTTATAGTAACAAATGCGATCACCAGCGAAATTATTCCCGCTATTGCGAAAATCCACCAACTCAATTAACTCGATAGGCAAAATCCTGCAGCCATGTATGCATACTCCATAAAGCCAGTGGTACCGCTATCACATATGCTATTAGCACAAGCTTCAAAAAGTCGATTGAAAGTAAACTAACCATACCTTTTACGCTGGCGCCTAAAACTTTGCGTATGCCTATTTCTTTAGTGCGCTGCTCGGCAATAAAAGTGGCCAAACCAAATAGTCCGAGACAGGCGATAAAAATTGCCAGTACCGAAAACAGAACAGCCAGTTTGCCAACTCTTTGTTCGCTCCTGTACATTTGTTCAAAAGCATTATCTAAAAAGCGATAACTAAAGGGCATTTCCGGAGAGAACGCCTTCCATTTGTTTTCTATTTGCGGAATAAGGGTTTGGGCGCTTCCTGCATTGATTTTAAAGGAAGTAATCCCGGTGTTTTTCGAAAGTACCAAGCACAGCGGCGCAATTTCCTGTTTCAGGCTTTCAAAATTGAAGTTTTTAACCACTCCAATTATTGAATATGTTACCGATTTACTGCCACTCCCAATGGTATGAATTTGTTGTCCTACCGGTTTTTTATAGCCTAACATTTTCACGGCAGTTTCATTCAGAATTACTGTGGAAGAATCGGAAGGGAATTTTTTAGAAAAATTGCGGCCATCAATAATTTTCATTCCCATTGTTTCTATGTAATCAGTATCTACACGCCACTGTTGCATATCGATACTGTTAGTAGAATTCATAACCGCGTCTTTAGAAAATGTCTGGTCGCTTCGCGATGAGTTTGAAACCGGTAAAAAACCGCTCACGGTACCGCTTTTTACCCCGGCAAGCTGTAATACTTCATTTTTAAAAGTGTTTATATTATTTCCCAACACATAAGTACCGTCAATTACCAGGACTTCATTTTTATCGAATCCAAGATTAACTTTTTGAATGTAATTTAATTGGCGATAAACCACGATAGTTCCAATGATAAGAACAATTGAAGTAACGAATTGAAAAACTACCAGAGT
Source organism: uncultured Flavobacteriaceae bacterium (assembly GCA_963811195.1). Classification (GTDB taxonomy): domain Bacteria; phylum Bacteroidota; class Bacteroidia; order Flavobacteriales; family Flavobacteriaceae; genus Gillisia. The sequence goes on from CAWEQF010000004.1 coordinate 77,406, forward strand.
GCTACGTAATCCCCAGGTTTTCCCTCCCCTGGTAAATTTTCCTTTTAATACCTGAATGGGACGAAATGAGGAAAGGAAGAATGCAGGATAACTTCCTGCAAGTATTCCTACAGCTAAGGGCATCAGAATAAGAAAGGGTAAAAAGGGGGCGGTTAGCAACTCTGAAAAATATAGGAATTTTCCTGAAAGCGAATTAAAAGCAGGTAAAATCAGAAGGGTAATAAACAGTGCGAGAAACATTGAAAAGGTTACTATTAAAACCGATTCTACCAGGAATTGTGCAATAAGGTATTTTCTTTCGCTTCCTAGCACTTTGCGTATACCCACCTCTTTCGCGCGCTTAGCAGAACGGGCCGTAGTAAGGTTCATGAAATTAATACAGGCAATAACCAATATGAAAATGGCTACTATGGAGAATATATAGACATATTTTATATCTCCTCCCGGAAGAATTTCCGCCTGTCTGTCAGAATATAAATGAATTTCAGTTAGTGGAAATAATGAATACCTTATACTATTTCCCGCTTCCTCAAATTCCTTCATGTTTTTTATACTCATAAACTTTTTAGCCTCGGGCAGCACGTAATCATCGATATATTTTAAAAAATGCTTTTCAAAAGCTTTTGGATCGGTACCCGGTTCTAGCAATAAATACGTGAAGAAATTATGATTTGTAGGTTGGCCCCAATCATAATCCAGGTTTAGCATTGGAAAGAAAAAGTCAAAATTAAAATGTGAATTTTTAGGAACATCTTCTATAACTGCTTTTACTTGATAAAACCTGGTCGTATCATTTGTTTCGATATTCCTACCCACAACATCCACGGTTCCAAAATATTTCAAAGCAGCAGAGCGTGTTATTACAACCGTATTAGGTTCTGTAAGTGCTTTTCTAGGATTCCCTTTTATGGCCGGCAGGGTAAACAAATCAAAAAAAGTAGAATCTACATAGGCCTGATTTTCGTCGATAAAAGAATTTCCCTTTTTAATCAGTTTTTTACCGCTGTAAGTGTAAATACGGCTATAGTTTTCAACTTCAGGATAATCTTTTTTAAGCAATTGTCCCATTACATCAGAGGTAGAAGCCAATTTCATTGCTCCTCCTCCTATTTGGATATCAGAATTTATTCGGTAGATGTTCGCTGCTTTTAAGTTGTAACGATCATAGCTAAGTTCATTAATTACGTATAAGGCAATTAGCAAAAAACATGAAAGACCTATCGCTAATCCAATAATATTGAGAAGTGAGTATGTTTTATGTTTCCACAAATTCCTCCAGGCGATTTTAAAATAGTTTCGTATCATTTCATTTTAATTTCATTCAACATTTTACTTTTTCTTCTTCTTCAGACATAAAGGAACAAATGCAGCGGAGCTATTCTGTTCGTATGCTTTTTACAGGATTTGAAGTTGCTGCCTTTATGGCCTGGAAACTCACCGTGACCAAAGCAATTAAGAGCGCGAGCGAACCTGCAATAGCATAGATCCACCAGCTTAGATCGATGTGGTATTCATAATTTCGAAGCCATTTTTCCATGACCAGCCAGGAAAGTGGGAAGGCGATTAGGAAAGAGATGGCCACCAGTACAATAAATTCTTTGGATAATAACAGCACGATCTGTCCTACTTTTGCACCCAAGTACCTTCCGCACTCCGATCTCTTTGATTCTTACCTGTGCCGAAAAAGCTGAAAGTCCGAATAATCCGAGGCAGGAAACAAGGATACAGATGCCCGTTAAACAGTATGGAAAGAGTGCCCAGTAAACGCTCATTATGAAATTTCTTTTCGAAATTCTTGTCTACAAACTGTATGTCTGCCGGATACGATGGATTTATATTCTTTCAGGATTTTTGTAATGCTGTTAATCGAAGAACTGATGTTTTTTTCAGGATTTAATTTAATTGCAACTACGCTTGCCTGATCCGACAAAAATCCTACTACCATGGGTGGCACTTTTCGAAAAGGTGAATTTTTTACAAAGTCATCAAAAATACCCACTATGGTATGTTGACTACCACCGACTTTGATCTGGTCTCCTACTCCGGTCTTCATTAATTTAGCGGCGGTTTTATTAATGAGTACATTGGCATCTGTGGTATCCGCCGGAAATTGATCAGAAAAATCTCTTCCCTCTACCATTTTCACCGAGACGGTTTCCTTAAAATGATATCCCACACTAAAAAAATCGAATAATACCTTCGCATTTGGGATTTTTTCCCGGCCAGTCCACCCCCCAGCCGTTATATCCTCCGCTGGTAATATGTTGGCCAAGTTTAGATGTGGCAATCGCAGCACCTGAGTTTTTTACTTCATTTTGAAAGGCTTCCAGATGATTTGCCAATTCGCCTTCTACTGTAACCTCTACTAGATTATTGGGATTGTAACCTATAGGTTTATTCTGAATAAAATTAATTTGACGGTAAATACAGATGGTGGCAACTATAAGAGATACAGAAAAGCCAAACTGCAGGATCACCATTACTCGGCGTAGAGAAAACAAACTCTTTTCCTGTAATTTGGGACCCTTAATTACGGAAATAGGCTTGAAAGAGGACAGGTAAAACGCGGGATAACTCCCTGCAGTAAATCCGGTGAATAAAACCAGAAAAATTATAAAACCCCAAAATTCCCAACTTGTAAAAGGAATTTGCAACTGTAATTCCAGAAGTTGATTAAAGTAAGGCATGGATAAACTGGTAAGCAATAAAGCAAGTACCATGGCAATTCCGCTTATCAAAAGGGATTCACAAATAAATTGTTTCAATAAGGCACTTCTGGAGGATCCCAGGGTTTTTCTAACCCCCACCTCCAGAGCTTTTTTCTGGGAACGTGCTGTAGAAAGGTTCATGAAGTTCACACAGGCAATAAGTAAAATTCCAATCGCCAGCCATAAAAACAGTTTCAGTTCATCTATAGCGCCTCCAACAGATTTCCCGTTCTCAAATTTGGAATATAATTGCAGCTTGGCAAAAGGGAATAAAAAGGCCTCCCCTTCATAATCATCCTGATGGGAATTAATCATTTTTCGAACCAGTGCATCTGCCTTGCTAAATTGCTCTTGGGAAGCTAATTCCACGTAAGTCGCGCAAAAATTATTTCCCCATCCGGAATTTTTAACCCAGGGATTTTCGGTTTCATATAAGCTCCAGGGGAGTACATAATCGAACTGCATACTGGAGTTTGCAGGAGGATTTTCAACTATGCCGGTTACTTTTAACTGAGTCTGATTTTTATAACTTATCACCTTGTTAAGAGGATCTTCAGCTCCAAATAAAGTGTGCGCCAGTTTTTGGGTAATTACAATATTGTTGGGATTGGAAAGCGATGAGGTCGCATTTCCGCGGATAAAATGATAGCTGAAAACAGAAAAGAACGAAGAATCGGCATAAATCCCTGCTTTTTTCATGGGTTTTTCACCATAGTTCAGCAGCTCCTGGGAAGGATAGGTAACCCGAACAGTGTTTTTTACGCCCGGCACTTCATTTTGTATGGTTTGCGCCAACTCTCCCGGAGTTGCCATAAATGTAAAGATTTCTCCATCCCCGGTCTGGTTGTTTTCTATGGCATAGATATTTTCTACATTCTTAAACTGTTTATCGTAACCCCATTCGTAGTTTATATAAATTAATAGTAGCAGGCAGCTTGCCAGGCCAATAGTGAGGCCGCCTATATTTATTGCTGAAAAAGCCTTGTTTTTAAGAATGTGTCTCCACGCGATTTTAAAGTAATTTCCGATCATGATAATTGTTTTTTTTGATTGATGAATGACCTTATACTAAAACATTCTCCGTTACTTTTTGCCCGTCCAGCATTCTTATAATTCTGTGACTATATTTGGCATCATGTTCACTGTGGGTAACCATTATAATTGTAGTTCCGGTTTCATTAAGCTCGGTTAACAAATCCATTACCTCATTACCGTTACTGCTATCCAAATTTCCGGTTGGTTCATCGGCCAGAATAAGCTTTGGGTTGTTTACCACAGCTCTTGCTACTGCTACCCGCTGTTGCTGGCCCCCGGAAAGTTGTTGTGGAAAATGCTTGCGACGATGCATGATTTGCATTTTTTCCAGTACCTGGTGCACTCTTTTTTCCCTTTCTGAAGCTTTTACACCGGTATAAATAAGGGGCAATTCTACATTTTCATACACCGTTAACTCGTCTATTAAGTTGAAGCTTTGAAAAACGAATCCGATATTGTGTTTTCTCAGACTTGCCCTTTTGCGTTCGTTAAATCCGGAAACTTCAATTCCATTGAATACAAAACTTCCCCCATCGGGATCGTCTAAAAGTCCAAGAATATTTAATAAGGTCGATTTTCCGCAGCCCGAAGGACCCATTACTGCAACAAATTCTCCTTCTTTTACTTCAAAAGAAAGCTTGTTAAGGGCGATGGTTTGTACCTCTTCGGTCTTGTAATATTTCTCAAGGTTGTTAATAGTTATCATTGTTTATGGTATTGTGTTTTATATTTAGTTTAAAGACATCTCGAATCCGCTCGATGTGACATTTTTGAGATACAGACTTATTGTAAGATCAGTTCATCTGTATCTCCATAATTATCATAGCCGGAAGTAATAACCTTATCGCCGGGTTTAAGCCCTTGCAATACTTCATAATATTCGGTGTTTTGACTTCCTAATTGGATATCAACTTTATAAGCACGGCTTCCGTCCTCACTTACTTTAAATATCCAGTTTCCTCCGGTTTGCTGAAAAAATCCTCCTTTTGGGATAAGCACCGCCTGTTTTTCGTCGCTTAGGGCCAGCCGGATTTGTAAGGTTTGCCCCCTTCTTATCTCTTCTGGTACATCGCCATCAAACTGCATATCTACCTGAAATTTCCCACTGCTTACCTGGGTGTACACTTTTTTTATAATCAGGGAATAATCATTCCCATTAAATGTAAACGAGCCGTGTTGGCCAGTATATATTCTGGAGATATAATGTTCGTCTATATCTGCACGAACTTTAAATCCACTCAAAACATCGATTTGGCCTAAACGTTCTCCTTTATTTATGGATTGCCCAATCTCTGCATCCAGAGATGTAAGCTGCCCATCCACCGGAGCTTTTACCACCAGGTCTCCTACTTTTTTACGCATAAGCTCCAATGCCTTCTGGGTACGCACGTACGAATCTCTGGCCTGCTGTACTTCCTGTTTTGAAGAAATTGAATCCTGTTTTAAAACCTGTTCTGAAAGATCCATGCGTTGTTTTTGATAATTATAGTTATTTTCAGACTCGATTAATTCCTGTTTTCCAATCGCATCTTTGCTGTAAAGTTTCTTATTTAAATTATATACTCGTTTCGCCTCGATAAGACTATTTTTTACATCGGTATATTGATTAAGTTTATTGATGGTATTTTGGCGGGCAGCATTTTTTGAAATTTGCATTTGGGTAAGCAAATCGTAAACAGCGGTTTCCTGATTTACAAGCGTAAGCTCAAGATCTGTATTGGAAAGTCTTAAAATAGGTTCTCCTTTTTTCATCACCGCGCCATCTTCCACAAATTTTTCTTCTACCCTTCCACCCTCTAAGGCATCAAGATAAATAGTGGTAATAGGAAGTACAATTCCGTTTACGGGAATGTTTTCCTGAAAAACATCTTTTTTTACATCACTTATGGTAATTCTCTCTTTATCTACATTTAATTTTGAATTGCCGCCCGAAGAAATTAGCACGAAAACAATTAATGCCAGTATTAAAACTCCTCCAACGATCATCCCGATACGGGATTTTGTAAAACGCTTCTTTTTAAGTGGTATATCCATTTTGGTTTGATTTCTTTAAGTTACAAATACAGAATGATGCCAGAAATGTAATTATTTGATTTACAGTATTTTTAAGTTATTTTAAATATAAAAAGTGTTCGTTTTTAATACACCTGCTGTTCGATAACAATACAATTTTATACTCCCAAAAATTATTGGATTTAGATTTCTTTAAGAGGTTAAATAAAATTGTAATATTGTATATATGCTTCTAAAAAATTCAACAATATTAGTGATAGACGATGATACCGATGTGCTCACGGCAATGCGGCTATTATTAAAATCGAGAGTGCAGGAAGTGGAAACCGAAAAAAATCCAAACAATCTTACCAGCATTCTTCAGAAAAAAAAATTCGATCTTATTGTGTTGGATATGAATTTTAACGGGTTAGTAAACACAGGGAATGAAGGGATTTTCTGGTTAAATAAAATTAAACAGATGGATCCTTCTACAGATGTAATTTTAATTACCGCCTATGCAGATATTGATCTTGCCATTCGCTCCTTAAAAGAAGGAGCATCAGATTTTGTAGTGAAACCCTGGAAGAATGAAAAAATTATACAATCCATAACCTATCTTATTGAAAACAAGAAAAAGGATAAAGGCGCAAAACTTCAGCCTTTAACCAAGGGGAACAAAATTATTGGCGAGAGTCTGGAAATGCAGGATGTTTTTATAAAGCTTAAAAAAATTGCTCCTACAGATGCCAATATTCTGATATTAGGCGAAAATGGCACCGGGAAAGACCTCATTGCCAAAGCTGTCCATGAAAACTCGTTGCGTAAAAACAAACCTTTTGTTAAGGTAGATGTAGGATCCTTAACCTCCACTCTTTTTGAAAGTGAACTTTTTGGTTATAAAAAAGGAGCATTTACAGATGCTCGTGAAGACAGAAAGGGACGGTTTGAAGCCGCTCAGGGAGGAACCTTGTTTTTAGATGAAATAGGGAATATAAGCTTAAGGCAACAGGCCAGGCTGCTTACAGTGCTTCAAAACAGGGATATAACCCCTTTGGGGAGTAACGATCAAATTCCTGTCGATATCAGGCTTGTTTGTGCTACCAACTTAAGTCTTGGCGAGCTCGCCGATGAGAATAACTTCAGAAAAGATCTCATATATCGTATTAATACCGTGGATATTACTGTTCCGCCGCTTAGAGATCGCGGTACAGATTGTACCCTGTTGGCTCATTACTTTATAGATATTTATTCTGAAAAATATATGAAAGGGCCCTTTACAATGGATAAATCTTTTCTAAAAAAGCTGAAATCGCATAGCTTTCCCGGGAATGTTCGGGAGCTTCAATATGCAATAGAAAGAGCCGTAATTATGGCTGAAGGGGATGTGCTGGTTGACGAAGATCTTGTTTTTTCGGCTATAGAAAATTCTCTGGGACCCGCAGCTTCAGGAAATATGAATCTTGACAGTATCGAAAAAAATGCCATTTTTAAGGTTATTGAAAAAAACAAGGGAAATATCTCCAAATCCGCCAAAGAACTGGGGATTACGCGTGCCGCTTTATATCGCAGATTAAACAAGTATGATCTATAAAAAATATGCCTTTTCCCTTTTTATAAGGGTTTTAATTTTGTTCGGTTTTCTGGCAGGGCTTGCTTTTGCAATAAAGGCTTCCAGTTATTATCTTATAATTCTGGCGGGGGTATGCTCTATAATTTCTTTTTATAATTTTTACAAATTCGTAATTCGCAGATTTGTGGAGATGGATGATTTTTTTGAAGCGGTAAAATATCAGGATTTTTCACGCTGGTTTATTGAAGATGCCGGGCCGCAGGATATTCGCAGATTGCATCAGGGATTCAATCAGGTAAACAAGACCATCCGAAAAATGAATGCCAGTAAGGAAGCCCAGTATGTATATCTGCAAAAAATCCTTGAAATGGTAGATGTAGGCATTATTGCCTATAATCTTCATTCAGGAGAAGTGCTTTGGGCGAACGAGGCCATAAGGAAAATACTGAATATACCGTCCTTTAAAAATATCAGGCTGATAGAAGCGCGACAACCCCAACTGTATGAAACAGTGTTTGAAACCACGCATTTTGCTGCAAATTCCATTAATATTGAAGTAAATGAGGAAAAAATGAAGGTGCTTATTTCAGATTCGATATTTAATGTGGAAGAGAATTCGTTTAAGCTCATTGTTTTGCAAAACATCGATGAGACCTTAAATAAAAACGAATCTGAGGCATGGAAAAAATTACTGAGTGTTATGACACACGAGATAATGAATTCTATAGCTCCTATCTCTTCTCTGGCAGAAACACTTCAGAATCATGTTCGGCTTTCTTCAGAAGATCCCGAAAAATTTCCGCTGCAGATTAATGATCTTGACGATGGGATTTCCAGTATTAAAAAACGCAGCGAAGGTTTAATGAAATTTGCCAAAACCTACCGCAGTCTGAATAAGATTACACATTTAAATCTAGAACAAGTAAAGGTTTCAGAGCTTTTTTCGAATATAGGAAAGTTAATGCACCCTTCGCTAAAAGAAAGGAGGGTAGAGCTTGAATTTCAAATTCAGGATCCTTCTTTACAAATAGAGATGGATTCTTATTTAATCGAACAGGTTTTAATCAATTTGATTCTCAATTCTATAGATGCCTGTAAGGAAACTACGGAGCCTCTTATAAAAGTTTCTGCGCTAGCGAATATCGAAAGGGGAATACAAATAAAAGTTTCAGATAACGGAAGGGGCGTTCCTGAAGAAATTCAGGAAAGTATTTTTATTCCCTTTTTTAGCACCAAAAAGAATGGGAGCGGAATCGGACTTAGCCTCTGCAAACAGATTATGATGTTGCATCAGGGGAAAATTCAGCTACAGAGTATAGAAAACAAAGGAACCAGCATTAGTTTAATTTTTGGACTTTAGGGGTTAGCCGCAGAAGGAGCAGAGTTAATAGGTTTAACTGCTGTGATTCTATTTTTGAAGGGAAAAAGAAGAAAAATAAAAAAAACTCCAGTTTTTTTTATTAGGGTTGTATGTATCTAAAGTCCCCTATCACAGTGTCTTGTTATGGAGGAAGAGAGTTTTGTGGACTCCGTTTTAGCAGCGACTGGACATGGATAAGCCTTATATGGGTGCCATATGTATTGCAAATCTCCGGTTTCAGAAGTAAAAGAAGCCTTCCACTTTTTACAATCTTCAAGCACAAAACTGTTAATTTTTCTTGAAATTAAATTAATAATTATTTTATGTCAAATATGGAAAAGGAAGATCTTGTAAAAAGTATGATGTGAGAGCTGTTTTTTAAATATTTTTATAAAAGTTTATTTATTAAACAAAAATATTAATTATAAGTTAGTACATTAGTAAAATTAAGTTCGTTGCCGAAGAGGAATAACCGGTATGTTTATACTAGTATTATTGCGGATTCAACTTGGACAATTTGATGCCTTGATTTGCTTAGGCGCTATTGTTAAAATCCTTGTCTGCCCAAAATATTTTTAGGTGCAACCTTTAAAGAACACAATTTCTAATTAATAAAAAAAGCGGATTGCATACACAAATTTTATGAAAGATATTATAGTGGGCATAGATATTGGGGCTACAAAAATGCGTCTAGGAGCAATCCAAGATTCTAAAATTCTTAAAGATCTTACGCTGACCACCTCAGCGGATGCACCGAAAGAACAGATTATAGATGAATTAATACAAGGGATAGAGAAATTGTCCCGTAATGATTTTGTAGGAATAGGAATCGGTGTTCCAGGACTTATTGATGAAGAACGAGGAATCGTTTATGATCTTTGGAATATTCCTTCCTGGAAGGAAGTTCATTTAAAGGACCGCCTGGAAGCGCATTTTAAAAGGCCCGTGAAAATAACAAATGATGCAAACACTTTTGCACTTGGAGAAAAAAAATACGGTGAAGGCCAGAAATTCAGAAATTTTGTAGGGATATCTTTAGGGACTGGTTATGGTACAGGAATCATAATTCACAATGAACTTTATTCGGGAACTCTTTCTGGCGCTGGAGAACTGGCAAATATTCCATATCTTGATAAAACCATTGAAGATTATTGTAGTGGAAAATTCTTTAAACTGCAATATCAGCGAGAAGGAGCAGAAATCTTTGAAAAAGCAGAACTTGGTGATCCGGAAGCGCTGAAAATTTTCAACGAATTTGGAAAACATGTAGGAGAAAGCCTGAAATTGATCTTGTATATTTTATCTCCTGAAGCTATTATTCTGGGGGGATCTATCAGCAGGTCCTTTAAGTATTTTAAAAATACCTTGATAAAAAGTATCGATTCCTTTCCTTTTGAAAGAATTGTGAATAGGGTGGAAATTTTTCCTTCAGCCATGCCTGATGTTTCCGTCCTTGGTTCGGCAGCAATGCTGGATTATTAAACAGAACATTACACTATACTGATCGCAAATATCAACATAAAAATTTTACATGACTAATTCATCAACTTCTGTCCAGAAAGAGACCTCCTCTACAAAGTCTAATGCTAATCAGGCTATCGTAATTATTGGGGCATTATTCTTTATTTTTGGGTTCGTAACTTGGCTTAACTCCTTGCTTATTCCTTACCTGGCAATAGCATGTGAATTAACGACGTTCCAGTCATTCTTTGTTACCTTTGCCTTTTATATCGCTTATGTAGTAATGGCGCCAGTCTCCACAAGAACCTTAGACATCTTCGGGTTTAAAAACGGAATGTCGGTTGCGCTTATTGTGATGGCTTTTGGTGCTTTGCTATTTATTCCGGCCGCTATTACTCGCACTTACATTCTGTTCTTATTGGGACTTTTTATAATGGGTAGCGGACTTGCCATTCTTCAAACCGCTTCCAATCCTTATGTCACTATTGTTGGCCCGGCGGAAAGTGCAGCAAAGCGAATTAGTATTATGGGAATATGTAACAAACTTGCCGGAGCTCTGGCGCCTATTCTTATCGGTTTCTTTTTAGAACTTGATAAAGCAGATGCTTTGCGGGCAGAAATCACTAATCTTTCGGAAAGTGAAAAGATCACAGAATTAAATGAAATGGCTTCCAGAGTAATCCCTCCCTATGTTGGAATCATTATTGTTTTACTGGCATTGGCATTTTGGGTTTATAAGTCGGGATTGCCTGAAGTAGATACCGATGAGGAAGATGAAGAGTTGACTTCGGTCAATGCTAATAAAAATAGCGTTTTCGATTTCCCCCATTTAATTTTAGGAGTGATAAGTCTTTTTCTTTATGTGGGTGTCGAAGTCATTGCTGCCGATAGCATAATTAATTATGGTGCATTTTTAGGACTTCCGCTCACTACGGCCAAATATTTTGCCACTGGTACTATGACCACTATGGTGGTGGGATATATTATAGGAATTTTTACCATTCCAAAATATATAAAACAGGATAATGCCTTGAAATTGTCGGCAGTCCTGGGTGTAATTTTCTCTATTATAGCCTTATTAACCAGCGGATATATTTCGGTAGGATTTATAGCTTTGCTCGGACTTGCAAATGCACTGATGTGGCCAGCAATATGGCCTCTGGCTCTGGCCGATGTAGGAAGATTTACCAAGGCGGCTTCTTCACTATTAGTAATGGGAATTGCTGGAGGAGCCATTATTCCTTTATTATATGGAGCTCTTGCCGATAACTGGAGCGTCCACTATGCCTATGTGATCCTACTGCCTTGTTATCTTTTCATCTTTTACTTTGCAACTTCTGGTCATAAAATCCGTAAACAATGAGATCATATATACTCGCAGAAACAAATTGGAAAGCGATAAAAGAGGCCGATATAGAAGTCGCTGCTCTTCCGTGGGGAGCTACAGAAGCGCACAATTATCATCTTCCCTATGCCACTGACAATTATCAGATCGAAGCTATTGCTGCGGAGGCTGGAAAACGAGCTACAGAAGCCGGAGCCAAATTGATCGTTTTGCCGAATATTCCTTTTGGTGTAAACAGTGGTCAGATTGATATTAGGCTGGATATCAATCTGAATCCGAGTACGCAATTTATGATTTTAGCCGATATTATTGAAGTACTGAATCGGCAGGGAATTCATAAGCTGATAGTGCTTAATGGGCACGGTGGCAATGACTTTAAAACGATGTTGAGAGAACTCGGACTACGATTTCCTGATATGTTCTTGCTTATGACGAATTTCTTTCAAGTCCTAAATAAAAGTGACTATTTTGAGGAGGCAGGTGACCATGCCGATGAAATGGAAACCAGCCTTATGCTCCACTTACGTCCCGACCTCACTTTGCCATTGGAGGAAGCAGGTGATGGTAGAGAAAAAAAGTCATCAATAAAAGCGTTAAGAGAAGGATGGGCATGGTCGGAACGAAAATGGTCTTCGGTTACCGAGGATACCGGCATTGGAAATCCTAAAAAGGCATCCAGGGAAAAAGGAGAAAAATTCTTTTATGCTGTTAGCAAAAAGCTGGCAGAACTTTTTCTTGATGTTTCCAGAGTGCAGATAGATGAACGTTATGAGAAATAAAGCATCAGATTCTTTAATCACAATATTCTGTTTAATTACTAATTAAAAAATTATGAGTGTCTAAATTGTATAAGTACGTGATATTTGTTCTTTCGGTTTCTTTTCTTCTTTCCTGTTCGGGATTAAAGAAAGACAGCAGAACAAGCAATCTTTTGCAGAACCCGCTATAATACCTCTTCCGATGAAAGTTATCCTGGGGAGAAGGGAGTTATGTCGTCCCTAGAGAAGAATACCGTATGTTACGCAGAAGGAGGGGCAAAGACAGCAGCCTGGCTCCAGAAACTCTTGCTTAATTCCGGTGTCACGGTTAATCTTACTCGAAAAGAGTGATTTGTCCTGCGGGAATTGGAAAATTGTTAAAGATGTCGGTCTTCAAAGTCAATTGGGGGATGAAGGATATATATTGGATATAGGGGCGGAAGGAGTTACTTTAAAAGGGGCTACAGATGCCGGATTGTTTTATGCCGTCCAGACGCTACGACAGTTTTTTCCCACTGCCATCGAACAAAACGAACTAAAGACGTAAAAGTGAGTCTGCGTTATGCCAATATAGAGGACAAGCCGGCATATAGCTGGAGAGGGACGATGGTTGATGTGGCACGAAGTTTCTTTGACTTGAATTATTTAAAGCGCCATGTCGATAGGATGGCATTGTACAAACTAAATCGTCTTCATTTACATCTAACAGATGATCAGGGATGGCGAATTGAAATTAAAGAGCAAACCAAAATTGACGGAACTCGCTTCTAAAGGCTCTATCGAAGACGGGCGTTCAGGCTATCTCACCCAGGAAGAATATAAGGAGTTGCAGGATTATGCTCTGGAACGTAACATTATTATTATTCCGGAAATAGACATGCCCGGTCATATTTATTCAGCACTTCAGGCCTATCCGGAACTCAATTGTCCAGAGAATTCGAACATTCATCCCCAAAAAGCTCTTCCTCCCGATTTTTATAGTGGTGAGGAAGTGGGTTGGAGCAGGTTTTGCCTGGCAAATCCAAAGACCTACGATTTTGTTTCAGAAGTAGTGGGAGAACTTGCGGGTATAACAAAAGGTCCGTGGATCCATATGGGAGGAGACGAGATCGAGGATCCACTGTACCAAGAGTTTGTTGTAAAGGCAGATTCAATTGTGCATCATTACAATAAAATTCCAATCGGTTGGGAAGAGGTTACGCAAACAAAGGTGAGTCCCGATTTTATAAGCCAGAACTGGAATGGAAAAACAGAAGAGTGTAATGAAAGATGTGAAAGATCATAGAGTCGATATGTTCCTATCTTTTATCTGGACCATGGAAACACTGCTGAACAGAAGAATACTGCGACCTGGTGTACGCAGGGAATCACAGTGGAACATATTTATAGCTTTTCGACCTCTAATCCTAATGTGATAGGAGTAGAAGCTCCGGTGTGGACAGAGAAAGTGCATAGTGACGAAGCGCTAGATGATCGTTTTTGGCCCCGGGCGGCGGCTGTGGCAGAGGTAGCATGGACTTCTTCAGAAAAAAGAGAGTTTGCCGATTTTAAAGAAAGACTGGCAAAACACGGTTCACGGATTGAGTGAAATGGGAGTGCATTTTTTTAATAGTCCCGGGATCAATTGGCAAAAAGGGAATGACATTAAAAAACCGAATGGGGTTTTTTCGAATGTCAGCACTTCAAAATAAGGAGAAAAAATCTCGTAAGCAATATCAATTATCTTGGCGGGTCGTTTGGCAATTCTATCACAGGTTCTGCCAGGTATCGCTTCTGAAATGGACTAACGATCGTTTCCGCAGCGAATTTTTAAAATTAGTTTGCAGATGACACTTTTTACAAATTTTAGTTTCGCCTTTAAAAGTTCAAAACCATGAAATCCCGAAAAAGGAGAGATTTTCTCAAAAGCTCACTGTTCTCCGGCCTTGGAGCCGCGCTTTTTCCCTTTGACCTGTTGGCGGAAGAGTTGGAAGAGCTTTCGAATACCTCTGTTGTTGCCCAGAAGAAAAAAGTTATTGTGGGCGGCGCAGGCATATCTGGCCTTTGCTGTGCATACGAGCTTATGAAATTGGGACATGAGGTTACTGTTTTAGAAGGGAGTGGTCGTTGTGGAGGTCACGTTTTTACGGGCAGGGACGGCCTGACAGAAAATTTATATACCGATTATGGCGCCGATCATATTACAAAACCGGGCTACGAAGAATTTTTTAATTACGTTGAAAAATTCGGATTGTCGGTAATTCCTTACCCTCATGCTGAAGGTTCCGCTGCCACAACAAATCGGCTAGGGCTGAAGATGATCGATGGAAAGTTCTATTCTGATAAAATGCTTTCGGATCCACAGATTCTGAAGGAAATTGGGTTTAATGACAAAGAAATTCATTTTCTTTCTAATAATCCGTGGTAGATTTATCATCATTGTACGAGGATTCTTATCTCAGTATTTTTAGCGATCCATTGAAGCCTTTAGAGGTCGAGCGAAATCGATCTCGACATAATTTCTTTGAATGAATTTTACAGGATACAGGAGCATCGGAGGCGGCACTGCGATTTTTAGGCGGAAAAGACACTTCCGCTCTTTTTGGGTTGTGGCAGTCCTATGTCCAGAAGCACAGGGGAATTCCTTTATCACAGGGTGACACGTTTAAAGTAAAAGGAGGAAATGAAGAACTTCCTAAAGCTTTTGCGAAACAACTGGGAGATCGCATAAAGTTCAGACATCGTATAAAATCCATTCGTCATGAACGAAAAGGGAATTTCCGTGGCGTACACAGCTTACGGTTTTGAAGAGGAAAAAATAATGGAGGCTGATTATTTTGTGAACGCGATTAGCCTTCCTGTTTTTCGAAATATTCCCGTAATCCCGCCTTTGTCTTCCGAGAAACAATACGTGGTAGATAACTTAAAATTTAGTCCTCACATCCTTTTTATGTCTTTGAAGCGAGTTCCGATTTTGGTTAGAAGATGGAATTTCCAGTATTAACATGGAATTTGAAAGTCCTGATATTTCCCTGATCTGGGAAGAGCCGACACATATTTCAACCGAGAAAGTAATCTTAAAGGCTTATGGACCCGGAGGATTAAGTCCGCAGCGAGTACTCGGCGGAATTCAGAGAATTGTATCCCGGTAAAAAAGATACTATTTACCAGGCTTTAACCTATGATTGGACCCGAGACAAATTTGCTCCTTCCTGTGAAATGGAGTCATTTCCTATAGGGGAATTTCATAAATTTTGGCCCCAAATTCTGCTTCCAGAGAACCGTCTGTTTTTTGTTGGCACTTATGCAGATTCCCTAAGCCGGGGTATGGAATCCTGTATACGCTCCGCGCAACGAGTTTCGCAGGAAATAAACAATCTTTAAAAAAAATGAATTCCAGCGAAAAAAATATTTTGGATTTTCTGCATGGGTTGTTTTTTATTGCCGCCCATGTTTCTCTTCGCAGTCAATGCGCACAGCTTCTTTCAGAAACCAAATACAAGACCCAAGGTCAAAATACTTGAACCCACAAAGGTGAAGACTACAAAAAAGAGAGCAGAGTTGTATATCAAAGTAGAGGTTTCTGATAAAGAAGACGGGGAGTCAAAATACGATGAAATATCTCCCAACAAAGTTCTTCTACAAACTCGAATATCTGCCTTGAAAAACAAAGGAAACACGTCCCGGACTTCCGGATTGGTGGACATTTTAAATTCCAATTGTATAAACTGTCATTCCTTCGAAGGAAAACGCATAGGGCCTTCTTTTTATCGAAATAAATCAGCATTCCCGAAAAGAAGGGTGAATGTACAGGAAATGGTCAAACGAGTTAAAAATGGATCATCAGGAATATGGGGAAAAGCGATGATGCCCGCTCACCCGGAACTTTCGAAGAAGAGATCGAAAGAATGATTTCCTGGATAAACAACCCGAACACATTTCAAAACACCTATTACATTACGGGTATAGAGGGGTCAATTTTGCTAAATCTCCTTCAGAGAAAAGGAGATTTAAGTCGGTGCAACTAATCGCCAGTATACTCGATAATGGTATTAACAACAAGAATCGATTACAGGGCCAGGACATACGATAGTCATAAAACTGCAATGATCCCCCACAGGAAAGAAAAATCATTCCCGCTCAAAGTTGAAACTACTTCCTAAAAGTATTCTGGAAATCTAATTTTTTTGGTGGTTCTAGTTTCAGAATTTCCATCGGACAAAGCTTCCATAGCTTCGTAATTTGCGAGTCCGAGCCTGTGATAATTTTCTGCGGTTTCACGGTTTCTCTGTTCGGCCCTCACCCAAAATTCCCTTTCATCATCACCAGGGAAATACGGGTCGGTCTTTCTGAGACTGGTGCTGAAAAATGGCATTTCTTTTCCTGTGCACTTCATAAGGAGAAAGAGGTACGGCCATTTCGATCTCGTGAGTTTCAAATTCGTTCCAGGCGCCTCTATACATCCAGAGCCAGCAGTTTTTGGCCCAGTTTTCAGTTTCCTTCAGCTGAATAAGAGCTTCAAGAACAATCCTAAAACATACTATGTGAGTTCCATGAGGATCGTCAAAATCGCCCGCAGCAAATACCTGATGAGGTTTTATTTTTTGAAGAAGTTCTTTAGTTTGTTCAACATCAATATCGGTTACCGGATTTTTTACTGTTTTTCCGGTTTCATAGAAGGGAAGGGACATAAAATGAATATTACTGTCCTTAACTCCTGCATAGCGGGCTCCGGCATAAGCTTCAGATTTTCTAATGAACGCTTTTACGTTTCTTATCTCTTCGAGATCAACATCATTAGGTTGTTTGGTTTTGAAGAAGTCCCTCATTTTATCATACAACTTCTTCAATTCCGAAGTATCCTTATTAATGCTTTTATCAAAATCTATGGCGAACTCCAGATAACGAAGCACATCTGTATCCCAAACAGCCGTGTTTCCCGAAGTTTGGTAGGCAACATGAACATCGTGTCCCTGATCAACTAATCTTATAAAAGTTCCTCCCATAGAAATAACATCATCATCGGGATGGGGAGAAAAAATGACCGAACGTTTATGAGAGGGTTGAGCTCTTTCGGGCCGTTGCGAATCATCGGCATCGGGTTTTCCGCCGGGCCAGCCAGTAATACTGTGCTGCAATTGATTAAAAACGTTGATATTAATATCATAGGCCGAACCTTTTTCCGTAATTAGCTGCGCCATTCCGTGATTGTTGTAATCTTCATCGGTAAGTTTCAGGATGGGTTTCTTAACTTCAGAAGAGAGCCAGATCACGGCCTTTTTAATGAGATCTTTATCCCAAACACAGTCCTTAACCAGCCAGGGAGTATTAAAGCGGGTGAGTTCGGAAGCTGCGTCTTCATCCAGAATAAACCGAACATTATCGGAAATTGAAGATAAGTCGCGGGAACACTTCCCGCAATTTCTCCTTCCACAGCCTTTTTTATAATCGACGCCTTTTTCTTGCTCCACGCCAGAAGGATAATTTCTCTTGCTTTAAAGATGGTTCCCACGCCCATGGTAATCGCTTTTGTAGGAACATTTTCTTTACCTCCAAAATCTCTCGCTGCATCGCGACGAGTAAGATCATCTAATGTGACGAGACGGGTTCCTGAATTGGGTGCCGATCCCGGTTCATTAAACCCTATGTGGCCTGTTCTACCAATTCCTAAAATTTGTAGATCCAGACCTCCCACCTCGCCAATCGCATTTTCATATCGCAGGCAATATTCGGCAATTTCCTCTTTAGGTAAAGTTCCATCGGGAATGTGAATATTTTCTTTTTTTATATCGATATGGCCAAAAAGATGTTCATCCATAAAGGAAACATAGCTTTGTTTCGCATCCGGATGCATGGGATAATATTCGTCGAGATTAAAAGTGATTACATTTTCGAAGCTTAACCCTTCTTCCTGATGCATTTTTACAAGATTCGCGTAAACTTGCACAGGTGTGGCTCCGGTAGCAAGACCCAAGACGGCCATCTTCATTCGCCTCCTGCTTTTTTTTGATAATTTCCGCGATATGCCGGGCTACTTTCTTTGCAGCAATGTCTTCTTCAGGATAAACGGTAACCGGCAATTTTTCAAACCGGGTTTCTTCTAGTAAATTTAATCTTGCCATAATAGTTGAAACGAATGGTTAATATTTTATTTACCTATATCATTCTCTAATTTTAATTGGTTCTTGAACACATTGTTTACAACCGCAGCGGTAGAGCCCAATAAATGAGATTTTTTTCCTAATTTTGAAAGAATAATTTCTGTCTTTTCTTTAAGTTGAATCATACAGAATGTATTCATAGATTGTTGAATAGGAGTTGTTATAAATTTCTTGGCTTCTGCAATTTTACCTTCCAAAATAACCAATTCAGGGTTAAAAATTTGAATCAGAATAGCAATTCCTTTCCCGAGGTTGCTTCCAATTTCAGAAAGAATTTTAATGGAAAACTGATCTCCACGGTTTGCTGCTTCTATTATAATCTCCGGATTCAATTCAGTGTTCTCCTTAACCATTGCACTTAATAAAGAAGTTTCTCCGGTTGACAAACCTTTTCGAGCTTTGTTAACCAAAGCAAGACCTGAGGCAATGGTTTCCAGACAACCTCTTTTTCCGCAATGGCAAAGTTCCCCATCTTCAACCATAGGAATATGTCCAAATTCCCCTGCAAAACCAGAAGTTCCGGTATGCATTTTTCCTCCCATTACAATTCCTAATCCAATTCCCCAGTCCATTGTGATCACCAAGACATCTTTTTTATTTTTTGCTTTACCAAACTTTAACTCTGCAAGGCAAGCGCTTTTAGCATCATTCAGGATATATACAGGCTTTTCAAATTGCTTCTTTAGAGCAGCCTGAAGGGACAAAGATTCTTGTCCCGAAAGAAAATAAGTGAAATTTTTTCCTTCTTTGGCTGAAACCAATCCCGGCATACTAATGCCTATTCCCTAACAATTTGCGGGTATCAATCCCGCGATTTTTCTATCAATGGAAGTGGCATAATCGAAAAGAGTGTCTACAATATTTATTTCAGAAGATAACGTTGGAAGGAATGTCTTCTTCTATAATAGTAGAATTAGTGTTGTCGACTATAGCAATTTTGATATTAAAACGATCTATACGAATGCTAAGAACGAAAAAAGTTTCGGGTTTAATAACGAAAAGATCGGGCTTTCTTCCCCCTATGGAATCACCTCTTCCTTGCTTTACAATTAGACCTTCTTTAATCAAATTATTAATAAGAGCCATAGAGGTGGGAAGGCTAAAATTGAAGGCGTTGCAGATGTCTGCATTTGTGGCAGCTCCTTGAAATATAGGAATCTTAAGCATTCTTAGTTTCTGAAAATATTTTTTCTTTTCTAACATGTGAGATCCTCGGAGAAATTCCGTATGGAGTAAAAACTCTCTAGTAATGTGTTCATATTTAATATTCTTTCTTCAGGCAAAAATAATTATCCCCTTGGTATTTCATTCATACTGTAAAGGGTAAAATTAGAGGATTTATTTCAATTTTTAAGAACTTTGCAAAAAAAATTATAAAGAAAGTTATAAAATAAAAATTTATTAAGAATATGATTTTTTTAAATTATATTTTTGTTTATTTGTGAAAAGGTGTTAAAAAAAATATCATGCAATTCGTAGTAAAGAAAGGTATATTATCTCTGGATATTCTAAGAGGACTAACAATTGCTTTAATGATTATTGTAAATACCCCCGGCAGTTGGGAAGCTATTTATACTCCTTTTGAGCATTCTGCATGGCATGGCTTCACTATTACAGATCTCGTGTTCCCTACCTTTTTATTTGTTATAGGAAATGCTATGAGTTTCAGCCTCAAGAAATATGAAGCTAAAGGAGAAAGTGCTTTTTTACAAAAAGTTGTTACCAGAGCCCTCATTATTTTTCTTATAGGATTATTTTTAAATGGTTTCCCTTTGTCTCTCGTGATGCTCAGGAGGGATGGAGGGTAATGAATTTTGCGAATATTAGAATAATGGGAGTGTTGCAGCGAATCGCCCTTATGTTATTTAGTTGGAGGATTGCTTATAAGATATCTTGGCTATAAGACCATTATTGGTAGTGGTGCAGGTGCTTTTACTTCTTATTGGTGGCTGATGTATTATTTTGGTGATGCAGGCGATCCGTATAGTTTAAAAGGAAATGCTGAATTAAGTTTGATCTTGGTAATTTTTTCAATCCAAAAATTTATACCACAGCTACGGGATTCCCTTTGATCCCGAAGGACTTTTAAGCACCATTCCTGCTATAGTGAATGTAATAGGAGGTTATATTGCGGGAATGTTTATTCAGAAATCAGGTAATAATTTCAAGACAGTTTGGAAACTGGTGCTGGTGGGTTTGTTTTACTGGCGGTTGCTTTAGGCTGGAACAGGCTATTCCCTATAAACAAGCCAATTTGGACCAGCTCCTATGTGATATACACTATTGGATGGGATATATTAATTATTGGTACGCTGATTTTTATTACAGAAGTAGTTGATTTCAAGATAGGGAGCATATTTTTTCGAAGTTTTCGGCAGAAATCCTCTGTTTCATTTACATTCTATCGGGAATTATTATTGAAATAATTAGGCCTGATTCACATTGGAGGAGAAAGTCTGAAAAGAAATCATTTACGAAGAAGTGTTTCTTAGTTGGTTATCAGCTTTGAATGCCTCTCATTCTTTTTGCTATTCTGTCTATATGTTACTACTTTGGCTGATTGCATTATGGATGGATAAACGTGCATATCTATATTAAATGTAGAACTATAGTAGAACTATAAATGATTGAAAAAATTACTTAAATGATCATCGATCCTTTTAATAAATTTTATATTTGTTAACATAGTCTTAAGAAATACAGAATTTATGTATATATTTAACACACCAACTAAACTAATTATTAATTATGAACATGAGAATTACCACTACTCCCGTTAATTTTTCTTCGGGTTTACAACAAAGAACTCTCTTGTGCCTATTTCCTTTTTTGATATTGGGTATAGGAATAAATCAGAAGATTTTTGCGGGAGAAAGAGATAGAGTACTCTTCACACTGCACAACACAGTAACTGGAACGGTGACGGATCAGAATGGCGTTCCCCTTACCGGGCGTAAACGTAATTGTGAAAGGAACAAGTACAGGAACCCAAACGGACTTCGATGGGAAATACAGTTTAGATGTTGCATCGGGCAAAACATTGGTTTTTAGCTACGTTGGTTATAAAACTCACGAAGTTGCTGTTGGAGATCAGCAGACTATAGACATGGTGTTTAAAGAAGATGCCAGCCAATTAGATGAAGTGGTGGTGATGGGATATACTCAGCAAACACGCGGGAGATGTGACTGGTTCGGTCTCTTCTGTAGATGTTTCTGAAGCTACCAAGGCTCCTATTGTTAATGCTGCGGAAGCTTTGCAAGGAAGAGTTACGGGTGTTACCGTTATGAACGACGGCTCTCCGGGTTCTTCTCCGATAGTAAGAATCCGCGGATTTCGGAACAAGCAACAATAACAATCCACTTTATATAATTGATGGGGTTCAAACCGATGATCCTTCAATTTTAAACAGTTTAAACGCAAACGATATCGCTCAGATGAACGTTCTTAAAGATGCGGCAGCATCGGTATACGGTGCGAGAGCGTCGAACGGGGTGGTAATTATTACTACAAAAGATGGAGGGTATAATATGGCTAAACCAACTATTTCTGTAGATGGATATACCGGGTTTGCGCAGGGCAGCAAATCTTCCAGATATGTTGAACTCTCAGCAGCTCGGGGAAGTACTCTTCCAAAGTCTTCGAAATGATGGAGCAACAGTTTCTCACGCACAATATGGCGATGGTCCTGAGCCTGTTATTCCAGATATGATACAGGGGGCACCTGTGGATATAACGGTTCCTAAAGGGGGAACAAACTGGCTGGACGAGATTTTCCGTACTGCTCCTACTTACAGTGCCTCTGTAAGCATGCAAAATGGAAATGAGTATGGTAAATATTTGATGTCTTTTAACTATTTGAAAAGGGAAGGTGTGCAGTTAGCAACAGGATATGAAAGGGGAGCTACACGATTAAATTCCGAATTTAAAATAAGAGAAAAAATTAAGAATAGGAGAACATTTAAATGTTTCCTTTAGCAATACTCGCAGGCGGTAATCAAATAAATTATGCGTTGAGAGCCTCTCCTTTACTTCCTGTAAGGGATGATAATGGTAATTATGCAGGAAATTATTCTCCTTCTACTGGGTTGGGAAATGCTGAAAACCCTGTGGCAAACCTTGAAAGAGGTGCGAATAACTACAATAAATCTTTACGCGCTTTTGGAGATATATATGCTTCTTTGGAAGTGCTGGAACATTTAAACGTTAAAACATCTATTGGTGCGGATATTCAATATTACAATGGTAGATTTTTCACGGCTTTAAATCCTGAATTTTCAGAAAAAATTGCTACAAGTCACCTGGCTGAACAGGATGCGCAAGATTACCAGTGGACATGGACAAATACATTAAATTATAATAATAATATTGGAGATCATAGTATTGATGCAGTAGCCGGGATTGAAGCTCTTGCCCAAGGAGGAAAAGGAAAGGGAATTGGCCGTAACGGATATCTTTTTGAGGATCCCAATTTCTATCTCTTAAGCAATGGGTCTGGAGCACCTATCGTTGATTACGCATACGATGGAAAATCTACTCTATATTCAGTCTTCGGTACAGTAAACTATAACTATGCAGGTAAATATTATTTGACGGCTACAGTGACGACGGGATAAATCTTCTCGATTTCTCGGTGACAACCAAAGTGAGTATCTTTCCTTCTTTTAGTGCGGGATGGGTTATAAGTGAAGAAGACTTTTTTCCCAGAGGGTGCTGTTTCTCGGTTAAAATTGAAAGCATCGTGGGGAGAGTTAGGAAATCAGACACTTCCTGCAGATAATCCTACTATAAATATTTCAAATCTTAGTAATCAATTTGCCAATTATGCATTTTACGGAAGCGGTACACCTACTACGGGAGCAATTTTGAGCCAGGTAGGAAATCCAAACCTTAAATGGGAAACCAGTATTACTAAAAATATTGGATTAGATCTTGGGATGTTTAACAATAAATTGAATGCCTACCCTTGAATTTTATCAAATCACAACGAAAGATCTTATTACCCGTGATAACAGTTTAATCAGTACCACAGCCATTGATGCCGAGGCACCTCTGGTAAACCTTGGATCTATAAAGAATACCGGTTTCGATTTCAGCATTGATTACAACAATACAACTCCGTCAGATTTCACAGTATGGCTTTAACCTAAATATTTCACATTACAAGAATGAGGTAACAGATCTAATCAGTAAATTCCAGCCCGGGAATGCAGGTTTTAGGGTGGGTGCTATAACCAGAACCTCCGTAGGAGAACCACTTTCTTATTTCTACGGAAAAAAAGTGGTGGGAATTTTTGCTTCTGAAGCGGAAGTTTCTGCAGCGGCCTGATCAAGGTTTCGCATCACCTGCAGATGGGGTAGGCCGTTTTCAATATGCTGATATTAATAATGATGGGGTGATCAATGATGATGACCGTACTAAAATCGGATCTCCTCATCCCGATTTCACCTATGGTCTTTAATTTAACAGCA
This sequence comes from uncultured Flavobacteriaceae bacterium, assembly GCA_963811195.1. Classification (GTDB taxonomy): domain Bacteria; phylum Bacteroidota; class Bacteroidia; order Flavobacteriales; family Flavobacteriaceae; genus Gillisia. Next base: position 101,248 of record CAWEQF010000004.1, read on the forward strand.
GGGTACAAAGGATTTGATTTTTCTGCCTTCTTCCAGGGTTCACAAGGAAATGATATTTACAATTATCAGAAAATATTTACCGATTTCCCTTTGTTCTTCGATTCCAACAGAAGCACAAGAGTATTGGACTCATTATACTCCTGACAACCTTAATGCGTACCTTACCGGCCTTAAGTGCTTCCATCAGAAATAGCGAAACAGGTTCAAATTCATATTTTGTAGAAGATGGTTCATATCTAAGATTAAAGAACCTTCAGATCGGATATAATTTTGCGAAAACAATCGTGGAGAAATTAAAAGTTCAGAATTTGCGTATTTACGTTCAGGGAACAAATTTATTTACTATCACGGGGTATAATGGTCTAGATCCGGAAATAGCCTCTTCAGACAGTCTTACATTAGGTGTGGATGGAAATGTTGGTTATCAGGTTTATCCCGTTTCTCAAATATATACATTGGGTGTTAATATTAAACTTTAATTATTATGAAGAAGAAAATAATTTATTATATCCTTCCGCTCCTTGCTGATTATAGCCTGTAGCCAGGATTTTACAACAACTCCGGCAGTGGGATCCTTAAGCGATAAGGCACTCCAAAATCCACAAGGGGTAGATCTATTGCTTACGGGTGCATATTCTGCCTTGGACGGCAGAGCATTAGGAGATTATGGCGATGGTGCTTTTGCTGTTAGTCCCGATAACTGGTGGTTCGATGTACTGTCAGACGATGCACATAAAGGAAGTACAGATGGAGATCAACAGGAATTGTACTTGTTGGAAACCTATAATTTTACCCCCTCCAATATTTATGTGCTTGGGAAGTGGAAAGCTCTTTACGCCGGCGTAAATCGAGCAAATGCCGTAATATCAGTTATTGAAGGAATAGAAGATCAGGATTTTACTGAAAAAAAGGCGGAAGCTCAGTTTTTAAGGGGGTACTATAATTTTGAATTGCAGAAAATCTATGGAAACCCCGCATTTATCTCAAAAGAGAATTATGTGAATACGGAATTTAATCAGCCTAATTCGGGACCAATATGGTCACAAATAGAGGCTGATCAGCAGTTTGCTGTAGAAAACTTACCTGATAATCAGGAAGAACCTGGACGACCTACCTCTTGGACCGCAAAAGCTTTTTTAGGTAAAACCTATTTATTTCAGAAGAAATGGTCGGAAGCTCTAAGCATATTGCAGGATGTAATTAACAATGGTCCGTATGCGTTAGATGCTGAGTTTGTAGACAATTTTACAGCTGCTGGGGAAAACAGTCCTGAATCTGTTTTTGCTATCCAATTTGCAGCAGATGATGGTTTATCCTACAATGGGAATGTTGGGAGTACATTAAACTTTCCTAACGCACAGGGATGGTGCTGTGGATTCTATATGCCTACCCAGGATCTTGTTGACGCATACCAAACTGGGCCTGATGGATTACCTCTTCTTGACAATTATAGCGATCACCATGTTGCATCAGATTTCGGTCTTGCCAGTGATGAGCCTTTTACTCCTGAAACCGGACCACTTGATCCAAGGTTAGACTATACTGTGGGTAGAAGAGGGATAGATTATAATGGCTATGGTATTAATCCTGGGGGTGATTGGATACGTAATACTACGAACGATATCTCTGGGAATTATCTTCCGAAAAAGAATGTATATCATGCAGGAGAAGATGTAAATATGGGCGCTGGAGATTGGGGTCAACAAAGTGCAGGAATAAACTATAACGTAATGAGATTTTCTGGAGTTCTTCTTATGGCTGCGGAAGCGGCGGCAGAAACCGATGATCTCAAGACTGCGGTTGAATATGTTAATAGGGTTCGCAATAGGGCTAAGAATATGACTCCTGTTAAGGCCGAAGATGGTTCGCCTGCAGCCAATTACAAGATAGAGCCTTATCCTTACACTTCTTTCCCAGACAAAGAATTTGCTTTAAAAGCTATTCGTTTCGAAAGAAGATTGGAACTGGCTATGGAAGGCCATAGGTTTTTTGATCTTGCTCGTTGGAATATTGCTGTCCCGGTACTTACGGAATACATTAATAATGAAACAGAAACTATTTCTAATTTTGGGCCTAAAACATCTCCCTTTAAGGAATATATGACTATTATGCCTATTCCAACTACTGCAATCGATCTTTCTGGAGGTGTCCTGACGCAAAACCCAGGATACTAATCAGGTTCTATAACGAAGATTAACTTAAAATGATCTAATTAATAAAATAAGCTTATCTGAAAAAAGAATTTTTCAGATAAGCTTATTTATTGGAAAATAAATGTATGCCTGAGATAACTTATTATTTATGAAAAAGGCAAATATGGTAAATGAAAAATCTTAACGTCTCTTTGTAATTATTCGCATCAATAACTGTTTTTTGTTCTTTTTTCTTTAAAGATGGTATTGACTGTTAAGAAAGAAAAGATTTTTCTCAGTTAGCGGCAGAACAACTGGCAGCGAATTCAAGAAGAGCTTGAAGGAGAACTACAGGATCAATTATTTTAGCTATTCCTATAGCTATATTGATGGAGGTGTTGCTGCTGCGGATATTAATAATGGTTTAACACATCTCTTTTTTACAGGATCTTTCCGAATTGCTCGTATAAAGTACCGTACGTACGCAGGACTATAATTGGGGACTAAAAACAACGATTATTAGAGCTTATTAAGCTGAAAGCTGAAAATTAATAAGAAGAATGATGTTGCCGTATTTAATACTGTGCAACAGATGGTGCCTGTATGGCATCTTTAGCTTGCCAAAACCCAGCGCTTACATATATGGCGATAAAGGTATGGACAGTGAATCATGCGGTAAATGAATTTAAAGTCGGTAAATTCGGTACGCCTTAAAAAGTATCGACCACTTAAAAATATCTTTTTCAAGATTTCAAAGATGATAAAAAGACGTACATTTTTAAAGCAAACCGGACTTGCGGTTGCTGCCACAGCCTTTCTGCCTGGTATTCTTTATAGTTGCAACCGGGATTATCCTCTCGGTGTCCAGCTTTATTCTTTAAGGAATACGATAGGTAAGGATGTAAAAGGCACTTTAGAAAAAGTAGCCGGAATTGGGTTTAAGGAAGTTGAAACTTATGGCTATTCTTCTAAAAATCAATTTTGGGGAATAAGCGTTGCCGAATTTAAAAAATTGATGGATAATAATGGATTGAATTCTCCAAGCGGCCATTATGAACTGGAAAAATATTTAAGTAAAGAAGGGACTAAGGATGATTTTGCTTATATTCTTAAGATAGCACAGAAGCTAGAGCAAAAATATGTTACTATACCTTATATTTCTGAACGGCTTAGAGCATCTATAGGCGATTATAAAAGAATAGCCGAAAAAATGAACGCGGCGGGGAAAATGTGTCGGGATAATGGGCTGATACTGGCATACCATAATCATGCTTTTGAATTTGAAGATTATAATGGAAAAAATGGCCTTGAAGTGTTCTTGGACAATACCGATAAGGGTCTCGTGGATTTTGAAATGGATATTTATTGGGTAGTGAGGGCCGGGGAGGATCCAATTCAATTATTCCAAAAATATCCCGGAAGATTTCCTTTATGGCATGTAAAAGATATGAGCAAAACCAATAATGATCTGAACACCGAAATAGGAAGTGGAACTATAGATTTTCATAAAATATTTGGGGAGGCCAAAAAAGCCGGAGCTAAACACTTCATCTTGGAACAGGAAAATTTTAATTTTGATCCCTACCAAAGTTTGGCTCAAAGCTATAATTATATAAAAAATAATCTCGTCGGTTCATAACCTTAACATCGGGATAATAAATTAATCAAGAACTATGAAAGTGCAAAGCGCTGCGAACTCTGAAAAAATTCGAGTGGTCTGCGAAGGCTTTCTTTCAGAAATTAAAAAAACATTTCAAAAGGAACAGAAAAAGAAGCAGCTGAAGATTTCGAGAACTTAATTGCCAAATTTCTAAAAGCGACACCTACAGCAAAGAAAGAGGTTGCAAGAAAAAACGCGGAGACACAGGATCCCATTGCTAAAGGTCCAAATTCCCAGCGTAGGATGTTTTGTTAGAAGTAGAGGCTGAAGCATTCGCCTTTACTTACTTAAAGAATGTTTGGGATATGGGAATATTGGGCCTGGAATACCAGCCAGAAAATGGCGGAGAATGTTCTTTGGTATTATGATCCGGTGCCTAGAAAATATATTCCTTGTGCCTCTCTTAATCAATTAGGGAATGTTTCTATAATTTAATATCTGAAATAAGATAACCGTTCGGAACTCAAATAACTTTAAAATCCAATCTTATGCGAATTTTTACTTTTTTAAGCGCTCTGTTTATTTCTTTTACAGTATGTTCCCAAAACAATATTGGAATTTTTGAATTCAATAAGGATATCGGGGGGACTGCTCTAAATGGATCGGTAACTTATAATGTTGATGCCCAAGCCTACGTATTAAAAGGACCCGGCATTAATGATGGGTATAAAAGCGATAAGTTTAATTATTTATATAATGAAATAGAAGGAGACTTTATTATTACTACACATTTAAGGTTTTTAGACCAAAAAAAGGCTCCTCATTCTACGACGGGCCTTATGATAAGGGAATCTATAGCCGAAGACGCACTACAAGTTAAAGCCGTTTTACGAGGGGACGGCTTGACTAGTATGCAATGGGTAGGGTTAAAAGCCAATGGCATGGCGAATGAAAAAAATAAAATTCAGTCTCCAAAAACAAAGTATGAAATCCTTCAATTGGAACGAAAAGGAAATGAGATTGTTATGAGAGCTTCCCATTGGGGCGAACCTTTACAAAAAATCGGGTCTAAGAAAATAGAAGGCCTCCAAGGAAAAGTAATGGTAGGACTGTTTATAAATTCAGATGTGCCGGACATCACTGCAGAAGCAACAGCCTGGAACGTCCGTATAGATAAGCCCGTTCCTGAAGCTTATGATCCCGAAAAAGATGGGTGGTTAGGCTGCCGGCTAGAAACTATCAATATAGAAGATGGGAGGAGAAAGGTTATATATAGAAAAAATGATCGTTTTGAAGCACCCAACTGGATGCCAAACGGAGAAAACATTTTATTTAATATGGAAGGTTCTTTGTACACCATTCCCAAAAACGGAGGTACTCCTGTAAAATTAGACACAGGTTTTGCCAATAATCTCAACAATGACCACGGAATTTCTTTTAATGGAAAACTCCTGGCAATAAGCCATAGCCCAAAAGGTGAAAATTCTGCTGTTTATGTTCTTCCATTAAAGGGAGGAACCCCTGAAAGAATTACAGAAAAAACACCTTCTTACTGGCATGGATGGGCTGTTAATAATGAAGCAGTGGTATATGTAGCTACTCGTGAAGGAAATCCAACCTATGATATCTATAAAAAATCTATTCATGGAGGGGAAGAGATCATGTTAACGGATACTAAGGAAGGAGAACATGTGGATGGGTGTGAATATTCTCCTGATGGACAATATATTTATTATAATGGAAGTGCTTCAGGAACCATGCAAATCTGGAGGATGAAACCGGACGGAAGTGAAAAAGAACAGATCACATTTGATGAAAATAATGACTGGTTTCCCCATATCTCACCAGATGGAAAATGGATAGCCTACATTTCTTTTCCGGCGGAAATACCTGTTAATGATCATCCTTCTTATAAAAAAGTCACCCTCAACATTGTATTGGCTTCAGGTGGTGTGCCTAAAGTAGTTGCTTATTTGTATGGCGGGCAGGGAACTATTAATGTTCCTTCTTGGTCACCGGACAGTAAACATTTTGCTTTTGTAAGTAACTCTGGAGAAAAGGAAGAAAAATAAATCTTCCTGAAGCTAATTTATTTATAAAAAAATGCTATAATCTAATTTTTTTTTGATTACTAATCTAAGAAATCCGGTCATTGTAATACAGAGAAGCTGCACCGAGAATCCCGGAATTTTCCAGATTAGAAACTTCCAGATGAAAATGATCCAGCGTATTTGAATACACGTAAGTACGAATCCGCTCCCACATTTTTTCCTGAAACAGAGGATAAGCCTGGCTTATAGAACCACCTAATACAATTAATTCGGGGCAAAAGGTATAAAGTATCATTCTAATGGCACTCCCTAAATGTGTGCCCAACTCTTTGAACATCCTGATAGCATCCGGATCGCCCTCCATGGCTTTTCCATAGGCGACTTCTCCTTTGATTTGATAACTATTCTCGAAGAATTGTCCACTGGCGTAATATTCTATGTATTTATCAAGATATTCCACATTTCCAAATTCTCCCGCTCCACAATTTACCCCGGCATATAATTTATCATTTATAATAATCCCTGCACCTAAACCCGTACCGATTGTTAACCCGATCATTGAATGAAATTGTTTTCCCCTGCCAAAATATTTTTCGCCCAATGCAAAACAATTGGCGTCGTTGTTTACCGAAACCGGAACATGATACCGATTTTCCATTAATTGTTTTAATTCCACTTTCTTCCAGGAAGGAATGTTTTGTACATCGTATACTATTCCATTCTCGATATCTACCACACTGGGAACGCCAATACCAATGGCCTTGGTGTCATTATCAATCAAAGGGTCAATCAAATCGTAAATGGTTTCCAACACCTGCTCTACACCTTCAGAAGCGGGAATACGGCCGGAATAAATATCTGCCAGTTTTCCTTCAGAAACAATACCTGCCCGAACATGAGTACCACCGAGATCAATTCCTATTATATTTTCAGAAGACATTTATTGAGTAATTTAAATTATTAAAGTTTTAAGCTTCATCAACTTCAGAAGAATTTCGGGAGTTGTGTATCGTTTTATTTTTAATGATCGGTTTTGCCCAAAACCCAATGCTAAGAATATAACCCAGAGTCAAGTACAGGAAGAACATCCCGGTTCGCAGCCCGAAATGATCTCCAATAGCGCCAATTATTAATGGAATAACCGCGCCACCTATAATGCCGGTGAGCAAAATTCCGGAGAATGCTCCGTGATGTTCTTTAAGAGAATTCAATGCCAATGAAAAAATTATCGGGTACATGACTGAAGCAAAAAATCCTACACAAGGGAAGGCATATAAAGCCACGCGATCGTTTCCGGCGAATAAAGCTATACTTAGCGAGATAAGAGCAAGAATGGTAAAGCCGATCAAAACTTTGCTACTGTCCATCACTTTCAACAAGAACAGCCCCAACACTCCGCCGCCGGTCATCATTCCCCAAAAATAAGCTACGTCATTAGCTCCTGTGGTTTGAGGATCGAATTTGTGATATTCAAAAAGGAATTGAGAAATCCAGTTAGCAATTCCCTGTTCGGTGCCAACGTAACAGAACATTCCAATAAAGAAAAGGATAACAGTCGGCTTTTTTAAAAGATCTACATGGACTTTTAAAGCGCCTGCTTGTTCATCTTTACTAAGAATAACTTTCGGAAATTTTGAGACAAGAATCACTATGAACATAATCAGGCTGACCAATGCGAAGACCCAGTATAGGGAAATCCACGGAAGATCGGCAGGAACAATAGAAGCAAAAATTCTTTGCACAGGATCAATATCACCTTTATTAGCAAGCCTGATAACCAGGTAGGAATAGACGAGCGGACTTATAAAAGAAGCGGCTCCGAAGATCAATTGTGCGAAAACAGAGTTAAACGCGTAATTTTCTTCTCCCCCTGAAGTACGGAGTAACGGATTAATAACTACCTGAAGCATCGCCATTCCGCAACCAATCAAAAATAAAGAAACGATATAACTGGAATAATTGGGCACCAGGACCAACAGCAGCGAACCTATAAAGGATACTACAAACGCTGCAACCATGATTTTCTTTTCTTTAAACTTTTCATTCATAATTCCTGCAGGAATCGACATTACTCCATAGGCAATAAAAAAAGCAAAAGGCAAGATGGCCACTTCCGTTAAGCTGAGATGAAATCCGGATTTTATATCTGGAATCAAGGCTCCAATGATATTTGTCAAAAAAGAAATTACAAAGAAGGTAAGCATGATGAGAAAAACAATATATAAATTTCTCTTGCCCGAAGTAGTAGTAGTTTTTGTCATGGATTTTGTGTAAAAGATGAAGAATAACTGGTTCTATTTGAAATCATTATATGCATATGTTTTTGTTAAACAAATCGACAAACATTTTTGTCTCCAGATGAACTGGTTCTTTTAGTGTTTCTTTGAGCTATTGCTTTTCTTCATTTCTCAACCAGGCAGGCTCCGTTTGTGAGTGATGATCTGCACCAATAATAGCTTTATACAATCCGGGCCTTCGGGCATTTTTATACCTCCATCCCCCGGCCAGTTTCAGTTTATCATCTGTGATCAACGCAGTCGCAATCTCGTTATTAAAGCTTTTTATCTCGATTAGAATTTCCCCAAAAGGATCCAAAATCATTGAATTTCCGTTTTTTAGATGTTCACCGTCATAGCCAATCGGATTGGTAAAGACGTAGTAAACTGCATTATCGTAAGCCCTTGCCGGCAACCATCGCATCAGCCATTGTCGTCCTTTGGGTCCGTCAAATTCCTTCCGAAGGGGAAGAGGATCGTTTTCTCTTTTTTGCCACAATTCATCATCGACATACCCTCTACCCGGCACTGTAGAAGGCGTACACATAGTAACGTGTGGCGCGAATATAATTTCTGCTCCCAACAAAGAAGTGGCTCTGGCATTTTCTATAACATTGTTGTCGTAGCAAATTAATATGCCACATTTCCATCCCTTTATATCAAAGACAACATACTCATTTCCCGGCGATAAGTGCTTACTAATGAAAGGATGAATTTTTCGAAATTTTGCTTTAAGTCCGGTTTTATTGACACATACATAAGTGTTATAGAACTTACTATCATCAATTTCTAGCAATCCTGCCAGTAGGGTTATGTCATATTTCTCAGCAATTTCGATCAACTTTCTTGTACTGTTATCATTGGGAACGTTTTCTGCTAAGAATTCTATTTGTTCTTTTTTGAGATCTTTTAGAAAGGTATAAGCTGTAATACTCATTTCATGAAAACTGATCACCTCTGCGCCGGCGTCTTTTGCCTTTGCTGCTAAGTTTTCAATTACAGAAAGATTGTACTCTTTATTTCCATCTTTCGGTTCAAATTGTGCAACTGCGATCTTTAAGGTTCTCATTTCTGCCAATCAAAAAATGGATTGCGAACATTAGAAAATGCTATTTTTCCTAAATGTATACTTTCTAAAATTATTTTATATTCCAACCGCCAACTTTTAGAACCGGCTTTTGCCCGTCGAGATCAGAAGTATGCACCCACACAGAAACAGTTCTTTCTTCGCCAGGTAACAATGTAAAATAGTTGGAATCCCAAAACACCGGAACCACGGATTCCTCATTATCACCTTTTTTCAGATCAAGATAAACCATGAATGCCAGGTGCGACGAAGGATTCTTTAATTGTACGTTCATCATTGTCTTTCCATCACGAACAGTAGTGCTCTCATTTACCTGTAATTTTACTTTTGGCAGTTGCTCAAGCATAGTAAGATCTGCATACTGGGACTGAGGGGTTACGTACCAGTTTGTTTTCTCTTGGTCCAAAGAATCTTTTTCAGTAGAAAGAACATAGAAATTATCACTCACCACTTTATGCTCCGTGTCAAACAATTTCAGATCAAGGAAATACGTGGTGGTGAGATCAAGGTTTTTGGGCAAACTCAGAATTTGTTTGGTTTCTTTTGATAAAAGATCAGGAACAGGTATGGTTTTTTTAAGAACCGATCCGGAGTCGAAGTTAAGCAAGTTTATTTCCGCTGTAAGTCCCGTCACTTTTGTGCCGGTATTGTTCATCGCCTCTACGGCATTATCGCCATAATTGTATGACAAGTGTAAAGGTTCGTTCGCTATTTTGGCACCATAGAAGGCACCGGTAGGCGTTAGATAGTAATCGTATAACTGCCACCATAGTTTTGGCCAGGAAGCATTGTACATCCATTGAATAATGCCGGTTGCCTCAAAACGATTCGATTCAAAAGCTTCAAACATGGCGCGAATTCCTTCGTAATTGAGGTACTGCGCTTTTCTCTCATAATCTTCAAGACTTGTGGCCTTTCCTAACCGTTCATCCATAGCATTATTGTATCGGGTAAGATTATGAAATTCTCCTCTTGCCGCATGATACAACCAGGAGTCGCTTATGGGCCATAAAGAATCTTTAGGAATCATTTTCTTCAAACTTTCCAGAACAGGCACCTGAGGTCCGGGACCGGTTTCCGTATTAAACCCGAAGTTACCACCATTAGCTTTATCGACGTACCAATAATCTGGGGGTACGTAATCGTAAGGGCCGCGCATCTTCATACCGGTATAGCCGGTAAGTTCACTTGTCCATTCGTGGGCGGATTGAACCCAGGGACGTGTTGGATCATAATTCGCCAAAACGTGTAAATACGCTTTCTCAAGTTTTGGGCTTGGCCATTTATCACTGCCATATGACCAGAGAAAAATGCTGGGGTGATTTCTTAACCATACGATCTGATCGCGCCAGGATTTCGTTGCCACATCTATTTGCTCCGGAGTAGAGATAGCACCATACTTATCGTCTGTTTCCGTTTTCATATATTCCTTCCATTCCCACTGGCAACTGAAACCCACCATTATAAGGATACCTTTTTCATCACAGAGATCATAAAGATGCTGATTATTACCCCAAAAACCTTCCATTCGAAGGGTGTTGAAATTCATGTGAACAGCGTAGTCAATGCCCGCTTCTTCGTAAGCTGGAGAAGGGTTCAGTAACATAGGGTCGGTCCAGCCTCCTCCTTTGATCAACAATTTCTTTCCATTCAATCGGTACCCGCGAAAACCTCTCTCGGTTCTGTATCCGGAAACCGTTCGTATCCCGATTTCCATTTTTTTAGAATCCGAAATCTGATTTTCTGTTTCAAAATTCATCTCAAGGGAGTAAAGATTTGGTTCTCCTAAATCGTGCGTCCACCAAAGTCTGGGATGATCCATATTCAACTGTTTGAATTCCTGCGGAGTAAGTTCAATTTCCTTTGATTCGTTTGCAGCCAAAGAAATGTTCTTGGAAATACGAATATCGTTACCAATAGAGGCCTTCAAAATACCGTCGACGGCGGTATTTGAATAATTTTTGAGTTTTACTTTTAAGGTAACTTTGGCCTGGTCAAGAGTGACCGTATCTACATCGGTCTTTACAAAAGGCTCTTCCATGGAAACCGGACCGGTTTCAAGTAAATGAACCTCTCGCCAAATGCCCATATGATTGTCGGCTGGCTCCGGATTCCAGTCCACAAATCCTATATTCAAATCTCCCGGGCCGGCTTGTTTCACTTTTAAAGCCAACACGTTTTCACCTTTCTGAATATACGGTGTGACATTAAATGTAAACCGGCGGAAGCTCCCCTTTATAGTATCGGCAGAAGCTATTTTTTTTCCATTAAGCCATATATCGGCGCTATAACTTATACCATTAAACCGAAGTCGGTAGACCTGTCGCCCATCTATTTTTTCTATTTTAAAAGTTTTACGGTACCACCAGGGAGCAGTAAACAAACTATCTGGAATTTTCTCCAGATTGCGATTAAAGAAAATATTCTTGAAAACACCGTCATCTACCAAAGTCCCTAAAGTGCTATTCGGAACGCGAGCTGCATACCAATTGGAAGGTTTAAAAGAGGATTTAGATATAACTTCTCCATTTGCAGCTACCTTTCTTGAAGACTGAATCTGCCAGTTATCCTGTAGGCCATCATTTTTTATACTCCACTCGCTGCTTTGAGAAAATAAAGAACCAAGGCAGCAACAGGACAAGGCTTAGAAAAATGTAAGGCATTTGTTTCATCAGATGAACAGTTTTGATTAGAACAGCAAAAAAAAATATCTTTTTAAAAATTTTATAAAAACTAAGAGAAAAGAAAAAAAAATTTGGCTTAGTTATGACTAAATAATTAAAAATAAAGATAACAAAGTTTTTGGGAGGTACAAAAAGAAAATCTTCCGAATATTTGGAAGAGAACAATTTTATAAAAATTATTCTCCGGAGACCTCTATTGTTCCTTCATCTGGTACAGCCTCGTAAAGAATAAATTTCCCATATTCATCTTGCCTAATTTTTACCTCCCTTTTTTTCTTATTTATCTTTAGTTTCACCTTTTTCCATTCCGAAGGAATATAGGTTTTAAGCGTCAAAGGTTCGTTGTACAGTTGGTTATCTAAAGTTTGAGTAAGGTGTATGGCGATTTTGTTATTCTTAATTCCACTGTTTACTTGTGCATGCATCCTTTCCCGAACGTACCGCGCCACATCCCCAAAAGTAGCTATCCAGATATTGTCTTCCCGATTCTTTATATAACTGAAATATTCCTGCAGATTCTCATGAGAAATTGGTTCCCAACCCACGTCATCAATGCCATGAATAACAAGTACGAGCCATATATTACTATGCGCTAATGAAGTATCCACCCACGATTTCATTAAAGCCACTGATGTTTTGGAAAGTGGCCCTCTTTGCCATTGTACATATTCCTTATCAGATTTTCCGGGTTTATCTTTATAGCCGCGATTGATCTCCTTCATCCAGGAATCGGGCATAGAATTACGTAGTGCCTCATATACAGGGAAACCATTCTTCATCACTCTTGGATCTTCCACGCCAAAAGGTATTTCTGCTGAAAAAGTATATTTATCTCCTAAATTAGTTCGGATCTCTTCTTTACTTTTCCTGAGTTCATACCCCATGTTGGCTGTATCCAAAATGGCGAGATGCGCATGAGTTACCGTGTGGCTGGCTATTTCATAACCGTTCTCAGCAACTTCTTTGAGGTAGGGCCATGTCAAACCTTCCTCCTGCGCCATTTCCATGCTCAGGTCTTTTCCCGGTTTTAGATTGCCCTTTCTGGCGTTTTTATAGAGGCTGTCCATGACCTTGTAGGCCATTTCTTTTTTGCCGGATTCATACAATTCATCCGCTCTATTATAGTCGTCTAAGGTTCCCGAAAATCCTAAATAAAGTGACGCAGAAGCGCGTTCGAAAAAATTATTCTCGCTGGTAGGAATAGTTTTTGTATCGGCAAGGATTTCGTCCACCGGCCGCCCGACAAAATCGGGAGCATATCTTGAACCCTTAATGGGGCCTGTAATTACAAAAAAGGTAGCCGGCAAATTCCATCTTTTCCATCAATGGCAATGCGGTCTTGAACTGTTTTATAGAGCCATCATCATAAGTGATGGAAACAGCTGTCTTTTTATCGTTCTTCCATCTTGTAATTTCCGTTTTTCCGGATGTCTGGGCCCGGACAGAAATTTCGCAAAATATAAATAAAATAATGAAAACAAACATTGTATTAAGGGGTGGGCGATGTAAGAATGATCGATAAACCATAGCAATGCTTTTTATAAATTTAAATTCCATAGAACTTCTTTCTTTTGCCTGTAACTTTTCTTTTCGGTACCCGAGAAAAACCTTTGTACACCGCATCTTAAAGAGAAATACTATATATACCTTATTTTATAAATATAAATTCTTTTGCCAAGAATAACAAATTTTTTTATTAACTTTGATATCTTTAAAAATTTTTTATATGAATTCTGTAACTTTTAAAATATTTTGTGTAATTTTTTTTCTGCTGACTTTTTCGGTGAGCGCACAAAGCGAAACTAAAAACATAGCAGAGATGTTAGGCTATCCTGCAGATGCTAAACTTCTTATTATTCATGCCGATGATGCGGGAATAAGTCATTCTGAAAATGTGGCAACAATAAATGCATTAGAAAAGGGGGTTGTAAATTCTGCTAGTATTATGGTTCCGTGTCCGTGGTTTCCAGAAATTGCCACATATGCAAAAGAACATGCCCGCTCTTAGCGATTTCGGCTTACACCTCACCTTAACTAGCGAGTGGAAAAATTATAAATGGGGTCCCGTAACCTCCAAAGATAAAGTTCCAAGTCTTGTAAACGAACACGGTTATTTTTATTCAGTAGAAGATAGCATCAGAAAGAAAGCTACAGTCGCAGATGTAGAAAAAGAAATTACCTCTCAAATTAAGAAAGCTTTATCCTACGGAATAGATTTTACGCATTTTGATGCCCACATGAATGCTATAGAAACTACTCCGGAACTTATGGAGGTTTATATCAAAAAAGGAAGAGAATATAAGGTACCGGTTTTATTGAGCAGGGATATGCCTTCTTATGCAGGAGTGCTTAAAAGAGTGAAACTTACACCCCAAGACGTTATCGTCGATTACAGTTATCAGGCAGATCCGGATGTGTTCTCTAAAGGAATGGACTCCTACTATACCAATATTTTAAACAATCTTAAACCCGGTCTTACCAATATAGCTATACATTTGGCCAACAACAACGAAGAAATGAAAGGGGTGACAAAGGATCATCCCGATTGGGGAAATGTTTGGAGACAGGATGATCTTAATTTCTTTACTAGTGAAAAGGCAAAAAGATTGATCAAAGATAACGGCATAATTCTGGTCACTTGGAGGGAGTTGAGAGACAAGATTGTAAGAGCAGAATAATATTATTTGTGGCTTGGGGCCTTCGGAGATTTTAAAATATTAATTTTTTAATTTAGACTTGAAAAATTTACTTTTTTAGGCTGGCATTTTGTTTTTGTCCATGTATAAAATGCACCACCGGTGTCCGTCAAGATCCTGAAAACCGCAAATATACATCCAACCTTGATTTTCGGCGGGTTCAGCATATATTTTGCCCCCTGCTTTTTTTACCAGATTTGCCATTTCGTGAACTTCTTCGGGGCTTTGTGCATCGATGTTAAGAAGCATTTCGTTACTTTTTGTCGTGTCGGTTATTTTGTTCTGGGTAAAATGTTCAATATCCGATTCCGGAAAAAGCATCATTACCACTTCTTTTTCACCTATAAAAAAGCTTGCCATATGCGTGGCATCCTTATGCATGGGATTTTCCTTAAAGCCTATTTTTTTAAAAAAGGTCTTTGATTTCTGAATATCCTTTACCGGTAAATTCAGCCAGAATTGTCTTGTTTTCATAATTCTGCATTTAAAACTTTATTTAAGGCTGTCTCTCACAACTTTTACTTCTTCTGCCGTAACCATGGAAGCCTTGTTCCCAAAACTGTTTCTAATATAGGTAAGCACATTGGCAGTTTGATCATTGTTTAAATTTTCGGCAAACGCCGGCATATTATTAGAAAAAGTATCGCCGTTTACCTCTAATCCTGCAGAAGAACCCTTCAGAACAATTGAAATAATGCGCTTTTTTTCTCCTAGCACATACTCGGTGGCTTTTAAAGGAGGGTTCATATTTGGAACACCGCCGCCCCCAGTTTGATGGCAGATCACACAATTTTGGACATAGACTTCCTGCCCTTTTTTAATGGCTGCCGTTAAAGAGGAATCCTGAATTTTTTCTGAAGAGGCTTTTTCTAATTGCTGATCTTTTTGCCTGTTTTCAACAACTCCTTCTTCTTTATTTTTTTCTACCTTTCCTTTGCAGGCAATTAGCGAAAGGATTGCCAAAATCCAAAGGTGTTTTTTCATTATTAGTTATTTCCTGAAGCAGGTTTATTATAAATAATACGGTAAATTGTTCCGTGGGCGTCGTCGCTCACATATAAAGAGCCATCGGGACCCTGAGCAAGGCCAACGGGTCTATGTTTGGCATCGCCGGCAGAAGGAATATTATCTGTTCCTGCAAATCCTTGTGCAAATATTTCCCAGTCTCCTTTTGGCTTTCCATTTTCAAATGGTACAAAAGCTACCATATATCCTTTTTGCTGATTGTTTCTATTCCACGATCCATGAAAGGCAATAAATGCACCGTTTTTATATTTTGCCGGGAACATATCTGCCGTGTAAAACAACAAGCCGTCGGGAGCCATATGGCCGGGAAATGCCATTACAGGGTCTACAGCATCTTCCCCTGCGGTTTGCTTGCTGTCTCCGCCATATTCCGGAGCAAGAATTTTTTTCTTTTGAATCTGGTCGTAATAAACATAAGGCCAGCCTACATTATCTCCTTCTTTTAAGGCATACATGGTTTCTGCTGGCAGTTCTGAAGATTCTTGTTTTGTATACATATCGGGAAATAAGCTGTGCAGTTGATCGCGCCCATGCATCATTATATAAAGCTTATTGGTCTGCTGATTCCAGTCAAGTCCCACCACATTTCTAATCCCCGTAACATAGCGGGTACCATCGCCGTAGGTTTGTTTTAAACGATCGGCTTTAAACTGCCAGATTCCACCTGCAGAATCCAGAATAGGGCAGGGCTTTATTCCCGGAGAGCCTTTGGTGCGGTCCTTTACCTGGCAATTATTAGAATACGCCCCGATATTTACATAGAGATTATTGGCATTATCGAAAGTTATGGATTTGGAGTTATGCTCATGCCTGTCCAGTAACCCATAGACAATCGTATCTGGCGACTTCGGATTTTCTGGCATTCCATTACTGTTTAATTTATATCTGAAAATTGATGTATTGGAAGTAGCGTATAAAAAATTGTTATGAAGTTCGATTCCGGTTCCTCCATAATCCCCAAAACCTTTTTGAATGTCGGCCTTACCATCGCCGGTAGTATCTTTAAGCACAATAATACCATCCCCTTTTTTATCTTCAAGTTTTACATAGATAGTTCCGTTGGAGTCTACCACAATATGTCTTGCTCTGCCTAAATCATCGGCCACTTTAATCGCTCCAAACCCCTTAGGTAAAGTAAGATCGGCATTATCTTTATCGGCATTTAAAACCATAGCCATATCTCCTGAATCCTTTTGGCGAGGAGAATTATTACAGGAAACTAATAAGCCGATACCTAAAATAATTGCAGATTTCCCTAAAAAAGAAGGGATTTTATAATAATTGTTTTTCATAGCAGTGAAATTTAGTGGTTCATTTCTTTAATGACATGCAAAATAATATTTTTTTTTGGTTTATTAGAATGCCAATGGTTTTTAAGGGATTTTCCTCCAGAAAAAAATTTCCCATTTCAGAATAAAGCTTACAAGTGGTTATTTTTCAAAAGATTTAATACCTTTAAGGCCTATAAGGCCTTATAATCTATTGTTCATGAAAAATATCTTCCA
Organism: uncultured Flavobacteriaceae bacterium; assembly: GCA_963811195.1. Classification (GTDB taxonomy): domain Bacteria; phylum Bacteroidota; class Bacteroidia; order Flavobacteriales; family Flavobacteriaceae; genus Gillisia. The sequence goes on from CAWEQF010000004.1 coordinate 118,305, forward strand.
AAGAAAACTCCTGTTTTCTGTAGTTTTCATTTTTATATCGCTGGCTGCGTCTGCACAACTTACAAATACCCAAATAGACAGTCTGGTTCAAAAAACCCTGAAGACTTTTAATGTTCCGGGAATTGCGGTAGCTGTTTTAAAAGATGGAAAAGTTATTCTTTCTAAAGGATATGGTGTGCGCTCGCTGGATAAAGGCGGCGATGTAAATGAGAATACCCTTTTTGGAATCGCATCCAATACCAAGGCCTTTACCAGTGCTGCTCTGGGGAAATTAATAGATGAGGGAAAGTTAAGTTGGGACACCAAAGTAACCAATATTATTCCCGAATTTAAATTATACGATCCTTATGTAACCAGTGAATTTACGGTTCGGGATTTATTAACCCATCGCAGCGGACTCGGTTTGGGAGCCGGGGACATGATGGTGTTTCCTTCATCAAATATTCTGAAAAAAGAAGGGATGATACATAATTTGAGGTATCTAAAACCAGTTTCGTCCTTTAGAAGTAAATTTGATTACGATAATCTTTTATATATAGTAGCTGGAGAAGTGGTGGCAAGAGTTTCGGGAATCGAGTATGAAGATTATATTAAAAAGAATTTCCTGGAACCATTGCATATGGACAGAACTGTTATGAATTATAGCAGGATTAATGATTATAGCAATGTAATTGAAGGACATGCGCCGGTAAACGGAAAACTTAAAACCGTAGGTCTTAGCTTTACCAAGGTTGCAAATTCTGCTGCGGGAATCTATTCTTCGGTAAACGATATGAGTAAATGGGTGCAGGCACAATTAAACAACGGTAAATATGGGCCTAAACTTCAGGATAGCCTCTTCAGTGAAAAAGTTCATAAAGAAATGTGGACCCCGCAAACTATTATAAGAAGCGGAAAGGGTGAATATAACACTCATTTTTCTGCGTATGGACTCGGTTGGTTTTTAAGCGATGTAAATGGTTATTTACAGGTGACTCATACTGGTGGCCTCCTTGGAATTGTAAGTCAGGTAACCATGATTCCTGAAATGGATCTGGGAATAATTGTTTTAACCAATCAGCAATCCGGGGCAGCTTTTCGTTCTATTACCAATTCCATTAAGGATGGTTACTTTGGAATAAAAGGAAAAGACAGGATAAAGGAATATAATGATGCGCGCCTAAAACAGGAAGAAAAAGCCCAAAAAGTGGTAGATAAAGTATGGACTGATATCGAAAAGGAACAACAAACCAATACGTTCATTAACTTAGATAAGTACAGCGGGGTATATCGTGATCCCTGGTTTGGAAAAGTAACTATTGCAAAAAAAGATGGAAAATTAACTTTTGAATCTGAAAATATTGCAGATTTCAAAGGAGAAATGTCTTATTATAAGGGCAATACTTTTATTGTAAAATGGAACGAAAGAACCTTAAATGCCGATGCTTTCGTAATATTTACACTTAATAAAGAGGGAAAAGCCAATGGGTTCTCCATGGAACCGGTTTCTCCTTTAACCGATTTTAGTTATGATTTTCAGGATCTGAATTTTAAGAATAGCAATAGCCAAAATTAGTTTCTAAATAAGCTGATTTAGAACATAATAAGAATTAATATTGCTATATTGATGAAGGGTAAAACCTACGAATTTTTAGCTTAATTTTATATTTAGACCTAAAGGGATAAACTTCGGAAGGATTTTATACGTTAGTATTAGGATGAGGGAAATAAAATATTAGATTGAAAATAAGATACATGAGAGTTAAGATAAAAAATATCATCTTGCTGATAGCTTTTAGCTTTTTTAGCTTGACTTCTTATTGTGGAGATCCTCCTGTGCCCGGTAGCAGTCCTACGCCCTGCCAGGATACGACTTCCGGCGATGGTGGCCCAGGAGTACCACCCCCCCCCGGGCTATGTCTTCCCATAGATGATTATGTGGTTTATCTTTTGGTTGCAGGTATGATTTATGGTGCATATAGGGCTCACAGCTTACGAAAGGCTTAGCTTACTTTTTCTGGGTTTTCCAAAAGCCTTTTTACATACTTACCAATAACATCGAATTCCAGGTTTACGGTTTCTCCTTCTTTTAAGGTGTTAAAAGTGGTATGTTCAAACGTGAAGGGGATAATTGCCACACTAAATGAGTTCTTTTCAGAATCCACCACCGTTAAACTTACGCCGTTAATAGTGATGGATCCTTTCTCGATAGTGACATTGTGGTAAGTGCTGTCGTATGAAAATGTAAATATCCAGCTGCCTTTTTCTTGTTTTATTTTTTCACAAATCCCGGTTTGATCTACATGTCCCTGTACAATATGTCCGTCCAGCCTTGCGCCTACTTTCATTCCTCGTTCCAGATTCACAAAATCCCCTGTCTTTATATTTCCAAGATTGGTTTTTAATAAAGTTTCTTTAATGGCGGTAACTTTATACGTATTATCAATAACTTCGGTTACCGTTAAACACACGCCGTTGTGCGCCACACTCTGATCTATTTTTAATTCTGAAGCTATTTTTGCCGAAATACTCAGAATAAGATTCTCCTTTTCCCGCTTCAAATCTTTTATCTGCCCCAGTTCTTCTACAATTCCCGTAAACATATGTATGTATTATTCTTACATTTGTACTGTAAAAGTAAAAATAAAAAAAGGGATTTTTATGAAGGCAGCTAAAAAGATAAAATTAGGAATAAGTATTGGAGATTTAAACGGGATTGGCGGCGAGATTGTTTTAAAAACCTTCGATGATTCCCGAATGCTCGATTTTTGTACCCCTGTAATTTTTGCTTCTACAAAGACCCTTAATTTCCTTAAAAAGCATTTTCATCTTTCCATTAATTTTCAGGGAGTAGATGCTGCTGCAAACGCTATAGATGGAAAAATAAATGTGGTAAATGTTTGGAAAGAAAATGTAAATATTCATTTTGGAGAAGAAGATCCCAAGATTGGAGAATACGCTTTTAAATCTTTAGAAGCAGCTACTCAGGCTTTAAAAAATGATGAAATAGATGTGTTGGTAACTGCACCTATAAATAAAAATACCATCCAGTCAGAAAAATTTAAATTTCCGGGACATACAGATTATCTTGCTAAAGAACTGGAGGGGGACAGCTTAATGCTTATGATTACCAATTCATTAAGAATAGGTCTTTTTACAGATCATGTAGCTTTAAAAGATATTGCCAGTGTGATTACCCCTGAATTAATTGAAAAGAAAATTAAAACCATTCAAAAAACACTTCAACAGGATTTCAGGATAGAAAAGCCTAAAATTGCGGTGTTAGGAATTAATCCGCATAGTGGTGATAATGGATTAATTGGGAAAGAAGATGAGGATATTTTAAAACCCACGCTTCAAAAAATAAGAGAAAAAGGAAGTCTTGTATATGGACCCTATGCGGCAGATAGTTTCTTCGGAACTAAAAACTATAAGAATTTTGATGCGGTTATCGCTTCTTATCACGATCAGGGTCTTATTCCTTTTAAAACCCTTTCTTTTGGAGAAGGAGTAAATTTTACAGCCGGATTAAAGAAAGTTCGAACCTCGCCTGATCATGGAACTGCTTTTGAAATTGCCGGAAAGAATGAAGCGAATATAAATTCTTTTAAAGAAGCTGTTTTTAAGGCAATTGAGATTTTTAAAACCCGCAAGGAATATAAAAAACTTAGCAAAAACCCTCTAAAAAAGCAGGGTAAAAAGATATAAACAAAAATTTGTTTATAAAGAACTGTAGATTGATTATAATTTATATCTTTGCACCTGCCTTTCCCGAAGGGCAAGGCGCTCGAAATCGAAGATGTTATGAGGAAATTAGCAGCGTTTACAATCCCTTTTGTGGGATTGAAGCAAGGACAACACGAGTTTGAGTACAGAATTGATAATGAGTTCTTTGAACATTTTGAATACGACGAATTTAACAGCGCACAGGTAAATATTCATTTAGTGCTGGATAAAAAGCCGACTATGATGGAATTTACTTTTCTCAGTAGCGGAACGGTAAATGTAAATTGTGATCTTACCAACGAACCTTACGATCAGCCTGTAAATGGCGAATTGTTACTGGTAGTTAAATTTGGCGATGAATTCAATGATGATAACGAGGAATTGCTTATTCTTCCGCACGGGGAATTTCAAATTAATGTTGCCCAGTACATTTACGAGCTAATTGTACTTTCGGTTCCACTTAAAAGAATTCACCCAGGGGTTAAAGACGGGAGTTTAAAAAGTGAAGTACTTGATAAATTAGAAGAATTGAGCCCCGATAAAGCTCATAAAAGTGATGAACAAAGCCCGGATGAGGATATCGATCCGCGGTGGGATAAATTAAAAAACTTATTAAACGATAAATAATACATAGCAATGGCACATCCTAAGAGAAAAACCTCTAAAACCAGAAGAGATAAAAGAAGAACACATTATAAGGCTTCTGTTCCGCAAATTGCCAAAGATCCTACTACAGGAGAAGCACATTTGTACCACAGAGCACACTGGCATGAAGGTAAATTATACTATCGTGGACAGGTGTTAATCGATAATACTGAAGAAGTAGAAGCTTAATTGAAGCTGAATTCTAAAAGTTATAAACTCTCACATTGTGGGAGTTTTTTGCTTTAAGTTGAATAAGTCCTAAAAAGGCCTTAATTTGCAACCCGTTTCAAAGAAATTTTAGTAAATTTCTTATTCCTAGATTAGGCACGCCCTAAACCTAGGCTAATAAAATTCTGTTTTTTATGAATAAAATCACGGCAGCAATTACCGCTGTAGGTGGCTACGTACCCGAGGATGTATTAACCAATAAAATGTTGGAAACAATGGTTGATACTAATGATGAATGGATAACGACCCGAACGGGGATCAAAGAAAGACATATCCTCAAAGATCCGGAAAAGGGAACATCTTTTCTTGCCATTAAGGCTGCACAGAATTTAATTGAAAAATCCAATCTCGACCCAAAAGAAATAGATCTGGTATTATTGGCAACGGCTACTCCAGATCTTCCGGTAGCATCTACCGCTGTATATGTTGCTACAGAAATTGGAGCAACCAATGCCTTTGCATACGATTTACAGGCAGCCTGTTCAGGATTTTTATATGGAATGTCCACGGCTGCGGCCTATATTGAAGCTGGGAGATACAAAAAAGTCCTTTTAATAGGAGCCGATAAAATGTCTTCTATAATTGATTATACAGACAGAACTACCTGTATCATCTTTGGAGATGGAGCAGGAGCTGCGCTTTTTGAACCTAATACTGAAGGTTTAGGGTTACAGGATGAAATTCTAAGAAGTGATGGTATAGGAAGAGAATCCTTAAAAATTGAAGCGGGAGGGTCATTAAGACCTCCAACAGAAATTACGGTAGCAAAAAAACTGCATTTCGTTACTCAGGATGGAAAAACAGTTTTTAAATTTGCTGTTTCCAATATGGCCGATGTTAGCGAGGAGATCATGAAACGAAATAATTTAAATAAAGATACCGTAAACTGGTTAGTCGCCCATCAGGCTAATCAACGTATTGTAAATGCCACTGCCAACAGGATGGGATTAGATCAGGAAAAAGTGCTTATGAATATTGAACGTTACGGAAATACTACATCAGCTACACTTCCACTTCTGCTAAGTGATTTTGAATCGAAACTACACAAAGGAGATAATATTATTTTCGCCACCTTTGGAGGCGGATTTACCTGGGGATCCATCTATTTGAAATGGGCCTATAATTCTTAATAAACAACAATTTTATATTATGGATTTAAAAGAAATTCAGAATTTAATCAAGTTTGTCGCGAAATCGGGCGCTAGTGAGGTAAAACTTGAGATGGACGATGTGAAAATCACCATTAAAACAGGAACTGAAGAAAAGGAAACTACCTATATTCAGCAAATGCCTATGGGCGCACAAATGCCCCAAATGCCGCAACAACAACAGCAGGCACCTACTCCTGCTCCGCAGCAACCTTCGGCTTCTGGAGAAAGCGAAGCAAAATCACCTGAGGAAGATTCCAAATATGTAACGGTAAAATCACCTATTATAGGAACCTTTTACAGAAAACCTTCCCCAGATAAATCTGTGTTTGTTGAAGTTGGTGATTCTATTAAAGAAGGCGATGTACTTTGTGTGATCGAGGCTATGAAATTATTCAACGAGATTGAAAGTGAAGTATCCGGAAAAATAGTGAAAGTTCTGGTAGATGATTCTTCACCGGTAGAATTCGACCAGCCATTATTTTTAATCGATCCGTCATAACCGCTCCCTGTTTCAGGTAATTAATCTTACTGATTGGGTAAAAAAAATAAAGTTATGTTCAAAAAAATATTGATTGCCAATAGAGGAGAAATCGCCCTGCGCGTAATTAGAACCTGCCGGGAGATGGGAATAAAAACCGTTGCGGTTTATTCCACGGCCGATGCCGAAAGTTTACATGTGCGGTTTGCAGATGAAGCAGTATGTATAGGTCCTCCTCCGAGTAATCTTTCTTACTTAAAAATTTCGAATATCATGGCAGCGGCAGAAATCACCAATGCCGATGCGATTCATCCCGGTTACGGATTTCTTTCTGAAAATTCCAAATTTTCGAAAATTTGTGCGGAGCACGGCGTGAAATTTATTGGTGCAAGCCCCGAAATGATCGATAAAATGGGAGATAAAGCTTCGGCGAGAGCTACTATGATGGCTGCTGGAGTTCCCTGTATTCCGGGATCAGACGGGATTCTTAAAGATTATAAAGAATGTCTTCAAGTTGCCAAGGATATGGGATTTCCCGTAATGCTGAAAGCTACTGCCGGAGGTGGAGGTAAAGGTATGCGTGCCGTTTACAAAGAAGAAAACCTTCAGGCGGCCTGGGATTCTGCACGTCAGGAAGCGGGCGCAGCCTTTGGGAACGATGGCATGTATATGGAGAAACTCATAGAAGAACCTCGCCATATAGAAATTCAGATCGTTGGTGATAGCAGCGGAAAAGCCTGTCATCTGTCTGAAAGAGATTGTTCCATCCAGCGCCGGCATCAAAAACTAACCGAAGAAACCCCATCGCCATTTATGACCGATAAACTTCGGAAACAAATGGGCGAAGCCGCAGTAAAAGCTGCAGAATATATTAAATATGAAGGAGCAGGTACAGTAGAATTTCTGGTAGATAAACACAGGAACTTCTATTTTATGGAAATGAATACCCGTATCCAGGTAGAACACCCTATTACCGAGCAGGTAATAGATTACGACCTGATAAGGGAACAAATTCTGGTTGCCGCCGGAGTACCGATTTCAGGGAAAAATTATTTCCCTCAGTTGTGCTCTATTGAATGCCGGATTAATGCCGAAGATCCTTACAACAACTTCAGGCCTTCACCCGGTAAGATTACCAATTTACACGCTCCCGGAGGTCATGGGGTTCGAATTGATACCCACGTTTACAGCGGATATTCCATCCCTCCAAACTACGATTCCATGATCGCGAAACTCGTAACTACGGCACAAACCCGCGAAGAAGCCATCAATAAAATGAAGCGGGCTTTAGATGAATTTGTAATTGAAGGGGTAAAAACCACGATTCCTTTCCATCGCCAGCTTATGGATCATCCCGATTATGTAGATGGTAATTATACCACCGCATTTATGGATACTTTTAAAATGGATCCACCGCCTGAAGAGGAATAAAATTGATATCTATTAACAATGTCAGGTTGAGCGGAGTCGAAATATCTTCAATTCTGGCTAAATTGATAAACCAAAAATCACAAAAAGCCTTGCGTTCTTTAACGTGAGGCTTTTTTTATATCTAAAAACTTTCACTAATTTCAGATTTTAAATTTGTAATATGAATTTTTCGTACTGGGAATATGATTCCTGGATTTCCAATGTAGATTTTACCATTGCCGGTAGCGGAATTACCGGACTTAACTGTGCATTAAATCTGAAAAAGCGATTTCCTAATGCGAATATTTTAATTCTGGAACGCGGACTTTTACCCAATGGTGCGAGTACGAAGAACGCAGGTTTTGCCTGTTTTGGAAGCCTTTCGGAAATTTTGGATGATCTTAAAACTCATTCTGAAGAAGAGGTTCTAAAACTTATAGAACAACGGCTGGAAGGACTCGAACTATTGCGCAGTAATCTTGGAGATACCACCATCGATTATCACGAAAATGGTGGTTACGAACTTTTTTCCCGGAAAGATACTTCCCTGTTTCAGGAATGCAAAGAACAGCTTGAGAAAATAAACAACCTGTTATTGCCCATTTTTGGCGAAGATGTTTTTGAAACCTGTGCGAATAATTTCAAATTTGGAGATATTCAGCGGGAACTTATTTATAATAAATTTGAAGGCCAGCTAAATACGGGGAAAATGATGCTTGCCCTGCTTCAGAAGGTACAGGAAAAGGGAATAAAAATCCTTAATAATATAACGATTCAGAATTTTTGTGAAAACGGAGATGAGGTTAAAATTTACACCGATAAATTTGAATTCACCACCCGTAAATTTTTTATCGCCACCAATGGCTTCGCCTCCCAACTGGGAATAGACGAGGTAAAACCTGCAAGAGCCCAGGTACTTATTACTAAACCCATCAAAAATCTTTCAATTAAAGGTACTTTTCACCTGGATAAAGGCTTTTATTACTTCAGAAATATCGACGATAGGATTTTATTTGGCGGCGGCAGAAACCTCGATTTAAAAGGAGAAGAAACCACAGAGATTCAGGAAACAGCCTTAATTCAGAATAAACTGGAAGAATTGCTTAAAACCGTAATCCTTCCTAAAACCGCGTTTGAAATAGATAGAAGATGGAGCGGGATTATGGGAGTGGGAACCCAAAATAAGCCGGTGATAAAATCGATCTCAGAAAATGTATTTTGCGGTGTCCGCCTTGGTGGAATGGGTGTGGCCATAGGAAGTTTAATTGGGAGAGATCTGGCTAATTTAGTAAACGAATGAAGCGTATTTTAAAATTTTTCCTGAAGTTATTTTTATACCTGTTTGCACTGAGTGTATTGGCAGTAGTAATTTTTAAATGGGTTCCCGTGCCCTTCACCCCACTTATGGCGATAAGGCATTTTGAGCATCCAGATGAACTTATAAAGCATGACTGGCAGCCTATAGAAAAGATTTCTCCTAATTTACAGCTTGCGGTAATTTCCAGTGAAGATCAGAATTTTTTAGTGCATCATGGGTTCGATTTTAAGGCGATTGAAAAAGCGATAGACCATAATAAAAAGGGGAAAAGGGTCCACGGGGCGAGTACAATTTCACAGCAGACAGCCAAAAATGTATTTTTATGGCCGGGGAGAAACTGGGTTCGTAAAGGTCTTGAAACCTATTTTACTTTTATGATAGAAATGGTCTGGGGTAAAAAAAGAATCCTGGAGGTTTATCTGAATTCTGTTGAAATGGGAAAATCTATCTATGGTGCCGAAGCTGCATCTCATTTCTGGTTTCAGAAATCGGCTGCGAGATTATCGTCTTCTGAAGCGGCTGCCCTGGCTGCTATTCTTCCAAATCCGAGGGGCTACCGGGCAAATCCTGCTAGTAATTATATCCAGCAGCGCAAAAACTGGATCGTAACCCAAATGCAGCATTACGGGAAATTCAGTTTGGAATAAAACAACAGCACAGGTTGAACGGAGTCCAAATCTATTATTACTTATCTAATTCCACTGCTAAAAAATAAAAATGGGCATAAAAGATCAATTATTTATCCAATGCGGGCAATATGTAGAAGAACGGCTTGAAAGAATTTCAACAGTCCTAAAGGATCTCGAAAGCGATCTGGAAAACGAAACCAAAAGCAGCGCAGGAGATAAATACGAGACTGGTCGTGAAATGATTAATGCCGAATGGAATAAACTTTCTCTTCATCTTTCAGAATTTAAGAAACTGGAAGCTATCCTGAAAGTGGCCAAATCCAGACATAGCTCTAAAAATATTCAGCTGGGAAGTCTGGTAAAAACCAACATAGCCAATTATTTTATATGTATTCCTGCCGGGCAAATTCAGTTAAAAAACGAAAAGTTTTATGCTGTGGGTGCCAATTCTCCCATTGCTAAACTTTTGCTGAATAAAACCAAAGGAGACGAGTTTCCCTTTAACGGAAATCAGGTTAAAATTCTGGAAGTGAATTGATGTTTATAATCTGGATTTTATAAGTTTTTTTGAAATCTTTAAATGAATTTTCTTTCCTTTTTCCAAAGTTTTCGGGTGTTCCAGAAAGATAGTTTGTGAGTTCAGTTTTGCTTTTATCAGCCAGTTATCTCCCTTAAAATAACTCTCAATTACTTCCGCATGGATTTCAGAATTGCTTGTTATCTGGATTTCTTCAGGATAAAAAATCAGTTTTTTGCGGCTATTTTCAGAAGGCAGAAGATCCTTCAGCATCACTTCATTTACATCTCCGAATAAAGAGGCCACATATTTATTTGGCGGGTCTTTATATAATTTTTGCGGATGCGCTTTGGCATAAATCCCTTTATTTTTTAGAACGATGGTTTCGTCTGCAAATGAAAGCGCATCAGTAATATCGTGGGTTGCAACGAGACAGGTGATCTCTTTTTCTTTTAAATATTCAAAAATACGCCGGCGTAAATTATTTTTTCTGAAATGATCGATATGACTAAATGGTTCGTCCAGCAGTAAAATTTCCGGTTCCTGGGCCAGTGCTCTGGCCAAAGCCACCCTTTGCTGCTGTCCGCCGCTTAAGAGCCTGGTTTTAGTGCCGGCCATATCATCCATTTCTACAATTTCCAGCAATTCTTTTATTCGCCGCTTTTTCTTAATTGGATACATATTGCTGAGGTATTTCCCCACATTATCGGCCACACTCAAGGGGAGCATTAAATCGAAATCCTGTGCCAGGTATTTTATAAAGGGTTCGCCGGGAACCAGATTAAAATCTGGGCCTAACATTTTTTGATCTCTCCAGGAAATAGCACCTGTGGGCTGAAGCAACCCGTAAATAACTTTTAAAAGTGTACTTTTTCCGCAGCCGCTTTCGCCAATAATCGATATGATTTTCCCTTTTTCAGCCTTAAAACTGATATTCTTTAATATCGGTTCCTTGTCGTAGGCGAAAGAAACATTTTTAAGCTGTAGCATTTAAAAAAGATTTAGGGTAAAATAAAAAAATAGAAGGCTTTAAAAAAAAGAAAAAGCTGTTTTGAGTTCCCGTCTTTCTTTTACAAGAAGCTGAAATAAATTCAGCCTGACGTTGTGGAATCTTCAAAACAGCTTTTGTATTAGGATTAACCTTTTATTTTTTCTATTATTTCTTCTTTTTTAGGAAGTTCCTTGTATCCCATATTGTAGAAAGTAAAGGCAAACAAATCGGCATATTCATCTATAATCATTGCCGTAGGCTTTCCGGCGCCGTGCCCGGCTTTTGTTTCAATACGAATAAGTATGGGAGCATCTCCACCCTGTTTAGCCTGTAACTGTGCTGCATATTTAAAAGAATGCGCAGGAACCACTCGATCGTCGTGATCTCCGGTAGTAATTAATGTCGCGGGATAATGCACACCCATTTTCACATTATGAACGGGAGAGTAATGATACAGGTATTCAAACATTTCCTTGCTGTCTTCGGCAGTTCCATAATCGTAAGCCCATCCTGCACCTGCGGTAAATTTGTTGTATCTAAGCATATCCATAACTCCCACTGCAGGTAAGGCGACCTTCATTAAATCGGGACGCTGCGTCATTGTGGCTCCTACCAGAAGGCCGCCGTTAGACCCGCCACGAATGGCAAGATAATCTTTGGAAGTATAATTATTTTTGATGAGATATTCTGCCGCGGCGATAAAATCGTCAAAAACATTCTGTTTTTTCATTTTTATACCTGCATCGTGCCATTTTCTTCCATACTCTCCACCGCCGCGTAAATTAGGAACGGCATAAACTCCGCCCTGTTCCATCCACACCACGTTGGTTATACTGAAAGAAGGAGTAAGGCTGATATTGAATCCGCCGTAACCATATAGCATAGTCGGGTTTTTTCCGTCCAGTTTTATTCCTTTTTTGTAGGTAATAATCATCGGGATTTTTGTCCCGTCTTTTGAAGTATAAAAAACCTGCTTGCTCTCGTAATCTGAAGGATTAAAATCGATATCCGGTTTGTTATACAATTCAGATTTTCCCGTAGCCGGATCGTAGCTGTAGATAGTTCCGGGAGTTACGTAATTGGTAAAGGAATAGTAAAGAGGGTCGGTATCTTTTTTTCCGCTGAAACCTCCTACGGAACCTACGCCGGGTAAATCTACATCTCTAACCAAATTCCCATCATAATCGTATTGTTTTATTTGGGAAACGGCATCTTTCATATAATTCGCAAAAATATAGCCTCCGCCTGTGGAAGGACTCAAAACATTTTCGGTCTCGGCAATAAAATCTTTCCAGTTTTCGGGGGAAGGATTCGCCGCATCTACAGTAACAATGCGTTGGTTTGGAGCATCCAGGTTGGTAACTATATAGAGTTTGCTGCCCCTGTTGTCCAGCACGTAAGTGTCGGTTTTATCGTTGCCAATAATAGTTACCAGTTCCGGGTTTTCTTTGGTAAGATCCATCAAATAAAGCTCGCCGCCCGAAGTTGAATTCCTGGCCGAGATATACAGATAATGGTTGTCTTCGCTCACATATCCTCCTACATAACGGTGTTTTTGCTCCGGGGTCCCGCCATAAATTAATTGATCATCGCTTTGCGGTGAGCCCAGTTTGTGGTAAAATAATCGGTGCTGATCGGTCTTTGCCGAAAGCCTGTTTCCTTCTGGTTTGGCATAACTCGAATAGTAAAATCCTTCATTTCCTTTCCAGGAAATACCACTAAATTTTATATTCTGAAGCGTATCTTCTGTTTGCTGGCGGTTTTCCGCATCTATAATAATCACTTTTCGCCAGTCGCTTCCTCCTTCAGAAATACTGTAAGCGGCAAGTTTTCCGTTTTCTGAAAAACTAAGATCGCTTAAGGAAGTGGTTCCATCGTCACTGAATTTATTCGGGTCTAAAAATACTTCAGCCTCCCCATCTTTTGTTTTTTTACGGTAAACCACGTATTGATCCTGAAGTCCGTTGTTTTTTGAAAAATAGAAGTAGTCTCCTTCTTTATGGGGAGCTCCCAGCTTTTCATAATTCCATAATTGCGAAAGCCGTTTATTGAGTTGCTGCCGATACGGGATTTTTTCCAGATAATTATAAGTTACCTTGTTCTCTGCCTTTACCCAGTCTTCGGTTTCCGCACTTCGGTCGTTTTCCAGCCAGCGATAAGGATCTTTAACCTTGGTTCCAAAATAATCGGTTACGGTATCTACTTTTTTGGTCTCTGGGTATTTCAAATTAGAATTCTCCTGATTTTGGGAAAAAACGACAGCAGGAAATAAGACTCCTGCTGCTATAATTCCGGTGATTAATTTTTTCATAATTACAACTTTCTAAAGTATTAGTTTCCAGTTGTAATTTACAGTTTTTTAACCAATTCTTATTTGAAAAAATTAAACCAGTTCATTTTTAATTAAATATTGTGCGATTTGTACCGCATTGGTGGCTGCGCCTTTTCGCAAATTATCGGCAACAATCCACATGTTCAAGGTGTTTGGCTGGGAGTAATCTCTACGGATTCTACCTACAAAAACATCATCTTTTCCTTCAGCATAAATTGGCATCGGGTATGAATTTACCGTAGGATTATCCTGAACAATGACACCAGGAAAATCATTAAGGGCTTTGCGAACCTCATTTTCATCAAAATCTGCTTCAAATTCAATATTAACCGATTCGCTGTGGCCGCCTACCACGGGAATACGAATGGCGGTCGCCGAAACATTTATAGTATCATCCTGAAGAATTTTTTTGGTTTCATTAACCAGTTTCATCTCTTCTTTGGTGTAGCCATTTTCCATAAAAACATCGCAATGCGGGATGGCGTTGCGGTGAATAGGGTAGGGATACGCCATTTCGCCCTTTTCATTTTTGTATTCATTTTCCAGCTGGCGAACTGCCTTTACCCCGGTCCCTGTAATAGACTGGTACGTGGAAATAACTACTCTCTTTATTTTGTACAAATCGTGAAGCGGTTTTAACGCCATTACCAGCTGAATGGTAGAGCAGTTTGGATTGGCAATAATTTTATCTTCGGAAGAGATCGCACTGCCGTTAATCTCTGGAACTATAAGTTTTTTTGAAGGATCCATTCTCCAGGCCGAAGAATTATCGATAACAATGGTTCCAGCCTCTGCAAATTTAGGAGCCCATTCCAGAGAGGTTTCACCGCCTGCTGAAAATAATGCTATATCGGGTTTAATAGCTACCGCTTCCTGCAGGCCTATCACTTTATATTTTTTATTCTTAAAACTAATTTCCTTGCCTATAGATTTTTCTGAAGCAACCGGATATAATTCGGTTACCGGAAAATTGTGTTCTTCAAGAACTTTCAGCATTACATTTCCTACCATTCCGGTAGCGCCAACTACTGCTATTTTCATATAAAAGTTTTAAAATCTTAGTTTTTAGCTAAGAATTGTTTTTAAAAATTCATTTTTTTGAAGCTGTCTCAAAATGAGGGTTGTCGTTATCCTGAACTGGTTTTAGGACCTTAATTTCCTGAAAATTGTACAAAATTAGAAGCTGGAACAAGTTCAGCTAGACGAAATACCACTTTTTAAACAGCCTCCAGAACTTCTTACGAGATTCCGGATGAGGCCACAAAGGTATTATACAATCTAAAATATTTAACTCAGAATCCTCTCAAATTCATCCAAAAGTTATATTTACAACGCAATTGTGTTTTTTGTTAAAAAAGAACCCCCGAAGGACGGGGGTTTACTGGTTAAACTATGTAATGAAGCGGTGAAAAACGCGCTTTCTTTAATCCAATTTTTAAATTATATCTCCTTGGGAGAGATCGTAACTGCCTTTTACGCAGTTACGGGTGAGGAAAATTAAGAATTCTGTTTCTTCAATTCGTCTCGAATTTCTATAAGCAATTCTTCCTGGGTTGGTCCGGCTGGTGCAGGAGCAGCCTCTTCTTCCTTCTTTTTAGTTTTTTCATAGTTGCGAAGGATTACAAAAATAAATAAGCCCACAATTATAAAATAGATAATGGCCTGGATTAAATTTCCGTAGGTAATCACCGCGGCATTTGCTTTTGTGGCCGCTTCGAGGGTATCATAATGATTGCCATCTAGCGATATAAACTTTTGAGTAAAATCGACACCTCCGGTAATCACCCCAATAAGCGGCATAATAACATCGGCAACTACCGAAGCCACAATTTTATTAAAAGCTGCACCTATAACTACCGCAGTAGCCAGGGTGATAATATCCTTTTTAAATAAAAAGGCTTTAAAATCACTAAAGAATCCCATATAAATTTAATTTAGTTAGTTATAATGAGTTCAATATATAAATTATTCCGGAATTATATGTCGTTCAACACGTTGCGAAATCCCGGTAATAAGTTCGTAAGAGATGGTATTCCCTTTTTCTGCAAATTTTGTTGCGTGTTGAGGGCCCCCAAAAATTATTACCTCGTCGCCTTCTTCGCATTCAATTCCGGTGATATTCACCATGAGCATATCCATACACACATTGCCAATAATGGGTGCATACTTTCCGTTTATGATTACTCCTGCCTTTCCATTTCCGTATTGCCGGTTAATGCCATCTGCATGACCTATAGGCAGGGTTGCGGTTTTTGTTTTTTCTGAAGCTATAAACGCGCGGTTATAGCCTACGGAATCTCCTTTTTCTAAATGGTGGATTTGAGAAATAATAGTTTTTAAAGTTCCTATAGGCTTCAATTTTTCATCTAGTTCGGGTTCATTTCCGAAGCCATATAAACCAATGCCTGTACGGACCATGTCAAAAGCTGCTTCGGGATAATTAAAAATCCCTGACGTATTGCACAAATGAAGAATAGGCGAGTAGCCCAATCCGTCAATGAGTTTAGAGGCCATTTCCCTATAACTGTTTATTTGTTTTAAAGTAAATTCCCGCTCCTTCCAATCTTCGCTAGCCGCCAGATGAGAAAAAATCCCTTTTACCTTGACCGATTCGGTCAGCTGAAATTTTTCGATGATAAGGGAAACTTCATCAGGATCAAATCCCAGGCGGTTAAGCCCGGTGTTGAGTTTTAAATGAACAGGATATTTTTTCTGCTTAAGTTTTTCGGCGGTTTTCACGAATTCCCGAAGCACAAACTTACTGTAGATATTAGGCTCCAGGCAATTTTCTATGATCGCTTCAAAATTAACAGACTGCGGATGGAGCACCAAAATAGGTTTTTCTATGCCCGCTTTTCTAAGTGCAACTCCTTCGTGAGTATAGGCTACCGCCAGATAATCTATGCCAAGCTCACTGAGTTTTTTTGTTATTTCTACAGACTCACTTCCATAACCGTAGGCTTTTACCACTCCCATCATTTTCACACCTTCTTTTAGTTGGGAACGCATAAATCTATAGTTATGTGCCAGCGCTCCTAAATCTATTTCCAGAATGGTCTCACGGGTTTTTTGCATCAATCTTCTTTTTTTCAGGTTCTACGGTTTCGGGATTGTTAACATTATAATTTTTCACTCTTTCGCGCATCATGGCTTTATAATAGGCCGCCCGGCTAAGGGGTTCATATTCTTCATTTTCACCAAGAAATACCAGGTCGTCGTTCACCGCTTTACGATAACTGTATTGAGCAAGATTTCCCGTACGCGTACAAACTGCGTGCACTTTGGTAACATACTCGGCGGTAGCCATTAAATGAGGCATGGGGCCAAAAGGATTTCCTTTAAAATCCATATCAAGGCCGGCAACAATTACGCGGATTCCCTGGTTGGCAAGGTCGTTACAAACAGTCACAATTTCTTCATCAAAAAACTGGGCTTCATCTATTCCTACAACATCGCAGCCATCTGCCAGTAAGCGGATGTTCGAAGCGGCGGGAACCGGGGTAGATCGTATTTCGTTGGCATCGTGAGACACCACCATTTCTTCATGATAACGAGTATCTATAGCGGGTTTAAAAATCTCTACTTTTTGCCGGGCAAATTTGGCTCTTTTCAGTCTACGTATTAGTTCTTCGGTTTTACCGGAAAACATAGAACCGCAAATTACCTCGATCCAACCAAATTGCTCTTTGTGATTTACTGTATTTTCGAGAAACATTTTGTAATTTTCAGGTGCCGAAAAAGGGAAAATCCCAAATTCGCTTAAAGGTGTAACAAATTTATTAAAAATACAATGCGCTGGCAGAGGAGGTTCCTTAAAATTTGTGAATCATTTAAAACAAGATTGCGAAAAAGCTGGGTAGAATTTGTTAAATTATTGCCCCTTTCGCTCCTCGTATTTTGAATAATTAAAAGAATGCTGAAATGAAAAAAGAAGTAGAAGCCGAACTTAAAGAACTGGCCCATAAAATAATTGAAAATTCAGAAGGAAAAAATCTTTCTGGCCTTAAGCAGAAAGCGCGGCAGTTATATGAAAAATTAACTGTTCTTGCTTTTGCTGAAGAAAATATTGCTTCTCTTTCCGCTTCATCTTCTTTAGTAGAAGATTCGCTCCAACCGCCCAAGTCGGCATCGGAGCAAAAGGTGGAAAAAAAGACGGGCAAGAGAAAAGAAAAAGACGAATATCTTCCCGATGGCACAGAATACAACGATGCTGATGCCATTACAGAGCCCAATACCGAAAAAATAAAAGATATAGTTGCGCAAATGCCTTCCGAAGCTCAGGGTGTTGAAAATATGCTACAAAATATCATGCCCAGGAACGGGACAGCTAAAAAACCGGCAAACTTTTCCGAGGAGAAAAAGAAAGATTTTCGTGATGTTGGGGTAGATTATGATAATTTGCCCAATTTCGAACCTGTAGGCAAAAAGGAAAAAGAACGTCCACGTTCCCTGAACGATCGATTGAAAAAAGGGATTAATATAGGATTAAACGAACGACTTTCTTTTATTCGATATCTTTTTAATGGAAACGCCACAGATTACAATCGTGTGGTTTCCCAATTAAACACTTTCGATAATCTGGAAGAAGCCAATAAGTTTATACAACTGGTAGTAAAACCCGATTATCAGAACTGGGAAGGAAAAGAAGAACACGAAAAACGCTTTATGGAGCACGTGAAAAATAAATTCGATTAAAAATCCATTTTTGATGGGGAAATTATATTTGGTTCCCACTCCTATTGGGAATCTTGAGGATATTACCTTTAGAGCAATCAGGATCTTAAAGGAAGCAGATTATATTCTAGCGGAAGATACCAGGACCAGCGGAAAACTTTTAAAACATTTTGAAATAAACACACCAATGCTTAGCCACCATATGCATAATGAGCATAAAACGGTGGACAGCCTGGTAAAAAGAATGCAAACGGGCGAAACCTTTGCTTTAATAAGCGATGCGGGAACTCCTGCTATCAGTGATCCGGGATTTTTGCTTACCCGGGCCTGTGTGGAAGCCGGAGTAGAAGTGGACTGTTTGCCGGGTGCTACTGCTTTTGTGCCGGCCCTTGTAAACAGCGGGTTTCCGAATGATAAATTTGTATTTGAAGGGTTTTTGCCAGTTAAAAAGGGCCGGCAAACCCGGCTAAAAATTTTAGCTGAAGAAAGCCGGGCCATCATTTTTTATGAATCTCCCCATAAATTGCTTAAAACATTAAAGCATTTTTCTGAATATTTTGGAGAAGAAAGACGTGTTTCGGTATCCCGGGAAATCAGTAAAATGTTTGAAGAAACGGTGAGAGGAACTGCTGCCGAGGTGCTTGAACATTTTACTGAAAATCTTCCCAAAGGAGAGATTGTTATTGTAGTTTCAGGACGCAACAGCCAATAATTTTGCCTAATTTTATTCCATCGTCACCCTGAACCTGCCCTAGGGCCTGTGACAGCGAAACAATCTGGCATTACGCTTTCATATGATTACAATTAAATAATTTTGCTTCTTTTTGACTTACTTTTATTTCCATTTCATTTTAAACATTTCAATGCGCTGGACCATTAAGCCAAAACCCGATAACGAAATTGTTGCCCAACTGGCAAGGGAACTCGGAATAGGGAAGCCCATTACTTCTCTACTGGTGCAGCGGGGAATCACCACTTTTGAAGAAGCAAAAAAATTCTTTCGGCCCTCACTGGACGATCTCCACGACCCTTTCCTAATGAAGGATATGGATTTGGCGATAGCCCGTATAGAAGCCGCCATAGAAAATGAAGAAAATATTCTTGTTTTTGGCGATTATGATGTGGATGGCACCACCAGTGTTGCCTTACTTTCTTCTTTTTTGAAGAGTTTTTATCCTAATGTAGCAACTTATATCCCGGACAGGTACGACGAAGGCTACGGGGTGTCTTATAAAGGGATAGATTACGCGGCAGATAACGAAATAAGCCTTATTATAGCTCTGGACTGCGGAATAAAGGCTATTGAAAAAGTAGCCTATGCTTCCAAAAAAAATATCGATTTTATTATTTGCGACCACCACCGGCCCGGAAGTGAAATTCCAAAAGCGGTCGCAGTTTTAGACCCTAAAAGGGAAGATTGTGAATATCCTTACAAGGAATTATGCGGTTGTGGGATCGGGTTTAAACTGATGCAGGCCTGGATTCAGAAAAAAAACCTTCCTATCGATATGTTGTTGCCATATCTAGATTTAGTGGCTACAGCAATTGGTGCCGATATTGTGCCTATTACGGGAGAAAATCGCATTTTGGCCTATCATGGACTTCATGTAATTAATACTGCTCCCCGGCCTGGATTTCAGGCAATTTTAAATCAGGTAAAAAAGGAAACACTAACTATTACCGATGTGGTTTTTATAATTGCTCCCCGAATTAATGCGGCCGGAAGAATGAAACATGGCCTTCATGCCGTAAATCTTTTAACTGAAGAAGATGCCGAGACAGCTTCCATCTTTGCCTCAGAAATAGAAAATTACAATGCAGACAGAAAAGATGCCGATAAGCAAATCACCCGGGAAGCTTTGTTACAGATAGAAAATCTGGGAGAGCAGGAACGATTTACTACGGTGGTGTATCAGGAAAACTGGCATAAAGGCGTTATTGGGATCGTTGCTTCGCGTTTAACCGAAACCTATTATCGCCCGACGCTTGTTTTTACCAGAAGTGGCGAAAAACTGGCGGCATCGGCGCGATCGGTCAAAGGTTTTGATGTGTACGATGCTCTGGAAGCCTGCAGCGAACATATCGAGCAATTTGGAGGTCACAAGTACGCCGCCGGACTCACGCTGCTAGAAGAACAATATCAAAAATTTAAAGATAAATTTGAAGAAGTGGTCTCGGGAAACATCGATAAGACCCTGCTAACACCGGAAATAACAATAGATGCCGAACTCAATTTATCTGATATCATCCCGAAATTCTATAGAATTCTAAAACAATTTGCCCCTTTTGGGCCGGGAAACATGTCGCCGGTTTTTATAACCCAAGACCTAAAGGATACCGGTTTTGGAAAATGCGTGGGCGAAGAAGATCTTCACTTAAAGTGCAGGGTAAAACAACTCGATTCCAATAAGGCTTTTGATGCTATTGGATTCAATATAGGATCCAAATGTCACTTTATAACGGAAGAAAAAACCTTTAAAGCGGCGTATTGTATAGACGAAAATGAGTGGAATGGAAATGTTTCACTTCAGTTAAAACTGAAGGATATAACCGCCTAGGAGTTCAGTTTTTCGAGCTGTAAGCTCGTGCCGTCGAAAGTTGCATAGGTATAATGACTAATCCAGTCGCCGGTATTAATGTATTTTGAATTTTCATTTAGCTTAATCTCCAAGGGCAAATGCCTGTGGCCAAAGAGGAAATAATCGTAATGTTTGGTTTCCAGTTTTCGTTTGCAGTACTGTATTAGCCACTCGTTATCTTCGCCCAGAAACTTCTGATCTTCCACCCCGGAAATCATTTTATTTTTAAGCGATAAATGTTGCGCAAGGGGAACTCCAATATCGGGATGAAGCCAGCGATACAGCCATTTTGAAAAAGGATTTATAAAAACCTTTTTCATACGTTTATATCCTTTGTCGCCGGGGCCCAGACCATCGCCATGGCCTATTAGAAATGTTTTGTTATTGAAAACAAATTCTTTTGGGGAATGGTAAACGGGAATGTTTAGTTCGGTTTCAAAATAATCGTTCATCCATAAATCGTGGTTGCCAACAAAAAAATGGATGGGAATTCCGCTGTCACGAATTTCGGCAAGTTTCCCCAAAACCCGTACAAAGCCTTTTGGCACCACGCTTTTATATTCGAACCAAAAGTCGAACAGATCTCCTAAAAGAAAAATAGCCGCGGCATCTTCTTTTATTTCATCCAGCCATTTTATAAAAATAGCTTCCCGCTCCCGGCTTTTAGCTGGTGTGGGTGCACCTAAATGGTTATCGCTGGAAAAATAAACTTTTTTGCCTTTTGGAATATTCATTTAACGGGATTAAGAGATGTAAATATAAATAATTTAAAATGAGGTCTGCCTATAGCAGCTGTAAGGTTTCCAAAAAACCTATCTGTTCTTTTCATTAAATGGAAGATGCATAAATTTCTACTTCAAAATTAATTTAGAATTGATAGCTAACTTTATAAAATAAATCTTTCAGAAATTAAAAGTTAGATTATGAAGAACGAAACAGTAAACAGGGTCGCTAGTTTAGGTTTTTTATTTTGGATTATAAAAATATTTTCAACAACTGTAGGTGAAACGGCTGCTGACTATGTTTCGGAAAATTTAAATTTAGGCTTAACATTAACCGCCATTATAATGGGGGTTATTACCATTGGGGTCACCTATTGGAATTTTAAACAAAAAAGATATTATCCCCCTTCATATTGGTCATTAATCGTAATGATGAGCATTGAAGGAACATTAATAACAGATCTTTTAGTGGATCAGTTAAATGTTTCTTTGCTTATACTGGATGTTGTTTTTGCAATAGCCATGGGCTTATTGTTTTATTTTTGGTATAAAAAAGAACACAGTCTCTCTATTCATGCCATAAATAACGATACCCGGGAAACTTTTTACTGGTGGATTGTATTAACCACATTTGCTTTGGGAACCGGCGTTGGCGATACAATTTCAGAATATTTGAATTTTGGTTATTTGAACTCTTTAATCCTTTTTGGTTCAATTTTTATTTTATCGGGCATTTTATACTACTTCAAAGTAATTGGCGCTGTTTTAGCTTTTTGGATCGCATTTATTGTTACCAGGCCTATTGGCGCCTCATTAGGAGATTTGTTTATTCAGCAACCTAAGGACGGGGGATTGGGAATCTCGCTGGTAATTATTAACATTATATTTTTTATCGTAATAATAGCTTCAGTGGTATATCTAACTATTAAGAATAGACACCAGAATGTAAAAGGGGATTGATTGTTAATTGAAAGTTTTTAATAGTTGTAAAAATCTAAGATCTCAGCCCAAAACTATAATTCAGGAAGAGTAGGTCGTGTTTTAAAATTTAGTGTTACTCTAATTATCTGAAGCATACCACTCGGCAAAAGAAGTGTCGGTTTCCTGAAGTTTTAACGAAAATAACCGAATATGCGGTGGTAGATTTTTACTGATTTTCGCTGCAAAATCGATCACCATATTTTCGCTGGTAGGCTGATAATCTACCAGGATTACATTGTGATCCCGTTTTTCGAGTTCCTTTGCCAGCTCTACATGCGGAGTATTTTTGTTGAAAACGGTAGCATGGTCAAACTTATCTACAATTTGTGATTTCACAATTTTTTTCAGGTCGCCAAAATCGATCACCATCCCGAATTTTACGTTTTCCGAATCGGTAATGGGAGATCCCATCACGGTAACGCTAAGTTTATAACTATGGCCGTGAACATTCTTGCATTTCCCGTCGTAGCCGTAAAGCGCGTGCCCGGTTTCAAATGAAAACTGCTTGGTGATCCTGATTTTGCTCATGAAAATAAAAATTTTTACAAAGATACTGGTTTTTTTGGCGCTCCATAATTTTGAAAATCCTATAAATTCGCGACGTATATTTGCCTGTTTAAATTGTGAAAATGAATACTGAACCCGAATTGTATGAGCAACTGGATTTTAAAGAAAATCCGTTATACGAACAGATCATTACCGATCTTCTTGAAAAAAGCTATAGCATTGTAGATGGCTTTTTTAATGAGGAAGAAGTGAAGCAATTAAGAGCGGGTTTACTGCAAACTTACGAAGCCGATAATTTTAAAAAGGCAGCGATTGGGAATCATTTTAATGAAACTATAGCCAAATCTATCCGGGGCGATTTTATTTACTGGTTAAATGAAGCCGCCGCCCGGGAAAATGAAAAGGACTTTTTTGTAAACAGGATAAATTCCCTGGTTAATTATTTGAATAAAACCTGTTTTTTGGGGATTCTTCAGAAGGAATTTCATTATGCGTTATATCCGGAAGGAACTTTTTATAAGCGGCATTTGGATACCTTTCAGAATGACGACAGGCGGAAACTTTCTATGGTTTGTTACTTAAATGAAGAGAATTGGAAACCGGAAAATGGGGGAGAACTTGTTATTTATGTGGAAGAAGAAAATCTGGAAAAGGAAATTTCCATTTATCCTTTGCCGGGCAGAATGGTGATTTTCGAAAGTCAGTTATTAGAGCATGAAGTAAAACCTGTAAAAATCCCCAGGCTTAGTATAACCGGCTGGTTAAAAACCCGTTAAACCTCGGGGTGCTTCAATAAATTTTAGGGAAACCTTTATCTGCTTTTGCCGCAAATGCATCAATAAAAATGTAAGCGGGTGTAGCCGGGACGTTTTGATTGACCCTTCCATTTTGCTCAGGACGACAAAAGGAAAAGCCACGAATGCACGAATAAATTTTAAATCATCTTGAACTAAGAAAGGCAATTAACTTCTCCAATCTCAACTTCTCGTGATGCATTACCTGGTTCCTCTCGTTATAAAAAATCAGATTATTCTTGCATTCGTGGCTAAATTTATTTCTGAATGAAAAGGAATCATTTCTTGAATTTCTTATAAATAAAGACTCCTATTAGAGCTAAGGCGAGCAAAACCCAAATTCCCATTCCACTAAAAAAGTTGAAGAAATTGTAAGTGTCTTCATTTACAGGTACTTCCTTTTGAAAAATCATTTTCGCCGGTTATAATAGGCGCGAGACAGAAAAAAGATCGCCAGGATTAATAATATGGTTAATAAATACCATTTATTGGCATCCAGAAATTCCCAGAATGAAAATCCATATTGTTGGGTTGGAGTTGCCGGTTCATCTTTAGGAAGTTCTGGAGGATGTTGTAACCACATAAATTCAGATTTCCTTAAAGATAACTAAAGTATCTCTAATTTTTTCTACGGAAAAAAACAAAGTAAGAAATTATAAGGATGGCGAAGAGGACTCCCAAAAAAAATAAAAACAGGTTGCCTTCAATAAAATGACCAATCGCATACCCTGCTTTATATGCTGAGGTAGAATTTTCCTGAATGAAAGCAAGTAAAAGTGAGTGCATATTGTTGTTTCTACAATATACTTATTTTTTAAACTTGGCCAATGCCTTGCGGGTAAAATCAGAGAGCACCAATTCTCCGGAGATCGCAGCTCTTTCTTCCAGTAATACCGGCCAATGATCTGTGTCTTTCCAGAAGAGTTGCTTCATTTCCAGAAGAGCTTCCGGATTATAAGAAGCAAGTTTATCGCTAAGGATTTCTATTTCCTTATTAAGTTGGGTATGGGTTTCACAAACCTTTGCATACAATCCCTTTTCCCGTGCCCAATACGCATTTTTCCATTCGTGGGCAGCCAGAGACAGTTCTGAAAACGCAGCAGTGCCAATTTTTCGTTCTACGGCGGGTGCAATTACAAAAGGCCCAATCCCAATGCTTATTTCAGAAAGTTTTATGGCGGCATCATCGGTAGCTATCGCATAATCGCAGGCTGCGGCAAGACCAACACCACCACCAACGGTTTTTCCGTGAATACGGCCTATAATGAGCTTTTTACATTCTCGCATGGTATTAATTACATTAGCAAAGCCCGCAAAAAATAGTTTTCCCTGCTGCATATTTTCAATAGCCATAAGCTCATCGAAGGAAGCACCGGCACAAAAAGCTTTTTTACCTTCAGATTTTAGAACAATCACGTGTACTTCTTTATTTTCTGAAACTTTTTCAAATTCTTTCTGAAGGCGTTCCAAAAGTGAAGAAGGAAAGGAATTACTGGCAGGATGCCCAAATTCGATGGTGGCAACTTTATTTTGAATATGGGTATATAAACTTCCGTTTTCAGATGAACTACTCATGCATTGCAATTTTTTCAAATGTAAAGATAAAGCCCAAGACCTTATAATTCTTTATGTAGATATTTTCTTCGGAATTTAATTACCAGGGCGCTGCTTCTAATAAGCATCCATACAAAAAATGCGATCCAAACCGCATATAATTTCAAATCGAAATGATCTGCAATCAGTAGTACTGGAGTAAATCCTAAGAAAGTGGCCACAAGTAATAAATTCCGCAGGTATTTGGCTTCTCCTAAACCTTTAAATATTCCGTCGAACATAAAAGCGATTGCATTTACCGGCTGCATGAGAAGAACGATCCAGAAAACAGAGGAAAATAAGCCTAATACGGCGGTTTCTTTATTGAATAAGTACCCTATTTGATTGTAAAGGATTCCGCAGATCGCCATTAAAATCAACGCGATTAGCACGGCGTATTTACATATCTTTTTACTGAGTTCCCATAAGTTCTTATAATCCTTAGCTCCAAGTAATCTGCCACCAATTGCGTTTCCAGCATTAGCGTAACCATCTATAAAAAACGAGAAAAACAGCCAGATATTCATTAAAATACTTTGTGCGGCTATATAATTTTTACCGTAGCCGGTGGCATAGGCATTGGCCAGATAAATGGCAAAATTAAGTGCTGCGGTCCGAACAAAAAGATTGCCGGCCATAATAAGCAGGCCTTTAAGGCGTGGATTAATGGTAAAACTCAGTTTTAAATGGAAAGGGGTTTTTTTAAAGAAGAAATAAAGCGCCATAATAAGCATTACAAGTTGTGCGGTAAGGCTGGCAAAAGCGGCACCTTTTAAATGCAGCGGCGGAATATAACCTTTCACTCCATACACCAGAATATAATCGAGAACTACATTTATGATCGCTCCTGTTAAACTACATTTCATAGCCCAGAGCGTGTTTTGTAGGCCCCTAAAAACACCAAAAATAGCGAAAGTTACCAGCGTTAGAGGGTAGCCAATGGCCCGGATTTGATAGTATTCTTTGGAATACTGAAGAATGAGTCCGTCCGCATTGTAAGCACTAAAAATAGCCCTGGCAAAAATAGCGGTAACCGCATAGATTATTAGACTGAGAATTAAATTGAATGCGATTGCCTGGGGAATCAGAGTTTTTACCGCATTTAGTCTCTTAGCACCTAAATGCTGGGAAACGATGGCTGAGATTGCTGTTTTCGTTTGCGCCACAATCCAGATAATTGCAGATAGAAAAGACCCTACAATACCGGCAGCAGCCAAAGCTTCTACCGGATTTTTATCTACATTTCCTATGATGGCGATATCGGTGAGTGAAATAAGCGGTTCTGCAATCCCTGCTATAATGGCGGGAATAGCTATTTTATTAATGCTCTTAAAACTTATGGAAGCGTCCAAAATCAGGCTTTAAAAAAATCAAATATAATATTTCAAATCGGGAAAGCCCGGGGAATAATTTTATAACACCAATTCATAACAGTGAAAAGGATAGTAGCTTTGCTTAGGGAAATAAATATCTTCTAATTTGCTGTAACCGCGTGCTTCATAAAAACGCTTATTGCGTTTGTTTTTACTAAAAGTATCAAGCCGAATAGAATCATAATTGTTTTTTTGGGCAAAATCTTCAGCAAAATCCATAAGTTTTCTTCCAATCCCTTTTCCCCAAAGCCTTGGAGAAGTGGCAAGCCGGTGGACATACAAATTTTTGCTGTTTTTGGGCGTAAGCCAGGAAACAGGTTCATATTCTTTATCCATACTATCAGTGAGTACAATAATTCCCAGAACGGAATTATTTTCTCCAAAAACATATAATTCCCGGTTTTCAATATCCTTTTGAAGAATTTTCAACGAAGGATATTGTGCATTCCATTGAAAAATATTTTTTTGCTGCATGGCGATAGCACAAGCTTTTGTAAGAGACTTAATCTCTAAAATATCTTCCGAAGTCGCTAAGCGTATGTTTGGAATCATTAGAATATTAAAATAGATGAAAAATAGTAAAAATGGAATCTTCTCCACAGATATCAAAGAGGGAAATCTATTATAAACAAAAAACCACCCTTAAAAGGATGGTTTTTGTGGAGAATATCGGAGTCGAACCGATGACCTTTTGGCTGCCAGCCAAACGCTCTAGCCAGCTGAGCTAATCCCCCGTTTCGCGTTCAAAGATAAACAAAAATTTAAATGATTAAAATACTGGATAAATTTATTTCTTTTTGGTTTCAGCCTTTAGTTTTTTATTGGATGTTTCTAAAAATTTGAAGGTTTTATCCAGCGCGTACTCAAATTCTTTAGGCAGTTCATCTTTTTTCCAGGGGTGTGAAACCCCGTATACGTGATCTGCATTTTCTACCAATAAAAGCTCTGCATATTTTGCCCATTCGAACAGATCGCCAGAAGCACTCATAGATACAGAAGTATCACTGCTGCCATGAACGATTAAAAGCGGTTTTTGTAAGGATTTTGCCGCTCGAGAAATGGTAAGCCTTTCTTCGTTTTCTTTGAAATTGGTGTAAAACTGAAAATGATGCGGTAATTTTTGTTTCGTTCTTGAATTCTCGATATAACTCACTCCTTTTTCTTTCCATTTTTCAAGAGTTTCCCCTTTAGGAAACCGCTCTCCAAAATTGCTCACTGCCGAAAAACTTACGGTTTTTTTAATTCGAGGTTCTTCTTCTGCCTTAATTATTACGATACCGCCCCCGCGGGAATGGCCTATTAAATTAACGTTTTCGGCATCCATATTTGTGGCGTAATCAAATTCGGGATATAAGATCCAGTCGATTACGGTTTTAAGATCATCTAATTCCTTGATAAAATTGTTTTCTCCAAAGGCTTCAATATCTTTAAATTCTTCGGGAAATTCTGGCGTGGTTCCATTATGTGAGAAATTAAATTTCACGAAGAAGTAGCCTTTCTCAGCAAATCTTTTCGCCATAAGGTTCCAGGCGCCCCAGTCTTTAAATCCTTTATATCCGTGGACAAAAATCACCACAGGTTTGGCAATCTTGTCGTTCTTATAATAAACATCGGCTAAAATTGGGAGGCCGTGGTTTCCTTTTATTTCAATATTTTTCTTTTCAGTAATTTCCATGTTCTTTAATTTCTTTTTCAATAAAATCGATTGCAGGGTTACATATTTCCAATAACAGATTTTTTAGCTGATCCTCAAAATTCTTAAGAATACTTTCACTTATTTGTGAGTTTTTTAGGGCTCCTCTGCCGGGTTTATCTTTTTCGTAAAATTTCAAAAATCCGGAGTTGAGATTTTTAAATGAGATCACGCCAGCCTCGGCAGGAAAGGAATGTGTGTTGTTTTTATAAATAATATCGGCGTACATAAGCACCTGGAATGGCTTGGCATATTTATCATAATCGGAGGTTAGTTCATTCCACTCAACAATTTCCAACTGATGTTGATCTACTTTTCCGGTTTTATAATCTATTATCCTTAATCTGCCATCACAGCTGTCTACACGATCTACTTTTCCTTTTATGGTAACAGGAAAATCAAGCCCCGGTATGTCCATTTTTGCCATCAATTTGGATTCTATCTCCAGTATTTTTATTTTTTTTCCGCTATCAAGTTCTTTCTGTTCCATTTTGAGAAAGTTGAAAACAAAGCGTTTTACCACTTCCAAAATCAAAAGATTCTTACCCTGAAATTTTAAATTTGCACTGTAGGTTTTTTTAAATTGTTGCTGTACTTCGTGCGGAATTCTTTTTTTAAAATCTTCCAGGTGCTCCAAAGTGAGATCTTTACCTGTTAGAGGTTTATAAAAAGCTTCCAGCGTATCGTGAACAATGGTTCCCAGCGTATTGCTAGCCACAGTTTCTTCTACCATTTCTTCATCCCGGATTCCCAAAATATATTGCTGATAGAAATCCAGCGGATTTCGAATATAGGTTGTTAATGCCGAAGGAGAAAAACCAGAGGTGGCCAGTTTATAGATCTTTTCAAGAACTGCCGGGGTTTTTTTAACCGATTTTAATTTTTTATCGATAGCGGGAACCTCGGGTACTATAATTCGATTAAGGATGCGGTGGGCAGATTGTTTCTCTATTTCTAACTGGGTGAGCAATCGGCTTTTTTCGCCACCCATTAAAGTATCGGGTTCTGTGTTATATAAGAGATGAATATTTTTTGCCCGTTGCAGTAAATGATAAAAGTGATAGGT
This sequence comes from uncultured Flavobacteriaceae bacterium, assembly GCA_963811195.1. Taxonomy (GTDB): domain Bacteria; phylum Bacteroidota; class Bacteroidia; order Flavobacteriales; family Flavobacteriaceae; genus Gillisia. The sequence goes on from CAWEQF010000004.1 coordinate 147,691, forward strand.
GTACACCGCGTCTTTTTCCTTATAAGTAGGGAGGTTATATTCCTTTTTAAGTTCATAAGGGATAAAGGAATTATTGCTTTTTCCTGCCGGAAGAACCCCTTCATTGGCTGAGGTTAGGATCACGGTTTCAAAATCCAATACCCGGGATTCCAACATTCCCATTAATTGAATTCCCTGAAAAGGTTTTCCCTGAAAATCGATACTGTGGGAAGTACTTACTTCTTTAAAGAAATGATGTAGTGCCGAAATGGTTTTTATATGTGCAAAATCATTAACCAGGACGTTTAGCGCCTCAAAGACCTGGTGATATTGAAACAGGAATTCTCGTAATAAGCTATCTGCATCGGTCTTAGTAAAAGGTTCAATTATATCAATAATCCCATGGAAGTTCTCCAGAGCTTTTAAGGGTGAAATTTCGTGTTTGGGAAAACATTTTTGAAGAAAATCACTTTTTGCAGATAAAAGCTCGCTGATTTGCAGTTGACTTAAATAAGTGATGTTTTCTGTTTTTATTTTAGTGATAGCAGAATTTTCCGTATCCCCAAAAATCTTATGTAAAACAGGATTGCTTAAAACAGAAATAACATTTTTGTAATAAAACCGGTTATTGGTAATTTGAAAATTTTCAAACAAGTTTTCGAATAGCGAAGAGAGAGGGCTGTATTTAAGGGGATAACCCATAGTGATATTTACTGCATCGATATGTGGTGGAATGGAATTTAGAATGGGTAATAAAAGGGATTCTTCTCCCAAAACTACGGCCGTAGAATTTAATTTTTCCCTGGGAAGGTCAGCAATTAATTCGGCTACATATTTTGCCTGTCCCACATTTTTTGGGACTCCTACCATTTCAATATTTTTTTCTGAAGAAAAAGAGCGATCTAAAAATTTGAATTCATTATTCTTATAATAGGGCCACGTAGATGAATACTCGCGCAGAAACAGAGAAGCATCGTGCGCCTTATCGTAAAAATGAACCTCATCTATATCCCAAAAAACCTGTGCGTTTTTTTCCAGCATATACTGAATGATATGCTGTTCGGCATTATTGAGGGCGTTAAATCCCAGAAACACATATTTGGAAGCAGACTCTGAATTGAAATTTTCAATCTTTTCTGCGGCTCTTCTATAAATCAATCCCTGATATGCATGATTGTTCTTTAAAAGTCGATCCCGTAGTTCTTTATAATAAAAGGGCAACTGGTTCCAGAATTTCAAATAATTACTAACCAGCTCTGTTTTTTCAGCCTGAAGGGACCAGTGGTTTATATCCTGAATCCTGGCCAGATAATTAAAAATTGAATCAGGAGGAATAAGATATCTGTCTATTTCATTAAAATCATGGATGAGAGTTTGCGCCCAATGACTAAAAGTTTCAAAATCTTCTACCTCTTCGGCTGGAGTCGAGTTCCTGTATACCTCATAAAATTCAAATAAGGTAGAAACCGAATCCAGGGTGGTTAACCCTGCGACTTCTTCCGTAAATTCCTCAATACTTTTTACGGAAGGGGAAAACATAGGTTTTTTCAGGGTTTTTGAAATTTCCTTTTTTAGAAAGGACCCCGCACGCTTACTGGGAAGTACAAAAGTATATTTGGATAAAGGAATTGAATTTTTTGAAAGTTCCTGAAGAATGGTAGAAAGAAAAGATGTCATACCCCAAAAATAAAAAACGCCCGGAATTTTCCGGGCGTTTTAAAATAAACTTTCGTTTATATTATTGATTGTTCATAGTGCTGTCTTCTTTCATATCAGCCTTACTTTTCATTTCTTTATCCTTATCAAGAGTAATTTCAACTCGACGGTTGGCCTGTCTTCCTTTTGCGGTTTTGTTGGTTGCAATTGGTTGAGACTCTCCATAACCTTCAGAAGTTAATCTGTTGGCAGGAATGCCGTGAGCTGTTAAATAATCTTTTACAGATGCAGCACGCTCCTTAGAAAGTTTAAGGTTGTACTGGTCGCTTCCCTGGCTGTCGGTATGACCTCCAATATGGAATACGGTATTTGGATATTCTTGCATAATATCTGCAATAGAATTCAATGCATCATCAGATTCCTGACGAATAGTTGCTTTATCCAGATCGAATAATACAGTTTTAGAATATTCATTCAATTCAGAAACTACTTCAGCAGTTGGTTGTGGACATCCATTGTTTGAAGGATCTCCAGCTACATCTGGACATTGATCATCTTTATCAAGAACACCGTCGTTATCGCGATCCTGGTAAGGACATCCGTTATTCTCTTTTGGACCAGCTTCGTTAGGACATTTGTCTTCGCTGTCTTTCACGCCATCACCATCAGCATCGGGACATCCATTCATTTCTGGAGTTCCTGCTACAGTAGGACATTCATCCTGAGGATCGGCAACACCATCACCATCAGTATCAGGACATCCGTCAAATTCAGCCAGACCAGCTTCGTTAGGACAGGCATCTTTGCTATCCTGAATTCCATCACCATCGGTATCTGGACATCCGTTAAACTCCGCTAAACCTGGAGTTTCAGGACAGGCATCATCTTTATCATAGATGCCATCACCATCTGTATCGGTTCCTCCAAATACGAATTTAATACCTGCCGCATGTTGGAAATGGGAAGCATTATCAGAATTAAACACATGCTTATAAGCTGACTCCACCGTGAAAGCAATATTATCTGAAAACCAGAAATTAATACCAACTTTACCATTCAACGTACCAGTACTAAGGTTTAGATAATCTGAACCTGAATTTTGACCAATCCAAGAATATCCACCACCTACACCTAGGTAAGGATCAAACCATCCACCATTAATGGCCGCGCGAAGACTGTAATCTACATAGCCATCTACGGAATAATAAGCCAGATCGTTGATATCCATATTTCCATAATGTTTAAGGCGATTAACGCTACCAACTCCTTCTACCACAAAACCTCCACCAACATATCTTGCTACAGAAAGTCTGGAAACCGAAGGAAGAATATTCCAATGTTCTCCAACTTTAAAATATTGTTCAAACCATCCTCCCAGCGGTGCATTTTGTCCGGTAGGGTAAAAGTCAACCGCATTTGTACCAATTCCTATGGCCCACGGGTTGTTTTCGTCTTGTGCCTGTACTGAAGAGATTCCGAGTACAAACAAAGAAACTAATAAAAATCTGCTAAGATGTTTCATATTTGTTGATTTAGTTTTTAAGTGTTAATTGAAACAAAAGTATGTGCAAAATAGAAATTAACAAAGATAAATATAATAAAGTTTTCTTAATAAACCCTTGTAAACAGTGTATTTAAAGGGTATTTATAGAAATTTTACCTCGTTTTACTTGTTTGAATTCTTATAAAGATCTCAAAAATTTTCTTAAATTATTATATTATCTTAATAAATGTTCCTTATGTTCCTCGGCCTTAGTTTTACTTTAAACAACGTTTAATTCTTTCCCCACCTTTCTGAATGCTGCTACTGCTTTATCCAGATGTTCCTTCTCATGGGCTGCCGACAACTGCACCCTGATTCTGGCCTGGCCTTTGGGAACCACGGGGTAAAAGAATCCTATTACATATATTCCTTCCTCCAAAAGTTTATCTGCCATATCCTGAGAGAGTTTGGCATCATGGAGCATTACAGGCACAATTGCAGAATCACCGTCTATTATTTCAAAACCTTCAGCTTTGATCTTTTCCTTAAAATATTTGGTGTTCTCTTCCAGTTTATCCCGTAGAGAAGTATCATTAGCGAGCAGCTCAAAAACTTTTATGGACGCCCCTACAATTGCTGGTGCAAGTGAATTAGAAAAAAGATAAGGGCGTGAACGCTGGCGTAACATTTCAATAATTTCCTTTTTGCCGGTAGTGTATCCGCCCATAGCTCCTCCTAAGGCTTTTCCCAGAGTCCCTGTAATAATATCTACTCTTCCCATTACATTTTTCTCTTCGATGGTGCCTTTCCCATGTTCGCCAATAAACCCGGCGGCATGGCATTCATCTACCATTACTAAAGCATCGTATTTGTCTGCCAGATCACAGATTTTATCGAGTGGGGCCAATAAACCGTCCATAGAGAAGACGCCATCGGTAACTATGAGTTTAAAGCGAGCTCCGCCGGCATCTGCATCTTTTAACTGTTTTTCCAGATCTTCCATATTCCCATTCTTGTAACGGTAGCGGGAAGCTTTACATAGTCTTACCCCGTCTATAATGGATGCGTGATTAAGGGAATCTGATATAATAGCATCTTCCTGAGTTAGCAGAGGTTCGAAAATTCCTCCGTTCGCATCAAAACATGCAGCATATAAAATGGTGTCTTCAGTTTTATAGAAATCGGCTATTTTAGATTCCAGTTCCTTATGGATGTCCTGAGTACCACAAATAAACCGCACACTGGACATTCCAAATCCGTGGGAATCTAAAGTATCTTTAGCTGCTTTAACCACTTCTGGATGCGAGGAAAGCCCTAAATAATTATTGGCACAGAAATTAATAACTTCCTGTCCTGATGAAATTTTAATCACGGCATCCTGTGGCGATGTAATAATTCGCTCTTTTTTAAATAACCCGTTTTCTTTTATTTCTTCGAGTTCTTGTTTTAAATAGTTCTCTATTTTTCCGTACATATTTTTCCGTTTTAAACAAAATTAGTGATCTTTTATACAAATAGAATATTTATGTCTTCATTTATATAGACTAGAATTTTGTGGTTTACTTTAAAATCCATCTGGCTTAAAATATTCGCATAATTCTCCATTTGAAGATTATGAGTATCTGCGGGTTCCCCGGTTTTATAATCTATAATACTTACTGAATCTTTATAAAAATTTAATCGGTCAGGGCGAAAAATTTCCCCTTTAGAACTTATAATGTCTCTTTCTTTTTCAATTTGAAGATCTTTTCCAAAAAACGTTTGCAGCTTCTTATGATGTACAATTTTTATAACGGCGTCTTTTATTTCCGCTATAAAATCAGGATCCAATTCTTTATTTGAAGTATATTTTTTTATAGCTTCCCGAATGTCTTCTTCAGAATCTATTTCGGAAAGTATGCCGTGGACTAAATTTCCTTTTTCCAGAGATGCCTGTTGATGTGTGCCCCACAGGGCTCCATCTTTGGTTACCAATTGTACTGCCTGATTGCTTGTGGAAGACGAAAAATAGCGCGTTGGGTTAATAGAATGCAATCCTGAGGCATTCTCGAATTCTTTTTTAACACATTCTCCAAAACTGTATTCAAAACCATTGTTCCATTGGCCTATTGACTTTAAATATCCTATAAGCAGCCCTGATACTTTATCTTTCTTCTCCTGGTCATTTTTATCGAGATCGTAATTGGAAATGATGTATAACTGGTTGATCGCCCGGGTAAAAGCCACATATAGAATATTAATATTATCAAATTCATTTTGCTGAGAAAGTTGCGCAAAGGCTGCTGCTTCTTTTTCTCCCCAGTTCGTCATTTTTAAAGAAGCATTAAAATAGCTTACAGGAATTTCGTTTATCTCTTCAGGAACTTCCAGCCACAGGGAATCGTGGCGGGTATCGTTGAGCTTGGTGTCAGCAAAAGGATAAATAACCACAGGAAATTCCAAACCTTTGGACTGGTGAATTGTCATAACCTCCACAGCATCGGCTGTTTTAGGTGCAATAATGCTTAATTTTTCCATTTTCTGGTCCCAGTAATCCATAAAAACCGAAATATCTCCCGGGTGGCTGGTAGTGAAATCGAATACAAAATCAAGATAAAACTGTAGATAAGCATTGGAGGTTTTTATGAGTTTAAATTCGCGAATAATATATTCTACCGCTTCATAAATCGAAAATGTTTGGAGCAGATGGAGACTAAAATAAATATGATATTCCTTTAGCCAGTCAAAGAAAGTCTGATCGTTTTTTTCAAGATTTTCGAGTAAAACAGGATAAGGATCTGTAACCTGTAATTTATTGGTTAAATAATTCAGCAAAAAAAGCTTTTCGGTTTTATCTTCAGGGTTTACCCCAAACTTTAAAAGGGAATTAATGAATAAAACTTCGGGAGAATTCCTGACCAGCAAAGATTCTGACGATACTATAGAAACCCCATTTTCGCTAAGACAGTTTGCCACCGCATAACTCTGTTTTCGGGTTCTGGTTAATATGCAGATATCTCCTTTTGAAATGTTTTTTGATTCCAGGTTTTTAAGGATCTCTAATACCTTCAGGGGGTGCAACTCCATTTCTTCTTCCTTTTTTTCGCATTCTAAAAAAGAAACATCCACAAAACCTTTTTCTTTTTTTACCGCTTCCTGTTTTCCCTGTGCAAATAGTAATTTATAGTCCGGGTTTTCCAGCTGCCGGGAAATAAAGTCGAAAAAGGCATTATTAAAATCAACAATTTCCGGTGCGCTTCTATAGTTTTTTGGTAGATTTTCTACCTTCTGTTCAATCTGGAAGGGAAATGTTTTGTAATTATAAATATCTATAAACTGCTCGGCCTTACCGCCTCTAAACCGGTAAATGGATTGTTTGGCATCTCCCACCAGTGTTAAACTCGCGGGTTCGCGAAATTGAAATTCTGTGGAAAGCACATTATCTACCAGGGGAATAAGGTTTTCCCATTGCATTTGGGACGTATCCTGAAATTCGTCTATAAAGTAATTGCTGTAACGCTCCCCAAGCCGTTCATAAATAAAAGGAGCGGGCTGGTTATTGATTTGGCTTGAGATGGTAGGGTTAAAATCTGAAATCAATACCAGAGAACGTTCCTTTTTTATAGCGTTTATTTCCTGATTTATCTCGCTTAAAAGTGAAATAGGGGTAATGTTTTTTTGAAGTTCCTGTAAATATTCTCTTTTGAAAAAGAGCTTCCTGGTCCTATAAAAAAGTTCACAAATTTCGGGCTGTCTTCTATCAAGGATTTCCTGTTTATTTTTATCTACTTTTTTAGGGTAAAGAGGGGTTTCTCCAATTTGCGTTTGCCACTTTGCTCCCCATGTGATATTATAATCTTCATTAAGCAATTTTGAAAAATAATTATATAAATATTTACCGCTAAAACAATCTTTATCAAGATCTTCCTCTTTCAAAAGTTGAAAGAAATTTTCTGAAAATCGTTTAGTTTCCAATTCTGTATTTACTATTTCCTTTTTAATTTTATTCGAATATTTTTTAAAATCCCCAAGGCTTTTATTCTTCAGCAACGTGATATATTTAAGATGATTTTCCTGAGCAAGCAATTTTGAGAATTTGAATAGATCCCTCGAAATATCCCAGCTTTTATCATCATCGGTTTTGGAAAGGGTATAATCCAGCAGCACTTCGGTAAGCAGTTCGTCTTTTCCCGCTCGATCTATCAATCTGTCTACCGCTTCCTGAAGAATCAGTTCTGTATTGAGTTCCACGTCAAAATTTACCGGAATCCCCAAATCCTTTGCAAAGGTCCGAATGATTTTATGGGTAAATCTGTCGATGGTAGAGATGTCAAAAGCAGCATAATTATGTAATATACTCTTTAAAATTTCGGTAGATTTTTTCTGAATTTCCTCGGAGCTCATTTTAGAATCTTCGGTAAGAATTCGCATTAACCTGGTTTGATCTTGAAACGGGTCCTGCGAAGAAAGCTCGAAGAGATATTCGAGTACACGATTTTTCATTTCGGCCACCGCCTTGTTAGTAAAAGTGATAGCAAGTATATTTTTAAAGGCATCTTTGCGCCGGCTTTTTAAAAGTAAAAGAAGGTATTCCTTTACCAGAGTAAAAGTTTTACCCGACCCCGCAGAGGCACTGTATACTGTAAAATTATTCTGAAGTGTCAATTATTGAGATTTTTTTAAAAGAGTAAGTTACTATTTTATGCTGAATGTACTGTTTAAATGCCTCTTTCGAAGCAATCTTTAAGGATTTTATAACACAAAAATATTTCGATTAAGTAGGTTAATGATTAAATTTGAAAGAATTGATTAAATACTAACGAAAAAATAAAAAATTATGGCTTTTGAGTTACCGAAATTAAAATACGGGTTCGATGCGTTGGAACCACATATAGATGCACGAACTATGGAAATACATCACGATAAACATCATGCGGGATATACTAAAAAATTAAATGCCGCTATTGAAGGAACCGATTTAGAAGGGAAAACAATTGAGAATATTCTTGAAAATCTGGATAAATCCAACTCGGCAGTAAGAAATAACGGAGGTGGATATTTTAATCATAGTTTATTTTGGGAAATAATGTCTCCAAACGCTGGAGGAAAACCAGAAGGTGAACTTGCAAAAGCAATCGACACGGCGTTTGGTTCTTTTGAAGCATTTAAACAAAAATTTTCTGAGGCTGCCGCAGGACAATTTGGTTCCGGTTGGGCTTGGTTATGTGTTCACGAAGGAGGAAAAGTAGAAATTTGTTCTACTCCAAATCAGGACAATCCATTAATGCCGGGTGTTGGTTGTGGCGGATACCCTATCTTCGGAATAGATGTTTGGGAACATGCCTATTACTTAAAATATCAGAACCTTCGTCCTGCATATATTGATGCTTTCTTTAATGTAGTAAACTGGAAAGAAGTTTCTTCCAGATATGCAAAGCATAAATAAGTAGGATTATAAAGCAATATAAAAAAGCGCATTCGGATTTCCGAATGCGCTTTTTTGGTTAACAATATTAAATAAAAAAAGGCGGATGAGAATCCACCTTTTTTTGCCCCAAATCTACCATGAACTTAACCTACTTATGCTATGGCTTTGCTAATATACATGATAACTTAAGCCACGCAAACAGTTTTAGACAAACGGCTCAAAAATTAGTTGAACGACACTTTTAGCGCTTTTTTTGGATAGGAAACCTTAATAAGCTCTGCCGCTATTTCCTTCGTAAAAGTTAATAAAGGCACGATTTACCACACGATTTCCTCCAAAAGTCGGATAATCTCCGGTAAAGTACCAGTCCCCTAAATTTTTAGGACAGGCCTTATGAAGATTTTCTACGGTCTGATAAATAATATGAACTTCAGTGTTTATATCCGGCTCACTGAGTAATTCTGAAATTTTAGAAGATATCTGTTCATTGGTAAAGGGTTCATAGATCTCTTTTACAAAATTTTGAACCACTTTATCATCCAGATCCACCTGTGCTTTACATTTTTGGTACACAGACTCCACGAGCTCGTACTTATTGTTATCCCTCAGCAATTCCAGAGCTGCTCTAAATGCCACTAGATCCTCTAACCTTGCCATGTCTATCCCATAACAATCAGGATAACGAATCTGAGGAGCCGAAGATACCACTACTAATTTCTTAGGATTTAAGCGATCCAGCATTTTTATGATACTCTTTTTAAGAGTGGTACCTCTGACAATACTATCATCTATAATTACCAGATTATCGCTGGGTTTAACCACTCCATATGTAACATCATACACATGGGCTACTAAATCGTCCCGGCCGCTGTCTTCAGTAATAAAAGTTCTAAGTTTAACATCCTTTATGGCAATTTTCTCTGTTCGCAGTTTATATGCCAGGATTTGTTTAAGCCGCTCATCGGTTAAATGTTCCTTTTCTGCCAGAATAGTGTCTGTTTTCTGTAAATTAAGTTCGTCCTGTGCAGCCTCCACCATTCCGTAGAAAGAAGTTTCGGCAGTATTAGGTATATAGGAAAAAACAGTATTTATCGCGTCGTGATCTATAGATTTTAAGACTTCAGGCATTAAAAGTCGTCCTAACATCTTGCGTTCTTTATAAATTTCCGCATCACTTCCGCGGGAAAAATATATTCTTTCAAAAGAACAGGCTTTTCGCTCTATAGGTTCTATAATTTTAGTTATAGAAACCTTCCCGCTTTTTTTGGTAATAATGGCATGTCCCGGCTCCAATTCCTGTACGTCTTCAAAATTTACATTGAAAACGGTTTGTATTACGGGTCTTTCTGAAGCAACCACCACAATTTCATCGTCCTTATAATAGTATGCAGGTCGAATTCCCGCAGGATCTCTTAACACAAAAGAATCCCCGTGGCCCAGTAAGCCAGCCATAGCATAACCACCATCCCAGTTTTTGGCTGATTTTCTTAAAATTTTTGCCACTTTTAGCTGATCCGCAATCAGGGGTGATGCTTCTACTTTGGAATATCCTTCTTTTTTAAGTTTTTTATACAGTTTTCTAACTTCATCATCCAGGAAATGACCAATTTTTTCCATCACAGTAACGGTATCGGCTTTTTCTTTTGGATGCTGGCCTAATTCTACAAGATTATCAAATAGCTGAAAAACATTGGTCATATTGAAGTTTCCTGCAACAATAAGATTACGATGCATCCAGTTATTTTGCCTTAAAAAGGGATGTACACTTTCTATACTGTTTTTCCCGAAGGTGCCATAGCGAACGTGCCCCATTAACAATTCTCCAACATAAGGAATATTTCTTTTTTGAAGTTCTACATCATCGGCATATTCAGGGTGTTCGGCAAGTTCAAGATTAATTCGCTCATTAATCTGGCTGAAAATATCCTGTATAGGCTGCGCGGCATTAGAACGCAAACGGCTTATATACCGGTTACCGGGAGGAGTATCCAGCTTAATACTGGCAAAACCCGCGCCGTCCTGCCCGCGGTTGTGTTGCTTTTCCATCATGAGGTACATTTTATTTATTCCATAAAATGCACTCCCGTACTTTTCTTTATAATACTCCAAAGGTTTAAGTAACCTGATAAGGGCAATTCCGCATTCGTGTTTTAAGGCATCACTCATAATAAATGTTCCGGCTTAGTGGGGTTTTATTAGTCAGCAAAAAAGCCCTGAAATTACAGGGCTTTAGTTGGAGTTAATTCTATATCAAACTGAGTTAAATTCTTAAATTCTTTAAGGCGATGTTCAATCTCATCCTTTTCAAGATTGAGCATCCGTTCGGTGCCAAATTTTTCCACACAAAAAGAGGCGAGGGTAGAACCGTAAATAATGGCGTTTTTCATATTTTTAAATGAAATATCTCCTGTGGTTGCCAGATATCCTGAAAATCCGCCGGCAAATGTATCGCCTGCTCCCGTTGGATCGAAAACTTCTTCTAAAGGTAAGGCGGGAGCAAAGAAAATTTGATCATCATGAAACAGCAGCGCTCCATGTTCTCCTTTTTTAATCACCACATACCTGGGTCCCATCTTTTCTATTTCACGCGCAGCCTTTACAAGGGAATGTTCGTTGGTTAACTGTCTTGCTTCCTCGTCATTAATAGTAATAACATCTACTTTAGAGATTACTTTCATTAAATCGTCCCATGCATTATCCATCCAGAAATTCATAGTATCTAAAACCACCAGTTTCGGATTTTCAACCTGTTCCAGAACACTTAGCTGAACCAGGGGGTGAAGGTTTCCCAGCATTATTATTTCTGAATTTTTATAATTTTCGGGCACCAGCGGTTTAAAATCGGCAAGAACATTTAACTGGGTTTCTAAAGTATCCCGGGAGTTAAGATCGTTATGATACTTTCCTTTCCAGAAGAAGGTTTTTCCTCCTTTTACAATTTCAATTCCCTGGGTGTCAATCTCTTTTTTACCGAAAAGTTGCAGATATTCCTTTGGAAAATCTTCTCCTACTATAGAAACAATAGCATTATCTATACTGAAGTTTGAAGATGCCAAACCAATATAGGTGGCAGCACCTCCTAATATTTTGTCTGTTTTCCCAAAAGGAGTTTCAATTGCATCAAAGGCTACGGTACCAACTATAAGTAATTTGCTCATATTTTTAATTGAAAATTTGCTGCAAATATACGGTTTTGTTTTCCAAGCATTAAGCCTTGTGGGGATTTTTTGGGAGCATTCAAAAAATTCACTTTAGCTATCAAATCCCTCATCTATTAGGAGTCGTGGCTCCTTAGAGGCAGCTACCGCTAAAGCATCACATCGCTCGTTTTGAGGATGATTGTTATGTCCTTTTATCCATTTAAAGATTACCTGGTGTTTACGGTACTCCTTAAGGAAGGCTTTCCATAAATCTGTATTCTTACGGTCCTTAAAGTTTTTTTTCTCCCAATTAAAAACCCATTTTTTATTTACGGCATCTGCAACATATTTCGAGTCGGTAAAAACAACGATTTGTACATCAGGCTTCTTTATTTTTTTAAGTCCTTCAATTACCGCAAGGAGTTCCATCCGGTTATTGGTGGTATGTTTATAGCCCCTGGCAAATTCTTTTCGGTAGGGTTTCCCCACCCATTCCATTACAATACCGTAGCCTCCCGGGCCGGGATTGCCCCTTGCCGCCCCGTCCGTATAAATATGCACCAGATCGTTATTCAATGGATTTTGTGTGTAAAAGGGTTTCTATTACTTTAGGAAAATACTGGTATTCCAGTTCATGAATCCTCGTTGCCAGAGTAAAAGGAGTGTCTTCTTGTAAGATGGGAGCTGTGGTTTGAAAAATAGTGGAGCCTTCATCGTATTTTTCATTCACATAATGAATAGTAATTCCTGATTGGGTTTCTCCATTTTCTATTACCGATTGGTGTACAATATCGCCGTACATTCCTTTTCCTCCATACTTGGGTAGAAGGGCCGGATGGATATTTATGACTTTATTGTGAAATTTCCGAAGTATTTTAGAAGGGAACAGCCATAAAAAACCTGCCAAAACTATTAAATCTGGGTTCATGTCACCCAGCAAATTTAAAACTTCATTGCTGTCATAAAAAGATTCCCGATCAAAATACAGGGCTTTTACTTTAAGTTTATGAGCACGTTCCAGGGCTTTTGCATTGCGTTTATTCGAAAAAACCGCCACAACTTCAGCAAAATTGTTACTTTTAAAATATTTAATTATGTTTTCCGCATTCGTGCCCGAGCCCGAAGCAAAAATCACAATTTTTTTTTTAGAAGAAGAGGAGGTTGGTTTCAAAACAGCCGTGTTAACAATTATTAAGGGTAAAAATAAAGGGTTTAGATGAAATTTCCGTAAATTACCTTCACATTTTTAAACTAAAATCAGGTTTTAAAATAAAGTTTTTTATTTTTGCCACTTAATCAAAATTTAAATAAAAGTATTATGTCAGACATTGCATCAAGAGTAAAAGCGATTATCGTTGACAAATTAGGAGTTGACGAGAATGAAGTTGTTAACGAAGCCAGCTTCACCAACGACTTGGGCGCTGATTCATTAGACACTGTGGAATTGATCATGGAATTCGAAAAAGAATTCGATATCCAGATTCCGGATGACCAGGCTGAAAATATTGCCACAGTTGGTCAGGCAATTTCTTATATTGAAAACGCAAAATAAAAAAAGAGTAGTATTATATGGAGTTAAAGCGAGTTGTAGTTACAGGCTTGGGAGCCCTTACACCTATTGGCAATAATGTTGAAGAATATTGGAATGCATTGGTTGCCGGCAAAAGTGGTTCTGCCCCCATTACCTATTTCGATACCGAAAAGTTCAAAACTAAATTCGCTTGTGAACTCAAAAATTTTAATGTTCTTGATTTTTTTGATCGCAAGGAGGCCAGAAAGTTAGACAGATTTGCCCAATATGCTATTGTAGCTTCAGATGAGGCTATAAAAGATTCCGGGATAGACTTAGATGTGGTAGATAAATACCGGGTTGGAGTTATTTGGGGAGCGGGTATTGGAGGTCTGGAAACTTTTCAGGAAGAAGTTAAAAATTTCGCTAATGGCGATGGTACTCCGCGGTTTAATCCCTTTTTTATTCCGAAGATGATCGCAGATATTGCCCCGGGTAATATCTCGATTCGTCACGGATTTATGGGGCCTAATTATACCACGGTTTCTGCCTGCGCATCTGCAGCGAACGCTATGATAGATGCATTAAATTACATTCGTTTGGGATATAGTGATGTGATTGTTTCCGGAGGATCCGAAGCAGCCGTCACGCAGGCCGGAATGGGAGGATTTAATGCCATGCATGCCTTGTCTACCAGAAATGAAAGTCCCGAAACCGCTTCACGACCTTTTGATGCCACCCGTGATGGGTTTGTATTAGGAGAAGGCGCAGGAGCTTTAATTCTGGAAGAATATGAACATGCTAAAGCACGAGGAGCAAAAATCTATGCCGAATTTATAGGCGGTGGATTATCTTCAGACGCCTATCATATGACCGCGCCCCATCCTGAAGGTAACGGGGTGGTTGCAGTTATGGAAAATTGTCTTAGGAATGCCGAATTAAATCCGGAAAATGTTGATGCTATTAACACTCACGGAACCTCTACGCCATTAGGCGATGTTGCCGAATTAAAGGCTATAGGGAAAGTTTTTGGTAAACATGCGAAGGATATCAATATCAATTCCACCAAGTCTATGACGGGGCATTTGCTGGGTGCGGCAGGGGCTATAGAGGCTATTTCTTCTATTTTGTCCATGAACATGGAATAGTTCCTCCCACGATCAACCATGAACATAAAGATGAAAATATTGATCCCGAATTAAACCTTACTCTAAATAAGGCGCAGAAGCGGGATGTAAATATTGTTATGAGCAATACATTTGGTTTTGGAGGTCACAATGCCTGTGTGCTGTTTAAAAAATTTGATGAATAACAGTAATTATGAGTGTTATTCGTAACATATTAAATTCCCGTTCTTCTAAAGGCGGGAATTTTTTTGTAGCCATGCAGAGGATTTTAGGATTTAAACCTAAAAACATTTCGCATTATCAAAAAGCATTTACCCACAGGTCTCTTAATCAAAAAGATAAAGAAGGAAATGCCGTGAATTTTGAACGCATGGAGTTCCTTGGGGATGCTATGTTAAGTGCGGTGGTGGCAGCTTATCTTTTTAAAACGGTCCCAGGAGGAAACGAAGGTTATCTAACCAAAATGCGATCCAAGGTGGTGAGCCGTAAACACCTTAATGAACTGGGAAAGGATCTTAATTTAATAGATTTTGTACAGACCAATATTCCTAAAAGTCAGTTTGGCGCTAATATTCATGGGAATTTATTCGAATCCTTAATTGGAGCTATATACTGGGACCGGGGCTATAAATATTGCAAAAAGTTTATTTACGATCGTGTAATTAACCCGTATGTAGATATTGAACAGCTCGAAGGAAAGGTAATAAGTTACAAAAGCCTGCTTATAGAATGGTGCCAGAAGACAAAAAAAGAATTTCATTATGAGGTTTACGAAGATACCGGCAATGATGAAATGAAACATTTTGCTGTCAAACTAAGAATAGAAGACAGAGTGGTGGCAAAAGCACGGGCTACCTCGAAAAAGAAAGCGGAAGAAAAAGCTTCTAAACGAGCCTATTATGCATTTCAGAATAAAATAGATTCTGACTAAAAATAGCGAGTTAACGATAACGTTTTCGTAGAAATATTCTAAAAAATCAGCCGAAATTCTTCTAATTTGGCATTCTTATTTTATCTTTAACCTTAAAGTTAACCAATATGCTGTCCCACAAATTGATGTTGGATGAGTTGGAAGAGGAGTATCTTTTGGTAGCCATTCACTGTTCTGTAGAAGAATATAAAATTGCTTATTTTTTAAATAAGTATTTACAACTTAGGCTAAAAAGATCTGCTTTAGATATAGATTTTAATCATGGAGTTATCCAGGCTTCATATCCCCTTTATATTTTTAAGGAAAATGAAAAATATCGAAGTTTTTATTTGGTAAAGAATAAATATAAAGGATCGGTAAAGAAAATTGTAAGTTCAGGATCGCTTTTTATTGAAGAAGAGCAAAATTCACAACACACATTTTTAATTCCCGAGCATAAAGAAGTAGATTATTTCTTAAAGATAGAAGAAGCATCTTCTGCCAAAACCCGGGAACTATTGCAAAATTTAGCTTCAATACCCAATATTATTACAAGTTATACAATAGATCCCTATTTATTAAAATCGAAAAACAATTTAATTTTTGAATAAACAAACTATAATGCCAGTAACTAAAAGAACCAAAATTGTTGCCACCCTGGGCCCTGCCACCAGCGAGAAATCTGTGTTGAAAGATATGTTGACAGAAGGGGTGAACGTATTCAGAATCAACTTTTCTCATGCGAATTATGATGATGTTAAGGAGCGCATAAAAATGATTCGTGAACTCAATGAAGAATATGGATTTAGTGCCGCTATTCTGGCCGATCTACAAGGCCCTAAACTTAGGGTAGGTAAAATGAAAGAAGAAGTAGTGGTTAATCCCGGCGATGAAATAACTTTTGCTACAGGAAAGGAATTTAGCGGAACCGCTTCCAGAGTATACATGAATTATGATACCTTCCCCCAGGATGTTAAAGCAGGAGAACGTATACTTCTGGATGACGGGAAACTTATTTTTGAAATAGTGAGCACCAATCTAAAGGATGAAGTTGTTACTAAAGTAATTCAGGGAGGACCGTTAAAGTCTAAAAAAGGAGTTAACCTTCCCAATACCAATATTTCTTTACCAGCACTAACCGAAAAGGATATTAAGGATGCCATTTTTGCCTGTGAAATGGATGTAGACTGGATGGCACTTTCGTTTGTGCGCCATGAAAATGATCTTATAGAACTTCAGAATCTTATAAAAGAACACAGCGATCATAAAATCCCGATTATCTCCAAGATCGAAAAACCGGAAGGAGTAAAGAACATCGATAAAATTGTGGCTTATTGTGACGGATTAATGGTCGCGCGTGGAGATCTAGGAGTGGAAATTCCTGCCCAGGAAGTTCCTTTAATTCAGAAACAACTGGTGCTTACCGCTAAAAAAGCACGAATTCCGGTAATTATAGCCACACAAATGATGGAAACCATGATCACCAGCCTTACCCCAACCCGGGCAGAGGTGAACGATGTTGCCAACTCTGTTATGGATGGGGCAGATGCCGTAATGCTTAGTGGTGAAACTTCGGTAGGGAATTATCCGGTTCAGGTTATTCAGAAAATGGCTTCTATTATTCGAAGTGTGGAAAATTCACCGCTTATTAAAGTTCCCCATGATCCGCCTCATGTTAGAACCAAGAGATACATCACAAAGGCTGTATGTTATCATGCAGCAATCATGGCAAACGAAATCAAGGCAAAAGCAATTTGTACTTTAACAAATAGTGGGTATACAGCTTTTCAGATTTCGGCGTGGAGACCGGAATCGAATATCCTGGTTTTTACAAGTAATCAGCGTATTCTCTCTCAGCTAAGTCTATTGTGGGGAGTAAAGGCTTTTTTCTATGATGAATTCGCAAGTACCGATGAAACTATAGAAGATATAAATGCTATAGCTAAGAAAAATGGGTATGTAGATCCTCAGGATTTTGTAATCAACCTTGCGGCAATGCCTATTACAGACCGCGGAATGGTAAATACATTAAGGATCACGGAGGTTAAGTAAAGAAGTTAAAAATCTAAAGGGCTAAAAATGCCACGAATGCACGAATGATTTGTTATTGGTGTATTCGTGGCAAATTAATTTTTAATCCAGGTTTAAAACTTTACCCCCAAGCTAATCCCTAAGGAATTAAAATAGATATCCGCAGGCTTTTCTGTTCTAAAAAGCAGGGCATCAGCCCCATGAAGATCTAAATAATTTTGCTCAAAGAAAACATTGGTATTTATATTAAAGCTTTCCCTTTTTAAAATTGGGAAGCCCAATCCTGCCCTAAGGTTATTGCCACCTTTAAACTGGGAATTATCAAGTGAAACATTCCCCGCTTCCTGCAAATAGATATAGACATTTTGAGGATCTACAAAGAAAAATTTTATAATTCCCCCAAATCGTAACATCGAAAAATCAGGTTGAAATTGCTGTGTATAACCGGCAAGTGCTCCCACACTAAATTTTTTGAACAACAAATAATTTAGTGTGTATTGGGCACCAAGGCCTATTTTGGTATCCAACTCAGTATCACTTCCCCTGTTATCTACACTATAATCATATCTGACTTTAGTAGGGATCGCGAGTTCCAAATCTGCGGTGGAATACCATTTATGAGGTTTAGTTGTTTCTTGGGCACTTCCGAATATTGGAAGCAAACAAAATAAAATTAGAGGCAACAATTTTTTCATAATTAAGCTATATTAGTTTCTTATCATTCTATTTCCTTTCCAAGTACTACCTCTTCTAGCAGCACCATAGAAATCTACTTCGTAAGAAGTGTATTTCCTAAAATATTCTGTGTCGGGCATTATTGAAAATTGTCCGGGATTATCACCATTTTTGCTAAAATTTATTAAAAAACTATGATCTACATAAAATTTCTTTTCTATTTGATTGTCGTTTGTGTTATAAAAGTGTTCTCCAAAATATAGAGTTTCAATTTGGTTGTAACTCTGTTGATATGTAACTGCAAAAACTTTGGGATCTCCTGCACTTGCCTTTTTCTTTAAAAAATCTATTCCCATTTTATAAAGAGACTTAATATTGGAATCACTAGTGATATCGCTTGCATTATAATTAAAATCATAATCGCCTATCAAGGGTAAATTAGGAATATAGATATTCAAAATTGGATTATCATCTAATCTGAAAAAAGGTAGATAATTTTTAGATATTTTTAATTGAATATCACTAAAATAATCACTTCCTACTGATTTTACCAAGAATTTGCCACCATACATATAAACAGGAGCTTTATATGGAGTGGTTATCAAACCGCCGTTAAATGTATAGCTATTAATTTGTGGTTGCGGAAAATCATATTTCAATAATATACGGTTAATTCCTAAATGTATTTCATCAGAATCCGAAGCCCACCAAACTCCTAGTGTTTTAGTTTGGGTTTTAACCTGAATACCAACCGATTTATAAAAAAGAAAGTTCTGATCCCAAAATTCAATTTTAATTCTATCACCGTCATTATAATAATTTCTACATACGAAACTTTTTCCAAAAATTCCTTCAACCCAATTTCCACCTGCATTTCCGTCACATATAGGCAAGCCTTGGATAATATTTTGAAGTTTTTCTTCTGACGATAATTGTGGGACAGGAGGTGGGGTCGATCCTCCACCGCCACCGCCCCCGTAACCACAATCCCCATCAATAGGAGCAATATATTGGGTTATTTGGGCGTCAATTTGGGTTGTACCTCCAAATTCTGTCCTCATAAGACACGGATCTGGAGCAACCATCTTATTTATTGAACTTTTGTTTTCACTTAAATAATTATATAGATGGGTAGAATCTTTTACCGCGGCAAAAAATAAACCTTTTTCTGTAAATTTATAAAGGGAATCATTAACAATTATTTCATTGTTCTCATTGACAAAAGCAGCTAAGTAAGGATCAACTACTATAGTAATTGACTCATCACTTTCAGAATTTTTAGCTTTTCTTTTCTTAATTATATCTTCTGAAAGTTTGGATATTAGGCTCTTATTATCGGGATTTACCATTGGTTGTAGGGATCGAAATCCTTTTTGATAATAATTCTCAAATTCGGAATACTGTTTTTCAATTCCATTCTTTTTCATTCCCACAATCGTAGTTTTCAACTCGTCTTTTGAGTTAAAAACAAAAATCCCATTTTTTATTGTTCCATTTTGTTCCACCGCTTGTGTAGATTTAGGAGAACTGGAATCATCGAAATTATCCTTTTGACAGGATAAAAACATAACAGAAATAAGGATAAAAGTAATTTTAAATGTTTTCATAGTTAATGAGTTAGTTGCTGGAAGGACTCTTAATAATTTGTTAAAAAAACATTTTTTTTTGATATACAATATTAAATAATGTTAAAATTTAAAATAATTTTCTTAAATTACCTAAAACTCAAACCTTAACTGCACCGCTATTTCTTTTTTAGCATCTTCGCTCTCTTCATCTTCAGTATTTAAATTTGAAAGGGAAATTCCCAGCAAGCGCACCGAATTCTTCATTTTTTCCTGGTACAATAATTCTTTGGCGACTTCCAGGATCACATCTTTATCGGCAATAAAATACGGCAAGGTTTTGCTTCGGGTTTGCAGCGTAAAATCGCTATATTTTATTTTTAAAGTAATGGTTTTTCCAGCTACTTCACTCTTTTTAAGTCGGCGTTCAATCTCTTCAGCTATATTCTGAAGCCGTTCCAGCATAAATATTTCCGATGAGATATTCTCGTTAAAAGTACGTTCGGCACCCAAAGATTTTCGAATTCTGTTTGGTTTTACCTCGCTTAAATGAATGCCACGAACCACATGATAATAATGACGGCCGCTTTTACCAAAATTCTCCGATAAGAACTCTTCCGATCTTTTCTTAAGATCACTTCCTTTAAAAATTCCCAACTGGTACATTTTTTCGGCGGTAACTTTACCAACTCCGTAAAACTTCCGGATTTGCAAATTTCCCAGGAATTCCTCAACTTCTTCGGGAGGTACTGTTTTTTGCCCGTTGGGTTTGTTAACATCGCTGGCAACTTTGGCTATAAACTTATTGATGGAGATGCCTGCCGAAGCATTTAAGCCTGTTTTTTCCTTAATTTTTTGGCGTATTTCTCTCGCGATTAAGGTAGCGCTGGGAAGTCCTTTTTTATTTTCGGTCACATCCAGGTAAGCTTCATCTAAAGAAAGCGGTTCCACGAGATCGGTATATTCAAAAAACACGCTCCGTATCCGGTCGGAGAGTTCTTTGTAACGCTCAAATCGCGGTTTCACAACAATGAGTTGGGGGCAGTTCTTTTTTGCAATTACACTGCTCATGGCACTTCGTACTCCAAATTTTCGAGCCTCATAACTCGCGGCCGCTACCACACCTCGCTGGGAACTCCCACCAACAGCAATTGGTTTTCCCCGTAATTCGGGATTATCCAACTGCTCTACAGATGCGTAAAAGGCATCCATATCAATATGAATAATTTTACGGAACTTTTCCATCCGGTAAATTTATAAAACAAAAATTTCAAAAGTTAGACTATCTTTATATTAACCAACTATTCTGAAAATGAAAACAGCCATCATTCTTGGAGCTACAGGATTAACTGGAGGAGTGCTTCTTCAAAAGCTGCTGGAGGATAATAAATACAAAAGAATAAAACTTTTTTCCAGAAAGTCCGTCGGATTTAAACATCCTAAAATTGTAGAATATATTGTAGATATGCTTCAATTGGAGATACATCGGGATGATTTTCTTGCAGATCAGGTTTTTTGCTGTATTGGAACCACCAAAAGTAAAACGCCCGATAAAGAGAAATATAAAGCTATAGATTTTGGTATTCCGGTGGCGGCGGCAAAATTATGTGAAGAGAATGGTATTAATTGTTTTATGGTAATGTCCGCATTAGGTGCAAATCCTAAAAGCAAGATTTTTTATAGCAAAGTAAAGGGAGAGATGGAGAAAGAGGTGCTAAAAAAAGAGATCAAAAGCACCTATATCTTCCAGCCTTCATTAATATCCGGGGAAAGAGATGAAAAAAGATCTGGAGAAGGAATCGCCAAAAAAGTAATGAAGGTTTTAAACCCATTTTTGATAGGGCCTTTAAAAAAATACAGGTCAATATCTCCTGAAGAAATTGCCGATGCCATGATTTTTGTGGCCAATAATTATTACAGGCAGGTGAGAATAAAATCTGATGATATTAAAAAAATAGCAGCGAAAGAAGAAGATGAATGAAATTGAAAGAAAATTTCTGGTAAGTTCAGAGGCTTTTAAATTGGAAGCTTCAGAAAAAAAAACCATAAAGCAGGGATATTTAAATTCGAATCCTGAGCGAACTGTACGAATTCGAATTTCGGGAGAAAAGGCTTTTATGACCGTTAAAGGAATATCCAACGAGAGTGGAACCACCCGTTTTGAATGGGAAAAAGAAATATTAAAAGAAGATGCCCAAGACCTTCTGAAACTTTGTGAACCGGGAAGTATCGAAAAAACGCGATACCTGGTAAAACAGGAAGATCATACTTTTGAAGTAGATGAATTTTATGGTAATAATAAAGGCTTAGTAATTGCGGAAATCGAATTGCGACATGAAAATGAATCTTTCGAGAAGCCTCGCTGGCTGGGAGAGGAAGTAACAGGGGATAAAAAGTATTATAATTCCTACTTAGCCAAAAAACCTTACCAGTCCTGGTAATTTTTATTTGTGGGAATTAATAATCTCTACCAGCTGATTCTTTTGAAGTACTCCGGATTGCCGCCAGACTTGTTTTCCTGCTTTAAAAAGGATCATCGTGGGCACTCCTCTCACCTGGTATTTCCCTGAAAGCTCCTGGTTTTTATCCACATCAATTTTTACAATTTTAATGGCATCTCCCAATTCTTCCTTAACCTGTTTTAAAATTGGGGCCAGCATTTTACAAGGGCCACACCATTCGGCAGAAAAATCTACCAATACCGGTTTTTCATCCTGAATAATTTCACTAAAGCTACTTTTCATGATTCCCTGAATTAAGAGAATAAATTTAACGAATAGGACAGACTTATTAGCGTAATAATCTCTAAGATTTTGGTAAAATTATGATTATAAAAATAGCCCCGAACCAAAGGTTCAGGGCCAAATTTCAACAATTAACATAAACAAATTATTGCCATCCGCCACCAAGCGCCTGGTACAAGTTCACTATAGAATTTAGCTGATTATACCTGGCATCGATTAAGTCCAGTCGCGAATTCAGGGCTCGTTCGCGGGAAGTAAGTACTTCCAGAAAATTTGCCAGTCCATTATTCAGCAATTCTTCCGAATAATTTGTGGCAGTATTATAGGCATTGTATTCTTTTTGTTTCACGTTTATTTTTTCAGTAGCAGCCCGATAAGAATAAAGCGCATCTGAAACTTCTTTACTTGCATTTAATAAAGCCTGCCTAAAATCCAATCTTGCTTCTTCCTGTCTTGCCTGGGAAACTTCAAATTGAGATCGGATCTTTCTTCCGTTAATAATTGGCTGCGTAAGGCCTCCCATCACGGTTGCAAAAAGAGAGTTCGCACTAAATAATTTATCGAGATCCAGACTCTGTAACCCTCCCGAAGCCGATAAGGTGATACTTGGATAAAAATTAGCCCTGGCTACATTGGTAAGTTCGAAAGCATTTACAAGTCTATATTCGGCGGCGATTACATCAGGCCGATTTCTTAATAACTGAGCGGGAACTCCGGTGTTTAAAGGCGTGGTGATATTTTGATCTTCCAGGCTATTTCGTTCAATGTTTTCCGGGGAATGTCCCAATAAAACAGAAAGGGTATTTTCAAGAATATGAGACTGTTTTTGCAGGTCTATCAATATTCCCTGAGCGGTATACACCTGCGCCTCGGTTTGTTTTACTGCCACCGCGGTAACATTTCCTGCCTCTTTTAAAGCCTGTGTGGTTTCTAAACCGTTTTGACGGGTTTTTATGGTTTCTTTGGTGACTCTAATTTCTTCGTCCAGAGCCAGTAACTGATAGTAGGTAGAAGCAATATCTGCAATTAGCTGTGTTTTTACGGCTTTATGTGCCGCAACAGTCTGTAAATAACTGGCATTGTAAGCACGTTCATTACTTCGAATCTTTCCCCATATATCAGCCTCCCAGGATAAATTTCCTGCAAGCTGAAATTGATCCAGTGCCGAAAATTGATTTCCGAACTGGCTATTTCCCGAAAGCTCCTGATGGGTATATTGTGCATTTCCATTTAGAGTAGGCAAAAAGGCAGCTTTTCCCTGTTTTAGATAAGCCTGCGCTTCGTTAATCTGTTGTAAAGCGACACGGATATCGATATTGTTTTCGAGACCTTCCCGAATATATTTTTGCAGGTCGGGATCGGTAAACAGATCTTCCCATTTCACAGTAGCAATGGTTAAGCTGTCTCGGGTAATATTATCGGTTCTGTAATATTCTTCTTTTACAATATCGGGACGTTTATAATTTTTGGCTACAAAACAGGATTGCAGGCTTAATAAAACGGCTCCCAGCATTAATATTTTAGATGCTCTTTTCATTTTAAATATTTTCATTTTCCCGTGAATCCTTTTCTACCAGTACGGCAGGTTTTCTGCTTATTTTTTCCTGAAGCCACTGGAACAAAATAAATAAGATAGGGATTACAAAAACCCCAAGTAAGGTTCCTATTAAAAGGCCACCGGCTGCTCCCGTTCCAATAGATCTGTTACCTTCGGCTCCTACACCGCTGGCGAAAACCAGGGGCATCAGTCCTAAAATAAAGGCGAAAGATGTCATTAAAATAGGGCGTAAACGTGCTTTAGCACCATCAATGGCGGCATCTACGATCGATTCTCCGTCGGCGCGCCGTTGCCTTGCAAATTCCACGATCAAAATCGCATTTTTCGCTAATAATCCAAGAAGCATAATAAGTGCGATCTGGAAATAAATATTATTTTCCAGTCCGGCTATTTTTGTGCTGAAGTAGGCTCCGAATACTCCCAGCGGAAGCGAGAATAATACCGATAACGGCAACAGATAACTCTCATATTGGGCTGCCAGCAGGAAGTAAACGAATAAGATCGACAACAGGAAAATAGTTGTAGTCTGGTTACCTGCATTTACTTCTTCCCGCGTTAATCCGGAATACGCCGTGGTATAGTTATTTGGAAGAGTACTCGCAACTTCTTCTACCGCTTTAATAGCATCTCCCGAACTGTAGCCGGGATTGGTAGCTCCGGAAAGACTGGCCGAATTAAAAAGGTTGAACCTGCTAACAGATTGGGGGCCAAAAACTCTTTTTAAACTTACAAATTCGGTAATCGGAGTCATTTCTCCGTTTTTTGTTTTTACATATAACTTGTTAAGATCACTCTTATCTGCCCTGTCTTTTGGCAAAGCCTGCACATATACCCGATATTGTTTTCCAAATCGTGCAAAATCGGCCGCATAAATCCCTCCTATATATCCCTGCAATGTCGAAAATATATCTTTTACCGAAACACCTTTTTCCATGGCCAGCGGAATATTTAACTCTATTTCATACTGAGGGTAATTGGTGTTGAAGGAGGATTGCGCGTACTGAATTTCGGGACGCTGACTCAGTTTTTTTATAAATTGCTGGGTTGCTTTATCGAGGTCTTCAAAACTTCCGCCGGATTTATCAAGAAGGTTTACTTCAAAACCGGAGGAATGCCCGAATCCAGGAATACTTGGGGGCGCAAAGAAAATGATCTTCGCACTGTGAATAGTAGAGGCAATGCCGAATAATTTTTGAGTAACCGCCTGTACAGATTGATCGTCGTTACGCTGATCCCAATCTTTTAGTTTCATAAATCCAAGCGCATAGTTACTTCCGGAACCGCTTATTAAACTGCGCCCTTCGATCAATGAAATTCCTTCTACAGCCGGCAGATCTTTAATTTTTTTATAAAGCTCCTGGGTTACCCGATGGGTACGATCTACCGATGCTCCCGGTGGCAATTCAATATTTATAAATACAAATCCACGATCTTCATCTGGTACAAAACCTTTGGATAAAGTATTGGTAGACCACCATATTCCACCCACAGCAAGAAGCAGAATAACTGCGGTTATCCATTTATTCTTATATAAAAAATGTAAGGATCGCCCGTACCGAGTTACGGTAGCTGAAAACCCGCGGTTAAAACCTGCATAGAATTTTTGGCGAAAACTCTTTTTCTGACGGCTGGCCTGTTTTTTATCGTGAGATTTTAAAAATAAAGCACATAAAGCCGGGCTTAAGGTAAGAGCGTTAACCGCCGAAATCATGATGGCAATAATAAGGGTAACCCCAAACTGTTCATAGAATACCCCGGTCGGTCCTTTTACAAAGGTTACTGGAATAAAAACAGCCATCATAACCAGGGTGATAGAGATAATTGCCCCTGCAATTTCACTCATTGCATTAATAGTCGCTTTTTCTACATCATTGGCTCCCTGATCTATCTTGGAATGCACAGCCTCTACCACCACAATGGCATCATCTACCACAATTCCTATCGCAAGGACCAATGCGAAAAGAGTAAGCAGGTTAATAGAATACCCAAAGAGGTTCAGAAAGAAAAAAGTCCCAATAATAGATACCGGCACTGCAATGGCCGGAATCAGGGTTGACCTGAAATCCTGAAGGAAAATAAATACCACTATAAATACCAGAATAAAGGCTTCTAAAAGCGTGGTAACTACTTTATGGATAGAGGCATCAAGGAAATTATTGGTATTATAAGGAACAAATAATTTAACTCCTTTAGGTAATTCAGACTTTATAACCTCCAGTTTTTCATTAATGCTGGTAATAATATCCCGGGCATTGGAGCCTTTGGTCTGGAAAATCCCCATGTTGACCGCGGGATACCCTTTGGTTGTGGTACCCCCATCGTAAGACTGGGCATCGAGTTCTATCTTTGCAACATCATTAAGCCTTAAGAACTGTCCATTCCCCAGTGCTTTAATAATTACATTGCTATACTGGTCTTCGGTTTTATAACGCCCGTTATATCGAAGTACATAGGAAAATGATTTTCCGTTATTTTCACCCAACGAGCCGGCAGCTGCTTCAATACTCTGTTCTTTCAAGGCCTGCAGCACATCTGAAGGAACCAAATTATAAGAGGCTAATTTCTCCGGCTGAAGCCAGATACGCATCGCATAATCTTTTCCCCCAAAAACATTCACATTTCCTACTCCGTTTACCCGTTGCAATTCGGGAATTACATTGATTTTTAAATAATTCTGAATAAAAGTATCGTCGTAATCTTTGTTAGTGCTATAGAAGGACATGAACATCAACGCACTGGTTTGCTGCTTTTGAGTGGTAACCCCGATTTGTTTTACTTCGGCAGGAAGAAGCGGGTTTGCCCTGGCAACACGGTTTTGAACGTTTACAGCAGCAATATCAGGATCTACATCCTGATCGAAATATACGGTTATGGAAGCTCCGCCGGAATTCGAGGCCGACGAGGTTAGATACGTCATTCCTTCTACCCCGTTAATCTGCTCTTCAATAGGAATAATTACACTTTCCAGTACGGTTTCGGCATTTGCCCCAGGATAGGAAGTAGATACCTGGATGGTTGGAGGTGCAATATCGGGATATTGTGTTATGGGAAGGTTTGTAAGTCCCAATACCCCAAGAATGACCAGGATGATGGAAACCACGGTAGAAAGTACGGGTCTTTCAATAAATGTTTTTAACATAAGCTTTTCTTTCTGCTCTTTTTATTTAAATACTTTCTCTAATGGTTTAGCTATGCTGTCAAAAGAAATCACCTGAGGATGAATGGTAGTTCCATCCTGCAAGGTAGAAACCCCCTGCGCAACCAGGGTATCTCCTTTTTTAACACCACTTTCCACTACATATAAATTATCTACGGTCGCTTTTACTGTAAAGGCACTCGAAACAGCCACGTTGTTATTTACCTTGAATACATAGGTGTTTCCCTGTTGTTCATAGGTAGATTCCTGTGGAACCACTACTACATTGGTATAAGTTTTTGGCACCTGAATTTGTCCGCTGTTTCCATTGGTAAGCAGTCTGGAAGGATTATCGAAAACTGCTCTAAAAGACACAGAACCGGTTTGGTTATTTACCTGAGAATTGATGGTTTCTATCTTGCCTTTATGATCGTACGTAGTGCCATTTGCCAGGATTAAACTTACTGGAGGCATATTTTCAATCTTTTTTTCCATAGTTTCCCCCTCGGCATTCTGAATAAAATCCAGATAATCTTTCTCGTTCATAGAAAAATAGGCGTACACCTTGCTAATATTGGTAACAGTAGTTAATGGTTTTTGGTCGGCGGGGCTTATTAATGCTCCTTTTCTGAACCTGATTTCTCCTACATACCCATCTACAGGACTTTTAATATTCGCATATCCAATATTGGCCGCAATACTGTTATAATTGCTTTTTGCCTGTTGAAGTTTTGCTTTAGCCGTTTCCAGTTGAACCGGACTTATAATATTCTTGTCTACCAAAGGTTTTAGTTTGTCTACTTCTACCTGTGCGGCATTTATATTTGCCTTTGCGGCATCGGCTTCCTGGGTAAGGGAATTTGTTTCAAGTTTAAACAGAAGCTGTCCTTTTCTCACTTTTTCGCCTTCGTCTACCAAAACATCGGTTATATACCCCTGTACTTTTGCGCGAACTTCACTATTAACGATCCCTTCAATTTGCGCAGGATATTTATTAGAGGCGGTAAGTGTCTTTGTGGGCACGCTAAAAACCGGCAGCGAAGGAGTTTGTTGCTGTGCCGCCTGGGCAGATTTATCTTTATTATTACCACAGGAGACTATTAAGAACAAACCGGATATTGCAAGTATATTTTGAAAATAATTTTTCATGTATGTTAACGCAATTTAATGTGAGATTTTTTGTTTTAATTTTTTTACAGAACTGCTAACTTCATCCAAAAACTGAAGATAATTCTTATGAAAATCCAGATCGAATTCATCTTCAGAAGTAAAATTTTCTTCAGAAGCAGTTCTTTTATAATTTAAGATATCGGTATGGATTTCCTTTTGAGCGTCCCATTTCTGAAGCATTTCGTCCATAACCTGTACAAGGCGGTTAGGAGCTACATTAAAATAGCGTTTCCGTTCACCGGGGCGTGTATGATAGCTTACCCTTCCTGAAGCCTGAAGAGTGTTTAAATGAGTACAGATAGTGCTTTTACTGGCATTCAGGTCCTCGACCAATCCTTCAAAACTATGCCCTCTCTTGCCCATAAGAATGAGAGTAGAGAAGATGCGTGCTTCCAGGGGAGCCATATTATCCTGGTTTTCAAGATAAACTCCCAGCCTTTCAACAAGCTCATTTTTTTGAGAAATAATCTGTTCCTTTTGCATTTTCAAAAAATTGAAGTGCAAAGTTAGTTTTAGTTCGGAAATTACCGAACTAATCATAAATTAAAATTATGTTAATTTTAAACTATATGGATTAAAATGAAAAGCAAACAGGATAATATGAAAATAGCATTTTATGGAAATGTTATTTCTGCACATTTACCTGGTCCTTATACATCCCGATTTTAAGCTCCCCGTTTTTATTCATGGTGGCGCGAAACATCCCGGCGGTATTAAATTCCATCGCCACATTCCCGTCATGATCGATCGCTATAATTCCGCCATCGCCACCCATAGCCGGATTTTTTTTCTGAATCACCTCTGTTGCAGCTTCCTGTAAGCTCATTCCTTTATATTCCATCAAAGCTGAAATATCGTAGGCCACTACCCCGCGGATAAAAAATTCGCCCCAGCCGGTACCCGAAACGGCGCAGGTTTTATTATTGGCATAAGTTCCGGCACCAATAATAGGTGAGTCCCCAATTCGGTTCCACTTTTTGTTCGTCATTCCCCCGGTTGAGGTTCCGGCAGCAAGATTCCCATTTTTATCTAAAGCCGCGCAGCCTACAGTTCCAAATTTTGAATCCTTAATATAAGGATCGTTAAAAGCTGTTTCATTTCGTGAAGCACTATCGGCCGCTTTTTTCTCGGCATCTTTTATTTTCTGCAGCGATTGGTATCTTTTTTCGGTATAGAAATAAGAAGGATCTACAATTTCCAGGCCCTGTTCTTTCGCAAATTCTTCGGCTCCTTTACCCGATAATAAAACGTGTGGTGAATTCACCATCACTTCGTAGGCCAGGTTTATGGGGTTTTTTACGGTGGTTACGCCTGCAACCGCGCCGGCATTTAAGGTTTTGCCATCCATTATTGAAGCGTCCATCTGGTTGGTGCCATCATGCGCGAAAACAGCTCCTTTCCCCGAATTGAATAAGGGGGAATTTTCCATGACATTTATCGTGCGTTGTACCGCTTCCAGCGAAGTACCGCCATTTTTTAAAATATCGTATCCGGTTCTAATCGCTTCTTCCAGCTTTTGTTTATAAGCGGTTTCCATGGAATCGCTCATATTTTCTTTGAGAATGGTTCCGGCGCCGCCGTGAATTACAATCCCGAAATTTTGAGTTTGGGTAGAATCGCTGGTGGCTACCGCTGTTTTTTCTGAAGAAGTCTCTTCTTTAGTATTTTCATTGCAGGCGAAAAATAAGGCAAGGACAAAGAGAAGTAAAAGTTTTTTCATAATTGGTTTTGTTGCTGAAGTTTATAAAAATACTAAAAAATACTATACTTCCTATTTTATTAGCGTGAGGGATAGAAGTGTAAATCCCGGGCCTTTTTTTGCCCGGAATTGAAGCGATAGCCCAGTGCATTTTTGCACACGCCCAAAAACATTTTAAAATGCTAAAGGTTTGTGAGCAGGATTGATTAATTTTAAGAAAAAAATTTAAAATGGCTATAAATAAACCTTTCAACCTTAATAAGTGGGTCGAGCAAAACCGTGATTTGTTGAAACCTCCGGTGGGGAATAAGAATATTTACAGAGATTCTGAAGATTATATTGTGATGGTGGTGGGAGGGCCAAATGCCCGCAAAGATTATCATTATAACGAAACCGAAGAACTTTTTTATCAGCTGGAAGGGAATATAGAGGTGTATGTTCAGGAAAACGGGGAAAAGAAAAAAATGGAACTGGGTCCCGGCGATATGTATTTACACCCTGCAAAAATCCCGCATTCTCCTGTTCGGCATGAAGGTTCTATTGGGTTGGTAGTAGAGCGAAAGCGGATTGGGTTAGAAGGAAAAGACGGTTTACTTTGGTATTGCGATAATTGTAACCATAAACTCTATGAAGTTTATTTCCCTCTTAGCGATATTGAAACCGATTTTCTAAAGCATTTTAAACATTTTTATGAAAGCAAGGAGCTAAGGACCTGCGATAATTGTGGTACCGTTATGCAGGTAGACCCAAGGTATGTGGTAAATGATGAATAGCCGCCCCTCATACTTCAAAAATTGAAAAATAGTTTCCGAAATCATACTTTCAAGGTTCGTTCCAAAAGTTCTTGATTTTCATTAAATTCGCAGATAACAGACAAAAACAAGTAAAAAATTATTGATAAATGAGTAAAGCAGCAGAAAAATTTGGAATAAAGCAGGCGCTAAAAGAATTAGAGATTGAAGAGATTAACTCAGGAACTTCTACCGGAAAGAACTTTTTTGGCAGTGGGGACCTGATAGAATCTTATTCTCCCGTAGATGGCGCTTTAATTGGAAAGGTTAAATCGACTACTAAGAACGATTATGAGAAAATGATGGAAACTGCAACCAGCGCATTCAAAACCTGGAAAAATCTTCCTGCTCCGCAACGAGGCGAAGTGGTTAGAAAATTCAACGATGAGTTACGCCGGTTAAAAGAACCTCTGGGAAAACTGGTTTCGTACGAGATGGGAAAATCGTATCAGGAAGGTTTGGGCGAAGTTCAGGAAATGATAGATATCTGCGATTTTGCTGTGGGATTATCCAGACAACTTCACGGGCTCACCATGCATTCGGAAAGGCCGGGACACAGAATGTACGAGCAATATCATCCGTTAGGAGTGGTGGGAATTATTTCTGCATTTAACTTTCCGGTAGCAGTTTGGTCCTGGAATACAGCATTGGCCTGGGTTTGTGGCGATGCCTGTGTATGGAAGGGATCTGAAAAAACCCCGATTACCTCGGTGGCCTGCCAGAAAATAGCCGCCCGTGTATTTAGCGAAAACAATGTGCCGGAAGGAATATCCTGCCTGGTAACCGGCGATTATAAAGTAGGAGAAATGATGACGGAAGACAGCAGGATTCCCTTAATTTCGGCTACAGGTTCTACCAGAATGGGTAAAAAAGTGGCTGCTAAAGTTGGGGAAAGACTGGGTAAATCCTTACTTGAATTAGGCGGAAATAACGCGATTATCGTGACTCCAGATGCCGATATAAAAATGACAGTTATAGGGGCGGTATTTGGCGCTGTTGGAACCTGCGGGCAACGATGTACTTCTACCCGCCGATTAATTATTCATGAATCGATTTACGATAAAGTAAAAGATGCGGTGGTCGCTGCTTATAATCAGTTAAAAATCGGAAATCCGTTAGATGAGAATAATCACGTAGGGCCTTTAATCGATAAAGACGCGGTTAAAAATTATCAAAGTGCACTGGATAAAGTTGTAGAAGAAGGCGGAAAAATAATCGTAGAAGGCGGGGTGCTGGAAGGTGAAGGTTTTGAAAGTGGCTGCTATGTAAAACCTGCAATCGCCGAAGCAGAAAACAGTTTTGAGATTGTACAGCATGAAACTTTCGCCCCGGTTTTATATTTACTTAAATATTCTGGTGATGTAGAAAATGCGCTGGAACTTCAGAATGGTGTAAAACAGGGTCTTTCTTCAGCAATTATGACCAATAATTTAAGAGAGGCAGAACGTTTTCTATCGGTTAACGGATCAGATTGTGGGATTGCCAATGTAAATATAGGAACCAGTGGCGCCGAAATCGGTGGTGCTTTCGGAGGAGAAAAAGAAACCGGCGGTGGTCGTGAATCCGGATCTGATGCCTGGAAAGTGTACATGAGAAGACAAACGAACACGATAAATTATACTACAGAACTGCCGCTGGCGCAGGGTATTAAATTCGATTTATAAAATAGAATATATCAGTATATGGAAAGCCATTTCTTATTTAGAAATGGCTTTTTTTATGCTGAAAAAACGAAAAATCTGCTATTAAAATACTATCTTGTTATGTGTTAAAAATCAGTAGGTTATGCTTAGTAAAACTCAGTTAATACAGGAGATTGATAAATTCCCCGAAGAGTTTTCGGTAGAATTTATTACAGAGCGCATAAGAGCTTTAGAGAGGAAGGCCAAAGAAAAAACCCCCGGCAAAACCGAAGCGGGCTCCCATTATAAACCGGATACTTCTATAGATAAGTGGTTTAAGTAAAAGGAAATTTTACTTTGCAAATTATTAATCTGCCGAAACATTCTTTAATCTGAAACTTATCAGGATAGCGATAACCAGCAATCCAATGAAAAACAATATTTGAACCGGTAATCCAAAAACTTCGGCTATAAGTCCAAAACTTGCGGCGATAAGCGTAAAAATTCCAATAAAGGTATTGGCTACAGAAACGTAAGTGGAGCGTTCCTCTGCCGGAGCATAATCTACCAGGTACGTTTTTCGGCTTAATCGTGCGCCGCTGTACGCAATTCCATTGATAAAAAATACCGGTAAAAATGCGAAGAATCCCAAGTTCAATCTGGAGAAAAAGTAAAAAACCAGGGCGTAAATTCCTCCTGCTATCGAGATAAAAGAAGCAATTCGCATAAGCCTGGTTGCCGACTGGTCGGCGATTTTACCCCAAAATGGACTGCTTAACACAGTAGCCAGGCCATTAATAATTATTAAATATCCCAGCATATTTAAGTGGGGAGTATGGATGTGTTTGGCCTCCAACACATAAAATGGTTCCAGCAGTGGAATAGCCATCAATAAGGCCCGCGTAAATAGAAAGTTTCTAAAGCCTGCATCTTCTTTAATTAAAGAAATTCCCTGTTTTACTTCTTCTATGGGGTTTCTGGCTTTCTTCGTATTTTCTTTTTCTTCGCGAATTGCTAAAAAAAGTAAGGCTGCCAAAAACCATAGCAAAGAAGCAGCAAAAAACATATAAGCATAAATCCCTGGGTTCCTATTCTCTTTAATTATAAATATCAATACCGCTCCTGCGATTAATCCTAAAAGTCCGCCAAAAGTTGCGCGATAGCTCAGCATTTGGCCTCTTACTTTCTTCGGAATTGTTTTCGCGGTGACATCTTTATAGACTACAGATGCTACGCCGCTGGCCATACAAAAAATCCCTAAAAGTACCAGCAGCGCAATGCTGATAAGAGATCCGGGAGTAAAAAGGATAAGTAAACCCGCTGCAAGCCAGCACAATGCCTGTACGATGGCAGAAATTACCCAGAATTTCTTGCGAATGCTGAAGTTTCTTATGCTACCCGATACTACCAGTTGGGGTAATAAAGAACCGGCATTTTTTACGGGAACCAATGCGCCTATAATACCCGCAGAAGCGCCTAATGTGCTCATAATCCAGGCCAGCGTAAGCTCGGGACTTATTATTTTTTCGGCTAGTTTGGTAAGGGTTCCGTTCGCTACATTTAAGGTGAAATTGCGGGCAACATTTCCCGAGGCTTCCTTAGATAAAGTATTTCCCTTCAGATCTTTTTTTATTAAAAACCGATAAAATCGTTGAGAAAACAAGGATATTTTTCTTTTAAATTTTTAAACTGAAACGATTTCAGAATCGTCTAAAAGTTCTTCCTGTCTTAATTTTAGCAACACTTGTGCTACAGCTAAAACATCCTTTTCACAATAGGTTACAATACGATCCAGCCCGTTTTCGTCATAAAAGGTAGTACAGACCTGCGAGCCATCAATATCGTCTTTGGGAGAAGGAATTCCCAGCACATTGGTAAGCAATTTTAAAGAAGTGTAATGTTTGTAGTCGCCGAATTTCCACAACTCCAGGGTGTCCAGATGTGGCACTTCCCAGGGTTTTTTTCCGAAGAGATCCAGTTTGTGAGGCAGTTGAAGATTATGGATCAACATCCGCCGGGCGATATACGGAAAATCGAATTCCTTTCCATTATGGGCGCAAAGCAAATGATAGGGTTTGTAAAAATGCGAATTCAGCAATTCCCTGAAATCTCTAAGGAGTTTTTCTTCTTCGCCATGAAAAGTAGTAAGACGAAAACTGCGAATTCCGTTCTGAAATTTAAAATATCCTACAGAAATGCAGATGATCTTACCGAATTCAGCCCAAATGCCGGCGCGATCATAATATTCTTCAGCAGTAAAATCGTCTTTTCGCTGATAACGTGATTTTTCGTCCCAGAGCTGTCGCTTGTCTTCCGGAAGATCTTTAAAAAATTTTACTTCCGGCACAGTTTCGATATCCAGAAATAAAATATGTTCCAAATTGAGTTTACGAAGCATTTTTCAGCATTTTATAAGCTTCATCAATATAGATATAAAAATCGGGAGAATGAGGATGATCTTTAGTATGTTTCATTAAATTCTTTCCCAGCCGTACAATAATGAGATGATCCTGAGGAATTACAATTACGTATTGCCCTAACACCCCGCGCATATAAAAAATATGTTTATTCTTATAGTCGCTTAACCAAAATCCGTAACCATATTCAGTAGATTCTTTAAACCGCGGTTGTGTGGCCTTTTGAACAAAGGAAGTATCCAGAATTTGGTTGCCGTTCCAGTTCCCGTCATGCTCATACAATTTCCCAAAACGGGCAAAATCACGGGCGTTAGAGGCAATACAACAATAGGCTTTTTCCATTCCACTTTTTTTACTGTCCAGCTGCCAAAGCGCATCATTTTTCATTTCCAGCGGTTTCCAGAAATTTTCGCTCAGGTATTCGCTTAAATTTTTTCCGGTGGCTTTTTCAATTACCATTCCCAGCAAAATAATATTTCCGCTTAAATAGGTAAATGATGTTCCCGGTTTTCCGGTTACCTTTAGATCAAGAACTTCTTTTCTGATATTTTTTCCGAAGTAAGCCCTCGCGGTTTCCCCGAAAGGATTGTAATAATCTTCGTCCCAGTTTAATCCTGAAGCCATGGAAGCCAGATCGCCTACGGTTAAAGATGGACCAAAAGAAGGGAAAAAATCGGCAACGGACTCCTTTAAACTTTTAATTTTCCCTTCCTTAATGGCTTTTCCCAATAAAGAAACCGTGATAGATTTGGCCATGGAAAAGGAATTGGTTTTGGAATTCGGGCCGTAATCCTCATAATATTTTTCGAACCAGATACTGTCATTTTTTATGATGAGGTAGGCGATAGTTCCAAGTTCTTTATTGGTTTCGGTGAGTTTTTGAGTAGGTTCAACCGAATTGTATTTATGGGATTCCGGCAAGGGTTTATAATTATTTCCTGCTGAAATTTTACGGTTTTGGAATTCTGGATAATCGTCTATATATGCGGTGGTGTGGCCTTTTAGATAAATGACTTTTATTCCTTTTAAGATATAATCGTAGTTGAAGATGTACAACAAAAGGATAATTAATGCGAGGGTGCCGACTATAATTCCAATAATCCGAAGGAAATATTTCATAGAATTAAATGTAGCAAAAATTCTATTGCGGAATTAGGTTTGTGGGATTTTGAGCAAGAGTAGAAGAATAAAGAATAGAGAGAAAAGATTTTAAATTTTGAATGCTGAATTTTGAATTGTTTTGCCTTATCCTAATGATTTTTATTTTCAATTTTCCATTCTCAACTATAAAAAAAGACTTTGTTGTAAAGGCGGGTTTTCGTGTTCCAATAGCCATTTTTTGCGCCATAGTCCTCCTGCATAACCGGTTAAGGAGCCATCACTTCCAATAACCCGATGACAGGGAATTACCACCCAAAGCGGATTTTTCCCATTTGCTGCCGCAACGGCCCGAATGGCTTTTACATCGCCCAAATCTATTGATAACTGTTGGTAAGAAGTGGTTTTTCCGAAAGGAATTTCCTGAAGTGCTTTCCATACTTTTTTCTGAAAACTGGTTCCCTGAGGATTCAACTTCAAGTCGAAATTCTGGAGATTTCCTTTAAAATATGCTTTTAATTGCAGTACCGCTTCTTCTAATTCTACTGGAATTTCTTCAGAAGGTTCAACATTTTCGTCGCTTATCCTGATTTCGGAAATACCCTCTCTGTTTCCTGATATTTCAGCAATTCCCAGAGGAGTTTTGATATAGGTTCGAAGAAAATCCATTCGCCTGTAAATTAAGAATAGGGGAAAATACAGCTATTTTTCCAAAGATCACGATAGCAGTTTTACCGCATCTTTCGCAAAATAACTGGCAATCACACTGGCACCAGCACGTTTTATAGCCAGCAACTGTTCCATCATCACTTCATCGTGATTCAACCATCCTTTTTCGGCAGCGGCTTTTATCATCGCGTATTCCCCACTCACCTGGTAAACTGCAACCGGAACATTTACGGCATTCCTGATGTCGCGAACGATGTCCAGATAACATAATCCGGGTTTTACCATTACAATATCGGCACCTTCTTCAATGTCTAATAGAGTTTCCCGCACCGCTTCGTCTCGGTTAGAAGGATCCATTTGGTAGGTTTTTTTATCGCCAAAACCGGGCGCAGAATCTAACGCATCTCTAAAAGGTCCATAAAATGCTGAAGCATACTTGGCGCTATAGCTCATTATTCCGGTGTCGTGGAAACCTTCATCTTCCAGAAGGGTCCGGATTTCAAAAATTCGCCCATCCATCATATCGCTTGGCGCCACAAAATCGGCACCGGCGCGGGCGTGTGTTAACGACAT
The DNA here is from genome assembly GCA_963811195.1 of uncultured Flavobacteriaceae bacterium. Taxonomy (GTDB): domain Bacteria; phylum Bacteroidota; class Bacteroidia; order Flavobacteriales; family Flavobacteriaceae; genus Gillisia. Next base: position 184,651 of record CAWEQF010000004.1, read on the forward strand.
TTCGGCAAGTATGGCAGTGGTATCGTCATTCAGGATTTTTCCGTCATCCACAATTCCGTCGTGGCCATATGAAGAATACGGATCCATCGCTACATCGGTCATCACAAGCATTTCAGGAACGGCATTTTTAACGGCTTTAATTGCCCGTTGCATTAATCCATCGGGGTTAATGGCTTCTTTCCCGGCATTGTCTTTAAGATTATCTGGTACTTTTACAAACAGCAACACCGATTTAAGTCCGATATTCCACAATTCTTTGACTTCTTTATCGAGTAAATCCAGGCTATATCTATAATAATTGGGCATCGAAGAAATCTCTTCCTTAATATTTTTGCCTTCCACCACGAAAAGCGGAACTATAAAATCGTTGGGAGTTATCGCAGTTTCACGAACCAGGCTGCGAATAGCTTCGCCGGTTCTTAATCTTCGGTATCTTTTTAATGGGAACATTTTTTTGAGTTTTAAGTTATAAGCTCTAAGCTGAAATTCTATATGGTTTGTTTTATCTTTTTAATCAAGGAAAATAACATTTTTTTTATTTCATCTATTTCAAAAAGAAGCAGATCGGAAAGATCTTTTTCTATAAATTTTAATTCAAAAGAAACGAAAATTAGATATTCCAATTCAAAAGCAGATCCTGATGCAATATGTAAAAAAAGCGCAAATTCTTTTTGTGTCTCCCGTCCACATCCTTCAACAATATTGGTAAGAATGGAAAGAGCAGTTCTGTTAATTTGTGAAACCAGATTAAATTTTTCGCTATCCGGAAACTTACGAGTGGTTTTATAAATTTCAAGCACCAATGCGTGAGATTTTCTCCAAACATTATAATTCCTGTAATTTACCTTCTCGTATTAGTTTTGCTTAAAGCTAATTTATACCCAGTCCTTCGGCTGTTTCAGCACTTTCATCAGCGTTTTTTCTTCTTTACCCAACAGCTTACTTTCATCATACATCCACTGCACTCTGGGCGGCAGACTCATTAAAATACTTTCAATGCGGCCGTTGGTTTTTAATCCGAAGAGGGTTCCTTTATCGTGAACCAGATTGAATTCCACGTATCGGCCTCTTCGTATTTCCTGCCATTTTCGTTGCTCTTCGGAATAAGGTAAATTCATTCTTTTTTCTAAAATAGGAACGTAAGCTTCTAAAAAACTATTTCCCACTTCAGTAACAAAATTATACCATTCTTCAAGATTCTTATCCTGAGTAGCTTTACAATAATCGAAGAAAAGTCCGCCAATCCCTCTTGCTTCCTGGCGGTGTTCATTCCAAAAATAGGTATCGCACTGGGTTTTATAAAGTTCATAAAATCCAGAATCATGCTTATCGCAGGCAGATTTCGATATTTTATGAAAATGCCGGGCGTCTTCTTCAAATAAATAATACGGAGTCAGATCCTGGCCTCCCCCAAACCACTGATCTATGGTTTTTCCTTCCTGATCGTACATTTCAAAATAACGCCAATTCGCATGAACGGTAGGAACCATAGGATTTTTGGGGTGTAAAACCAGGCTGAGGCCACAGGCGAAAAAATTTACTTTTCCTACCTTAAAATATTGCTGCATGGCTGGCGCCAGCGGGCCGTGAACAGCCGAGATATTAACGCCGCCTTTTTCAAAAACAGCACCATTTTCAATTACACGCGTTTTTCCACCGCCGCCTTCAGGGCGCTTCCAAACATCTTCACGAAATTTCGCCTTCCCATCAATCTCCTCCAGTTTTTGAGTGATAGTATCCTGTAAGTGTACTATGTAATTGTAAAATTTATCTTTCATTTTCTGAAAAATCTGATTTTAATCCCTCATTGAGAGTTTAATTATTTGAGCTTCCTTATGGACTTGTCCTAGAATTTTTGATTAAACCGAAATACAGCACATCCTCCAGCTCATTTCTGTAGTTTTTGAATTCCTGCCGAAGCCGCCCTTCCTGAATAAAACCATTTTTTAAAGCCACTTTTTGGCTGGCAGTATTTTTAGGGGAAGTGGCGATTATTATTTTATTCATCTCAAGATCATTAAAGGCCATGGGAATCATGTTGGAAATAACTTCGGAAGTAAAGCCTTTTCCCTGAAAATCCTGATCTATAAAATAAGCAAACTCACAGCGTTTAATTTTTTCATTTACATTTTTTATACTGAAGTAGCCTATTAACCGTTTCGTTTGGATATCCTTAATTACAAACGCATGCCCTTTTTTATTTTTCTGTTCCTTTTTCCTTTCGGCTAAAAAAGTTTTTGTGGACCAGAGAGACTGGCATCCGGTTACCGTTACCGGAAAAGTAGGCAGTAAATATTCCCTGTTTTTATCTATAAGCTGAAAAAACTCTTTCACTTTTACCGTTCTTAACGGAAAAATTTCCCAGCTTTTATTCATTATAGATACGATTTTGCATTGTTAATTTTTTGCATAAGCCCAAACGAAAACATCTTGCTTTCCTTTTGTGCGGCTTCATAAACCGCAATTGCGTGCGAGGCAAGAGCAACTTCTTTTTCCTGTGGTTCTAAAGGAATGGTTTTAATAAGCAGATCCCCAAAATTCTCGTAGTGTGAAAATTCGAAACCTTTATTTTTCAAACGCTCCAGAAGATCTTCAGTAGTTGTGGTTTCAATATCATTTAAAGAAAGATCCAGGATTTTTTTCAGTTTTTCATTTAATAGTTCGCGCTGTTCCTTTTCCCACAACCCGGGAACAAATCCCATTTCCTGCATCGTGCTTAATGCCCTATCTATTTCTTCCTTTTCCTCGTCTCGAAGTCCTTTACTTAACATATTTTATTTTTTATTCCCTTATCAAGGGTTTTACATCCTGTTCCGCTGGCCCATAATGCCATTAATTTTTCTAATATTAATGCTTAAGGCAGCTTCTTTATTTGGAATATTCTTTCACCGCTTCTACAAAAGCTTTGGCGTTTTCTACCGGAATATCCGGCAAAATTCCGTGGCCTAAATTCACAATATATCGATCTTTTCCAAATTCATCGATCATTTGATGAACCATGGTTTTAATTTCTCTTGGATGCGAGTATAACCTGGAAGGATCAAAATTTCCCTGTAGCGTGATATTTCCGCCGGTTAAATAGCGTGCATTCCTGGCAGAACAGGTCCAATCTACACCTAAGGCCGAAGCGCCAGATTTGGACATTTCGTTTAAAGCGAACCAACAGCCTTTGCCAAAGGCAATCACGTGAGTTTCAGGTTTTAGTGCATCTATTATTTGCTGAATATATCTCCAGGAAAAGGTCTGATAATCGGTTGGGGAAAGCATTCCTCCCCAGGAATCGAAAATCTGAACCGCATCTACTCCTGCTTCCACCTTTGCTTTTAGATAAGCGATGGTGGTATCGGTAATTTTTTGAAGTAAAGTATGGGCTGCAGCAGGATTGGTAAAACAGAATTTTTTAGCCAGATCAAAATTTTTGGATCCCTGTCCCTGAACAGCGTAGCATAAGATCGTCCACGGCGAACCTGCAAAACCGATTAATGGCACCTCGTTATTGAGTTCTTTCTTGGTCATTTTTACCGCATCCATCACATACCCAAGGGTTTCGTGAACATCGGGAACAACCACTTTATTTACATCGTCCGTAGACCTTATAGGATTAGGCAGCCAGGGTCCGACTCCTGGTTTCATCTCCACTTCAATATTCATGGCCTGGGGGATTACCAGGATATCACTAAATAAAATAGCGGCGTCTGTCCCAATTTGATGGATGGGCATTATTGTGATTTCTGTTGCTAGTTCCGGAGTTCGGCAACGCGTAAAGAAATCGTATTTTTCCTTTAGTTTCATGAAATCGGGTAGGTAACGCCCCGCCTGGCGCATCATCCAAACCGGAGGTCTTTCTACAGTTTCACCTTTTAAGGCTTTCAGAAACAGATCGTTTTTAATCATTTTTAAAAGTTTTTACCACCTGCACAATCACATTTTCGATACTTGGTGAGGTGGCGATTTTTATATTTTCGGTATGTTTTTTTGCTTCGGAAGCGGTAGTGTTCCCAATGCAAAAAGCCATACTCTCTTTTAATTCATTTTTTGAAGTAAAACTTTTAACGGCACTCGGACTAAAAAACAGGATACCGTTAAATTCCTGCTGAAATTCCTTTTTATTTAAAGAGGTTTTGTAAACTTCAATTTCTTTAAAAGATATATTTCCTTCCTTTAAAATTTTAGATAATTCCTCTCTTTTTTTGTTTCCGCAGAAGAAAACAAATTTTTCATTTGAATACTCTTTGGCGATAAGGTTTCCCAGCGTAGCGGCATTCTCTTCAGCAGCGATTACTTTAAACCCGTTTTGCTGAAGAAAATTTTTGGTTTTTCCCCCCACACAAAAAGTTTCAGGATTATGGGCCGGAAGTTGCTCAAATTTTTTCAGAAAAGATTTTACTGCATTTTTACTGGTGAAAATCAGTTTTTCAGGTTCCTGATATTCCCACTTAAAATCATTAATTTCAATAGCAATCGCGTTGTATTCTACCACATTAATTCCCGAATTCAGTAATAAATTTTGCTGTGCAGGGGTTAGCTTTTTTGTGGAAAGAACACTGCTCCTTCTCCGTTGAGGGAGAAGTCCGGGATGAGGGTGGAAATTATTTTTTGCATTGATAATTGCAGATTTAATAGAATCAAGGTTTTGAAAAACAATTTCATTTTGAAAACGTAAAACGCTGTACCCCAGATTCTGAAAAAGCAAATCCCTTAAATCGTCTTTTTCTTTTTGTGCTGAATTTAAATGGTATTTCCCATCCAGTTCAATAATAATTTTATACTCTAAACAACAAAAATCTACAATGAATTCTTTTATGGGAAATTGTCTTCTGAATTTAAGATTTTCAAAATTGCGGTTGCGAAGAATCTTCCAAAGTTTCGTTTCTGCTTCGGTTTGATTCTTTCGTAATAAACGCGCTATTTTGATTTTATCAATCATCCCCTCACCATAATCCTCTCCCCGGGGAGAGGGAATTGTTTTAGTTTAAGATCTTTTTTATTTCTCGCATCAGCTCACTTCCGCCGTTAATTAGTACTTCTTTGGCACATTTCTTACCGAAAAAGTCTATTTCATTTAGTGAAATACTTTTTTCGACACTTATTTCTTCTTTTCCATCCAGACTAAAAAGCGCTCCTTTAAAACTGACGGTCTCATTATCAATTTCAGCTTTAGCACCAATAGGAGCGGTACATCCGCCTTCGAGAGTGCGAAGAAATTCCCGTTCTATATGCACACAGATTTGTGATGGAGTGTGATTTAAGGCGCAAAGTACTTCCCTCGTAAAAAGATCTTCTTCTTTGGCTACCACAAGCATGGCTCCCTGCGCGGGCGCGGGCAACATCCAGTCCAGGTCTATGTTATTTTCGGGGGTAAGATTTATTCTTTCGAGGCCGGCAGCGGCAAAAATCGCCCCGTTCCAGTTATTTTCATCCAGCTTTTTTAGGCGGGTATTTACATTTCCGCGAAGATCTACCACCCGGTGCTGCGGATATTTGTGCAACCATTGTGCTTTGCGGCGCAAACTCCCGGTTGCTATGGTTCCTTCTGAATCTAAAAACCCCAGGCCCTTATGAATAAGGATATCTTTAGAATTGGCTCTTTTTAAAACTGCGGCTTCCACGATTCCATTGGGCAGCATCGTGGGAACATCTTTCATAGAATGTACAGCAATGTCGATCTTATCGGTAACCATCGCCACATCCAGCGTTTTGGTGAAAATACCGGTAACTCCCATTTCGTATAAAGGCTGATCCAGATTAAGATCGCCGCTGGATTTTACGGGAACCAGCGTGGTTTTATGCCCTAGTTGTTCCAGCGCGTTCTGAACAGTTTTGGCCTGCCAGAGCGCAAGTTCGCTATCCCGCGTGCCAATTCTTATGACTTTATTCATTTTACAGGCTCTTCCAGGTGAAAGACTTTCTGAATAAACTCCAGACTTTCCTCTGTAGTGTTAGAATCATCTTTAAGGTGGTTGGCAAAATGATTCATAATTTTTTGAATAATACGATTGCCAATTATTTCGGCCTGTTCACTGTTAAAATCGCTTATTTTCCTGCTTTGGAAATCCAATTCGGCATCCTTCATTGTCTTCAGCTTTTTCTTTAAAGCCTTAATGGTAGGAGCGAATTTGCGAGTTTCCAGCCATTTATTAAATTCGGTTTCCACCTCTTTAATGATTTCTTCGGCCTTTGGAATATGCTGTTTGCGACGTTCCAAAGTTTCATCGGTCATTTGGGAAAGATCGTCTAAATGCACCAGTTTTACATTTTCCAGTTCGGCAACATCATCTGAAACGTTTTTCGGAATAGAAAGGTCTAAGATCAATAATTCCTTTTTTGAATAAATAAGCTCTTTGGAAACTGTAGGATTTTGAGCGCCTGTAGCCACAATTAAAATATCGGCCTCACGAATTTCACATTGAATATCAGAATAATCTTTAACGGTTAAGTTAAATTTTCCCGCTATTTTTTCAGCTTTATCCTTAGTCCTGTTTATAAGGGTAATCTGATTATTTTTGCTATGCTTTACAAGATTCTCGCAGGTATTACGCCCAATTTTACCTGTGCCAAAAAGCAAAATGTTTTTGTTTGAAACATTTTCAACTTCTTTTAAAATATATTGCACAGAAGCAAAACTAACTGAGGTAGCTCCCGAGGAAATACGGGTTTCGTTTTTAATACGCTTGCTGGCCTGGATTACAGAATTTACCAGCCGTTCCATAAATGGATTTGCCAGTCCCATTTTTTTGGAATTAACAAAGGCAATTTTTAACTGACTAATAATTTCAAAATCCCCTAGAATCTGGCTGTCCAATCCTGTGCCTACCCGAAAAATGTGGGACACCGCTTCTTTGTTTTTGTAGACATATGCTACTTTTTCGAACTCCTCTACGGTCCCGTGTGTGTGTTCACAAAGTAATTTTATTAACTGGTAGGGGTGTTGGGCAAACCCATACAATTCTGTACGATTACAGGTTGAGGTAGCGAGGAGGCCTTCAATTCCCTCATCTTTAGCTTGTTGTAAAAGAGCATTTTTAGTATCTTCGGTTAAGCTGAAATGCCCCCTTATGGCGGCATCGGCTTTTTTATAGCTCAACCCTATAATGTAAAAGTGTTTTACTTTCGAAATATGATTGTTCTCCATGTAATTCTTCAGGATTCTATTGCAAAAGTAATGGATAGCTGGTTTAAAAAGTAACGCTTAAAGTACTAATTGTGTCGATAAATGCAATTTTAGTAACTCTAACGGCATTGAATAGCAAAAATGTGTAAATTTGCAGTGATATCAATGCTTTTATATCAATTAGTTTAGATTGATTCTAAATAAAACACCATTTTGCTGATGAATTTCGGAGAAGAAAATAACGCTGTAGGGTTAGTTGATGAAACTAAAATTGAGGACGGATTTTTTATCCTAAAATTTCAAAATGAATCAGATACCTCGAAAAATGTAAGTCGGGAGATCGAAAGTAGTTATATTCAGTTTCATTTTTGCCTGAAAGGAAGCAGTACTTTTTTATTCAATAACAGCAGTTATGAATTGCCTTTAACCGAGGAGCATTCGCTGCTTTTATATAATCCACAAACGCATTTGCCATTAAATGTTTCGTTGCATTCTAAGTCGTGGCTTATTTCTTTGGTGATTTCCATCGAGAAATTCCATTCTCTGTTTTCACAAGAAGCCAATTATATTCCTTTTTTAAGTGAAGATAATCGTGATAAAAAGTATTATAAGGACGGTAATATTTCACCTTCCAAAGCCATTGTTCTTAATCAGTTAATGAATTTCAATTTAATGCCTTCTATTAAAATCCTTTATTTTAAGGCGAAAGCATATGAATTGCTGAGTCTGTATTTTAACCGGGTAGAAGATCCTAATGTAGAACAATGTCCTTTCCTGGTAGATGAGGTGAATGTGCAAAAAATACGGAGGGCCAAAGATATTATTATTTCTAAAATGGCCGAACCTCCGGGGTTGCAGGAGTTATCTGAGGAGATCGGGCTGAGCCTTAAAAAACTAAAGGAAGGGTTTAAACAAATTTATGGAGATTCGGTATACAGTTTCCTTTTTGATTATAAAATGGAATACGCCAGAAAACTTTTGGATTCCGGAGAATTTAATGTAAATGAAGTAGGATTGAAAGTTGGCTACAGCACAGCCAGCCATTTTATCGCTGCTTTTAAAAAGAAATTTGGCACAACTCCCAAAAAATATCTGATGTCCCTTTCTATTCCGGCGGAAAGTAAATAATTGATTTTGCCAATGGGATAATTAAGAAAATAGTAGCCTATCGAATTTCTTAACTATTAATAATTGTAATTTTATCTTCAAAAAAATTGCTGAAAAGAATTAAAAATGAGTAAAGGTGTACTTCTGGTAAATCTGGGTTCCCCGGATAGTACCAACCCAAAAGATGTTAAAAAATATTTAGGAGAATTCCTGATGGATCCACGGGTTATAGATGTCCCTTTATGGGCCAGAACCCTTTTGGTAAAGGGAATTATTTTAAATACGAGACCTAAAAAATCTGCGGAAGCATACCAGAAGATATGGTGGGATGAAGGTTCGCCATTAATTGTTCTTTCTGAAAGATTAAGAGATAAAATCGATGATTTTACTTCGCTTCCTATTGCTCTAGCCATGCGCTATGGAACTCCGAGTATTAAAGAAGGTCTTCAGAAGTTACACGAAAAAGGAGTAGACGAAGTTTTGCTTTTTCCACTGTATCCGCAATTCGCGATGGCTACCACCGAAACTATTCTGGTATTGGCAGAAGAACTTCGAAAAGAATTTTTTCCGAAGATGAAGTTTACTTCGATTCCTGCATTTTATAACCACCCCGATTATATTCGGGTGCTTGCAAATAGTATTCAGGAAAGACTTAAAGGCGTAGAATTCGAGCACTTACTTTTTAGTTATCACGGGGTGCCCGAGCGGCATATTCGTAAAAGCGATATCACCAAATCGCATTGCCAGATAGATGGTTCCTGTTGCCAGACGGCCTCTGCCGCACACCAGTTTTGCTATCGGCATCAGTGTTACGAAACCACAAGGCTGGTTGCAGAATATCTGGAATTAAAACCCAATACCTTTAGTGTTTCCTTTCAGTCTCGTTTGGGATTCGATCCCTGGTTACAGCCTTATACCGACAGAACAATCGAACGTTTTGGAAAACAGGGAATGAAAAAACTGGCCATCGTAACCCCCGCTTTTGTGAGCGACTGCCTGGAAACTCTCGAAGAGATCGCTATGGAAGGAGAAGAGATTTTTCATGAAGTGGGGGGGCAGGAATTTACTGTTATTCCCTGTTTAAACGATCGGGAAGATTGGGTTAAAGTTCTTTCCCGTTGGATAGATGAGTGGGCTTTTTCGACACCTGTCGAGGTCTGATAACAAAATATTGGTATCTTTAGGCTTGCATATCAATACCAATATTCCTGTATATGAAAAAAGCATTTTTACCCCTCGTTTTCTTATTAATTTTTAATGGGATTTTTTCTGAAGCGATAGCCCAAAAAAAGAAAAGTTCAGATCCCACTTACAATTCAAGTCTTTACAAAGCTTTAGATTACAGATTGATTGGTCCTTTTAGAGGGGGGCGGTCTTCTGCAGTTACTGGCGTTAAGGGTGAGCCCAAGTTATTTTATTTTGGAGCCGCCGGCGGCGGAGTCTGGCGGACTACCGATGGAGGCACCACCTGGGAAAATATTTCTGATGGATATTTCGGCGGTAGTGTGGGTTCTGTAAGTGTGGCGCCAAGCGATCATAATGTAATTTATGTTGGGGGCGGTGAAATCACTGTTCGCGGAAATATGTCTTCCGGGTATGGAGTCTGGAAATCTGAAGATGCGGGGAAAACCTGGCAAGATAAAGGACTTAAAAACAGCCGACAAATTGGCCGGATAAGAATAAATCCTAATAATCCGGATATAGTGTATGCCGCGGTATTGGGGAATGTTTATAAACCTACGCCAGACCGTGGAGTCTATAAAAGTACCGATGGGGGAAATACCTGGAAAAAAACTCTTTTTGTGAACGATCAGGCCGGGGCTTTCGATCTGGTTATGGATCCTACCAATCCAAGAATTTTATATGCCTCTACCTGGAGAGTCCAACGCACACCTTATAGTTTTAGCAGTGGTGGCGAAGGATCTGCACTGTGGAAGAGTACCGATAGTGGGGAGACCTGGAAAGAAATTTCCAAAAATGAAGGTTTTGCGCAGGACACCCTCGGAATAATTGGAGTTACCGTTTCTCCGGTAAATTCGGACAGAGTTTGGGCGATTGTAGAAAATCAGGATAAAGGAGGGGTTTACCGAAGCGACGATGCCGGAAAAACCTGGAAATATGTAAATAGCGATCGTAGCCTTAGACAACGCGCCTGGTATTACAGCCGAATATATGCAGATACTCACGATGCAGACAAAGTGTATGTGGTAAACGTACAATATCATACTTCTACGGACGGAGGAAAAACTTTTAGCAGCGATAATGCGCCGCATGGAGATCATCACGATCTTTGGATCGCTCCCGAAGATTCACAAAGAATGATCATTGGAGACGATGGTGGTGCACAAATTAGTTATGATGGTGGCCAAACCTGGAGTACTTATTACAATCAGCCTACCGGACAGTTTTACAGGCTTACTACCGATAACCATTTTCCTTACCGAATTTATTCTGCCCAACAGGATAATTCTACGGTTCGTATTGAACATCGAACTACTGGTGCCGCAATTACTCAAGATGATTGGGAAGCCACAGCCGGGGGAGAATCTGCTTCTATCGCTGTAGATCCGGAAGATGACGATATTGTATATGGCGGGAGTTACGGCGGATTTTTAACCAGGATTAATCATAAAAATGGTTCTGCCAGAGCGGTGAATGTCTGGCCCGACGATCCTATGGGGCATGGTGCCGAGGATATGAAGTTCCGTTTCCAATGGAACTTCCCGATTCTTTTTTCAAACATGATCCTAATAAATTATATACCTTTTCAAACCATGTACATGTAACCACAAACGAAGGGCAATCCTGGGAAACCATCAGTGACGATCTCACGCGAAATGATCCTGCGACCTTAGGTTCCAGTGGAGGTCCCATCACTCAGGACAACACCGGGGTGGAATACTACGGAACTATTTTTGCCGCAGATGAATCTCCTTTAAAAGAAGGTTTAATGTGGGTGGGCAGCGATGACGGATTGTTGCACATTACTAAAGACGGAGGGAATACCTGGGAAGATATTACTCCAAAAAACCTTCCTGAATGGGAGCAGATCAATTCTATTGAAGCCGGACATTTTAATGAAGGTACCGCCTATTTTGCAGCAACGCTTTATAAAAAAGGCGATTTTCATCCGTATTTATATAAAACAAATGACTACGGAAAAAGCTGGACAAAAATAACCGATGGGATAGCTCCTGAAGATTTTACAAGGGTAATTAGAGAAGATCCCGCCAGAAAAGGACTTTTATACGCAGGAACTGAAGCAGGAATGTACATTTCCTTTAATGATGGAAAAAGCTGGGAACCCTTTCAGCTTAATTTGCCCGTTACGCCGGTTACCGATCTTGCTGTTAAAAACAACAACCTGATTGTGGCCACCGAAGGCCGTGGAATCTGGATTCTGGATAACCTTGCGGTGCTGCATCAGTTAACTCCTGAAATGGAAAATAAAGAGGCTATTCTTTTTAAACCTCAGGACACCTATAGAATCGAAGGGCGATCCAGAAAAAACTCTAAGACGGAAGGCACCAATCATCCTAACGGAGTGATGACCTATTTCGATCTCAAAAATTTCGATAAGAAAAAGGATACGATTTCTTTAACCTATTTCACCAAAACGAATGATACTATAAAATCCTTCAGCAATCATTCAAAAGAAGATAAGCTGGACGTGAAAAAAGGCGCTAATCTTTTTGTTTGGGATATGGTAGAAAAAGGCGCCGAAAAACTTCCCGGCATGATTCTCTGGTGGGCAGATCTTTCAGGACCTAAAATATTACCCGGAGAATATACGGTGGAATTAAATGTGAACGGAAACAAGGAACGCAAAGATTTTACAGTGCTTCCCAACCCAGATATGGAAACCGATATGGCGGGGCTTAAAAAACAATACGAATTTATTTCAGATGTAAATAATACAATTGATAAAGCTCATAAATCAATTAAGAAAATCCATAAAATCAACGAACAGCTAAAGGCTTTTCAGCAACAATATAAAGGGAATGAAAAAGTAAAGTCCCTGGTTGAAAAGGCTAAGAAAATGCAGGAAGGATTTGATGAAATTGAGAAAACGCTGTATCAAACCCAAAATAAGAGTAGCCAGGATCCTTTAAATTTTCCTATTAAGCTCACCAATAAATTGGCGCATTTAAACTCATTGGTTGGAATGGGAGATTTCCCCCCAACCCAACAGGATAATGAGGTTAAAAACGAAATGACGGCAAAAATTAATAAACAGTTAGCGGAATTCAACCAGATGGTAGATAAACAGATCGAAGAATTTAACCGAAAATTCAACGAAATGAATTTAAATTATATTTTTCTGAAAGGAGATTAGAAAAAGTTTAGAAATAAATCAAGAACCTCGTGCAAACTCACGAGGTATGAATTTGGAAATAATTTTACAATTTCGAGGCTGGCCTCGGGGAATTAAACCCTCAATGAGGGATTAAAATATAGGGTGTGATCGAATATTATAATTATGTAAAATCGCTGCATTTAATCTTTGTAATTACCTGGTTTGCCGGGCTGTTTTATATTCCCAGGTTGTTTGTATACCAAATTGAAGCAGAACAAAAGGAAGAACCCGAACGGTCTATTCTTACCGACCAGTTAAAATTAATGACGCGCAGGTTATGGTATATAATTACCTGGCCTTCGGCAATTTTGGCCAGTTTATTTGCCTTTGTTTTGCTGTATTTAATGCCGGGTTGGCTGCAACAAGATTGGATGCTGGTGAAATTAGGTTTCGTGGTATTACTTTATGCTTATCATATAAAATGTCATTTTATATTCAGAGAATTGCAAAATGATGTTGTAAACTGGACTTCTAACCAAATGCGCCTTTGGAATGAAGGCTCTACGTTAATCCTGTTTTCCGTAATTTTTCTGGTGATCGTAAGGGACGCCATAAACTGGATATATGGATTGATAGGTCTTATGATTTTCGCTGTTATATTGATGCTGGGGTTTAAATTATATAAAAGTATCCGGCACAAAAATCCCAATGCGTGATCTGGTGTGATAATTGATAATCATAGCCCAATGAGCACAATAATATGAGGCTTTTAAAACTTTCTTTGCGGAACCGTATTTTCATCTCCATGATTTTATTGGTGCTGGGAGCATCTATTTTAATTGCCGGGGTTACCATTTTTCAGTACAAAGAAGAATCTGAAGCTTACCACAAAGAACGGTTGGAGCGAAAAGAGCAGGCGATTCGTCAAAATATCAAATTTGTTCTTGAAAATACCACGCAGGTAGTGAGTACCGAAAATCTTCCGTCGATATTAAAAGAGAGGAATAAGATTTATGAGATGGCTGAAGTGCATGATATGCAATTCAATATTTATGATCTTAACGGGAAACTTTTAATAAAGTCCAACGAATCTTTTTTTCGGGACACTGCCAATGTCCATATCCCAAAATATATCTTGCAAAGCATTGAAAAATCTACGGATAAACGCTATTTAAAGACCACCGAAATCAACGGGCAAAAAACCCAATCTTCGTACACCTATATTACCGACAGTAAATTTAAGCCGCTGGCGATTTTGTACTTGCCTTATCTTCAGGACGAGGATCCACTGCAAAAAGACCTGCATGATTTTCTTATAAAATTGGGCGAAGTATATCTTTTTATGCTCGTTTTGGCCATTTTGCTCTCCTATTTTCTCTCTACTTATATCACTAAATCTTTAAAGGTGGTTTCTGAAAAAATCATTCAGACACGTTTAGATCGGCGGAATCAAAAAATACAGCTTGATAATGCTTCAGAAGAGATTTATACCCTGGTTTCGGCCTATAACAGTATGATAGATGAACTGGAAGAAAGTGCGGTGAAACTGGCCACCGGAGAACGCGAACAGGCCTGGAGGGAGATGGCGAAACAGGTGGCCCACGAAATTAAAAATCCGCTGACACCCATGCGACTGAGCGTGCAGAGTTTTCAGCGTAATTTTAATCCAAATGATCCTAATGCCACTAATAAAGTGAAGGAATACAGCGATACGCTAATTCATCAAATAGATACTATGAGTGCGATTGCTTCGGCATTTTCTAACTTTGCTAAAATGCCGGCTCAGCAAAATGAAATATTAAATGTGCCAAAAATTGTAAAACTAGCACTGGATATTTTTAACGAACCTTACATTACATTTTATTCAGAAAAAGAAGAAATTCTTGCCAAATTTGATAGAACTCAGTTGATTCGCGTAGTTACCAATCTTGTAAAAAATGCCACTCAGGCCCTTCAGGATACTGAAAATCCAAAGATCCTGGTGTGGGTTGAAGAGGAAGAGAACGAGGTTTGTATTTCTGTCTCTGACAATGGGATTGGTATCGCAGAAGAAAATAAAGAAAAGGTTTTTGAGCCTAAATTCACCACAAAATCAAGCGGAATGGGACTGGGGTTGGCTATGGTAAAAAACCTTGTAGAGACCTATAAAGGTTGTATAAGTTTTACTTCAGAAAAAAGTAAAGGCACAACCTTCAAGGTTCGGTTTCCGAAAACTTTATAAGCATTTTTTAAGATTTATTACAACCTATAAATTTTGTTGCAAATAAGAGATTGGGTATCTTTCTTGTGGAATTTTAAAAAGAAAAAATTCAAAATTAAAGTAACAGAAAGTATAAAAATTGAATTATGAAATTCGAAAATATAATATCTGAAAGCGATAATGGAATTTGTACAATCACCATTAATCGCCCTTCAAAACTGAATGCACTTAATAAAAAAACGATTCATGAATTGCACGAAGCTTTTAGTGAAGCCGAGGAAATTGATGAGGTAAAAATTGTAATTATAACCGGAAGCGGCGAAAAAGCTTTCGTAGCAGGAGCAGATATCAGCGAATTTGCAGATTTTTCTCCAGAGGAAGGAAAAGAGCTTTCGGCTAAAGGTCAGGAAAGTTTATTCGATTACGTCGCGAATTTTCCAAAACCTGTCATTGCGGCAATCAATGGGTTTGCGCTAGGCGGGGGCTTAGAACTTGCCATGGCGGCCCATTTCAGGATCGCTTCAGAAAATGCGAAAATGGGTCTTCCCGAAACCTCTTTGGGACTAATTCCCGGGTATGGCGGTACCCAGCGCTTACCGCAACTCGTGGGGAAAGGCAGGGCGATGGAAATGATTATGACTGCAGGAATGATCGATGCTGCACAGGCTTTGGAATATAATTTGGTAAATCATGTAACCTCTCAGGAAGATTTGCAGAAATTTACAGAGAAGATGGCTGAAAAAATTAGCCGAAATTCTCTCGTAGCCATTAGTTCTGCTATAAAGGCTATTAATTCCAATTACAAAGCGGGTGTTAATGGTTTTGAAGTAGAAATTGAAGAATTTGGCAGGTGCTTTGGAACTGCAGATTTTGAAGAAGGGACTTCAGCCTTTTTAAATAAGCGCAAAGCCGATTTTCCGGGAGAATAAATCCAGAAATTTTAATAATTTAAATATGGAATAATTCCTTTTTATAGGAATTATTCCATATTTTTGTTTTTATGAGTTTGGAGGAAAAGTATAAAAAAGGGAGAGGAGCTCAGCGAAACGTGGGGAATAAATTCGATTCGCAACATCATTTTTTGCGTGCAGATTTTCTTAATTATTGTGCCCTTGAAGGGGAAGAAGCGAGACCGGTTAAGACCCAGTTTATAGAAACATTTCCAAAAACTATTGTAAATAAAGTGAACAGCCCCGATGTGGGAATGGGTTTTTCGTTGAATCCATACCAGGGCTGCGAACACGGCTGTGTTTATTGTTATGCCAGAAATTCTCATGAATATTGGGGATATAGCGCCGGAATCGATTTTGAACAAAAAATCCTGGTGAAGAGTAATGCGGTGGAGCTTCTGGAAAAGAAACTGCAAAACAAACAATGGAAAGCGGTTCCCATTGTGCTTTCCGGAAATACAGATTGTTATCAGCCAGCGGAAAAGAAGTTGGGAATAACGAGGGAATTGCTCCGCACATTTTTAAAGTATAAGCATCCGGTGGGAATAATTACAAAAAACGCTCTAATTCAGAGAGATCTGGATATTCTTAAAGATTTAGCGAAAGATAATTTGATTCAGGTGAATCTTTCTATAACCTCGTTGGATGAAACTACTCGAAGAATGCTGGAACCCAGAACAGCAAGTGTAATCAAACGGCTGGAAACTCTTGAAAAGTTATCTTCGGCAGGAATTCCTGTAAGAGTAATGATGGCACCTATAATTCCCGGAATAAACAGCCATGAAATACTTCCTCTGGTTAAGAAGATTTCTGAAAAAGGAGCTTTGAGTGTAGGATATACCATGGTAAGATTGAACGGGGCGATAGGTGGGATTTTCACAGACTGGATTAAAAAAACTATGCCGGACCGGGCAGATAAAGTGCTGCACCAGATCGCAGAATGCCATAATGGGAATCTTAATGACAGTGAATTTGGAAGAAGAATGAAAGGAGATGGAAACATTGCCGAACAGGTTGCCCAACAGTTTTTGATTGCACGAAACAAATATTTAAAAGAAAGAAGCATTCCTACTCTAAACTGTGATTTACATGAACAGTTTAAGTCGGGACAAATGAGTTTGTTTTAATTCTTCTGTGATTCTCTTATCAGATAAATATAGACCGGGAAATGATCGCTGTAACCGCCTTGATATCCGGAATAGCCGTAACTTCTAAAAGGATATCCTTTATATTGGCCAGACGGGGTAATTAGGTAATTTTTATTAAAGATTCCCGCTTTGTAAAATTGATATCCGCCATAATCTTTATTTAGCAAAGGTTGGGAAAGAATCATCTGGTCGAATAAATTCCAGCTGTCGCGATAGGCCAGAGTTCCTCTGCCTTCTTTAAAGAATTTTTCCATAGGATCATAAAGCTCTTTTAGTTCCAGATTTTCTGAAGAGGACTTGGTAGCAAGTACCTTTTTTATACTCTTGTTGGTAGGATCGTCGTTAAAATCTCCCATACTTATAATTTTAGCATAGGGATCTAAATTTTGGAGAGAGTCGATAATTTTTTTATTCAATTTCCCGGCGAGTTCTCTTTTATAGCTGCTGCGAGCTTCACCTCCACTTCTGGACGGCCAGTGATTTACTATAAAATAAGTTTGTTCTCCATCCAATAGTCCACTCACAACAAGCTGGTCGCGGGTATAAACCCTTTTTTGAGGATTATCGGTTTCGTAAATCAATAACCTTCTGCTTTGGGAATTAAGAGGTTTAAAAATATCTTTCTGAAATAGCAAGCCTACATCCACGCCTCTCTGGTCCGGAGAATCATAATGAATTATTTGATAATTGTATTTTTTTAATTCCGGATTATTCACCAGATCTTCCAATACTTTTAGATTTTCTATTTCGCAAACGCCAATTATGGCGGGTGCACGACCGGTTTCATCGGTGCCAATATCGCTCAAAACTCTGGCAATGTGGTTTAGTTTGTCTTGATACTTTTCTGGAGTCCACATATCTTTTCCCAATGGCGTGCGATCATCATCAAAAGTTACAGGATCGTTTTCAGTATCAAATAAATTTTCCACATTATAGAAGGCAATGGTAGATATTTGATATTCTTTTTTACTCTGTGCGGTCATTTTAAAACCCACGAAAAGGAAAAAGAAGCACAGTTTTAGAAGCAACCCGTTGTAAAACCTCATAAAGGAAATGAAATTAATTTCAAATTAATTTACTCAATTTAAATAGAACGTGGAATAAAAATATTATCTTAATTCTTGAAATTGAGTAGGTTATGAATGAGTAGGATCACGATAATCATGCTTTTGGGGATTTTTATAGTTTTAAAGTCAGCGGCACAAACCACAATTACCGGGATTGTTGTAGATGCTTCGACCTATGAAAAAATTCCTGAGGTAATGGTAAAATTCGAGAGCAGCACATTTGAAACTAAGACCGACCCTAACGGAAAATTTAGTTTTTCGTCTGATCTTATTCCGGAAGGAAACCAGATTCTGGTTTTTATCCGGCCTGGATATCTATTACTAAGAATTCCCGTAATTATAAGTAAAAACAGAAACATTGATTTGGATCTAATTCCTTTAAAACCAGATCTGGTAAAAGAACAATTTCAGGCTAGTACCATAAGCCTTTCAGAAACAGAACTTACTGAAGATGGAGGCGGGATCGATAATGTTTCCGGCATTCTTCAGGCATCACGGGATGCTTTTCTTAATGCCGCAGCTTTTGACTTTAGCACAACTTTTTTTCGTCCTCGAGGTATAGATAGCGAATATGGCAAAGTGCTTATCAATGGGATAGAAATGAATAAGTTGTTTAACGGCAGGCCGCAATGGAGTGACTGGGGAGGCCTAAACGACTTACAAAGACAACAGGAATTTACTATGGGAATGGTACCTGCGGAAACCAGTTTTGGAGGTTTGGCAGGTACCACCAATATTATAATGAGAGCTTCACAATATGCTAAAGGAGGCAGATTTTCGTATGCAGCCTCAAACAGAAGTTATACAGGCAGACTAATGGGAAGTTATACTTCCGGAGAACAAAAAAATGGATGGACCTATGCCCTGCTGCTTTCCAGAAGGTTTGCTGAAGAAGGTTTTGTAGATGGAACCGTTTATAGTGCCAATTCTTTTTTCCTGGCGGTAGAAAAAAGAATCAATAATTCCCAAAGCCTTAATTTCACAACTTTTTATACGCCAAATATCCGTGGAAAATCTTCAGCAAATACCGCAGAAGTTTTCGATTTAAAAGGAAGAAATTACAACTCCTTCTGGGGAATCCAGAATAATGAAATAAGGAATTCCAGGCTCAAAGAAGTAGAAGAGCCAGTTTTAATGCTGAATCATTTTTGGAAAATATCAACAAATGTATTGCTAAACACCAACCTTGCCTACCAGTTTGGGAAAATTGGCAATAC
The DNA here is from genome assembly GCA_963811195.1 of uncultured Flavobacteriaceae bacterium. GTDB lineage: Bacteria > Bacteroidota > Bacteroidia > Flavobacteriales > Flavobacteriaceae > Gillisia. The sequence goes on from CAWEQF010000004.1 coordinate 203,748, forward strand.
TCATCTTGATTATGGAGGAACTTCACTGGTTACTACTACTGAAGGTCAGGAAAGTTTTATTGGCGGAGGCAAAAATCCCGATCCTTCCTATTACCAATATTTACCCAGCTATTTTTTAAGATTTCAGGACGATCAAAATTATGAGGCGGCATTTCTGGCGGAAAAGGACTTTCGTCAAAACGGTCAAATAAACTGGAATGATTTATATTCCGCAAATCAAATCTCTAACGGGAATTCTGTATATGTTCTTGCCGAAGACAGGAATTCTGACAGACAGTTCACTGCCAATTCAATTCTCAAGGCCGTTTTAAATGAATCGTTTCAGCTTGATGCGAAAATGAAATATACGCATCTTACAAGTGAGAATTATGCTGTGGTCCGGGATCTTTTAGGCGGCGGCGGTTATCTGGATATCGACTATTTTGCGGAAGGAGATTCAGAAAATTCACAATCTCAAATTGCACAAAGCGATTTACTCCAGCCAAACCGGATTGCAGGGGAAGGAGAGAAATTTAAGTATGATTTTAATCTCCTGGCAGATGTTGCAGAAGCTTACACTAATTTAAGTTTTACCTCAAAAAAAGCAGATTTTTATCTTGCCGGCAACCTGTCTTCTACCCGCTATAGTCGGGAAGGACTATTTAAAAGCGGTGCTTTTCCGGAGAATTCTTTGGGCAAAAGCGAAACGCTGAGTTTTTTAAATTTTGGAGCCAAGGCAGGTGCTACTTATAAAATATCGGGTAAGCATCTTTTCAATATAAATACCGGATATTTTACCAAAGCTCCTGCATTAAGGAATTCCTTTACCAATTCCCGGCAAAATAATACAGTGGTCGATGGATTAGATAGCGAAGAGATTAATTCTGCAGATATGGGGTACATTTACAGGACATCGGCGGTAAAATTTAGAATCACAGGATATTATTCTAAAATTGTCAACGCTACTCAAATAGGATTTTATTATGCCGATGGACTCTCGGGAATTGGAAGAATTGGCACCACGGCGTTTGTTCAGGAAATTTTGCAGGGAATCGATAAACAGTATTTTGGAGCCGAAATGGGTTTTGAATCCCAGCTTACCACCACTTTAAAAATAAAATTTGCCGCGGGAATAGGGCAATTTACCTATAGCAATAATCCTGATTTAGTCCTTACTTCCAACAGTTTCAGCAATGCGGTAAATTACGGTGAGGCCCATATGAAAAACTATTATTTAAATAATGGTCCCCAGCAGGCAGCACAGATAGGCTTTGAATATCGAGATCCGGATTATTGGTGGTTTGGAGCAACTGTAAATTATTTTTCACATTCCTTTTCAGGGATTAGTCCTTTAATTCGCACTGCTAATTTTAGCACCGATAGCGATGGCCTCCCGTTATTGAATTATGATTCCGCCATCGCCAACAAATTGTTAAAACAGGAACAATTTAACGATTATTTTCTTGTAAATGTAATTGGGGGTAAATCATGGAGAATTAAAAACCATTACATTGGATTCTTCGCCAGTATTAATAACATTTTTAATGTGTTATATAAAACTGGAGGTTTTGAACAATCACGCAATGCCAATTACAGAACGCTTAAGGAAGATCGGGATAGGGAATATCCCTTATTTGGGAATAAATACTGGTATGGGTATGGAACTACGTATTATGCAAATGTGTATGTGAGATTTTAATTAAATACAGATGAAGAAAATAAATCAGCTTAGAAGATTTCTGTTTTTAGCGGTAAGTATACTGCTGATTTCTTGTGTTAAAACTGAAGATTTCTCTCCACCGCAAACTATAATTGCAGAAATTACTCCACCTCAAAATCTTACTTCTATAGCCGCGATAAAAGGTAATTATAATCCCACTACTGCCGAGATTTATACTTTTCGGGATACCGGTACTTATTTCGAAGGTTATGTAATTTCAAGTGATGAAGGAGGAAATTTTTACAAAAAAATCATTCTTCAGAATAAACCTGAAAATCCTACTTCCGGTATTCAGATCTTAATAGATGATGCAGCTCTCTATAATAGCTTCAACTTCGGGAGAAAATTATATGTAAAACTGGACGGACTTAGTTTATGGTTTAGTAATGGGGTTTTTCAATTGGGAATTCAGAACAGGGGAGATGTAGTTGAGATACCGCAGTCGTTGATCGATAATTTTATTACAAGAACAACTGAAACAGCGACGATAAAACCTTTAAAACTGAAAATTTCAGATTTTGATGCCCAATATCGAAACCTCTTTATTAGGCTGGATAATGTGCAATTTAATCGCAATCTGGTGAGGAACGATAATCGTTATAGTTTTGCTTCTGCCGTTACCGACCAATATGACGGGGAGCGACAACTCGAAAGTTGTACGGATGGCGCTACCACAACTTTAAGCACAAGTACTTTTGCTAATTTTAAATCTTTATTATTGCCGGTATCTCAAGGCAGTGTTGAAGGAGTGCTTACCCGAAATTTTTATGATGATTATTTCATAGTGGTGGTAAATACTCCCGACGATCTTCATTTTGAAGGTAACGATCGTTGTGATCCGGTGTTTTTGAATTGCGGCATTTCTAGTGCAGAAGGTTCCGAATTAATTTTTCAGGAAAATTTCGTGGGGATCACCAACGAAAATATACTCGATACCCGAGGCTGGATCAATATAAATGTAAATGGCGGGAATACGCGTTTTGTTGATGGAATTTTAAACAGCGACAGGTTTATTAGAATATCTGCTTATAATACCAAACAAAATCCTCTCGAAGCCTGGCTGGTTACCCCGCCAATTAATTTAGACGCAAGTACCGGCGAAATACTTTCCTTCGATATTAGGGCATCTTTCGATAATGCCACTATTCTAAGCGTGCTTATTACAAATAATTTTACAGGAAATGTGTTAACCACAAACTGGCAAACGCTGGACGCTCAAATTCCTATTGGACCTACCAATCAGAATGGGATAAATTTTAAAAAATCGAAAATTGACATCTCCTGTTTAACAGGAAAGATTAATATTGCATTCAGATATCGTGGAGGAGATCCAGATAAAACCACCACTTACGATATTGATAACATAAGAATTACCGGACACTAATTTTTTAAATATTCATTATGGAAAAAAAACTACCTCTCGCCTTTTTTTTAATTTTTCTGGTTTTTTCTGTGAAAGCCCAGGATATCTCGGGGTCCTGGAATGTAAAATCGGGAGCTGAAGCTGAATCTTTCACCATTAATCTTACCCAAATAAGTAAGAATCAATATAAAGGTGTGCATTGCGCTCTTTATTTTGGCACTTCCAAAAACGATTGCCAGAGTAAACCTAATGAATACACCATCTCTATAATTCGTACCAATCAAAATTTCTTTGAAGGAAGTATTAAAAGTGTTGTAAATAATACCGAGGCAACCATTCAGCTGCAATATATTACCAAAGACAACAGTCTGGTTTTTAAATTAACCAAACTGCCTGTGGGAGAATTTTATATTCCGAAGAAAGCCCATTTAACGAGGTCCTGATTCTATTTTTTTCTGATTTTAAGAATTAAATTTTCATTGCTGTCCAAAAGATTGAAAGTAGAATCCTTTTTAGTTAAATGAGTAATATTGGGCAATATTTTATCAAAATCTTCATATTCAATGTCTCCTTTGCAATCTTTAGGAGTTCGAATAGGTTCTTGAAATTGAATATTATTATCATTTTGTTCGAAATTTGAACGAATGTTATAACAAATAGTTTTAACGGTAACCAGTCCACCATCATAATCAAAATTCATAATTATCGAGTCCTTAGCAACCTCTTCGTCTTTTACTTGTAGCACTTTATAATTTCCATTAAGAGTATAAGCTTCTTCAGGATTTTTTACATTAGCTGTATCTGTAGATACGGAAGTACTATTTTCTTTATTATAAGATAATTCATTGTCCTTTTTTCTATTTCCACAGGAAATGAATAAAAGAAACCCGAAAAGAAATACTAAATTTTTCATCACGATAAATTTTAAGATTAATATTTTCCTTTTTCAGTTTTAATAAACCAGGCAAAAAATTTTAATCTGATGTTTTTATCTGTGAGATTGTAAAATTTACTTCTCCAGTTTACTAAAAACTATTGTAAAGTTACTCATTATAAAGCCTTTAGGAGAGAGCTCAGTTTTAAACTTATTTTAAAATTGACGGAGTACTCTTAAAAATATTTGCATTATTTCTCTTCTCCGTAATTATCATATTCGGGATACAGAAAATTGTTATAGGGAAAGCGGGTAATATGAATTTTTCGAACGGCCTCGTACACTTTTTTTCTGAAGTCCTCCATATTTTCTTTTTCCAGAGCAGAGATAAAAAGCACATTATCTCCAAGACGATTCATCCAGGTTTCCCTCCATTCTTCTAGTGAATAATGAGCTTTTGTTTTTTCGGTCACCAAATCGTCTTCGGCTATTTTTTCTTCAGAATAGGCATCGATTTTATTAAAGACCATAAGGGTAGGTTTATTGGCACTTTTAATATCGGCCAGTGTTTGGTTAACCGATTCTATATGCTCTTCGAAATTGGGATGAGAGATATCTACCACGTGAAGCAATAAATCGGCTTCCCGCACTTCATCTAAAGTAGATTTAAAAGATTCCACCAGTTGTGTGGGAAGTTTTCTTATAAATCCTACCGTATCTGTTAATAGAAACGGCAAATTCCGAATCACTACTTTTCGAACAGTGGTATCTAAAGTGGCGAAAAGTTTATTTTCAGCAAAAACCTCGCTTTTGCTAATCACATTCATGAGGGTAGATTTTCCAACGTTGGTATATCCTACTAAAGCGACTCTAACCAATTGCCCACGGTTACCGCGCTGGACTTCCATCTGCTTGTCGATGGTTTCTATTTTCTTTTTTAAAAGGGCTATTTTATCCCGCACAATACGGCGGTCGGTTTCAATTTCGGTTTCCCCTGGCCCTCGCATTCCAATACCACCCCGCTGGCGTTCCAGGTGAGTCCACATTCCTGCAAGTCGCGGTAATAAATATTCGTATTGTGCAAGTTCTACCTGGGTTCGGGCATAACTGGTTTGAGCGCGTTGGGCAAAAATATCCAGAATTAAATTGGTTCTGTCCAGCACTTTGCAATTCAGGATTTTCTCGATATTTTTTTGTTGTGCCGGCGAAAGTTCATCATCAAAAATCGCGGTTCCCACTTCATGTTCGTCTATAAAATGCTTTACTTCCAGTATTTTCCCGGATCCTATAAAGGTTTTAGGATTGGGAACATCCATTTTTTGAGAGAAACGTTTTATAACCTCTCCACCGGCGGTGTAAGTAAGAAATTCAAGTTCATCAAGATATTCTTCCAGCTTATCTTCGTCCTGAAATTGGGTAATAATCCCAATCAGGACAGCTTTTTCATAAGATAAATCGGTTTTTTCGAGCATAGATAATAAAATTACATATTTGAATGTAATACAACTAAAACAGGCGATTTTTCAACAAAACTTTAACTTCCACAGGCAATTTTAGAAATTATAATTGATACCAAGTCCGAATACTTCGCGAATTTGGAAAGCCGCTACTGCATTATCGTCATAAATCGCCTGGAAAAGCAAATTTGCTGAAAGGTATTTATTGATCCCCATGTCCAGCTCTGCGAGATAATCTATATCTATATTACCAGGTTTGTCGAGATAGTTTGAATATAAGCTGAGTGTGTTTTCCATGGAAACATTCTTTAAAAGATTGAATTTTGCATATCCCGAAAGAGAAGCGCCAAATTCAAAACGAACAGATTTTCCTTTGTCGACCCCGTAGTAATCCCCGTCTACATATTCGGGATCAGAAGTAAACGCATTGTCTACCAAAATAAGTCGGGCGGTTGCCGGGGCGAGGTTTACATAGAGATTTTCACTTTTCTTCCACATCATTCCCGGGCCGGTTTGGAGGTAGGCCGGGGAAAGAAAATGAGTGGTCTCTGTTCTTATTTTTTCTCCGGTTACAGGATCGTCTGTGAACTCATAGCCTTTAGCAAATTGTGTTCTGAAGTTCAAAAACCAGGAATAATACCATCGTGTATCTTTAATTTCTTTACCCGCTATGGAATTAAATTCCAGCCGGTCGCTGGTTTTTCGAGCAAAATTATCGCCTTTTACTTTTGTTAAGCCATAGTTCCCCAGGATTTTATTGTTCCAGGTAAACTTATTCATCCGGTAATCGAATTCGTAATTTACGGTAAGGTTTCCGGCTATGCTGGAAGTGCCACCACCTGTCCATTCTTTGTTGAAGGCGGACTGGTTAAAAAGCAATTGAACAGAACCTTCTGTATGCCATCCATTAGGGGGGATTGAATCTTTTTTTGTTTGTGCTGAAAGCTGCAGTGCAGCTATAGAAAAGGCAGCTGCAAGTAATATTTTTTTCATTCTAAACAGATTTTTTCTTCTTAAATAAGGGTACAGAGGAACAGGCTTCCCCATACATTAAACTTTTTACTATGGGCTGTAGTTTTTGAACGGCAAGTAAATAGGCGTTTTTCGGAACAGGCTTTCGGGAACAGCCCTTTATGATCACAGACTTATCTTTAAGATCACTAATATCAAGTTGATTGATAATTTCAGAAAATAAAAGGCTTTCCAGCGTTTCAAGATCACCGGTTACCACTTTTTTAGCATAAGGTTGTAAATACGTGCTTAACAACATAAAAGCCCACGCCGGGATAACGGCATCTGTGGTACAGGTTAAAGCCACATATTTATCCTGATACTGGCCCCAGTTATGGGCGGTTGCTTTTTCCCTGAAATTTTTCTCCCTGAGTATTAAGCCTTCCAAAAGCCAGTCTTTTATATCAAAAATAATACGCTCGCCAGCCGGATAATAATCTTCAAGATTAAAAGTAACCAGCTTACTGTTCGCGACCCGATTTATAATTTCTTCTGCCATTTTGGTTTATAGTAGGCCCAGTTCCAGTTTCGCTTCTTCGCTCATTAAATCCTGGCTCCACGGAGGATCGAAGGTAATTTCAACTTCACATCCCTTCACCAGATCCAGTGATTTTACTTTTTCTTCTACTTCCATAGGCAGCGATTCTGCGACCGGACAGTTGGGTGTGGTTAAAGTCATAAGGATTTTTACATCGCTATCTTCATTTACAAAAACATCGTAAATAAGTCCTAATTCGTATATATCTACAGGAATTTCAGGGTCGTAAATGGTTTTTAGAACCTTCACTATTTTTTCTCCCAGCTCCTTAGTATCTATTTCCTGTGTTTCCATTATTTTAATTGTGTTTGGTATGCGATGGCATACATTTTTAATTGCTTGATCATACTTACTAACCCATTGGCACGAGTGGGCGAAAGGTGTTCTTTTAAACCAATTTCATCGATAAAGTGAGTGTCTGCTTCTAGAATATCAGAGGGATGCTGATTGGAAAAAGCGCGTATTAAAATGGCCACAACTCCTTTGGTAATAATCGCATCACTATCGGCTGTAAAAACCAGTTTATCGCCTTCCAGTTCGGCATGTACCCAAACTTTACTCTGGCAGCCTTTTATAAGATTATCTTCCGTTTTATATTTATCATCAATAAGAGGCAGCGATTTACCCAGTTCTATCATATATTCGTAGCGCTGCATCCAGTCGTCGAACATAGAAAATTCATCTACTATTTCCTCTTGTTTTTCTTGAATTGTCATATTCACGATTTTAGGCAAAAATACAATAACCTTGGCGGCTATTCAACAGTTTGCATTAATGTTATGATAGGTTTAACCAATGTTATTTATAGAAAGATAAGCCGATTTTGCTAACTATTCTAACATAGATTTCGCTTTTTTCACGGCCTTAACCAAACTATCGATTTCTTCTTTGGTGTTGTAGAATGAAAAACTCGCGCGAACCGTACCCGGGATTTTAAAGAAATCCATAACAGGTTGGGCGCAATGATGGCCTGTTCTAACAGCAATTCCTAATTTATCGATGATGGTTCCAATATCGTACGGGTGAATTCCTTTGATATTAAAAGAAATTACCGAAGTTTTTTCTTTTGCAGTACCGTAGATTTTAAGACCTTCTATTTTAAGCAATTCTGAAGTAGCATATTCCAAAAGCTGGTGTTCGTAGCGGGCGATATTTTCAAAACCTATGGAATTCATATAGTCCAATGCTGCCCCAAAGGCAATTCCGCCACAGATATTGGGCGTTCCAGCTTCAAATTTATGGGGAAGATCGGCATAGGTGGTTTTTTCAAAAGTCACCGTGGCAATCATTTCGCCGCCACCTTGATACGGAGGTAGTTTTTTTAACCATTTTTCTTTTCCGTATAACATTCCAACGCCGGTTGGCCCGCACATTTTATGGGCAGAAACCACATAAAAATCTACATCCAGTTCCTGAACATCTGCTTTAATATGGGGAGCGGCCTGCGCACCATCTATTAAAACCGCGGCGCCATTTTTGTGGGCTTTATCTATAATTTTTTTTATCGGGTTTACAGTTCCCAACGCATTGGATACGTGGTTTACAAACACCAATTTTGTTTTTTCTGAAAGCAATTCTTCAAATTTTGCCATTTCCAGTTCGCCATTTTCGTTCATTGGAATGACTTTTAAAACAGCTCCTGTTTTTTCGCAAAGCATTTGCCACGGCACAATATTAGAGTGGTGTTCCATGGCGGAAATCAAAATCTCATCTCCTTTTTTTAATTCTGAAGCAAAACCGTTGGCAATTAAATTGATGCCATGAGTGGTTCCTGAAGTGAAAATGATTTCAGAAGATTTTGCAGCATTAAAATGATGCTGTATTGTTTTACGGGCTTCTTCATATTTATCGGTGGCTTCCTGGGATAACGAATGAACCCCACGATGAATATTAGCATTGTAATTGGAATAATAATCTACAATACAATCTATAACCTGTTGGGGGGTTTGCGAAGTTGCCGCATTATCCAAATACACTAAAGGGTAGCCGTTAACCTCCCGGTTTAAAATGGGAAAATCTTTCCGTATTTTTTCTATATCGAAAATTTTATCTTCCGCAGCAACTTTCATAGACAGGGTTTAATTAATTCTTACAGATCGAAACCTAATTTCACTCCTAATTTTAGAGCGATCTGGTGGGTAATTCTTTTTTTGATTTCCGGAATTTTTACACTTTCCAGCACATTATTGGCAAAGGCATACATGAGTAAAGCTCTGGCTTCTTTATACGGAATTCCGCGTGAACGCAGGTAAAAAAGTGAATCTTTGTCTAGCTGACCGATAGTGCAGCCGTGGCTACATTTAACATCGTCTGCAAAAATTTCCAGCTGAGGTTTGGAGTTTATGGTGGCTTTATCGTCCAGCAAAATATTATTATTGGCCTGAAAAGCATTAATTTTCTGAGCCTCCTTATCTACGATCACCCGGCCGTTAAAGACCCCGGTAGAATTTTCATCAAAAATTCCTTTGTAATCCTGATGACTTTCGCAATTAGGTGCAGTATGGTGTACAAGCGTATTATGATCTACGTGCTGTTTGCCTTCGATAATAGTTACTCCTTTTAAAGTGGAATCTGCTCTTTCTCCTTTCTGATAAAAATTCAGATTATTTCGGGTAAGTTTTCCGCCGAAGGAAAAAGTGTGTATAGAAACAGTGCTTTCTTCCATTTGCTCCACAAAAGTATTGTCGATTAAAGAAGCATTCTCGCGATCGTTCTGAATTTTGTAATAATCTACCATCGCTCTTTTTCCTGCATACACTTCAGTCACCGAGTTCGTTAAAACAGGATGATCTGTAAGGCTTTGGTGGCGTTCTATAATCTGAACATGAGAATTCTCGTCTACGATTATCAAATTTCGGGGCTGTACCATTAATGCAGATTCATTCCCGGTAGAAAAATTTAAAATCTGAATAGGTTTATCTGCCAGTTTATTCTTGTGAATATGAATAAAAGCTCCTTCTTTAGAAAAGGCTGTATTCAAAGAAGTTAAACCACTATTCTGGGAAACCAGTTTGTTAAAATGAGTATCTATAACCGGTTTATACTTAGATTTTGATAGAGCCGAAGACATTAAGCAAACGTCAATTTTATCATGGGTGGTTTGCGATAAATGGCTTGAGTAGATACCGTCTACAAATATCAATTTATAGGTATCAATATCGTGAATCAGATATTTTTTAATGTCGCGATATTCTATGGCATCTTCCTTCTTTGGAAAAACACTGTAGTCATGTTTTAACACCGAATTGAGCGAAGTGTATTTCCAGGCTTCTTCCTTTTTAGAAGGAAACCCTAATGTTTCAAAGTTCTTTATAGCTTCATTCCGAATTTGATGAATATCGTTATTGGCATCATACGCTTCTTCAAAAGCTAAAAAAGAGGATATTAATTTATCTTTTAATTCCATGTTGGTTTGGTGTTTTGTAGCGGGAAATTTTCCATTTAAAATTTTTAATTTTTAATTTGAAAATTAAACCTGCTCCATCTTAATCCAATCGTATCCTTTTTCTTCCAGTTCGTAAGCCAGTTCCTTGGTGCCGGACTTCACGATTTTTCCATCGAGCATTACGTGTACAAAATCGGGAACTATATAGTCTAAAAGTCGCTGGTAATGGGTAATTACCAGTACAGCATTGTCTTTATTTCTGAATTTATTTACACCGTTGGCCACAATTTTAAGAGCATCTATATCCAGGCCGGAATCGGTTTCGTCTAAAATCGCCAGTTTGGGATTTAGCATTGACATTTGGAAGATTTCGTTTCTTTTCTTTTCTCCTCCCGAAAACCCCTGATTTAGGGATCTGGATAAAAACTTACGATCTATTTCCAGTTCTTCACTTTTCTCGCGAATCATTTTCAGCATCTCTTTTGCAGGCATATCTTCCAGTCCCTGAGCTTTACGATGTGCATTAATAGCGGCTTTCATGAAGTTGGTGACAGAAACGCCGGGAATTTCTACAGGATACTGAAAGGAAAGAAATATGCCTTTGTGAGCACGTTCCTCAGGGTCCATTTCTCGTATGTTGGTTTCCTGAAAATTGATGGTTCCATCGGTCACCTCATATTCTTCTTTACCGGCGATTACTGAAGACAGCGTACTTTTTCCTGACCCGTTTGGACCCATGATAGCATGAACTTCTCCCGGATTAATTTCCAGATTAATCCCTTTAAGGATTTCCTTATCTTCTATGTTAGCGTGTAGATTATTTATTTTAAGCATATTATTATCTTCTGTTTCCGCAAAAGGCGGATGAATTTATTCTTCTATTTTGGTAGTTTCTGCCCTTTTTTCGGCATTTATTTTTACAATTTCTTTTAATTCTATTTTTTGTGAAAAGCTTGCGCCCTGAACATTTCTAATTACTTTTCCTTTAACTTCTACAGGCAGGACATTTGGATTTTTAAGGTCATAATTGCCTGACTCTGCCATTAACATATTAGCCAGAGAATCCATATGTACCTGGAAAATAAACCTATCGCCCTTTAAAACGGCTGCATCTCCCACGCTTATAAAATCTCCTTTATATTCCTGAATGCTGTCTTGCGCGGTAGGGATTTTTGCTGCCGCAGGTTTCTGTTGCGGTTCATTATCACAAGCGCTTAGGGAGAGAAGGATAGTGAATATGAAAATTAATTTTTTCATGTTACTTAATTTCATTTTTATCCTACAGATCCTTCCAGGGAAATTTCTAATAATTTTTGAGCTTCAACAGCAAATTCCATCGGTAATTTATTAAGTACTTCTTTACTGAAACCATTTACGATTAACGCAATGGCTTTTTCGGTATTTATTCCCCGCTGGTTGCAGTAAAATATTTGGTCTTCCCCAATCTTACTCGTGGTGGCTTCATGTTCTACCTGAGCCGTTTTGTTTTTCACCTCGATATAAGGAAAAGTATGTGCCCCGCATTTATTGCCCATTAAGAGGGAATCACATTGGGAAAAATTTCGGGCGTTTTCCGCGCGGCTGTTAATTTGTACGAGTCCGCGATAGGAATTTTGAGATTTTCCGGCAGAAATACCTTTGGAAATAATAGTGCTTTTGGTATTTTTCCCCAGGTGGATCATTTTAGTTCCGGTATCTGCCTGTTGGAAATTATTAGTAACCGCAATCGAGTAAAATTCGCCAATGGAATTATCTCCTTTCAATACGCAACTTGGATATTTCCAGGTAACGGCAGATCCTGTTTCCACCTGTGTCCAGGAAATTTTAGCATTTTTCTCGCATAATCCACGTTTGGTCACAAAATTATAAACCCCGCCTTTTCCTTCTTTATTTCCGGGAAACCAGTTTTGAACCGTGCTGTATTTTATTTCGGCATCGTCCAGCGCTACCAGTTCTACTACCGCCGCGTGTAACTGATTTTCGTCTCTGGAAGGTGCCGTACACCCTTCAAGATAACTAACATAGCTTCCTTCGTCGGCAATTACAAGCGTTCTTTCAAACTGTCCGGTTCCAGCCTGATTTATCCTGAAGTAAGTAGAAAGTTCCATAGGACATTTTACGCCTTTTGGTATGTAACAGAAAGATCCGTCGCTAAAAACTGCAGAATTTAATGCGGCATAAAAATTATCTTTTTTAGGAACTACGCTTCCTATATATTTTTTAACCAGTTCGGGATGTTCTTTGATCGCTTCAGAAATAGAACAGAAAATAATCCCTTTTTCGGCTAACGTTTTCTTGAAGGTTGTGGTTACAGAAACCGAATCCATTACCACATCTACCGCAACTCCTGCCAGTTTTTTCTGCTCGTCCATCGAGATCCCCAATTTTTCGAAAGTTGCCCTTAATTCGGGATCTACTTCATCTAAACTGTCATACTTTGGTTTTTTATTGGGAGCGGAATAGTAAGAAATGTTTTGAAAATCGGGTTTTTTATAATGCACATTTGCCCAATGTGGTTCTGTCATTTTTTCCCAGGCACGATAGGCTTCCAGTCGCCATTGGGTCATCCATTCAGGCTCTTCTTTTTTTAAGGAAATAGCCCGAACAATATCTTCATTTAATCCAACAGGAAATGTATCCGATTCAATATCGGTATAAAACCCGTATTCATATTCTTTGGTTTCGAGCTCTTTCTTTAAATCGTCTTCAGTATATGCCATAATTCTTTCTTTTATTAAAAAAGGAAATGAGTAAAAAAGTTAATGAGCTAAACAGCTTCATTTCTCTTTTTAATATATTTTATATAATTCGAAAGCTGTTTGGAAATCGCAATTATATCTGTCTTTAAATGCTTATAATCAGCTTCATTTAAATATTCAATTTCTTTGAGAACATTTAAAATATTTCTTACTTCCCCTGCCGAACCTTTTGAGAAATATAAAAACCTAATTAATTCCTTATCGGTTTCCCTTTCAAAACCTTCAGCGATATTATTGGTTATAGAAAGTGTAGATCTTTTTAATTGATCTGTTAATCCAAATTCTTTTTTTAGTTCTTTCCGATTAAGTAATTCAAATATTTCGGCAGTATAAATTAATGATATTTTATAAACGTCTAAATCTTCAAAAGTGCTATAATTGGGCATCTTTTTTAACTCTTTAGCTTTTAACTCCTTAACTTTATTTACAACGAAAAACTCTCCCCGCAACCGCAAGTTCTTTGAGCATTGGGATTGTTAAACACAAATCCCTTGCCATTTAACCCTCCCGAATATTCCAGGATGGTTCCTGCCAGATATAAAACGCTTTTTTTATCTACTACAATTCGTATTTCGTTGTCTTCAATTAATTTATCATTTTCTGCCTGGGATTTATCGAATTTCAATTCATAAGATAATCCGGAACAACCCCCGCTTTTTACACCTACGCGCACAAAGTCGGTAGTTGCATTGTAGCCTTCGTCGGCCATTAATAGGGAGATTCTTTTTTTAGCTTCTTCACTTACTTTTATCATAGTAAAAAGATTCGTCTTAATCGTTTGCAAATATACTACAAAACAAACGGTTTACCATATTCTGGACATTTGTTTTAAGAATAGGTTCATAGGCCTGTCCAATAGGATTTTAACCAGATTATGAGCTGTTAAACTATTATGGTTTTTTGTCGCAAAACTCCTCTTAACATTTCACGATTTTTTTCGCACGGAAGTTATAAATATGGGTTTCTTTATTCTATTGAAATAATATTCATTTATTTTGTATCTCAAACAGGAAAAATGATAGAAGATAACCAGCATAGTAAGACCAGTCTTTCTGAATTAGGAGAATTTGGATTAATTGAACTATTAACCCGTAATTTAACGCCTAAACTGGAATCAACCATTCGCGGGATTGGCGATGACACTGCTGTGCTTGATTTTAAAGACAAACAGACATTAGTCACTACAGATTTACTGGTGGAAGGTGTGCATTTTGACCTTTCCTATATGCCTTTGAAACATTTGGGTTATAAGGCCGTAATGGTTAATTTATCTGATATTTACGCCATGAATGGTACTGCTACTCAAATAACTGTTTCCATCGCGGTTTCCAATAGGTTTCCGGTGGAGGCTCTGGAGGAATTATATGCGGGGATCGAACTGGCTGCAAAAATTTATAATATCGATGTGGTAGGTGGGGATACTACCTCTTCAAATAAGGGATTAGTAATAAGCGTTACTGCGATAGGATTTGTGAAAAAAGAGGAAGCGGTATATAGAGACGGCGCCAAGCCTAATGATTTATTGGTGGTAACAGGAGATTTGGGCGCGGCTTACATGGGCCTGCAAATATTGGAAAGAGAGAAGGAAGTTTTTAAAGTAAATCCTAATTCCCAGCCCGATTTGGATCCGTATACCTATTTAATCGAGAGACAGTTAAAACCCGAAGCTCGGAAAGATATATCGCCTTTACTGAAATCTTTGGAAGTACAACCTACCTCCATGATCGATATAAGCGACGGACTTTCCTCTGAAATCATCCATTTGTGTAAAAGCTCTAAAGTGGGCGCTAATTTATTTGAAGAAAAAATTCCATTGGATCCTGCAGTAATAAGTGCGTGTGAAGAATTCGAGCTTGACAGTACTACTATTGCCCTAAGCGGAGGTGAAGATTATGAACTTTTGTTCACCGTTTCGCAGGAAGATTATGATAAGATAAAAGGCAATCCCCATTTATCCATTATCGGGCATATGACAGAAGAGAAGGAAGGAATGCATTTAATTACTCGTGCTAATACAAAAATACCTTTGATTGCACGTGGCTGGAATGCAATGGAACGGGATGAGGATTAAGATGCGTTGGCATATTGGGTTTTACGCTGTCTTCTGCGTCGGTAGATCTTTGCGATATAATCGTTAGTTTCCTTGAATTTGGGGGTTAATTTTGCCAAAAAACCATCTGCGGTATCGGTCATTTCCATTCCACACTTAGCACATTTGTACTCATGAATATGATGGGTTACATTTTTAGACACTTTTAGTTGATGGCCAAAAAGCTTACAATATACCGCGCCGAACGAAAATAAAGCAGGATTTTCTTGTTTCATAAAAGGCTGAGTTCTTGGTTAGTAAAATTAAAAGTATAAAAAAAAGTTAAACAATCGATAAAAAGTCTTAATTATTCGATAAAGTGCATAATTTTTATTAACGATTTCTTGTTTTCTATATAGGAAAGATGTCCACCTTTAAAGGATTGTAATTCACACTCACAATCATTGGCAATCTTTTGAATACCAGTATAGTTAAGTATAGGATCTTCTTCTCCGGCGATTATGTACTTTGGACCTGAAAACGATTTTAAATCCTCTTTTTTATCTGTACGAATTTTCATACCTTTTAAGTTTGCAATTATTCCTTTTTCTGAAAACTTAAAGGCTTCTTTTTTAAGTTGTTGAATTTCAGGTTTAAATTTTAAATTGTTTTCGGAAGTCAGCAAAGTGGAAATTGCCATACTTATATAGATTTTTTTATTCTTACTTGTCAGTACAATTGCCCGGTCCCGATTCTCCTTTTTTTCTTCGGTATCGCCTTCGGGAGTAGAGTTTATTAGCACTAAACCTGCGGTCATGATAGGAAATTTTTTATAGAAAGCCAAACTCACGTAACCTCCCATAGAATGCCCGGCTAAAGTGGCTTTCTGAATATTTAGTTTATTTAAAACAGTATGTACAGCTTCTGCCATTAGTTCCATACTATGAATTTCTGCAACAACTTCAGACTTTCCGTGGCCCGGCAAATCTATACAGATTACCTGCCTTTTTTTAGATAATTCGGTAGCTATATCCTGCCATATGTTACTGCTTTCTAGAAACCCATGTAAGAGGACAATGGGGTTTCCAGAGCCTTTGGAAGTGTAGAAAAGATTTTTTTCTTGGAAGTTTATTATCATAATCTTTTATGTTAAAGAAATATAAATTAATAAGCCACGAATTCACGAATGGATTATTATTCGAGAATTCGTGGCAAAGTTTATATAGAACTAGTTTTGAGTTCCATTCCGTCATGCTGAACTTATTTCAGCATCTTCTATGAATGAGTCTATTAGATGAGACCCTGAAATAAGTTCAGCGTGACGGAACCCTTATTAAAATAAATCAGGAATTCATGATCTCTTCAATTTCATCGATTTCAATAGGAATATTACCCATTAAATTGAAAGGTTCTCCTTCTTCCTGGATCACCACATCATCTTCAAGCCTAATGCCAAAACCTTCAGCAGGAATATAAATTCCGGGTTCCACGGTAAATACCTGATTGGCCTGCATAGGCTCGGTCAAGATCCCGTAATCATGAGTGTCTAAACCTATATGATGGGAGGTGCCGTGCATAAAATATTTTTTATAGGCAGGCCAGTCGGGATCTTCATTTTGAACATCAGCCTTGTCCAGAAGTCCCAGACCAAGTAATTCCGATGTCATCATTTTCCCCACTTCTACATGATATTCGGCCCACATAGTGCCGAGCACTAATAGTTTGGTGGCTTCGTTTTTTACTTTATTAACGGCATTGTAAACTTCTTTCTGGCGTTTGCTGTATCTTCCTGAAACGGGAATAGTTCGCGTCATGTCGCTGGAATAATTAGCATATTCTGCACCGGTATCCAATAAAATCAAATCTCCATCTTTACATTGCTGGTTGTTTTCAATATAGTGTAAGACATTGGCGCTATTTCCACTTGCAATAATCGGCGTATAAGCGAATCCTTTAGAACGATTTCTTAGCATTTCGTGCATATATTCCGCTTCGATCTCGTATTCCCAAACTCCGGATTTAGTGAATTTCAGCACTCTTCGGAAAGCTTTTTCTGTAATATTACATGCTTTCTGCATTAAATCCAGCTCGATAGGATCTTTAACCGAACGCAATCTTTGTAAAATAGGATTGCTTTTCGCCACCTGATGCGCAGGGTATTTCTTTTTACACCAGTCTATAAATCTCGCTTCCCGGGTTTCGGTTTCCACATTGGCACGATAATGTTCATTGGTGTTAAAATAAACGGTATCACACTGAGTCATAATTTCGAAGAATACCTTATCGAAATCCTTTAACCAGTAGACAGTTTTAATTCCGCTGGTTTCAAAGGCTTTTTCCTTAGTGAGTTTTTCGCCTTCCCACACGGCAATATGGTCATTGGTTTCGGTTAAAAACAATATTTCCCTGTGTTTTTCCAAAGGGGCATCCGGAAATAGAACCAAAATGCTTTTATCCTGATCTACTCCGCTTAAATAAAAAATATCCCGAGCCTGTTGGAAAGGCATGGTGCTGTCTGCACTAATTGGATAAATATCATTAGAATTAAATACAGCCAGACTGTTAGGCTTCATATTAGCTGTAAAATTCTTCCTGTTTTTAATAAACAATTGTTTATCTATTTGTTCATATTTCATTAAAATAATTTTTTATGATTTGCGGCTATCCATCCCTTGGTACAACCTTTTTTAAAGGCCCAAAATGGGCTTTTTACAATAAAAATCTTATCTATTTCCTCAAAATTAAAAAGAATTAATGCCATTGCCATTTAATACTCGTATAAAATTTTGCCAATCAGCCTGTATTTAGCTAATTTCCGTGCATAAATTTTTTAAAATGAAAAAATACTTCGTCTTCCTGTTGGCTGTGATCTCTTCCTCGATGTTTTCTCAGCAAATAGCAACATCTTCTGAAACTATTCAAAAAGGAATAAATCAGAAAGCTGAATTAACCAAAAACTCATTAGTCAAAAATCTCCCTTTTAAAAGTATCGGCCCTTCAATAATGAGCGGGCGGGTGGTAGATTTTGCCGTAAATCCTAAAAATCCTACAGAATTTTATGTAGGATATGCCAGCGGCGGAGTATGGTACACCAATAATAATGGAACTACCTATACCCCGGTTTTAGATAATGCACCTACATTGAATGTGGGGAGTATCGCCGCAGATTGGAAAAACGGAACTCTCTGGGTGGGAACCGGCGAGATAAATGCTTCACGATCTTCTTATTCAGGAATCGGAATTCTGAAGTCTGAAGATCATGGTAAAACCTGGAAAAATATGGGACTCGAAGGAACGCAGCATATAAGCAGCATTCTTATAAACCCCAATAATCCTGATGAAATCGTGGTAGGAGCACTGGGAAATCTATATTCAAAAAATAAAGAACGCGGCGTTTATAAATCATCAGATGGCGGAAAAACCTGGAATAAAACCTTGTTTGTAAACGATTCTACGGGCGTAATTGAAGTTTCTGTAAATCCCAATAATTTCAAAGAAATGTATGCTTCATCCTGGGAAAAAGATAGAAAAGCCTGGGATTTTAAAGGAAGCGGAGAAGGGAGTGCCATTTATAAAAGTACCGATGCGGGTACAACCTGGAATAAAATCAGCACGAAAGGCAGCGGTTTTCCTACCGGCGATGGTGTGGGGAGAATAGGAGTTGCGGTGGTTGATGCTAATAACTTGTATGCCATTGTAGATAATCAGGCGCACAGGAAAGAGGAAAAGAAACCTGCCAAAGAAAAAGATGAGCTCGAAAAGAATGATTTTGAAAAAATGAGTTCAAAAGATTTTCTGGCCCTCGATGATAAAAAACTGGAAAAATTTCTTCGGCAAAACGGATTTCAGGAAAAATATAAAGCGGAAAGTGTAAAAAACATGGTGCGTGAAAAAGAGATTTCTCCTGCCGATCTTTCAAAATATCTAAAAGATGCCAATGCCGAACTTTTTGATACTCCGGTTATTGGAGCCGAAGTTTACAAAAGCTCGGATGGCGGTAAATCCTGGAAGAAAACACACGAAGATTTCTTAGACGATATTTATTATTCTTATGGCTACTACTTTGGAAAAATAAATGTGGCTCCGCAAAATCCTGATGAAATATATATTTATGGAGTTCCCATTCTTAAATCTGTCGATGGCGGAAAAACCTTCACTTCTATCAACGGCGAAAATGTGCATAGCGATCATCATGCGCTTTGGGTAGATCCAAATCTTCCGGGCCATATCATCGATGGAAACGACGGTGGTGTAAATATTAGCTACGACGATGGTACAACCTGGATAAAAAGCAACGCTCCGTCGGTGGGTCAATTCTATTTTGTGACGGTAGATAATGAGAAACCCTACAATGTTTACGGGGGACTTCAGGACAACGGATCCTGGGTAGGACCGCATACTAATGAAGAAAGTTTCAGGTGGCGGGCCAATGGAGAATATGCTTATAAAGGAATAACCGGTGGCGACGGAATGCAGGTACAGGTAGATAACCGTAACAGCAATATTGTGTACAGCGGCTTTCAGTTTGGAAATTATTTCCGCACCAATCGTGAAACGGGAAAACAAGCCTATATCATGCCAAAACACGAATTGGGCGAAAGTCCATATCGTTTTAACTGGCAAACGCCTATTTTGTTGAGTCCGCATAATCAGGATGTGCTTTATTATGGCGCTAATAAATTAATGCGCAGTATGAACCAGGGCGATGACTGGCAGGCTATTTCTCCGGATCTTACACAGGGAGTCAAAAAAGGAAATGTGGCATATGGAACCTTAACTACTATAAGCGAATCGCCTTTTCAATTCGGACTCTTATACACCGGTAGCGATGATGGTCTGGTGTACGTTTCAAAAGATGCCGGCGGGAACTGGCAAAAAATCTCCGATTCTTTCCCGCAAAATCTGTGGGTAAGCAGAGTGGTTGCTTCAGCACATAAAAAAGGCAGAGTGTATGTTACCCTGAATGGCTATAGATACGACGATTTTAAGCCCTATGTTTATATGAGCGAAAATTATGGGGAGACCTGGAAAGCCATCAGCAGCAATTTACCGCCTTCCCCTGTAAATGTTATTAAGGAAGATCCTGCAAATTCTTCGATATTATACCTGGGAACAGATAACGGTGCTTATGTTTCTTTCAATCAGGGAGATTCCTGGCAGGCTTTCGAGGGTGGACTTCCCAACGTGGCGGTTCACGATTTCGCGATCCAGGCCCGCGATAAGGACCTGGTGGTAGGAACTCATGGCCGCTCTTTGTATGTGGCAGACCTTTCTCTTTTAGAAGAATTGCAACCAGGAAAAATGGATGCTATTTACATTTCTGAAGTGGAACCTTTACGCAGTTCTTCCAGGTGGGGGAGCAAATTTAGTAAATGGGGAGAAGTTTATGAGCCGGAAGTAGATTTTCAAATCTATGTTCCTGAAAAAGGAAAAACCACTCTTTCCATCCAAAATGAAGAAGGAAAAGAATTGCAGAAAATCGACGTGGATGCATCAAAAGGAATCAATATTGTAAAATATGATGCGACGGTTTCAGAAAAAGGGAAAGATGCCCTTTCCAAAGATGATAAAAAGCTGAAAAAAGCTGAGAATGGCAAGTATTATCTCCCTGAAGGAAAGTATAAGATTGTGGTAAAACAAGGTGCTAAATCTGCCCAAAGCGAGCTTGAGATTAAAGGTGGAGGCCAGCGCCAGCGCTCTGAAGAAATAGATATTGATTAATCTCTCACAGGCCCTCTCCTTGGGGAGAGGCTGGTGGCCTATTCATATAAATTCAACCGGTTGCTTAGCTGCCGGTTTTTTTTCTGCAGATTTTTAACCTGATCCAGCAAATGGCTAATGGCTTCCAGCCCTTCTAAATTTATATCCAGCTCATAATGCAGCCTTCTGAATTTCTCAAAATCTGAAATACGATCATAAGGAACATATTCTTTTTTCTCCACGGTAATTACTTCTATGAGTCCACTTTCATTGAGAGAACGTATAAAAGTATATTCTACCTTATAACGAGTGCAAATTTCTTCGGTTGCTATTAAATTTTCTAAATTCATGAGCGTAATTTTTGAAGTTCTTCAAACAGTTCTTTCTCTTCGGCAGATAATTTTGTAGGCATTTTCACCTGATAGGTAATGTATAAATCTCCATGTTGTCCTTCGTGTTTATATTTGGGAAAGCCTTTCCCTTTTAATTTTACCTGGGTTCCCGGCTGAGTTTCCGGTTTCACCTTCAATTTCACCTTGCCGGTAAAAGTGTCTACTGTAATTTCGCCTCCCAGCAAAGCGGTATAAAAATCTACATCTACGTTTGCATACAGGTTTTCTTTCTCTCGTTTAAAAGAAGTGTTATTAATAATATTGAAAGTAATATAAAGATCCCCTTTGGGGCCACCCTGCATTCCCGGGCCGCCGTGACCTTTTATTTTAATGGTCTGGCCATTTTCTACCCCGGCAGGTATTGTAAGTCTAATATTTTTACCATTTACCGTAAGGGTTTGTTTCTGGCTGGTGTAAATATCCTTTAGATTCAGCTGAAGTTCGGCATTAAAATCCTGCCCTTTAAAATGAGGCTGCCTGCCAGAGCCTCGAGTTCTGGCGCCACCCCCGAACATCTGTTCAAAAAAGTCGGAGAAAGTATCATCATCAAAATTTCCGGAATAGGATTGCTGGCCGCCTCCAAAACCACCGCCAAAACCTTGGCGACGCCCTCCGGATTGTTGCTGCTGTTTTCTTGCCTGTTCAAATTGATCGGCATGTTGCCAGTCTTTTCCATACTGATCGTACTTTTTACGTTTTTCAGGATCACTCAGCACCTCGTTAGCTTCATTTATTTGCTGAAATTTGGTGTGAGCTCCCTTATCATTAGGATTAAGATCGGGATGATATTTACGCGCGAGTTTTCGATAAGCTTTTTTAATATCGGCCTTCGTGGCCGATTTGTCCAGTTCCAGAACTTTGTAATAATCTATAAAATCCATAGAGATGTAAGAACTTTAAATTAGATGCATTTATGATCCTGAAATTACTAAAATGAAACTTTAAAGTGGTTAAGTTTTTCTAAAAGTATTATCAGGTGATTTCTAAGGCTGTTTTTGAAGTATTACTAAATACTTTAGAAGATAATTTTAGAGGACTATTCCGCGGAAGCTTGACTATCAAATGTCAACAAATAGTAAAATATTTTGAACTGGTTCTAAATTGTCCGGAAAATAGTGGTTAAAGTTTGTGAGTAACTATTTTGAGGTGTATTTTTGTTGTTAAAATTTCATAAAACAAATAAACCCATGGGTGGATTTCTTAATTCTACAATAGCAAGAAAGTTTGCTATGGCCTTGTCGGGGCTTTTTCTGGTTCTATTTTTATTTCAACATTTAATAATTAATTCCCTTTCGGTTTTTGGTGCCGACACTTTTAATGAAGTTTCCCATTTTATGGGAACTAATTTTTATGTGCAGTTCCTTTTACAGCCAATTTTGATTATTGGGGTAGTTTTCCATTTTATAATGGGATTTATACTGGAATATAAAAACAATCAGGCGAGGAATATTAAATATGTAAAATTTAACCCCAGTGCCAATACAAGCTGGATGTCCCGAAATATGCTTTTTACCGGTATTGTGGTATTGCTGTTTTTAGGTCTACACTTTTACGATTTCTGGTTTCCGGAGATCATTCATAAATACTGGGAAGTAAATCCCGATGATCCAGCAAGATATTATCCTGAGCTCCTTGCTAAATTTCAAAGTCCTGTAAGGGTAGGAATTTATGTTTTAGCGTTTATTTTTCTGAGCCTTCACCTGTTGCACGGATTTTCATCTTCTTTCCAATCGATAGGATGGCATAATAAATATTCAAAAGGGCTTCGCGGTTTTACGGTGGCGTTTTCAATTATTGTTCCATTAGGGTTTATTTTTATAGCTCTTTTTCTCTATTTCAATAACCTTTAATACGTAAGATTATGGCAGTTTTAGATTCAAAAATACCGGAAGGACCTATTGAAGAAAAGTGGACCAACCATAAAAACAATATCAATTTAGTAAACCCTGCGAATAAGCGAAATATAGATATCATTGTAATAGGGACCGGTCTTGCCGGAGGAAGTGCTGCGGCAACACTTGCAGAACTTGGCTACAATGTAAAAACATTTTGTTATCAGGATTCTCCTCGCCGCGCCCACTCAATTGCGGCACAGGGAGGAATTAACGCTTCCAAGAATTACCAGGGAGATGGCGATTCAGATTATCGTTTGTTTTACGATACCGTAAAAGGTGGCGATTACCGCTCCCGTGAAGCAAATGTGTATCGTTTGGCGCAGGTTTCAGGAAATATTATAGACCAGTGTGTCGCCCAGGGAGTACCTTTTGCCCGCGAATATGGTGGATATTTAGATAACCGATCGTTTGGCGGAGTGCTGGTTTCCCGTACTTTTTATGCAAAAGGACAAACCGGACAACAATTATTACTCGGGGCATATTCAGCGATGAATCGCCAGATTAATCGTGGTAAAATTCAGAGTTTTAACCGTCATGAAATGATGGATATTGTTCTGGTGGAGGGGAAGGCAAGAGGAATTATCGCCAGGAATATGATAACCGGAGAGATTGAAAGACATTCGGCTCACGCTGTGGTGGTAGCTTCTGGTGGCTACGGAAACGTTTTTTACCTTTCTACCAACGCAATGGGAAGCAATGTTATGGCTGCCTGGCGAGCGCATCGCCGCGGAGCTTATTTTGCGAACCCCTGCTATACACAAATTCACCCCACCTGTATTCCGGTGACCGGCGATCATCAGTCCAAACTTACTTTGATGTCTGAATCTCTTCGGAATGATGGTAGAATCTGGGTTCCGAAGAAAAAAGAAGATGCCGAGGCTATTCGTGCCGGAAAATTAAAACCTACCGAAATTAAAGAAGAAGACCGGGATTATTATTTAGAACGCAGGTATCCTGCTTTTGGGAATCTTGTACCTCGCGATGTCGCTTCCAGAGCGGCAAAAGAACGTTGCGATGCAGGTTATGGAGTAAATAAAACGGGCCAGGCGGTGTATCTGGATTTTAAAAGTGCTATCCAGCGCTACGGAAAAGAAAAAGCTTTTACTCAGGGACATAGAGATCCTTCGGAAGAAGAAATTAAGAAATTAGGAAAAGAAGTGGTGGCTTCTAAATATGGTAACCTTTTTGATATGTATCAGAAGATCGTAGATCAAAATCCGTATGAAACGCCTATGATGATTTATCCTGCCGTACACTATACTATGGGCGGACTTTGGGTAGATTACAATCTGCAAACCACCATTCCCGGGTGTTATTCGATAGGAGAAGCCAATTTTTCAGATCACGGTGCTAACCGATTGGGAGCTTCTGCATTAATGCAGGGACTGGCAGACGGTTACTTTGTATTACCTTACACTATTGGTGATTATCTTTCAAAAGATATTAAAACCGGAAAAATCTCGACAGATTCTGCTGAATTTGATGAAGTTGAAAAGGCAGTGAAGGAAAGAATTGAAAAACTTATGAATGCGGGAGGTAAAAACTCGGTGGATTCCTATCATAAAAAGTTAGGTCACATTATGTGGAATAAATGCGGAATGGCCCGTAATGCTGAAGGACTTAAAGAAGCGATGGATGAAATTAGGGCCTTGCGCGAAGATTTTTGGAAGAATGTAAAAGTTCCGGGAAGTGCCAATTCTAAAAACGCAGAGTTGGAAAAAGCAGGCCGTGTAGCCGATTTTCTTGAACTTGGAGAATTGTTTGCCAAAGATGCTTTAGACAGAAATGAATCGGCTGGAGGACATTTTAGGGAAGAATATCAAACCGAAGATGGTGAAGCATTACGGGACGATGAAAACTTTAAATATGTGTCAGCCTGGGAATATACCGGCGATCCTCGTGATGAAAAACTTCATAAGGAAGAACTGGATTTCCAAAATATAGAATTAAAAACCAGAAGCTATAAATAGAATTGAGATGTGAGTATTGAGACAGGTTTCTCAATACTCATTACTCAATACTCAATACTCATAAAGATGAAGCTTAATCTAAAAATATGGCGCCAGGAAAGCGCTACTGCTAAAGGAAAATTGGTAGATTATCCCATTGATGGAATAGAAGAAGATATGTCTTTTCTCGAAATGCTGGATGTTCTTAACGAGCAACTGGTGGCTAAGGGAGAAGATACTGTGGAATTTGATCATGATTGTCGCGAAGGAATTTGTGGTTCCTGTTCGCTTCAGATTAACGGTGAACCTCATGGACCCGATAAATTGGTAGCTACCTGCCAGTTGCATATGCGTTCTTTTAATGATGGAGATACCATTGTAATTGAGCCATTTCGTGCTAAAGCCTTTCCCGTAATAAAAGATTTAATTGTAGACAGAAGCGCTTTCGACAGAATTCAGCAGGCTTGGGGTTATGTTTCAGTAAATACCTCGGGAAATACTGTAGATGCGAATACCATCCCCGTTAAAAAGGAAAATGCCGATGATTCTTTCGATGCCGCTACCTGTATTGGTTGTGGTGCATGTGTGGCAGCCTGTAAAAATGCGAGTGCAATGCTCTTTACTTCGGCGGTAGTTTCTAAATATGCATTATTACCTCAGGGAAGAGTGGAAGCAACAGAAAGAGTACAGGCAATGGTTCGCCAAATGGATGCCGAAGGTTTTGGAAATTGTACCAACACCGGCGCCTGCGAAATTGAATGTCCTAAAGGAATCTCTTTGGAAAATATAGCACGTTTGAACCGCGAATATTTTAAAGCTAAAATAAAAGGGTAACTCCTTTACTTTATATAATTGCTCCCGGATTCTTTTTAGGTCCGGGTTTTTTTATGGATATTAATTAAAAATTGAAAAATGCCTGATCCCGTTAAGTTTTCTTCAAAGCTCCCTTCAGAAAAAGACAGTATTTTTACTATTATGAGTCGGTTGGCGACAAAACATAAAGCGATCGATCTTTCCCAGGGTTTCCCGAATTTTAAAACCGACGATATCTTAAAAAACCTTGTAGCCAAAGCTATGCAGGATGGTCATAACCAATATGCGCCTATGGGCGGAGTAGTTGAACTGAGGGAAGAAATTTCCCGGAAGATTGAAAATTTGTACGGGAAAAGATACGATCCTGGGTCTGAAATTACCATTACCAGTGGGGCAACTCAGGCGCTGTATATCGCTATTACCGCATTTATAAGTAAAAGTGATGAGGTAATTGTATTTAAACCGGCATACGATAGTTATGAGCCCACTATTAAATTAAATGGGGGGAAGCCTGTGTTGCTTCAGTTAAAAGGAGATGATTTTAAAATTGATTGGGAAGAATTAGAAGCGACCATTAATTCTAAAACCAAAATGATTATTATTAATACTCCGCACAATCCTTCAGGAAAAATGCTTTCAGAAAATGATATGCGGCGGCTGGAATCCCTTCTGAAAAATACCGATATTATTCTGTTGAGTGACGAGGTTTATGAACATCTAACTTTTGATGAAAACGTGCATTACAGCGCTTCAAAGTTTCCTGGTCTTGCCGAAAGAGCTATTGTTTGCGCTTCCTTCGGAAAAACTTTTCATAATACGGGTTGGAAAACAGGCTATTGCGCGGCTCCTTCAGAATTGATGATAGAGATGCGCAAAATCCATCAGCTTACCGTTTTTTGTGTGAACCATCCGGTTCAGCAGGCTTTCGCAGCATATTTAAAGCATCCGGAACATTACCTGAAACTTGGCGAATTTTATCAAAAAAAAAGAGATTTATTTCTGGATCTTATTAAAGGTTCTAAATGGAAAGGAAAGCCCTCGGCCGGAACCTATTTTCAGGTTTTGAATTATTCTGAAATTACCGATGAACCGGACGCTCAGTTAGCAGAGCGACTGGTGAAAGAATTCGGACTGGCCACTATCCCGGTTTCAGTATTTAATATAGATCAAAAAGATAATAGGCAATTGCGATTTTGTTTCGCGAAAACCGATGATACTCTTAAAAAGGCTTCTGAAATATTAAACCGATTTTAAGCTGGATAAGGGCTTAATTTCCCTCTTTCTTCATTGCCTTATTTACAAAACTCCGGACCAATTCGGTGGTAATTCCAAATAAAAGATGGGCAAAAAGTTCATTGGCCTGTTTTTTAATCGGGATATTAGTGGGTTTTGCTTCCAGTCCTAAAATTGGGAGCGAAGTTTCGTGAGTAGAAACCCAGGTGGTAACACCAAATATCATCCCGTCTGTAATTCTGAAGTTTTCCCTGTTTCTTTTTCCGTATCCATATGCTGTACCTAAACTTACACCGAATGGAAAATTTATAAGCTGTTCGGCCAGTTCATTATGTTGAAGGCTTATGGGTGTCCCTGTTAGCCTGGTGGAAAGATCATCAATTATTTTTATTTGCGCAGATCGCTGTTCGATTTTGCGAACCGGTAGAAATTTTTCAACCAGGCTTTTTACCGCTGTTCCTGCTAAACCTCCTGCAAACCCCGAGATAAGTGAACGGGATACCTTCGAAGAAATGCTATTTCTTAAAAATCCTTTATGAGACATGGCTGTAAATTATATTTAAAGCTATTTATTCTCTTTAATTCAAACAATCTTTTAACAGCTATTTAGCAGCAAAACTTCGGATTTTATTAATTTTACTTAACATCTTGACTTTGCTCTATCCGAGCTTTATTATCCTAAAGTAGTTGTCTCCTTAAGCAGAGTCGAAAGGTTGACATCTCGACTCCGCTCGATGTGACATTTGCAAGTAAAAATAGGAGTTGTGATTTAGCTCGATGTGAAATTTACAGGTTAAAAATGGGAGTTACGAATCTGCTCGATGTGATTTAAAAATGGTCATTTTTTAATATTTATACTTACAGTAAGAACTATGGAAAATTTAAAAACAGCGATTATTCAGGCCGATTTATTCTGGGAAGATGCTGAAAAGAACCGGAAGTTATTTTCAGAAAAAATTGAAGCAATTCCGGAAAAAGTAGATCTTATTATCCTACCTGAAATGTTTAGCACCGGCTTTTCCATGAATGCCAAAAATTTGGCTGAACCTGCCAAAGGCCCAACATTTAAATGGATGCAGGAGACGGCGATTTCCTACCAGGCCGCTGTTACCGGAAGTGTGATTATAGAAGAAAATGAAAATTTTTATAACCGACTTTTCTTTATTTTTCCAAATGGCGAGTTTAAAAAATACGATAAACGCCACACTTTTACCCTGGCCAAAGAAAATGAAACCTATACTGCCGGCAAGGAAAGACTGATTGTGGAATATAAAGGCTGGAAAATTTGTCCGCTAATTTGTTACGATTTACGATTTCCTGTATGGGCAAGGAATACTGAAGATTTTGATTTGTTAATCTACGTTGCCAACTGGCCGGAAACTCGCATTCATGCCTGGGATATTTTATTGCAGGCACGCGCCATCGAAAATATGTGTTATTGTATAGGTGTGAATAGAACAGGCCCCGACGGCAATGATTATCAATATAACGGCCATTCCAATCTTTATGATTGTTTAGGAAAAGCCATAGGAGTGAAGCAAGATGCTGCTGCTTTTACTCAATGCTTTAATCTTGATAAGACTGAAATGCTGGAAACCCGTAAAAAATTAAAGTTTTTACAGGACAGGGATTCGTTTACTTTAAAATAAAGGTTTGGTTAATGTCCCAGTTGGACCGAACATCTAATGTATCTGGTAAATAAATTATCTGCTCCGGTTTCTGTTTCTTTAAATAATTTCCGGTATCCCATTTTCCGTTGGAATTGGTATCGTAAATAATTCTTAATAAATATTTTCCCGGGCTCAGATATTCAAAACGCATTTTGTTGGTGGCAGTCGAATATTTCTCAGATTTCACTTTGCTTTTCTCATCGGTCAATTGCACAATAATGGGATAACTTTTTACATTTTGAAGTGTAAGCGCCACGTTTCCATAATCTGAGAGTGCTTTGGTTTTTAAATTCTTTTTAATGGTATCATTGGTGGAATCAAAGAAATCTGTTATAGCACCCGGTAAAATGGTAATATTATAATTTTCGTTTTCTTTTTTGTCGAATTTCAAATGAAGTGCGCTTTCATAAGGCTTTATTTCCGCAGAAAAATCTACAGCCGTAGAATCCTTATCAATTATTTTTATAAAATCAGCATTATAACTCATTATGGGCGTAGTTGCTTTCAGAATAAAATCT
This sequence comes from uncultured Flavobacteriaceae bacterium, assembly GCA_963811195.1. Taxonomy (GTDB): domain Bacteria; phylum Bacteroidota; class Bacteroidia; order Flavobacteriales; family Flavobacteriaceae; genus Gillisia. The sequence continues at coordinate 233,033 of CAWEQF010000004.1, forward strand.
TTATCAAAATCTATATTTCCAGAGGGTTCTGCAGAAATACTTAAAGAATCCACCGGTTTATCTGTAATACGGGTAATTAAAGTATCCTGAACAGAAGGCGCAGCCAGTTTTAACAATAAACTGTCTTTTTCAATTTTAGGTTTATACCAGATATACAAACTGTCTTTATCTGGGACCTTCGTGATTTGGTAACTAAAATCTGCCGGTACATTGGAAATAGGAGATATAGAAATACTATCCAGATTAGGCTTTCCTTTATACCCTAACAGGATTTTTTGCTGGCCTTCTAAACTTGGACGTTGAGGTTCAAAGGGAAGTTCTTCAGTAAAAAGAGTGATGGTATAAGTGCTGTCTGTAGGAATTTGAATGGGATGATCTATAAAACCTATTTTTTCTTTCCCGGGATTGTATTTATAATTATTGTTTTTGTCTTTAAGTGCTACCATCTGATAGGTACCTTCCTTTAAATTGGAAAGCGTAAAGGTGGCAAGACTGTCCAGGGTGCTGGTTATATATCGTGGCTGCTCTTTGTATACAAGAGAATCTGTAAAGGTAGAATCTATTTCATAAAGCATTATTGAAATATAAGATTCCGGCTCTTTTAACTGCGCATCTCTAACCTGCCCGGAAACCGATAAGGAATCTATATAACTCCCTGTAGAAAACACGTATTTGAAGAAAGGAAGAGGATTTCCTTCATTGTTATCAACGATACTGTTCCCGAAATTTATGACATAGGTAGTGTTCTTTTGAAGCGTATCGTTAATGCGGATTCGCACATATTTATTGGGCGTTCCAAGCGGAGAAATATCCGGTTTGGGATCCATGGGAGGCGAAATAATAATTTGTTCCTGGGGCTTATCCAGTTTCACATATTCGTTAAAATATATGCGAATCTCATCTTTGTTGAAATTAGTAGTAAAATTTTCCGGGCTGGCATTTACGAATTTTGGCGGAATTGTATCTTTTTTTCCCCCTGTAGGAGTTCCTTTTTTCGCACACTGTACGAAGAAAAGAGATAAAATAAGTAAAGAGAGTCGGAAAAAAAGCTTTTTCATCAACTGGAATTTTAAGCAAAGAAACAACTATTTTCAATGAAACTCAATTCTTAAATAATCTTTAAATATCTACCCATTTCCTAAGAAGATTTAATTTTCGCTAGTGTTTTGGAGCTTAAGAGCGGATAGATATTTATAAATAAAATCATTAGGCTATCGCCATACTTGCAATGCTTATTTTTACTCCCGGGCTTTTTAAAAGTTCGGTAGCACAGGCTTCCATTGTTGCGCCGGTCGTGATCAAATCGTCTACTAATAATATATGTTTATTTTTAAGGTTTTCAGGATTTACCAGAACAAAAGTCTCTTGGATATTTCCCCAGCGTGCCAGGCGGGCTTTTAGGGTTTGGGTAGTAGAGAAGGAGGTTTTTTGCAGTGTGGTATCATTATATGGAACATTTAAAAGCTGACTTATTTCTAATGCGAAACCCTCTACCTGGTTAAATCCGCGGTTTTTCAATTTCTTTTTATGAAGAGGAATGGGGATAACCAGGTCGATATTCTTAAAAAAAGGAGATTTTAAAAGTTCTTCGCCCATCCATTTTCCCAAATAGGAACTTATTTCTTTATGCCCCCGGTATTTAAGCTGATGAATGAGTTTTTGAACACTGCCTTTCTTTTTAAAAAACAGCAGCGAAGTGGCATTTTGTAAGGGGAAACGACCGTAAAATACTTTTTTTACGGGATTCTCGTTATGGAAATGAAAATTGGTAACCGGAAGTTCATGAAGACAATTGGTGCAAATAACCTCTTCATTCTTAAGTAGTACGGTATCACAAATTTGACATATATTTGGATATAATAAATTGATTAAATCTTTATACATTCGTTAATGAATTGCAATTCCCATACTTAAACTAATAAATTTACAACTAAATCAACTAAAATGATGACCGAAAAGAAAAGTAATAATGCCCTAAAAATTTTAACCGGAATTTTGGCTGTAGCCCTTATTGCTCTTGGAATTTATACAGTGAGGTTTTACAATGAGGAAAAAGAGAATAAGGCAATTCTCACAAAAGAAAAATCTGTTATTGAAGATGAATTGAACGATTTGATCGTAAAATACGATGAGGCGATAAAAAACAATGATGTAATGGATCAAAACCTGGTAGATGCCAGAAAACGTATTGCAGTGCTGTTAGATTCGGTAAAAGATGCAGAAGCTAATCTGGTACTTATCTCTCGTTATCGTAGGGAAATAGGATCTTTAAAAAGTGAAAAGGAACGTTTATTCAGGGTTGTGGATAGTCTTAGCAATCAAAATAAACTTTTAAACTCTACCATCGACAGCACCAATACCGTACTGGCCGAAAGAACCCGGGTTTCAGATTCCCTTCAGGTTACCAACCAGAGCCTTTCCACTAAAGTGGATAAAGCATCCCAACTAAAAATCACTTCTTTAAAAGGAGATGGGGTTATCGTGCGCAGTAACGGAAAACTGGTAGAAAATGATAAAATTAGAAGGATCGACCAGATTCGTACCTGTTTTACCATTACCGCAAACGATTTGGCAAGTGCCGGAGAAAAACAATTATATGTACAGGTGTATACTCCTAAAAATGAACTGGTGGGAGACCAGATTGTAGTAAATCACGAGGGTGGGACTATGGTGTATAGTGCTTCTTCAAAAGTGTATTACGAAAATGAAGAATTAGATGTATGTATTCTTTCCAATATCAAAAAAGAAAAGCTGATGGAAGGCACCTATAAAGTGTATGTCTATTCCGGTCCTAAATTAATTGGGACCTCTTCCTTTAATTTAAGATAGTTTTCCACAAAAAATAGCGAACCGTCTTGACCATTATCAGGGCGGTTTTTTTATTTTTGCCCTATGGCAAAACAAGAAGACGTTTTTAAAAATGTAATTTCCCATGCAAAAGAGTATGGGTATATTTTCGCATCAAGTGAAATTTATGATGGTTTAAGCGCTGTGTATGATTATGGGCAGAATGGAGCTGAACTCAAAAAAAATATCCGTGAATACTGGTGGAAAAGTATGGTGCAACTTCACCAAAATATTGTAGGGATAGATGCTGCAATTTTAATGCATCCTAAAACCTGGAAGGCTTCAGGACATGTAGATGCTTTTAACGATCCGTTAATCGATAATAAAGATTCCAAAAAACGCTATCGGGCCGATGTTTTAGTGGAAGATCATGCCGAAAAACTACTTCAGAAGGCACAAAAAGAAATTGATAAGGCAAAGAAACGTTTTGGAGATGCCTTTGATGAAGAACAATTTGTAAACACTAACAACAGGGTAGTGCGATATCTTTCGCAGCGCAAGGAAATTCTGGAAAGGTTGGGAAGGTCGCTTACTAATGAAGATTTACGGGATGTAAAAGCGCTTATTGAAGAACTTGAAATCGCCGATCCCGAAACCGGTTCCCGAAACTGGACCGAAGTGCGCCAATTCAACCTAATGTTTGGCACTAAGATGGGAGCTTCCGCAGACTCTTCTTCAGATTTATATTTGCGACCGGAAACTGCCCAGGGAATATTCGTTAATTTTTCGAATGTTCAGAAAACGGGAAGAATGAAGATTCCTTTCGGGATCGCCCAAACCGGGAAGGCTTTTAGAAATGAAATCGTTGCCAGGCAGTTTATCTTCAGGATGCGCGAATTCGAACAAATGGAAATGCAGTTTTTTGTTCGTCCTGGCGAAGAACTCAAATGGTATGAACACTGGAAAGAAGAGCGTTTAAAATGGCATCATTCGCTGAAATTAGGCGAAGAAAACTATCGTTTTCACGATCATGAAAAATTAGCGCATTATGCGAATGCTGCAGCAGATATAGAATTCAACTTTCCTTTCGGGTTTAAAGAACTGGAAGGAATACACTCTCGTACAGATTTCGACTTAAAAGCCCACGAAGAATTTTCAGGAAAGAAATTGCGCTTTTTTGATCCGGAACTCAATGAAAATTATGTGCCGTATGTCGTAGAAACTTCTATTGGTCTCGATCGTATGTTTCTTGCCGTACTTTCTTCTTCTTTAAAGGAAGAAACCCTGGAAGACGGTTCCAGCAGAACTGTTTTAACATTACCGGCGGTACTTGCACCTACAAAAGCAGCAATATTGCCACTGGTTAAAAAAGATGGCCTTCCGGAACTTGCCCAGGAAATCGTAGACGAACTAAAATGGGATTTTAAAGTTCAGTATGATGAAAAGGATGCTATCGGGCGAAGGTATCGGCGCCAGGATGCAGCAGGAACTCCTTTATGCATTACTGTAGATCATGATTCCTTAGAAGATAAATCCGTTACGGTTCGATACAGGGACAGCATGGAACAAAAAAGGGTTTCAATAGCAGAACTTAGCGGAATTATTAAAAAGGAGGTAGCCTTTAAAAATTGGATGAAGGCATAATTTCCAATATTTTATTCGGAAGTTCATTCTTACTACCACAACTAAAAAAATAAAAACCGGATTTTTAATATTTTGTTGATCTTTTTTTATTGTTTAATTGACTAATTTTAAGCTCTTAAAAAGGAAATCGCACTATTACAGCATTTTATGATCAAAAATATATTCTTTTTTCTGTTTCTTACCTTAGTATGTTTAAAAGCTGAGGCGCAGAAAAATGAAAAAGCCAGCCCTGTGTATGTTGATTCTGCAAAAGCTATAGCTGTACCGGCTCTTTCCCAACATAAGCTCATAGCTCCTTCCACAGAATATAAGGAGATGAATGAAAAACAACGGGGAATAAATAAAATTGTTCCGGGTAAAGGCTTGCCCAAGACTAAGGATCAAACCCGCCAGGCGGAATTTGGTAAACTCCCCGGGAAAGCTCCTTTATTTACTTTTGATGCAGCCAGAACCCGTTCTACACCTTCAGATCCTACGGGTGCTGCAGGACCAAATTATTATGTAAATGCTTACAACACGGCATTTTCCATTTTCGATAAATCCGGAAACCAGGTAATGCCCCCGGCTTCTCTTGCCAGTATTGGTGGAGAGTTTACCAATGAAGCTTTAGGGGATCCCATAGTGCTTTACGATCCTTTTGCCAACAGATTTCTAATAACTCAATTTAGTGATACCCCCGAAAGTTTTTTGGTAGCGGTTTCCAAAGGGCCAGATCCTTTGCATGATGGGTGGTACACTTACAGGTTTCCTACCAACGGAGCTTTGCCAGATTATCCTAAAATCTCGGTTTGGAGCGATGGTTATTATGTAACGACCAATAAAGATGCAAATACCGCCAGTACCAGTCAGGTGGTATATGTTTTTGAAAGAGATAAAATGATTAATGGTCAAACCGCACAGGTGGTTTCCTTTCCGTTACCGGGTATTAATACCAATGGGTTTTATAGTCCTGCCGGTTTTAATGCTGAAGGAACCGAAATGCCTCCGCGGGGAAATGCTCCCATAATTTTTATGCAGGACGATTCCTGGGCGGGAGTTACCGAAGATAATTTAAAAATTTGGACAATAAATGTAAACTGGAGTAACGCTGGAGCTTCAACTATTCAGGAATCACAGGAATTGGGAGCGGCCAGTGGCGTAAGTCCCTTCATTGCAACTTTTGATGGAGGTGGATTTTCAAACCTTTCACAGCCTTACGATGCTCCCGATGTAGATGTATTACAGGCAACCATGATGTATATGACTCAATACCGAAGGTTTGCAGATCATAATTCGGCAGTGATGAACTTTGTGGTGGATATAGATCCAACAGCTGCGGAACACGCCGGGATACGCTGGTACGAATTAAGACAACCTCCTCAGGGAGGGCCATGGAGTGTTTACCAGGAAGGAACCTATGCGCCGGATAAAAGTGATAGGTTTTGCGGCAGTATTGGAATTGACACCAGAGGAAATATTGCCTTGGGATTCACTGTATTAGATGACAGTCCTGCAACACCAATTTTCCCTTCTATCCGTTACACCGGCCGATATGCCAATGATCCTAAAGGAAAAATGACCGTTCAGGAAACCAGCATTGTCGAAGGACATAGTCCCGACCCATCCAGCAGGTACGGCGATTATGCACATTTAACTGTAGATCCCGCCGATGGCGTTACATTCTGGCATAATGCCGAATATTTTGACGGGATCGATCGTAAAAATAAAGTGGGTGTATTTCGTCTGGCTCCCGTGGCCACTAAAGATGTTGGAGTTATCGCCCTGGTAAAACCTACAAATGCCACACTTTCCAATTCAGAACAGATAACAGTAACGCTACGTAATTTCGGAACTACAGCCCAAAGCAATATTCCGGTATCCTATAGCGTCGATGGAGGTAATACCATTACTGAAACTTTTACCGGAACCATTGCGCCCACAAATTCTGTCAATTTTACCTTTTCGGCACCTGCAGATCTTTCAGTAATCGGGCAGACCTATGAAATTACCGCCACTTCTTCTTTAACAGGGGACAGCCAGCCGGATAATGATTCTTTTACCGCTTCGGTAAAAAACCTTTTTCCTAAAGATGTAGGGGTAACTTCTATAGATGCTCCAACAACTGGTTTATCTTTTACTTCTGCGGAAGATATAACAGTTACTGTCGAGAATTTTGGAGGAAAACCTCAAACGGATATTCCGGTTTCGTACAGCCTTGAAAATAACCGTGATGTAAATGAAATAGTTCCGGGAACCCTTGGTGTAGGTAAAGATACCGTATATACTTTTTCTCAAAAAGCCAATCTCGCCCGCTTTGGAAGATATACCATTACTGCTTCCACTCATTTAGAAGGCGATGGCGATCCAACTAACGATACTACTTCCAAATCTGTTGCCAATCTGGATTGTATTCCAAAAGGGTCCGACTGTTCCAGTTTTGGCGATGGAATTTCCTATTTTCAATTGGGAGATATTCTTAATGAAAGAATTCCCTGTACCAATGGCTATGCAGATTATATAGGTTACTCTACAGATTTGGATCGATCAAAAGGTACATTTACGGTAACCGTTAAAACTCTGTACGACAATCCGCAGGACGAAAAATTTTCGCTTTGGATAGATTTAAACGATAATGGTAAATTCGATGATAAAGAGCGATTGCTCTCCAGCGAATCACTTCCTTCGGCAAATACTCCGTATTCATATGATTTTGATCTGCCTGCAGATGCCCCTTTAGGACAGCATTTATTGCGTATTCGCGCTGGAGATACTTCCTTTAATGGCGATTTAAATAACCCCTGCAGCGTAATGGATTATGGGAATACCCAGGATTATTCGGTTAAAATCGTAGATAGTTCGCTAAGCCTGAATGATTTTCTTTTAAATGAAGCAAACCTTATAATTTCAGATCAGGGAAATGGAATTTTCAGAGTATATCTTGAAACCGATTTTCAGGAACCCCTGCAAATTACCGTGCATAATATTCTAGGGCAAAAAATGCTGCAAGCCAATAATATCGAAAATAACGGAGATGGTTATTTATATGAATTCGATATGTCTTATGCGGCTACAGGGGTTTATTTGCTGAGAATTGGGACCAATGAGTTTGGACTTGTAAAACGCTTTATTGTAAAGTAAATTTATTTCTGCTTCGCTAAAAAGACTCTGATTTCTTATTTTAGTTGCAAAATTTATCGAATGAAAATTATCTCTTACAATGTGAATGGCATAAGGGCGGCCGTAAGAAAAGGATTTATTGAATGGCTGCAACATGCCAATCCTGATGTTATTTGTTTACAGGAAATAAAGGCAACTCCCGAACAACTTGATTTAAGTATTTTTGAAGAGGCCGGATATTCTTACAACTACTGGTATCCTGCACAGAAAAAAGGCTATAGCGGTGTGGCAGTTTTAAGCAAATATAAACCACGGGATGTTGTTTATGGAACTGGAATTGAATATATGGATTTTGAAGGCCGAAATCTTAGAGTGGATTTCGATGATTTTTCTGTAATGAGCCTTTATTTGCCTTCGGGAACAAATATTAAACGCCTCGAACATAAACTTCAGTATATGGCCGATTTTCAGGAGTATATAGATGAGCTTAAGCAGGAAATTCCAAATCTAATTATTTGTGGAGATTATAATATCTGCCATCGCGCTATCGATATTCACGATCCTGTTAGACTTCAGAATACTTCAGGATTTTTACCGGTAGAAAGAGAATGGATAGATGGGTTTATGAATAGTGGGTTTATAGATTCTTTTCGTCACTTCAATAAACAAGGAGATCATTATTCCTGGTGGAGTTATCGGGCCAATGCCCGAAATAATAATAAAGGCTGGAGAATAGATTATAACCTGGTAGCAGAGCCGCTTCAGGAAAAATTAAAAAGAGCGGTAATTTTACCCGATGCCATGCATAGCGATCATTGCCCTGTTTTGGTAGAAATTGAATAAAAATGGCAATTGTATGGCACGTAAATTTTTAATGGTTTTAGTGATTTTAGCAGGCTTTAGTTCCTGTGTCTCTTCAAAAGTTTTTAATGATCTTCAGTCTAAATATGATAAGGAGCAGGAAAAAAACGCAGCCTTAAACGAAAAACTTCAGCAGGAAAGAGCAGCGAATTTGCAAAAAATTTCAGATTTAAAAGATGAATACACAGCTCTTTCGAATGAAAAAGAAAAACTTCAGCAAAAGATTGAACAGCTTCAAACGGAATATGAAAATCTTCAGAATTCTTATGATGCTTTAGATAAAACCAGTTCCAGTGCTCTTTCTGAAAATTCTAAACGCAACCGCCAGTTGCTGGCAGAACTTGAGGAAAAAGAGAATAATCTGGAAACCGAAAAGCAACGGCTTGGAAAACTGGAAAAGGACCTGAACGCTCGTGGCAAACGCATCGATGAGCTGGAGGGTATAATTGCGGCTAAAGATGCTAAAATGAATGCTTTAAAAAATGCGGTTTCAGATGCGTTAACCAATTTTGAAGGAAAAGGTTTGACTGTAGAACAACGAAACGGGAAAGTATATGTTTCTATGGAAAACAAATTGCTTTTCGATTCCGGAAGCTGGGCGGTAAATAAAGATGGCAGAAAAGCGGTGGAACAATTGGGGCAGGTATTGGCTCAAAACCCTGATATTTCTGTGCTTATTGAAGGGCATACAGACAATGTTCCTTACGGCGGGAAAGGAGAATTGCAGGATAACTGGGATCTTTCTACCAAAAGGGCCACGGCAATTGTGCATATACTTCAGGAAAATAAAGACATAGACCCGCAAAATTTAACCGCGGCAGGCCGGGGCGAATTCGCGCCGGTGGCAAGTAATGAAACCGCCGAAGGTCGTGCTAAAAATAGGCGAATTGAAGTGATTCTTACTCCTAAACTCGATGAGATAAGCAAGGCTTTAAATGAAATGTAGAAATTGGACTATTTATAATTCTTTTCGATAATTGCTTCGGTCTCTTTTAAATTTTTAAATACCTCGTAGGTTTTGCCCTGAGTTCGTAAGGCGCCAAGTGTATTAGCAAACCGGGCAGCTTTTATAAGATCGTTGTGCACGGTAAAACCATAGGCGAGTCCGCCTGCGAAAGAATCTCCGCAGCCCGTGGTATCAATAACTTCATTCACCGGAACAGAATCTATCCAGTCTTTTTGAATTTCTCCGTTTTTTGTGGAATATGCTACACAACCTCGGGAATCGAGAGTAACATATAAAATTTTAACTCCCTTATTTAAAACATAGGCTGCAAAATCATCAAGATGATCTGTTTTATTCTCATCCAGCTCTCCCATTTCTTCAATCGCATATTCGTTTTTAAACCAGCAGCATAAAGATTCTTCCAGGTTCATTTTAAGCACATCTATAAAAGGAAGCCATTCATCTCTGTCGGTCCAGAATTTACGCTCCCGATTACCATTAATATTCATAGCGGTGGTTTGACCGTGAGCATCAAAAATAATAAGTCCATTGCTGTTTTTTTTTATAAACCGAAGTGTGCTTAGTGATATTTCAAAATCTGTAATAGGTACAAAAACAAAGGCTTCAGCATCTAAAAAATCGGCTACATCTTCCGGTAAAATAGGATTCATAAAAGCGGTTTGTTTTTCCAGCCGGTTGTTCTGGTCTAAAAACCGAAGTTCTATAACGGTACCGCGATCCTGTTCGCAGGAAATTCCTTTGGTATTGATATTAGAAAAGGGTGAAAAAAGCTCTTTTACAGGCTCATAATCCTTTTTATGAAGGTGAGAAATAATAACGACTTCTCCCGAGTTTTCCATCAATTTTGCCAGTGCAATGGTAGGATGCGTGGCGCAGCCGTATTTTTTTATGGTTTCATTTTTATGGGTAATAATGGTGTCCCGGGGGATAGGGCCAATAACAGCAATCTTATTCATGTTTCTGAATTTTAAAGAGCTTAAAAAAGAGGCGAAAGTTTGAAGATTGATCAAGATTCCTTCGCTCCTTAACAAATATATCAAAAAGCTATCTCTTATTTTTAGGAAATAGTATTCTTCCTGGTAAAAATCAGAAGGATCTTTTGGGCAATAACCGGAGAATCCTGCCAAGTTTAATTTTATTATAACTTTGCCGATAAAAATTTTAATAAAATGAAATACACATTTCTCCCAGATTCAGATATCAGAGTAAGTAAAATATGCCTGGGATCTATGACCTGGGGACAGCAAAATACAGAAAAAGATGGCCATGCGCAGTTGGATTTCGCTCTGGAAAGAGGCGTAAATTTTATAGACACTGCCGAAATGTATTCTACTCCCGCCCGGGAGGAAACACAGGGCAGCACCGAGCGAATTATTGGAAGCTGGCTTAAAAAAACCGGAAATCGGGATAATATAGTGTTAGCATCTAAAATAGCAGGTCCCAACAACGGGATGCAATATATTCGCCCTAATCTGGGGTTCAGTAAAGAAGCATTGACAGAAGCTCTGGAAAAAAGCCTGGAAAGACTACAGACAGATTATCTGGACCTATACCAGTTACACTGGCCCGAACGTAAAACTAACTTCTTCGGCAAAAAAGATTTTCACATAGATACTAATGAAGAATGGGAAGATAATTTTAATGAAGTGCTAACAGTTTTAGAAGACTTTATTAAAGAAGGAAAAGTTCGAAAAATTGGCCTTTCAAACGAAACTCCTTATGGGGTTATGCGCTGCGTGGAAGAATCCAGAAAAGGACTTCCAAAAATTTCTACAGTGCAAAACCCTTATAGCTTGCTTAACCGAAAAGATGAAATTGGCCTTTCCGAAATATTATATCGGGAAAATATTGGATTGTTCCCCTATTCACCTTTGGGAATGGGAAGTTTAAGCGGGAAATATTTAAATGCCCAGCCAGAGAACGCCAGGCTAACCTTATTTCCACAGTATAACCGGTATAGTAACTCCCGGGCTGTGGAGGCAACCAGAAGATACTGTGAGATCGCTCAAAAACACGATCTTTCTCCGGCGCAAATGGCCCTGGCTTTTGTAAATATGCAGCCTTTTGTTACCAGTACTATTATTGGAGCTACCAATATGGAACAGCTTAAGGAAAATATAGAAAGTATAAATCTTCAACTTTCACCAGAAGTGATCAAGGAAATTAATAAAGTGCACACGGAAATACCTAATCCGGCGCCTTAAATCTCACAGGTTTTTTACCCAAAAAGAAAACTTACCACATCTTCAATTCTCGCTACCCGCTGGATTTTGATGTGGTAATTGTTTTTTGGTAGTTTTGTTTGCTTAGAAATCATAATGGTTGCAAAACCCAGTTTTTCGGCTTCATGGATTCGTTGTTCGGCACGCGGCACGGGCCTTATTTCTCCTGCAAGTCCAACTTCGGCAGCAAAACATATATCTTTTTCTATAGAAATATCTTCATTAGAAGAAAGGATCGCGGCAATAACCGCAAGATCAATGGCGGGATCATCCACAGAAATACCGCCGGTAATATTCAGAAAAACATCTTTGGCGCCTAGCCGGAATCCGGCTCTTTTTTCCAGCACAGCGAGAAGCATATTCAGTCTTTTGGCATTATAACCCGTTGCGGAACGTTGTGGAGTACCGTAAACAGCAGAACTTACAAGAGCCTGGATTTCAATCATAAGCGGGCGCATTCCTTCTAAAGTGGCGGCAATGGCAGTTCCGCTAAGACCTTCTTCATTTTTAGAAATTAAGATTTCCGAAGGATTGGTTACTTCGCGAAGTCCACTGCCCTGCATTTCATAAATCCCCAATTCGTGGGTGGAACCGAACCGATTTTTATGAGCCCGTAAAATTCTATATACATGATTGCGATCGCCTTCAAACTGAAGCACCGTATCTACCATATGTTCCAAGACTTTAGGCCCGGCTATACTTCCTTCTTTGGTAATATGTCCTATTAAAATTACCGGGACGCCTGTTTCCTTTGCATATTTTATAAGCTCTGCGGTGCATTCCCGAATCTGTGAAATACTTCCGGGAGAACTTTCAATATAGTCGCTGTGCAGCGTTTGTATGGAGTCTATAATTACAATTTCAGGCTGCATTTCTTCAATCTGCCGGAAAATGTTTTGTGTTTTTGTTTCTGTTAAAATGAAGCAATTTGCTGGAGCTGAATTTATGCGTTCTCCACGCATTTTTATTTGCTGTTGACTTTCTTCCCCCGAAACGTAAAGGGTTTTATATTTTAATTGAAGTGCTACCTGAAGCAATAGTGTGCTTTTTCCTATCCCTGGTTCCCCACCTAACAAAATTAGAGACCCTGGAACAATGCCTCCTCCCAACACCCTGTTTAATTCGGTGTTTTGGGTGTTGAGTCTTGGTAATCCGGTTACTTCAATTTCGGTTATTTTTACCGGTTTTGAAGTCCGCTTTACTTCGGGAGAAGTTTGCGATTTCCAGTCTTTCTGCTCCTGTTTTTGTACCACCTCCTCAACCAGTGTATTCCATTCTTTACAGGAGTTACACTGGCCCTGCCATTTGGAATGTTGGGCGCCACAATTCTGACAATAAAAAACGGTTTTAGTTTTGGCCATAGAATGGCAAATTTATGAATTACCAGAGGTTAATAACCAAAATCGTCCTTTATTTTTTGAGCTTTATCCAGCATAAAATCTATGGTTAAAAAGGCTATAGGCTCTTGCCCGTACGCCTTTTGATAATCTCTCATCGCTTTTTTGGGGTTTCCTGTTTCCTCTTCGTACCGTGCTTCAAAAAAAGTAGCGAGCATAGTGTTGGGATAATCTTTTTGGGCAAGTTTGGAAAGGTCTTTTAACTGGTCCCATTTTTCTCTTTTTTGCATCGCATTATAAACGGCCATAAAATCATTGATGCTTATTTTTTTGTCCAGGCCAAAAAGCTGATTTATATTCTCATATTTTTCCACTAAATAATCATAGGGAGAAACGGAAGTTTGTAAGAGAGTATTGTTATAATCTGCCACAGAAATTGGCCTGTAAACTTCAAACATTTCTTCAATGGCGTTGGGAATTGCTTTGGCGACAAGGGTATAATGAGTATCATTTTTAAAATCATCAAAATTATAATACACATTTTTATTGTTCAGAGAGTTGAGTTTGGTATTGAATTCAAGAATAGGTTTTTTAAGCTGCGGAATATCTTCGGAAGAAGTCGCAAGATAGTACCAGATTTTATCTTCAGAATTTTGAAGCGCGGTAACTATTCGATCTTGCATCATGGGGGCCAGATCTGGGCTTAGATTAATATAACCGCTAAACAACGGATGTTCTTTTAATAAATAGTAGTTAATGAAATTTGCGGTTAAGTCATGACCCGTAATGATTCTGAAGGTAGAGGTGCGATAATTGGAATCCAGGTAGGGCATGAGTTCCATTCCTATGAATTCGAAAAAATTGGCGCCGGTTTTCTCGGGAAGGGAATTTTTTGGATTGTAATAGGCATCATCATTTCTAGAAGATCCCATATTAATCCCTACCACGATCATATCTGGAATATCTTCCCAATACGAATAGTAATCAACGGTGCCGGCTATGGGTTCGAAAAGATAATCGCCATCCAAAACAATCATGATGGGGTAGGTTTTTTCTTTATTTTTATCGTAATTCCTTGGGAGCTGTATCTTTAACTCGCGTTCTTCTCCCAGTTTTGTGGAGTTAATAGTCTTATAAAGAGTTTGTGCATAGGTGAGGGCAGGGCATACCAATAGGGTTAGAATTAGTAATTTTTTAAGCATAGGTTAAGTTTTAGAATACTGTAACCAAGATAGTTATTTATTTCTTACGATTAAAAATTGGAAGAAAAATGAAGGAAAGTCCCCCAAATATGAGAATTAACAAGGTTTGTGTCCCCCAGGTAATCCAGCCTAAGGCTTCGCCGTTTTGTTTACTTACCCCAAAAAGAAGTAAACTTGCGCCTATTGCAAGAGGGTAAACACCAATCCCGCCATTCGTAGCCGAAATAGCAAAAGATCCTACTACAAAAGCTACTATTACCACTCCAAAAGACAGATTTTGAGTTTCAGGAACCGTAAAAAACAGCACATAAAACATTAAAATATACATTATCCAGATAAAGAAGGTGTGAAAAAGGAAAGCGGCTTTATTCTTCATTTTAAGAATACTTCGCATCCCTTCCAACAGACCTTTTGCAAAGGTTTTAATTCGAAGAAAAATCCCACGTTCAGATTTTTTTATTTGAATTAAAATAAATATTCCGAAGATCAACAACCCTATAAAAACAACTAAGGTTACTAAGGGATTAATGTGATTTTCATGAAAATAAGCAAGCAGATCATCGGTTTGCATAATCAGGGCGATTGCTACCACCAGAAGAAGCATAATAAAATCTGCAATTCTTTCAGAAATAATGGTTCCAAAGGCCTTTTCAAAAGGGATTTTTTCATAGCTGGAAATAGTGACTCCTCTTAAAACTTCACCCGAACGCGGAATCCCGTAATTGGCCAGATAAGCGACCATTACCGCCATAAAACTGTTAAGAAATTTGGGGCGATATCCCATAGGTTCCAATAAAAATTTCCAGCGGTAAGCTCTGGATAAATGGGAGAGTAACCCAAAGAACATCGATAATAGAATAAGGAAAGGATTGGCATTCTTTATATTCTCTAAAAGCTCCTTACGCTCGAGTGGAGTAGCATTTTTAATGGAAAACCAAATCAAAAAAACTCCCAATGATAAGGGGAGTATAATCTTAAGGATTTTTTTTACCGACTTTTTCAATAATTAAGTCAAGAGGTTATTTTCTTCATTTGGAAAAACAAGGGCAGGTTTAAAGGCCTTTGCATGTTCTACGCTCATAATTGCATAGGTGATTAAAATAAGCACATCTCCTTTAGCCACACGTCTTGCGGCAGCTCCGTTTAAAGTGATTTCCCCGGAATTTCTAGGTCCCGGAATGGCATAGGTTTCCAGCCGTTCGCCATTATTGTTGTTTACAATTTGTACCTTTTCGCCCTCAATAATGTTGGCTGCATCCATTAAATCTTCGTCGATAGTGATGCTGCCTATGTAATTAAGATCGGCACCGGTACATTTTACACGATGTATCTTAGATTTTACTACGTGAATTTGCATAATCTTTTTCTTATTAATTAAGGGCTATATTGTCTATGAGTCTTACATCATCTGCATATACTGCAATAAAGGCCCTGTAGGGGGTATTTTTATTTGTGTTTTCAGAACTTTCCAGCGTTTCAGTATCGGCTATTTCAAAATATTCCAATTTGAAAAATTCATTTTTTTCAAATTCATTTTTAACCCATTCCGAAATAGATTTAACACTTTCTGTACCAAATTTATCTTTTACTTTTTGAAGAGTCTGATAGATAAAAGAGGCCTTTTCCCTGGTTTGGTGCGTTAGTCGTTCATTTCTTGAACTCCTTGCGAGTCCATTGTTTTCCCGGTGAATGGGGCAGCCAACAATTTGTACTGTGAGCCCTTCTTTCTTTACCATTTTACGAATGATCTGGAGCTGCTGGAAATCTTTTTCACCAAAAAACGCTTTGTTGGGTTTAACCAGCTCAAATAGTCTTTTTACAACCGTTCCTACTCCGTTAAAATGGCCGGCTCTGTATTTTCCTTCCATTTTAGTTTCGAGTCCTTCGAAATTAAATTCACAGGATTTTATCTCATTTCCGTATAATTCTGATGCAGAAGGGACAAAAACCAACAGATTTTTTATTTTAAGTGCCTGTAATTTAGCTAGATCCTTCTCCAGGGTGCGGGGATAACTTTCCAGATCTTCAGTATTATTAAACTGGGTAGGATTTATAAAGATACTTACCACAATAAAATCACAGACAGCGGTAGCCCGCGTGACCAATGAGATATGACCTTCATGTAATGCTCCCATAGTAGGCACAAAACCAATGGATAGCTCATCGCTTTTCACCTTCCTTACCGCAGCTTCCAAAGCAGCTTTCTCTTTAAATATCTGCATTTTATTATAAAATTAACAGCGTGCAAACTTAATATATTACTGGCAGACTGCATAAAATTTTGTAATTTTGCATGTTTTTTATTCGCAAAAGCAAAACATATATGAAAGATAAGAGGATATTATACGTATCATCTGAAGTTATTCCTTACCTGCCTGAAACCGATATATCATCTATGTCTTTTGAAGCCGCCAGAATGGTTAACGGCCAGGGAGGACAAATAAGGATTTTTATGCCCCGTTACGGGAATATCAATGAAAGAAGGCATCAATTACATGAGGTTATTAGGTTGTCGGGAATGAATTTGGTGATCGATGATTTGGATATGCCTCTAATCATAAAAGTTGCCTCTATTCCTAAAGAAAGAATGCAGGTATATTTTATAGATAACGAAGATTATTTTAAGCGAAAAGCAACCCTTACCGATGAGGATGGAAAATTGTTTCCCGATAACGATGAACGGGCAATATTTTTTGCAAAAGGGGTAATTGAAACAGTTAAAAAATTAAACTGGGCGCCAGATATTATTCATGTTCACGGCTGGCTTTCCTCGCTTTTGCCATTATATTTGAAAAATTACTACGGTAACGAGCCTTTGTTTACAGACGCCAAAATAGTTACCTCTGTGTACAATCAAAGTTTCGATGATACGTTAGATAAGAACATGTATAAAAAAATATTGTTTGACGGTCTGGAAAATGAAAATGTAAAGCATTTAAAGAATCCGAATTACGTGAATATAATGAAGACTGCTATCGATAATTCTGATGCGGTCATAATTGGTGGAGATAATCTCCCTGAAGAACTCACCAAATATCTGGGCAAACTGGAAAAACCAATTCTGGATTACAAAACTCCTGAAGAATTTTCTACAGCCTATCAGGATTTTTATACTACTCAAGTTTTATCTCAATAAGTAACAAATTACTGAATGATTTTATTGAAAAGATTAGGCTTTATACCAGCAGCACTCCTATTGGTTATAGCATTTACTTCGTGTGATGATAATTTTAACTCTGTTGGCTCTAATTTAATAGGCAGCCAACTTGATTCACTTCCCCATTATTCTCCAGGTATTACTGCCTATAGCGAGAAACTGGGTCCGGTGCAAACCAACGGTCTTCCCGCTAATTTATTAGGGGTTTATAAGGAACCTACTTATGGGCCGCAAGCTGCCAGTGTTTTAACCCAGCTTTCTCTTTCCAGCCCTAATCCCGATTTCGGGACAGATGTTAAACTGGATAGTGTAGTACTGGATTTGCCTTTTTACAGTACTTCTTTAGATTCGGTTGTGAATGAACATACTTTATATAAATTGGATTCTATTTATGGGAATTCGGCTTTTAAACTTAGTGTTAGCCGTTCAAACTTTTTCCTGAATGATTTTGATCCTACCGCAAATTTTGAAAACAGGCAAAAATACTATTCCAATCAGGGACCTGTTTTTGAAAATAGTCTTGTAGGAACTCCTTTGTTTGAAGATGATAATTTTGAGTTTTCAGATAAGGAAATTGTTTATTTTACCCCTAAATCTTCTACCGCAAGTGACACCACCAAGGTAGCTCCCCAAATTAGAGTGAAATTGCCGGTAGATTATTTTCAGCAAAACATTATTGATAAACAGGGATCCAATGCACTTTCCAATAACAATAATTTCCAGAATTATTTTAGAGGGCTGTATTTTAAAGCTGAAGCTGTCAATAATGACGGAAGTATGGCTTTGTTGAACTTTAAAGATACCAATGCCGGAATCACTCTTTATTATACTTCTAAGAGAGTAGATACAGGAGATTTTGATGGAGATGGAGATGTAACCGAGGTCATTGAAATTCCGGGTTCTTATAAACTAAACTTTGGCACGAATACTGTTAATACATTTTCTGAAGAATTTCCCCAAGAAATTCTCTCAGATATTACTGCCTCGAGCCCTCAAACCGGTGCTAAGAATCTTTATCTAAAAGGAGGTGAAGGCAGTATGGCTGTGATTAACCTTTTTGAAGATGATGTGGAACTTCAGCAATTAAAAGATAATAACTGGCTTATTAATGAGGCAAGTCTGACATTTTATGTAAATCAGGATAAAGTTGCAGGCGGAGCTTCCGAACCTGAACGGGTTTATTTATATGATATGGATAATAATGTGCCATTATATGATTATTCTATAGATCCCACCCAGAGCAGTACTGACCCCTTAAACTCTCTTACCCGACATTCCGGGCGTCTTATTCGAAATGAAGATGGAAAGGGAGTGAGTTATAAAATAAGAATTACAGATCATATTAATAATATAATAAATAACGACTCTACCAACGTGCGCCTGGGATTGGTGGTAACTCAAAATATTAATCTGTATGCAAATGCAGCGTTAAAAAATCCAGTGGATAGTATTTCCAGAGTGCCACAGGCCTCCGTTATTACTCCAAAGGGAACTGTTTTATACGGCAATCTGGCAGATGATATTTCGAAAAGGATTAAATTTAATATTTATTATACCCAAACTAATAATTAAGGTATGTGCGGAATAGTTGGATATATTGGTTGTAGGGAAGCCTATCCTATTGTTTTAAAAGGATTACAACGCCTGGAGTACAGAGGTTACGATAGTGCAGGAATCGCTTTATATGATGGAAACGAGTTAAATCTTTGTAAAACAAAAGGCAAAGTTGCCGATTTGGAGGAAAAATTTAAAAGAACAACATCTACAAAAGGAACTGTAGGGATAGGCCACACTAGATGGGCTACTCACGGTGTTCCCAATGATACTAATTCTCACCCCCACTATTCAAATTCGGGAAATCTGGTTATAATCCACAACGGAATTATAGAAAATTACGATTCTCTCAAGAAAGAATTGATAAAAAGAGGATATAGTTTCCAGTCTCAAACCGATACCGAGGTTCTTGTAAATCTTATTGAAGATGTAATGACCAAGGAAGGTGTGAAGTTAGGAAAGGCGGTACAAATTGCTTTGAATCAAACTGTGGGAGCTTATGCTATTTCCGTCTTTGATAAGAGAAAACCAAATGAAATTGTAGTAGCACGATTAGGAAGCCCTCTCGCTATTGGAATTGGCGAAGATGAATTTTTTATCGCTTCAGATGCCTCCCCTTTTATTGAATTTACCAGTAATGCTATCTATCTTGAAGATGGCGAAATGGCTGTTGTTCGTTTGGGTAAGGGAATTAAAATTAGAAAAATCAAAGATGATTCACTGGTAGACCCTTACGTTCAGGAATTGAAGCTTAATCTTGAGCAAATCGAGAAAGATGGCTATGAACATTTTATGCTGAAGGAAATTTATGAGCAACCTAATGCCATTAGTGATACTTATAGAGGAAGAATGCGTGTAGACGAAGGGATCGTAAGAATGGCGGGTGTAGACGATAATATTGAAAGGCTTGCCAATGCCAAGCGTATTATCATTGTCGCCTGTGGTACCAGCTGGCATGCAGGATTAGTGGCAGAATATATTTTTGAAGAAGTAGCGAGGTTACCTGTAGAAGTAGAATATGCGTCGGAATTCAGGTATCGAAATCCGGTAATTTATGAAAATGACGTAGTTATAGCGATCTCCCAAAGTGGAGAGACGGCAGACACCATGGCAGCCATTAAATTAGCCAAGGAGAAAGGGGCGTTTGTTTTTGGAGTGTGTAATGTGGTAGGCTCATCTATTTCAAGAGAAACCAATGCGGGTGCTTATACCCACGCAGGTCCAGAAATTGGTGTAGCTTCCACCAAAGCCTTTACCACTCAAATTACTGTTCTTACACTAATGGCTCTTAAACTCGCAAAGCATCGAGGAACGATTTCTCATTCAGACTTTATATATCATCTTCAGGAACTAGATCGCATTCCTTCAAAAATTTCTGAAGTTCTGAAGGAAAATGAACATATAAAAAAAATTGCTTTTAAATATAAAGATGCACCTAACTGCCTTTATTTAGGAAGAGGTTATAATTTTCCCGTTGCTCTTGAAGGCGCTTTGAAATTAAAAGAAATTTCTTATATCCATGCCGAAGGATACCCGGCGGCAGAGATGAAACACGGCCCCATTGCACTTATTGATGAGCAAATGCCGGTAGTGGTGATTGCTACCAAAAAAGGACATTATGAAAAGGTGGTAAGCAATATTCAGGAAATTAAATCCAGGCAGGGAAGAATTATTGGGGTGGTTACAAAAGGAGATGAATCTGTAAGAGAGCTTGCAGACTACGTAATTGAAGTGCCGGAAACTCTGGAAATATTAACCCCGCTTTTAACTACAATCCCACTTCAGCTGTTATCTTATCATATTGCAGTGATGTTAGGTAAAAACGTAGACCAGCCCAGAAACCTTGCGAAATCGGTTACTGTGGAATAAATTTTTATAAATTTACCCTACAAACAATGTCCCATCAAAAACCTTTTGATGGGACATTTTATTTGTAATACTTGTTGGTATGTCGATTTGCCTTTTTTTTAATCGTGGGTAGAATTTATAAAAGCGGCTACATTATCATGTAAAAGCTTTAAAGAATCCGGGTGTAAATACACCATATGCCCAGACATGTATTTATGATATTCAATATTTTTTTGAAGGGATTTAGGCATTGGAAGGTGGTGCATTTCATAAACTCCTTCAAAATAAGGCGTTCCCAGATCAAAATATCCACCATTCAACATCACTTTTAAATCAGGATTATACGTCATAGCCTGAGCCAGGTCATTCAGAACATTCGGGAATCCGATAAAGCCTCTTCTTTTCATATTCCAGGGGTTTACATTTCCAAAGACTTTATAATCCATTCCTTTACCAAAATTTAACTGCGTACGAACATAATTATTAAAAGTCGCAGTAAAAGCGGCGTCTATATAGGAATCCATAGGATCATAATGAGGAGTCTCACTTAAGGGGTTTGAGGCAGCACCACTAAATCTTGAATCTAAACGCCCCGTGATTTTATTATTGTCTCCCAGCAAAGTGTGCTCGAACTGTGGGCCACTTACTCTAAGGTTGGCTTTTTTAATGTAATCTAAAGGCAAACCTGTGTAGGTGTGTAATTTTTGAGCAATATTATTAAAAGTAGCATCGCTAATTGTAGAGCCCTGGTTAAGCGCCAACGCATAATCTGTAACGGCGAAATTTTCAACCTCTTTTAAGAAAGGTTCAAGTTCTTCAGGCCGGTTTGGTAATTTATGATGATACCATGCTGTTGCGGCAAAGGAGGGTAGAATTAGTTCGTATGCCTGATCGTCCCCCGGATTTCCTCCGGCTGCTTCCGTCATATTTCCGTAAGTTAATAATTGTGAAAGTAAAATTATACCATTAAGACTTACTCTTTTTTCCCGTTGCAATAGATTGGAAACCACTGCCGATCTAAAAGTACCATAACTTTCTCCAAAAAGATATTTTGGTGAATTCCATCGGTTATAGTCAGTAATAAACTGAGTTATAAAATCGGCAAAAGCCTCTCCGTCTTCATCTATTCCATAAAAATCTTTTGGTTTTCCGGCTCCTCCCATTTCTTCAGTAATAATTTTTCCAAAACCTGTTCCAGGAGCATCTATAAATACAAGATCGCTGGCATCTAATAAGCTATAATCATTATTTACGGTTCTATAAGGAGCTTTTGTGCGGGAAGTATCTTTAATAAATACCCGTTGTGGTCCCCAGGCTCCCATATGTAACCAAAGAGTGGCGCTTCCCGGTCCGCCATTGTATATAAAAGTAATTGGCCTTTTAGAAGAATCTTTTTCATCGCTCTTTATATACGCGGTGTAAGACATACTTATTGTAGGCTCTTCTTTGCGGTTTTTAAGAACAAGCGTGCCCGCAATTGCCTTATAATCTATAGATTTTCCTTCTATGGTAACAGAGCCATTAGTAAGGGATTTTTGAGGAGTTTTGTACCGGGCATAAATACTGTCCTGGGAATGATTGTTATTGGCATCCTTTTTTTGCGAAAAGGAGGAAAAACTTAATGCGAACAAGCAAAAACTTAAGACGATACTGCTTTTTAAATTCATTGTTAAATAATTTTTATGAGGTTATTTTATAGCTCCATAAGTTATGGATAAATATCATTTCTTGAAGAAAAACAACCAGATTATCTGAAATTTAAATACTTCGGAAAAGAACATATGTGTTTTTTTAAAAATCCGGGGGAAGTCTTTCCAGGACATTATTCTTAAAGAAAGTTAGAACCCGGAGATTAATATTCGTTGAAACCGATTTTTATTTAGGTGCTTTGATAACAGATAAATAGCGGGAAAACTTTTAAAAAAACTATCGAAAAAAAGTTGTGAAATTGCCTGTGTAATTTTAGAAAGAAAAAACTATATTTGCAGCCTGAAAATGACTTATGATATTTTCTAATTTATAGAGAATTATCAGTGAAATATTTATAGTTTACAATATTAAACAGAAAAGTAATAGATAATGTCTAAAATCACAGGTAAAGTTGCACAAATCATTGGCCCTGTTGTGGATGTAATGTTCCAAACAGATAATGCCGATTTGCCCAAAATTTACGATTCCCTTGAAATCACCAAAAAAGATGGTTCTATTTTGGTGCTTGAGGTTCAGTCTCACATTGGTGAAAACACTGTAAGAACCATATCGATGGATTCCACCGATGGATTGAGCCGTGGAGTTGAGGTGGTTGCCACAGGAGCCCCCATCCAAATGCCTATAGGCAAAGATGTTTATGGTCGCTTATTCAATGTTATTGGAGATGCGATAGACGGAATGGGAAATCTTCCTAAGGCAGGAAAAGATGGGCTTCCAATTCACCGTGAAGCTCCTAAATTTGAGGATCTTTCTGTATCTACCGAGGTGTTATTCACAGGAATTAAAGTGATTGATCTTATTGAACCTTACGCAAAAGGTGGGAAAATTGGATTATTTGGTGGTGCCGGGGTAGGTAAAACCGTTTTAATCCAGGAACTTATTAATAATATAGCCAAAGGCCACGGTGGTCTTTCTGTTTTTGCAGGAGTTGGAGAACGAACCCGTGAAGGGAATGACCTTTTAAGAGAGATGTTGGAATCCGGGATTATTAAATATGGCGAAGATTTTAAACATTCTATGGAAGAAGGCGGATGGGATCTTAGTAAAGTAGATAAATCTGCATTAAAAGAATCTAAGGCCACTTTCGTTTTCGGACAAATGAATGAGCCACCTGGAGCTCGTGCTCGTGTGGCACTTTCAGGATTAACTATAGCCGAATATTTTCGTGACGGAGCAGGAGAAGGACAGGGTAAAGATGTGCTTTTCTTTGTAGATAATATCTTCCGTTTCACTCAGGCAGGTTCAGAGGTGTCTGCATTACTTGGGCGTATGCCTTCAGCAGTAGGATATCAGCCAACATTAGCCACAGAAATGGGTGCTATGCAGGAGCGTATCACCTCTACTAAAAATGGGTCCATTACTTCTGTTCAGGCGGTATATGTACCTGCAGATGACTTGACCGACCCAGCGCCGGCAACAACTTTTGCCCACCTGGATGCTACTACTGTACTTTCCCGTAAAATTGCAGAGCTTGGTATTTATCCTGCGGTAGATCCTTTAGATTCTACTTCCCGTATTCTTACCGCCGATATTTTAGGAACAGATCATTATAAATGTGCACAACGTGTAAAAGAGCTGTTGCAACGTTATAAAGAATTACAGGATATTATCGCGATTCTTGGTATGGAAGAACTTTCTGAAGAAGATAAGTTAGCGGTATCACGTGCAAGACGTGTACAACGTTTCCTTTCCCAGCCTTTTCACGTAGCGGAGCAGTTTACAGGTTTAAAAGGTGTATTGGTAGATATTAAGGATACTATTAAAGGTTTCAATATGATTATGGACGGTGAACTTGATAAATATCCTGAAGCCGCTTTTAACCTTAAAGGAACTATCGAAGACGCAATTGAAGCAGGAGAAAAAATGCTTGCTGAATCTTAAATAGTACTGAGTATTGAGATGTAAGAATTGAGTTATTACTCAAGAGCTCACATCTCAATACTCAGTAATCAATACTAAAGAATATGTATTTAGAAATTGTAACTCCGGAAGCAGTGGTTTTTGGAGCTGAAGTAAAAGCAGTTAAAGTTCCCGGAATTATGGGAGAATTTCAAATGCTGGATCATCATGCGCCTATTGTATCTCTTTTAGCGGAAGGCGAAGTGAAAATAGATCTTTCAGGAACACAACCTGCAAAGCTTTCTCAAGATTTCAGAAAAGAAGGAAACGATGTTCTTTTTTATTCTATAAAAGGAGGTGTCCTTGAAATGAAAGATAACAAAGCAATTGTGCTGGCAGACTAATTTTTCTGTTATTAATAAAAATAGAGCTCTGGAAACAGAGCTTTTTTTATTCTGTATATTCAAGGATATCCCCCGGCTGACATTTTAATTCACTACAAATTGCTTCCAGGGTAGAAAATCTTACCGCACGGGCTTTCCCCGTTTTAAGAATAGATAAATTGGCAGTGGTAATACCAATTTTATCGGCTAATTCATTGCTTTTCATTCCTCGTTTTTCAAGAATAGTATCTAAATTTATAACTATGGGCATGGCTAAATAGTTAAATCGTTTTCTTCTTTCAGGATTCGGGCATTCTCAAATACCTTACTTAAATAAATAAAAAATAAACCTATTGCCAGACTAAACCATAAACTATCCAGATAAGCAGTTTTAATACTCAGATCCAGATTATTTTCAAGTAAAAATTTCAGTAAAAAGTTAAGTAGTGCTTTGCCTATACTTAACATCACTATTAGTTTTCCTATTAAATTTAAATCACGTGTTTGGCGTGAGCTAAATAATTTTTTTCTGAAGAATAACCGCAAAAGTTTTCTAAGCCTGTAAATCAGGAATACAAAGCCTGTATATAAAATTAAATTCAGAATAATTAATATTGAAACGGTAAAGGTTAATTTATGAATTTCAATATTTGAAATTTTAATACTAAAATCGGTTCCTGAAAATAAAAGAATAGGAGTAATTATTATATAAGTAATTAGTCCCACCATCAGTAATATAAAAATAATATCTAATATCGTTTTAAGAAGAACTGGTGCTTTAGGTGAAGTATCTGAAGTCATTAATTATTGTTTATCGATAACAAATGTATGATAATATATTATTGTTTATCAATAATTAGTAAAAAAATTTATTGTGTTGAAAAAAAATTATATACTTAAAAATTACATTTTTAAGAATCTTAATGTAAAAGAACCTAATTCTCTACCAAAATTTTAAATAACTTTCAAATTATGAATCTTCTGTTTTATTAAACCTAAGATTCCATACAAAAACTTAAATAATTACTATTATATTTGTTTTCATACCATTAATGTTGAAGTGCTTTGGGGTAAGAGATGCAAAAGCGCCAGTTACATTACTCAGTATGATTTATTAAAAACTTATACAGGTCGGTTCAACTGGCCTTCAAACTTATTTTTTGAATGGAATCAATTATCGTATTAATTTTTGTCTTGGGTTATATAATTATAACTCTGGAGCACCCTCTTAAATTAGATAAAACTGTTCCTGCTTTGTTAATGGCTGCTGTCATGTGGTCTTTATTAGCAATCGGGTTTCGGGAAAACTGGTTTAGTGTGCTCAATCCTGAAGGCCATGTTTTCAATTTTGCTCAAAATCCGGAAACAGCAGATGAGGGTTTTAGTGCAGTATTGTTGCACCACTTCGGAAAAACTTCAGAAATTCTAATCTTCCTAATCGGTGCGATGACCATTGTGGAGTTAATAGATCTTCACCGGGGGTTCGAAATTTTAAAGGATGCGGTAAGCACTCGAAGCAAGAGAAAATTATTGTGGATAATTGGTATTATCGCTTTCTTTTTATCGGCTATGATCGATAACCTAACGGCTACAATTGTCCTTGTAACCCTTCTTCGAAAATTAATCACCAATCACAAGGAACGTATGTGGTATGCCGGACTTGTGGTAATTGCGGCAAATGCCGGGGGAGCGTGGTCTCCAATTGGGGACGTTACTACAACTATGCTATGGATTGCAAATAAAATCACCACAATGGGACTTATAGAATATGTGATTCTTCCCGCGGTGGTGTGTTTTGCCCTTCCCTTCGCAATAGCCTCTTTTTTACCCATTTTTAAAGGAAATGTAGAAGTTAGCGAGAAGGAAGAGAATGATGAAGGACGGATTCTTAGTAGTAAAGTCATGCTCATTGTTGGACTGGGGGCTATACTTTCGGTACCTGTTTTTAAGGCAGTTACACATTTACCACCTTATATGGGGATGTTATTCGCTCTGGGAGTTGTATGGCTGGTTTCTGAATATATTCATCCGGAAGAAGATTTTAGCGAAGAAGACAGGCATTTATATTCTGCTCATAAAGCTTTATCGAGGATTGAAATCTCCAGTATTCTTTTCTTTTTAGGGATTTTAATGGCAGTTGCTGCTCTGGAAGCTCTTGTATATGGAGTGATAGATGGAATGGATGTGGGAACACTAAGATATCTTGCCGAGTTTTTACAAACCAATATTCCTAACCAGGATATTGTGATAATAATTCTTGGGGTATTCTCTGCAATTATAGATAACGTGCCTTTAGTTGCCGCTTCTATGGGAATGTATACTGCGCCACTAGATGCGGCCGTATGGCATTTTATAGCCTATTCTGCGGGCTCTGGTGGTAGTATGCTTATTATAGGTTCTGCAGCAGGTGTGGCCGCTATGGGAATGGAAAAAATAGATTTTATCTGGTATTTAAAGAAAATAAGCTGGCTGGCAGCATTAGGCTTCCTTGCAGGCGCAGGAACCTTTATTTTCCTGGAAAGTTTGGGATAGACTATAAAAGCTATTCGCTTTCAGGGTTTCGGAATTTTTTTTTACTAAAAATTTTTTCAACAAAGTTAAATCCATAATTAATAATAAGAACTACGGCTGTTAAAACAGCCAGTTCCTGATACATGACCAGTGCAGCCAGGCATCCTGCCGCTGCACTACACCATATGGTGGCAGCCGTAGTAAGACCTTTCACATTATTTTTGTAATGAAGAATTGTTCCTGCTCCTAAAAATCCTATTCCAGTTACTACCTGTCCAATTACCCGGGTTATATCAACATTAGGGTGGTTTTTAAACGTAAGCGAAATAATTACAAAAACACATGAACCTAATGCAACCAATGCATTGGTTCTTAAACCCGCATTTTTGCCTCGCAATTCTCTTTCAAGGCCAATAAGCAATCCGGAAATTGCCGCCACGCCTATTCTTATTCCAAATTCTATCCATTCGTCACCCATTTGCTTTTCGAATATTGTAATTTTATAAAATGAAGAAATTCCCTTTAAAAGTAGAGAAAAGACTTGAAAACAGAAAACAGGAAAACGCTTTCAGAAATTTAGGTGAAAATAAAGGGAAAACAGATTTTTCTTCAAATGACTATCTGGGATTTGCCTTTTCTGAAGAAATTTGGGCAAAAGCCTATCAGATAGTTCGCCAGAATACCCCATTTCAAAATGGGGCTACCGGCTCCAGGCTACTATCTGGAAATCATCAATTATATAAACTAGCTGAAGAAACCATTGCCCGATTTCACCAATCTGAGAGCGCTCTTATTTTTAATTCCGGTTTCGATGCCAATACGGGCTTTTTTTCCAGCGTTCCACAGCGAGGAGATATTATTTTATTTGATGAATTTTCGCATGCATCTATTCGGGAAGGGATTCTTTTAAGCAATGCGAAAAGTTTTAAATTCAGCCATAACAACCTGGTCGCGCTGGAAGAAAAAATAAAGGCGGTAAAGTTAGGTTCTGCAGATGTTTTCGTGGTTACCGAATCTGTTTTTTCTATGGATGGCGATAGTCCGGATCTGGAAAATATGGTGGAAATCTGTGAAAAATACAGCTGTTTTTTAATTGTAGATGAAGCCCACGCAACCGGCGTTTTTGGGCCCCAGGGACAGGGTCTTTTACAGGAGCTGAATTTACAACATCGGGTGTTTGCAAGAATAGTCACTTTTGGAAAAGCCCTGGGAGCCCATGGGGCAGTAGTTCTGGGAAGTGAAAAGCTTATAGCATATCTTATCAATTTCGCCCGAAGTTTTATTTATACCACAGCCCTGCCGCCACATTCGGTAGCTACGATTTTGGCTGTATATTTAAAACTTTCGAATAATGATACATTTACTGAACTTCAAAAACTTCAGCATACTATTGATTTTTTCAGGAAGAAAATAAAGCAATTTCAAATAAATGAGCTGTTTATAGAAAGCACTTCTGCGATACAATCCTGCATAATTCCCGGGAATGAACAGGTAAAAGAACTTGCCTACAGTCTTCAAAATCAAAAATTCAATGTAAAACCTATTTTGGCTCCTACGGTCCCGGCAGGAAAAGAAAGGTTAAGGTTTTGCCTTCATAGTTATAATTCTGAAGAGGAAATTGAGGCTGTTTTAATTCTGCTGGCTAATTTTGTGAAAAATAAAAATTGAGAATGAAAAAAAATTATTTTATAACCGGAATTGGAACCGAGGTTGGAAAGACCGTAGCTGCTGCCATTGTTACCGAAACTTTAAAAGCAGATTACTGGAAGCCTATCCAGGCGGGAGATCTCGATAAAAGTGATACTCATAAAGTAAAAAAACTGGTGTCTAATAAAAACACCGTTTTTCATCGCAATGCTTTCGAACTACATACTCCCATTGAGCCCTCATGCTGCTGCAGAAATTGATGGAGTTAAAATTGAAGCTAAAAAAATAGAACGGCCAAAGACCGAAAACAATCTGGTTATTGAAGGTGCCGGCGGATTATTGGTACCTCTTAACAACACCGAAACTATAATGGATTTAATGCTTCCAGACGATGAAATTATTCTTGTTTCGCGACATTATCTGGGAAGTATTAATCATACATTACTAAGCGTGGAAATGCTTAAAAACCGAAATTTGAAAATAGCCGGCATTATTTTTAATGGCGATAAACATCCTTCCACCGAAGATGTTATTTTAAAAATGAGTGGGGTTCCCTGTATTGGCAGGATAGAAAATGAACCTTATTTTGATGCAAATGTGGTGAAGGAATATGCAGAAAGGTTTAGGCGAAACGCATATTTTAAAGATCATTTAAATTGAGAATTGAGAATTGAGAATTGAGAATTGAGAATTGAGAATTGCTAATGTAAGTTCTGAATCATTAAAATTGTTGCTTTGCCGAGCCTGTCGAAGCGCTTAAGAACCAAAACCAGAAACCTGAAACCAGAAACTAGAAACCTGAGAAAAAGCAAAAGAATTGGAAAACTTGAAAACTGAGAAAAATTTAACAGAACGAGATCAAAAATATATCTGGCATCCTTTAACCCAGCATAAAACCAGTTCGGTTCCTCTTGCGATTAAAAAGGCTAAAAACTGTGTTTTAACCGATGAAAACGGAAAAGAATATATAGACGGAATAGCGTCCTGGTATACCTGCATGTACGGGCATTGCAATCCTTTTATCACACAGAGGGTGAGCGAACAAATGCAACAGCTGGATCAGGTAGTTTTTAGCGGATTTACCCACGAACCCGCGATAAAACTTGCTGAAGAATTAATGAAAATCCTTCCAAAAGGACAGCAAAAGGTATTTTTTAATGATAACGGTTCCACCGCTACCGAAATCGGGATAAAAATGGCCTTGCAATACCATCATAATTTGGGGTATGAGCGCAAGGTGATGCTGGCTTTTGAAGAAGGGTTTCATGGGGATACTTTTGGTGCGATGTCGGTCTCCAGTTTATCGGTTTATAACGGTGCTTTCGAAGATCATTTTATTAAAGTGGTTCGTATTCCTGTTCCCAATGGAAAAAATACTGATGAAATCCTTCAAAAAATTGAAGAATTACATGCAGAATTTTCACTCGCGGGATTTATATATGAACCTTTGGTACAGGGTGCTGCCGCTATGAAAATGCACGATAAAGAAGGGCTTAATAAAATTCTTGAATTCTGTAAAAGCCAAGAAATTATACTTGTGGCAGATGAAGTGATGACAGGATTCGGAAAGACCGGAAAGAATTTCGCTTCAGAATATATGGAAACACAGCCCGATGTGGTTTGTATGTCCAAGGCGCTTACCGCCGGATTGTTACCTATGGGTGCAACTTCCTGTTCTCAGAAGATTTTTGATGCATTTTATGATGAAGATATTTCCAAAGGACTTTTTCACGGCCATACCTATACAGGAAACCCACTGGCGTGTACAGCAGCCCTGGCAGGAATCGAGTTGTTAGGATCTGATGAAATTCAGCAAAATATTCAGCGAATATTGGCTTCGCATACCGCATTCGCGAAAAAGATAGAAAAGCACACTAAAGTTAAAAATCTTCGCCAGCTGGGAATTATTTTTGCTTTCGATCTGAATGTGGAAATGACTCGTTACGGGAATCTTCGGAATAAACTTTTCCAGCATTTTATGAATGAAGGGATTTATTTGCGACCCCTTGGAAATACTATTTATATAACGGCTCCTTATACCATTTCCAAAGAGCAACTGCAAAAAATTTACACTTCTATAGAAAAGGTATTTGAAATGTTTTAGATTAATTTTCGCGAAAAGTTTGATTTAAGTGTTAAAGTTAAGGAAGCTTCTTATTGAAACTTATAATTTTATATCTTAATTCTTAAATACGGGCATCTTATGATTCATCCAGATACGGAAGTTCAGTTTATTAGCAATGAGATTGGCTATGGCGTGGTAGCTACCAAACTAATTCCGAAAGGAACCATTACCTGGGTACAGGATGAACTGGACAATATATATATATCGAAAGAAGTTTCTAAAATGGGCAAATTAGCCCAGGAAATGGTTGAAAAATATACCTTTCGAAATAATAAAGGCAATTTTGTTATGTGCTGGGATATTGCGAAATATGTAAACCACAGTTTTAAATCGAATTGTCTTTCTACCGCTTACGATTTTGAAATCGCTATTCGGGACATTCATCCCGGCGAAGAGTTAACCGATGATTACGGCTATTTAAATGTTACTGAAGAATTCAACGCCAAAAATGAAGGTACTTCGCGAACGACTGTTTATCCCGATGATCTTGCTAACTTCCACAAGGAGTGGGACCAACAGCTTAAGGAAACATTTCCGTTTATTAAAAAAGTACAGCAGCCACTGGAACAATTATTATCTCCCGATGTAAAACAAAAACTTCAAAAAATATTTGAGGGTCAAAAAGAGCCCGACTCTATTTTGAATTTATATTACAACGCAGAGGAATAATATATAAATTTTATGACTTAAAATTTATTCAATGGTCTCTCAGCACCTATTTTTGTTGAAAAATTCAAATTTTGAAACACCCTGCTTACATTGCTTCCCTAACAAGCGTTTCTGCACTGGGAACTACTCCCGAAGAAATTTGGGAGAATTATAAAGATTCCCGCTCATTCATTACTTCAAATAATTTTAACGGTCAAGATGCTTTTGCCGCTTTTTTACCTTCAAAAGTAAAAGAGGAAATAGAGAATTTGAGACAGGAAAACACTCATTTTAAAAATCTGGACGAGTCGGTGCTTTTTTCGATTTATATTTCCAGAAAGGCGTCCAAAGATGCGGGGTGGAAATTGGGAGATAGCGTTGGTATAAACATAGGAAGTTCCCGTGGAGCTACCGGTTTATTTGAGAAATATCACCGGGAATTTATTGAAACAGGAAAAGCGGCGGTTCTGGCATCTCCTGCGACCACGTTGGGGAATATTTCTTCCTGGGTGGCGCAGGATCTTGAAAGTGAGGGGCCCGAAATTTCGCATAGCGTAACCTGTTCTACTGGCCTTCATTCGGTTTTAAACGGAATTGCCTGGCTGCAGTCGGGATTTTCGGAAAAGTTTCTTGCCGGCGGCAGCGAAGCTTCGTTAACTGCTTTTACCATTGCCCAAATGAAAGCGATGAAGATTTATGCTTCCGAAGAGAAAGAATATCCCTGTGAAGCTTTAAAAATGGATAAAAAGCGAAATACGATGGTTTTAGGAGAGGGTGCCGGAGTGGTGTGTTTAAAAAATTCTCCCACTAACAGCCTGGCGAAAATCACTGGAATTGGATATGCCACCGAAGCGTTAAAACATCCGGCTTCAATTTCAGCAAATGCGGATTGTCTTCAGAAATCAATGAAAATGGCCATTGGCAATCTGCCTTTGAGTAAAGTAGATGCCGTTGTAATGCACGCACCGGGAACAATTAAGGGAGATGCGGCCGAAGTAAACGCAATTCATAAGGTTTTTGTAGGTGTTCCTTTACCGGCATTAACTTCCAATAAATGGAAGATAGGCCACACCTTTGGGGCTTCCGGGATTTTGAATATGGAACTTGCGATTTTAATGCTTCGGCACCAGGAATTTATTCCGGTTCCCTTTTCAAATATTAGCAAATCTCCCAAGCAATTTGAAAATATTCTTGTAAATGCAGTGGGGTTTGGCGGGAATGCAGTGAGCCTGTTAATAACCAAAAATTAATAATTTCGCCCCACTGGGTTTTGGAAACTCTTAAAGGGATTAAAAATCTTTTTATTTCAGCTAAGCAATAAACCTTAGTTTTAGTTATTTTTGAATACAAATCAATTTTATGACAATTAAACACGACTGGACGAAAGAGGAAATCCTTGAAATTTATAATAAACCTTTTATGGAGTTGCTTTATGAAGCAGCTACGGTACACAGAAAAAATCACGATCCAAATACCGTTCAGGTTTCCACCTTACTGTCTATAAAAACAGGAGGATGCCCCGAAGATTGTGGCTACTGCCCACAAGCAGCGAGATATCATACCGATATTGAAGGCAACGATTTAATGAGCGTAAATCAGGTAAAAGCTCAGGCTTTACGTGCTAAAGCTGCCGGTAGTTCCCGAGTATGTATGGGTGCAGCCTGGCGTAATGTGAAAGACGGAGAGGAATTCGATTCGGTTTTGGAAATGGTTAGAACCATTAACAAACTGGATATGGAAGTGTGCTGTACTCTGGGAATGATCACCGAAAATCAGGCGCAAAGGCTGGCAGAAGCAGGTTTATATGCGTATAATCATAACCTGGATTCTTCAGAAGAATATTATAAAGAAGTAATTTCTACCCGTGGTTATCAGGATAGATTAGATACTATAGGGAACGTTAGAAAAACCAATGTTACCGTTTGTAGTGGTGGAATTATAGGAATGGGAGAATCTGAAGACGATCGTGCAGGCATGCTGGTGGCTTTGGCAACACTCGACCCGCAACCCGAATCGGTACCAATCAATGCGTTGGTTCCTGTTGAAGGAACTCCGCTGGCAGAACAACAACCGGTTTCCATTTGGGAAATGGTGCGCATGGTAGCAACCGCGAGAATTGTAATGCCGGAAACCCAGGTGCGACTTTCTGCCGGGAGAACACAAATGAGCAGGGAAGGACAGGCAATGTGCTTTTTTGCAGGTGCCAATTCTATTTTCGCCGGCGATAAACTTTTAACCACGCCCAATCCAGATGTAAATGAAGATATGGAAATGTTTAAAGCGCTGGGAATAACTCCTCAAAAATCATTCGAGAAAAAAGCACAGCCGAAAAGTGTTTCCGCAGAAGAATCTAAATATCAGAATTTAGGAGAAAAGCCCAAATGGTCTCGTCCTGGGCATAAAATTGATAGAAACTTACAGGCCCAGGAAAAGGCGAAAACCAAGATATAAATTTTATATCCCTTTAGAATGCCTCTTAACTTACAGTCCATTCCCCGGGTAAAAGATATTAGCAAAGAAGATTTTCTGAAAGATTATTTTCTTCCGCAGCGTCCGGTAATTATGGAAAATTTAAGCGAAGACTGGCCGGCGAAGGAGAAATGGAATTTTGAGTATTTTAGAGAGAAAGCGGGAGAGATTGTGGTACCTCTTTACGATAGTCAGCCGGCAAAAGGAAAACAAAAAAGCCATGGTCCGGCAAAAAGACTGAAAATGAAGGAATATATCGATATTCTTAAATCGGGCCCTACCGATTTAAGAATGTTTTTTTTCAATCTGCTCCAGAATGTACCTGAATTAATTAAAGATTTTAAGTATCCCGATTTAGGAGTTAAGTTTTTTAAAAGACTTCCTGTTTTGTTTGTTGGCGGCGAAGGCGGGAAAGTGGTGATGCACTACGATATGGATCTGGCCAATAATTTTCATTTTAATTTTGCCGGAACAAAACGCGTGTTGATTTTTCCTCCGGAAGAAACAAAATTTCTATATAAAGTTCCCTATTCCATAGTAAGCATGGAGATTATCGATATGGATAATCCTGATCTGGAGAAATATCCGGCATTGCTCAAAGCCAAAGGATTTGAAGCGATTTTAAAACATGGAGACGCACTTTTTATCCCTAGCAAATGGTGGCATTTTATAAAATATGAAACTCCCTGTTTATCATTAACTTTGCGATCTTTGCCAACCTCTCCAAGAAAGATCCTTGAGGTATTAAATAATTTGGTATTTGTTCGTAATTATGATAATCTTATGCGGAAATTGAAGGGACAGAAATGGATCGAATATAAAAATGAACTAGCAGTAAAAAAAACGCATAAAAACGCGGGAATTGAAGGATGAAGGAACGATTGCAATTAACGGAGATCCCAAGGGAGTATAGTATTACCAAGACCGATTTTGTAAAGAAATACGTAAAACCCCAGAAACCGGTAGTAATTGAACATTTAATTGATGACTGGCCGGCATATAGTAAATGGACACTGGATTATATCAAGGAAATCGCCGGCGATAAAGTGGTGCCTTTGTATGATGACCGCCCTATTACTTCCGAATTTAAGTTTAATGAGCCGCATATGGAGATGAAAATGGCTGATTATATAGATCTTCTTAAATCTGAGCCTACCAATTACCGTATTTTTCTTTATCATTTAATGAAGGAAGTGCCTAAACTTCAGAAGGATTTCAGCTTTCCAAAGCTGGGATTGCGCTTTTTGAAACAGCTTCCCATGTTGTTCTTTGGAGGAGAAAATTCAAAGGTTTTCATGCATTATGATATAGATTTTGCCAATATCCTCCATTTTCAATTCGGCGGGAGTAAACAATGTATTTTGTATCCGCCTTCGGAAAGCAAATATCTTTATAAAGTACCACATTCGTTAATTTCCAGAGAAGATATAGATTTCACCAATCCCGATTTTAAAAAATATCCTGCACTTACGATGGCTCAGGGGTATATCACACATTTAAATCATGGAGAAACTTTATATATGCCCGAAGGTTACTGGCACCAGATGACCTATGAGACCGCAGGTTTTTCTATGAGCCTGCGCGCAACTTCGCGTTCCTTAACCAATTTTTCAAAAGCGATTTACAACATTGTTTTTATGCGGCATTTCGATAATATTATGCGTAAATGGAAAGGCCAGCAGTGGATAGATTATAAAAATGATGTGGCCATGAAAAGAACTCACGATAAGAACGGCGTTACTTAAGTAAGCCATTGCAAACCTCATATACCAATCCAGATTCGTAGCCTTTCTGAAGCAGGTAAGACACCAGTTTGCTTTTCTTTTTATAAGAATTGGGTTCCTTTATTTGCTTTAGTTTTTTCTGTGCCAGCTCTTCAAGATTGTGAAAATAAGTGTTTTCGTTGATCTCGGTAAAGGCGATCTTTATTAATGGTGCCGAGATTTCGCGCAGTTTTAATTCCTGTTTTATTTTTATTCGGCCCCATTTTTTTATTCTGAATTTGCCGCGCACAAAACTGCGGGCAAAGCGTTCTTCATTTAAAAAATCTTCCCGCATAAGCTGAATGATTATTTTTTCTTTGGCCTCAGGAATCATTCTCATTTCATTCAGTTTTTCCTCTACTTCCTTTTGGGAGCGGTCGCGATAAGCACAGTATTGCATGAGCTTAATGGTAGCTTCTTTTACGGTATAGGATTTTTGAGAAGGATTTTTCAAAATCTAAAATTGGGCATACAAAATTCAAAAGTAACTAATCCGAATAAGATGGAAAATATTTTTCCAGGTATAGCTGCGAGTTCTGTAGGAGAATTTGGAGAAGTTTCTGAACTTTGAGATTTCTCACTTCCCTTCGCTACGTTCGAAATGACATTCAAAACAAAAAAACGCCTTCCAAATAAATGAAAAGCGTTTTTTAAATATAAAAATCTTAGTCTATTACTTCCCCGTTTTTATCGTGAAAGTGATATTCCATGTACGTGTAAGCGTCTCTTGGTAAAATTTTTACCCAGCGCTTATGGTCAAAAAACCATTGGGAGCGGGGCGATGGAAAGCCTCTTGTTAAAAAGGCTGCAATAAATGGGTGTGCGCTTAAGGTGATCTTTTTTCTATTTTGCTTGATCAGCCTTTCAAAATCGGTTTTAATTTTGTCTATCAAGATAATTGGAGCCTCAATCTCTCCTGTTCCGTTAGGATTTTCCTCACGGGTCTTGATATTCGTTTCCGGTCTTACGCGTTGTCTTGTAATTTGTATGAGTCCAAACTTACTTGGCGGTAAAATTTTGTGTTTCGCCTTATCATCGCTCATCTCCTTGCGAAGATGATCAAAAAGGGTTTTTCTATTTTCGGCCTTGTTCATATCTATAAAGTCTACCACAATGATCCCGCCCATATCGCGAAGTCGCAACTGGCGGGCAATTTCTGAAGCACTTATAAGATTTACTTCCAGGGCGGTGTCTTCCTGGTTTTTGGCTTTGTTAGAACGGTTACCGCTGTTTACATCTATCACATGCATGGCTTCGGTATGTTCAATAATAAGGTACGCACCTTTGCTCATAGAGACTGTGCGGCCAAAGGAAGTTTTAATTTGCCTTTCTACTCCATATTTTTCAAATACGGGAACGTTTGAATTATACAATTTTACTATTGATTCTTTATTAGGGGCAATTTCTGCCACATAATCTTTTATTTGTGAAAAAAGCGTCTCATCGTCTACACATATAGAGGTGAAGCTGTCGTTAAAAACATCTCTTAATATAGAGGATGCACGATTTAATTCTCCTAACACTTTGGAAGGATGAGGTGCTTTATATAATTTTTTACACATTGCTGTCCAGCGATCCATTAAATTCTGAAGATCTCTGTCCAATTCTGCTACTTTTTTGCCTTCTGCTACGGTACGTACAATTACACCAAACCCTTTGGGCTTAATGCTTTTTACCAATCTTTTTAATCGGTCTTTTTCTTCGTTGCTTTCAATTTTTTGAGAAACCGAAACCCGATTAGAAAAAGGAACTAATACAATATAACGGCCGGGAAGGGAAAGCTCGGAGCTTATCCTGGGGCCTTTGGTGGAAATTGGTTCTTTCATCACTTGTACCAGAAGCGACTGATTTGATTTTAAGACATCAGAAATACTTCCGCCTTTATCAATATCTTTTTCAAAAGTAAAATTCTTTAAAGAATAGTCTTTTAGTTTACCTGTGCTTACACGTTTTATGAATTTCAGCAAAGAAGAAACCTGAGGTCCCAGATCGTGATAGTGTAAAAAACCATCTTTGGTGTAACCTACATTTACAAATGCGGCATTGAGGCCGGGAACAGCTTTGCGTATTTTGGCAATAAAAATATCGCCAACGGCAAAGTTACTGTCGTCTTCTTCCTTGTGTAATTCAATTAGTTTTCCATCTTTAATTAAGGCAAAATCTACGGCAGAAGAACTGGATCTAATAATCAATTCTTTATCCACTCTTTTAGATTTTTATCCCTTTACCTTCCTTTTGGAAGCAGGGATGGATTAAACAATAATTTTTCACAGGGTTTTTAATCCTGAAGAAACCGTTTATTTTACTAAAGGTTTCGATTTCAAAGAACGTTTTTTACCAAAAAAAGTAGTGAGAGCACTACTTTTTCTTGTGTCGGTTAGCTCTGCTTCGCTTTTTACGCTTATGCGTTGCTACCTTATGTCTTTTTCTTTTTTTTCCACTTGGCATAGTGTTAGTTTTTTAATTAATAATTCTATTCCTTTAACTCCAGGAGAGGGAGTATTACTTTACTTCCACATTGCTCTTTACGCCATCTACAAAGATTCTTGCAGGTTTAAATGCCGGGATGTTGTGGGCCGGGATTTTAATGGTCGTGTTTTTGGAAATGTTTCTTCCGGTTTTTTCGGCTCTGGTTTTAATAACAAAACTTCCAAAACCTCTTAAATATACATTATCACCGCTTTCTAAAGAAGTTTTTACTTCTTCCATAAATGTTTCTACAGTAGCTTGAACATCACCTTTTTCCATTCCTAATTTCTCTGAAATCTTGGCTACGATATCTGCTTTAGTCATTTTTTCGAATTATTTATTTATAATTGGGGTTCTTAATTTTCGAGGGGGCAAATATAAGAATTAAATCTGCAATATTTCAAACCTAATTCATTAAATAGTAACCAAATAAAGAATTATACTTGCAAAGAGACATTGTGACCTATGATATTTTCTAATATTCTGATTAATTGGTACTTAAAAAATAAAAGAAAACTTCCGTGGCGGCAAACCAGTGATCCCTATAGGATCTGGCTGAGTGAAATTATGCTTCAGCAAACCAGAATTAATCAGGGTTTACCTTATTATTTAAAATTTATAACCGAATTTCCTTCTGTTTTCGATCTGGCTAAAGCACCACAACAAAAAGTGCTTAAACTCTGGCAGGGATTGGGTTATTACAGTCGCGCCAGAAACCTGCATGAAACCTCGAAATATGTGGCAAATGAGTTAGATGGGAAGTTCCCTGATTCCTATAAAGATTTATTGAAATTAAAAGGCGTAGGAGACTATACGGCCAGCGCAATTGCTTCCATTTCTTATAACGAACCGGTGGCTGTGGTAGATGGAAATGTGTATAGAGTACTTGCCCGGTATTTTAATATAGACACTCCTGTTAACAGTACCGCTGGGATTAAGGAATTTAAAGAACTCGCGACAGAGATGCTGGATGTGCAACACCCCGGCAAGTACAACCAGGCTATTATGGAGTTTGGTGCTTTGCATTGTAAACCCCAAAACCCATTATGCGATACCTGCCCGCTTGCAGGTAGTTGCCTGGCGTTAAAATTTAAAACTCAACATGAGTTACCCGTAAAAATAAAGAAAGGAAAAATCAAAAATAGATATTTTAATTATCTGGTTTTTATTTCTGAAGAAAATAAAACCTGCCTGGAGCAAAGAACGGGCAAGGGAATCTGGCAGGGCTTATACCAGTTTCCTTTGGTGGAAACTCCAAAACCCCTTTCTTCGGAAGAGTTTCTGGAAAAAGATTCGGTAAAGAAATTGATAGATGCCGAAACTGATGAGATTTCTCTTTATAATGAAGTGGCTGTGGTGCATAAGTTATCACACCAGCATATTCATACCCGATTTTGGATAGTTCAGAAAGCCGACTCCCTTACTAAGGGAATTCATTTTGCCAAAATTAATGACTATCCCGTCCCCGTATTAATCGCTAATTTTTTAAATGATTTTAACCTGGTGGATTATTGAGTTTCTTCAGAAAAAATGGAATAGTTGTCAGCTATAATTTCTAATTTTCCTTAAGGCTGGCTGAAGAATTTTCTTTATTTTTAGGAGAATCTAATCAAATAACAATAATTTCGCAGTTTAAATTTTACAGTTATGACAGGAACACTTAATAAAGTAATGCTGATAGGCCACACAGGAGACGATGTAAAAATGCATTATTTTGAAGGTGGAGGTGCCATTGGAAGATTTCCCCTGGCTACCAACGAAGTTTATACCAATAAATCTACCGGCCAGCGGGTTGAAAATACGGAATGGCATAATATAGTAGTGCGAAATAAAGCCGCAGAAATTTGCGAAAAGTACCTTAAAAAAGGAGATAAGGTATATGTAGAAGGCAGATTGAAAAGCAGAAAATGGACAGATGATAAAGGAATTGAACGTTATTCTGTGGAGATTCAATGTACGGATTTCACCTTTTTAACTCCTAAGGAAGCAGGTTCGACCGGACAGCAAAATGCGCCCCAGCAAAAACAGTCCCAGTCCCAACCTGCTAAAAGCAATTCATATTCAAATCAGCCAATTACTCCCAATGATGAGGAGGAAGATGATTTGCCATTCTAAGTTTAACTAAAATTGATGACTTTGGATCCAGATCCTCCCAGTATAATTTTATTTTTTCTTTCATTCGATTTTACACAAATCTTCGGCATTGCCATGCTGGTATTACTGCTAGTAGGTTCTGCGATGGTTTCTGGAGCAGAGGTGGCTTTCTTTTCGCTTACTCCCGCCGATTTTGTTACTGAAAACGGAAAAATCAGCCACACGCAAAAGATCGTGGCCAGGCTTCTTGAAAAGCCTAAAAAATTACTGGCTACTATACTTGTTGCTAATAATACAATCAATATTGCCATTGTATTGCTTTTTGATACAGTTTCCGATGAAATTTTTGGCAATACAACCACTATTTATTTTGGAATCAATTTCAGGTTTTTGTTTGAAGTTGTTATTGTTACCTTTTTAATTCTCCTGTTTGGCGAAATTCTTCCGAAGGTTTATGCAAGCCGAAATAATGTGAAGTTCTCGAACTTAATGGCATATCCCATTAATTTTCTGGACAGCTTATTTTCGCCCTTAAGCGTTCCTA
Source organism: uncultured Flavobacteriaceae bacterium (assembly GCA_963811195.1). Lineage (GTDB taxonomy): Bacteria > Bacteroidota > Bacteroidia > Flavobacteriales > Flavobacteriaceae > Gillisia. The sequence goes on from CAWEQF010000004.1 coordinate 273,910, forward strand.
TGCGCGCGGTAACCCTTTTTATTCATGAAAGGCTTGGAAAACAAAAAAGTTTTATAAGTATAGACCATCTATCCCAGGCTCTGGAACTTACCCGCGATGAAGACACCACCCAGGAAGAACAAAAAATCCTAAAGGGAATCGTTTCTTTTGGTAATACCGAAACCAAACAGGTAATGAGACCAAGAATGGATATTTTTGCGCTTAATGAAAATCAGCCATTCAAGGAAATTATTCCGGAGATTATAGAAAATGGATATTCCCGAATCCCTGTATATAAGGAGAATGTAGATACTGTAACCGGCATTTTATATGTGAAAGATCTGTTGCCGTATCTTGACAATAAGGATTTTGAATGGACTACACTTTCACGAGAACCTTATTTTATTCCGGAGAATAAAAAACTTGATGATCTTTTAAACGAATTTAAGACTAAGAAAATCCACCTGGCTATTGTGGTAGATGAGTATGGTGGTACCAGCGGCCTTATTTCTCTTGAAGATATTATTGAAGAAATTGTTGGAGATATTAGCGATGAGTTTGATGATGAAGATCTTATCTTTTCTAAACTCGATGAAACCAATTTTATTTTTGAAGGTAAAACCCCTTTGAAGGATTTCTATAAAATCATTAAACTTGATGATGCAGAGCCTTTTGAAGAGAAAAAAGGGGAATCTGAAACCCTTGCCGGATTTTTACTGGAAATTTCCGGTGGTTTTCCCAAGAAAAATGAAATTATCACGTTCTTGAATTATACGTTTACGGTAGAAATAATTGACGATAAACGTATAAAACAAATTAAACTGAGTATCCTGCCTCAATAATTCTATCATTGCAGAAAACTGGATTAATGAAAAAACTGCTGTTCTTATTCTTTTTCGCTGGTGTTTTATTCACTTCCTGCCAGGATAATGTATTGCCCAAACCCAAAGCATTTTTGGCCCTTAATTATCCCGAGGCGGCCTATTCCCAAATTCATTTAAGCTGCCCTTATACCTTCAAAAAAAATGAAATTGCCAAGATTGAACCTTCTCGAGACAGAGTCCCGTGTTGGATCAATTTAAAATATCCTTTATTGGATGGCTCCATCTTTTTAACTTATCAGCAGGTCCATGGAAACCTGGATTCGTTGCTAACCGATGCGCAAAAATTGCCATTAGAGCATACAATTAAGGCCGATTTTATTCAGGGTGACGTATATACCAACAAGGCGCATAATGTGTATGGGATGTTTTATACCATTGGCGGGAATGCTGCATCGCAGGCTGAATTTTATGTAACAGACAGTGTTAAACATTTCATGACCGGATCGCTGTATTTTAACCATAAGCCCAATTTTGATTCTATCTATCCCGCCGCTCAATATATTAAGCGGGATATGAAGCATCTTATGGAAAGCCTTCGCTGGAAAGAGTAAAATTTTTCTGCTTTATTCTAAAGATTATGCGATTTTTGCTCCTTCATATCCGAAAACGGAGGAAACAGGTAAAAAATGCCCTTAAAAAATCTAAAATGGATTTATTTAATAGTTCTATCTCTGGTTTGGGGAAGTTCATTCATTCTTATTAAAAAAGGACTGATAGGATTAACCCCATTACAAATGGGGTCATTTCGTATTATTTTTGCAGCTGTATTTTTACTTTTTGTGGGACTTAAACCCTTATTACAGCTTACCAAAAAGCAGTGGAAATGGATTGTACTATCTGGATTTATAGGTTCTTTTTTTCCGGTTTATCTTTTTGCTTTTGCCGAAATGGAAATCGATAGCGCAATCGCGTCTATATTAAATGCCACCACCCCTTTAATGACACTTATTTTCGGCGTACTGTTCTTTAAAACGCGGTTAACTCAAAACAAAACAGTGGGAGTCTCTATAGGCTTATTGGGAACTATCAGCCTTATTTTTAGCGGAGCCCACGTAAATCCGAATCAAAATTATTTGTTTTCTTTTCTGGTTATTATTGCCGCCGGTTGTTATGCCCTAAATGTAAATATCCTTAAGAGGTATATGAGCGATATTACGGCGCTGGGAATTACAGCGGGGAATTTTATTGTACTGGCGATTCCGGCAATTCTTGTGCTTTATTTTTCCAACTTCAGTTTTAATTCTATTGCCCAAGATCCTGTGGTGCGCAATTCGGTAATTTTCGTAATGATTTTAGGGGTGATTGGAACCGGGATTGCCATGATTATTTTCAATAAACTTATCCAAATTTCAGATCCCGTTTTTTCTACTTCGGTTACCTATACGATTCCTGTGGTAGCTTTAGGATGGGGGTTTTTAGATGGGGAGGAATTCAGTATTTTTCAATTGCTTTCCGCCCTTGTTATTCTTTTAGGAGTGTTTTTGGTAAACCGCGCCAAAACTATTTATTCAGGAAATAAAAAAACCGGCCTTTAACAGCCGGTCCTTTCAACATTAATAAAAAGATTTATTCAAAATCGCTGTCGCTTACTCCTTCGTTAACACTGATCGAAGAGATGTTAAATTCAAGAGATTGGGGTCCAAAAGACTGAGAAATAGTAAATGGAAATTTTACACCGCTGGCTTCCTTGTAGTTGCTGTAACCGGTAGGAACACTCACAGTTTGATCTCCCTGAGATACTGTTTTCACGGATTTTACTTTTAATCCACTTTCCACATCATAATAAGCTGTGGTTTTATCGTTTAGGGCAACTGCATACGCATCTTTTCCATCTACCTGTTCCATTCCCATAAGTTTAGCTCCTTCAGTATCCATTTCAGGAAAAAGGGCGCCATCTTCTTTTGCTGCCTCTGCTTGAGCATCGTTAAAAGGAATTTTTTGTCCGCGGGCCACTACAAAGCCTGTTTCGCCATTAAACACCTGCTTGCTCACCACATTACCACCCATAGAAACTTCCTGAACAGATTTGCCGTCGGCGGTTTGTTTTATAACAAGATCCAGTGTCTGACCCTGTATTTGCGCCTGTGCTTTCATCACTACGCTTTTTACATCTTCCACAGCTTCTTCGCCTCCAATGGCTTTAAGGTAATTATCGAAAATAGATTTTACCGTTACCGAGGGATCAATAGCGGTATTAAATTCAGGTTTTTTAACTTTATTTCCTTCTTTATCGAAATAAAGAACCGGAATATTTTTCCCATTGTAGGTTACGTTTTCCAATCCAGGCAGTACTTCACTGCCCTTTCCGGCCACTACAATTCGGGCATGGTCTGCAAGAAAATATTTTTGAGCTGCCCGTTGCACATCTTCGGCAGTAACTGCATTTATTTTTTGAAGATACTCTTTGTAAAAATCCTTGGATAGATCTTGTGTTTCTATATTTAAAGCATAACGGGCAATGGTTGAAGGGCGTTCGAGTGCCATTACAAAATTGCCTACGTATTTTGCTTTTGCAGTTTGCAGCTCCTGCGGGCTCACCTTTGTGTTTCTAATACGATGAAGTTCATCAAGAAAAGCTACTACCGCGCTATCGGTTACAGCATTACGAACGCTTGCGCTGGCCGTAAAAGTAGAAACATACTTATCGTCATCAATACTGGAATAAGCACCATAGGTATAGCCTTTATCTTCCCTTAAATTAAGGAACAGTCTGCCCTCAGCACCGCCTCCTAAAATTTGGTTAGCTACCAGAGTGGGAAAATAATCTTTATCAGACATTTTTAGATGAACTGTATTAACCAAAGAAATCTCACTTTGAACAGCGTTGGGCATATTTAGAAAATCTATCTGAGTATACTGAACATTTTCCGGTTCGGGAAGGGTAAAGTTAGGAAGTGGATCTTTTTGCCAGTCGGCAAAATATTTTTCTACCAAAGGCTTAACCTCTTCCTCATTTGTATCTCCAACAATAACCAGATAGGCATTTTGCGGTACAAAATAGGTGTTGTAATAAGTTTTGATGTTTTCTAAGGTAACCGATGATAATGTCTCCGGAGTTTCTAATTCTCCATAAGGATGATTTTTTCCATAGGCCAAAGCAGAACGAAGTCGGCTCGCATTTTGGGAAACATCCTTTTCTATAGATTTAAGACCTTCCATCTCTCGTTTTTTTGCAATATCAAATTCTTCCTGTGTGAATTTTGGATGAAGAGCTCCGTCTGCCACGAGCTGTAAAATGGTAGGAAAATATTTAGACAATGTATTTGCGGAAGCGCCTCCCGAGAAAAAATTTACATTGGCGCCCAGAAAATCTATTCTTTCATTAAAAGCATCTTTACTTAAGGTATCTGTGCCGGTTCCCAATAAACTTCCCATTAAAGAGGATTCTCCAGCTTTATTTCCTTCCGGATGTGGAGGATTGTCCATAGTTAAGGTCATACTTACTCTTGGGAGTTTATGATTTTCCACTACCAGTACTTTTAAACCGTTATCAAGGGTAAAAGTTTCGGGAGTTCCCAGATTTATTTTTGGAGCAGGCCCTGGTTTGGGTTGCTTACTTCTGTCAACTTGTGCATGAATTCCTAAAGAAACAAGGAATAAAATGGCTAATGCTGTTATTTTATTTTTCATCTTGTTGTTTATTTTTTATTAGAATCAGATTCCTTATTATCACTTGTATCTTTTTTAGGCAGATAATCTAAATTGAGTCGCTGATCCTTATTTAAATATTTATTAGCAACATCTTTGATTTCTTCTCTAGTTATGCTGCGATAGATATCTATTTCCTTATTGATTAAATCTGTATTTCCGTATAAGGTATAATATGTTGCCAGTGAGGAGGCTATTCCCTGGACACTGCTGTTAGAATTTACAAAGTTATTCTCGAAGGTGTTTTGAAGTTTCTGATATTCCTTTTCTGAAATAAGCGTGGTTTTAAGTTTATTAATTTCTTCGTCCATAGAGGCTCCAAGTGTATCAAGAGGAGTAGCGCCCATTGCCAATGCTCCAATCACATAGGTTCCGTAATCTTCCATAGACCTGTTAAAAGCAAGCACCTGAAGCGCTTCCTTGTCTTCATCTACCATCTTTTTGTACATTCTTGAACTTTTACCATCGGTAAGAATTGACGAAATCATATTCAATACATAAGAATCTCTGTTGCTTACAGCCGGGGTTCTATATGCATAAATCTTAACAGGGATTTGAATATTGTTGTCATATTCTGTTTTATGAATTTCCTGAGTAATAGGAGATTCTTTAATATCTACTTCCTTAACGGCAGGTTTTTTAGGAATAGCTGAAAAATATTCTTTAATCCAATCTTTTGCTTCGCTGGTTTTAAAATCACCTGCCACTACAAGAGCGGCATTATTTGGGCCGTAATATTTGCTAAAAAACGATTTAAACTCATCCAGCTTTGCGGCATCCAGATCTTTCATAGTTCCTATTACGGAATTTTTATATGGGTGATTTTCAAATAGGAATGGATTTATACCCTCTCCATAAATTATTTTACCATAAGGGGCATTATCTATCCGCATTCTTTTTTCTTCTTTTACTACCTCATTTTGAGTGTTTACCCCAACCTGATTAATTACGGGGTGAAGCATTCTTTCCGATTCCATCCATAAACCAAGTTTCAAATCATTAGAGGGAAAGGTTTCGTAGTAGTAGGTTCTGTCTTGTGTGGTATTGGCGTTATTGTTACCTCCATTAGAAGCTACAATTTTCATCCATTGTCCACGATTAATATTGTCGGTTCCCTCAAAAAGCAAATGTTCGAAAAAGTGGGCGAAACCGGTGCGGCCAGTTTCTTCGTTTTTGGAACCTACATGGTACATAACTCCTACTGTAATAACAGGAGCTGTATTATCCTGTTGTAAAATCACGTGCAATCCGTTATCCAGATCGTACTCTGTGAATTTAACTTCTTGTGAGAAACCTGAAATACCCAGGAGCAGCGCACAGGCTGACAATTTAAGTTTGTTGATCATTGTTATTTTGTATTTATTAATGTAATAGGTAAGTGTTGTATTCTATAATAATGTTACAAAAAAAATTGCAGGAAAGGAAAAATTGCCGCCGTTACTTGCTGGAATGTTAAAATTAACAGCCTATTAAGTGAATAAATGCTCATTTTTTATGAACTTTACGAGTAAAAACCTCATAAAACATGAAAAAACTCAGTATTCCAGTTGCTTACGGAATTGCCATTTCTATTGCATTGATTGCTTATTTTTTAATACTCTCTCTATTCGGGGTTCATAAAAATCCGTTATTTAGCCTCTTTAATGTGGTAATTATGGCGGTTGGGATGTACCTTGCCCTCAAAGAATATCGAACCGCTAAAGGGAGTAAATTCAAGTATCAGAAAGGTTTTATGGCTGGCCTGTTAACGGGGTTTAATGCTACTATAATATTTACCTTTTTCTTTGGAGTGTATGCTACCGAATTTAATCCATCTTTTTTGAATGAGCTTTTAACTATGTGGCGCAGCGATTATAGTACTAGTGTTGGGATTGTTCTTTTTGTGGTATCGGTAATGGGTTTTGTTACCACGTTTGTTCTAACGCTTGCGTATATGCAATTATTTAAAGATTCATGGAACACTAAAGAAGGAGATGAGCACACCATTCGAAAAAGCCCCAAACACAGAAAATAAATTAGCGCTTTGTGAATTAATTATTTAGAAGTATATTTGCACCCGCTTGCAGAAAAACGGCAGGCGAATTGTTCTTAAAAGTAATTAATAAATAAATACGCTATGTACGCAATTGTAGAGATAGCAGGGCAGCAATTTAAAGTTGCGAAAGACCAGAAAGTATTTGTTAATCGTTTGGCAGGAGAAGAAGGAGACAGTGTTTCTTTCGATAAAGTTCTTTTAACCGGCGATGGCGATACTACAACTCTTGGCGCCCCAGCTATAGATGGAGCTTTGGTAGATGCAAAAATCACCAGGCACCTGAAAGGAGACAAAGTAATCGTCTTCAAAAAGAAAAGAAGAAAAGGTTACCGTGTTAAAAATGGTCACCGTCAGGCTTTAACCGAAATCCTTATCGAAGGAATTTCTCTTAAAGGGAAAAAGAAAGAGGCTTCTTCTGCTAAAAAAGAAGAAAAACCTGCAGCTCCTAAAGCGGCAGCTCCAAAAAAGGAAGCGAAAGCGAAAAAGGAGACTGAAGTAAGTGAAAATCTTGTTTCTCGTGCAGAGCACAGAGCTGAAGATCACCATCTTGAAATGAATATCGATAAATTGCTTCACAGCATAGGAACTGCTAAAAAAGCAGATGCCGATGATTTAAAAGTAATTAACGGGATTGGACCAGCTTACGAAAAAAGATTAAATGAAGTAGGAATCTATACCTACGAGCAAATAAGCAAACTGAAAGCAGCCGATAGAGATGAACTTTCTGCTGTAGAAGGGATTACCCGTGAAAAGATAGAATCTGAAGAATGGGTAAAACAAGCTAAAGAATTGCTAAAGAATAAATAATAGAATTATTAATTAGAAAAACTTTAAGCCATGGCTCACAAAAAAGGAGTTGGTAGTTCCAAAAACGGTAGAGAATCGGAATCAAAACGCTTAGGTGTTAAGATTTTTGGTGGACAGGCTGCCATTGCCGGAAATATCATAGTTAGACAAAGAGGTTATACACACAATCCCGGAGAGAATGTGTATGGCGGGAAAGATCATACATTACATGCCAAAGTGGACGGTATTGTAAAATTCACAAAAAAGAAAGACAATAAATCTTACGTTTCTATCGAACCGTTTGAAGCATAGTTTTATTTTCTTTTAAAGAATAAAAAACCTTCGGTTAAAACCGAGGGTTTTTTTGTTTTGCCTGGTTTAAGTATCCTGCACAACCCCTTTATAAAAAAATCCTTTCTGAATAAAATTTTCAGAAAGGATTTTTAATTTTGCTTAGAGCTTAGAGCTTAGAGCTTAGAGCTTAGAGCTTAGAGCTTAGAGCTTAGAGCTTAGAGCTTAGAGCTTAGAGCTTAAGCTTAGTACCTGTAATACTCGGGTTTAAATGGCCCTTTTACCGGAACATCAATATAATCTGCCTGTTCCTGGGAAAGTTCGGTAAGCTCCACCCCAATTTTTTCAAGGTGAAGTTTTGCTACTTTTTCATCTAAATGCTTCGGAAGCATATACACTTCATTTTTATATTTATCGCTGTGTTTCCACAATTCTATTTGTGCAAGGGTCTGGTTTGTAAAAGAGTTGCTCATCACAAAACTTGGATGCCCTGTAGCACAACCAAGGTTTACCAGGCGACCTTCAGCAAGAAGAATGATATCTTTACCATCAATAGTGTATTTATCTACCTGAGGTTTAATTTCAACTTTGGTATCTCCAAAATTTTTGTTCAGCCAGGCAACAGCGATTTCATTATCAAAATGCCCGATATTACATACGATGGTTTTATCTTTCATCGCTTCAAAATGCTCTCCGCGAACAATATCCTTGTTTCCTGTAGTGGTAATTACGATATCAGCCTTTGGAAGAACGGTTTCCAGTTTTTTCACTTCAAACCCATCCATTGCGGCCTGTAATGCGCAAATAGGATCAATTTCGGTAATAGTTACTATAGAGCCAGCACCTTTAAAAGACTGGGCAGTACCTTTACCAACATCGCCATAACCGCACACTACAACTCGTTTCCCTGCCAGCATCACATCAGTTGCACGGCGAATGGCATCTACAGCACTTTCGCGACATCCGTATTTATTATCGAATTTCGATTTAGTAACAGAATCGTTCACATTAATCGCAGGCATAGGGAGCGTTCCTTTTTTCATTCTGTCGTACAGCCTGTGAACTCCTGTGGTGGTTTCTTCCGAAAGCCCTTTTACGCCTTCTGCAAGTTCCGGATATTTATCCAACACCATATTGGTAAGGTCGCCACCATCATCAAGAATCATATTTAAAGGTTTGCGATCTTCTCCAAAAAATAAGGTCTGCTCGATACACCAGTTAAATTCTTCTTCGTTCATTCCTTTCCAGGCATATACGGGGATTCCTGCGGCGGCAATGGCTGCAGCAGCCTGATCCTGAGTAGAAAAAATGTTACAGGAACTCCAGGTAACTTCGGCTCCTAAAGAAACCAAAGTTTCAATTAAAACCGCAGTTTGAATAGTCATATGTAAACAACCGGCAATGCGCGCTCCTTTAAGGGGTTGTTCATTTTTAAACTCCTCGCGCAAAGACATTAATCCGGGCATTTCGGCCTCGGCAAGTTCAATTTCTTTTCTTCCCCAATCGGCAAGGGAAATATCTTTTACTTTATAAGCAGTATAAGGTACCGTTTTAGTTGACATATTATTATATTTGGTTTATAGCAATTTTGTTGCAAAAATAAGTAATATCTAACAGAATTTTATGCCACTTTACAAAACAATAACAATTGACCAATATACAAACCTCTTTATCTGGAAGGTTACCGAAGATTACGAGTGGCTGGCTAAAGATATTATTTTAACTCCTCATTGCCAACAGCGGCTCGACGGAATGAAATCACATATTCACAAGCGCGGGTTTATGAGTATTCGGCATCTTCTGGCCGAAGCAGGTTATACAGATCAGGATTTGTATTATGATGAATTGGGTAAACCGCATTTAAAAGATGACAAATATATTTCTATCACTCACTCCTTCGAATTTACGGGGATTATTGTGAGCACTCATAAAGTAGGGATTGATATTGAACGACAACGGGAAAAGATCCTGAAAATCGCTCAGAAATTTACGCCTTTAAAGGAATACCATACCGTTGCCAATGAAGAGGCATTAATTCGAAAACTTACCATTGTATGGGGCGGCAAAGAATCTATATATAAGCTGTATGCAGAACCGGGACTGGGATTTCTTCAGCATATAAATATTACCGATTTTAATTTGGAAGATGGAGTAACCACCGGGAAAGTTACTTTTAAAAATAAAATTTCCTGGTACGATCTCGCATTTCTGGAATTTGAGAATTATACCTGTGTATATGCTCTGGAGTCTAAAAAGGGAAAATCTGTTTAATCTATGTTGACGGCTTCAGTTTATAAGAATATCTTAACAGATAAGAATCTGAATTCAAAACAACTCAGTATTCTGGTAGATCCCGATAAGTTCGATGAAAATACGGCATTACAATTTCTGAAATCCATTCCGCAGGAAACCACGCATATTTTTGTGGGCGGAAGCTCTGTTAAGGTTTATAAAACAGAGAAAACCGTTCGTGCCTTAAAAATGTTCACTTCCCTGCCGGTGGTTCTTTTCCCCGGCGATTATACGCAGATTACCGAAGAAGCTGATGCCATATTGTTTCTTAGTTTGTTATCGGGCCGCAATCCTGAATATCTTATAGAGCAGCACGTAAAGTCTGTGAAACACCTTAGGAATTCTTCGCTGGAAATTATTCCCACAGGGTATATTCTTATAGATGGGGGAACCGAAAGCGCGGTACAAAGAATTAGCAATACCCGGCCTATTGCCCAGATAGAGATCCAAAAAATTGTAGACACTGCGCTGGCCGGTCAATTTTCAGGCAAAAAACTGATTTATCTTGAAGCAGGTAGCGGGGCGTTAAAACCGGTTTCTGAAGAAATTATTTCTGCTGTAAAAAAGGAAATTAAAATCCCCCTTATTGTAGGAGGCGGAATTAAAAATTCTGAACAGATTAGCAGAGCGTATAATGCCGGTGCCGATATGCTGGTTATTGGAACCGCTTTCGAAAAAAGCGCTTTTTAGTGAAGTGGTAAACAGATCTTTCCCGGGGTTTTTCTGAAATTCAAAAAAATTAAATTTAGCCGTACTTAAATCCTATTAAATTTTGATATAATTTTAGTTTGTTGCTTTAAAATCAATAAATTATGAAACCTCAAAATCCGGTAATTTGGTTCGAAATTTATGTAGACGATTTGTCCAGAGCCAAAAAATTCTACGAAAAAGTGTTTGAGTTTGAATTAACTCCTTTGGGAAACCCGACCGATGAGACCATACAAATGCTGGCATTTCCTGCCGATCCTGAAACTAAAAACATGACGGCGGGAGCTTTGGTGCATTTTAAAGGCCTAAAAGCCGGTTCCAATAGTACGGTGGTTTATTTTTTTAGTAAAGATTGCGGTATTCAAGAGGGACGAGTAAAAGAGGCGGGCGGAGAAATCTTTAGGCCTAAAACGACAATTGGGCAATACGGTTTTATTTCCCTTGTAAAAGATTCTGAAGGAAATATGATTGGTATTCACTCTATGCAGTAATTTTTACTCCAAATATTGTTATTTTTTATTTCCTGAAATGGTTAATAACTACTTGATAAATCCCGTTTAATTCTTTGCGAAACAGTGTTTTAAAACTACAGATATCGTTAAATTGTTCTCGGTATTATAATCAAAAACCCTCTGCCAGGGATTAAAATTTAAGATTTGGGGCATTTTAAATTAACGTTTTATCGGGTTGCGGCTGTACTGTTATTTTTAGGTATAACTGCCGTGGGTTTCTCACAAAACAATCCTTCTTTTCAAAAAATTTCGGGGGGAAATGATTTTCAGGGAGAATATCAAATTTCACAGGATACTTTGGGCAATATCTGGATGGCTTCTAAGAATCGGGTTGTAAAATATAATTCTGCCACTCAAGAAGCTTATACCATTTCCAAAGGACTGCCTTCTCAGGTAACTTCAATCGGAAGTTTATTTATCGATTCTGTGGGTTCCATATGGCTGGGAACAAATTTGGGACTTTGTCGTTATAATTTTTCTGAAGATATTTTTGAACTTACCAATGGAACCGTCGGGAATATCACCAATATTACTGAAGATACAGATAAAAATGTTTGGGTCGCTAGTACTACTTCGATCTGGAGAATTAGTCCTACTTCAGGCAAAAATCAATATAAGGCGGAGAGGGAAGCACCCTTAAACTCTGGAGTAAACTGCCTCGTGGCGGTTAATAATTCGATATTAATGGGTACGGAAAATGGGTTGTACAAACTAAATTTATCGGGGGGCGAACTTCAGAAGATACCTATTGTCTCTTATCGGGTTTTTAAGGTAAAAAATATTATTTTCAATGGAACAACCTATTTGATTGCCACTGCCGAAAATGGCTTTTTTAAAGCGAACTTAGATTTTACTTCAGTCGAAAAACTATATAATCTTTCTACAAAGTTTCCAGTTACCAAAATGGTATTAACCGCGGATAGGCATATTTACATTTCTACAGCAGGTGGAGGAATTTTATATCTCAACAAAAATTTTGAGCTGGTCAAAAATTTAAAGAATCCCCCGGAGATATACGATCTTCATAAAGGGAAGAATAATATCTTATGGATAGCAGCAAAATCCGGAGTAGAGATAGCAAATATTAGCGCCGGCGATTTACCGATTTTAACTCACGATCCAGCAAAATATTCGAGTTTAGGAAATAATAATGTAACCGCAATTGCAAAAGACGACAATGGCAGAATCTGGTTCGGCACACAAAAAGGTCTTAGCATCTGGAATCCGCAGAATGACGGCTGGCAGCATATTTTGAATCTGTCCTACCGCCATGAAAGCACTACCCCCGATATTATTAAAGATATGGCTTCCTCTGGAACTCATATGTGGGTGGCAACCTATAACGACGGCGTTTATAAAATTAATATCAGCACTTTTTTACGGGCTCAATATGCACCGGATATCAATCCTAAAATTTCTACCTTAAAAACCACATCGCTCTTTATAGATGCTAATAAAAATGTCTGGATTGGTGGAGATGGCGGCAGCCTTAGTAAAATTACACCCGATGATAAGTCTGAAATCTTAAATCTTCAAAATGTACATAATCTTACAGGCTTGCCTAATGGAAATGTCCTGGCTACTTCAGAAGGGAACGTTTATAAAATAAACATCGGGTCTTCTTCAATTAAAGAAATCCCGCAATTATCGGCTACAGAATTGAAGTATTCCATAGTTAATTCGGTCGTTGCGAGCCGGGATCATATAGTTTTAGCTACCAATGGCGGGATTTTTTTGTTTGATCCTGCCCGAAATTCTATAAAGGTTTTAAATGAAAAATCGGGATTACCTTCGAATGATGTAAAATCAGTATTTACAGATTCAAAAAAAGAACTGTGGGCAGCTACAATGGGTGGTATTACAAATATTCAAATTCGGGAAAAAGACACAATCCTTAAAAATTTTGGTACTGCTGAAGGATTAAAAATTCATGATTTTAATCCCAATGCTTTGACCCAAATAGGGAATGGAGAATTTGCTTTAGGAACAAATTCGGGAGTTCAGCTACTTCGGCCCGAGATCCTGAAATCTCAAATTCCGGTGCCTCCGCATCTTGTTTTTATGAGGTTGAAATCGGGAAATAAAATCCTTACAAATAATACATTGAGTTCATTAAAATCTATAGATTTGGACGAAGATCAAAAAGCATTTGATGTTGAGTTTTTAGGAGTGGCCCCTTCCAATCCCGAGAATGTGGAATACACCTGGAAACTGGATGGTTTAGAAGACAGTTGGGCAGCACCGGTTCGTAAAAATCGTATTCAATATGCTAATTTAATGCCTGGAAATTATACTCTTATGGTTAAAGCAAGAACTAAAAACGGCGGATGGAGCCCGGTAAAAAAACTTACTTTCATGGTGGCCGCTCCCTGGTATTCCGGATATCAAACGTATATTTTGATCTCTTTAGCTGCTCTGCTAATAATTGGTGTAAGCCTTATGGTTTTTCGCAGATTCCGAAAAAATACTTCAGCTCCCAAAAGTCCCGAAGTACCAGATGCTTTTGCCTATGAGATCAAAGCTCCATTGAACATTCTGCTGGCTTCATTAAACAAACAGATTCTCGAAGAGGATTCTACTAATAAAGAAAAACTGAAAAATACCTTAGAAAAATTTAACGCGCTTTTTGAACCCGTTTTAAATATTGATGAACCTGTTAGAAAAAGATTTAGTGGATCAGAAATTTCTAAAATCGATTTGCAGGTTTATATCAAGGAATTAATCGAGGATTTTAAACCGCTGTTAAAAGAAAAAGAGTTGGAGATTATTGCTAATAATCAGTGGGAAAATGAAGCTTTTTACTATAATCTCGATAATTTAAACAGGATTCTTGTCAATTTAATCTCATCTTCCTTAAAATACTGCGATGATGATGGAAAGATCATCATCAATTTATTTGAGACTCATAAAGGCGATTTAAAGATACAGATTTCAGATAATGGAAAGGGGATTCCACAGGAACAGCAAAAAATCATTAATCAATATTTCAAAAAAGGCAAACTTTCGGGCGATCTTCAGAAAAAGGATATTTTTACGCTGCTGCTGGTAAAGGATATTGTAAAACGAAGCGGGGGCAGCATTGTTTTTGAAAGTGTCCTTAATGAAGGTACTACATATGGCTTAATTTTAAAAAACAGAAGCAGGGAATATATTCCTAAAAGCGGGCAGAAGGCAAAGGAAAATGTGATTCCCATTGCTGTTAAACCTGCCGAGGTTAAGGAGTTTGGTGAAAGCAAAATTCTGATAGTGGAAGATAATACCGAAATACGCCGTGTATTAATGGAGAATATTGGCCGGAAATGCCAGGTAATTGAAGCTGCAGATACTGCAGAAGCTTTAAGAATGACAGCATCGGTTTTTCCGGATATCATAGTAACAGAGAAAGATCTTTCAGATACCAGCGCCTTTGATCTCTGCGATACTTTGCAGTCGGATATTAGCCTAAATCACATTGGAATTTTAATGATTGTTCCTTCGCTAGATGAGGTGAATTATGTAGATAAAAAAGAAAAAGGAATTCTGGATTTCATAGAGAAACCCATCAATGTGAATGTAATATTGCTTAAGATTTCCAATATTTTAAATCAGCAAAAAGAGTTAAGGAGTAGATATGTCTCTAGTGGAAATGTAGATGAGGAAGTTATTTTTAGAAATGAAAATGATGAGCGGTTTATTGGTGAGTTGAAAAAAATAGTTTTTCAGCATCTGCATGAAAATGGATTTGGGGTTCATGAGCTAAGCACCGCTATAGGAATGAACAGCAATGCCCTTTATATGAAGCTTAAAAACCTTATAGAGCTGGCACCAGAGGACTTTATAATTCATACAAAACTAAGTTATGCCCGTAGATTGCTGGTAAAAGGAGAGGTGAACATTAATGAAGTTGCCAATCGTTCAGGATTTGTGAGCGCGGAATCTTTTCTGGCAGCTTTTAAAAAATTCTATGGCTACTCTCCCGGCGGCGTGCTGGAAGATAACATTTAACCTATGTTTCCCGAGCCTGGCTGGCTGGAAAGACAGGTAGGCTCCAAAAGAGCGGTATTCAGCCCATAAAAATTCCTTTTTACTAAAGCCACTCTGTTTTTATCCTTAATTTTGAGAGGAATAAAATAATTAAAATGAAAATTTCTGTAGAACTCACACTTACGCCTATTCAGGATAATTACGAACCGGCGATCATCAATTTCATAAAAAGTTTACGCGCTTCGGGATTAACCATTAAGGAAAATCCTTTAAGCACACAGGTTTATGGCGATTATGATGAGGTTATGAAAATACTTAATAGGGAAATGAAAATCGCTTTTGAAGCTGTTGATCGAGGATTGTTATATGTGAAAATTGTAAAATCAGATCGAAGCGATTATGCAGCAGATTATTGATTTTTTTCTTGATCCTTATAAACATGCCAGCCTTACTTCCATAATTTTTGAAATCATAGTTTTTGTTTTTGGGATTTTAAGTGTGTATTATTCCAAAAAGGAAAATATCCTGGTATATCCTACTGGTCTTATTGCAACGATTATTACAGTATACCTGTTGTATAAGGCGGAGTATTATGGGGATATGATGATGAATTTTTACTACTCGGTTATGAGTATTTATGGTTGGTACAACTGGTCCAGAAAGAAGGAAGGAGAGTATGTGGTTCCCATAACCCGCACGAATACCAGGGAAAAAGTAGTTGGTTTCCTGTTTTTTTTGGCTACCATGATCGTAACCTATGTGGTGTATATCGCTTTTGGCCATGTAATGGAAACGGCTAACTATATAGATGTTTTTACAAGTGGTGTGTTCTTTACCGCTATGTGGTTTATGGCAATTAAGAAACTGGAAAACTGGACGCTGTGGATTTTTGCAGACCTTATTACAGTTCCTTTGTATGCCTATCGCGGGCTCGGGATGCTTTCACTTCAATATTTAATTTTTACAATTCTTGCAGTACAGGGATATATAGTATGGAAGAGGAACTTAAGCAGCGGCCATGTAAGGTCTTAAAAATAGTATTATTCGGTCCGGAATCTACCGGAAAAACCACCCTGGCAAAAATGCTTGCCAGGCATTACAACACTCATTGGGTACCGGAATATATGCGGGAATATCTTCAGGAAAAATGGGATCTTCATAAACAAACCTGTGAACCTAGAGATCTTTTGCCAATTGCCCGGGGGCAAATGAGGACCGAAAATAAGCTCGCCCAAACGGCAAACCAAGTACTTTTTTGCGATACTAATCTTCTGGTACTCAAGATATATTCAGAAATTTATTACAACGGATTTTGCGAGCCGGAACTTCTTAAATATGCGTTAAACAATTGGTATGATCTTTACTTTTTAACTAATATTGATACTCCCTGGGTGGCAGATGATCTTCGGGATAAACCGCATGACCGGGAAGGGATGTTTAAAAGCTTCAAAGATACCCTTCTGAAAAATAATCATCCTTTTGTTATTCTGAATGGAAATCTGGACCAGCGGATGCAGACAGCTATTACAGCGATTGATGAACTTTTAAAACAGCAAAATTGAAATTTACTATTAAAGACATAACGCAGATTGAAAAAAAAGGAATACGTTCAGAAAAAGTAGAAGAACAACTGGAAATTTTTAAACGCGGCAATATCCCTGTAGATATTGTGGCTGCCGCTACTTCCCGAAATGGAATTAAACAGATGAGCGATTCTGAAATGCAGGCAAATATTTCAGAATATGAGCAAAAAAAAGAAACACTGAAAATCCTTAAATTCATTCCGGCCTCGGGAGCAGCAACCCGCATGTTTAAAGCCTTGCATCAATTTTTAAAAGATTTTAATCCTGAAGAAGAAAGTTTAGCGAACTATCTTCAGCATTCGAAGCCTGGGCTAACACAATTTTTTGGGAAGCTGGAAAATCTTCCTTTTTATAAAGATACCCTTAATCACGCTCGTAAAAATCAGCCCGGATTCGATAGTTTTTCTGAAGATGCTAAAAAAGTGGTGCTAGTAAAAACCATGTTATTTTCTCCCGGGCTGGATCTCAGCAATTATCCCAAAGGTCTAGTGCCATTTCATAAGTATGAGCAATTTGAAGCTACGGCTTTTGAAGAACATTTATATGAAGCCTCGAAATATGTGGAAGTAAATGGTATTGCGAATTTACATTTTACTGTTTCGCCGGAACATAAGGAGAAATTTGAAGCGGAATTTGAAGAAATTAAAAGTCGTGTAGAAAAAAAGACAGGCATAAAATTCAATATTTCTTATTCTTTTCAGGATCCTAAAACCGATACTATCGCGGCCAACGATAAAAACGAAGCCTTTCGAACCAAAGAAGGCGAATTGTTTTTCAGACCTGGTGGACATGGTGCCCTTATCGAAAACCTGAACGACCAGCAGGCAGATCTGGTTTTTATTAAAAATATCGATAATGTGGTAACCTTAT
The DNA here is from genome assembly GCA_963811195.1 of uncultured Flavobacteriaceae bacterium. Classification (GTDB taxonomy): domain Bacteria; phylum Bacteroidota; class Bacteroidia; order Flavobacteriales; family Flavobacteriaceae; genus Gillisia. The sequence continues at coordinate 291,461 of CAWEQF010000004.1, forward strand.
CTCATCTCGATGAGATCGCTGCCTATAAAAAGGCACTCGCGGGAAAATTGCTGAAAATTCAGTCCCGGTGTTTTAAATATTTACAAAAATTGACTTCCGGGAATCCTTCTTCAGAAGAAATAGAAGAAATGGAAACCTTTTTAACCGGGGAGTTATTTGTGAATTTTGAAGATGATAATATCCTTTCTGAAAAAGAGAAAACAGAACGTTTAAAAAAGTATTTTAATCGCCCTCTTCGGGTTTGTGGAATGGTGAAAAATGAAGGAGAGCCCGGAGGTGGTCCTTTTTTGGTGAAAATGAAAGATGGTTCACAATCTCTTCAAATTATAGAAGGAGCTCAAATTAATACTGAAGATAAAGAGCAGCAAAAACTGGCACAGAATGCCACGCATTTTAATCCGGTGGATATTGTATGCGGTCTAAAGAATTATGAAGGAAAAAAATTCGATTTGAATGAATTTGTAGATTCTTCTACCAGTTTTATAGCCTCCAAAACAAAAGATGGGAAACCCTTAAAAGCTCTGGAATTACCGGGCTTATGGAATGGTGCAATGGCCTATTGGAATACTGTTTTTGTAGAGGTACCGGTAAGTACTTTTAATCCGGTAAAAACCGTTGCAGATCTTTTAAAGCCAAGTCATCAGGTAAAATAAATGCCGGATTTTGATAAAATATTTTCTGAAATCACCTATTCTGCGGTACGAAGTTCGGGGGCAGGCGGGCAGCATGTGAATAAGACGGCCTCCAAGGTAATGCTTCAATTTGATGTGGAAAATTCTGAAGGTTTAACTTCCGAAGAAAAAGAAAGGATTTTCAGGAAACTGGAAAGCAGGCTTACCAAAAACAAAGAGTTAATCCTGGATTGCGAGGAAACCAGAAGTCAGCATAAAAATAAAGAGCTGGTAAACACAAAATTTCAGGATATTATAACAGCGGCGCTTAAGAAAAGAAAGCCCAGGAAAAAAACCAGGAGAACAAAAGCTTCCAATATTAAACGGCTTAAAAAGAAGAAGATACAGGCCGATAAAAAAAGCAATCGCCAAAAACCATCTTTGTAAATGCCTCTCTTTCTTTCAGTGATTTAACCTCTTAATTACGTAAATTAGCAATTCTATTAAATTCATCTCATGAGTTCAATTCTTATAGTCGAAGATGATGTTGCTTTTGCAACCATGCTGAAGACCTTTTTGGAAAAAAGAGACTATAAAGTGGAAACATCTTTCACTGCCGCCGATGCGTTTAAAAAACTCAAGCAGGAAAAATTTGATCTTTTGCTTACCGATGTTCGACTACCCGATACTGAAGGTCTCGAAATTTTAATGGAGGTGAAGGAAAAATACCCTTCGTCGCAGGTGATCATGATGACGAATTATGCCGAAATAAATATGGCGGTAAAAGCCATGAAAAATGGTGCTTTCGATTATGTTTCCAAACCTTTTCGGCCGGAATCTATCCTGCAGACCTTAGAAAACGCATTAAGCCAGGAAGCTTCTCCAAAAAAACAAACCGTTGTAAATAATTCTTCCCCCAAAAAAAAATCAAAAGAAGAAACTTATACACCCCAGGAATTTATAAAAGGGGTAAGCGATGCCGCCATTAAACTAACTAATTATATCGACCTTGTGGCTCCTACCAACATGTCTGTGCTTATTGTTGGTGAAAGCGGAACCGGAAAAGAGCAGGTAGCCAAGAGCATTCATAAAAAAAGCAAGCGAAAAGATGCGCCTTTTATAGCCGTAGATTGTGGCGCCATTCCAAAAGAAATCGCATCCAGTGAATTTTTTGGGCATTTAAAAGGCTCTTTTACGGGAGCAATCCAGGATAAAACCGGGCATTTTGAAGCCGCTAACGGCGGGACGCTTTTTTTAGATGAAATTGGAAATCTTGGCTACGGATTACAGGTGCAATTATTACGTGCACTTCAGGAAAGAAAGATAAAACCCGTAGGCAGTAATAACGAAATAAAAGTAGATATTCGGGTAATAACTGCTACTAACGAGGACCTTTCGGCTGCGGTGAGAGAAGGAAATTTTAGAGAAGATCTTTATCATCGCTTAAATGAATTTTCAATTCAGGTGCCGGCATTACGGGATCGCAAAGAGGACCTTATTCTTTTTGCTGAAAATTTCCTGGAAGATGCTAATCATGATCTTGAAAAGGAAGTGGTAGGATTTAGCGATGAAGCCTTAGAGGCATTTAAAAATTATAATTGGCCCGGGAATTTAAGAGAACTAAAGAACATGGTAAAAAGAGCCGTGCTTTTAACTCAGGACTCTCTTATTCCTTTAAAGGTTTTGCCTCACGAGATCGCTTCCGCAGAAAAGAGGGATGACTCCTACAGTCTGTTTAAAAATAAGAATGAAGAATCCCTTATTCTTGATGCCTTGGAGAAATCTCAGGGCAATAAGAGCAAGGCCGCCAGGCTACTTTCCATAGATAGGAAAACGCTTTATAATAAACTTAAGCAGTACGATATTAAGTTGTAATTTCCTTGTGTAGTTCTTCCAGCAGCACTTCAATACGGAGAGTTAAATCGTAGATATTATCTTCCTGAAAAACTTCATCCTCTTTAATTTCCATCTTTTCAAGATCATTTACGATCTCTTTTGCTTTTAATTGTTTAAACATCGGCAGCATCCGGTGAGCGATTTTTGCCGCCCCTTCAATATCCCCAATTTCGTAAGCCGTTCTAATTTCTTTAAGATTTTTCTTGTTACTTTCAATAAATGCCACTAAGATCGTTTCTAACGCCCTGGGATCATTACCGGAAAACATCTTTATCTCCTCTAAAGAATAATTTGGAGATACCTTAGAAGTCTTGGACTTATGAATTTCTTTTCTTTCTATTTCTACCTGCAACACCGCTCCTATTTTTTGTAACAGGGCTTCAGGCTTAAACGGTTTTAAAATATTTCCCTGAAATCCAGCTTTTTTATAAACTTCAGAATCTACCTTATTTCTTCCCGAAACGGCAATAACCGGAATATTCTGAATAATCCTGTCGTTTTGAATGGCCTCCAGCAACTCAAATCCGTCCATTTCTGGCATTTGTATATCGGTAAGAACCAGATCAAAATCATTATTCCGAAGTTTTTCCAAAGCTACCTTGCCATTGATAGCACGATCGCATTCCATTCCTACAGATTTTAACAGCTCTGCGCAGAGCGCGAGTTGGGAAGCTTCATCATCTACTACCAAAACTTTTTTATTAGCCAGTTCTTTTTGAGCAATATTAGATTCAGCAGGTTTGTTAACAGGCTCTTCTCCTATTAATACCGGGATTGCAAGCCTAAATTCACTTCCCTGCCCGGGAGAACTCACCAATTTAATAGTGCCTTTTAGTAAAGAAGTAATACGTTTGGTAATTGCCAGGCCAAGACCTGTGCCCCCATATTTTTTTTCAATTTGCTGATGTTCCTGTGAGAATTCTTCAAAAATTTCTTCCTGTTTCTCTTCAGAAATGCCTATTCCGGAATCTTTAATGGAGATATGCATTAAATAACTGTTTTCTATTTCCTTTTCCAGGCTAAGGGAAGCAATAATTTCTCCTTCTTCGGTAAATTTATAGGCGTTGGAAATTAAATTGGAAAGCAGTTGTTTTATTCTAAATGGGTCACTTATCACCTGGCAGTCGCTATTTTGGGAAGCGTTAATGGTAACCTGCAAATTTTTCTTTTTGTTTTCGGGTATGGCGCTATAAATAGTTTCTTCGAGCAGTTTTTTAGGATTGAAAGGTAATTTTTCGATCAGCATTTTTCCCGCATCCAGCTTGGAGAGGTCCAGCAGATCGTTTACGAGGTGCAAGATGAATTCCGAAGATTTTTTAATATTATCTAAATAGTGATGTTGCTTGTCGTTTAGCCTGGATTTGTTCATTAATTCTGAATATCCCATTACTGTATTTAAAGGGCTTCTTAAATCGTGGGTTATTGCGGCAATAAATTGTTCCCGCCTTTTCATTAGCGATTCGGTAAAAGCTTTTGTCTCTTCCAGCTGTAGACGGTACCGCTGACTGCGGCTTATATCCTGAGTTATGAGCAATAGAAAAACCAGAATGATTAAAACGCTTGCTATCCCTATAATAATGATTATTCGTGAAATGCGGGTTAGCATAATTCTGGAATTTTGAGCCTTTTCCAGGGTGGTTTGCCGTTCTTCATGCTCTACAGAATTCAGCAGATTGCGCAACTGTTCATTCAGAATCATATCGTTGCTTAGCAACTCGTTTTCTTTTTTATTAATAATATTTCGAAACTGCTGATTTTCGGTTTCCAGTTCAGAGAGCACTTTTTTAACCGATTTTACCAACGAATCTGTAGTGATGGTGGAGGTTTGATCATTTTCATCTTTTGAAAACTCAAGCAGTTTGATAAGTGCTCGTCGCTGGTAAGGTTTAAGATTGGGAAAACGCTTTTCATAATCCGGCTCGGTGAAACTTTTATCTACTTTCTGAAGTTCCTTAATCACTTCACGATAATAACTTGTGTTTCTGTCCCGGGATCTTAATTGTAGTAATTCTTCAAGGTTTTCCCCTTTTTGGGATAAAAGTGTAGAAATACTATCCAGTTCCTGCCGCAGGATAGTATCTGTATAAGTGCTTTTTAAGCTGAAAATACTGCTTTGAATGCTATCTATCTGGGCAGAGTACTTGTTAAAATAAGTGCTGTCTTCCGACTGAATAAACCGCCTGCCGGTGCTTTCTGTCTCATAAAGCTCGGTAGCTATTTCGCTTACCAATACCAGCTGCCGGTTCGTAAGGTCATTATTTCGAGTGAGTTTAGAAAACTGAATAACCTGCGTATAAATAAACCAGACTCCAAGTCCTGCGAGGGCGGCGATGGAAAGATACCCCAGTATCACTTTAAAGGTTATGGAACGTTTGGTATTTTTCATTGAGAAGAATTACAGCTAAAATTACACCAATTCTTTTAAAAAAATTGTAATAGGGCCCTATTACAAAAAAATGTGTGTTACTTTTGTGGCACATCTCAAAGGGGTGTTTCGAAAATATTCGGGACTGAGATCATACCCAATGAACCTGGGCAGGTAATGCTGCCAAGGGAGCACTAGAAGGTGCAAAGTATGAAACCTCTGTTAGATCGTTAGATTTACAGGGTTTTTTTATGCAATTAATCTAATTTTAATCCAGGATAATTGCCCCTTTTATTCGTATAATTTTTACGAATGAAACTTTTATTCACATTCACACTTACACTATTCTCCATGGGTATTTTATGTGCCCAGCGAACTAAACACGACGACACTTTAACCAAACCTGCCGAAAAACTGGGAGAAGTTTTGGTAAAGGCCATTCGCGTAGATGCCGATTCTCCGGTTACTCATTCTAATTTGGATAAAAGCGAAATTGGAAAAAGAAATCTGGGCCAGGATGTTCCTTTTTTGCTAAACTATCTTCCTTCGGTAGTTACTACTTCCGATGCCGGAGCAGGTGTTGGTTATACTTATATTCGCGTGCGTGGTAGCGACGCTTCCCGGGTAAATGTAACCCTTAATGGAATTCCGTATAACGATGCGGAGAGCCAGGGAACCTACTGGGTAGATCTGCCTGATTTCGCCTCTTCCATTCAAAATCTTCAGCTTCAGCGGGGCGTGGGAACTTCCACAAATGGTTCCGGAGCCTTTGGAGCCAGCTTAAATATGCTTACCGATGCGGTTTCAGAAAAGGCGTATGGAGAAATTTCTAACTCTTACGGCTCTTTTAATACCTGGAAACACAATGTGAAATTTAGTACCGGGTTGCTTCAGCATAAAGTGGAAATCGCAGGAAGATTATCTATGCTGAAGTCGGATGGATATATAGACAGAGCTTCTTCTAATTTAAAATCATACTATTTACAGGCTTCGTATATAGACGATAATACACTTATTAAAGCCTTAACTTTTGGTGGCGATGAGAAAACTTATCAAGCCTGGTATGGAATAGATGACCAAACTATGAAAACCGACCGCACCTTCAATCCGGCGGGAATGTATACAGATGAAAATGGGAATATTCAGTTTTATAATAATCAAACCGATAATTATAAACAGGATCATTTTCAGGTGTTTTGGAATCAGCGCTACAATAATTACTGGTCTACCAACCTTGCTTTAAATTATACGCATGGCCGGGGATATTATGAAGAATATAAGGAGGATCAGGATTTTTCTATTTACAATTTTCAGCCTCTTTCCATTGGCGGCGAAACCATTAATTCTACCGATCTTGTTCGAAGATTATGGCTGGATAATGATTTTTATGCGATTAATGCGAATTTAAATTATAAGCATGCTAAGTTGGAGGTAAATTCAGGGGCATTTTACAGCAATTATCTTGGAGATCACTTCGGAAAAGTAATCTGGGCCAGGTATGCTTCGAATTCTGAACCGGGTGATAATTATTATTTCAGCAATGCCACCAAAAATGAATTTACCGTCTTTTCCAAAGCCACATATAGAATAACCAATAAACTACAGGCTTTTCTGGATCTCCAGGGAAGATTTGTCCATTATGATACAGGTGGGATTACCTCAGATCTTGTTCCAATAAATATTAATACTAATTTCAACTTTTTTAATCCGAAGACTGGAATCAGTTATCAGTTCAACAGATTTAATGAGTTATACGGATATTATGGAAGAGCCAGCCGGGAACCTGCTCGTAATGACTTTGAACAGGGCCTGGATACTCCCGAAAACCTGAATGATTATGAGCTTGGATATCGCTACCATACCGAAAAAGTGAAGGTGAACTCAAATATTTATTATATGGATTACCGTAACCAACTGGTGCTTTCAGGAGAATTAAACAATGTGGGAACTCCTCTAAGAACAACAAGTGGTTCCAGTTATCGATTGGGTCTGGAAGTAGATGCCGATATACAGTTGGGTGAAAAATGGAAAATTATGCCTAATGTGTCTTTAAGTTCTAATAAAAACAGGGATTTCGTAGCATCCATCGATGGGGAACTTAGGGATTTGGGAAAAACCAATATATCCTACTCTCCCAAAGTTATCGCTTCAGATATGTTGGTTTATAAACCCTGGCAGAATTTGCAGATTGGGCTGCTTTCAAAATATGTTGGGAAACAGTATATGGGAAATATAGATAGTAAAACTTCAATCTTAGATGGTTTCTTTGTGAATAATCTGAATTTATATTACCAGATAAAACATTTTCCGCTGTTTAAAGAAGTGGTTGTAAACGCGCTTGTAAATAACATTTTTGATGTAAAATATGCTTCCAACGGCTATTTTTATACTTACAATGATGATTATTCAAACCCGGGAACAATTAAAACTATTGAAGGAGCAGGCTACTATCCGCAGGCAGGAATTAACTTTTTAGCCGGAGTAACCCTAAAGTTTTAAATTTAATAGAGACTGTCTAAAAAGTATAAAAAACATCATCCTGAACTCATTTCAGGATCTTAATAGTCTGATAATCAGTATTGATTAGAAGCTGAAACAGATTCAGCTTGACGAAACGCAACTTTTTAGACAGCCTCTTTATTTTTTGACAGGACGATATTAGTTGGAAATGAGCAGGACATTTCCATTTTTAACCACACGGTAAGGTTTTAAGGCGTATTGCCCTGTTCCCGAAGTTATTTCACCGGTAAGGATATTGTACTCATTTCCATCGTCGCAAGTACAGGTGGCAATTACACCATTTACCGTTAAATTGGAACAATCCTGAAGCGGATGATTGGGATCGCTTAGTTCAAAAGCGGTATACTGCGAATTATTAATATTATAAACTACGATCCCTTTTATTCCATAATTGTAGGTTACATACGAATTTCCGGGGAAATTAAGATTGTTGTATTCTGGCAAGTTTAAATTTAACTGGAGATTGAAGCTTATATTAGGAAGATAAGGATTGCTTATTAAACTGTTATCTTTAGAACACGAAACGCAGCTTAAAACCACAAGTAAATAAAGAATATTCTTGGTCATTTCCGGGATTTTTGAGGAAAACAATTTTATTGCTTTCAACTTTTAAATTTATTATATTTGTTTAGATAAATCCCGACGCATGTGGGATTTTTTCTGTTTATTGAGGCGATTAAAATAAAAAATGTTCATTATTCCTCGATAAAAGGAGCGAAATCCATTTGCTTAAGGATTTCCTGAAATTTTAAAAAATCATTAAAAAATAACATGGTGAGCTAAGGATAAATTCCTTACGGCTCTTTTTGTAAAACGAAAATATCATGAGCAAAGTATCATATTATACAGCCGAAGGTTTAAAAAAGCTAAAAGACGAGCTTAACAAACTTAGAGATGTTGAAAGGCCTAAGGCTTCTCAGGCTATTGCGGAAGCTAGAGATAAAGGAGATTTAAGTGAAAATGCTGAATACGATGCTGCCAAGGAAGCTCAGGGACTGTTGGAAATGCGAATTTCCAAAATGGAAGAAGTGGTGGCAAACGCAAGGGTTATAGATGAATCCCAGCTGGATACCTCTAAAGCGCTCGTGCATTCCATGGTGAAAATTAAAAACCAGGCGAATGGGAAAGAAATGACCTATAAACTGGTAGCCCAAAGCGAAGCCGATCTTAAATCAGGTAAAATTTCGGTAGATTCCCCTATCGGGAAAGGCCTTCTGGGGAAAAAGGAAGGCGAAGTTGCCGAAATTAGTGTTCCAAACGGAACTCTGAATTTTGAAGTTTTAAAAATATGGAGAGAGTAAACTCTCTTCAGAAAAATAACAGGTATGTCAACAATTTTTTCTAAAATAATAAAGGGCGAAATACCTTCCTATAAGGTTGCAGAAACAGATGATTTTCTGGCTTTTCTGGATATTAATCCCAATGCTAAAGGTCATACGTTATGTATCCCCAAGAAGGAAGTAAATAAAATTTTCGATCTTGATAAGGATACCTATGAAGGGTTGATGAGGTTTTCCCGCAAAGTGGCCATTGCTCTGGAAAAGGCTGTGCCTTGTAAACGAGTGGGAATGGCGGTTATAGGTCTTGAAGTTCCGCATGTGCATGTACATCTTATTCCGCTTAATAAAATGAGCGATATGGATTTCGGAAATAAATTATCTTTCTCTTCTGAAGAACTTACTGAAACTGCTGAAAAAATAAAATCGAATCTTTAATGGATGATTTTGCAGATTTCAAAATAAGCATCGAATTGCGTATAGACTGGAGCGATCTGGATATGTATAAGCATGTAAATAATTTGATGTTTATGAAATTTATGCAATCCGGTAGAGTAGAATTCTGGGAAAAAACGGGTCTTGCCCAGACGTATGAAAAGACGAATCGCGGGCCCATGCTCGTTTCTTCGCACTGCGATTTCAGAAAATCCTTGTATTACCCGGGAAGAGCTATCGTAAAAACGAGACTGGGATATATTAAAAATTCCAGTTTTAGTGTGGAACACATAATTCTGAATGAGCAGGGAGAACTTTGTGCAGAAGGCAGGGATGTTGCGGTCTGTTACGATTTCAATAAAAACGAAACTTACAGAATTCCCGATGAAAGAAGGGAAATCATGAAACGCTTTTAGTGCTTCTTTAGGGAGATCTGGAAAGTAGTTCCTTTATTTATTTCACTGTGATATACCTTTATTTTTCCGCGGTGATATTCTTCAATAATCCTTTTGGCAAGCGATAAACCAAGTCCCCAGCCTCTTTTTTTGGAGGTATAACCAGGTTCAAAAATCATTCTGAACTTACTTTTGGGAATTCCTTTTCCGGTATCCTTTATATATATAAAAACCCAGTTGGTATTCTGTTTAATGTCTATCTTAAGTTGTCCTTTTCCGCGCATGGCATCTATAGCATTTTTCACAAGATTCTCTATCGTCCAGCTATAGAGGGAAGCATTTAGATTAACGTAAATAGGATTTCGGGGGGTAGAGATATCAAAGTCGATTAGATTGGAGCTGCGGGATTTTAAATAGGTGAAACTTTCAATGGTCGCTTCAATAATTTCAGTCTCTTTAAGAATAGGCGCAGATCCTATTTTGGAAAAACGCTCGGTAATCGTACGTAAACGATCTACATCTTTCTCCATTTCAGAAATATATTCGCCATTTACATTTTCTTGTTTCAGAATCTCTGTCCAGCCAATGAGCGAGGAAAGCGGTGTTCCTATTTGATGCGCGGTTTCCTTTGCCATTCCCGCCCAGAGCTTATTTTGTTCGCTGGTTTTGGTGGTAGTGTAAAAGAAGTAGACCACTCCAATAAAGAGGAAAATAATAAGGATAAGTGCAATAGGGTAATATTTTATCTTGGTGAGAAGCGGGGAATCGCCATAATATATTTTATGAATCCTGTTCTTCCCTAACACCATCTCAATTGGCTTGTTCTGGCCTTTCAAATTTATAATATATTTCTGAAGTTTTACCGAATCAGCCTTTACCTCGGGAGGAATATTCTGAACATCTTTAACATCCCCATTTTCGTCTACCCACACGGTTGGAATAGAGGTGTTTTTGTTTAAAATAGGCAGTGTGAGGGAAATATCGGTATCTTCATTGGCTTTATCTAAGAACGCCTGGGCGGCGGTCCAAATTTCCATTTTATCGCGTTCATCCTGTTTTAAGCGTTCAAAAAAAATCGAAGTATTCCATAGAATAAGGCCTACGATTAAAAGGGAAGAAATAATAATGAACCAACGGGCAAGGTTTCGTTCGTCAGAAAAATTCATTAAAAATGGTTTATCTACTGGATTAAAGATAACCGATTTCTGTTAATATTATTGTGAAAAAGGGGTTTTTCATTGCTGCCTGTATTCGTTACCTTTGAAAAAAATTGCAAGTATGCTCAGTATTGATCCAAAAGAAGTTAGCACGGGAAAATGCCATCAATATTTGTTGGGAGCCGTTGGCCCCCGGCCCATTGCTTTTGCAAGTACTTTAGATGAAAAAGGCCGTCCCAATCTTTCACCGTTTAGTTTCTTTAATGTTTTTAGTGCGAACCCGCCAATTCTGGTTTTTTCTCCGGCGCGGCGCGGAAGAGATAATAGCGTAAAGCATACCTATTTAAATGTAAAGTCCACCAAAGAAGTGGTAATAAATATAGTGGACTATAAAATGGTTCAGCAAATGTCGCTTTCCAGTACCGAATATCCGGAAGGTGTAAATGAATTTGAAAAAGCCGGATTTACAATGCAAAGGTCAGACCTGGTCAAACCTTTTCGCGTAGCGGAATCTCCTGCACAGTTTGAGTGTAAAGTGAAGGAAGTTTTAGAAATGGGACGTGAAGGAGGTGCTGGAAACCTTGTGATTTGTGAGGTGGTAAAAATGCATTTCAAAGAAGATATTTTAGGCGACGATGGTTATATTGATCAGCATAAAATCGATCAGGTTGCAAGGATGGGAGGTAACTGGTACACACGAGCAAATATGGGAATGTTTGAAGTGCCTAAACCACTTTCAAAATTGGGAATTGGAGTAGATCAGATTCCTTCAGCAATAAAAAACAGCAATGTGCTTACCGGGAATGATCTGGGAAAACTGGGCAATGTGGAATTGCTGCCTACAGATCCTCAAATAGCTGCTTTTCTTAAAGAAAATAAAGAAGCTGCGCAACTTGTTAAAACGGGAGATGATGAAAAAATTCATTTACAGGCACAGTTATATTTAGAAAAAAATGAGCCGTTAAAGGCGTGGAATATATTATTAGCAAAAACAATTTAAAAAATGGAAGTACAAGGTAAAATAAAAATGATAGGAGAAACCCAGACATTTGGAAGTAACGGTTTCAGGAAGCGGGAAGTAGTGGTAACCACAGAAGAACAGTATCCCCAACATATTATGGTGGAATTTGTACAGGATAAAACAGACTTGCTGAACAATTTTCAGGTAGGACAGCCGGTAAAAATAGGAGTGAATCTTCGCGGTCGGGAATGGGTGAATCCGCAGGGGGAAACTAAATATTTTAACTCTATCCAGGGATGGAGAATCGAAAATTTACAGGCTCAGAGCTCTGGTGGGCAAAATGTTCCGCCACCAACCGACCAGTTTGAACCTGCCGATGATATGAATGATGAGGATTACGACGATCTTCCGTTCTAAGGTTTTAAAAAAAATAATTCTGAAAAAGCTTAGCAGTTAAAAATGCTAAGCTTTTTTTAATTTAGTCAGTGTGAAATCTTCTGAAACAAATATTTATTTTCCTCCTGTAGAATTTGCTACCAAAGAAGGTTTGTTGGCGGTTGGAGGAGACCTTTCTCCGGAAAGACTCTTATTTGCCTATAACCACGGGATTTTTCCGTGGTACGATGCTTCCCAGCCTATTTTATGGTGGTGCCCCGATCCCAGGATGGTACTTTTCCCCGGGAGACTCCATATTTCAAAGAGCATGAGAAGAGTGCTTAAAAACGATGATTTTGAGGTTAGTTTTAATAAAAATTTTGAGGCTGTAATTAAAAATTGCGCTCAAATAAAAAGAGACCTGCAGGATGGAACCTGGATCACTTCAGAAATGGAAGAGGCCTATTTAAAATTATTCAATTTAGGATATGCATATTCTGTTGAGGTTTGGAAAAATGATAAACTGGTGGGGGGTTTGTACGGAATTTATTTAAGGGAGCAGCAAATTTTCTGCGGCGAAAGCATGTTTAGCAAAAAAAGCAATGCCTCTAAATTCGGCTTTATTAAGCTGGTCGAAAAATTGAAATCTGAAGGTGTAAAACTCATTGATTGCCAGGTTTATACCCAACATCTTGAAAGTTTGGGAGCCGAAGAAATTCCCAGAAGCGAATTCTTGAAATTCCTGAAATAATCATTCTGCCATTTCTTGCACTTCCTTATACCGAAAACAATCGATTTGATGATCGTTTACCATTCCTGTGGCCTGCATATGCGCGTACATGACGGTGGAACCCACAAATTTAAAGCCACGCTTTTTTAGATCCTTGCTCAGTTTGTCGCTGATTTCGGTGGTTGCAGGAGCTTTTTTATAGTCTTCAATTTTATGCTGAAGCGGTTTTCCGCTTACAAAATCCCAGATATAATTGCTAAAACTCCCGAATTCCTCCTGAATTTTTATAAACTCCCGGGAATTTGTGACGGTGGCCCTAACTTTCAGTTTATTGCGAATAATTCCCGCATCCTGAAGCAATTCCAGGATTTTTTCTTCAGAATATTTTGCGATCTTTTTATAATCAAAATTATCAAATGCTTTTCTGAAGTTTTCCCGTTTCCGAAGGATGGTAATCCAGCTTAGTCCTGCCTGGAAAGTTTCCAGTACCAGAAATTCGAACAGGCGATCATCGTCGTAAACCGGAACTCCCCATTCCTGATCGTGATAAGCTTCATATAAATCATCGCCTTTACACCAGCCACAGCGGTTTAATTCTTTCATATCTTTTATTTAAAAAATCAATATTTTTTTCGAGTTTCCTAATTACCTCTCCTGTGGAGAGATCAGAACTGCCATTTTAGGCAGATTAGGATAACTACTTAACGTTCAAAATAATAGGTAATGGTCCCTAACTGTGAGTTTCTGCCCGGAAACCTGCTAAACCTTGCCTGGGCCGCATACATTTGGGCATTTTCCAGCAAACACTCGTTTGTAGTATTGGAACTCGCTTTATTTATGGTGGTGGTTAAAACCATTCCCTCGGCATTCACGGTAATATTAACCACCACTTTTCCCGCCACATCGCAGGTGTAAACCGGGTTAGGGATATCTATCGCAGTCCTGTCGCGCAGGGAAAAGGAAATGGAGCTGTTTCGCATACTTCCTTTTTTTACTGAAGTTTTATCGGTAGAATTATTACCGGTGGATTTTTTCTGAGGTTCCTGTTTTTTGGGAGAAGATGAAACCTGGTAATTGCCATTATCATCTTTATTTTCTGAAGTTGATGCCTCTTGTTGGGCCGCACTGTTTTTCTTAAAAATTTCGTCCAGCTGATTGTTGAAATTTTCTTCCCGGGCCTCCTCATTTTCATTAAAAGCGTGGTGCGTTTGTATGGGCTTGGAAGGTTTTTTTTCTTGAATGGAAGCTTCTTCCTTGGCTTTTTCTTTAGCGGCTTCCAACTCTCTAAAACTTTCCAGGTTTACCAGCATCTCTTCGGTTTTTCGATTATTATTGGAGAGGTTCAAGTTGTATAAACTAAGGAAAAGTACCGCGAAAATCAGTATGGTAATTATGAGAGCTTTATGTCGATCAAAAAAATCCATATCATGAAATCTACGGGCGGCTAAGTTAAGTCTGGATTAAGATAATAAATTTTGAAAAGATTGAATAGAATGTGCATTTTCAATTTTAAAGTCGCCAATTCTGGTTCTTCTAAGCTCTGACAGATAAGCTCCGCTTTCCAGGGCTTTTCCAAAATCATGGGCCAGGCTGCGAATATAGGTTCCTTTACTGCACACCACTCTAAATTCTATTTCGGGGATGTTGATTTCGGTAATTTCAAATTCTGAAATAGTTACACTGCGAAAATTTATTTTTACTTCTTCGCCGCTTCTGGCGTATTCGTACAGGCGTTTCCCATCTTTTTTTAATGCTGAAAAAACCGGGGGTTGTTGCTGAATTTTACCTATGAATTTTTGAGTGGCCGTCTCTAATTTTTTCTTCTGAAATATGCTCGACAGGAAATTCTTTATCGACTTCAGTTTCCAGATCGTACGAGGGAGTAGTCGCGCCGAGGGTAAAAGTGCCTTTATATTCCTTTTCCTGCCCCTGTAATTCTTCAATTCGCTTAGTGAATTTTCCGGTACAAATCACTAAAAGTCCGGTAGCTAAAGGATCTAAAGTCCCTGCATGGCCCACTTTTATCTTTTTGATATGGCAGCTTTTGCGTATTAACCAGCGCACCTTATTTACCAGCTGGAAAGAGGTCCAGTTTAAAGGCTTATCAAAAAGAAGGATTTGGCCTTCTTTAAAGTCTTCGGCTTGCATTAGGAGATGGTTAAAGGATGAACAAAAAAGTGCCAGAAAAGGATAAAAGCTCCAAATATAATTCGATAATATCCAAAAATTTTAAATCCGTGCTTGCTTAAATAATCAATAAACGATTTTATGGCGATTATGGCTACCACAAAACCCACAATATTTCCTATAATAATAAGGTTTATTTGTTCAGAATTTAAAGTAAATCCGGCCTGGTAATAATCGTAACTTTTTTTAACCGTTGCTCCAAACATGGTGGGGACTGCGAGAAAAAATGAAAATTCGGCGGCGGTAGTTCTTGATAATTTCTGGCTCATTCCTCCAACTATCGATGCGCCGCTGCGGGAAACCCCGGGAACCATTGCAAGGCATTGAAAGAAACCGATTTTTAAAGCGGTTAAATAACTTATTCGTTCTTCCGAAGAAGATTTAAACCAGTCGTCTACCTTCAGCAGGATAAATCCGCCTAAAACCAGCATACTCGCAACTATTAAAGGGCTTGCAAGGAGTTCGTCGATCACATCGTTAAAGAGCAGGCCTAAAACCACGGCGGGTAAAAAGGCCACAAAAAGTTTATAGTAAAAATCCATACTCTGGAAAAAGCGTTTCCAGTAAAGAACCACGACCGATAAAATGGTTCCGAATTGAATTACAATGGTAAAAAGTTTGGTAAAAGCTTCATCTGCAATGCCAAAAAAGGAAGAAGCGATGATCATGTGTCCGGTTGAGGAAACCGGTAAATATTCTGTTAAACCTTCAATAATTCCAAGAACAGTTGCCTGTATATAATCCATTTATTGTTTGTTGGGGTTTACTAAAATGGCGTAAATTTCTATTCCGAAGCCAATTAAAACCAGAGCGGGAGCTAAACGAATCCTTCGGAAACTATAGATATCAGGATTAAAAACATTGGGGTTGTCGCTTCCACCGCCGGACATAAGAATGAATCCGAGTGCTATAACTGCCAGGCCAATGAACATAAAAGTGTAATTTCTCTTGCCGAAAACAAAGTTCAGGTCCTGTTTATGTAAAGGTTGTTTGTTCTTTTTCATTTTTTAGAAATTTAAAATTTCAGCTTAAAGCTTTCTTAATAATATAACTCGTCGGTTTTTAGGTTTAAGAACCTGGAAGTGGCGAAAAATGTACTTAACCAGGTAATAAAAATTCCCATTAAAAATACTCCGATAAATAAAGCCGATAAAATACTTACATCTTTTAAAAGGTCAAGTTCCGGGAAACTTTTATTCAGGTAATACAATACCATTCCCATTCCCGCAAGAGCGACAATAGCGCCAATAATACCCAATTTCACACTCTGCCATATAAATGGTCGGCGAATAAAGCCTTTGGTGGCTCCTACCATTTGCATGGTTTTAATGATAAACCTTTTGGAATAAACCGATAAACGAATAGAACTGTTGATTAAAAGTACCGCAATAAATGTAAAAATGGCACTCACCACCAGAATCCAAAAGCTAATTTTCTTCACATTATCATTCAGCAAGGAAATTAAAGGTTTATCGTACACCACCTCATCTACAAAAGATTTGGCGGTAAGGTCTTTGGCAATTTTATCTATCTGCTCTTCCGAAACATAATCGGCTTTCATATGCACATCTATGGAATTTTGCAGGGGATTATACCCAAGAAAGTCCATAAAATTCTCGCCTATTTCCTTTTGCTGCTCTTTAGCAGCTTCTTCTTTGGAAACGAAGGTGCTGGATTTGGTATAATCTGCCAGGGCAAGGCTTTTTTTGAGCTGTTCCATCTCTACACCTTTCGCGTTATCTTTAAAGTAAACGGTAAGCGCGATTTGCTCTTTAAAATGATCGGCTACTTTTTTGGTATTTAGCACTAACAATCCCAACAATCCCAGTAAAAAAAGAACCAGGGAAATGCTTATTACTACCGAAAAATAAGAAGAGATTAAACGTCGTTTTTGATACTTTTCAAAAGATGAACTCATAGAGTGGCGACAAATTTTCTGTAAAAATAATAAAGTTAATGAATCACTAACTTTAAAACGTTTAAAGTTTATATTTTATTCTGAAAAGCAATTTAAAAATTAGATATGAAAGTATTAATATATGGAGCTGGCGGCGTAGGAGGATATTTTGGCGGTAAAATCGCGCAATCTGGACAACCGGTCACAATGATCGCCAGAGGAGACCATTTAAAAGCGATTAAGAGGCACGGTCTTAAGGTGGAGAGTATTAAGGGAGATTTTAACATTCATCCGGAACTGGTAACCGATAATTTACAGGAAATTGATCTTCCCGATCTGGTAATCCTGGGGGTAAAATCCTGGCAGCTGGAAAACGCGGCAATTGAACTTAAGAAAGTAACAAGCCCAAAAACCTTATTTCTTCCGCTTCAGAACGGTGCTAGTAATATAACTGTTTTATCGAAATTTCTTCCTTCCGAAAATATATTGGGTGGATTATGTAAAATAGTAAGTTTTATAAAGGCTCCCGGCCTTATAAAACATAGCTCTTTCGATCCTGAAATTATATTTGGAGAGCAGGATAATAGCTTTTCAGAAAGGATTCAAGGAGTGAAACGGGTTTTTGATACTGCACAAATAAAAAACACTATCTCTCAAGATATTGTGCTGGAAATTTGGAAAAAGTTCTTATTTATTTCCACAATAAGCGGGCTGGGCGGTCTCACCCGAGTGCCCCTGGGCAAAATAAGAGAAAGCGAATTCTTATATGAAACTCTGGAAAAAACCGCCCGTGAAATAATTAATGTAGCCAATGCAAAGGGTATAAGTTTAGGAGAAGATCATTTTAATGCGGTTTTTGAAATTATAAATAAAATGGATCCCGATACTACTGCGTCGGCACAACGTGATATCATGGATGGCCGACCTTCAGAATTAGAAAATTTTAATGGATATATTGTTAAGGAAGGGAAGAAATTAAAAATACCTACTCCGGTAAATACCTTTATTTATGAATGTTTATTGCCTATGGAAGCTGCAGCCAGAAAAGGGAAAACTATGTAAGGCGAAAGAGGGGAAAGTGGTTTAAAATTGTAAATTTGCAGGCAATCTGTGGGAATCACATGAATAGGTATTTAGATCAAGAAATAGAAAAATGAGTTACCATTTTAACGAGATAGAGGCCAAATGGCAGAAATATTGGGCAGAAAATCAAACTTTTAAAGCTTCCAATAGAAGTGGTAAAGAAAAATTTTATGTATTGGATATGTTCCCTTATCCTTCGGGAGCAGGGTTGCATGTAGGGCATCCGCTAGGGTATATCGCCAGCGATATCTATGCACGTTACAAACGCCATAAAGGTTTTAATGTGTTGCACCCGCAGGGGTATGACAGTTTTGGATTACCGGCCGAGCAGTACGCCATTCAAACAGGCCAGCATCCCGCTTTAACTACCGAAGAAAACATCAGCCGCTACCGCGAACAACTCGATCAGATTGGGTTTTCTTTCGACTGGAGCCGCGAAGTTCGCACAAGTAATCCCGAATATTATAAATGGACCCAGTGGATTTTCATTCAGCTTTTTGAATCCTGGTACGATTCTGATCAGGTTAAATCAAGAGCCATTTCAGAACTTGAAGGAATTTTTTCTTCTGAAGGGAATTTTGGAGTAAATGCTGCTTGCGATGATGATATTGAAATTTTTACAGCATCAGAATGGAATGCTTTTACCCGAGATGAACAGGAGAAAATTCTTCTGAAATATCGACTTACTTATCTTGCAGAAACCGAAGTGAACTGGTGCCCGCAACTGGGAACCGTATTGGCGAATGATGAAATTGTAAACGGTGTTTCCGAACGTGGCGGGTATCCCGTAGTTCGTAAAAAAATGACCCAGTGGAGTATGCGAATTTCCGCTTTTGCAGAACGACTTCTTGAAGGCCTGGAAACTATAGACTGGACTGAAAGTTTAAAAGAAAGTCAGCGAAACTGGATTGGGAAATCGGTAGGAGCGCAAGTGCATTTCCCCATCCTATCCTTCCCCGAAGGGGAAGAGAATGCAAAGCCTGGATATATGACAGGCGGGAATAATTCTAAACTTCTACTGGAAAAAGCAAAGGAAAATAGAAATAATCCTACCGAAGCAGAAGCAATTCTTTGGTCACAGCTAAAAAATAAAAATATTGGTTATAAATTTCGTCAACAACATCTTATTTCAGATTTTATAGTTGATTTTGTTTGTCTTTCTAAAAAATTGGTGATTGAAGTAGATGGAGACGTTCATCAAGCAAGAAAGGAAGAAGATGCGGCAAGAACAACAATATTGAATGAAGAAGGATTTAAAGTTATTCGCTTTAAGAATGAAAGAGTTATAGGAGATATTGATAACGTAATTAAAGAAATTAAGCACCAACTCCTGGGGCAGCAGAGTGTTCCCCCTTCGGGGGTTAGGGGGATTTCGGTTTTTACCACCCGTCCCGACACCATTTACGGCGTAACCTTTATGACGCTGGCTCCGGAACATGAGCTGGTGCCCAAAATAACCACCCCGGAACAAAAAAAAGAAGTTGAAGATTATATAGAGGCGGCTTCCCGCAGGAGTGAACGCGAGCGAATGGCCGATGTAAAAACCATTAGCGGCGTATTTACAGGTGCGTATGCAGAACACCCGTTTACCAAAGAGCCTATTCCTATCTGGATTGGCGATTATGTGCTCGCAGGATATGGAACAGGAGCGGTTATGGCCGTGCCTTGCGGTGACCAGCGTGATTACGATTTTGCAAAGCATTTTAATATTCCGATTACCAATATTTTTGAAAATGCTGATATTTCTGAAGCGGCTTTTACCGGGAAAGAAGGAACCGTAATTGCAAATTCAGAATTCTTAAGCGGACTCGAATACAAAGAAGCGCTCGCCAAGGTTATTCTGGAGCTCGAAAAAAGAGGTTTTGGAAAAGGAAAAACCAATTACAGGTTAAGAGATGCCGTATTTTCGCGTCAGCGGTACTGGGGAGAGCCTTTCCCGGTTTATTACGTAAATGGGCTTCCTAAAATGATTGCCAAAGAACATTTGCCTTTACGACTGCCCGAGGTAGAAAAATACCTGCCTACCGAAACCGGCGAGCCACCTTTGGGAAATTCTTCAAAATGGGCCTGGGATACCGCAAAAAATAAGGTTGTTGAAAATGATACCATAGATCATAAAACCGTATTTCCGCTGGAGCTTAATACCATGCCGGGCTGGGCGGGAAGTTCCTGGTATTGGTTTAGGTATATGGATCCTCATAATACTGAAGAATTTGTTTCTGAAAAAGTCCAGGAATATTGGGAAAATGTCGATTTGTATATCGGCGGAAGTGAGCATGCTACGGGACATTTACTATATTCGAGATTTTGGACAAAATTTCTTTATGACCGTGGTTTTGTAAATATTGAAGAGCCTTTTAAAAAGCTTATCAATCAGGGAATGATTTTGGGAATGAGCGCGTTTGTTTATCGTTTGGAAGGCGAAAATACTTTTATTTCCAAAGATTTAATAGATGGAAAATCTGTACAGCCTATTCATGCAGATGTTTCGCTTATCAATTCTTCCGACGAACTGGATATTGAGGCTTTTAAAAAGTGGCGCCCTGAGTTTAAAGATGCTGAATTTATTACCGATAAAAATGGAAAATATCATGTTGGAAGGGAGATAGAAAAAATGTCGAAATCCAAATACAACGTGGTAAATCCCGATGAAATTTGCGAGCATTACGGTGCGGATACGTTACGGATGTACGAAATGTTCCTGGGCCCGCTGGAGCAGGCGAAACCCTGGAATACGGCCGGAATTACCGGTGTTCACAGCTTCTTGAAAAAGCTCTGGAAACTATATCATTCCTCTCCGAACCCCTCCAAAGGAGGGGAGCAAAACTTCTTTGTTTCAGAAGAAAAAGCTTCAGCAGAATCGTTAAAATCGCTACATAAAACCATTAAAAAAGTAACAGAAGATATCGAGGCTTTCAGCTTTAATACTTCAGTTTCCACTTTTATGATTTGCGTTAATGAACTTACCGCTCAAAAGTGCAATCAGCGCGAAGTTCTGGAACCTTTAGCTATTTTGATAGCGCCTTATGCGCCTCATATCGCCGAGGAACTTTGGCATAAACTGGGGCATTCGGAATCTGTTTCCACCGCAACGTATCCGGTCTATAAAGAAAAATACCTGGTAGAGAGCACCAAGGAATATCCTATTTCCTTTAATGGAAAAATGCGCTTTACGCTGGAACTTTCTCTGGATTTAAGCAAAGAGGAAATTGAAAAGCAGGTAATGAGCAACGAAAAAACCCAACAACAACTGGAAGGCAGGACTCCTAAAAAAGTAATTGTGGTGCCCGGTAAAATCGTTAATATCGTTGGTTAGGCAAAACAACTGCTTTTTGGTTATCTTTGAGGTATGGAATATCTGTTTATAGGGCTGGCCGCAGGTGCTATTGTAGCCTATTTTATTTTTAACCGTTTTAACAAACAGCGAAATAAAATTCGTGCCGATGAGCAATCGGTTATTTTAATGGATAAAATTAAAAGCGTTTGTAAATTCATCACTGTGGAAGGCGATTTTTCAGAAATCTATCATTACGAAAACCTGAAAGAAAAATACATCAATCTTATCTTCGGAAAGAAAAAAGCCATTGTCCTAATAACAGCGAAGGCACACGTGGGGTTTGATCTTAGTAAAATAAGACTGGAAAGTCATAATGACGAAAAAAAGATAGTTCTCACTAATTTTCCGGAACCCGAAGTGTTGACCGTAGAAACCGATTTTAAATATTACGATAAACGCGAAGGCTGGGCAAACCCTTTTACAACTTCAGATCTCACCGATATTAACCGGGATGCAAAAAAGCATATTGTAGATAAAATTCCGCAGAGCGGTCTCCTTGATAAAGCCAAAAATGAAGCCTTAAGCACCATTTTACTGATGGAGAAAATAGTAGAAACCATTGGCTGGAAACTTGATTATACAGCGTTGGAAGCTGCCAGTGAAAATTCTAAAAAAATTGAAGCATAGTCTTCGGCTTCGCCAGGGCTTACAAAAAAACATGATAAATACTTCTCTTTTCAGAGGGTAAAGAAAAATATATGAACATCGAACACTTCAGGGATTATTGTCTTTCAAAAAAAGGGGTGACCGAAGAACTTCCTTTTGGTCCCAATGCGCTGGTTTTTAAACTTATGGGCAAGATGTTCGCTCTGGCTTCTTTAGATTCAGTTCCACTAACTGTAAACCTAAAATGCGATCCCGAAAAAGCATTGGATTTACGCGATGAATATCCCGAAAATGTGCTGCCAGGCTATCATATGAGTAAAAAGCACTGGAATACGATGGTGCTGGATGGAAATCTTCAAAATTCGCTTATCTTCGAACTTACAGATCATTCGTACGAGCTGGTTCGGGAGGGCTTAACAAAAAAGCTTCGGGAAGAACTGGAATCGCTATAATCGCAGTTCATGACAGCATTTCAATTTTATACACAGGAAAAGAACCTTCAGGAAGAAAATTTAAAAAAGGCTAACAGTACACTTTTCCTTTCCAGTATGCTGAGGCTAGCAGTATTTCTAATAACCGTTATTGGGATTTACTTTTATTTTTCTGAATGGAAATTAGCGATAAGTATAGCGGTGGTTGGTTTTGCACTTTTTCTTTTCCTGGTAAGCAGGCACAGCAATTTAAAATACAAACGGGATAAAATTCAGGAGTTGGTAAACATCAATGTGACTGAACTTAGGGTTTTGGAAAGAAATTTCGCCCATTTGCCCGATGGAATTGAATATGAAGATCATTCTCATCCGTTTAGCCAGGATATCGATTTATTCGGAAAAAAATCCTTTTTTCAGTATCTAAACAGAACCGCATTAAAAGATGGGCGGGATAAATTAGCGGGTATTTTAACTGAGAATTCTATCGCCGATATCCCCCGGAAGCAAAGCGCAATAAAAGAACTAAAGGAAAAAGCTACCTGGCGACAGGAATTTACTGCGGTGGCAAAACTGGTAAAAACAAAAATTTCTTCCGGAGAGGTTTTAAAATTGATTCAGGAACACCAAACATTTGTGCCAATATTTATAAAATGGTTTGCCTGGATTTTTATAAGTATTTCCCTGCTTTTAATCGCCGCCTACTTTACCGATCATCTTAACGGCTGGCTGCTTTTTGGCTGGTATTTAATAGGCTGGGGAATTTCCAGTAGATACATTAAAAAAATCAATTTACTTTCTGAAAAAATCGATGAAATTCAGGAAACGTTTCAACAATATTATAAGTTGCTGGAACTTATAGAAACTAAAGAATTCACTTCAGAAATTCTGAAAAATGAGAGAGCTAAAATTCTTAATAGTGAGAAAAAAGCTTCCGGGGTATTAAAGGAATTTGCTAAGATCATCGATGCGTTCGACCAGCGCAGTAATATGATATTTACCGCTGTTTCCAATGGATTCCTGCTATGGGATTTGCGCCAGAGTTTGCGGCTGGAAAGCTGGATGAAAAATCATCAAAATGACGTGAAGGCCTGGTTTGAACGTGATTGAATTTATAGATGCTTACAACAGTTTGGGAAACTTCGCTTTTAATCATCAATCCTATGTTTTTCCCGAGATAATTTCCGGATCGCCCATCATTAAAGCAGCTAATGCCGTACATCCGCTATTAAATCCTGAAAAGGCTGTGGCGAATGATTTTCAAATTGATAATGAGCAATTTTTTATAATAACCGGGGCGAATATGGCCGGGAAAAGTACCTTTTTACGTACGGTTTCCCTTCAAATTGTTATGTCCAATGTAGGTTTGCCTGTTTGTGCCACCAGCTGCGAATATTCGCCTATAAAATTGATAACAAGTATGCGCACCAGCGATTCGTTAAGTGAAGATGAATCGTATTTCTTTTCAGAATTAAAACGGCTTCAGTTTATTGTTCAAAAAATAAAATCCGATAAATATTTCATCATTTTAGATGAAATCCTGAAAGGAACCAACAGCACCGATAAGGCAATAGGTTCAAAAAAGTTTATTCAGAAACTCGTAAATTCACATTCTACGGGGATTATTGCTACCCACGATCTGAGTTTGTGCGAGGTCGCAGAAGAATTACCGCAGGTTAAAAATCATTATTTTGATGCTGAAATAATTAATGACGAACTTAACTTCGACTATAAATTCAAAAACGGAATTTGCCAAAATATGAACGCCTCCTTTTTGCTGAAAAAAATGGAGATTGTAGATTAACTTCTGTCTCTCCGAGGGGAGTCGAGGGGTTTTCAATTACTGAAGAAGGTGCTGAAACAAGTTCAGCATGTCGTTGAACTTCGGTTCGTTTTCCTGCGGATGAAATACAACATTTTGTCGCCTTGAGCGGAGTCGAAAGGTCGTTTGTTTCGAAATTGGTGATTTTTAATTTTTGGACCGAAAATGATTAAAAGATTTTATCAAAATCACAGCGTAAGTTTTTTGATGGCGGTCATTGCCGCAGCTTTTTACATTTCTTTTGCCTACGATCTCCAGCGTACCGATTTTATAAAGTTTTTCGGTTTGTATGCCGGGTTGTTTTATGCCACCTGGCACATCTTAAAAATTGAAAAGAAAGATTTTTGGTTCCTGGCAGGGTTGGCGCTTCTTTTCAGGTTGCTTTTTCTTTTCGCACTTCCCAATTTATCCCAGGATTTTTACCGGTTTATCTGGGATGGCAGAATGATATTGGCCGGATGGAACCCATATTTATACTTGCCAAAAGATCTTATTGCTTCCGGAGCTGCACCTTTAGCAAATGCCACAGAATTATTCCACGGAATGGGAAGCCTTAGTGCCAGCCATTTTACCAATTATCCGCCGGTAAATCAGCTGTTATTTGCTGTTTCGGTAATGTTTTTTAAAACTATTTTAGGTTCTGTAATGGCAATGAGAATCTTGATAATTCTGGCCGATTTTGGAACGCTTTACTTCGGAAGAAAATTGCTAAAGGAATTAAACCTGCCACAACACCAGATTTTCTGGTATATTTTAAATCCGTTTATACTAATAGAACTTACCGGAAACCTTCATTTTGAAGGCGTGATGCTTTTCTTACTGATTTGGTCTATCTATTTACTGAAGAAAAATAGATGGATATTAAGCGCGGTAATTTTCGCATTTTCGGTTTCTCTTAAACTACTGCCCCTTATTTTTCTCCCTCTGTTTTTTAAGTATTTCCGAAGAGAAAATGGCCTTAGCGCGGCAAAATTAATAGGATATTACTCATTAGTTGGAGTAGTTGTAGTTTTGAGTTTTTTACCTTTTTTATCGACCGAACTGCTCTCAAACTTGTGGGCAAGTATCGAACTCTGGTTTCAAAAATTCGAATTCAATGCCAGTATTTATTATATCATTCGCTGGATAGGATTCCAGGTTAAAGGCTACAATATTATTGGAACGGCAGGAAAAATTCTTCCATTTATAAGCCTACTCATTATTTTAGGATTAAGCTTCTTTAGGAAGAATTCCTCTTTAAAACTCCTGTTCCCGGCCATGTTATTGTCGGTAAGTGTTTATTTTTTTCTGTCTACAACCGTGCATCCGTGGTACATTGCCACGCCCTTACTGCTTTCGGTTTTTACCCGTTATCGCTTCGCGGTGCTGTGGTCGTTTCTTATTATTTTAAGCTATTATGCCTACGGAAATGAAAATTATCACGAAAACCTTTGGCTTGTGGCTGCAGAATATATCAGCGTGATAGGAATGTTTTTATATGAAGTGTTTTTTCAGAAGGAAAAAAACCTTTGTTCTTAGCATAAAAAGAAAAAAGCTGCCCAAAGGACAGCTTTCAGCTTTTATTAAATATTTTGAAATTGTTTAACCTCTCCTTTGGAGAGGTCGGAATTGCAAAAAGCAATTCCGGGTGAGGCTACATATCCAGCAAATAAGCAAAAATAAGTGGCGCTACTATAGTAGCGTCGCTTTCAATTATAAATTTTGGCGTGTCTATATCCAGTTTTCCCCAGGTAATTTTCTCATTGGGAACCGCTCCCGAATAAGAACCGTAACTGGTTGTAGAATCTGAAATTTGGCAGAAATAATTCCAGAAAGGAGTATCTGTTCTTTCCATATCCTGATACAACATAGGCACTACACAAATAGGAAAATCGCCTGCAATCCCGCCACCAATCTGGAAGAAACCAATCCCTTCTTTGGAATTTTCTGTATACCAGTCGGCAAGGAAAGCCATATATTCTATTCCAGATTTCATGGTGCTGGCTTTTAGTTCGCCTTTAAGCACATAGCTGGCAAAAATATTTCCCATTGTGCTGTCTTCCCAGCCGGGAACCACGATAGGTAAATTCTTCTCTGCCGCAGCATACATCCAGGAATCTTTCAGGTCGATTTCATAATATTCTTCTAGTACACCCGAAAGCAGTAATTTGTACATAAACTCATGAGGAAAATAACGCTCTCCCTTAGCTTCGGCATCTTTCCAAATCTTCACGATATGCTGCTGAATCCTTCGGAATGCTTCTTCTTCAGGAATACAGGTATCGGTAACACGATTCAGGCCTTTTTCCAGCAAATCCCATTCTTCTTTTGGAGTAAGATCGCGGTAATGCGGTACTCTTTCATAATGACTGTGGGCTACAAGGTTCATGATGTCTTCTTCCAGGTTAGCACCGGTACAGGATATAATTTGAACTTTATCCTGGCGAATCATCTCGGCAAAAATCTTTCCCAGTTCTGCGGTACTCATTGCCCCGGCCAGGGAAACCAGCATTTTGGATCCGTTTTCCAGCTGCTTTTCGTATGCTTTTGCAGCATCTACAAGTGCTGCGGAATTAAAATGTAAATAATATTTTTCTATAAAGTTAGAAATTGCTCCTTTACTCATCTTCGTCGTCTTCTTCTGGATTATGGTTTAAATATTTGAACTTATAGCTCAGCATTTTGTAATATAATTTCGCGGCAAGAAAATCTGACGATTTCTCGTTCTCGTTAGGACAAAGCTCCACGATATCAAATCCTACTACGTTCTTTTTCTTGAACATCAGTTTCAGGAATTCCAGCGTTTCATACCAGAACATTCCTCCCGGTTCGGGAGTTCCTGTACTTGGCATAATAGAAGGATCGAAGGCATCAAGGTCTATGGTAATAAAAACGTTCGGAGTCATTTGCCCAATGGCATCATCCATCCAGTCTTCGTATAAATCATCGGCAAAATACACCTGATTTTCATCCATATTATCTACTTCAGAAATATCCATCGAGCGAATTCCCACCTGAACCAGGTTTGTGGTTTTGCTGGCTTCGTAAACCGCACAGGCATGATTGCATTTGGAACCTTCGTATTCATCTCGTAAATCAGCATGAGCATCGATCTGGACTACGGTAAGATCTTCAAAAGCTTCATTGAAAGCCCGAATACTCCCAATACTTACAGAATGTTCGCCGCCAAATAGCGTAACAAATTTCTCCTGCTTAATGTAGTTTTTGGTGGTTTTGTGCACCGCTTCCACCATTTTTTCGGGAGAGGAATCTTCAGTTACAGGTGGGGCAAGGTAAATGCCTTTTTTGTAAACTTCAGACCGTGTTTCGATATCGTAGAGTTCCATGTTTTCTGAAGCTGTTAAAAAAGCTTCCGGACCCTTGTCTGCGCCTTTTTGCCAGGTGCTGGTTCCATCATAAGGAACAGGTATCAATACCACTTTCGCGTCGTCTAAACGCGCATATTTATCTGGTATCCCGGCGTAATTCTTTTTGCTCATCGCTGGTTTGGATTGGTTTTTTAGTTTATTTGTGAGTTAAAATACTAATTTTCTGTAGGGTATCCTAAAATAGATAAAAGGTCGTCGGAATTTTGTTCTTTGCTGAACAGTTTTGTGGTGATCTTTCCCTTTTTGTCTTTATCTATAATAAGGTGTTTTGGCTGCGGGATCAGGCAGTGCTGTAGTCCGCCAAAGCCACCGATAGTTTCCTGATAAGCGCCCGTATTAAAAAAACCTATATACAAGGGCTTTTCTTTTTTATATTTTGGCAGATAAATGGCGTTTGTATGCTGCTCAGAATTGTAATAATCGTCGCTGTCGCAGGTTAGTCCTCCTAAAAGTACACGTTCATATTCATCGTTCCATCGGTTAACCGCCAGCATTACAAATTTTTTGCTAATAGCCCAGGTATCAGGCAGTGTGGTAATGAAAGAAGAATTAATCATATTCCATTTTTCCCGATCGTTTTGCTGTTTTTGGTACAACACCTCATAAATCGCGCCTCCGCTTTCTCCTACCGTAAAAGAGCCGAATTCGGTAAAAATATTGGGAACATCTACCTCGGCATCTTCACAGGTTAATTTTATTTGATTAATGATTTCTTCCACCATATACTGGTAGTCATAATCAAAAGCTAACGAATTTTTTACGGGGAAACCTCCGCCAATATTCAGGCTGTCCAGGCTTGGGCAAATTCTTTTAAGGTTGATATAAACTTTTAAACACTTATTTAATTCGTTCCAGTAATAGGCTGTATCGCGAATACCGGTATTGATAAAAAAGTGAAGCATTTTAAGCTTTACTTTCTTATTTTCTTTAATTTTTCGGGTAAAAAAAGGAACTATATTTTTATATCCTATTCCCAGTCGGGAAGTATAAAATTCGAATTTTGGCTCTTCTTCCGAAGCGATGCGGATTCCAATTTTGAAAGGATCGTTAATCTCTTCAGTTAAAAGATCGATCTCTTCATAATTATCAATTATAGGAATACAGTTTTTATGGCCACTGTTAATAAGATCGGCGATATTTGAAATATACTGGTCGCGTTTAAAACCATTACAAATTACATACGTATCGTCACTTATTTTACCCGATTTTTTTAATTTCTGAACAATATTAATATCGAAAGCCGAAGAGGTTTCTATATGGATATCGTTTTTAAGAGCTTCGTTAAGCACGTGCTCAAAATGGGAACTTTTAGTACAATAACAGTAATTATAACTCCCGGAATAATCGTGCTTTTTTATGGCATTATTAAACCAGCCTTTGGCCCTGTTTATGTTTTCTGAAATTTTTGGTAAGTACGTAAATTTTAATGGAGCACCATATTTTTCCACTAATGCCATCAGGTCGATATCGTGAAATTGAAGTTCGTTGTCTTCCAGTTTAAATTCTTCCTGAGGGAAATAGTACGTCTGGTCTATTAAATCGCTGTATTTTGTATTCAATGTGTTGTTTTAAAAATGAAAAAGTAGCAATAAATTCAAATGGTCAAAAAAAATGATTAATAAATTATTGTTAATATGAATATTACAGGCTTTTCCTATTGAAATAGTTATTTTTTAAATGCTGATCTCGCCGGATTAACGACAGAAATTCAGAACAAAAGTATTAAAAAAATGGATTGAGCAATTTAAATTTTCTTTAAGCTTACAGCATCTTTAAATTAATGATTTCCTGCCTGGTAAGCACACGCCAGTTTCCTCTGGGAAGATCTTTTTTTGTGAGTCCACCAAACACTACTCTGTCCAGTTTCTCTACCTCGTAACCCTGACTTTTAAAAAGGCGTTGCACCACGTGCGCTTTTACACTATTGGTTTCCAGGCCAATTTCATTTTTAGGACGGTTATCTATATAACTTATATCCTGCACCTTCACTTTGCCATCCTCTAGTGTAACTCCTTCCTTTATTTTTTGAAGGTCTTCAAAAGAAAGCGGTTTGGTTAATTCGGCATGATAAATTTGGCGAATACCATTTTTTGGCTTTCCAAGTTGCTTTTCCAAAGTGCCATCATTGGTGAAAAGCAAAAGACCGCTGGCCTGGCGGTCGAGTTTTCCTACCGGAACAAGTTTCGATTTTGAGGCATTGGCGATTAAATCCATCACCGTTTTGGAACCTTTTTCGGTACTGCCCGTGGTAAAGAATCCACGCGGTTTATTTAAGAGAATATATTCCGGTTTTTCAGGATTTAAGCGGCGGCCGTCGAATTTAACCTCATCGGAAAGTTTTACTTTGTAGCCCATTTCGGTAACGGTGGTTCCGTTTACGGTTACATTTCCTGCAGCTATATAAATATCGGCATCGCGACGGGAACAAACGCCCGAATTCGCGATATATTTGTTAAGCCTCATTCCTTCTGAAGCTTTGCCTTTTTCAGAAGATCTTTTTTCAGAAGTTGATTTTTTTGAAAATCCTTCGGAAGCTTTTCCTGCAGATTGCTTTCCTGTTCGTTTTCCTTTTGAAGATTTCTGATTCCTGTTCATAGTAAATTTTTTGCAAAGGTACTGATAATTGTAACCAAAAGTAATAAAGATATATTCGGCTAAAAAACCCTGTGTAACACTTCGGCGTGATCTATAAGCAAAATGCTGAAAACTCCTGCTACTATTATAAATTTCAGAATATTATGAAGCAGTAAATATTGCCATTTTGCATTGCTGAAGTATAATAACAGCAAAAAAACGATAAGAAGTCCCAGGGAAAGATAAAAGTAATAATACATAAGACCAATATCGAATTTGGTGGTAATAACTAAAATGGGCGCCCCCGCAAGAACCGATAACCCAAAAAGCAGTAGTTTGCTCCATTTTTCGCCATAAGCTACCGGAATGGTGCGATAATTCTGAATAAGATCACCTTTCATATTTTCCAAATCCTTTACCAGTTCCCGCATCACGATCATTAGGTATAAAAAGGTAGCGTGAATAAAGATGACCGTTTCAAAATTCTTATAATAAATAAATACTACAAAAAAGGGCGTAATCGCCATAATTGATGCCACCAGATTTCCTACAAAAGGGATCTTTTTCAATCGGTGTGAGTAAAACCAAATCACAAAAATGTAGATGGAAAAAAACACTACGGCCCGAAACGACACATAGCTGGCGAAAAAAATCGCAGCAAAATTCAGAATAAAATACACCGAAAGCTTGGTGCGCTGACTTATAAACCTATCCAGCATCGTTTTTCGAGGGCGATTTATAAGATCTTTTTCACTGTCGTAAAAGTTATTGATAATGTATCCCGATGCGATAACGGTTGCAGAGGAAAGAATTAAAAAGAATAAATTGGCATCGAAGAAGATTTCCCTCAGGGGCTTATCTGGCGCCAGAATAAACGCAGAAGTTAAATATTGTGCGATTACAAGCACAAGTATATTATAACCTCTTACCACAGAAAACAAACTGAGCAGTTTTAACAACAAACGTTTGTTTTTCGCGGCGGCCATAAAAAATTTAGAAATTCTAGAAGTTGTAAACCACCTCGAGGTTGTAGTCTTTTAAGGCTCTTTTCGCTTTGTCTATGTCTTCGGTAAAACCAAGGATATAACCGCCACCACCGCTTCCGCAGAGTTTAAGGTAATAATCGTTGGTTTCGATACCCTTTTTCCAAAGTTTATGAAATTGTGCGGGGATCATAGGTTTAAAGTTGTCAAGCACCACATGCGACAGCTTTTTCATATTGGTAAAAAGCGATTTTACATCTCCTTTTAAAAAGTCCTCTACACAGGCATCGGTATGTTTTACAAACTGGTCTTTCATAATCTTCCTGAAAGGCTCCTGTTTCATGTTTTCCATAAAAATCTGTACCATAGGAGCGGTTTCTCCAATGCTTCCACTATCTAATAAAAACACGGCGCCTTTTCCATTTTCGGTTTGCGAAGGTATACCTGCAGGCTCGATATTGTCCTGAGAGTTTATAAGAATTGGAATGCTTAAATAAGAGTTTAAAGGATCTAATCCTGAAGAACTTCCGTGGTAAAAAGATTCCATTTTCCCAAAGATCTTTTTCAATTTTAAAAGTTTCTCTCGCGTAAGATTTTCAAGTACCGTGATCTTATCTTTGGCATATTTATCGTAAAAAGCGGCTACCAAAGCCCCGCTGCTTCCAACTCCATATCCTTGCGGAATGGTAGAATCAAAATGCATTCCCTGCGAAATATCGCTATTCATCGCTTCCATATCGAACTGAACCAATTGAGGTTCGGTTTCCTGAAGTTCCTTTAAATAAACGGCAAACCGTTTTAAGTTTTCGTTAGATTTCACTGCGGCTTCCGAAGGATTTTCGTCCATCTTAAGCGCTCCGTTATAAAAATTATACGGAATGGAAAGGCCTTTAGAGTCCTTTATAATACCGTATTCGCCGAAAAGTAAGATCTTGGAGTAAAATAGTGGTCCTTTCATTGATTGAAAATTATAAATGGAAAATTAAAAATTATTTTCCTTTAGATGTTTTAATTATAGTCACTAATATTCTTAATTTCTTCTATTGCATTATGGTGTGCAAGGTACTGAGAATTATTGATATAACTTGTTGCTTCCAATAAATCTAAACAATAAGCAGTTTCATTAGCTTCTTTTAAAGCGATAGAGAATTTATGAATAAAATCTGCTTTACTTTCCGCATGTTTTGCTTCTCAAACCAAAGCACCAATTGCAGTGCCCGATCTTAATAATTGCTTCGAAATAACAAATTCTTTCTTTTCATTCGAAAGAAATTGATATAATTTAACAATTTCAATTGAAAAAGAAAAACTCCTGGTTTTAATTACATTTTCTTTCTCCATCTTTTTAATTGTCCCTTTTCAATTCTCAATTTTCCATTATTAAAGCTCCTTTTCCAATTGCATCGCAAATATAATGCTCGTTTTCACAATATTGGACGAGTTCCTCCTCAATAAATTTTATTACTCCTTCCGTACATTTTTTAGGATATAACACGTGTACATTTGCACCTGCATCCAGAGTAAAACAAACCGGAGTTTGCGTTTGTTCCCTATATTCCCATATTTTATTAATGATTTGCAGAGTATTAGGTTTCATCAATAAAAAATACGGCTGGCTGCTCATCATCATGCCATGTAAACTCAGCGCTTCAGTTTCCACAATTTCGATAAATTCCTCCAGATCGCCATTTTTTAAAACAGGTTTTAAGCGTGCCAGATTTTTATGAGCCTGTTCAAACCTGCTTTTGGCATAGGGGTGATCATTCATTAAATTATGGCCCAGGCTGCTGCTCACCTTTTTCTGGCCTTTTTCAACAATAAGAATCGTATCCTGATAATCTTCAAAATCCTGATGAATTTCGTAAGGATATTCGATGCCAAAGAGATCACTGCTGCCCTCAATTTCTGCAGATTTTCCCCATTCTACAAGCGGACCTTCAATGCTTCGGCACGCACTTCCAGAACCTAGGCGGGCTAAAAAAGAAGATTTTTTCCTGAAGTATTCTTCAGACATTCCAGGATTGTGCTCTTTTTCCATGCTCATAACGCACAACGCCAGGGCGCTCATGCCACTTGCCGAAGAGGCGATCCCACTGCTATGTGGAAAAGAATTTTGGGAATGAATAATAAATCGGTAATCCTTCAGAAAGGAACAATAGGGTAGAATTCTTTTGAAAAAAGTTTCAATTTTGGGCTTAAAAGCATCTTTTTTAACTCCTTCAAAATAGAATTCGAAGTCGAAAGAATCTCCTTCGGTTTTGGATTTTACCTCAGGATGAAATTCCAACGTGGTTTTGGTATGGCAATTTTTAAGGGTAAAACTCACCGATGGATTAGCGGGAATCTGATTTTCTTTTTTGCCCCAGTACTTAACCAATGCAATATTGCTGGGTGACTGCCAGCTTACCTTTCCGGAAGGTTTAGCATCAAAATGCGGGGCATAAAAATCTTTTTCGTTCATCATTTCAACTTTTCACAAATATACTTTTTTTGGTATATAAATTCCTTTTCCCTCTCCTTGAGAGAGGTCGGAGCTGTCTTTTCTGATAGTTCCGGGTGAGGTAAATTATAAAATTTCTGTTTATGGAATCAGGAAAAATTAAACCACCAAATATACTTTGAAATTTCTACCAATTGGTCTTACAGGAAATCTTATGTTTGGCTCATTGCCTGCGCGGCTAGATATCCTCCGGTCCAGGCATTCTGAAAATTAAAACCTCCCGTAATCGCATCGATATTCAGAATTTCCCCCGCAAAAAACAGGTTTTTATGTAGTTTGCTTTCAAAGGTTTTAAAGTTTATTTCTTTAAGGTCGATTCCACCTGCAGTCACAAATTCTTCTTTAAAAGTGCTTTTGCCCTGAACTTGAAAAAGGGCATTTGTAAGCTGCATTGCGATATTGCCTAAATCTTCTTTATTAAGGTCTGCCCAAATTTTTTCTTCAGGAATTGCAGCTTCTTTAACCAGACTTTGCCACAGGCGTTTTGGAAGCTGAAATTGTGCATATTTAGAGACCTGCTGCCTGGGATGTGCAAATTTTAGCTCTTTTAGCTCTTCTATTATGCGCTCGGTAGTTGAATCTGGCAACCAGTTTATTTTAATACGAAATTTGTAATTCAACATATTTAATTCTTTCGCTCCCCAGGATGAAAGTTTTAACACCGCCGGACCGCTCATTCCCCAATGCGTAATAAGCAAAGGCCCTTCACTTTCAAAAATCACTTTTTTTGCAGCATCCAAAACTTTTATTTCGGCGGGCGTGGCAATTCCCGGTAAATCTTTTATTCTTGGATCTTTTATATTGAAGGTAAAAAGTGAAGGAACTGCCGGGATGACCTTGTGGCCTAATTTTTCACAAAATTGCCAGATTTTCGGATTGCTTCCGGTGGCGAGCATTACTTTTTTTGCTGAAAAATCATCGGTTTTGGTTCGAATTTGCCATTTTTCATCTTTCTTCTGAAGCGACTGAACCGATTGATTTTTTAATATTTTTATGTGCAACCGCTCACATTCCGATAGAAAACAATCGATAATACTCTCTGAAGAATCTGAAACGGGAAACATTCTGCCGTCGTCTTCAGTTTTTAATTCAATGCCTCTTTCTTCAAACCATGATATGGTGTCGCCGGTCATAAAACTATGGAAAGGCCCGCGAAGTTCCTTTTCGCCCCGCGGATAATTTTTCACCAGTTCGGCAGGAATGAATTCGGCATGAGTAACGTTGCAACGACCTCCACCCGAAATTCGAACTTTGGAAAGCACTTCTTTGCCGCGTTCCAAAATCGCTATTTTCAGCTCAGAATTCATTTCCGCAATATTGATAGCCGTAAAAAATCCGGCGGCACCGCCGCCCACTATTATAATGTCGTAATTCATTTAATTAAATTCCAAATTCCAAAAGCCAAACTCCAGATCCCAAATTCCAAACTTCTTTAATTTAAAATTCAGCTTCACAGCCTGTCAGGAAAGTCAGAAATTATACCATCTACACCAAATTCTTTCATTCGTTCAATATCTTCAGGTTCATTTACCGTCCATACATTCACTGCAAATCCGGCATCTTTAGCCCGGTTTACATTTTCGCGCGTAATAATGCCCAACCCGGGGTGAATAAATTTCGCCTGTAATTTTTCTCCCAAAGCAATCGCCTCAGTCACACTGGCTTTGCTCAATATTCCGATAGGGATTTCCTGATTTTGTTTAAAAGCTTCAAAAAGTTCGTTTTTCTGAAAACTGGAAACTATAAAATCTGAATATTTCCAATTTCGGGTTTCTACATACTTTTTAATAATCTGGCAGGTGCCTTTGGCGGTATTTAATCCTTTGAGCTCAATATTTATGCTGCATTTATCTTCGATAAAATCAAGGACTTCCGTAAGCAGAGGGATAGTATATTTGCCATCTACCTTTAAATTCTTTAATTCTGAATAATTTTTTAGAGCGATTTCCCCGCTACCATTCGTAGTGCGATCCAGGGTAAAATCATGCATCACCACGATTTCTCCGGAAGCACAATGATGAACATCTATCTCGATGGCATCTACCCCAAGATCCAGGGCTTTTTGTATGCTTTCCAGCGTATTTTCAGCCACATGCCCTTTAGCCCCACGATGCCCTATTTTTACTATTGAACTCATTCTACAAAGATATTATAAGTGTTGGTAACATTTCATCTTTCAATATTAACCTAAAATAAAGTCTTTAGAAATTCTTAGCGCCACTTAACATTTTTTTATAGAGGGAAGTCTTTATTTTCATAGGTAATTTGAAAATGAAGGAAAATGACCAAACCAAAAAAATTTCCAGATCAACAGCAGGAACAACCGGGAAAACAGCGTAAGATGCATCCTGAACCAGAAATTATTCGCGATAATTATAAAGGAAGCGAAAAACTGAAAGATAAGGTTGCGCTTATTACCGGGGGCGACAGCGGAATTGGGCGCAGCGTAGCTGTCCATTTTGCAAGAGAAGGCGCAGAGATCGCTATTATTTATAAAACTGAAGATAAGGATGCTTTAAAAACAAAAAACCTCGTAGAGAAAGAAGGTAGAAAATGTTTGATTATTGAGGGCGATCTAAAAAACGAAGATTTTTGTAAGCAAGCTGTTCAGAAAGTAATCCAAATCTTTAAAAAACTGAATGTGGTAGTTAATAATGCGGCCGTTCAGTTTCCAAAAAATTCTCCCGAAGAAGTTACTTCGGCACAGATACGGGAAACTTTTGAAACCAACATATTCCCTTATTTCTTTATTGTGAACGAGGCTTTAAAGCATTTGCAGGAGGGAGGTACCATTGTAAATACCAGTTCGGTTACGGCGTATCGGGGTAGTGAACATTTACTGGATTATTCCAGCACAAAAGGAGCGATTGTTACCTATACCCGTTCGCTTTCCAAAATGCTTGCAGGCCGAAAAATAAGGGTAAATAGTGTAGCTCCCGGGCCTATCTGGACACCGCTTATTCCTTCTACTTTTAACGATGTTACAAACTTTGGAAAAGATACTCCCCTGGGCAGAGCGGGACAGCCCAGCGAAGTGGCTCCGGCGTATGTGTATCTAGCCAGCCAGGATAGCAGCTATGTCACGGGCCAGGTAATTCATGTAAACGGCGGTGAAATAATAGGAGGATAATTGAAAAATTATAGAAAATGGACAAATATTTTGGAACTAGTATAGGGTCATTAATCGCGATTTGTATAACAGCCCTTGGAATTTACGCGGCGGTAATTATTTTTACCCGAATTGCCGGGAAACGAAGTTTTTCTAAAATGTCGAGTTTCGATTTCGCAATGACAGTGGCGGTGGGATCCCTTATTGCAACTACGGTTCTATCTTCTACGGTGACTTTATTACAGGGAGTGGTGGGAATGGCAGCCATATATGTTTTGCAAATAAGCGCTGCGATTTTAAGACGTTTTAAACTTTTTAAAAAAGCTATAGATAATACTCCCTTACTATTAATGGATGGCGAAAAAATTCTGGAAGATAATCTTCGTAAAGCTCGTGTTTCCAAATCAGATTTACGCGGAAAACTTCGGGAAGCTAATGTAGTAAGACTTTCTCAAATAAAAGCGGTGGTGTTCGAAACCACCGGTGATATTTCTGTTTTACACAGCGACCGCGATACTCCTTTAGAAGAATGGTTGATGAAGGATGTTGAAAAATCCTGAAAAATGAGCTGGACCGATGTTCTGGGACTGGTAGCCGGTATTTGTACAACTGTAGCTGTGATTCCCCAAATATTCAAAGCCTGGAAAACCAAAAAAGTAAAAGATATTTCTCCCGGAATGTTTATAGTTTTAATAATTGGCGTTTTTCTGTGGGTAATTTATGGAATTACCCAACACGATCTTCCCATAATTGCAACAAACGGAGCTTCTCTGGCTCTTAATTCTTTTATGTTTTACCTCATGATACGATACCGCCAAAGGTAAAGGTGTCTTACTAATTAATGTTTTTCCTTCCACCACTAACACAAAGCGTTTAAGGCTGTTAATCTTCTTTAAATTTGAATTAAGAAT
Source organism: uncultured Flavobacteriaceae bacterium (assembly GCA_963811195.1). GTDB lineage: Bacteria > Bacteroidota > Bacteroidia > Flavobacteriales > Flavobacteriaceae > Gillisia. The sequence continues at coordinate 328,988 of CAWEQF010000004.1, forward strand.
TTCTTAATCTTCTTTAAGATTGAAAGATAGCTTGGTATTTTTAGATAATTCCAAACTCGCAAATGATAGAGATAAAAAATAAAAGAAAAAAACCCAGCAATAAGATTGATGCTGAAGAAGATTATAAAAAAGCTTTTCAGGATTTTGTATTGAATAAAAACCATCCATGCGTAATGGCGCAGACCGTTTTTTCTATGGGTAAGGTAGATTTTCATGTGTATGAGAATTTCGGATCCAAAAAGACGGCGGTAAAAATCTTAAAAGATTTGAAGCGGTACCTGCAAGAATATGATTTTGAATCGAATGATTTCAGGACTTTTTTGGCTGTTTTTAAAGACCAAAAAGATTTCACCGAAGCACAATTCGAAACGTTGCTTTGGAAACAACTGGAATTCTTACACGAAGTAGATGATGATTTATGGGATAAGAGAGTAAGCGAAAATCCTGAAGACAAAAATTTTAGTTTCAGTATAGGCGGCCGTGCTTTCTATATGGTCGGGTTGCATCCCAATAGCTCACGAAAAGCGAGGCAGAGTCCTTATCTGGCAGTTGCTTTTAACCTGCACTGGCAGTTCGAAAAATTACGGGAGATGGGCACCTATTCCACGGTCCGGGATAAAATTAGGGAGAGAGATACCGAATTACAGGGAAATATTAACCCTATGCTGGAAGATTTTGGAAAAAGGAGCGAAGCGCGCCAATATAGCGGAAGAAAAGTTGGAGATGAGTGGAAATGTCCGTTCCTTAATGGGAAAAAATAACCATGTATCAGCCTAAAAAATATCAGAAGAAAGATGAAGCATTTACTTATAAATTTATAAAAAATCATCCGTTTGCCAGTTTTATACTGAAGGGAGAAAATTTAACGGCCACTCATATTCCTGTGTTAACTATCGGGAATGTGGGCAATTTTAAACTGTTTTCGCATATGGCCAACCATAATGCGATGAAAGAATATTTAAAAGACGGGGCAGAAGGACTTTTTATTTTTCAGGGGGCGCATGGATATATTTCGTCTTCCTGGTATAAGGAAAAGGATATTAGTACCTGGAATTATTCTGCAGTGCATGTGAATGCAAAAATAAAACTTCAGTCCAGAAAAGAGCTGGAAGATTCTCTCTCTGAGCTGGTAAAAACTTTTGAAGAAAGTCAGGAAAAACCATTGTACTATAAAGATATTCCTCAAAAAATGTTGCAGGAGAACCTAAATATGATCACAGGTTTTTATGCAGAACCTTTTAAAATTGAAGCGGTGGCAAAACTGCATCAGGGATACGAAAAAGACGAGGTTGAATCTGTAATAAAGAATCTTGGTAAAAAAGATTCAGAAAACAAAGAATTAATAGAGGATATACAAAGAGAGAATTTTCTTTTTAGAAAATAGATTATTTTAAATTTTGAATGCTGAATTTTAAATTTTCGGTAAATAAGAAAGAACAAAAAATGCCAGAACTTCCCAGTGTGCAACGCTTCTCCAACTACCTAACTTCTACCGCTCTGAATAAAAAAATTGACAGAGTGGTAGTAAAGGATAAGTCGCTGCTTGAAAATACTTCAGCCCAAACCTTTCAGAAAAAGCTGAAAGATGAAAAATTCAGGTCGGTGAATCGCCACGGGAAGTATTTACTGGTATCTTATAAGAAGAAAGAAAACCTGTATTTTCATTTCGGAATGACGGGGAAATTTAAATATTATAAAGAACAGGAGGAACCAAAATATGCAAAAGTGATTTTTAACTTCAGTAATGGATATCATATGGCATTTATTTGTCCCCGAAAATTAGGAGAGGTGGGCCTTACCGGCACAGGAGAAGATTTTTCGAAAGATAAAAAACTGGGCCCCGATGCGCTGGATAAAGAGCTGACTTTTGAAAAATTCCACGATATTTTCAGCCATGGGAGAGGAGCTATAAAAAGCAGCCTGATGAATCAGAAAAAAATTGCGGGTATCGGTAATATTTTTTCAGATGAATTTCTTTTTCAGGCTTCTGTAAATCCTCAACGAAAATGTTCTGCAATTAAGGAAAATGAGTATAAGGATATTTATAAAAATATGCAGAAAATACTGAAAAAGCAATGGGTATAGATGATAATAATTACCCGGACAATTATTTGTTATCTCACCGGGAAGATGGAACAACCTGCCCGCTGTGCGGCGGAAAAATAGTTAAGAAAAAGATCTCGGGCCGTTCTGCCTACTTCTGTAAAAAGCACCAGTAATAAAACTGTAACCTATAAATTCGGAAATCATGGGAAAGGGACTTTTAGAAAAATATCACGAAAAACGTGATTTTTCACTTTCTGCAGAACCTTTTGGGGAAAGCAAAAACAAGAAAGATAAAGACAAGCATATATTTGTGATTCAGAAACATGATGCGAGCCATTTGCATTTCGATTTTCGATTACTGGTAGATGGAGTTTTAAAAAGCTGGGCGGTGCCTAAAGGCCCTTCTACAGATCCTAAAGTAAAAAGGCTGGCAGTCCCTACCGAAGACCACCCTATAGAATATGCCGATTTTGAAGGGATAATTCCGAAAAATCAGTACGGCGGCGGAACCGTCATGGTGTGGGATGCAGGAACTTATGAAAGCGATAAAAAAGATAAAGAAGGAAATTTTATTCCTATGGGCGAGCAGCTTGAGCAGGGACACACCACATTCATACTTCATGGAAAAAAATTGAAAGGGGGTTACACCTTAATTCGAACTCAGGAAGGAGAAGATGAACGATGGATCCTCAAAAAAGTGAATGATGAAGATGCCGATGCTCGCAGAAATCCTGTAAATACCGAAAACAAATCGGTTTTAACCCATAGAACCATGACAGAGATTAGCAGAGAAGCGAAAAAAAATGATTGATATTCTTGAAAATCTACCCGAAAAATCACGGGAAAAGTTAAAACAACATAAGCAGCCGGACTGGATGGCGCCCATGCTGGCTACTCTTACTCATGAACATTTTTCAGATAAAAAGTGGATTTATGAACGTAAACTGGACGGGGAACGATGTCTTGTTTTCAGAAAGGGGAAAGAGGTAAATATCAGGTCCCGAAACAGGAAAAATCTGAATATTACCTATCCTGAAATAGTGGAGGCTTTTAAGAATCAGGCGAATAACGATTATATAGTAGATGGCGAAATGGTGGCTTTTGATGGTAAAATTACCAGTTTTTCTGCTTTACAGGCCAGAATGCATCTTAAGGATCCGGAAAAAGTGAAACAAAGCTCCACGAAAGTCTATTTTTATATTTTCGATATTCTATATCTGGACGGGTACAATCTTACAGGCCTTCCACTTTTGCAGCGAAAAAAAATAGTAAAAAGATTTATAGAATTTCTGGATCCATTGCGCTTCACTGCCCATCGTAACGAAAAAGGCAAAAAATATTTTGAGGAAGCCTGTAAAAAAGGATGGGAAGGCCTTATTGCTAAGAAAGCGGATAGCACGTATGTTCATTCCCGATCTGGAAACTGGTTAAAATTTAAATGTGTAAACGAGCAGGAATTTATAATTGGAGGATTTACAGATCCGCAGGGGGAAAGAATAGGCTTTGGCTCGCTTTTAATAGGTTACTATGAGGATAAAGAATTGAAATATGCCGGAAAAGTGGGCACAGGATATAGCGATGATCTACTGAAAGAACTTACAGAGAAAATGAAGAAAAATATCATAAAATCTTCACCTTTTGCCGAAAATGAAGACCTGCCAAAGAACGAAGTTAAGTGGATAAAACCCTCCTTGGTTGCACAGATAGGCTTTACCGAATGGACTGTTTCAGGGAAGCTACGACATCCCAGATTTTTAGGCCTCCGGAGAGATAAAAAACCGGTAGAGGTAGAAAGAGAAAAATAGGATTATGAGGGATATTATAGAAATTAATGGCCATAAAATAGAACTTAGCAATGCTAATAAAATTTTCTTTCCTAAAGAAGGTTATACCAAGGGAGAGTTGGTGGAGTATTATTCAAAAATTTCAGATACCATGCTTCCACATTTAAAAGACCGGCCGTTAACCATGATTCGTTTTCCCAACGGAATAGATGATAAACGATTTTTTCAGAAAGATGCGCCAGATTATTTTCCAGAATGGATAGAAAAAAAATCGATTAAGAAAGAAGATGGTGGCACTACAAATTATGTGATTTGCAACTCCAAAGAAACGCTGGTTTATCTGGCAAATCAAGCCTGTATTACTCCGCATATTTGGTTAAGCAGGAAAGATAAACCCGATTATCCCAACCGAATGATTTTTGATCTGGATCCCTCGAACAATGATTTTTCTGAAGTAAAAAAAACGGCTAAAATCCTGCGAGCCCTGCTCAAAGATGAGTTGGCGTTAGCGGCTTATCTTATGACTACCGGCTCTCGTGGATTGCATGTAGTGGTGCCTATAAAAAGAACCCGCGGCTTCGATCAGGTACGGGAGTTTGCTCAACAAATAGCTGCATATCTGGAGAATGAACACCCCGATCTTTTAACTACCGCGGTTCGAAAAAATAAAAGAGAAGATAAACTGTTTCTTGATGTGGCCAGAAACGGCTTCGCCCAAACTACCGTAGCCCCTTACGCTATACGTCCCATAGAAGGAGCTCCGGTCGCAACACCCCTTAACTGGGAAGAATTAAATAAATCTTCCCTTACGGCGCAAAGCTTTAACATCAGGAATGTTTTTAACAGATTGGGAAGAATGGAAGATCCATGGAAGGATATCAATAAAAATGCTATGGTATTAACTTCCGCGATTAAAAAGTTGAAGAAGATGACAAAATAAGGCCGTTTACCCTGCATATCCGAAAAAAACTACGTACTCTAACTATAAAAATGTATACAAAATATGCCCAGTATTATTAAAAAGCAGACGGGAGCAGCTTTTAAAATTAAAAAAGGACAAAAATTAAAGGTAATTGATCCTGAAGGCCAACAAGTAAGCGATATGGTGTTGTTTAATGCTAAAGATAAACGCGAAAAGATCTCTTCGGGGAAAACCCTGGATTTTGAAGAAAGTATCTTAATTACCGCCGGAAATTTTTTGTGGAGCAACCGTAGTAAAAAAATGATAGAAATACTTGAAGATACAAATGGGCGAAATGATTTTTTACTGGCTCCCTGTAGTCCCGAAACCTTTAAAATTATGTATAAAAATGAGGGATATCATCCCAGTTGTTTTGAGAATTTATTTACAAATCTGGAACCCTTTGGTATTGAACCTGACGATATTCCAACAGCCTTCAACATTTTTATGAATGTGCAGTTTCAGCCCGACGGGAAATTGAGTGTGGAGGCTCCAATGAGCAAACCTGGAGATTATGTGCTTTTCGAGGCACAAATGGATTTAATAGTTGCACTTACGGCCTGTTCTGCCGAAGACAGCAATAATGGCAGTTTTAAACCTATTCAGTATGAAATCCTGGATTAAGCATTCTTTTTTCTAAACCGCATATTCAGCATTTCTATCGAAAGGGAGAAAAAGATGGAGAAATATATATACCCTTTGGGCACATGGTAATGCATTCCTTCAAGGATAAGCATGACCCCGATAAGAATTAAAAAAGATAATGCCAAAATTTGAATGGTGGGATGCTTGTTCACAAATTCTCCTACCGCTTTAGCAAAAATCATCATTACAATAATTGAAATAATAACAGCGATGATCATTAAAATAAGTTCGTTGGTTAATCCTACGGCGGTGAGTATAGAATCGAAAGAAAAAATAATGTCCAGTAATACAATCTGTAGAATTGCATACCCAAAGGAATGGATCGATTTCACATTTTTTTCTTCTTCTTCTTTTCCTTCTACTTTATGATGGATTTCAAGTGTGCTTTTTATAAGAAGAAAAATTCCTCCGGAGGCAAGAATAATATCGCGCCAGCTAAGTTCAAAACTTCCAAGGCTTATAACGGGTTGTGTAAGCCCTACCAGCCAGGTAATACTTAACAATAGCAGGATACGCATAACCATTGCCGCAGAAAGTCCTCCCAGTCGTGCTCTTTTTTGAAGATGCTCCGGAAGTTTGCTGGCAATCATAGAGATAAAAATGATGTTATCGATCCCAAGTACGATCTCCATGAAAGTAAGAGTAAGAACAGCTATCCAGGTATCGGCTTGTAAAAATATCTCCATCGGGCTCTCTTTAAGAAGGAGGGGAAATTAAGAAATTAAGATAAAAGCAGGAAATTCTATTTGTAAAGTTTAACGCCTGGAATTGAGTATATTTGAAATAACTGATAATTTCCACCTATAAAAAATGAACGAAAAATAGTAAAAACTAACCTATGAATACCGCCAAAAAGAATTTTTTATATGCTACTGTTTTAATGGTAGCACTTTATTTTTTATTTGTAGGACTTTCGGCAACTAAAAGTCTTTTTGCCCCTCTTGCCACCGCTGCCGTTTTAAGCTTGCTGGTTATGCCTTTAAGCGCCTGGCTCGAAAAGCAAGGAATGAAAAGATGGCTGGCGGCATTGTTAAATGCTATTGTTTTATTATTTATTTCTCTGGGGGTTGTTGCACTTATAGGTGCGCAAATAGCGAGTTTTGCAAAAGGTTGGCCAAAAGTTAAAGAACGAATTAAACCTCAAATAGAGCAGGTAAAAGATTTTGTAGCACAAAATACCCCTCTTAAAAAGAAAGATCTCAGGATAAGCCCCGAATCTTCAAATGCGGCGGCTAAGCCTTCTATTGTGGAGCGAAAACTTGGGCCTATGTTAGGTAGGATCATCAGTTTTTCCGGAAATTTTTTACTCACTTTTGTTTACGTTTTTTTTATGCTTCGCTACAGGCGAATGTTCCGGCAATTTTTAGTTCGGGTTTTCCCTGATGAAAAAAGGGACACCCTGAAAGAGGTTATTGGGCAATCTGTAAGGGTAGTTCCAGAATATTTGGTGGGCAAGGTGCTATTAATGGTTTTAAATGTAGTATTATATGCAACAGGGCTGGGTCTGGCAGGAGTAAAAAATTTTTTATTAATAAGTGTAATTGCAGCTATATTAACCCTTATTCCTTACATAGGCAATATTATTGGTTTTGGCCTGGCGATGGTGTTTGGATATCTTTCCTCTACAGATCCAATGATTTTTGTGTGGATAATTCTAACGTTTTCAGTAACCCAGTTTATTGAAACCTATATTTTTACCCCTTATGTTATTGGTGATAAGGTAGATATTCACCCTTTCTTTGTGATTGTAGTGGTGATTATAGGGAATATGGCATGGGGAATAATAGGGATGGTTCTTGCCGTGCCCCTTTCGGCTATCCTGACAATTATTCTACTTCATATTAAAGAAACCGAAGAAGTGGGAATGTTGCTTAGTAAAAATGGGTTTACAGACGATTAGGACCGTGATAGATATCCAACAGATTCGGAAAATAATCCGTTTTTTCTTTGGATCCTGATTCCGTGTTCTAAACAAGAAAATCAGTAAGAATGATTAAATGAATACTAAAGACAAAACAGAAGCACAGGAAATAGAAGAGATTCTGAAAGATAAAAAAGTTCGGGAAGCTGTAAAGCAATCATCCGGGGATAAGCAGGTAGAGCAGAAGGAGAGATCATCTGCATTGGGGATTACGGCGATTATTTTTGCAGTGTGCTGTGCCCTTTATTTTTTGGTTCAATATCAGGTTATTCCCATTCCAATTAAGTATGTGCCTTTGGTCCAGCGAACTTTGCTTGCTCTCACTTTTGTTGCTATTGTGTTGGTCATAAACCGGTTGCTGCGAAAGATTCTTAACCGAAGGATCCAGGACAAGTCTACGGCGTACAACCTCAAAAATATAATTAACCTCTTTAGTATAATATTCGTTTTTATCATCGCCCTTTCCCTGATTTTTGCTAACTGGTACGCCACGATGGTATCTTTTGGGGTGGGTTCATTGATACTGGGGCTCGCCCTTCAGAATACCTTTACAAGTTTTTTCGGATGGATCTACCTTCTTGTTCGAAAACCTTATCAAGTGGGAGATCGCATCAAAATAGGGGTTGCCTACGGCGATGTTATACGGGTGGATTACCTAGATACAACTTTGTGGGAATTCAGAGGCGATTATTTATCGGGAGATCATCCCAGTGGACGCATCATCAAGTTTACCAATGCAAAAGTTTTCAGTGAATACATTTACAATTATTCGTGGCCCCTGTTTCCCTATATTTGGAATGAACTCAAATTCTTTGTTTCTTATGACAGTGATCTGATGTTTATTTCCCACCTCATTAAAAAAACTGCGGAAGAAGAGATTGGTGAAGCGATGACACGCAGGGTAAAAAGATATAAAAAAATTCTTGCCGAAACCGTGGTGGAAGAGGTAGAAGTTCGGGAACGGCCTTCGGTAATTCTAAGAGCCCACGAAAATACCTGGATAGAAGTTACCGTGCGATATCTGGTAAATCCAAAAACCTCCGGAAAAGTAAGGACAACGCTTTTCGGAGAAATAATGAAAAAACTAAAAGAGTACCCGGAAAAGGTAAGGTTTCCGAATTAAGAAAGAAGAAGCTAAGGTGTTGACAAAACTGAAGAATTTCATGATCACTCCGAACATTTAGACATGATCCAAAGAATGGTGGTTCCTTTTCTTGCGATTCTGAAAATAGTTCCACTTACTATAACAGCAAAAAATATTAGGAAATGGACTCCTAATCCCGATCAAATGCAACAAAATATTGTACCAAACAAAAAAGCCGACTCGTTAAAGTCGGCTTTTTCTTTGCTGTGCGGGCGGAGAAACTCCCTTCGGCTCCGCTCAGGATAAACTTCTCGTCTCTCCTTTAGTTGATTTTCCAACAATCTCTGAATAAAAAAAGCTCCCCATTTCTGAGAAGCTTTTTCTTGTGCGGGCGGAGAGACTCGAACTCTCACACCTCGCGGCACTAGATCCTAAGTCTAGCGTGTCTACCAATTCCACCACGCCCGCATTAAATTTTATAACACTTAGGACTCGTTATAAAACCTGCTTAAGTAATTAAGCGGGTGCAAATATACATAATTGTTTCATTTTTCAAATAGCAGTGAAAAAAAATATCTATTTAGTACATTTGAAAAAAATCAACATATAAAGAATGAAGGACGTAAAGAAGTACGTAACAGAGAATAAGGAACGATTTATAAACGAATTGGTGGAACTGTTAAAAATTCCCTCTATAAGTGCCGATAAATCCTATAATAAGGAAATTTTAAAAACAGCAACAGCTGTAAAATCAAGATTAGAAGAAGCTGGTTGCGATAAAGTGGAACTTTGTGAGACTCCGGGCAATCCTATTGTTTTCGGCCAAAAATTAGTCGATAAAAGCCTTCCTACTGTTTTGGTATATGGGCATTACGATGTTCAGCCGCCAGATCCAGTGAATTTATGGGACAATCCCCCATTTGAACCGGTTATTAAAAAAACGAAAATACATCCTGAAGGAGCTATTTTTGCGCGAGGTGCTTGTGATGATAAAGGGCAGATGTATATGCACGTGAAAGCCCTGGAATATATGACTAGTCAGGGAAAATTACCCTGTAATGTTAAATTTATGATCGAAGGCGAAGAAGAAGTGGGTAGTGAAAGCCTGGGCTGGTTCGTTTCCCGAAACAAGGAAAAACTTGCCAACGATGTTATTCTTATTTCAGATACAGGAATGATCGCCAAAGATGCACCCTCCATTACTACGGGCCTTCGGGGGCTGAGTTATATGGAAGTTGAGGTTACCGGACCCAACCGCGATCTTCATAGCGGACTCTATGGCGGTGCGGTGGCTAACCCTATTAATGTTCTTGCAAAAATGATCGCATCATTACAGGATGAAAATAATCATATCACTATTCCAGGATTTTATGATAAGGTTATTGAGATCAGTAAAAAGGAACGAGAGAAAATGGCCGAAGCACCTTTTGATCTTGAAAATTATAAAGAAAAACTTGATATTGAAATGGTTCAGGGGGAGAAAGGCTATTCTACTCTGGAAAGAGCTTCTATACGCCCTACTCTTGATGTAAATGGAATTTGGGGTGGCTATACTGGGGAAGGAGCAAAAACCGTATTGCCTTCCAAAGCCTATGCTAAAATTTCAATGAGATTAGTACCAGATCAGGACTGGAAAGAGATTAGTGAACTCTTTACACAACATATAGAAAATATTGCGCCTAAAAGCGTAAAAGTAAAAGTGACCACTCATCACGGTGGCCAGGCGTATGTTACTCCCATAGATACCATGGAATATCAGGCAGCCAACGATGCCTATGTAGAAGCCTTTGGAAAAGATCCCATTCCACAACGAAGTGGAGGAAGTATTCCCATTGTTTCATTATTCGAAAAAGAAATGAAAAGCAAAACCATCCTAATGGGATTTGGCCTGGATACCGATGCCATTCATTCGCCAAACGAACATTTTGGAATTTGGAATTATTTAAAAGGAATAGAAACAATTCCGCTTTTCTATAAGCATTTTACCAAATTGAGTTTAGAGAAAAATTCTTCAGAAAAAATTCAAAAAGAAAAAGTGCGGTAAATACTTGAGATTACAAGAAAAATAAAAATACAACAAGGCTGAGAATATGACTTTCCAAAAAGTAAGTGTTTTTTTTTCTCAGCCTTATCCTTTTTATTACAGAGGGAAAACCCTGCTGGTTATATCGGGCTTTATTTTTGCGGTTACTTTTCTTTTTAATTATTTCTTTCAACCCTTTCATGTAAATATTTCAGAACACCGCATGGCTTTTGAATATATTTGCCTTATTCATGCGCTTATTCCTTCAATTTTATTTCTTCTGCTGTTTTCAATTATTCAACAAATTGAAGCTATAGATGAAAAATGGAAAGTAAAAGAAGAAATTTTGGTGATCCTGGGATATTTAATTCTGGTGGGAATCTTCAATTTCATGGTGCGCGATGTTATTTATACCAATCCGGACAATTGGTCTGTTCATTATTTTGTAGAAGAAATTAAAAACACGCTTTTAGCCGGGGTTTTATTCATTTTCATTTTTATCCCTTTTAATTTTAAAAGACTTCACGATCAGTATCAGGTGAAATCCTCAAAACTAATTCCACCGCAACCGTACATAAAAACCGCTACAGTTAAAAAAACAATTCCCATAAATACCCAGCTAAAAACAGATGATTTTATGCTGGAAGTTCATCAATTTATTTTTGCCAAGGCTGAAAAAAATTATGTGGAAATTTACCTGCAACACGAAAACGATATTCAGAAATTGGTGAAACGAATTACCTTGATCCAACTGGAAAATCAATTAAAACCCATTTCTTTTATAACAAAAATCCACCGTTCATATTTACTGAATTTAAATAAGGTGGAAAATATCTCCGGAAATGCACAAGGCTATCAGTTAAAACTTGCAAATTGTGAATATTCAATTCCGGTGTCCAGGAGTAATATTGAAATTTTTGAAAAAAGGATGAGCGAATTATAGAAAGTAGCTTGCTCCTCGTCCCAAACCCTTGCCATTAGTCACAATTTTCTTCTACGGTAATTTTTACTATCTAGATTTGCCAAAAATAATTCTATGATGCCAATCTTATTGATAATGTTCCATTGCCTTCCGGTTTCTTTTTTGAAATAAATAATAGCACTCTATTTCCAAATCAGGGGCGATACCCTGAGTGAAAATTTAAAAATTTTATCCAAAAAATAACTGGAACTAAAGGTTCCAAAATTCAATAATTGAAAGTCTCATAACTAACACATCTAAAAATATATTTATTATGGAAGAATCAAAAATCGCCCTTCGAGTTGCCTGGCTTGTTTTTTTATCTGTTTGGATTATAGCGGCTTTTCAAACTAAAAAAAATGCTCGCCAAGAACCGATATTCATACGAATCTTGTGGTATTGGTTGCCGCTAGTGGTTGCGGGATTATTATTAGGACCCGGAGAATGGTTTGGCCATACCTGGTTACGCGAAAATTTTGTGGAGCATACCGATTTAGTGGGAATTATTGGCGCAAGTATAGCGTGGCTGGGGGTATTACTGGCGTGTTGGTCCCGGTGGGTATTAGGGAAAAACTGGAGTGTTTCCGTTGTGTTGAAAGAGCATCATGAACTTGTTCAAAAAGGGCCTTACAAAATACTTCGCCACCCTATTTATACAGCTATTTTACTAATTTTTGCAGGAAATACATTAATAGTAGGCGATTACCGCGGAATTCTGGCTATGCTTATTGTATTATTTTCCCTTTGGAAAAAATTAAAACTGGAAGAAGAATGGCTAACTGATTTTTTTGGCGAAAGCTATGTAAAGTACAAAGCAGAAAGCAATGCATTGCTTCCCTGGATTTTATAATTTTTTCTGAACTTTTTCTAATTGATTAGTTCATTGGGGTATTTTCATACAGCTTCCTTCTATAATTTTTGAAAATTATAGAGAAACCTGGGGGAGAGGGAAAAAATTGTTACTCTACGTTTGTAGAATTAAATTTTTATTCTACATTTGTAGAGTAAACCTTCTTTATGGCATTATCAAAAGCTGAAGAGCAACTTATGCATATTTTATGGAAACAGGAAAAAGCCTACATGAAAGAGCTTATAGAGGCTTATCCGGTACCTAAACCTGCGACTACTACTATTGCCACCCTTTTAAAAAGGATGCAGGATAAAAAGTATGTAGATTATATTCAGGAAGGAAGATCGCGGGAATATTTTCCGCTGGTAAAGAAGAAAGATTATTTTTCGCGCCAGGTAAATAAAATGATCCAGAGTTTCTTTAATGATTCGGCCAGCCAGTTTGCCTCTTTCTTTACCAAAGAGACCGATCTTTCTAAACAGGAACTGGAAGAATTAAGAAGGATAATAGATAAGGAGATCGAAAACAAGTAGTAATGGAAGCGTATATACTAAAATCGGCGGCCTGTTTAGCAATCCTGTTGTTCTTTTACAAAGCAGTGCTGGAACGTGAAAATATGCATGTTTTTAAGCGGTTTTATCTGCTTTTTACTCTGATGGTTTCGGCAATTATTCCCCTTATTAGTTTTAAAACCTATGTAGCTGCACCGGCAACTTCAGAAGTTATTTTCAAAAATACTTCAGAATACATTAAAAATCAGGTTTCAGAAGGACTTGTGTTTAATTACAGTTATCTGATTTTTGCAATATATACGGCCGGGATTTTATTCTTTAGCATCAAATTCTCTCGAAACCTCTATGAACTTTTTAACAGGATTCATAAAAATCCGAAGTTTAACACAGGAAGTTCTATACAGGTTCTTTTAAAGGAAAAACTTCCGCCACATACCTTTTTTCAATACATCTTTTTGAATAAAAATGAATTTGAAAATAATACGATTCCTAAAGAAGTATTAAAGCACGAAGAAGCGCATTCCAAACAAAAACATAGCCTGGATATTATATTGCTGGAGGTATTTCAAATAATGGCGTGGTTTAATCCTCTTGTTTATTTTCTGAAAAAATCGGTAAAACTAAACCACGAGTTTCTGGCCGATAGTGCCGTACTCAGGTCGGGAGTGAATGCCCAGCATTACCAGCATACTTTATTAAATTTTTCATCAAAAGATTTACACAGTACGCTGGTAAATCCCATTAATTATTCATCTATCAAAAAACGTTTAACAGTTATGAAAACAACAACCTCACAACCAGTTCTCTGGTTAAAAATTGTATTAATACTTCCGGTGCTGGCATTAATTTGCTACGGATTTACAGGAAGAGAAACCATTTATGTAGCCCCCGCAGAATTAAAACAGCCAGAAGTTGCTTCCAGGCTCAAAAAAGTTGAGCCTATCCCGCAAATTATAAGTGAATACTCAGGGGCGATTCAAAAATCGGATTCCGTAAAACCGAAAAAAGCTACCAAAGAAATGATGGAAGAGTATAATGCGCTTGCTAAAAAGTATAATGCGCAGGAAAATGCAAGTGCTGTAGATATTGATTATAAGGATGTGGAGCGAATGCATTACCTGTATCAACGTATGAGTTTAGAGCAGCGAAGGAATGCCGAGCCATTTCCTGTAGCTATTGCCCCACCGGCACCGCCAGCTCCACCCGCACCTTCTATGTCCGCGCCTCATCCTGCAATTGCCCAGGTTAGAGAACAGCAAAGAGAATTGGAACGGGTCGAGATGGAGCAGGATCGGGCGATGAGAAATCAGGAACGCCAGATAAGAAGGCAGGAGATTGAAATGCAAAGGAGGGAGCGGAACATACAACAAAATCGGCCCGTGCCACCACCACCACCTCCTTCTCCAGCAGAGCATATGCAGGAATTAGCAAATAACGGAGCTGTTTTCTTTTATGAAGGAAAAAAGATATCTTCTAAAAAAGCTATAGAAATTGTGAAAGATAGTCACCATATTCAAATTCAGGTAACCCAGGAAAATTCAGAAAAACCGGTGGTTAGAATTTCGGAAAGCGATGTCAATCAGGATTAAGCCGGAATATTATAACTGAATTTGCTTCACTGAGCCAGGGATTCAGCAAAAAATTGTTACGAATGCACGAATAGTAAATTTTATATTCGTGCATTCGAGGCTTTTATAAATCTCTGGACACAATTTAAAAACGTTACCTGCGAGAGAAAATAGTATTAAAAACCACAAATCCGAAGCCGGTAAAGAGCATTAAATGGAAGAGGAGCAACCCAAAATCCTTCAGAATAAAAGCGCTGTAAATGGCAAATCCAAAATAGAGCCAGAGCAAGCCTTCAATTATTGTATTAAATGAGATCGAAGTTTTTAAATATTTGTTTCCCTTCCAGCTGTCTTTAAGAGAACTCACATTGAATTTAGGAGTCCTTATAAACTCGCTTCGCTTACCAAAATGCCCTTCCAGTACCGCCAGTGTATTGTGCAGCGAAAAGCCCATGGCAATGGCAAAAAAGGTGATAAACATTCCTATAAATTTGAAAAATCCTTTTAGCGTTTTGCCGTGGATTCTCGCAAAAGTGACATAGTAGCAAATAAAAAATATAAGGGTACTTATGGCGCAAAAGGAAATAACATTAAAATACCAGCTAAATTCGGGATTTGCACTTTTAATATAAAGAACAGGAACGCTTAGCACCGCTAAAAGCAATATAACGATAAACATGCTGGAGTTCAGGAGGTGAAAAAAGCCATGAAATTTGGTACCTGCACTCGCATTTTTATCCCACAACAGCTTTAAATAATTTTTCTGAAAATTCTCGGCAGCGCCTTTGTTCCATCTAAACTGCTGAGATCTTGCTGCACTTATTACCACTGGTAATTCTGCGGGGGTTTCAACATTTTCCAGGTACTTGAACTTCCAGTTATTAAGCTGGGCTCTGTAACTCAGGTCTAAATCTTCGGTTAAGGTGTCGCCACTCCAGTTTCCCGCATCCAGAATACATTCTTTACGCCATATCCCGGCCGTACCATTAAAATTGATAAAATGCTTTCCAAAATTCCTGCCGGTTTGTTCCAGGATAAAATGAAAATCGAGCGCAAAGGCCTGAATTTTTGTGAGTAAGGAATAATCCCGGTTTATATGGCCCCAGCGAGTCTGTACCACCCCGATTTCCGGATCTTTAAAATAAGGAACGGTTTGCAGGAGCCAGTCCGGCTTCGGAAGAAAATCTGAATCAAAAATCGCAATGTATTCTCCTTTTGCGATTTTTAGTCCTTCTTTTAAGGCCCCGGCTTTAAATCCGCTGCGGTTGGTACGGGTAATATGCCGAATATTTAATCCGGTTTTCTGAAGATTTTTAATCTGAATGGCTGTTTTTTCCAAAGACTCATCGGTAGAATCGTCGAGCACCTGGATTTCGAGCTTTTCTAAAGGATATTCTATTTTAGAAATATTCTGAAGCAATCGCTCCATCACATATAATTCGTTATAAACCGGAAGTTGAATGGTAACTGTGGGAATTTCTTCAGGATTCGAAAAATCCCATTTTGGTGCTGCATCTTTTTCTTTTTTAGACCGGAAATAGTTCACCAAAAGATTTAGCTGTGCCAGGCTGTATATAAATATCAGCACTAATGCGATGGTATAAAGAACTACAACAATGAGTTCCATTATTTAAAACTATATTTAAAGATCCAACCTAAAATTTTTATCCCTGCAAAGATAGCGCCTTTCACGGTTCCCGAAACTTTTGAAACGCCAATTCTGTTCTTATAATGCACGGGCACTTCTATATACGAGAAATTCTGTTTTATAGCTTTTAACTGCATTTCCACGGTCCAGCCATAAGTTTTATCCTGCATATTCAACTCTAACAGTTTCTCGTATTTTATGGCTCTAAAGGGCCCCAGATCTGTAAAGTTCGCATTAAAAAAAAGCTTCATTAATGAAGTGGCTAACTTATTTCCAAATCGCTGAGGAAAAGTCATAGATCCAGGTGCACGAAGTTCTTTTTTCCTGGCGCCGATAACAAAATCGATATTACTTTCAATAATAGGCGCTACAATTTTATCCATTTCTGAAGGATAATCGCTGTAATCGCCATCCAAAAAAACAATAATATCAGGCTGGGGTGACAGCTGAGAAATATATTCGATTCCCTTTAGACAGGCATATCCGTAGCCTTTTTCACTTTCAGAAAGGACCGTTGCTCCGGCAGTTTTCGCATTTGCTTCAGTATCATCAGATGAATTATTGCTTACCACAATAATTTCATCTACAAAATCGGGAATTTCTTCAATTACTTTAGCGATAGAGGCCCCTTCGTTAAAAGCAGGAATTATAACTTTAATTAGGGACGGCATTCATTTTCTTTTAGTAAAACTGTTTAAGCTTTTGTTTTGTACGCAAAATAAAGGTTTTGCTTACAAATTAGTTGGTTTTACTATTTAATAAATCTATAAGATCCACATCGTTTCCTAATAGAACCTCTTCAGAATTAATCCTGCCATTTACGGGACCATTTTCAAGTTTTAAAACTCCGCGCGGGCAAACGGCAGAACATATTCCGCAGCCCACGCAGCTTGAACGCACAATATTTTCCCCTTTTTGGGCATAAGCGCGAACATCTATTCCCATTTCGCAGTACGTAGAACAGTTCCCACAGGAAATACACTGCCCGCCATTGGTGGTAATCCTGAATTTAGAAAAAAGACGTTGTTGCATTCCTAAAATCGCGGCCATAGGGCATCCAAAACGACACCAGACTCTGCTGCCGAAAATAGGATAAAATCCAACCCCGATAACCCCTGAAAATACGGCTCCTATTAAAAATCCGTACCACTGCCGTAATTGTTCGGCACCAAAAAAGAAGATATTCCCGTTCCCGCTGAAATAATTGATCCCGATAATGGCCAAAATAATCGCTAAATAACCGATTGCTCCGGCCTTCGCATCTTTCTGAAGTTCCTTCCTTTTGAAGATCATTATTAAGGTGAAAAGAAGCGTAAGAAAACCGGCACTTCCCCATAGAAAAACGTCCCTGGTCAACCAGGTTTTATCTGGATTGTTTCCTAAATAAGTGTATATAACGGCAATCGTCATAACCACCACAAATACAAGCACACTGTGAATTACCCACCGTTCAGTTTTCCAGGCAGACAGGCTTTTATCTGATAATTGCCTGAAAGGATCACCTGCGGTCTCTGCCAGTCCGCCACAGCCACACACCCAGGAGCAGTACCAGCGTTTTCCGAATTTATAGGTAAGAATGGGAGTGATTATAAAAATGGAAACAATTCCAAAAATGAGCATTAACATTCCCACGTTTTCGGCAGAAAGAAAGGTGTTGATTTGATAGCCTGCAAATAAACTGTAATTAAGCGGCCAGATGTTTTTAAGATCGTAGTAGGGTTCGTTAAGGCGAACGAGAATTTCAGGAATAATAAAAGCGAAACTCAGCTGGAAAAACATCACCGAGAAGGTTCGTAAAATTTCATAGCGGTTATTGCGATATTTCAGAATGAATTTTATTCCGAAGGAAAGTATGGCCACTGTATAAAGAGTGCCATATACAAACCACTGGCTTGCGGGACCACCGTTCAAAAATTTGCTTAAAGGATCAAAAAGGGCAACTACTCCTGTGTTTGCTCCATTTTCGTGTAATCCTAAATATTCGGGCCACCAATAGATTACTATATAAAATAAGGTAAGGGCGATTCCAAGTACCCACGCCCAAAATCCACGGGAGGAGAGAGATTTAAAATACACCCCGTTATTTTTAATGCCCGGGGAAGTTCCCCGGTAAGCATCGACTGCAAAGATTATAATGCCTGCTGTGATTAAAATTAACGATAAGCTTAAGAACAATAACTTATTCGGAAAATGTACGTTAGCAATGGCTAAAATTAAAATCAGTAAACCCGTAAGCCCAATTGCACTCGCTATTTTTTGGGTTGCAGAGATCGTTTTGGGAGCCTCTCCGGTAAGTGCCATATTATATTCAAACTTGCTCATACCGCGAGGGTGGATTTAAAACTATTAAATATCTGTTTTTCGTACCGTTGGTAAAATTCGGGATCAAAATTGGCTTTTTTCAAATTCGCCAAAATATATTCTACAGAGCGGTTCTCATTAAGCCAGTTATCAATAACGGCATGACGCATTCGAATGCCGAAGGTATTTATTCCTAAAAATTCGCTGGTCTTTATATTAAATGAAATAGTTAAAAATTTAGTTTTATCCGGGTGATGCCAGTTTAATTGCTTTTCATTTTCGGCAGGTTCTGCCGATACCCATCCATAGGTTTGATATTCAATGTCAAAGAATTTCGCTGAATTGAACCAATTTCCGGGATTCCAGGGGGTTTGTTTTACGGTTAAAGTTTGTGCCAGAGTCTCTCCCATCATTCTGCCTGTATACCAAACAGCTTCCACAGCTTTTCGCCGCCCCAATGCTTCGCGCCGCTGGGCACAATCGCCAATGGCGTACACATTTGGAATATTTGTTTGCAGATAAGAATCAACCAGAATCCCTTTATCTATTTCAAGTTCTGTATTTTTTAAAAAATCTATATTGGGTCTTACTCCGGTACAAATTCCTACCAGATCGCATTTTATTTCTTCGCCGGAGTTTGTGATTACTGCTCTTACACGTCCGTTTTCGTCGGGTAAAATTTTGTCAAGCTCTGTTTCAGGCCTTAAATCTACACCTTGGGAAACAATATGTTCAGCAATTAATCCGGCGTCATGTTCGGGGAGAACATTGCCCCAGAATCCTTTTTCTCTTAGTAAAAAAGTGACTTCAATTTTTCGCGTTCGAAGCATTTCTGCCATT
The DNA here is from genome assembly GCA_963811195.1 of uncultured Flavobacteriaceae bacterium. GTDB lineage: Bacteria > Bacteroidota > Bacteroidia > Flavobacteriales > Flavobacteriaceae > Gillisia. The sequence continues at coordinate 348,132 of CAWEQF010000004.1, forward strand.
TCCACCCCTATTAATCCTCCGCCAATAATTACCGCTTTATTACAGGAAGAAGTATTTTCTTCAAGCAAATCAAGATCCTGCTTTGATACCAGTCCTTGAACCCCCTTCAAATCTTCGCCTTCCCAGCCTAACTTATTAGGCACAGATCCTGTGGCCAGTACCAGTTTATCGTATTTTAAGGTTTCACCCAGGTCGCAATGAAGGGTTTTATTTTCAAAATCTATTTTCTGGACCCAGGCTTTTTTTAATTGAATATTATTTTTATCCCAAAACCAATCTTCATAAGGTTTAAGATGTTCCCATTCCATATGCCCCATATACACATACATAAGCGCCGTACGGGAGAAAAAATAGTCGGTTTCGCCGGAAATAACGGTGATTTTTTTATCTGAATTTTTTCGAATGTGTCTTGCCAGCGTGATGCCGGAGATGCCATTTCCAATAATTACAATATGTTCCATAAATAACCTCGTTGGAAGTTGCCAAACGTTTAAATGATGTTCTTTTAAATGTACGCGAAAAACCGGGATTGAGTTTTGTGATAGCGTTTGCCGCCTGAATTTATGAAATATGTTATTGAAAAGCAGCGAAACCCTTAATTATTAAAATTGTTTTATGCACATTTACATTAGATAAAGTGAAAGCTCCTTTCCAAATGATCAAATTTCGTCATCTTTATACTCGCGTTTCCCTGAGAATGGGTTTTTCGTTTGTAATAGGTTCGTTTATACTTCTGGTATTCTTTTTTTCTTGTATGGCTTCTGAAAATTCTTCAGGAAAAAAGATTAACGGGATAAGTCTGGTCGCCTCACGGGATAAGCTGAAAACCGCCAATATTAACCCTATAAAAAAGATTCATGCCAATGCGGTGGCTTTAATGCCCTACGCTTTTATGCAGGCGGCAGATAGCCACGATCTTTATTTCAATATGCGGCAACAATTTTATGGGGAACGGGCAGAAGGAATTCGTGAAAGTGTAAAAAGTTTGCATTCAGCCGGAATACAAGTATTGCTAAAACCGCAAATTTGGATACGGCACGGGGAATTTACGGGCGATATAAAAATGAAATCTGATTTTGACTGGCGTAATTTCGAGAAGAATTATTCAGAATTTATACTTCTGTATGCCCAGATTGCTGAAGAGGAAAATATAGAATTTTTATCGCTTGGCACCGAACTTTCTTCATTTGTTCAAGAGCAACCGGTTTTTTGGAATAACCTTATTTCAAAAGTACGAAAGGTTTACACAGGTAAAATCACTTATGCTGAGAACTGGGATAAGATTGAAAAAGTTCCTTTCTGGGGTAAATTGGATTATATTGGGGTAGATGCCTATTTTCCGCTTAACTCCGCTAAAAATCCCTCTCTCGAACAGTTAAAAGCTGACTGGCAACCACATAAATCTATTCTTCAGAATCTTTCTTACAATCAAGATAAACCTGTGTTATTTACAGAATTTGGATATAGAAGTATAGATTTTGCTACAAAAACCCCCTGGAATTCTTCCCGGGAACTAAACGTAGTAAATACCCAGGAACAGGTAACCGCATTAAAAGCTCTTTTTCAGGAATTCTGGGATGAAAACTGGTTTGCGGGCGGATTTCTATGGAAGTGGCATCAGGATTATGAAAAATCTGGAGGTAAAAAAGATAATCAGTTTACCGTACAAAACAAACCCGCCGAAAAAGTTGTAAGGGAGTTTTATTCTCATAATTAGACCCCCTGTTTACGAAGGAATAAATCGATAACTTTTACCTTTCCAAAAGAGAGGACGGAATTGCTTTTTTACAGTTCCGGGTGAGGTCTTTTTATCCCCTAACTTTTCTTTCGTAATGCGAATACAACTCGGCAGGAGAAGCACCTCGCCATTTCTTCCAGTAAATCTGGCAAAACAATAGCTGCGCTTGCCAAACACCTAAGGTTTCATAGAGTCGGGCAGAGGTGGTTAGCCATTTTTTAATCACCACAAACTCCTTCATTTCATACAATTTTCGAATCATCATATTATCTTCATAAACTATAAAAGATTCATTGAATTCGCCTATTTGCTTAAAAAGAGTTTTTTCTATAAATAAAGACTGGTCGCCCCCGCGACAGGCTTTGTGATTAATTTTGGTAAAATGTCCCATCAAATTAAGCCACCAGTGGTTTTTATCGAATTTCATAATGAAACAGCCAGCCCGGTTTCCTTTTTTTACTTCTTCAACGATTGCCTTATCAAAATTTTTAGGTGGAAAACTATCGGCGTGCAGAAAATAAAGAATATCGCCTTTTGAAATTCTCGCGCCGGCATTCATTTGCAGTGCCCGTCCTTTTTCAGCAGCGATTAATAGAACATCGCTTCTTTTAGCAATCAGATTACAGGAGGCATCTGTACTTCCGCCGTCTACAACAATAATTTCCTCTACAAAATTACCGGCACTCTTATTTAGATGATCCAGCAATTTTATAATTCCCTTCTCCTCATTTAATACAGGAATTACAATACTAATCATTTATTTTTGCTCGTTGAGGTTCCAGTTATAGTCTTTAAAACTAATAGTTGCGCCTTGATTTATCGGCGTGTCTGAATATTTATTTACATAGTTCACAAGGCCGCCGGCTGCATATTTGAAATCTTTGGTGTAAAACTTAAATATGGAAGAAAGTTTAGCCGAAGTTGCCGAAATTTCGTTTTTATCTGAATTTATAAATTCTTTTGCTGCATTGTCCAGCTGCTCGTTAATTCTTGCCGCGGTATAGGCTTCCCGCTGAAGTTTAGGGCAGGAAATGGAAGCACAGTTAATGGCAAAATGTATGCGGGGTTCGTTCATTTTTCGCAGAATGCTATTCTCAAGCCCGCCAAGGGAGATCATTTTATCGCCTATTTTCACTCTTTCCTGGGTCCACGGACTGTCTATATCTTTTATGCTTTTTAACGGATAATTATCTAAAATCAGTTTGATGGTGTTGGCATTATATACGTTAATATAATAAGCCAGCTGTTCCTGTACCGACCATTCTTTGGTAGGTTGTTGCCTGGCTAGCATCTTTACGTAATCGTTCAGTTTCGATTTATCCTTCATAAAACCTTTATAATCCACATACCCTTCTGCATTTACATATTTCTGAAGAAGTTTTGTCCACTCGCTATGATCTAAATGAACTGAAGAATTAGTCGTTGTAGAGGTTAAATCTTTAGGTACTTCTGAAGCGGGAAGGCCTTTGTTATTCAATCCTGCCGAGGATAACAAATTACATCCACTAAAAGAGGTAAGTGTAAACATTGTTAACAGTAGTGTTGAAATCGAGATATATTTTCTCATGATTTTAATTTTAAATTTCCAGGCTTCTAATTAATTCTTTAAAAAGAAGGATCATTTTTGGTTCGGCTTTTTCAGCCATCGCAATAATTTCAGAAATATCTACTGGCTGAAGATTCTCGGGATCGCCTTCATCGGTAATCACAGAAATCGCCGAAACCGGTAATCCCAAATGGTTTGCTACAATCACTTCCGGCACCGTACTCATTCCCACCGCATCGGCACCAATTAATTTAAGGTAGCGATATTCTGCTCTGGTCTCTAATTGCGGTCCCAATACCGAAGCATATACCCCTTTATACAACTTAATTTTATTGGCTTTGGCTATTTCTTCCAGTTTTACATTCATTCGGGTATCGTAAGGAGCGCTCATATCTACAAAGCGCTCCCCGAGTTTTTCTACACCCTTATATGCCAGCGGACTGTCGCCTAACAGGTTAATGTGATCCTCTATCAGCATTAATTCTCCTTTTTTATACTCCAGGTTTATAGATCCCGACGCATTAGAAACCAGTAATTTTTTTATGCCCAGTTTTTCCATGATCCGTACGGGAAAAGTTACGTCCTGCAGCGAATATCCCTCGTACATATGAAATCTGCCCTGCATTACTACCACTTTTTTACCTTCCAGATTTCCGTAAATAAGTTTTCCTTTATGAAACTCCACAGTTGCGGTAGGAAAATTGGGAATATGGTTATAACTTACCTCTGCCTCAATTTCAATTTCGTTGGGTAAACTTCCCAATCCTGTTCCCAGAATAATTCCTATCTGCGGATTTTTAAATCCTTTTTCAATTAGATATTCGGTGGTTTCGTCTAGTGCTGTGATCATAAATTTATATGTTGAAAAAATTCCTGAAAATCTGGGTGATGTTTAATATCCTGGTAGTAATCCACATCATTTCGCTCTTCCAGGAGTTTAATATTTCTATCTTTTAAATTATTTAATGTTTGCTGAAGAACCGTGGAAGTTCCCCAGTTTTTATTCTTAAAAACCGAACTTTCCATGCGGTTCATTCCCAGTAAATAATAGCCTCCATCTTCGGCAGGACCAATTACAAATTCATTGTTTTCCAGCATGGAAAATGCCTTTCTCAGATCATCGGCAGCAAGGTCGTACATATCGCTGCCAATTATGATAATGCTTTTATACCCGCTCTTAAATCCTTCTTCAAAGGCATTTTTCATCCGTGAGCCAAGATCTTCTCCTTGTTGCAATTCTTTCTGAAAAACCGCTTCCTCCCATATATCCCCGTGATGAATTTCTTCCGAATAATATACGCTTTTATCACATTCCAGATCTTTCGCAATAAACACGGTGTGGCGCAGTAAAAATTTATAAATATCCAATGCCGCCCGATCGCCAACCTCCTTGGCCAGCCGGGTTTTTACCTTTCCCAGTTCAGGATTACGGGTAAAAATTATTAATAAGTTTTTGTTACTGCTCAAACTTAAGATTTATAAAAATTCAGATTATAAAATTCTCCATTCTCAATTACCTTCAATACACCGCCTGTCCGTTCTTTAAATATTTTGCCCAATTTTTGGAAAAAGTATGCACTTTATCAGTTTTCACGTTTTCTGAATTAAAAACATCATACCCCTTATTTTTCCAGGCAAAAATTCCCCCGTATAAATTCTGCACATTTTTATAGCCTGCTTTTTTCAGTTTTTCTGAAATATCTTCAGAACGTATGCCCACGCTACAATATACCACGATAGGGGCCGATTTATCTTTAAATGTATGTGAAAATTCATCGATAGAAAAATGGTTGTAACCTATAAGCTGTGCATTTTTAATATGGCTTACGTTATATTCTTCCCTCTCACGAGCGTCTACCACCAATAAGGAGGGATTGGATCTCATCATTTTAAGCTCTTCTACAGAGATATATGCAATATCATGGGAATTGTATTTTTGAAGCAAATGAGCTATCGACTGGCTGTGAGCCTTAGAAAAACCAATAATAATTAATAATAGTGCTATAACAGATTTGTTCATTTACGTATTTAGAGAAATATACGAGGTAGGAGAGTTAAAGGATGTTAGAATTTTCTAAAGATTAATACCAAAACCCTGAAAACCGTTTTCTTGAGAAGGTAAAATCTCGGTATTATCCCAAATTCCGGTGGTAATAGTTTGGGCATATTCGGGAGGAAGTTCATTTTCACTCATAAGTTTGCTGGTAAGTTGATGGTGGTATTCAAAGGGAAGGTGGTTATAAAATGGCGATTGATTTTTATCTAAAATAGAATACCAAACCCGTGGAGTTCCATCGTTTGCCGGCATCCCGATCACGCCCGGATTTAACCAGAGTTTGCCATATTTTTCATCGTGGAATGGTAGTCCGCAATGCCCCGCGACAATCACATCGCTTCCGGTTTTCTCGAAATTCCTGTTTTTTACTTCCCAGAGAGTGGATTTGAATATGAATTCTGAAATATTACTGAAGGAGCCGTGAACCACCGTAAACTTTTTACCTATATACTCGAATTGAAGGTGCTGGGGTAATGTTTTCATCCATTCAATTGAATTTTTCGAGAGCTTAGATTTTGCATAAGAAAACCATCGTCTGGAAAAAGTATCGCAGCGGGAGCCTTCCCGAAAATTGCAACCGCAATCATCCTTTTCTTCGGCTAACTGAACCTCAACATTTCCTGCAATGCTCTGTGCTCCCCACTTCCTGAATAATTCCAGAGTTTCTTCAGGTTGGGCGCAGTAACCCACAATATCGCCCGTGCAGATACAATTTTTATTTGCAATGTTATTTTCTTCAGCTATGGAAATCAGTTTTTCCAGCGCCTGAAAGTTGCTGTAAATTCCACCAAACAAAAGGATCTTTCCTTTTAGCTTTCCAATATTTTTTATTTCATGATCCATTTAGGCGCCAAAAATAAGATTATACAACATAAAATTCCCCAGACATTTATCCATAGTAAATCGGCGTAAGGGCCGGTGGATAAAACAAGTGATTTCGGAAATAAATGAAATAATAATAAAAATCCGAAGACCAATCCGCAGCTAACACTCAGGAAAAAACTAAGTTTTGGGACCTTTAGTTTCCAGAACATAAAAACGGGCGTTAATCCTATGACCATCGTCCCGCTAATTGTAGTTGCAGAAAGAATTTCGGCATTCATAAATACAGGAATCGTTCCCAACACTGCTATAACGATCATTGCCAGTCTTCCGGAAGTTAAGGATCTTCCAAATTTAAGATCCACCGCCATCAATTTTGAAAAGGATGAAAATGTTGAATCCAGCGTAGATGCTGCTGAAGTAATCATAATAAAATTTATCGCCAATAGTATTACCACACCAAAGGCTTTTCCCACTTCTACTGCGGCCTGTCCCTGCATTCCGTGCTTTTGTGCATAAATACCAACAATACTGAACAAAAGAATGCATACACCGCCAATTACGCTCGAAACCAGAAAGCTTCGAAGGGTAACTTTAGGGCTGCTTAAGAAGCCACGATCGGTTAAAACGGGATCGTGAAACGGATAACTGAAGGATTGAATAACCGCTGCAAAAAGTAAATTTAACCCTGTGGCCATAGTCCAGCTGCCAGAACTGGCCACTTCATTTATTTTTAGCTCGCCTACGCTGAATATTTCCCATAAAATCACACAAAGCAAAATAGCGAAAAATCCCATTTGAATGGCATCGGTAAAAATAGAACTGCTTAATCCGCCTTTTAAGGTGTAAGTCAGGGTAAGAATGGTAAATACAATAATTGCCCAAAAATAAGGGGCGCTTCCCTGCTCGCCGAAATATGTTCCAATCACCATCGTGTTGGACCATACTTCGTTAAAAAGTCGGATACTAATCAGGATGGAGAAAAGTGCAACCGCTCCTTTTCCGAATTTTGAAACCAGAAAATGATGAATACTTTTAAAACCACCTTTGGTTCTTAAATAATATATGATAACTCCGGCAATGGCAAAAGACAAATAATAAGCAGCGTAAGCTGCGCCTCCAACAATGCCGAATTCCAGCCCAAGATTTGCCGAGTTGGTTATGCTTTTAGCAAAGATCCAGGAAATAATAAGACTGCCGGTGAGCATTCCTGCATTAGGAGCTTTTTTGCGGTGACGGGCTTTAAAAAACTCCCGGGTATTTTTGGCCCAGGGTGATAAAATTAAAAATACCAGACTGGAAAACAGTAACAGCCACCATTGCCAAAAAGAAGTGTCAAGGCCTAAAATAGAATTCATTTTTCAATTGGTAACAGATCCCTGGCAGCTGCTTCCGGCACCAGCTGTGCAACCGTAGCAATGTTGGGACATAATAATTTCGCGGTCGTTCAGCAGATCTTCGTTGTATTCACTTATATGTTTTACTTTGCTGTTTACCTTTAGATCCAGCATCTGGTTAAAATCGCAGTCGTAAAGCCAGCCGTCCCAACTTATTGATATAGTGTTTGTACACATTACATTTTCAACCGCTTCAGGATTATAGGCATCTACCAGGGCATACATATAATCTTCATAATTATCTGAAGCGATCAAATATTCCAGAAATCGACTGATGGGTAAATTGGTGATGGCAAATAAATTATTGAAATCTATATTAAAATCTTCTTTTAACGCTTCTTTAAAATCGCGCTCTAAAGCACCCTGATTGGTAGGTAAAAATGCTCCGGCTGGATTATACACCAGATCCAATCTTAGGCCTGTTCTTTCCTGAGCATACCCAACGGAATTCAACATTTGAAGAGCTTTGATCGATTTATCGAAAACTCCATCGCCACGTTGTTTGTCTGTTTTACCCTTTTTATAAAAAGGAAGGGAGGAAACCACATGAACCTTGTGCTGCTTAAAAAATTCCGGCAAATCGTGATATTTTTTGTTGGCCAGAATAATGGTAAGATTCGAGCGAACTATAAAGTCCTTAATCCCGGCTTTAGAAGCTTCATCTACAAACCAACGGAAATTCGGGTTCAATTCGGGAGCTCCGCCTGTAAGATCCAGAGTATGCGCACCGGTGGTTTTTATAACCTCCAGACATTGCCGCATGGTTTCCTTTGTCATGATTTCTTTACGATCGGGACCTGCATCTACATGGCAATGGGAACAAACCTGGTTGCACATATAGCCCAGGTTAAGCTGAAGGATCTCAAGTTTTTTGGGTTTTAAGGGGAAATGGCCAGTTTCAGCAATCTTTTCTTTAAAGGTGGGAAGCTCCCCACTTTTAAAGATGCCGTTGCTTAAAAATTTTAATTGATTAGCAGGAGAGGAAAGATCATCTTTTCTTGCTGCTAAAGATTTTAATAAGGCCATACATTGGTTATTCTTAATTACTTTACTGAAGCTTACATGCTTAATTTGTCGTATTTGTTCATCATTTGCACTCCGTGAACGAGAGTTGCCCCACTTTTTATCGCAGCCCCTACGTGAACGGCTTCCATCATTTCTTCTTTTTCAATTCCTCGTTGCAAGCCGTCTTTTGTATAGGCATCTATACAATAAGGACATTGTACAACGTGAGCCACAGCAAGCGCTATGAGAGATTTTTCCCGGGCCGAAAGGGCACCTTCTTCAAAAACCTTTCCGTAATAATCGAAAAATTTATTTCCCAGTTCTTCATTCCATTCTGTAATATTTCCGAATTTTCTAAGATCGGCGGGATCATAATAAGTTTTAGACATAATAATAGGATGTTTAATGGTTGGTCCGGTACTCCGGGAAATACTTACGAAACTAAAGCCTTTCCGGTTTTGAGCTCTGCAAAAAATAGATTTTTACACGAATTGATAATAGGTCAAATTTTTGAATACAAGGTATCTAAAAAATAAAGATTCTAAAAATCCTGAATTTGAATGAACTATAAATTAGAATATAAAATTTATTTTGAAGAAGAGTGAGGGTTATCTCGCTTTCCTTGGCGGAGTAACCTTATTGTCTTTTTTAAGAAAACGGTAATGAAGAAAACTACTGCTATTACCTCAATTCCTAAAATTGAATAAAGTAAAATCATTTTCTAAAATTTTGAATTTAAGGTATAGGAAATCGAAAAAAGAAATATCCGATTTTTAAGTGGTTCTTATTATTCCAAAAAAAAGATTATTTAACCTAAAACGTTAAAAATTTTAACTATTTTCAAGCTGTCTTTCACATATGATTAACGTTTTTCGCATTATAAGTATAAATTATGGCATTCCGCGCCCTAAAAATTGATTAATTTTCAACAGAGTGTTAAATTTGGGTTCTTCATTTTTGATAAATTGACTAATTACTAACATATAAATGAAAATAAACGTAAATACCTTACCTGTAAATGATATTATTAGGGATATTGCCCACTTTATGGATGTGAAAATCCAAGAGAATAGTGGAGAGCATATTATTAATATTCCCTCTAATATAGGGGAAGGATATATACGTGGGACGAGTTTTGAATCGGGAATGGGAATTGTTGCCTATAACTGTAAATTTTATGAGGATACAGAAATACACTTTACTTTAAATACCATTCACCCTTTAAAATTCATTTTTTGTTCGGAAGGGGATATCGCTCATAGTTTTCAGGACGATGATCAACTACATAAAATAGAGGCCTTTCAAAATATAATTGTGTCCAGTAGTGGTTATAACGGGCATGTACTATATTTTAAAGCCAATGTACGAGCCTATGTTTCCAGTCTTGAAATAATTAGAACTACATTTTCCCATCGCGATAATTATCAATTTCGAGATTTAGATCCTGTATTAATCAAGCTTTTTAAGGATGAAGTTTCTAAAAAGCAATTCTTTTATCAGGGAAATTATAGTATAAAGGCTGCCGATATTATGGAGGAAATGAATACTAAGGAGTATACCGGTTTTCTTCGAAATATTTTTCTTGAAGGTAAATCCTTTCATATGCTGGTAATACAAATAGCCCAATATCAGGACGATGAAGATGAAGACAGGCTGCCACAAATCTTGCGAAAGTCGGATATTCAAAAAGTAGATTATGTAGCTAAGCGGGTGGCTGGCGATCTTGGGAGCAATCTTACCGTAGAAATGCTGGCAAAAGAAGCGGGAACCAATGTGAATAAGCTTCAGGAAGGGTTTAAGTATGTGTATGATCTTACAGTAAACAAATATATACAGCATAAAAAACTCGAAGCTGCTAAAGAAATGTTGCGCAACAGCGATAAAAATATTTCTGAAATTGTGGTAGCCATTGGGCTAAATAACCGGAGTTATTTCTCCAAGATTTTTAAGGAGAAGTATGGAGTAAGTCCTAAATATTTTCTGAAAACCCGAAAAGGTACATAATTCATCCTTGCGCCGGATTTACTATTCGGGACCGTGTGGTTTTCTTCCTTCTTCCAACGACAAAGGAGGCATTTTAATACTTACGTTGTTTTCAAAACGCTTTCCTTTAATTTCGTCGTGGCGTGGAAAATCCGGAGCAGGAAAGTTTACCTCTACGGTGTATTTTCCGTCTTCGGGAATGTGAAAATTGGCAGCATAATGATTTAAAAATGGATGCCAGAAGATTGGAAAATCTTTTTCTTCGATTAATTTCCCTTTGTCGTTTAGCACTTTTGCGGAAATTTTAAGACCCGGTAAAAAGCGGCCATCGCGTTTATCTCTCACCAGGATTTCCATGTGCGTATTGTAACCTTTATCGGGCACGTGCCATTGCAGTTTTCCGTCTTTAAATTGGTAGGTTCCCTCGGCTTTTTCTGAAACTACCGTAATAATATAATCATCGACCTCCTTTTCAACAAAGTTGTCCATGTTTTTCATGTATTTTACAGCTTCTTCAAGAGCTTTTCCCTGATTTTCTGCGAGTCTGATTTTTTCCTGATTGTCTTTGATTTTCATTTTTCTGGTTTTTCTCCAATTTAAAAACCAATCGCTTTTTTTACTGCTAAATACCTGTTAAACCTCAGGAATTTTGAAAAAGTTTAACTCTTCAAAAGCTTTTGAAGAATTGGCAGCGCTCACCCCGGAAACTGTTAGAAATTGTGGTTTTATGATTGTGCAGCCAGCATAGAAGTTTTCTCTTTAAGAATTTCCAGGAGCAGTTCTATATGTCTTAAATGCGTGCCATAGGCAAGAATAGCCGCACGAATCCAGAATTTTCCATTAATAGTAGTAGAGGAAAGAAAAATGCGACCGTCTTCCCGTATTTCTTCGAGTAATTTTTCATTAAAAGTATTTACCTCTCCTTTTTCAGGAATATAACGAAAAATCGTTATTGAAAGTTCCGGTTCCGGACCGGTTTCGAAATTGGCGATTTTTTGTACTTCTGCTTGAAAATATCGGGCGAGGTAGATTTTTTCTTCCAATGCTGCCCGAAAAGGTTTTAATCCGAAAAGTTTTAAGGGCAGCCATAATCGCATCCCCCTGAAATGTTTGGTAAGTTCCGGTGAAATATCTGCCGGGGAAATCTCTTCGGTGGCAGAATGCGTATCCTGCATATAATCTGCAAGGTAATAATGTATATTTTGTACCGCTTTTCGATCCTTGATTAAAACGGCTCCGGTTCCAAAAGGAAGGAAAAGAGATTTGTGAGGGTCTAAAGTAATAGAGTCGGCATTTTCAACTCCTTCAAATTTATTTTCAAGCTCGGGCACCAGTTTAAAAAATCCTCCATAAGCGGCATCAATATGAAGCCATAGCTTTTCCTTTTGAGCAATTCTAGAAATGGCCTGTATGGGATCTACCGCGCCTGTATTTGTTGTTCCCAGCGAAGTATTGATAAAAAAAGGAATCAGACCTTTTTTTCTATCTTTTTCAATAGTTTTTTGAAGTTCTTTGACAGAAAGCCGAAGCTTTTCGTCCAGCGGAATATATCTTAACTGCGCTTCTGCCAAACCTGCAATTCGAATCGCTTTTTGAATGGAATGATGAGCCTGTTCGGAAAGATAAATCACCGCTTTATGAAAATCGGCAGCCTTTAATCCGGCCGCTTCCCGGGCAGTTACAACCGCCATAAGATTAGAAATAGAGCCTCCAGAAGTTAAATTTCCGGCTGAAGATTCAGGAAAACCTACTAATTTGCACATCCACCGCAACAGCATATTTTCGAGTCGAACGGCTCCCGGAGCCGCAAAAAACACCCCTGCATAATGGTTGGTCACCGCAGCAATATAGTCTCCCAGTGCAGAAGGATAAATTCCACCGCCCGGAATATAACCTAAATGACCTCCGGAGGCCGCGTTAATTCCCGCCGTATCTATATGTTTGCTTATGCCTTCAAGCAGTTTTTCCAGCCCTGTGGCATCTTCATCTATATCAAAATCATAAATCCCGACGCCTTTACCTATAGAACCATAATAGGCTTTTTTTGAATCGATTTCTTTTAAAAATTCTTCAGAATATTCTAAGATCTTAGAATCCCAGATCTTTCTGGTTTCACTGGAAGGCCTGAGAATTCTAGAAATTTGTTCAAGCTCTATTATTCTTTCTTTCATAGATATATTTATCACGACTAAAAATGCAAAATAAGATTTTATATGTTATGCAGCAGGCTATTTAAGCCAGGTATTTATTAAAGCAAACAAAAACCCGCAATATTAGTCGCGGGTTTTCATGGGAAAACACAGGTTTTTTATTCCCTTTAAATTTATATTCTATGCTCGAGATGCACTCGTAACTTTAATAAACAGTTTTGAATCTGTCATAGATATTTCGCAACGGCTTGGCGCGGTAGTTGCGTAAGTATTTCCGCAAGTGGGGCATAAGTAGTAAAGTTTAGCGAGTTTATTATCTGTACCGTTTTCAAGTGCAGCCAAAGCTTCTATATAAAAATCCCGATGTTTTTGTTCTACTTTATAGGCATAAGTCAAACTTATTTGCGCCATATAATTCCCGGCAGCATTGGCATTTTTAATAAATTCGGGATACATCGTATTGAACTCATAACTCTCTCCGCTAATAGCTTCTTTTAAATTTTCGACTGTTGAATTCACCGTAAATTCCGGAGTTATTTCAGGTATTGCTTCTCCCATTCTGGTTAACACTACCTTATGATTATTAGCATGAATTAATTCGGCTCCAGAGGCAGCTTTAAAAAGCAATGCTATTTCTGGATGTCCTTCTTCTTCTGCTTTTTTACTGTAGGCAGCATATTTAAAGTGAGCTGTGGTCTCCCCTTTGTAGGCGTCGTGCATGTTTTTAATGATTATCTGCTGCGGGTCCTGCTTCTCGGTTTTCATGGCTATTGTCGTGTCCTTCTCTACCTTACTTATTTCTTTAATTGCACTTTTATCTCCAACTTTATCCTTACAAGATTGGAACAGCATACCTAAAGAGGCTGCTAAAACGAATATTAATACTGATTTTTTCATTTGTTTGTTTTTTTAAAATTGTGTGTAGCTATATTTCCGTACACGCTCGGTTGCTTTTTTTGTTTTTCAAAATTTATAACTGAATAATATTATTTTAGGCTCTATTTTCCGAAATCCGGAAGTGCCAGTTCTATCCCTGCCCCGTGTTTAAAGACTAATTGCCCGCCCAGGTAACCTGTTCTTGCTATATAGCCTATCAATACTGCAAATAGTAGGAAGCTTGCCCATTTCGCCCAATTTTTTTTATACTTAAAATAATACATTGCTACTCTAAAAAGAGCTGTAATTATTGCCAGCCAAAGGCTTACAATCGCAGCTTCCTCATGTAATTCTAGTGGTTCCTGAAGAATGCCATCGGTCATACCATCACCGGCATAATTTCCACTTACATACGCTACAATGGCACCTAACGCACCAAGTAGTAGCAGATAAAAGGAGGCATCCTTGAAAAATTCCCTTTTGCTGAATATTGCAATTAGTTCAGATAAAAAACCTGCCATTAATAAGGCTATCGGAAAATGAATAACCAGGGCATGAAGGTGTGGTGCTGTAATCATGATTGAAATATTTTAAATTTTTCAGAATTAAATTAAAGTATGATCTGCTACCACTTCACTCACGGCTAAACTCCAATGCGGAATTTTGCCGCCCAGGGTATAATACATTTGTTTAAATCCCATTTTTAAGGCGTATGGAGTAAATCCCATTTCCAGATGACTTTCTTTACCACCCCACCATTCATCGGTTCTCATATAGAAGCCTTTGATTCCTCCCATATCGCCCATACATAAAAGCTCAAATTCCAGTGGCTTAATGTCTTCTTTAATTATGCCCAGTTCCTTTCCTATGGTATTTGCTAAAACTTCAGCTTCCATATGCCCTAGTGAACCAATTTTGGGAACTGTAATAGATGCGGCATCCCCCACGGCAAAAATGTTGTGGTAATCTGGATTCTGCATATACAGATCGGTTATTATAAATCCCATGTCGTCTGTAAAGGGTAACTCCTTTAAAAAAGTATGAGCCTCCCAGTCGGGGAAAAGAATAGCAATTTCTGCTTCTTGTGTGGTTCCATCATTAAACTCAAGGCCACCTTTATGTACTTTTTTAATGCCATTTGTATTTGCCTGATAATTGTAGCCCATTTTACCCATCATAGGTACAAGCTGACTTAAAATAGTCTCTCCGGCATCTTCGGCAATCACTTTGGCGGGTGTAGAAAGATATATGCTGGAAGTATCCCCTTTCTGGTTTTTATCTAACCAGTGTGCCAGGGAAAAAGCCATTTCTACCGGTGGGCCTTCACAGGCGGTTAAGGCAACGGGCATATTTTTTGGCAATTTATCGCTCTTACCCTGATGAAAAATATCTGAAGTAATAGCAATTGGGCCACCTTTGTATTCTTTGTGCAAATAATTGCGCAACCTATTCCCCAGAAATACATCGGTTACACTATGGCCATTTTCGCTAAACCCTTCTATTTTATCGTATGCTAAACGATTTCCCAGGGCAACTACCAGATAATCATAGTTGATCTTGCGAACCGGATGGCCAATACGCTCGTTGGGTTTATAAAAGACAGTATTTGTTTCCGGATCTATAGTGGTGACCTCTGCCTGAATAAATTCACTGCCATCATGCTCCAGGAAGGACATGAACTTGAATTCCAAATCTATCGCAGGATTGATATTCGCCAAAACCTGCATAGGAATATTGGGTACAAACGTGAGTAAGGACTTACGATCAATAATGGTAATATCTGCTTTGCTTTTAACCACCGCATGAATATATCTGGCCGTGGTAAGGCCGGCAAAGTTGCACCCCAGGATAATTATATGTGGCTTTTTCATGTGCTTTCTATTAAGTTGGGTTGTACCAGTAAAGTTATTTCCATTAAAATTTTTGACTTTACCGAACGAGATATTAAACACGCATTTTCAGCTTTTTGTAAAACTTTCATCGTTTTATTTCTGTTAGCCTCATCAGTAATTACCACGGTAGGTTTAAGCTGGATTTCGCTCATTATTAATTTGCCTTCAACCATCTCTAACTTTCCGGTGGCCTGACAGCTGAAACTTGTAAATTCCAGTGCAGAATTTTCGGCGATGGCTAAAAAAGTTGTCATTAAACAACCACTAATGGAGGCCACAAACAAATGTTCTGGCGACCATATTCCTTCAATTCCTTTGGGAAATTCCGGTGGAGTTGCAACTTCAATACAAACCCCATTTTTATTGTTTAATTCGGGAGAACACATTATGCCTTTCCGGCTGTCTTCCCAATTTATGTCTACATTATAATAGTGTGATTCCATAATTTTAAGGTTTTATTTGTACTTATTTTCATCGGAAAATGGAGGGAGAAAACGATTATAATACGTTAGAGTACTTTACAAAGGTCTGGTTTTAATTTCCTAATGTGTTACACAATTAAATATCAGAATTACATGATTAAGGGGTAAGAAAGAACTTAAACCAGTTCTATTGGCCTATGTTTTTTATGCTTTATATTCTTAAAGAAAGTTGGGGTGAGGCCCGTAACTTTTTTGAATTGATTGGACAAATGTGCCACACTGCTGTAATGTAATTTGTAGGATATTTCTGTTAGACTTAATTCATCATACATGATTAATTCCTTAACTCTTTCAATTTTATGAAGTATAATAAAATGCTCTATGGTAATGCCTTTGGTTTTTGAAAACAAAGTAGATAAAGAATGATAATCCTGGTTTAGTTGGTTCGTTAAAAACTTCGAAAAATTGGTAAATGGAATTTCTTCAGATTCATGAATCATATGGGTAATAATCGAGACTATTTTTTCCACCAATATTGCTTTTTTATCGTCTATAAGTTCAAGTCCATATTCATGAAGTACCTTTTTTAGGTGATTTCTTTGTACTGGTGTAATTGGTTTTACCAAATGCACTTCACCTAACTCCATATTTGTATAATGCAAACCCATTTTATTTAGTTCTGCGATAACAGTCATTTTGCAACAAAGGCACAGCATATTTTGAATATAAAGCTTCATTTTAATGAGGAATAAGTTTTCCTGTTTGCTACTATGAACCCCCGCAAACGTTTTCGGGATTAGTTAACTAAAAGTCTTCTCTTTTTCCAGAAAAGAATTAAGGCTTCCGGCAACCTCGAAACAGCCGTTTACCTTTGGAATACTGCTACAGGATCTAGAATCGGGTTTATAGGATTTACAGGTGAAGTTAGAAAGATCTATTTCCCCGAATCGGTGGTTTAACTCCAGACACTTGTTGTAAAGTGCGCTAACAGTTTCATTTTCTTTAGGTTCTATATTGTTCTTTAAAAGATAACCTTTTAAGAAGTTTTCTATAGCTATCTGTGAGTGCTTGCACACAAGGTAAGACACTACATCTTCTTCAGGCCTGCAAAGCTCCTCGTTGGCAGCTTCCAGTTTTTGAAAGGCTTCTTTAAACAAGCCCCGGGCTTTAGTTTCCATAATCGACAGATTTTAGATTAAAAAAAATACGTTTTTAGTTATACTTCTGAATAATGGAATTCTGAACATACTAAAAACGTATTTGAATTGATTAAGAGTTGTTGGTTATTACATATCTCTGAAAAGTTCCAGTCTTTCCCATTTCATTTCTACTTCTTCCTGGGCCTGTTTCAGTAAAGCTTCACCCACTTCAGCATTTTCTTTTGCCACCCGGGTAAAGCGGGTTTCCTTGTACATAAAGTCCTTAAGCGGTATTTGCGGAGGTTTGGAATCCAGTTTGAAGCGTTTGCCTTTTGGCTCTGCAGGATTAAACCTGAACAATGGCCAGTAACCAGATTCTACTGCTTTTTCCTGATGTAAAGCGCCATCTTTAAGATCATACCCATGCTCCCCACAATGTGAATAAGCAATTATGATGGACGGTCCCTCATAGGCCATGGCTTCTTCTATCGCTTTCAGGGTTTGCAGATCCTTGGCACCAATGGCCACCTGAGCTACATATACATTCTGATAGGATACGGCCTGCAGCGCCAGGCTTTTTTTGGAAGTCCTTTTACCGGAAACCGCGAATTTCGCACTGGCACCTAGCGGAGTGGCTTTAGACATTTGTCCCCCGGTATTTGAATATACTTCGGTATCCATCACCAGAATATTGATATTTTCTCCCGAGGCCAATACGTGATCTACACCGCCGTAACCTATGTCGTAGGCCCAGCCGTCGCCTCCCAGAATCCAAACTGCTTTTTTGCGCAGATATTCGCTTAGCTCATTTAGCTTTCTGGCCTCGTCTTTATCTATAGTGGCAAGAATAGCTTTAAGCTGTTGTATTTGAGCCAGCTTTTCTTTTTTCTGAATTTCATCTTCTTCAGGATTTGTTAGAATGGCTTCTACAAGGTCTTTTCCTACTTCATCCTCTAGAGATTTAAGAAGGTCTACGGCGATCTCTTCTTTCTTGGTGAGTGCCAGTTTCATTCCCAACCCGAACTCAGCATTGTCTTCGAACAGCGAATTTGCCCAGGCTGGTCCCTGTCCTAAAGAATTCTTTTTATATGGCGTGGTAGGCAGGTTTCCACCATAAATAGAGGAACAGCCTGTAGCATTCGCTATTAAAATCCTGTCGCCATAAAGCTGGGTAAGCATCTTTATATATGGAGTCTCGCCACATCCCGAACAGGCACCCGAAAACTCAAATAAAGGTTCCAGAAACTGGGAACCTTTCACATTAGTGATCTGTAATTCTGTACGATCGTAATATGGCAGATTCACAAAATAATTCCAGTTCTTATTTTCTTTTTCGGCAACCTCAAGTTTATTGCGCATATTGATAGCCTTGAAATTCTCTATCTCCTTGCTTTCAGCAGGACAAACCGCCACACAGAGATCGCAACCGGTACAGTCTTCCGGAGAAACCTGAAGCACATACGAATCGGTAGCAGCGGTAAAGGGTCTTCCTTTGGCAGGAACGGCTTTAAGTGAATTGGGAGCATCGGCAAGGTCCGCAGTTGGAACCACTTTTGCCCGGATGGCAGCATGCGGACAAATAGCGATACACTTGTTACACTGTGTACACAGATCTTCTCCTTCCCAAACAGGAATGAAATCGGCAATACCGCGTTTTTCGTATTGAGTGGTGCCGGTAGGGAAGGTGCCATCTATCGGGAAGGCGCTTACCGGAAGTTCATCTCCGTAACCGGAAAGAATCTTGCCAAGAACTTCTTTTACAAATGGATCGGCTTCGCCAGTCATCATTGGTTTAAGTTCCCGGTCACTGGTGATTTGTTTTGGATACTCTACTTTCTGAAGATATTCCAGGGATTTATCGACCGCATTGAAGTTCATCTTAACGATCTTTTCTCCCTTATGGGAATAAGATTTTACGATGGCATCTTTAATTTTCTGAATGGCTTCCTCTTTAGGCAGCACGCCAGATATAGCAAAGAAACAGGTTTGCAATACGGTATTGGTGCGTTTACCGAGATCGGCCTCATGAGCAACTTTTGTGGCATCTACCACATAAAATTCCAGCTCATTTTCCACGATCTCCTCCTGCATCTTCTTGGGAAGCTGATCCCAGATCTCTTCATTAGAAAATGGAGAGTTCAAAAGGAAAGTTCCGCCTTTTTTTATCTTTTTCAGAATATCATATTTCTCGATGAAATTGAACTGATGGCAGGCCAGAAAATCTGCTGTATTTATAAGGTAACTGGAATAAATAGGTTCCGGTCCAAAACGCAGGTGAGAGACGGTTTGTGCTCCCGCCTTTTTGGAGTCGTAAACAAAATATCCCTGTACATAATTATCGGTTGTTTCCCCTATGATCTTAATTGAATTCTTATTGGCACCCACGGTACCATCAGATCCCAGTCCATAGAACATACAGTTAAACGTTGTTTTTTTGGTCTTGAAAACCGGATTGTAAAGCAGGCTGGTATAACTTATATCATCATTAATACCTATAGTAAAATGATTCTTTGGTCTTGGTTTTTCTAATTCTTCATAGACCCCTTTAACCATTGCCGGATTAAATTCTTTGGAAGACAGTCCGTAGCGACCGCCAATAATCACCGGAGTTGCCCTTTCGCTTTCTGCAAAGGCGGTTACCACATCTAAATAAAGAGGTTCGCCGGTGCTTCCGGGTTCTTTTGTACGGTCCAGAACGGCGATCTTTTTAACTGTTTCAGGTATTTTATCAATGAAGTCTTCAATAGAGAAAGGTCTATAAAGACGCACAAATAGCACTCCCACTTTTTCATCGGAATTGAGCAGTGTATCTACAGTTTCTTTTACGGCACCTTCCCCGGAGCCCATAATTACGATCACTTTTTCGGCTTCCGGATGACCCACATAATCAAATAGGTTATAACGCCTGCCGGTATGTTTATAAAACTCATCCATCACTTCCTGAACGATTCCGGGAACGGCTTGATAATGAAGGTTGGCGGCTTCCCTTGCCTGGAAGAAAACATCAGGATTTTGAGAAGTACCGCGCACCACCGGAGAATCCGGATCCAGAGAGCGTTTTTTATGTTGCATGATCTTATCTTCGGGCATCATCGCTTTAATTACCTCATCGGGAATACTATCGATCTTAGATATCTCGTGAGAGGTCCTGAAACCATCAAAAATATTCAGAAAAGGAATTCTGGATTTTAAGGTTGCGACCTGAGATATGAGCGAAAAATCCTGTGCTTCCTGCACGGAGCCACCAAAAAGCATGGCAAATCCGGTTTGCCGGGCAGCCATTACATCAGAATGATCTCCAAAGATGGAGAGGGCGTGGGTAGCAAGAGTTCTGGCCGCTACGTGAATTACTGTGGGTAATAATTCTCCCGCTATCTTATACATATTAGGGATCATAAGCAATAAGCCCTGGGAGGCCGTAAACGTTGTAGTTAAGGCCCCTGCCTGCAGTGATCCATGCACGGCGCCGGCTGCCCCGCCTTCACTTTGCATTTCAACTATTCGCGGAATATTATTCCAGATATTTTTCTTTCCTTTCGAACTTAAAATGTCTACATGTTCTCCCATAGGGGAGGCTGGCGTAATAGGATAAATCGCGCAGACTTCATTGGTTTTATGTGCCACTCTTGCTACCGCTTCGTTGGCATCACAAATGATCTTAGGGAATTCCTTAGTCATCACTCCATCTTTTTTATTAATGTATCAGTTATTCGCCGTGAAGCCATTCTTTTTTTGCAAGGAGCTCTTCTTCGGATTCGCGATGATTTTCATCGGGAATACAACAGTCAACAGGGCATACCGAAGCGCATTGTGGTTCATCATGAAATCCCTTGCACTCAGTACATTTTTCTGCAATAATAAAATAGAATTCATCTGAAAGTGGTTCGTTTTCGGCATCGGCGTCGACTTCTTTTCCTTTGGGTGTAGTCACCGTTCCATTTAAAACAGTTTCATCAGAATAAGACCAGTTTTGATCTGGTTCATAGATGGCGTTGTTTGGGCATTCAGAAATGCAGGCATCGCAGTTGATGCATTCATCGGTTATAGTTAGTGCCATAATCGTAAGATTTTAATTTAAACTTCAGCATAAATTTACCCTGCTCTTACCTGCATTAATATGATATTGATCATATTTTCCCTAAAATAATCCGCCGTCTGAATTTCAGCTTATTATGACATTAATCATATTTAATGGCCAATAGTGCGGCTAAATTTGAGACTGATATCTTGAAAAATCGGTTGATAACTGATCTTCCTCAAATAAGTCGAATATGGACACTTTAATCAAGAAAAAATCTCTTGCACACACCCTGGATAACGTTGTAATACGATTTGTAGGCGATTCAGGAGACGGAATGCAACTTACCGGTACTCAGTTCTCTGATACCTCTGCCATGTTTGGAAATGATGTGGCCACTTTTCCCAATTATCCATCTGAAATCCGTGCTCCCCAGGGAAGCCTATATGGAGTCTCGGGATTCCAGGTCCATATTGGCAGTATAGAAGTTAGTACGCCGGGTGATAATGTGGATCTTTTGGTAGCAATGAATCCTGCTGCGCTTAAAACCAACCTCTATGCTGTTAAACCGGGACATACTATTATAGTAGACACCGATTCATTTTCTAAAAAGAATCTTGAAAAAGCATTATACGAGAAAAATCCGCTTGAAGATGGAAGCCTTGAGAACTACCGGGTGATCCAGGTGCAAATGACCTCGCTTACCAAAGAGGCCCTGAAAGACCTGGAAGGACTCGACAATAAAAGTATTACCCGCAGCAAGAATATGTTTGCACTGGGGATGGTGTACTGGCTTTATAACCGCTCCCCCGAGCATACAATCGATTTTTTTAAAAAGAAGTTCAAAACAAAACCCCATCTTATAGAAGCCAATAAAAAGGTTCTAAATGCAGGCTTTTTTTATGCGGAAACCATAGAACTTATTCCCAATTCTTATAGCATTTCTCCCGCTAAAATGGCGAAAGGAACTTACAGGATTATTATGGGAAATACCGCTACCGCCTGGGGCTTTCTTGCAGCAGCAGAAAAATCCGGCCTGGAGCTATTCCTTGGTTCCTATCCTATTACTCCGGCTACAGATATTCTTCATGAACTTGTAAAGCACAAACATTTTGGTGTCAAGGCTTTTCAGGCTGAAGATGAGATAGCAGGAATTACCTCTGCTATAGGAGCGGCTTTCGCAGGTGATCTTGCCATTACCACCACATCGGGACCGGGCCTTGCTCTAAAAGGGGAAGCCATTGGTCTTGCCATGATGATTGAATTGCCACTGGTTATAGTGAATGTGCAACGCGGTGGACCTTCCACAGGATTGCCCACCAAAACAGAACAATCAGACCTTTTACAGGCCTTATACGGCCGAAATGGAGAAAGTCCGGTGATCGTGATCGCTGCAAGCACTCCCTCCAATTGTTTTAATTATGCATATGAAGCCGCAAAACTGGCAATTGAACATATGACCCCCGTTATTCTGTTAACCGATGGGTATATAGCAAATGGTTCCGGCCCCTGGAGAATAAAAACCGTGGAAGAAATGCCTGCTATCAGAAACCATAAGATAACAGAAGTCAAAGAAAACTGGCATCCGTATGACAGGGATCCGGAAACACTGGCAAGAAACTGGGCGGTGCCCGGAACCGCAGGTTTGGAGCACCGAGTGGGAGGCCTTGAAAAAGATAAAGTAACCGGGGATGTCTCTCACGTACCCGAAAACCATGAAATCATGGTGCAGACCCGTGCCGAAAAAGTAAAAAGAGTACAGAATTATATTCCGGCAATCACGCCCGAATTTACTGATGAGGGTGACCTGCTGGTTGTAGGTTGGGGTGGAACTTATGGCGCACTGCATTCAGCAGTAAAACAATTATTTGAAGAAGGCCACCGGAATATCGGCTTCGCCCACTTCAATTATATCAATCCTCTTCCAAAAAATACTGAAGAGGTATTAAGACGTTTCAAAACAGTGATCGTGTGCGAGCTTAACAACGGCCAGTTCGTTAATGTACTGCGCATGAATTTCACCGGTATTGACTTCCTACAGTATAACAAAATACAGGGATTGCCTTTTGCCAATTCCGAACTTGTCGAAAAATTTAAAAGCCTGATCTGATTATGGAAACTGCAATTTTAGATAAAAAGTACACTTATAAAGACTTTGCTAACGACCAGGAAGTAAGGTGGTGTCCCGGCTGTGATGATTATGTAATCCTTCGCTCCGTTCAAAAAGCGCTTCCCGAAATGGACGTAAAAAAAGAAGATGTGGTCTTCATTTCTGGCATAGGCTGCTCGTCACGGTTTCCTTATTATATGGGGACCTATGGCATGCATGGGATTCATGGAAGGGCTCCAGCGATCGCTTCAGGGGTAAAACTCGCTAATCCAGACCTTAGTGTTTGGGTGATCACGGGCGACGGCGACAGCATGGCCATTGGCGGAAACCATTTCATTCATGTACTTAGAAGAAATATTGATTTAAATATCATCCTCTTCAATAATGAGATCTATGGACTCACTAAAGGACAGTTTTCTCCAACTTCACTCGTTGGGCAGAAAACAAAATCTTCGCCGTACGGAAATACCCAGCCTCCTTTCTCTCCCGGAGAACTTGCAATTGGAGCCCATGGCAGATTTTATGCGCGTATCTCGGGGAATAGTCCTAAAGAGATGACCGATACTTTTGTGGAAGCTCAAAAATTCAAAGGTACTTCTCTGGTAGAAGTCATGCAAAACTGTGTGATCTTTAATGATGGTTGTTATCTGAAATATACCGATAAAACAGTACGGGAAGATAAACAGTTATATGTGGAACATGGGAAACCCATGATCTTCGGAAAGGATCGCGATAAAGGACTTATTTTGAATGGTCTTAAACTCGAAGTAGTCACTATTGGTAAAGATGGGATTACAGAAGAAGATCTGCTGATCCACAACGCCACAGAAAAAGACCCGACCCTTCACCAAATGCTAATACGTCTCGAATATCCCTTAGTAACCGGAATCATAAGAAGTTTTGTAGATATTACTCTGGAAGAGAGAGAGCGCGCACTTACCGAAGAGATCAAATCAAGGTCTTCTTTTCACAGTACAGACGACCTTTTCTTTTCGGGTGAAACCTATGAAGTAAAATAGGTAATAACTGACTTTAGTCAGTTTCTGCCTCCCTTAATACTGGTAAATTTAATACGATTTAAAGACGGAAAAAATGGGTTCAGAAGCTATCATAGTATTCTTTCTCGCCGGAGTAATTCTCGTAGCCGGCGCGAATTTTATTTCAAAATTAATCTCACCAAAATCGGATAATCCTCAAAAAAAGGAACCTTACGAAAGCGGTATGAACACCATTGGTCCCACTTGGGTTCAGTTCAAGGTGGGCTACTACCTGTTTGCAATTTTATTCCTTGTATTTGATGTGGAAGTGGCATTTTTAATACCCTGGGCCGTGGTTTTTCATAAGATAGGAGGCCCGGCCTTTATTGAAATACTCATCTTCCTGCTAATTCTGGGGTTAGGTCTGGCTTATGCGTGGAAAAAAGGAGCTTTAAAATGGGAATAACAGTCAAAAATAATAAGATTCCTGAAGATTTTCCAGGAGAAGTGATCCCTGCCGGAAACGGAGGTAACTTCCTCGTGACGTCACTTGATAAGATTATTAACTGGGGACGCGCTAACTCGCTCTGGTCTCTATATTTTGGCACTAGTTGCTGTGCTATAGAAATGATGCAAACCGGGGCTGCGCGGCATGATTATTCGCGATTTGGTTTTGAGGTCGCCCGGCCATCGCCACGGCAGGCCGATCTTATTATCATTGCCGGAACTATTACTACTAAAATGGCGCCGGTTCTTCGGAGACTTTATGATCAAATGGCCGAGCCTAAATATGTGATTGCAATGGGGGCCTGCGCCATCTCCGGCGGACCTTTCTTCTACAATTCCTATTCGGTTGTAAAAGGGGCTGATCATGTAATTCCAGTAGATGTATATGTACCAGGATGTCCTCCACGGCCCGAGGCCCTTTTGGAGGGAATGCTGATGCTTCAGAAAAAGATAAAAACCGAACGCAGACTTCAAAAGAAGAATCCTGTGGAGGGTTTTAA
The DNA here is from genome assembly GCA_963811195.1 of uncultured Flavobacteriaceae bacterium. Classification (GTDB taxonomy): domain Bacteria; phylum Bacteroidota; class Bacteroidia; order Flavobacteriales; family Flavobacteriaceae; genus Gillisia. The sequence continues at coordinate 373,270 of CAWEQF010000004.1, forward strand.
TGAAGGACTTTAAAATTAAAAGTCATGACCAATCAAGAACTTCAAGAACTTATCACCAGCTGGTTTACCGATCCCGCTGCAGTGAAACTCGAATTTAATGAAGAAGGCTCACAGTACCTTAATATGAGCATTCACCCGGATTATCTCCATGACGATGATGTATGACCTGAAACAGAATAGATATACAAGTTTTGATTACCTCTTCTGTCTCACTGGCATTGACTGGGGAAAGGAACTGGAAGTAGTTTATCATCTTGAATCTACCGATTACCGGCATAGTATGGTAGTACGCTCAAAGATTGAAAACCGGGAAAATCCCGAAATCGAATCTGTTTGCGACATCTGGGCGACCGCTAATTTCCATGAACGTGAAGCTTTCGATTTCTTCGGAATAAGATTTAAGGGTCATCCTAATTTGAAGCCTCTTTTTCTTTATGAAGGTTTTGAAGGCTATCCGCTTCGCAAGGATTTCACTGATGAAAAAAATATGGTTGTAAAATAAAGAACCATGGAAACTGCCACTATAAATAACAATTTTAAATCTGAAGAATACTTCATCAATATGGGGCCGCAGCACCCTGCAACCCACGGTGTTCTTCGACTTCTTTTAACCATCGATGGGGAAATCATCAAAAAAGTGGAACCCGATCTTGGATACATTCATCGGTCCATAGAAAAGATGTGCGAAAGCGACAGTTATCAGCAAATCGTACACCTAACCGACCGGATGGACTACCTTTCTTCGCATATTAACAACGAGGCGGTCTGTCTCGCAGTAGAAAATGGTCTTGAACTTGAGGTACCAGACAGGGTTAAAGTAATAAGAACTATTCTAGATGAACTTACCCGCATCTCTTCCCATTGTCTCTGGTGGGGTGTGATGGGAATGGATGTAGGAGCTCTTACCTCTTATTTTTATGGGTTCAGAGATCGTGAAATGATCAATGATATTTTCGAGGAAACCTGCGGAGCACGACTTACCATGAATTATAACATTCCGGGAGGCCTTATGCAGGATATCCATCCGAATTTCGTAAAAAGAGTGAAAGATTTTATCGAGCACTTTAAAACCAAACTTCCTGAATACGACCGTCTCCTAACCGGCAATGTGATCTTTCAAAAACGCACCAAAGGCGTGGGAGTACTGGCTATAGAAGATGCCATTTCTTATGGAGCTTCCGGACCAGTGGGAAGAGCTTCCGGCTATTCCTGTGATGTTCGCAAACATCATCCTTATAGCGCCCTGGACAGGATTACATTTAATGAGGCACTCCATACAGATGGCGACTCCTATGCCCGCTACCTGGTAAGAATTCAGGAAATGTGGGAATCTATCTCGATTATAGAACAACTTATAGACAACATTCCAGCAGGCGAGTATAAAGTGGCTACCAATGCCGTGATCAAGCTTCCCAAGGGAGAATATTATCAAAAAGTAGAAACCGCCAGGGGCGAACTTGGAGTTTACATCATTAGTACAGGAACTAAGAATCCTTATAGGGTCAAGTTCCGCTCACCGGGACTATCCAATCTTTCGCTGCTAAATGATATTACGGTGGGAGGAAAGATAGGAGATCTGGTAGCTACCATGGCCACCATAGATATTGTTGTACCAGATATTGACCGTTAAATGCAGAATTATGAATATAGCCTTATTTATACATGAATGGATCGTAGGACTCCTTCCTACTGAAATTAAAGGGCTTACACAAATGGTCCTGATCGCTCTAACCTATCTTACACTTTTTGCGGTTTTGGGCCTTTATCTCGTCCTGCTGGAAAGAAGGGTTGCTGCCTGGTTTCAGTTAAGAATTGGACCGAACCGCGTGGGTTATCAGGGAACGTTGCAAACCATGGCAGATGCTCTTAAATTACTCACAAAAGAACTTACCGGCACCGATAAAGCTGATAAGTTCCTCTATAATCTTGCTCCTTATTTTGTGATTATCACCTCCCTGATGGCATTAGGGATCTTTCCCTTTACCGAAAACCTACAGGCGTATGATCTCAATATAGGGATATTCTTTCTCATCGCTATCTCATCTATTGGGGTAATTGGAATTCTTGTTGGCAGGGTGGAGTAGTAATAACAAGTATTCTCTTATAGGTGCCATGCGCAGCGGAGTACAAACAATTAGCTACGAACTTTCCATAGGACTATCGTTATTGACCATGGTATCTGATAACCGGGAGCCTTCAGCTTTCAGACATCATAGAAGTACAAAAAAATGGCTGGCTAATCCTGCAGGGACATATTCCTGCTGTGATTGCCTTTATGATATATATGATCGCCGGAACTGCCGAAACAAACCGTGCGCCTTTCGATATGGTTGAGGCAGAGTCTGAACTCGGTGCCGGCTTTCACACCGAATATTCCGGGATGAAATTCGCTTATTTCTTCCTGGCAGAATTCATTAATATGTTCATTATCGCGGCCATTGCTGCCACTGTGTTTTTTGGCGGCTGGTTATCCCCTTTCGGAATCACAGAATCTATTCCCTGGTTAGGGGTCTTCTGGTTCCTGCTAAAAACCTTTGTGCTGGTATTCCTGATGATGTGGTTTCGCTGGACTTTTCCGAGACTTAGAATAGATCAGCTGCTAACGCTCGAATGGAAATATTTGCTACCTATTAATTTAGGGAATTTAGTGTTGATGGCCCTGCTTGTATGGCTGGGTCTAACCTTTCAACTGTAGGATTATGAATTATTTTTCAGAAATATATAAAGGAATACAGACCCTGCTCACCGGGATGAAAGTTACAGGAAAATACTTTCTGCATTCCCGAAAAGGAGCTATTACTCAGAAATATCCCGAAAACCGTGAAACCCTTAAAATGTTCGAACGCTTTAGAGGAGAAGTAGTAATGCCCCATGACGAAAAAAATGAACACAGTTGTACCGGTTGCCAGAAATGTGAGATTGCCTGCCCTAACGGCAGCATAGAGATCATCTGGGATCGGATAATCGATGAAGAGACAGGTAAAAAGAAAAAGGTTATAGACAAACATATTTACCATTTCGGGATGTGTACGCAGTGCGGGCTATGCATTGATGCCTGTCCTAATGATGCTATTAAATGGGCACAGAATTTTGAGAACTCGGTTTATGACAGAACTCAGTTAACCAAAGTGTTAAACAAACCCGGTTCCCATGTGAGGGCCGGTGTAGAAGATTAAGATTATGGAAAGAATCATTTTTTATCTCCTGGCAGCTATCATGATCATTTTTGCTATCGCTTCGGTAAGCAGTCGCAACATGTTACGCTCGGTGATCTACCTGTTGTTCGTCCTTATTGGGGTTGCCGGAATCTATTTTCTGGTAGATTACAATTTTCTGGCTGCAATACAGCTTACAGTTTATGCCGGTGGTGTTGTGGTGCTAATAATTTTCTCGGTTTTACTGGTACATCATATAGAAATGGAACTTGAAGTGGCCAAAAAGAAAAGGCAAGTTCTTACGGCCCTCCTTTGTGTTTCGGGACTTGCTGTTTTTCTTACCACAATCTATACATATCCTTTCCAGGTAGCTGGAAAATCTATTACCACAACCACCGCGCAAATTGGAGAAAAACTCCTGGAGTATGGCCCTGGGGGGTTTATACTTCCTTTTGAAGTAATAAGTGTGCTTCTGTTGGTTGTAATGATTGGTGCTATTGTAATCGCCCGGGGAGGTAAAGATATCAAAGAATCAAAGCCCAGGCATAGATTGCCTGAATCTGAGCAAGAAATGATTCTAAAGAAGGAGCAGGAAGATCAGCTTGCCAGTATACTTAAAGTAAAAATTACGGTAGAAGCCGAACAATAAATTCCAAAAATTATATAGATATGATTCCAGGCGTAAGCATAAACGAAATCCTCACCCTCACCTCGACCTTGTTCTTTATTGGGATTTTTGGGTTCATCACCAGGAAAAACCTGATCTCCATGCTGATCTCTGTAGAACTCATTCTGAACTCCTCCGTGGTGAATTTCGTGATTATCAATAAATACCTTTTCCCTGATGTATTACAGGGTGTAGTTTATTCAATTTTTATTATTGCGGTTGCAGCAGCCGAAACCGCATTGGCGGTGGCCATTATCATAAACCTTTACAGGCAGGTGAGCTCTGTGGAAGTGAAAGATACCGAAATAATGAAGTACTAAAAATTCAGAAATTATGAACCTAAGCTATATACTTTTAATTCCTCTTGTTCCCCTGGCCATATTTCTTATACTGGGAATCTTCAATCAAAAGATAAAACCTGCCGTTTCCGGAGTGGTAGGGGTTAGCGGTCTCACCGTTTCCGCCCTGCTTTCCTACTATACCGCATTTAACTATTTCTTTGGTTTCGGAAAGGTAGACGGCGTTTATAAGACTTTTGTAGATAAGACTATCTGGATGCATTTCACAGACACTCTGCATATTGATATTGGGTATCTGGTAGATCCAATCTCAGTAATGATGCTGGTAGTTATTTCTACGATTTCCCTGATGGTGAATATTTATAGCCGCGGTTATATGAAAGGAGATGATGGCTATACCCGATTCTTTGCCTATCTGTCTCTGTTCAGTTTCTCTATGCTTGGACTTGTATTGGCTACCAATCTTTTTCAGATCTATATTTTTTGGGAGCTCGTGGGAGTTTCTTCTTTCTTACTAATTGGGTACTATTACACTAAAACGTCAGCTATAGCGGCCGCAAAAAAAGCATTTATTGTGACCCGTTTTGCCGATTTTGGCTTCCTCATCGGAATTTTTATAATGGGTTATTATACTGGCACCTTTGATTTTCAGGAACTTACAAATCCTGAGGGAGCTGTAATCCTTAACTGGGCATCTACTTCCTTTATGGGACTTTCGGTAATTACCTGGGCATTAATATTAATGTTTATAGGAGGTGCAGGAAAGTCTGCTATGTTCCCTCTCCATATCTGGCTACCTGATGCGATGGAAGGCCCAACCCCTGTCTCTGCTCTAATTCACGCCGCCACGATGGTTGTTGCCGGTGTTTATCTTGTGGCTCGCCTATTCCCTATGTATTATCTCGTGGAAGATGGTTTTGCGCTAAAGATCGTTGCCTATGTTGGAGCATTCTCCTCGCTTTTTGCAGCAGTTATTGCTATTACCCAGACAGATATTAAACGGGTGTTGGCTTTCTCTACAATGTCCCAGCTGGGTTATATGATGATGGCATTAGGTGTTTCGGGGTTCGATGGTCACGAAGGCGCAGGTTTTATGGCTTCTATGTTCCACCTTTTCACTCACGCCATGTTTAAAGCTCTTTTATTCCTTGGCGCTGGTTCGGTAATTCACGCGGTTCATAGCAATTACCTGAAAGATATGGGAGGGCTAAGAAAATATATGCCTGTTACCAATATTACCTTTCTTATAGCAGCACTGGCAATCTCGGGAGTACCACCTTTGGCTGGTTTCTGGAGTAAAGATGAGATTTTACTGGCGGCCTATGAGAATAGTCAGTTTATTTATTTAATTGAAGTTTTTGTTGCCGGGCTTACCGCCTTCTATATATTCCGAATTTATTTTGGGATCTTCTGGGGAAAAGAAAAAAAATATGAGCATACCCCACACGAATCTCCCTTATCGATGACCATTCCACTACTACTCCTGGCATTCCTGACATTAATTGGAGGTTTTGTTCCTTTTAGTGAGCTGGTCACTGCCGATAAGATAGGATTTGAATCTCATTTAAACCTTCCTCTTGCAGCTATTGCAGTAAGTATTGGTCTTATGGGAATTATCATGGCCTGGGTCTTTTACAAAAAAGAAAATGACTTGTCCACAAGGTTCGCTAATGCCTTTGGGGTATTCTATAAATGGACCAGCCAAAAATTTTACTTCGATGAGATTTACCTTTTTATGGCTCGTAAGGTATTCTTTCAAAATGTTGCGGCACCAATTGCCTATTTCGACAAGAAATTTGTAGATGCCACGATGGAAGGCATTGGGAATAAAACAGTGCTGATCTCCCGAAAGATCAAAGGCATGCAATCGGGAAAAGTACAGGACTATGCCTTCGGTTTTGTGGCCGGAGCAGTGATCATCGCCTTTGTATTCATTTATATATGGACTAACTAATTAGTATTATGGACATTTTATCACTTTTTGTAATAGTTCCCATCCTGGTGATTCTTGCACTGGTATCTTCTAAAGGCCTGAAACAGGCCCGTATTATCGCTATGAGCGGAGGGATTATCCAGTTGGGAATGGCAATAAACCTTATTTTTACTTATATCCGGGAAAGAGCTGTAAACGATTCGATCATGCTTTTCACCAAAGAACACCTATGGTTTGAGCAGCTGAATATTCATTACAGTATTGGAGTGGATGGAATTTCTGTGGCCCTAATTACCCTTACTGCAATTGTGGTGCTTGCGGGCGTTTTCATTTCCTGGAAGATTGAGGATCTGCCGAAAGAATTCTTTATCTCGTTGATAATCCTATCCACAGGAGTTTACGGTTTTTTTATTTCCATAGACCTGTTTACGATGTTTGTGTTCTATGAGATCGCAGTAATTCCTATGTATTTGCTGATAGGGATCTGGGGTTCCGGCCCTAAGGAGTATTCGGCTATGAAATTAACATTAATGTTAATGGGTGCTTCAGCTATATTACTGGTTGGAATACTCGGTATTTATTTTAACTCAAATGCTGATGGTGGAGCGCTGACTTTTAATATTCTTGAGATCGCGAAAGTGAATATTCCATTTGCAGCCCAAAAACTGTTCTTCCCAATGACTTTTATAGGCTTTGCGGTTTTGGGCGCACTTTTCCCTTTTCATACCTGGTCTCCCGATGGGCACGCCTCTGCCCCTACAGCAGTATCGATGCTGCACGCCGGGGTATTAATGAAATTAGGAGGTTATGGGATCTTTAGAGTTGCTATGTTCCTTTTACCCAAAGGTGCGATCGAGTGGTCCTGGTTTTTTATTATCCTGTCGGCTACCGGTGTGATCTACGGTGCATTTGCAGCTCTGCGACAAACCGATTTAAAATATATTAACGCCTATGCATCGGTTAGTCACCTGGGAATGGTGAGTTTCGCCCTTTTAATGTTGAATAAGACCGCCTGGAACGGTGCAATTTTACAATCCCTCTCACACGGGTTTATGACCGCTTTATTCTTTGCCCTTATCGGTATGATCTATGGTCGAACCCATACCAGAGATATCACCAAACTGGGAGGACTGCTGAAGGTCATTCCTTTCATCTCAGCTATATATGTTATTACGGGACTGGCCCTGTTAGGACTTCCTGGTTTTAGCGGATTTGTGGCCGAAATGAACATTTTTCTGGGCGCCTTCCTGCATGACGATATGTTCCATCGTATTCTAACCATCGTTTCCGTTTCGGCGATCGTGGTTACTGCGGTCTATGTGCTTCGTGTAGTGGGAATAATGCTGATGGGGCCTGTAAAAAACACCTCTTACCTAAAATTACCGCAAGTTACCTGGTATGAAAAAGCGGGAGTATTCCTTCTGCTTATCCCAATAGTTGGAATCGGCGTTGCACCTTTATGGATTAGCAATATGATCATGGAAAGTCTTGAACCATTTATTCGGGGCGTATTATAACTTTTAAAAAGAATTGTGATGGACCTTAATAATATTTTCCTTATGCGCCATGAGCTAACACTGCTCGCCATAATACTGATTCTTTTAATAGCCGAAATAATTATTCCGGCAAAGAAGAAGAGTCAAATGGTCTCCCTTGCCCTTATTCTTTTCGGAATACATACCCTTTCCGGCTTTTTTCCTCTGGCTGAGAGCAAACTCTTTGGAGGAATGTTCCGCAGCAACGAGCTTATTCATTTCTTCAAGAATGTGCTTAATATGGGAGTTTTGATCATTCTTTTACAGTCTGCTGACTGGGTAAAGGAAAAAATGACAGGCAATGATCGCGGTACCGAATTCTTTATCCTTCTTTTCGCATCCTTATTCGGAATGTATTTTATGATCTCGGCGGGAGACTTTTTAATGTTCTTTATCGGGCTGGAGCTCTCTACTCTTCCCGTTGCCGCTCTTGCCGCTTTTGAAGTGATGAAAAGGAAGTCAAGCGAGGCTGGAGTAAAACTGATACTTTCTGCGGCGTTGGCTTCGGGAGTTTCATTATTTGGAATTTCTATGTTATACGCAACAGCGGGTTCTATTTATTTTGATGACATTATTTTGAATATAAGTGCGAACCGGCTTACCCTTCTGGGATTCATTCTCTTCTTTGCAGGCCTGGCCTTTAAGATCTCTCTGGTTCCCTTCCATTTCTGGACTGCCGATGTCTATGAAGGGGCACCCATAAGTATTGCCTCCTATCTTTCGGTAATTTCAAAAGGAGCCGCGGTATTTATTTTAATGATATTACTATTCAGTGTTTTGAAACCACTGATGGAAGTATGGGAAAAGATTATCTATGTTCTTGCATTGGCAACTATGTTCACGGGGAACCTTTTTGCCTTGCGGCAACAGAATATGAAACGATTCCTGGCTTTCTCCTCCATCGCACAGGCCGGTTTTATTTTATTAGGGCTGATTACCGGAACTCAATTAGGAACGGCCACGGTGGTATATTTCGTGACCATTTATATTTTTTCTAACCTGGCAGCTTTTGGAGTGGTGCAGGCAATTTCCCAGCAAACTGGAAAGGAAAACATGAGAGATTATGAAGGTTTGTACAGAACGAACCCAAAACTAAGCCTGGTAATGATGCTGGCCTTGTTCTCCCTGGCTGGCATTCCACCTGTGGCCGGATTCTTCGGAAAATTTTTCCTCTTTACTGCTGCGGCAAGTCAGGGTTATTATTTACTGGTATTCCTTGCAGTGGTGAACGTTACTATCTCTCTTTACTATTATCTGCTCGTAATCAGGGCAATGTTTTTGAGAAAAGGAGACGACCCGATACCCTTTTTTAGGAATAAGGTCTATATGAGGATAGGGCTGTTGTTGACCGTGGCTGGAATTCTGGCCCTTGGTTTGTACAGCCCACTATACGATTATATTTATCAGTTAAGTGGGATTCTTAAATAAGAGATTATGGCACTTGAAGGCAAACATACATTTGGCAGCATAGGCGATACCCGCGTAAGCTTCATCGAAAAGAAAATCGATGAGAACAGAAAGGATTTTCTAAAACGACTCCTGGAGCACAATGGCTTCGAAGTAATTGTAGATGAGGAAAAACGCAAAAGTGAGGAAGAACCTCAGTTTTATACGGTGGGAGTTACCGATATTACCTTTAACCCCGTTGTGGCCGTTTACGAACGAAAACTTAAAACTTTCGATGGCCACAAGGTCACCGGCAAATACTGGAATCAGGAAAGCGAAAACACAGCCCCGCAATACTGGGAAAAAAAATAATAATCTCTCTTTGGTCAATTCCCGGTAATACAGGTGATTAAGCTTTGCAGTTATCTGCAGGGTTTTCTATTTCAATAAATCTATTACTTCAGTACGGCTTAAAATCCTAAAATTTAAAGAAGTCGTATACCTTTTCCTGAACGGAGTTTTAATTATGTTTAAAAAAATTTTCTTTCAGACTTTACCAATTCCTATACTTTAATTGCAGCAGGTGAACAGTAATGTTTATTGATTCAGATTATCTTCAAAACCTTCAATTATACGAGGTTCAGGAAGAAATGTAACAAAAAAACCCGCAACGTAAGTCGCGGGTTTTTAAGTGGTGCCTCCAGGAATCGAACCAGGGACACAAGGATTTTCAGTCCTTTGCTCTACCAACTGAGCTAAGGCACCAGTTACTTTGCAGGCTTGCTCTAAGCCTTTCAAGCGGGTGCAAATATAATTTCAATTTTATTAACCCACAAAGGAAAATTTAAAAAATTGCTTTTGTAACTTCGCTTTTTTAAAGAATCTCCATGAACCTGGTAATAGACTTAGGAAATACCCTTGTTAAATCGGCTGTTTTTCAGGAAAATAAGCTAGTGGTAAAGAAATTTTTTTTAAAAAGTGAATTTTTAAAAAATCTTGAAGAACTGGCTTCAAAATATATTGAAATTGAGGATGTACTTCTTTCTTCGGTAATAAAAATACCTGTTCAAGGCTTACATTTTCTTCAGGAGAATTATAATCTCCTGATGTTAGATTGCGATTTGCCCCAACTTTTTATAAATAAATATGAATCGCCTAAAACCCTGGGGCATGACAGAATTGCGCTTATCTCTGCTGCCGCAAGTGAATATCCCGGTAAAAATGTGCTTGTAATTGATGCCGGAAGTTGTGTTACTTATGATTTAAAAACTGCTGAAAATGAATATCTTGGAGGCGCTATTTCTCCAGGCATCCAAATGCGATACAAAGCAGTACATACGTTTACCCAAAATTTACCGTTATTAGAACCAGAAGGCGAGATGCAGCTTATTGCGACCACCACAAAAAATTGTATTCATAGTGGAATTATAAATGGAATTACTGCCGAAATTGACGGTATAATTTCCCAGTATAAAGACCAATTTCAAGATTTAACAATAATTTTGACCGGTGGAGATGCACAAATTTTGTGTAAAAGATTAAAAAATAGCATCTTTGCCAACTCAAATTTCCTCCTAAAAGGGTTGAATTACATTTTAGAATTTAATAAATCTCAATGATTAAACGATTTATAATAATCGTAGCCTTACTATCCACTGCTTTTATGGCTGCGCAAGAAGAAAATTCATCTCCATATTCCTTTTATGGAATCGGTCTCACCAAATTTAAAGGAACTACCGAAAATTATTCGATGGGAGGGCTAAGTATTTTTTCTGATAGCATCCATGTAAATCTTCGAAACCCGGCCTCATACGGACGGTTAAAACTGACTACTTTTACAGTGGGAGGTAGTTATAGAACGGCCACTCTCGATGATGGTACCAAAACCGATAATGTTAAGAATACGTCTCTGGATTACCTTGCTCTGGGACTTCCCACAGGTAAGTTGAGTTTTGGATTCGGATTGATACCCTATACCACAGTTGGCTATCGTATTTTAGATACCAATGAGGGAACAATTAATCGGTTCTCTGGTCGCGGGGGGATGAATAAGGTGTTTTTAACTGCCGGATATGCCGTAACTCCTGCTTTGAGTTTAGGGGTAGGGGTAGATTACAACTTTGGAAATGTACAAAAAAGATATACAGCTATACAAAGGGGGGTTCAATTTGGAACCCGAGAAATAAACAGAAGTGATTTACATGGCTTTAATTTTAATTTTGGAATAGATTACCAGAAGGAGATTGCAAATAAATTGACACTTTTTTCTGCGGCCACCTATCAGCCGGAAGTAAATATTACTGAGGAACGAATGAGGAATGTTGCCACAATTACCGCTGCCGCTGACGGTACAGAGGTTGTAAATACTGAAAACAACATTGCTTTTCCCGCCAATGATTTAACCCTGCCCTCCCAATTTAGCCTGGGTGCAGGCCTGGGAGTACCAAATAAATGGTTTGCAGGAGCAGAATATACTAAAATAAAATCCAGCGATTTCAACTTTGCGGCTCTTACAGGGCAAAATTATAAGTATGAAGATGCTTCCCAATATATAATAGGGGGATTTTATATTCCCGAATATAATTCTATTACAAGTTACTTTAAACGGGTTGTTTACCGGGCCGGAGTAAGATACGAAGAAACCGGATTGAATCTGAATAATCAGGGCATAGACGAGTTTGGCATATCTTTTGGACTAGGATTACCAGCAGGACAGGATTTCTCAAATGTGAATGTTGGAATTGAGTATGGACAGCGCGGTACAACAAATTCTAACCTTATTAAAGAGAACTTTTTTAAACTTTCTTTAAGTTTGTCATTAAACGATAAATGGTTCGTGCAAAGAAAATTTGATTAACCACTATAAATAAAAAAAAATGAAAACGAAATTTATACTTCTTCTCTCCGGATTGTTATTAGGTACCAGCCTGATGAAGGCACAGTCCAGTGATTGTGCCACAAAAGCAGCTCTAGCTTATGATAATGCCAAGGCGAAAAAATACGACCAGGCTTTTAAGCCTTTAATGGAAGTAAAAGAAGACTGTCCTACCTACAGTCTGGCAACTTTCCAATATTTGAAGATTATTTTGGACGATAAAATTGATAAGGCTCAGGGAGATGAAAAAACTGAGTATATCGAACAAATGATTCAGCTATTGAATGATCGTTTAAAATATTTCCCTGAAAAAACCAGTAAAGGTGATGTTGAAAGTGATATTGCTATGCTGAAGTATGAAAATGGAATTGGAACAAAAGAAGAACAATTTGAGGCTTTGGATAAAGCTTTTCACGAAGATCGCGAAAACTTTAACAGTCCTAAAGCCCTTTACGCCGACTTCTCTTTATTAGTAGATCTTCAGGATGCAGGCGAAAAAACATTAGATGATGTTTTTGCTAATTATGATGAGGTGATCTCTAAAATAGAAGAAGAGCAGAATAAAATGGCAAAAAACATAGCTCCTCTTATCGAAAAACAGGATGCCGGGGAGGAATTAACCAGTAAAGAAACTACGTTAGTAAAAAATTCAGAAATTAACCTTAAGGCTTATAATACTGTAAAAAACAGTATTAATGCAAAACTGGGACAAAGAGCAGATTGTGATAATCTTATTCCTCTTTATACTAAAGATTTTGAAGCAAGAAAAGGAGATGTTTCCTGGTTAAAAATAGCATCCAGCAGATTATCTGCCAAAGATTGTACGGACGATCCTATTTTCTTTAAAATAACTCAGGCATTACATGAAGCTGAACCTTCTGCAAAATCTGCCCTATACTTAGGTCAGTTGGCAGAAGCTAAAGGGCAAAGCTCTGAAGCGCTGAAATATTATAATGAGTCTGCAGAACTTGAAACTAATCCTTCAGATAAATCCAGGGTTTATATGAAGATTGCAGATAACTACAGACATAAAGGTAATTTTTCACAAGCGCGTTCTTTCTATCGAAAAGCCCTTAGTGCAAAACCATCGGCCGGAACCGCTTATCTTCATATCGCAAGTATGTATGTTCAAAGCGCCAACAGCTGCGGTGAAGATGCTTTCTCTAAAAGAGCCGTTTATTGGTTGGCTGCAGATTATGCTGCAAAAGCAGGTCGTGTAGACCCATCATTAAGCGATGTTGCTAATAAAACAGTAGCTGCTTACAAAGGTAGAGCTCCACAGAAATCAGAAATCTTCCAGGCTGGGAAAGCGGGTCAAACAATCCATATCGGTTGTTGGATTGGAGAAAGTGTTAGGGTACCTTCATTGTAAATCATTTAATGATCACATATCAGAAAATAATTTATGGCATTGTCACAGTTTTCGCTGTGACAATGCTTTTTTCATGTGAAGGTAATCTAAATAAGATGCGGGCTCTGGAAAAGCAGGGCGATAATCCGCAGGCAATAGGAGAGAATATGGATTTGAAATACACTGACTCCGGCAGGGTAGTGGCCACTTTAAAAAGCCCCAAAATGCTTGATTTTACCAATATGGATTTTCCGTATCGTATATTTCCCGATGGGGTTAAAGTGGATTTTTATGATGAAAAACATAATAAGAATACAGTAACCGCTAATTATGCAGTTATTTACGATGAAACAGGACTTATAGATTTGCAGGGGAATGTGGTTTTAATTACCAGTGACAGTACACGCCTGGAAGCAGAACAATTATACTGGGATCAGGCCATAGGATGGGTTTTTACAGATAAACCCAATAAAATACGCTTTGCCAACGGAGCGGTTAATGACGGCCAGGGCTTTGATTCCGATTTAAATTTCACTAATTTTCGTTCCCGCAGCAATGTGGGAGTTCAAGTTATAGAAGAGAAAAACAAATGATGAAGTTCTTTAAATTTTTCGAATATGCCTACCTGGTAATAGGGGCCTTTTTTCTTTATGAGGGAATCCGCATTTGGAATATGGAACGTAACAGAGCGTACCTGTTTTTAGGTTTTACAGTGGTGGCTATTTTTATGTTTTTCTTCAAAAGACGTTTCCGAAAGAAGTTTGAGGAAAGGAATCGCTAGCCTATGGAGCTCAATGTCATTATTATCGTTTGTATGTTGGTGCTTTCCGCTTTTTTCTCCGGTATGGAAATCGCCTATGTATCTTCCAACAAAATATTTATTGAAATTGAGAAGAGGCAATCTGGGTTTTTAGCTAATATCCTTAAAAGGCTCACCAAAAAACCTTCGAAATTTATTGCTACCATGTTGGTTGGGAATAATATCGCTTTGGTGGTATATGGTTTTTATATGGGTGATCTTATAATGGTTTGGCTTAACAGTTTTCTCCCGGTACAGAATGTAATATTAAATATATTACTGGTAGACTTTAGTCTGTTTACTCAAACCCTTATTTCTACCCTGGTAATCTTGTTTACTGCAGAATTTCTTCCAAAGGTGTTTTTCCAGATCTATGCGAATTCCTTACTGAAGTTTTTTGCGGTTCCCGCCTATCTGTTTTATATGATTTTCGGGGTAATTTCTTCCTTTATTATCTGGATTTCTGATGTTATTCTTAAAAGATTCTTTAAAACTGAAGGCGATGAAGTACAATTGGCATTCAGTAAAGTAGAATTGGGAAACTTTATTAGTGAACAAATGGAAACCGTAGAATCTCATGAAGATGTAGATTCTGAAATACAGATTTTCCAGAATGCCCTGGAGTTTTCAGATATCAAAGCCCGCGAAGTTATGGTTCCCAGGACCGAAATTGTGGCGGTAGATCAGAAAGCCGCTCCCCAGGATCTTATTGAAACTTTTACCGAAACCGGTCTTTCTAAAATTCTTATTTATAACGAAACTATAGATGATATTATAGGGTATATTCATTCCTTCGAACTCTTTAAAAAACCAAAGACCCTCAAATCTGTACTGTTGCCTGTGGTTTTTGTCCCCGAGACCATGTGGGTGAAAGATGTATTAAATATTCTTATAAAAAAACGAAAGAGTATCGCGGTTGTTATAGATGAATATGGAGGTACCAGCGGGATGATCACTATTGAAGATATCGTTGAAGAGCTTTTTGGGGAAATTGAAGATGAGCACGATCCCGTGGTATTGGTAGAAGAAAAGCTGGGAGATGACCATTACAAATTCTCTGCCCGCTTGGAGGTGGATTACTTAAATGAAACTTATAAACTTGAAATTCCTGAAGGAGAAAATTATGAAACTCTGGGAGGTTTTATAACCAATCATACCGAAGAAATTCCGCAGCAAATGGAGGAGGTAAGAATTGAAGAATTCAAGATTAAAATCTTAGAAGCTTCCAATACCAAAATCGAGCTTGTGGAGCTGCAAATTTCCCAGAAAGATTAAATAAGCGCCCTAGTTAAAATTTTGCAAATATTAAGTTTTATAATTTGCTTAAAAACACTACTTTCGCCCCCTGTATTAGAATAAATTACAACTACAAATGGCAGTATTAAATAAAATAAGACAACGTTCTGTTTTTCTAATTGGTATCATTGGATTAGCGTTGTTCGCCTTTATCCTTTCCGGGTTGATTAAAAACGGCGGATTCAAGTCGAAAAATTCTCAGAATGTAATCGCGACGGTAAATGGTGAGGATATTAGCAGAGAGGATTTTGCCCGGCAGGTAGAAGCTTATCAGCGTAATATGGGTCCAAATGCGACTACTACTCAGGTGGTAAATCAGGTTTGGAACGCAAAGTTACGGGAAGTAGTTCTTAAAGAAGAAATGGATAAATTAGGTATTGAGGTAGGAGAAGCTCAGGTCAAACAGGCGCTTCGTCAACAACTTTCCGGGAATCCTAATTTTACCAACGAGGCCGGAATGTTCGATGAGAATAAACTTCAGGAATATGTTGCCAATTTAAAGGCTACCTCTCCACAGGCCTATCAGCAATGGTTGAGCTATGAAAATTCGATTGCAGAATCTGCGAGGGAAAATATATATTTTAATCTCATAAGAGCGGGAATTAGCGCAACTCTTGTTGAAGGGGAACAGGCTTATAAAATGGCGAATGATAATATAGACCTTCAATTTGTTCAGATTCCTTACAGCAGTATCCCGGATTCTGAAGTAAATATTTCTAAAGAAGAAATAAAAAGCTATATCAACGATCATTCAGATCGTTTTCAAACGGAAACTACCCGTGATATTCAGTATGTCTATTTTCCGGAAGGAGCCTCTAGTGCAGATGCAGAGCAAACCAAAATAGATTTAACCCAGATGATGGATAGCAGAGTTGAATTCAATTCAGCTTCTAACGCAAATGATACCCTTCCAGGGTTTAAAAATATTTCTAAGGACAATATTGAAGATTTTGTAAACCGAAACTCAGATATCCCATTTCAGGACAAATATATTTTTAAAGATGAAATTCGTGGCGACCATGCTAACGAAATTTTTAATCTTAACCCGGGGGATGTTTTTGGGCCGTATAAAGAAGGTGGCTACTGGAAAGCTACCAGAATGCTGGATACAAAAGAAATGGCAGATTCGGCTAAAGCAAGCCATATCATGATTTCATGGAAAGGACTGCAAACCGCTCAGGGAACCGAGCGCACCAAAAATGAAGCAAAACAGCTGGCCGACAGTATCGCCGGCGTTGTTAAAAAGGATACGTCTAAATTCGAGTCACTGGCTAAAACCTTTTCGCAGGATCAGGGATCCGCGGTTAAGGGAGGTGAACTTGGATGGTTTAGACCGGGAATGATGGTTGGTGACTTTAATGATTTTGTATTTAGTCACGATAAAGGCGAAATAGGGGTTGTGGAAACCAATTTTGGCTATCACGTAATTCATATTGAAGATAAAACCGCTAAGAAAAAAGCTGTGAAAATTGCTACGGTAGCTCGTGATATAGAACCTTCAGAAAAATCGTTAAACGACCTTTTCACCAAAGTGACTAAGTTTGAAATGGCCGCTAAAAATAAAGGCTTTACAGATGTTGCTAAAACCGATAATTATGATGTGAAAACCGTTCGGGATATGAAAGTTCTTGATGAGAACATTCCAGGTGTAGGTTCTCAACGTCGTATCGTTCAGTGGGCCTTCAAGGACGATGTAGATAAAGGAGCTATTAAACGTTTTGAAACTACCAATGGGTATGTTGTAGCACAACTTACCGCAATTAACGAAAAAGGCCTAATGACACCCGAAAATGCTTCGGCTACGGTGACTCCTATTCTTCAAAAAGAAAAAAAGGCCAAATTAATTAAAGATAAAATTAAAGGAACTTCCCTGGGCCAGATAGCTCAAAACCATAATGTAAGTGTTCAGACCGCAAATGCGGTGAATCTTGATAACCCTACTCTGGCAGGAGCAGGAAGAGAACCGGAAGTGTTAGGGGCTGCTTTTTCTCTGGAAAAAGGACAGGTAAGTAAGCCTATTAAGGGCGATAAAGGTGTATATGTTGTAAAACTGGAAGAACTTCATAAAGCTCCCGAAATGAAAAACTATAAAGGTTTTGCCTTGAAGGAAACCGCTCAAAGAAGACAGACTGTAAATACCAGAGTTTTTGAAGCCTTAAAAGATAACGCCGATATCAAGGATAATCGTGCGCGCTTCTATTAAAAAGATATTTTTCCTGAATATAAAACCCTGCTTTTGCAGGGTTTTCTTGTTTACAAGATCATTTCTGAATAGGTGAGGATGGTGGAGTATCCTTTTTCTCTGAAGTACTGTTTTTCTGCTTCTTTTCCTGTGGCCAGAATAAAGTCACCTCCCCAGCCCCCCAGGCTCTTTATGGCTCCAGGGAAATCGTGGAAAAGCCGCGTTTTTACCTTCGGAAGATTTACCAGACTGGAAATAATATTTTCGTGAATCTCTATCAGTAATTTGAATTCCTCCAAATTATCACAGCTTAAAAAACTGTCTGTTAAAGCAGAAATCTTTTCAATAGACGAATACAGAATGTCCTGCGATTGCGCTCGGTAATGGGCTATAGAATTCCTGCTGTTCTGTTTTTGATTAAGGTGGACAAAAAACAGATCACTGGCAAAAGCCGGGTTAAAACTCGTTGTTAAAATACTTCTTGAATTCCCGCAAACCTGATAGGTTACAGGGGTATTGCTCTGCGCAGCTGCTATATCAAATCCGCTTCCCTTAAATGTATTTTCAAGTAAAGTATACGCATCTAAATTAAGCCATTGGGCCAGATTGTTTATTAAAGTTGAAGAACTGCCCAGACCCCAGTTTGCAGGAAATTCCAGTTGAGTTTTTATATGATAACCTTTTTCTTTTCTGGTGGTCTTCGCAAGTTTAAAGGCTTCAGAAAGAATATTTTGTAGAGAACGAATGTTTTCATTAACCCCTGAGGTATGTATATCTGTAATTTCACCATTTTTAAATGGAAAGCTTATTTCCAGCCAAATGTTTCCTTTATTATCTTGTGCCTGCCAATAAATTTCATTGTTGTTAAGCCCGGAAACCTCCATGGTCTGCCCAAACTTTGTAGGCAAGGTTAAAGCCATGGCTCCATCCAGCACCACGTATTCTCCTGTGAGTAAAAGTTTGCCGTTGCTTCTAAATTGTTGTGACATTATCTATTTAGTTTTTCAGCTTCTTAATTTCTCAAGTTGCTCAGTAACGCTGGAATGTGTAACGGTATGAGTTTTAAAATATTCAATAAGACTTTCTTTTTCTCTCTGAGTAGCTATATGCTGATTAAGAATATTTATTAAATGCATTTTCATATGCCCTTGCTGAATTCCGGTGGTTACCAATGATTTTACAGCCCCAAAATTTTGTGCAAGGCCTGCTACGGCGATTATTTGCATAAGCTGTTGGGCATCGGGTTTTTGAAGTATTTCCAAAGCTACTTTTACCAGAGGGTGTAAATTGGTAAGACCTCCTACGGTCCCTACCGCTAAAGGAATTTCTGTCCAGAATTTAAATATCCCATCTTCCACGCTGGCATGGGTAAGACTGGAGTACGTTCCTTCTTTTGCGGCGTATGCGTGAATACCTGCCTCTACGGCACGAAAGTCGTTTCCTGTAGCGATAACCACAGCATCAATACCATTCATCATTCCTTTATTGTGGGTAACCGCCCGATAAGGCTCTACTTCGGCAATCTTGACTGCGGTTAGGAATTTTTCTGCAAAATTTTTGCCTTCTATGTGTTTTCCATCTGTTAGGTCCTCAACTTTGCAGGAAACCTCTGCTCTAACCACGCATTCGGGCACAAAATTGGAGAGAATGCTCATAATGATCTCCGGCTGTTTTTCGGTTTCAGAAAAATCTTTAAAGTTGGAAATTTCTATTTTTAAAACCTCAGCAAAACGCTCCAGACAGGAGTTTATAAAGTTGGCGCCCATAGAATCTTTGGTCTCAAACGTGGCCTCTAGTTGGAAATAGTTATCCAGAAAAGCAGTTTTGTCCTTTAATTTTAACTCCAGAACCCCGCCTCCTCTTTTTTCCATATTTTGGGTAATGGGGTGCACAGATGCTAACAGGATATCTTTTTTGAGGCTGAAGAATTTCTTCAGCTTAGAGGCGTCTCCCTTAAATTTAAAATGAACCTGACCTACCTTTTTTGTGTTTAATACTTCGGTCTTAAATCCACCGCGGGTTCCCCAGAATTTTGCTGCTTTGCTTGCGGCTGCGATTACCGAGCTCTCTTCTATAGCCATAGGAATGGCAAACAATTTACCATTAATAAGAAAATTTGGAGCTATTCCAAAAGGCAGATAAAAATTGCTGAGAGTGTTTTCTGTAAACTCTTCGTGTAACTGCTGTAGCTTTTTATCTTCGTTCCAATATTGTTTTAATACAGCTTTTCCTTGTGGAAAATCTTTTAAATAGGTTTCAGATAACCAGCTAATTTTTTCTTCCTTACTGAGTTTGGAAAAACCGGTAACGGGTTGGGTCATTTGCTCAAATTTTACCACAAAGATACAATTACTGGTACTTCTTATACGCTTCCTGGAGAAGTTTGAAAAGAAGGAATTCTCGATCTCTGTATATTAAATTTAACAATTTGTTAGTATTTAACAGCCTGAACGCTCATTTTTTGCTTAAATTTTAGTAAACTTGGCCTAGAAAAAATTATAAATAATTTCATGGCAAATACTCCGGCACGTCAGGTCCATCAAAAAGAATTGTTTGGGCACCCTATAGGATTATATATTTTATTTTTTACCGAAATGTGGGAACGCTTCTCCTATTATGGGATGAGAGCAATTCTGGTTTTATATCTAATAAGTTCAACTACCAAACATAATCCCGGCTTAGGATGGACTTCTGCTGAAGCTATTGCCCTCTATGGTTGGTACACTATGTTGGTATACGTTTCTTCCATTCCAGGAGGAATTATTGCCGATAAGCTCCTAGGACAAAAGAAAACCGTGCTTCTGGGAGGGGTGATCCTTGTGTTGGGCCATACTATTCTTGCCGTCCAGAATATGGTGGCTTTCTATGGCGGATTAGTTCTAATTATTATTGGAGTGGGAATGCTTAAGGCGAATATTTCTACTATGGTTGGCGGGCTTTATAAAAAAGGGGATATCCGGAGGGATAAAGGATTTACAATATTTTATATAGGGATAAACCTTGGGGCTTTTCTTTCCAGTTTAATAGTGGGTTATGTGGGTGAGAATATAGGATGGCACTGGGGGTTTGGCCTGGCAGGAATTGCTATGGCTTTAGGACTCTTGGTTTATATGTGGGGGCAAAAATACCTTGAGAATGTGGGGAATTTGCTTTCAAAAGTTGAGCGAAATGACGGCGCCACCCTGGGAAGTATGTTTAAAGATTTGTTTAAATCTCCATTGCAACTTATAATTACATCTATTTTAATGGCGGCCTCACTGTATTATCTGTTTGCTGAATCGGTTTCTTATGGACTACTCTATGTATTCCTTACACTGGTTACCGCCATGATGCTTATGGTTTATAAAGATTTAACCACGCAGGTAATGAAGGATCGCTATGTGGTTATGTTGTTATCGTTTATTCTTGTAGTTGTTTTCTGGGGTGCTTTTGAACAGGCCGGGGGATTAATGAATATTTATGCCCTGGAAAAAACAAATCGAATACTGCCTTTTACACTTCCTTTAATAGGGAATGAAATACCGGCTTCCTGGTTCCAGTCATTAAACGCAATGTTTATTATAATTTTTGGAGTGATTGTGGCTAATTTCTGGGCGCGCAGAAAATTAAAAAACAAAGAAGCCTCATCCATCTTTAAGATGGCCACCGGGGTGATTATCATGGGCTTAGGGTTCCTGTTTATGGCAGGTGCAGCTCATCAATATGTGCCTGGCGGAGAAAAATCTGCCATGTACTGGCTGGCGTTAGCCTATTTATTGCATACCATTGGTGAACTTTGCTCTTCACCGGTATCGCTTTCCTTTATTACCAAACTCGCTCCGGTAAAATATGCCTCCCTTATGATGGGTGTATATTTTGCGGCTACAGGTTTAGGGAATAAGGTTGCAGGTATTGTGGGAGAAGCTTCTCAAAGTGAACCCATTAATATAGAACTTACCGCGAGTAAAGCCGATCTTCAGCCATTTTTGAATCCGGCAGATAGCATCCTGGCGAAAGGTCAAAACTTTAAACTACGCGCCTTAATGTATCCTGAAAATGGACAAATAGCGGCTGTAGATGAAGACAATAGCAAATCCATGATTTCTATTATTAAATTTGAAAAGGATGCTAAAAAATCTGAAATAATGAAAGGATTTGAGGAGGATAATATTTCCAGGGAAAATCCTTATCACGCAACTTTCACTTTTAATAAAAATGAAAATCTGAACGGGGAAGATACATCGGCAGATAATAGCCTCGATTATAGCGGAGCTCTTATAATTGATGAGGTACAAACCCGGTCTGAATTCTGGACCTTTATTTCCATAACAATATTTACCGTAATTTTTGGTACTGTCGTAATTCTGTTGCTTAAACCTCTTAAACGGCTTACCCACGGCGCCGAGGATAATGAACGGGAAATGCTGGAGCAGGAACAGTATGAAATTGCAGATAACGAAGTTGAATAAATTTTAAAATAAGTATGGCTACTGAAACTCAATCGGCGCAGGACTTTTTTAAAACAAATGTCCTGGGGCATCCCGCCGGATTGTTTGTTTTATTTTTCACTGAAATGTGGGAGCGTTTTTCTTACTATGGAATGCGCGCTTTACTGGTATTGTTTTTAACATCTTCGCTTTTTGACGAAGGCTGGGGCTGGCCTCGTGAAAATGCCCTCGCCCTTTATGGAACGTATACCTCCTTGGTATATTTAACGCCAATTATTGGTGGTTACATAGCCGATAGATATATGGGATATCGTAATGCCGTGGTTCTTGGTGCTTTCATTATGACCCTGGGTCATGCATCGATGGCCATGAATTCTGAATTTACACTTTATCTGGGCCTTTTCTTCCTGGTGGCCGGCAACGGTTTCTTTAAACCCAATATGACCTCTATTATTTCTCATATGTATGAAGGAAGACCGGAGAAAAAAGATGGGGCTTATACTATTTTTTACATGGGCGTGAACTCGGGCGCTTTTCTGGGGATTCTTTTGTGCGGCTATGTGGGAGAAGAAATAGGGTGGCATTATGGCTTTGGCCTTGCCGGCGTGTTTATGTTTTTAGGAATGCTTCAGTTCTATTTCGCTCAAAATATTTTTGGCGAGATCGGAAAAAAACCGAATAAAGAAACATTAAATAAAACTATAGACGAAAAGATTGAGAAACTCAATCCATTTACACTGTTAGATAAAGTTATTATTGCGGTAAGTGCTATTATTGGGATTATTTGGGTTATTAACGACCCAATGTCTAAAATTGGCGGAATAAATCTTTTTGATTTTCAAATAGGGGGAATGGACGGTTCTAATATTGTAATTCTCTTTGCACTTTTCCTTTTTCTTATATTATTAATATCCAGGATTGCAAGGTACATGCCTGTGGTTAGAGATCGAATGATTGCGGTTTCTATTTTTGCTTTTTTTACGATTTTTTTCTGGGCTGCTTTTGAACAGGCCGGAGGCTCTATGACTATTTTTGCTGCAGATTATACAGACAGGGTTTTAAATGGAAATTCAGCAAACATTTTCCGAGTGGTTAATACCGCAATTACCATCATTCCCCTAGCAATAATTACCTGGGTTCTTTATAAATTATTTCGACAGACATTCGAGAAATATGCTCTTTCCAATATCTTTTTGGGATTTAGCTTTACCATTATCTGGGTTATTGTAATTTATATGCTTTATGAGCAATATAATCAGGCTAATCCAGAAGTTCCCGCTTCCTGGTTCAGTGTTCTTAACTCCCTGTTTATAATTATTTTTGCGCCTCTGTTCTCCAAATTATGGGAAAGTAAATACAATCCCTCCGGAGCAGTAAAATATGGTGCCGGATTAATTTTACTGGGTGTAGGATTTTTATCGCTGGCTTATGGAGCTTCCGGTATTCCTTCGGGAGCAAAAGTGGCGGCAGTAAGTATGATATGGCTTGTTTTTGCCTATCTGTTCCATACCCTGGGTGAGCTTTGTCTTTCACCTGTAGGTCTTTCATACTTAAGTAAACTGGTGCCCGGCAGAATGATTGCTTTTATGTTTGGGATCTGGTATCTGGCTATTGCCATAGGAAATAAACTTGCCGGTACAACAGGCGGAATGATCGATAAAATTACAGCAGAATATTCCTTATCTACTTTCTTCCTTTTGTTTTTTATAGTTCCGGCAGCAGCAGGTGTTTTGATTATATTGCTGAATCCGTTGCTGAAAAAATTAATGCACGGGATTCATTAATTTTAAAAGTAAATTTTAATATTTTTAAGTTGGAATGATTATTGAAATTTTAGCAATTAAAAACTTCTTATGAAATTACTAAACTACTTTTTATTTTTCTTCTTTATAGTGGCTGTCTCACAAGCACAGGAAATTAAATGGATGAGTATGAATGAAGCACTCGCGGCACAAAAAAAGGATCCGAAAAAAATTATGATGGATGCTTATACAGATTGGTGCGGGCCCTGTAAAATGATGGATAAAAATACCTTCCACAACAAAGATGTGGTAGATTTTGTGAATAAGAATTTTTACGCCGTTAAATTTAATGCTGAAGGTACAGAGGAAATCAACTATAAGGACTTCAATTATACCAACCCTAATTATGTAAAAGGCCGCCAAGGAAGAAACAGCCAGCATTTTTTTGCTAATGCATTAAAGATATCTGGTTATCCCAGCATTGTGTTTTTTGATGAAAAGGCCAATGTAATTGCACCCGTTATGGGCTACCGTACTCCCGCACAGCTTGAGATTTATTTGAAAATGATCGCGAACGACGATTACAAAAAGCTAAATACAGCCGATGCCTGGCAAAAATATCAGGAAGATTTTAAAGGTACATTCAAAGATTAAGTGTTAGTTAAGAGATCTTGTTAAACTGGATTTCTGAATTATAAAAGCTCCCTTTTCTGCAGTACTGTGAAAAGGGATTTTTTTTGTAGAACAGGTTTGCCGCCAAAGATTTACATAACTTTTATAGTTACTGCCATCTGCCAGAATTAGTTGCGGTTTTATTTCAGAAATTAGCCTGTCAAGATTCAGTTTTGGGGAATTCGTAAATATCAAAACATCAGTTTTAAACCGGGGAAGATGGTAAACAGCATTGCTGTCGATTATAAGAATATTTTTTTCAGCAATTGTAATTACATTGGAAAGGGGCTTAATTGAATAGGAATCTATCTTAAAGTTTAAGAAATAATCTTCTACAAAGCCCGGTAAAGTATCGAACAGCGGTTTTTCCAGGAGCGTAAGATTATCGTTACGTTTAATACCAATTATGCTGGTGGCAGGTTTCTGAAAAACCACTACTTCATTCTGGCTTCTTCGGATTTTATCGCGAATAAGTATTCCCTGAAAACCAATAACAGCAATTAATAATAAAATCAGGCTTTTATAGTTTCGGTTTAGCAGGGTTCTATAAATTAAAAAAATCAAAATATAAATCCCGATACAAACTAGAAGTGGCATGTAAATTTTATGAAGAACAAAATTTTCCTGTGCCGCCACTTTTCCTACAACTTCATTCATTAGGTGTATTAATAATCCGTAAGCTTCCGCTAAAAAATGAGGGAGTATATTCAATAATGCGAGAACAATTACTAAAATTCCCATTCCTAGTATTATTCCTAAAAAAGGAAGGATAAGGAGATTAGAAGCAAAAAATAAACCCGGAAACTGATGAAAATAATACAGACTTAACGGCAGCACCCCAATCTGCGCGGCAAGGGTTACGCTTAATAGTTTCCAGAAATATTGTAGCAGTTTATTCGCAGGATAATAAATTTTTAGAAATAAAGGCTGGAAAGTAGCGATAGCGAGCACCGCGGCATAACTTAATTGAAAACCAACCTGGAACAGATACTTAGGGTTTAATGCCAGTAGTGCAAGTAGCGAAATGAAAACCGCATTAAGCAAATTGGTTTTTCGGTTTAATTGCATTCCCAGGGCAATGAAGGAAAACATGGTTACCGCTCTGACTACTGAAGGAGAAAGTCCCGAAATTATTGCAAAAATCCATAGAAAGGTGATTACAAGAAGAGATTTTATAAGAACGCCATTTTTCACTTTTTCTATAGGTTTAAAAAGCCAGGAAAGAATCAGCAAAAGAATTCCCACATGTAACCCGGAAATAGCAAGAATGTGTATTACACCAGCGTTTTTATAGTTGGTATAGACCGAAGAAGAAATTTCCTGACGTTGTCCCAGTAAAAGTGCCTGAATAACAGCGAATTCGTCTGGTGAAAATTCCTGTTGTTTTAATTTGAAAAGCAGATGGTTCCTGATTTTTGCAGCGATGGTTTGAATACTGAAATCCTTGGACTTTAAAATCTGGAGTTGGTTATAATCGCATGATATTTGATGGTACACCCCAAGGTTTTCCAGATAGTTTTTATAGCTGAAGGTGTAGGGATTTAATGGTGGTTTCAGGTCCGCCAGAAGATACGCAGGGAATGCAATGAGCTCTCCGGGCTGCACCTGGGAATTTCCGTTTCGTTTTATGATCAAAAGAATTTTTCCGGTGGCGCGTTGAGTGTCTTTTTTTTTAACTGAAATAAA
Source organism: uncultured Flavobacteriaceae bacterium (assembly GCA_963811195.1). GTDB lineage: Bacteria > Bacteroidota > Bacteroidia > Flavobacteriales > Flavobacteriaceae > Gillisia. The sequence continues at coordinate 399,275 of CAWEQF010000004.1, forward strand.
GAATCGCTCTGCGGTGTTTATGGGTTTTAATTTTTCTGCGATCACCGCTGTAATAATATTACCAGAAGTGTAATGAGAGTAATCCCGGGGTTCATTTTTAGGAGAATGAAGGGTGATGCCCAAAACTCCTAAAAATATCCATAAAATGGCTGTTACAATTCCGAAGATTGCATCAGGAAAAAATAATTTTATAGCTCTTATATAACTAAAAATAAAAAGGAGTAGCAGCAAAGAACCAATGATGCTAAGTATGGTAAATGGAATTTCAATAAGAGAACCCAGCAGAATCCCCGCTATAAAACAGACTGCAATTTTTACAAGTGTAAAGTTCAAGGTTAATGTTAACGTATTTAACCTGAATATACTACAAAAATTATATCACCCGACGTGCCATCACAAAATGCTGTTGCCAGTAATGTTCATGTAAAGAGGAAATAATTACTCCCTGAGAAGAGGTAGAATGAATAAAAATAATTTCGTTTGGGTTGATTTTTATCACCAGTCCAACGTGACTTACCACTTTTTTCTTATTGGTTTCAAAAAATAACAGATCGCCAACACCTATTTCCTCGAGGGCCAACTGTTCCCCTTGCAGAGACATTTCACGGGAAGTACGCGGGAGAGAAATATTTTCATGTAAAAACGAAGTATAAATAAGTCCGGAACAATCTATTCCCTGCCGGCTGGTACCCCCAAATTTATATTTTGTTCCCTGAAAATCCTTTGCATATGATGTTATATCCAGGATTCGTTGTTCATCTAACGAAACTTCTTTTTCGTGGGAAAAAGAATCTTGCTTTTTGAAAGCTGCAGAAGAATTTTTAAGGGAAGGGAGATCAATAATTCCAGCAGTTTGATAGTTATTTTCTTCAGTTTTACTTCTGAATTTGGCAGTTCCACAGGAGTAAAGTGTAAAAATAAAGAAAATAAAACACAGGTTACAGAATTTTTTTGTCATAAACCCTCTATGGTTTTTTAATTGAATTATAAAGGAGTTCTGCCGTTTTTTGGCTTGCACCGGCGCCTCCCAGCTTCTTCTCTAACTCATAATATTCACCAAATATTGTTTCACGGCGTTCCGAACCCAAAATTTTATAAAGTTCTTTTTTTAAATTGTTCTTATTAAAGTTGTTCTGAATCAATTCTTTTACAACTTCTTTCTTCATTATCAAATTCACCAGCGAAATATAATCAAGGTTAATAATCCTTTTGGCAATCTGATAGGAAACACTGCTTCCCTTATAACACACAACTTCCGGCACCTTAAAAAGCGCCGTTTCCAGGGTAGCCGTCCCCGAGGTTACCAGGGCTGCTGTGGAGAGGCTTAAAATATCATAGGTTTTGTTCATTACCAGATGCACATTCTTCTTCTGAATGAAAGGCTCATAGAATTTTTTATCCTGGCTTGGGGCTCCCGCGATCACAAACTGATAGTCTTTAAAATCGTTGGTAATGGCCAGCATCGTCTTTAACATTTTGTTTATTTCCTGTTTTCGACTCCCGGGAAGTAAGGCTATGATTGGACGGGAATCCAATTTATTCTCTTGTTTGAAATTGGTCCCGGTAAGCTGTTCTTTTTGTTTAATGGCATCCAGTAAAGGGTGACCTACAAAATGCACCGGAAAATGGTGTTTCTCTTCATAAAATTCTTTCTCAAAAGGAAGAATTACATACATTTCATCTATGTCTCTTTTTATATCCCGGATTCTGTTCTCCTTCCATGCCCAGATTTGCGGCGAAATGTAAAAATGATTTTTATAACCCTGTTCCTTAGCCCATTTAGCAATTCGAAGATTAAAGCCCGGGTAATCTATATAGATAATAACATCGGGATTAAATGCTGCGATATCTTCTTTACAGAATTTTATATTCTTTAGAATGGTTTTTATATTTAATAAAACCTCTAAAAACCCCATAAAAGCAAGGTCACGGTAGTGTTTCACCATTTTTCCGCCCGCTTTCTGCATAAGATCCCCACCCCAAAACCTGAATTCTGCTTCGGCATCTATTTTATTTAAAGCCTTCATTAGGTTGGAAGCGTGCAAATCGCCCGAAGCTTCTCCTGCGATTAGATAATACTTCATAATTACAGAATTTTGGTAATTGCTATTATAACTGCCGTAAGCAGGGTGGCAAGAAGCACACCTCTTGCGTGATAAATAAGATTTTTCTTCAGGAAAATAAAGAAAGGAAAAAAGTTCAAAACCGCTCCAAGTGCAATTAATTTACCCAGGAAATCATTTTCGGCAGCATGAGCAAGGGTAGTCCCTATATTCATTTCTGAAAAAATAAGGATATATAAAAAGATCCCTGCTGTATTAGCCAGGATACCTATTAAAAATCCTATGAGAATATAAATTTTATTCATTTAACTTCCAGCTGTTTAAATCCTGAATAAAATGATGTGCCGTAAGATCAAATTGTACCGGAACCAGGGAGATAAACCCATGTGCTAAAGCCCATTCATCGGTATCTTCGCCATGATCTTCGTTTACAAATTTTCCCGTTAACCAGTAATAATCCCGTCCCTGGGGATTCGTTCTTTTATCGAATTCTTCTACCCAATAGGCTTTAGCCTGGCGGCATATTTTTATTCCTTTTATCTCTTTTTCCTTAATATTAGGCATATTTACGTTTAAAACCACTCCTTTTGGCAGCCCATTTTTTAAAACCTGCTGGGTAATTTCCTTCACATATTTTTTTACAGGATTAAAATCTGCTTCGAGAGAGTAATCGGTAAGAGAAAATCCAATGGCAGGAATTCCTTCTATTCCGGCTTCTACTGCAGCACTCATAGTGCCGCTGTAAATAACATTTATGGAAGAATTGGAGCCATGATTAATCCCACTCACACATAAATCGGGTTTACGGCGCAGGATTTCCTGAGTAGCGATTTTAACACAATCTGCAGGGGTTCCGGAACATCTGTATTCCTTATGTTGGGTTTTTTCTTCCAGAGTCACGGCGTCGCAAAACAACGTATCACTAATGGTGATGGCATGTCCCATAGCGCTTTGGGGGCTATCGGGCGCAACAACTACGACCTCTCCAAGCTCTTTCATAACTTCAATTAAGGCCCTTATTCCCGGAGCGGTTATCCCATCATCATTCGTTACCAGGATCAAAGGTTTCTTGGGTGTCATACTTTCTGTTTTTTTTAGCACGGCTAAATTAATAATTTCCCAAGGAAACCTTATCTTAGGCGCCTAGTAAATTATTTTGCATAAAAAAGGCGTATTGGCATAATTTTTTATGCATTTAGATTGATATAAATAATGAAATTATTGCTGTTTATGAAAAGGAATTATAAAATTTTGCTGTTGGTTCTACTTATGGCGGCGGCCTCTTGCAGTTTTACCACCAAAAAACCACAGGATCCCGATAAAGATAAACTTTTATTAGATTTAATTACTTATGTTCTGGAACACGGACATTATGATGCCCGAACTATAGATGATAAGTTCTCTGAACAGGTTTATAAAGATTATCTGGACGCTTTGGATCCTTTAAAAAGATTCTTCTATAAAAAAGATATAGAAGAATTTTCAGCGTATAAAGATCAAATTGACGACGAAATAAAAAATAAAGATTTAACCTTTTTTAATCTTACCTATAATCGTCTTCAAGAAAGAATGAAAGAAGTGCAGGATATGTACCCTCAACTTCTTTCCCAGCCTTTCGATTTTAGCCAACAGGAGGAAATTAATACAGATTATGATAAAATCGATTATGTAAATTCCAAAGATGAACTTAAGGAAAGATGGAGAAAGCAGTTAAAATTCTCGGCCCTGGGAACTTATTTTGATAAAAAAGAAGATCAGGAAAAAAACTTGACTGTAAAATCATCTGAGACCAATAAGGGAGCTATTTCTACAGATACATCTGCTGTAAAAAGCGAGAAAAAATTGAGTGATGTGGATTTAGAGAAAGATGCCCGGAAATCTACCCGGAAAACAATGGATGAATATTTTGATATTAGCAATGACCTTGAAAAAAAGGATTATTTCACGGTATTTATAAATTCCATTGTTGAAGAATTTGATCCTCATACCTTTTATTTCGCTCCTCAGGATAAAGATAGATTCGATATTGAGATGTCCGGGAAACTGGAAGGAATAGGAGCCAGGCTTCAGAAAAAAAGTGATGATATCACTATTGTTGAAGTAATTTCCGGAGGCCCTGCCTGGCTAAACGGGAAATTAAGTGAAGGCGATGTAATTCTTAAAGTTAAACAGGAGGATGAACAAAGTCCTGTAAGTGTTGTGGGAATGCGACTTGATGATGCTGTAAATCTTATTAAAGGCCCGAAAGGAACTAAAGTAACTCTTACCGTTCGTAAAAAAGCGATGGGAAATATTGAGGATATAACCATTACCCGCGATGTGGTGGAGCTGGAAGAAACCTATGCGAAATCTGCTACTGTTCAAAAAGATGGTAAAACCTTCGGAATTATAAATCTGCCTAAGTTTTATTTTGACATGGATAATTATTCCAGCAGAAATGCTGCATCCGATGTGAAAAAGGAGATTGCGCGTCTTAAAAAACAGGGAATGCAGGGCTTAGTTCTTGATCTTCGAAATAATGGGGGAGGTTCTTTGAAAACCGTTGTGGATATTGCCGGTTTGTTTATTGATAAAGGACCGGTGGTTCAGGTACGTTCAAAGCAGGAAGGCAAAGAAGTACTTGAAGATAAAGATCCTTCTATAGAATGGGATGGCCCTTTAGTGATCCTGGTAAATGAATTGTCGGCCTCCGCTTCAGAAATTCTTGCCGCTGCCATGCAGGATTATAAGCGTGCGATAATTATAGGAAGTAAACAGACCTACGGAAAAGGAACTGTGCAAAATGTTATAGATCTCAATCAGACAGTAAGAAACAATCAATATGGAGATCTGGGAGCCTTAAAGCTTACCACCCAGAAGTTTTATAGGGTAAATGGGGGATCTACCCAGCTTGAAGGCGTAAAAAGTGATGTAGTGGTTCCAGATAGATACAGTTTTATAGATATTGGAGAAAAGGATAATGAAAATCCGCTACCATGGGATAAAATCGAACCTGCCGATTATAAAGTTTGGGATGGTTATATAGATTACGATCAGGCTATCGCAAACAGCAAAAAGAGAATGGCCAATAACAAGCAGTTGAACCTTATTGCAAAAAATGCGGAATGGGTGAAGAAACAACGAGATGAAGAGGTATATCCCTTAAATTATACGGCTTATAAAAAGCAACGGGAATTGACAGAAGAAGAGGCGAAAAGATTTAATGAGATTAATGACTATAAAACTAATTTAACTTATAGTTCGCTTCCGTATGAAACAAATTTGTATCAAACAGATACTACTTTAAAGGCGAAAAGAGATCGTTGGCATCAAAACCTTTCCAGTGATGTTTATGTACAGGAAGCTTTAAATGTTCTCGAAGATATAAAAGTGAATAATATCAAGAAGAATAAAGTTGCAGATATTAAAAATTAAGCTTACAATGTAAATTAATAAAACGCTTCAGAAATAGTTCTGAAGCGTTTTCTTTTTGAATGGGATATAGATGTCGCAGTTACAAACTAAGAAGACTTTTTAAACCTGATGCGTAAAATAAATATAGTCTCGCAAGGGAAAAAACAAGTATGAGATTATGCTAAAAAGAAAATATATTTACCCGGCTATCATTTTGGTAGTTGCCCTTATGATATTACTCATGCAGCGCTGCTCATAGCCTTTTACTAAAAGGACAACCTTTCGGCATCCAGTTTAAGGAATATGAATAGGAGGATGGTGAAACCCCAGAGTCCGGAGCCTCCATAACTAAAAAAGGGCAGAGGAATTCCAACTGTAGGGAACATTCCCGTAACCATGGCCACGTTCACCAGGAAGTGAAAAAATATAATTCCGGCTACACTATAGCCATATACCCGGTTAAAAACTGATTTTTGCCGTTCCGCCAGGTACAAAAGCCTCATTAGTAAAAGCATAAAAAGCAGGGTAACCAAAGAAGTTCCTAAAAATCCCCATTCTTCGCCTACAGTGCTAAAAATATAATCGGTATGCTGTTCGGGTACAAACTGGCCTTTGGTTTGCGTTCCCTCGGTCCAGCCTTTTCCAAGCCATCCGCCGCTACCTATGGCAATTTCGCTCTGGTGAGTATTGTAGCCAATTCCTTTGGCATCTACCTCTCTCCCCAACACAATATTAAATCTGTCCCGGTGCCGTTGTTCGAATACATTCTGAAAAATATAATCTACAGAATATGAATATCCCACTGCCATAAATATTCCTAAGGCGATTAAAAGGTAACTCGGGCGATTTTTTCGCTTTCGAAGTAAACTTAAAAGTAACACAATTCCGGCACCTATAGAAACATATAGTGGACCAAATAACAGCGTTAAAACAAAGATAACTATAGCAGAAAATAATAGCATGGGATAGATTCCCGGGAGACCTTCGCGGTATAAGGGAAATAAAAAAGCTGCGTACACCATAGCGCTTCCGGCATCAGGCTGAGGTAAAATAATAAGCGCAGGTAATGCTATAATAACAAACGCTTTAAGCTGATTAGAAAAAAGTTTGATATTGGTGTGAATGTCTCCTAAATATTTTGCTAAAGCCAGGGCCGTAGCTACTTTCGCAAATTCTGCAGGTTGAATGCTTACCCCGCCAATTACATACCACGAGGTGGCCCCATTAATGGTTTTACCAAAGGCAAACAGCCCCAGAATGGAAATGAGTGAAATTATATAAATAATGCTGGAGAAGCGAAGATAAAATTTCGCTTCTATGGATAGCAGCACCACAATCATTAAAAAACTCAGAAGGATCCATACAGCCTGTTTGCCGTACACTTCATTAAAATCAAGAAAATTCCCAGGGTGTTCCCCGAGGGAAGCCGAATATATATTCATCCATCCAAAACCAACCAGAAGAAGATATAGTAAAATAGTAACCCAGTCGAATCCTACGGTGGTTTTAGCCATTATTGGTTAATTGTAAAAGGTTTTCCGCTATAGGGTTTTGCATATTCATCTTCAAGGCTGTGACTTAAAACCCAGTCTTCCATATCGGTTCGGGTAATTTTTCCTTTCAGGTATTTTTCAATCATTAAACTGGCTATTCTTCCTGCATAACGGCTTCCCCAATACCCATTTTCCACAAACACAGCAATTGCAATTTTTGGATCATCTACAGGAGCAAAAGCAACAAAAATAGAATGATCTGTAAGCTGCACTCTTTTAGTTCCAATTTTGATAAAATTTTCGGCAGTACCTGTTTTTCCGGCAATTTCGATTCCCGGAATTTGTAAGGCAGAAGCTGTTCCGTTTTTATATACCTGATGCATACCTTCAATTACGGGTTTAAAATATTTAGCATCAATAGTAGTGTAATTTTTCTCTGTATATTTTTTGTTAGAAATAGGTTCTCCATTAATTTTTTTCAGGATATGCGGAGTATAATACCATCCTTTATTGGAGATAGTCGCAGCCATGTTCGCCAGCTGTATAGGTGTCATAAGCACTTCTCCCTGCCCAATAGCGTTAGAAAGTGTTGCTGTAGAATACCAGTTATAGGTAGGATAATTATAGATTTTGTTATAATACTTGGAGTCGGGGATTTTACCCGGCTGCCCGGAAGGTAAATCGTATCCTAAATACTGTCCCAATCCAAAACTTTTCACATGCTTATTCCACGCATCTATCCCCTCCTGGGCAGTTGGATACTTATCAATAACTCTCTTGTAAATGGTCGCAAAATAAGTATTACAAGATTCGGCAATTCCCATTATCATCGATAATCGGCCATGAGCTTCATGGCAGGCCATTAGTCTACGGCCATTGTAATAATAACCGCCCGGACAATTTATAACCTCATCGGTGTCTATAACATTTTCCTGAAGGGCAATAAGGGCATTTAATGTTTTAAAAGGGGAACCGGGAGGATATTGTGCCTGCAGGCCCCTGTCATATAAGGGTTTGGAAATCGTATCGTAATAAAGCTTGGTGAAATTTGCAGATCTTTTCCTTCCAACAAGTAAGGCAGGATCGTAACTCGGGGCAGTTACCAGCGAGAGTATCTCTCCGGTACCGGGTTCGATTGCTACAATACCCCCGTGTTTATGTTTCATCAGTTTTTCGCCGTAGGCCTGTAAAGTCTCGTCTATAGTAATGGTAAGATCTTTTCCTTTTTTTGGAAGGGTGTCAAATATTCCGCCTTTAAAAGGTCCAATGTCACGGTTAAACCTGTCTTTCTGAATATATTTTACACCTTTTACTCCTCGTAAAAGATCTTCATATTCTCCCTCAACACCTTGTTTTCCTATAAGGTCACCGGAAATATAATAAGGATTTTTTTCAATGATTTTATTGTTTACTTCTGCGATATAACCCAGTACATTGGCCGCATGTTTTGTCTGGTAATCGCGTAAGGATCGCTTCTGAATATAAAAACCTTCATAATTTCGCATTTTCTCCTGAAGATAAGCATATTCAGATTTTGTGAGCTGCGGAATAATTATAGAAGGTAACCAGGGAGAATAAACTTTTGCCCTGTCCAGTTTCTGCACAAGATCTTCTTTGGTAATGTGAATAATTTTACAAAATTCGGCCGTATCAAAAGCCTTTACATTTCTTGGTATGGCCATTACATCGTAAGAAGGCTGATTGGAAACCAGCAATTTCCCATTCCTGTCGAAAATATATCCTCTTTGCGGATAATCGTATACCACTTTTATGGCATTGTCTTCAGATAATCGAACAAATGAGGTGTCTACCACCTGTAAATAGAACAATCTCGCAATAAAAATTACGCCGGTAGTAATAATAATAATATATAGCAATAGCCGTCTCATCGCCTTTTGGGTTTAAAAAGTGTAAGACTAATAAGTATAATCAAAATGGTAAAAATTGATGAAAAAATTGTCTTTTTCAGGATCAATAATATATGAGAAAAATCGAAAATTTCCAATGTAAACAAAATAAAATGATGAACAAACACGAGGATCATTATATAGCTTAATCTAGCGCCATACGGTGTGCTGGAGAGTTTAATTGTTTGATAATCATAGCTAACTCCAAATGAAAATCTTAAAAGATAGGGGCGCAAATAGGCTATTATTAAACAGGCAGCGGCGTTTATTCCGCCACTGTCTTCGAAAGTATCAATAGTTAAACCCAGCAAAAAAGCGATAAATAAAAATAAGGATTGGGAGGTGTTAAAAGGGTAAAGAATAAGAAAGAGTACGTATAAATAGGGGTTTATGTATCCCATGAAGTTAACATTGTTGAGGAGCAATACCTGCAACAAAACAAGTACTATAAACCTAATGCTATTTGATATAATTACATTATTCATCGATTTCCTCCAGCTCTTTTATCTCTCCCTTGTCCTTATTTTCAATCACATAAACGTATCCAATATTCGTCATATCGTTAAACAACTTGATGTTGATAGTGTAATAACTCTCATTTTCATCCAGTTTGAAATCAGTAATGCTTCCTATCGGAATTCCCTTCGGAAAAATAAGCGATTTTCCCCCGGTAATAACCGTATCTCCTTTCTGAAGAGGGGCTAATCTTGGAACATCTACCAGTTGAACAATATTAGGATTTTTCCCATTCCAGATAAGAGATCCAAAATGATTGGATTTTTTAAGCTGCGCATTTATTTTTGACTGGCTGTTTAAAATAGAGATCACCCTTGAATAGTGGGAAGAAACTTTATCTACGATTCCAACAATTCCGTGGCTGGTAATCACCCCATGTTCGGCATCGATACCTACCGTTTTACCCCTGTCCAGCGTGATATAATTATCGGTTTTTGAATAGTTATTGTTTATAACCTGGGCCGTTCTAAAAACATATAAACCGTTGTAGGCACTCGAATCCTTTCTGTTCTCCAGCGCTGTAGAGTCAGGGATGTTAGCTATTAAATTGCGAAGTTGTTTGTTTTCCTCCAGCAATCGTTGGTTATAATCGTCCAGATGGAAGTAAGTCTGAATATCATTGGCTTTGCTGTAAATTCCGCCGGTTACAAAATTAGCCGAGCTAATGAATTTGCTTTTATGGTACCCGTGAGTTTGAATAGTTAAAAAAAGAGAAATGCTTAGCAGCAACAGGAATAAGATGTTATTCTTATTGCGGATAAGAAAATTAAATATCTGCTGCATAAGTCAGTTCCTACTTTATCAAAATTCCCTTGTATCGGCTTAAGTTTTTTAAACAAATTCCTGTTCCACGAACTACAGCTCGTAAGGGATCTTCAGCAATATATACAGGAAGATCTGTTTTTAAGGATAAGCGTTTGTCCAAACCGCGTAACATAGAACCCCCGCCTGCAAGATAGATACCTGTATTGTAAATGTCAGCCGCAAGTTCAGGTGGAGTTTGGGAGAGGGTTTCCATTACGGCATCTTCAATACGTAAAATGGATTTATCGAGGGCTTTGGCGATTTCGCGATAAGAAATCTGCACCTGTTTTGGTTTTCCGGTTAACAAATCTCGTCCCTGAACACTCATTTCGTCCGGCGGAACTTCGAGGTCTTCGGTAGCAGCACCGATCTGGATTTTTATTTTTTCGGCAGTGCGTTCGCCTACGTACAAGTTATGTTGGGTACGCATGTAATAAACAATGTCGTTGGTAAATACATCTCCGGCAATTTTAATAGATTTGTCGCATACAATACCTCCCAGGGCAATAACCGCAATTTCGGTAGTTCCCCCTCCTATATCCACAATCATATTCCCTTTGGGCTGCATGATATCTACACCAATCCCAATAGCAGCAGCCATGGGTTCGTGAATAAGATAAACTTCTTTACCATTTACCCTTTCTGCACTTTCCTTAACGGCACGCATTTCTACTTCTGTAATTCCGGAAGGAATACAAATTACCATGCGAAGTGCGGGAGTAAACATTTTCTTTTTCAAGGCAGGAATCTCCTTGATAAACATGCTTATCATTTTTTCACTGGCATCAAAATCGGCAATTACACCGTCTTTTAAAGGGCGAATAGTTTTAATATTTTCGTGGGTTTTACCCTGCATCATGGCCGCTTCTTTCCCGACGGCAATAATTTTTCCGGTAGTTCGGTCCCGGGCCACAATAGAAGGGCTGTCTACCACAACTTTATCGTTGTGTATTACCAGGGTGTTGGCAGTTCCTAAATCTATTGCTATTTCTTCAATGAGAAAATCAAAAAATCCCATAGTATGATTGTTGAGGTTAGGTAAATGTAATGAATTTAATGTTTAAAATGTCGTGTTCCGGTCATCACCATGGCCAAATTGTTTTGGTTGCAATAATCTATGCTTAATTGATCCTTAATGGATCCCCCGGGTTGAATAACGGCTGTAATTCCGGCATTTCCGGCAATTTCCACACAGTCGGGGAAGGGGAAAAACGCATCGCTGGCCATCACAGCTCCCTTAAGATTAAAATTAAAGGCCAGGGCTTTGTCTATACTCTGGCGCAGGGCATCTACCCGGGAAGTTTGTCCCGTACCGCTTGCCAGTAGTTGTTTGTTTTTTGCTAAAACGATGGTATTAGATTTGGTATGCTTGCAAATTTTAGAAGCAAAAATCAAATCATTTAACTCATCCGTATTGGGTTTATTGTTGGTAGCCTGCGTTAAATTTTCTATACTGTCAGTAATAGTGTCTTTATCCTGTACAAGTATTCCGTTAAGGCAGGTTCTTACGAGTTTTTCGGGAAGTTCTGTTTCTTTCTGAACCAGAATAATACGGTTCTTTTTTCCTTTCAGAATTTCCAGAGCTTCTTCAGAATAGGAAGGAGCGATTACCACTTCGCAGAATAATTTATGAATTTCCAGGGCGGTTGCTTTATCAATTTGTGTGTTGCAAATTAATATTCCGCCAAAAGCGGAAACCGGATCTCCTGCAAGTGCGTCTATATAAGCCTGAGAAATTGTTTCTCTTTGCGCCAGCCCGCAGGCATTATTGTGTTTTAAAATAGCGAAAGTGGGGGCATCATTTTTAAATTCGTGCATCAAATTTACCGCAGCATCTACATCCAGCAAATTGTTGTAAGAAAGTTCTTTCCCGTGCAACTGATCGAAAATAGCCTCGAAATCTCCATAAAAGGTTCCTTTCTGATGTGGGTTTTCGCCATATCTTAATTCTTTCCCCGATAAAAAACTTTGTTTAAAACTGTCTTCTTCAGAATTAAAAAAATTGAAAATGGCAGTATCGTAATGAGAACTTATGTTAAATGCTCTGGCAGCAAAATTCTTGCGATCCTTTAAAGAAAATTTACCATTTTTTTCATTCAGTAAATTCAGAAAATGAGTATAATCATCTACAGAGGGAACACACACCACCTCTTTAAAATTTTTGGCGGCGGCCCTTATGAGAGAAATTCCTCCTATATCTATTTTTTCGATAATTTCCTCTTCTGAAGCTCCCGAAGCAATCGTTTTTTCAAACGGATAAAGATCCACAATCACAATGTCTATCTGTGGAATTTCATACAATTGCATTTCGGCTACATCATTCTCATTCTCCTGGCGATTAAGAATCCCACCAAATACTTTGGGATGCAGGGTTTTTACTCTTCCTCCTAAAATTGAAGGATACGAAGTAATCTCTTCTACGGGCGTTACCTGTATTCCGAGGTCCTTAATAAATTTTTCGGTTCCGCCGGTAGAATAAATGGTAACTCCCAGCTCATTTAATTTTTTTACAATGGGTGAAAGTCCATCTTTATTGAATACTGAAATCAGGGCCGATTTTACCGATTTTAAGTCGCTCATTATGTTGGGTTTGTTCAAGTTGCAAAAGTAATTAAATAGCTATAATATCTAAAGTTCTAAAGTTTTATTTCATAAAAAAAATGTAACGAAAATCTCATCGCGACGTCTTATCTTTAAATACTGAAAAATCCAATTTTTTATTATGCTTATTTATCTTAGGGTTCTTAAAGAAAGTTTCAATTTTGCCCTTAGCGCATTACGAAATAATAAGTTGCGAACTTTCCTTTCCCTGCTTGGCGTTACTATTGGGATTTTTTCCATTATAGCTGTGCTTGCCGCGGTAGATTCCTTAGATCGTGAAATTCGTGGAAGTCTGAGTTCTCTGGATAACAGTACCATAATTTTAATGCGATTTTCTTTTGGGCCATCAGATATCCCGCGATGGAAAAGGGAACAGTTTCCGGATATGAGCTATGATGAGTATCAATATTTAAGCAGGAATTTACCTAATCTGGCGGCGGCTAGTTACGTATTGAATGTGCCTCGAGAGTCGATAAAGAACGGGGATAAAACAGTTTCTGATGTAGAGGTGGGCGCAACTACCAGCGAGTATTACGATATAGAATCGCTGCAACTGGGTGAAGGCCGGTTTTTTAATGAAGCCGAATCGGTAAGTGGATCTCCGGTTATTATTCTGGGAAGTGAAATTGCCGAAAATCTCTTTCCCTCAACAGATCCCATGGGGAAACAAGTGCGAATGTACGGTCGAAGGTTTACCGTGATTGGAATTTTAAAGAAAGAAGGCGCGAGTTTTTTAGGAAATTCTAAAGATGGAGCGGTATTAATTCCCGTAAATGTGGTACGGCGAATTTATGGCGATAACAATAAATCGGTTTTCCCGCAAATAGTTATAAAACCAGATAGTGATGTAGACACTCCCGAGTTTATAGCGACCATAAAACAAAAGCTCCGCACATTCAGAGGGTTAAAACCCGATGAAGTCGATAATTTTTTTGTAAACCAGCTCTCCGGGTTTTCAGATTTTATAGATAATATTACCGGTAAAATGAATTTAATAGGACTAATAATCAGCGGATTTTCGTTGCTGGTTGGTGGTTTTGGAATTGCGAATATTATGTTTGTGAGTGTAAAAGAGCGAACTAATATTATTGGAATCCAGAAATCTTTAGGTGCCAAGAATAAATTTATATTATTTCAATTTTTATTTGAAGCGGTTATTCTGGCAGTAATTGGAGGCTTGGTAGGACTTTTTCTGGTGTGGATTGTTTCTATTATCGCCTCGCAGTTTACCGGTACTTTTGAGTTTGTACTTTCCCCGTGGAATATGTTTTTAGGAACGGCAGTTTCAGCGGTAATAGGGCTTATTTCAGGAATTATTCCTGCAATTTCGGCTTCCAAATTAGATCCTGTAGAGGCTATTAGAACAGGAATGTAAGAAACCCCCCTCTGCCTTCGGCATCTACCCCGAAGTGGAACAGTAGTAACTACTAATAAAACAGGAAAAAAAGCTCCTCTCCCAGAGGGAGAGGGTTCTTATTATTCTATCCCCAATGTTTCTAAAGCCTTTGGGAATAATGAAGAGGCCACCTGCTCATTCATCCATTCTAAAAAATGTTCATCTTCTTTAGAAAATGGATCGGGAGCGTTGGAATCAATATCAATCTGCCCTATATTTTTACCATCTACAAACATAGGAACTACAATTTCTGCCTTCACATCTATACTGCAGGCTATATAATTATCCTGAGCCTGAACATCCGGCACAACGAAATTTGAATTTGAAACAGCTACCTGCCCGCAAATTCCTTTTCCGAAGGGAATTATAATGTGGTCTGTTGGTTTTCCCACATACGAACTGAGTTTCAACTCATCTTTATCGCCATTTTTGAAATAAAATCCCACCCAGTTATAGTAAGAGACGTTTTTTTTCAGCAATTCGCAGATTTTCAATAATTGTTGTTCTATAGGGGTGTTCTGCTGTTTTAAAATATCCGTAATAGCGGGTTTTAATTCAGTAAAGTTCATAGCTGTTAATTTTTATGTAAAAGTATTTAATTTTATTAGGATGCAAACCTGCGATTTTTGATAAATTTGTTAAAATACATACCCCTCATTGCTTACATTATTTAAAAAATATAAGTCTGTATTAAGGTTTATGCTCATCTTTTTGGGCAGCTATATTGTATTGTCGGTTTTTTACGACTGGTATCTGGATATATCGCCATTCAAGAATTTTTATCCCGATTTTTTCACCTATCTGGTTTCCAAACAAAGCGCTTCGGTAATAGATTTTTTAGGCTATCCCGCCAGGATTATCACCTATAAAAATGGACCTGCCATTCATTTGCTTATTAATAACAGGTTTATGGCTTCTATTGTAGAAGGTTGTAACTCTCTTAGTGTGCTTATACTTTTTGTGTCGTTTATTCTGGCCTTTTTTGCCAAATTTAAACCTACATTCTTTTATATTCTTGCAGGAACGGTGATTATATATGTTATGAATCTGGTGAGAATTGCTATTCTTACCATTGGGATTTATGAATATCCTCAATACACCGTTATTTTGCATAGCATTGTTTTTCCTCTCATGATTTACGGTACCGTATTCTTTCTCTGGATCTTCTGGGTGCGTTTATACACAAATATTACAGCCGGTGAGAAAACTCTTTAAAATACTGGGAATTTTAATCCTTATTGGATTACTGGCTGGCATAAGACTTTATGAAGAAAGATTGTTCTACGATCCGTTAATATGCTTTTTTAAAGCCGATTATCTTAATGGAAATATCCCTGTTTTTGAAACCGGTCCTTTATTGTGGAATGTTTTTATAAGATACTGGTTAAACAGTATAGTTTCTATGGCGATTATTTATGTGGCCTTTTTGGATAAGAACATTCTCAAGTTTTCTCTTGTTTTATATTTTCTTTTTTTTATCTGCTGTTTCCTGGCCTTTTTTATTCTTATTTTAAATGTAGAGCAGTTACCGTTTTTAAGCCTTTTTTATATTAGAAGGTTTTTAATTCATCCTGTTTTGATCCTGGTATTATTACCTGCCTTTTATTATTATAGGTTACATCGCCGGCCTGTGAAATAATTCAGGCATCAGATTTTTTTTGAAACAATTTATATTCATTTTAAATTTGTTTATCTTTGCATGGAAATGAAAAAGCCTTTCTTTAAATTTATTTCTTCCCTGATGGCACTTTTAGTGCTGTTGTCTACCTTTTCTTTTACGGTAGATAAACATTATTGTGGGGATATATTGATAGATCAGGCAGTTTTTTCAAAGGCTAAAGAATGTGGAATGGATATGATGGGAGTTGCAGATAACCAGCATTTTCCTTCTTATCAGTCAGTCGGGTGCCATAATAAAATTTCTGTAGTAAAAGGCCTGGAAAATTTAAATACGACTTCTATTCTTTCTGCACATCAGCAATTTTTTATCGCAGCATTTACCTTCAGCTATATAAATTTATTCGAAGGAGAATCTGCGCAAATTATTCCATTTAAAAATTATTCCCCTCCTTTACTGGTCTGCGATATTCAGTTGCAGGACCAGGTTTTTCTTATTTGATTTTTAAGTATTAGAATTTTTGAATCCTTTCCTTAACAGGCTTGGATCACACTTCTGTCTAATATCTTAATATTGAATATATGCTTAACAAAGGCATTAAATTTTTAATCGAAAATAAACTTATCGCGGTATTATTACTCCTGGGTTTTGTAGGCTGGGGGCTGGTAAATTCACCTTTTAACTGGGATTTGGGAATACTACCCTCTAATCCTGTGGCGGTAGACGCTATACCGGATATTGGCGAAAATCAGCAGATTGTTTTTACCAAATGGGATGGCCGTAGTCCGCGTGATATCGAAGACCAGATTACCTATCCCTTAACCACAAGTTTATTGGGAATTCCTGGCGTAAAAACCATTCGGAGTTCTTCTGCCTTCGGAATTTCCAGCATCTATATTATTTTTAATGAAGATGTTGATTTTTACTGGAGCCGAAGCAGAATTCTTGAGAAACTTAATTCCCTTCCTTCGGGACTGCTCCCGGAAGGAGTAAGTCCTTCTTTAGGGCCAGATGCTACAGGCTTGGGGCAAATTTTCTGGTACACACTGGAAGGCCGCGATAAAGATGGTAATGTCACCGGCGGCTGGGATTTGCAGGAGCTGCGGAGCGTTCAGGATTATTATGTAAAATATGCGCTTTCCGGGGCCGGAGGGGTTTCTGAAGTAGCATCAATAGGCGGGTTTGTAAAGGAATATCAAATCGACGTAAATCCCGAATTAATGCGCCAGTACAATATTAGTCTGGCGCAGGTGGTAAAAGCCGTAAAACAAAGCAATCGGGATATTGGGGCACAAACCCTCGAGATTAATAAAGCGGAATACCTGGTTCGAGGCCTGGGGTATGTAAAATCGATAAAGGATATTGAAAATGCGGTCGTTACTTCCAGTGATTACACTTCCATCCGAATTAAAGATATTGCCCACGTAAATCTTGGTCCTGCCGGAAGACGGGGTATTCTGGATAAAGAAGGAGCCGAAGCGGTTGGCGGCGTGGTGGTGGCCCGTTATGGATCGAATCCAATGGAGGTGATCCATGATGTAAAACAAAAAATTAAAGAAATAAGCGCGGGATTACCGTCAAAAACGCTGAAAGATGGAAGGATTTCTCATTTAAAAATAGTCCCGTTTTACGATAGAACTCAGCTTATTCAGGAAACCCTCGGCACTCTTAATGAGGCGCTTACTATGGAAATCCTGATTACCATCCTGGTAATTGTGGTTATGGTATTATAATTTAAGGGCTTCGGTATTTAATTCCGGGCTTGCTTCCCGTAGCGGTATTAATGGTTTTTATAGCCATGAAATTGTTTGGGGTAGATGCCAATATCGTGGCGCTTTCGGGTATTGCGATCGCTATTGGTACAATGGTAGATGTAGGGGTAATTCTTTCTGAAAATATTATCAGGCATCTCGATGAAGTGAGTCATTTGCCCGAAAATGAAAAACCTTCTATCAATCAGGTGGTATATACTGCTACTTCTGAAGTTTCTGGCGCAGTAATTACTGCGGTACTAACCACCATCATCAGTTTTATTCCGGTATTTACCATGATAGGTGCCGAAGGAAAGTTGTTCAGGCCGCTGGCGTTTACAAAAACCATGGCCTTAACAGCAAGTCTTATTGTAGCATTGTTTTTAATTCCTCCTTTTGCGGCTTTCTTCTTCAGGAAAAGAACCGCGAAAACTTCTGTAGGATTTACGATAAATATAATCCTGACAATATTAGGCCTTTTGGCGATATTTTTCGGCTATTTTACCGGGATTGTACTGGTGGCTTTTGGAGTGAGCGGGATGTTGCTTCTTAAAAAAAGGATTAATCCAAAACAGGCAAATACCATTAACATCGTTATTTCAGCTTTTGCAATTGTTTTATTACTGGCAGAATACTGGAGGCCACTGGGGCTGGAAGAGAATGTTTTCTGGAATCTTATTTTCGTGGCAATCCTATGTTTTGGGCTACTGTCGGTTTTCTGGATTTTTAAAATCTATTACACACGTATTTTACAATGGGCGTTGGCCAATAAACTCCTGTTTTTAGCAATACCCACTACCATTGTAATACTTGGGGGTATAATAATGCTGAATACCGGCAAAGAATTTATGCCGGCTCTAAACGAAGGTTCTTTCCTTTTAATGCCTACCTCATTGCCCCACGCAGGTGTTCAGGAAAATAAGGAAACTTTGCAAAAACTGGATATGGCGGTAGCCAATATCCCCGAGATTGAAACCGTGGTGGGAAAAGCAGGAAGAACGGAGTCTGCCCTGGATCCCGCTCCTCTTTCCATGTATGAAAACATTATTGAATATAAACCTGAATATATTCTGAACGAGGAAGGAGAACAGCAAAGATTTAAGGTTAATAAAGATGGATTGTTTGTGCTTAAAAATGGTAGAGTAAGTCGCAACCCCAATAACACGCAAAACTCGAAGAAACAGGAAGAAAATTCAGAATTTCCGGTTTCGAAAGATGAATTAATTCCGGATGACGATGGCGAATATTACAGAAACTGGCGCCCTGAAATCCACTCGCCAGATGATATCTGGAATGAAATTGTTAACTCTACACACTTGCCGGGAATTACATCGGCACCAAAACTTCAGCCTATACAAACGCGCCTTATCATGTTACAAACAGGAATGCGGGCGCCTATGGGAATAAAAGTGAAAGGTCAGAATCTTAAGCAAATACAGGATTTTGGAATTAAACTTGAGGGAATTTTAAAACAGGTAAAAGGGGTTAAGAAACAGGCGGTTTTTGCAGATCGAATTGTAGGGAAACCCTATTTATTAATAGATATAGACAGGGAAAAACTCGCACGCTATGGTATTACTGTTGAAGATGTTCAGCAGGTGCTGGAAGTTGCCGTTGGCGGGAAAGTTCTTACCCAGACCGTAGAAGGAAGGGAACGTTATGGAGTAAGGGTACGTTACCCGCGGGAATTACGAGATAATCCTGAAGAACTGAAGAAAATTTATGTCCCTGTAGAAAAAGGGAATCCCGTGCCCTTAAGTGAGCTGGTAAATATTAAATATGAAAAGGGCCCGCAGATGATTAAAAGTGAAGACACCTTTTTGGTAGGGTATGTACTTTTTGATAAACTGGATGGCTTTGCAGAAGTAAATGTGGTAGAAGATGCGCAGGCTTTTATTCAGAAAAAAATTGATAGCGGGGAGTTAAAAGTACCTTCGGGAATTACTTATAAATTCACGGGAACCTACGAAAATCAATTACGGGCAGAAAAAACCCTGTCTATCGTAGTGCCGCTCTCGCTGTTTTTAATTTTTCTTATTCTGTATTTTCAGTTTAAATCGGTTTCCACATCCTTAATGGTGTTTACGGGAATAGCAGTAGCCTTTTCCGGCGGATTTTTAATGATCTGGTTTTACGGGCAGGACTGGTTCCTGAATTTCGACTTTATGGGCCACAA
The DNA here is from genome assembly GCA_963811195.1 of uncultured Flavobacteriaceae bacterium. Lineage (GTDB taxonomy): Bacteria > Bacteroidota > Bacteroidia > Flavobacteriales > Flavobacteriaceae > Gillisia. Next base: position 418,993 of record CAWEQF010000004.1, read on the forward strand.
TCTCAGGCAGCTGTTCCAGATGCATACCATTAATTTAAGTGTGGCAGTTTGGGTTGGATTTATCGCCCTTTTTGGTATTGCAACAGATGATGGCGTGGTAATGGCTACTTACTTAACCCAGACCTTCGATAAAAACCATCCCCACACCAAAAAAGGTATTCGTGCTTCGATTGTAGAAGCCGGACAAAAAAGAATTCGCCCTTGTTTAATGACAACCGCCACGACCATTCTGGCTTTGTTGCCGGTGTTGACCTCTACCGGAAGAGGAAGCGATATCATGATCCCAATGGCCATACCAAGTTTCGGCGGAATGTTGATTGTGCTTATCACCCTGTTTGTGGTGCCGGTGTTATACAGTTCTAAAAAGGAATCCGATTTGAAAAAACGAGAAAATAAAAACGTACAGGAACTAAAAATTCACGAATAATGAAAACAAAATTGTTCATTTTACTATTAGTTCTTCTGGCTGGAAACCTTCGGGCCCAGGATCTTCAGAAATATATTGAAAAAGCTGAAGAAAATAATCCCGGAATCCAAGCTATGGAAACTCATTATAAAATTTCAGAAGAAAAAATTAAGGAGGCCAACAGTCTTCCCAATACAGAAATTAGCGGGGGCTACTTTATTAAGACTCCAGAAACAAGAACCGGGCCCCAGGTGTATAAATTATCTGCCCGCCAGATGTTGCCCTGGTTTGGAACCATAGGCACTCATGAAGATTTTGCAAGATCTGTGGCCAATACCGATAACTTAAAGCTAATTATTGCCAGGCGGAAACTCGCATTAAATGTAGCGGAGTCTTTTTACCAATTGTATGCGCTTAAGGCTAAACAAAAGGTGTTAAATCAAAATATTGAACTTTTGGAAACCTACCATGAACTTGCTTTAAATTCGGTGGAAACCGGAAATGCTACTGCTGTAGAAGTTTTAAAACTTCAGATCCGCCAAAACGATTTACAGCAACAAATTGAAGTTCTTGAGCAGGAATTCCTGGCCGAAAAAAGCGATTTTAACAGCCTGTTAGGTCAAACCCCGACGACAAGAGCAGAGGTTCCCGATTCTATTTTTCTTCCAAAAGATGATCTGCCGGTATCTTTTAATGTAGAAAATCATCCGGAACTTTTAGAATTAGATCAGGTTTCAGCTTCTGTAAACGCATCAGAAAAATTAAACCAAAAACAGGCACTTCCCAATGTAGGAGTAGGTGTGGATTATGTGGCGGTTGCGCCACGAACCGATATGAACGTAAGCGATAACGGCAAAGATATTTTAATGCCTATGATCTCGCTTTCCATTCCAATTTTCAATAATAAATTTAAATCTGTTTCCCGGCAAAACGAATTGCAGTTACAGGAAATACAATCTAAAAAACAGGACCGCATCAACACTTTAAAAAGCCTTTTGGAAAGCAGTCTTAAACGTCGCGATGCTGCAAGAATAAGTTACCACACCCAGCTAAAAAATTTAAGCCAGGCCAACGATGCCGAAGAAATTCTTCGGAAAAATTATGAGACCGGAACCATCGATTTTCAGGAGGTGCTGGATATTCAGGAGCTTCAGTTAAAATTTCAAACCAATTTAATAGAAGCCGTAAAAAACTATTATTCGCAATCTGCGATTATAAATTATATAAGTAATCAATAAAACACAAGCCATGAAAAATTTTAGAAAACCAATTCTTGCCATTATCATTAGCATGTTGCCTTTTTTAGGCTCCTGTAAAAATGAAGAAGCAAATCAAAAAACAAAAAATCTTTCTGCAGAAGAACAGGAACTTATTTCCAACTCAGACACTTCAAATTCTGTGATATTAGTTAATGATTATCTGGATTTAAAAAATGCCCTGATAAATGATAAATCTTCGGAAGCCGCTAAAGCAGCACAAAAAATTCTGGACGCCCTGGCCCATTTTGATCCTTCAGGATATCCCGAAAAACAGATAGATCTTAAGCATATTTTGGGCGATTTAAAAGTGTATTCAGAAGAGATCGCTATGAGTTCAGGCAAGATTCAGCATCAGCGTGAGCAATTTGGAATGCTTAGCAAAAATATGCTTGCCCTCATAAAAATTACCGGCAGCGATAAAACGCTTTACAACGATTATTGCCCCATGTTCAATAATGGTAAAGGAGCCGTGTGGCTAAGCGAGATGAAGGAAATAAAAAATCCGTATTACGGAAGTAAAATGCTGAATTGCGGCAAGATTCAGGAAAAGTTATAGCTATGAAAAAATATATAATCTATACAGGGGTTTTATTGGCGGGATTATTCCTGGGATATCTGTTATTTGGCTCTTCAGTAAAAACAACCCAATCCAAAGTATCAACAGTTGAAACTGAAGCGAATACCCGGGATACTTTATGGACCTGCTCCATGCATCCGCAGATCCTACAGACATGAACCCGGTGATTGTCCAATTTGCGGGATGGATCTTATTCCTGTGGGAAAAGATCAACAGGCGGGTACGGATAAAAATCAGTTTAAAATGACGAAGGAAGCTGTAGCGCTGGCCAATATACAAACCACCAAAATTGGGAATAATAAAACGGCGAACGGCCAGATGCAGCTTTCAGGAAAAATTGAAGAAAACGAGGAAGGAAATGCTGTTCAGGTTGCCTATTTTGATGGCCGCATAGAAAAATTATACATAAACACCACTGGCGAAAAAGTTCAAAAAGGGCAAATGATTGCCAGCATTTATTCACCTCAATTAGTGGCTGCCCAGCAGGAATTATTAACCACTACAAGATTAAAAGAATCGCAACCCGGCTTATATAAGGCGGTTCGAAATAAACTGAAACTCTGGAAATTATCTGAAAAGCAAATTTCGCAGATTGAAAATTCAGGAAAAGTACAGGAGAATTTTCCGGTTTTCGCCACGGTTTCCGGTGTAGTAGGCGAAAAACTAGTACAGGAAGGAGATTATGTGAAACAGGGGCAACCTTTATTTAAAATCGCCAATTTAAGCAGCGTTTGGGCGGTTTTTGATGCTTATGAAAATCAGATTAGCGGGTTAAAAGAAGGAGATTCTATAAACATTCGGGTAAATTCCTACCCCGATAAAAAATTTGATTCTAAAATATCATTTATTAGCCCTATGCTTAACAGTGCTTCAAGAACGGTTAAAATTAGGGCTACTCTTCAGAATAAGAAGGATTTGCTGAAACCCGGAATGTTTGTAAAAGGGACTGTAAACACCATAAATGTCAGTTCAAATACTCGTATTCTGGTGCCTAAATCGGCTGTGCTCTGGACGGGAGAACGTTCGGTGGTATATGTAAAACCTGATGCAGATGAACCAGTTTTTAAATTACAGGAAATAACGCTGGGCAATGCTTTAGGCGATAGTTTTGAAGTGCTTTCAGGATTGCAGAACGGGGCAGAGGTTGTTACCAACGGCACTTTTACGGTAGATGCTGCAGCGCAGTTGCAGGGGAAAAACTCTATGATGAATCAGCCAGAGGAGATTTCAGCCCAGGAAAAACAACAATATGAACCGCTTTTAACTCATTATCTCGATTTAAAAGAAGCTTTGTTTACAGATAATGTTCAGAAATCAAAAGAAGAGGTTACCAATCTATCAGAAATTATTTCAGATTTAAACAGGAAGGATTTGAGCGGCTGGAATAAATTCAGTGAGCAGCTTACCTCCCGCATCCATATTATGAAATCTGCCGAAAACCTGAAAGAAATAAGAAGCAGTTTCGATGAATTGTCGGCAGCCATCATAGGGTTAATTAAAGTAAATCGGCCAAATAATCACACTTTATATGTGCAACATTGCCCCATGGCAGATAACAAAAGAGGTGCGGACTGGTTAAGTCTGTCTTCAAAAGTACAAAACCCTTATATGGGTGGCGAAATGCCGGATTGCGGGAATGTTGCCGATACTATAAACTAACCAGACAGGAACTATGAAGAAGATTCTATTTTTAATTTTTGTAATAAGTAATCTTTCCGGGCTTCGCGCTCAGGTGTATAAAGAGCCGTCACAAGAGGGAAATAAAGATAATTTACCGGTGCATGAATATACCTTAACCCTTCGGGAAGAGACCGTAAATAAAGCCGGAAAAGATGTAATGGGAATGACTGTAAATGGTACAATTCCCGGTCCCGTACTTCGCTTTAAAGAAGGTGAGTTTGCGGTTATTCACGTTCATAATGAGATGAGTGTGGAAACTTCGGTCCACTGGCACGGACTTATTCTTCCTAATTTTTATGATGGCGTTCCTTACGTAAGTACTCCTCCCATAAAACCCGGAGAAACCCTGACCTATAAATTTGCGATTCGGCAGTCCGGAACTTACTGGTATCATTCGCATACTATGCTTCAGGAACAAAGCGGGGTTTTTGGGCCTATTGTAATTGAGCCTAAGGGAAAAACAATGGATTATGATGCAGAGCAGGTCCTTATGCTAAGCGACTGGACTAACGAAAAACCAAAGGATGTTCAGCGAACCTTAAAACGCGGCCTGGAATGGTACGGAATAAAAAAAGGAACTTCCACTCCTTTAAATAAAGTAATCGCCAGAGGTGCTTTGGGAGCACAGCTGGATTTTTGGAGACAGCGTATGGAAGGAGCCGATATTGCCGATATTTACTATCCTGCCTTTCTTATTAACGGAAAACAATCTGTAGAATATCCAAAATATAAACCCGGTGAGAAAGTAAGGCTTCGAATTATTGATGGATCTGCCTCTACTTCGTTCTGGATGACTTTTGGAGGAGAAACCCCAACCCTGGTTTCGGCCGATGGGAATGATGTGGTTCCTGTCAAGAAAAATAAAACTTTTATTGCTGTTGCTGAGGTTTATGATTTTATCGTGACTATTCCTGAAGACGGGAAATTAGAATTCAGGGCAATGGCTCAGGATGGGAGCGGTGTGGCTACTGCTTATCTGGGAACAGGAAAAACACTGGCTGCACCGGTAGTACCAAAGCCCGATAAGATAGCCATGATGCAAAAAATGGCGAAGATGAAAATGAAAATGGGCGCTCCGGCATTAAAATTCAATCCTAAAAAAGATGATCGTTATAAAATGATGGCCAAATACGGAATGCATATGGATGAAGAATGAAAGGAATGGAGATGGATTCCGATGCTTCCATGAAAAAAGACTCTTCTTCTGGAATGGATATGAACATGGATCATTCTAAAATGAAGATGGCTGAAGAGAGCAATATGAAAAAAGATTCCTCTTCGGCAAGGAGTATGAACATGGATCATTCTAAAATGGATATGTCCAAAAAAGGTAAAATGCAGAGGAGTGAGGGTAATAGCATGAAAATGGGCGATTCAGATAAAAAAATGGATATGCCCGGGATGGATATGTATAGTGAATATAATTACGATTATTTAAGATCGCCCGTAAAAACCAATTATCCGGACAGTATTCCTGTTAAGAATATCCTGCTGAACCTAACGGGAAATATGCAGCGATATGTGTGGAGTTTGAATGGAGTGCCGCTTTCAGAAACCGATAATATTAAAATAAAGCAGGGCGAGGTGACCCGAATCACTTTTAATAACCTTACCATGATGCATCACCCCATGCATTTACACGGACATTTTTTTAGGGTAATTAACGAAAATGGAGATTATTCGCCTTTAAAACATACCGTAAATGTGCCACCCATGCAGAAAATTACCATTGAATTTTATGGAAGCGAATATGGAGACTGGTTTTTCCATTGCCATATTTTGTATCATATGATGGGAGGAATGGCTCGTATATTCAGTTATGATACTCCGCGCGATCCAAGAATGAAAGGCTATCCGGAATCTAAATTAATTCAGGAAACCAATAGAACTTTTACCTGGGGAACCGCAGATATTGCTTCGCATATGGTGGGACTAAATGTGGTTTCATCGAATATAAGGAATCAGTTTAATGCCGATGTAGAATACGGCTGGAACCAGAATATTGAAGCTGAAGCTACCTATGAGCGGTATCTGTACGATTATTTACGGGTTTTTGGTGGTGTAAATGTAGAAAATGAAGTGAAAAACAGTATGGATGAACTTTCAACAACTGCGGTAGTTGGAATAAGATATCTTACTCCCTATTTATTCAATTTGGATGTACGGATTGACAGTAAATTACGACCACAAATAAGTCTGAGTCGGGAAATAATGATTTTCCCGCGAACTGTATTATTCGGAGCTTACGAATATCAGGCGAATTTTGGCTGGGGTGAAGATTTACCGAAAGATGTAAATTTTGATAAAGAAGTTAAATGGAAGGCAGGACTGGAATATTTTCTTTCTAAAAATATTTCTTTAATGGGAAGTTACGACAACCGTTTTGGAGCCGGTGGAGGATTATCAATACGGTTTTAAACCACATCGATTCTAAAAAGAACATTTAATGGAAATTAAAATAAAATCTGAGATTACGTGTCCTAACTGCGGGTATAAAAAAGTAGAAGAGATGCCTACAGATACCTGTCAGTTCTTTTATCAATGTGAAAATTGTAAAACGTTGCTGAAACCGAAGGAAGGAGATTGTTGTGTTTATTGTTCTTATGGAACAAACCCCTGTCCTTCAATTCAGGAAAAAAGAAGTTGTTGTTAAAAACCATTGTATTGTTTGAGATCATAATAAGCAAAAAATGGAACCTTATGGTAATCTGTAATTTATAACAAAGTTATGTTAATCTATAGCCCATTTTTTTAATAAACAGCAGGGAGAATCTTAAATTTGAATAAATTATAAAAATGAATAAAATAAAAAAAAATGTCATCGCTTTTTCACTGATTTTGGGAGCTGCGTTTAGCCTTGTTTCCTGTGGTGAAAATTCAAAAAAGGATAAAGAAATTATAACCGTTAACCAGGAAAGCAATATTCAAAAACCGGATGTTCCCATTACAGATAATGCTGAAATTGCTAAAATGAAAGATCCATTACTCGCGAGTTACATTCAACTCAAAAATGCCTTGGTGGCAGATGATAATGAAGAAGCAGAAAGGGCAGGCGGCAATTTGCTGGTGGCGTTAAAAGCTTTTGATACCAGTAAATATTCGCCAGAGGAACAAAAGAAACTAAAAGATATAATTGCAGATGCTCAGGAACAGGCAGAACACATTTCGGAAAGCCCTATCCACCATCAGCGAGAGCATTTTTCTACCTTAAGTCAGGATATGGACGATCTGCTTGCGATTACCGGAACTAAGGAAACTTTGTATAAAGATTTTTGTCCTATGTATAATAATGGAAAAGGTGGAATTTGGCTAAGCGAAACCAAGACGATTAAGAACCCTTATTTTGGCAGTAAAATGATGGATTGCGGCAGTGTAAGAAAGAAGTTTTAATATATGCCTAAAATCCTTAAAATTATTCTTTTAGTTTTATTGGCAGTGTTGGTGGGAATCCAGTTTATTCCCACCGGCTTAAACAAAGGAAATGTTGTTTCTGCTAAGGATATATCGCAGGTTTATCCTATGCCTTCGAGAGTTGAAGGGATTTTAAAAAATTCCTGTTATGACTGTCATAGCAACAACACTAGCTATCCCTGGTACAATAAAATCCAGCCTGTAGCCTGGTATTTAGGTAATCATATTGCTGAAGGGAAAAAAGAATTGAATTTTAATGAATTTGGAAGTTATTCCCGCAGAAGACAGCGCAGCAAGTTAAAAGCTGTTGCAAATCAAATACAAGATGGAGAGATGCCACTTAAAACTTACACTTTCATACACAGAGATGCGAAACTTACGAAAGAGGAAAAAACAATGATTTTAAATTGGGTAGATGAAACACTAAAAAATACCCAGTAACTAATTTGGATTTTGGCGTTGGAAAACCTTTGGTATAGGCTTTCAATTCGATATAAAATTTATAATAAATTGATAGATTATTTTTATGAAGAAGATTTAACCCATTAAAAACTTAAAACTAAAACAGATGGATTTACAGAAAGAAAACAATTCGAGTATGGATAATAGGAAATACGGGAAATTCATGCTGATGCTGGGGCTTTCCTTTGTTGCCATGTATATTACTATGTATATGAACACCTACCAGTGGGATCACATCTATTTTAGTCTAACCCGCTTTTATATGGCCTGTTTGGGAATTTCAGCAATGGCCGTAATTATGCTCTCATTTATGTGGGGAATGTATAAAAATCGCAAAAAAAATCTGGCAATTTATGCAGGTAGCTTTTTGCTTTTCATTAGCGTATTTATTTTAGTACGTACTCAAAAACCTATTGAGGACGTGCTCTATATGAAAGCTATGATTCCGCATCATTCAATAGCAATTTTAACCAGTAAAAGGGCAGCAATTAAAGATCCAAAAGTGAGGGAACTAGCCGATGGAATTATAAAAGCACAGGAAAAGGAAATTGCCGAGATGAAAGAGTATATAAATCGACTCGAAAATAAAGAAGCAGAATAGCTTTATCTCAAGCTTTAATCCCGATTGGATTAGATTTAATTTATTGGGAAATTTTAAATTGAAAAGATATTATGAAACATACCTATAAAATCACCGGAATGACCTGTAATGGTTGCCGCTCTCATGTCGAAAAAGTCTTAAATTCGGTGGAAGGAGTGCAACATGCTGAGGTAAATCTGGAAAAAGCAGAAGCAGATATAGAGATGGATCATCATATTGAAATTGATGAATTTCAGGAAGCTTTAAAAAAAGAAGGCGGAAATTATAATATTCTCTTGCCAAATTCTTCTGAAAATAAAGAAAATATGCGGCATTCCTATAGAATTACGGGAATGACCTGTAATGGTTGCCGGAATCATGTGGAGGAAACTTTAAAAAGTGTGAACGGCGTTACAGAGGCGAAGGTGAATCTTGAGAAGGCCGAAGCGGAGGTGGTGATGGATCATCATATTAAAATTTCTGAATTTCAGAAGGCATTCAAAGAGGCAGACGGGAATTATAAAATATTTCTTCCGGGAACCGCTCCTGCAAAAGAAAAAAAAGCTCCGGAATCCAGGCAGAAATCGAAAGGAACAGGAACTTATTATTGCCCCATGCATTGCGAGGGTGATAAAACGTACAATCAGCCCGGGGATTGTCCTGTCTGCGGAATGGATTTAGTGGAAGAAGCTTCTATTTCTACCGCGGGGGGAGAAGTTTATACCTGCCCTATGCACCCGGAAGTTAAAAATGACGGGCCGGGAAGCTGCCCGATCTGTGGTATGGATCTCGTGCCCGAAAAAGCCGACACTTCTTCTGAAGAAAAGAGTTATAAAAAGCTATTGCGAAAATTTTGGATAGCCGTAGCCTTTACGCTTCCCATTTTTCTTATCGCGATGAGCGATATGCTTAATAACAATCCGCTGTATACTATTATGTCACTCAAATACTGGAACTGGGTTCAGCTTGTTTTATCCTTGCCGGTAGTGTTTTATGCGGCCTGGATGTTTTTTGAAAGGGCAAAACGTTCTATTCTTACCTGGAATCTAAATATGTTTACTTTAATAGGTATTGGTTCCGGAGTGGCGTGGTTATTTAGTGTTTTTGCATTATTGTTTCCCGATTTTTTCCCGGATCAGTTTCGAACTGAAGCGGGCACCGTTCATGTATATTTTGAAGCTGCCACGGTAATTCTAACGCTGGTACTTTTGGGACAGGTAATGGAAGCCAGGGCACATACCAGAACCAATTCAGCTTTAAAAGAACTGCTGAAACTAGCTCCTAATAAAGCCACTCGGGTAAAAAATGGAAAAGAGGAAACCATTTCTGCTAATGAAATAAAACAGGGCGATATTTTAAGAGTGAAACCCGGCGAAAAAGTTCCGGTAGATGGAATTATTGAGGAAGGAAACAGTAATATCGACGAATCTATGATCACGGGAGAACCCATTCCGGTAGATAAGGAAGAAGGAGATAAGGTGAGTTCGGGGACTATAAACGGTAATCGCAGCTTCACCATGAAAGCCGAAAAAGTGGGAGATGAAACCCTGCTCGCCCAAATTATTAAAATGGTAAACAATGCCAGCCGCTCCAGGGCGCCTATTCAGAAAGTAGCCGATCGGATTTCCCAGTATTTTGTGCCTACTGTAGTGATTATATCGGTAATTACATTTATAATCTGGTCCATCTACGGGCCGGAGCCTCGTTATGTATATGCATTTATAAATGCGGTTGCAGTTCTAATTATCGCCTGTCCATGTGCCCTTGGGTTAGCAACGCCCATGTCGGTTATGGTAGGTGTTGGTAAAGGCGCGCAAAACGGGGTGCTAATTAAAAATGCCGAAGCGCTGGAACGTCTTAATGATATTGACACTTTAATAATCGATAAAACTGGGACCATTACAGAAGGAAAACCATCGTTGGAAAAAGTAGTTTCTGTATCCGATTTTACTGAAGATGAACTGTTGAAAATAGTAGCTTCTTTAAACTCACAAAGTGAACACCCACTGGCTCAGGCTACAATTAGAGCTGCTGAAAAGAAAAACATCTCCCTGGAAAAACCTCATAATTTTGATGCTGTTACGGGGAAAGGTGTTACCGGCAATGTAGACGGGAAACATATTTTGCTGGGAAATGGAAGTTTAATGAAGGAGCATGAAATTGAAATCCCTGCCGATACTCAGCAGAAAATCCAGGAGGAACAGGAGCAGGGCAAAACGGTAAGCAGCCTGGCCATAAACAGTAAAATTGTAGGTTACATCACGATTACCGATGCGATTAAAAAAACCAGTAAAAAAGCGCTGGCAGATTTAATGAAGGACGGAGTGAAAGTGGTGATGCTTACGGGCGATAATGAAAAAACCGCTGCTGCCGTGGCCAGGGAACTTAATTTAACCGATTTTAAAGCGGGAATGCTTCCGCAGGATAAATTGAAATATGTAGAAGAACTTCAGCAAAAAGGAAATAAGGTAGCGGTTGCCGGCGATGGAATAAACGATTCTCCGGCGCTGGCAAAAGCAAATATAGGAATTGCGATGGGCACGGGAACCGATGTGGCTATAGAAAGTGCAGAAATCACCTTGGTAAAAGGAGATCTTGGTGCGGTTTTAAAAGCCAGAAAATTAAGTGAAAAAGTGATGAAGAATATAAAGCAAAATCTTTTTTTCGCTCTTATTTATAATACTGTTGGCGTTCCCGTAGCTGCGGGAGTATTATTTCCTTTCTTTGGAATTTTGTTATCCCCAATGATAGCGGCACTGGCTATGAGTTTTAGTTCGGTTTCGGTAATTACAAATGCGTTACGACTTAAGAGTGCCGATTTAAATTAAAAAAGAGGGATTTCCAGGCGAAATAAACTTTGGCAACTTTAATTTTTCTTTTTCAAAAATTCGCTTTCTGAAAATCCCTCGGTAAATAAATTAATTGTCTTGATCGCTGCCGTTGCGGTCACCCCAATTTCCCGAATGATCACGCATTTTTTGCTGACGCTCTTTTTGCATTTCCTCGAATTTATTGAACTGATCTTCGGTAAGAATAGCTTTTAACTGCTCCATATTTTTCTTGCGATCTGCCATCATTTCCGCACGCATTCTTGCTCTGCGATCTTTCATTTTTTCTTTGGCGTCCATCATTTTGTCTTTACGGGCATCCATCATTTCCTGATGCTTTTGTGCCTGGCCCAAATACAAAGCTTTTACTTTTGCCTGTTGCTCGGCGGTAAGATCTAATTGTTTGGTAAGTCGTTGCGTCATCATATCGGCTCTTTCCTCGGGTGTCATTTTATCTCCACTCATTCCTCCCTGCTTCTGTGTAAATCCCGATAATCCTACCAGCATAAACATTACTAAAATCAATTTCTTCATATCGATGAATTTTTACTTTGTTATGTTAATAAGACTGATATTTTTTAAAAAGGTTTAGTTGACTGTAAGTTTTCTTTTAGTTAATTATGAAAATAAGCACAAAAAAACCTACCGGAATATTTCCGGCAGGTTCAAACAATGATCCAAAATTTATTAACCCTTGGCTATAGGGTTTAGGATTAAATCTATTCTTTTAAGGGCATCCTGAAGATGGTAGCGCGTTAACTGGTCGCTGGTGCGGTTTAAGGCTCTGCGAATAGTTCCCTGAAGTGTCACCAGTTCGCCTCTAACTACAGGGCGAATATCACTTTGAGCAACGTCTACATTGGTACGGGAAACATATCTTCTATATCTTGCAGGGATTTCAGACTGCTCGTTCGTCATTAAATATTTCATTCTTTCCAAATATGCCCGCTGAAGGTTTCTGCGATATAAATCGATTTTTTTGCCTGTACTCAATTCGCTCCAGATACCTTTTCTTAAATCCGTCATCATATCCATTAGAGAATATGCTTTACTTCCGTTTATCTGAGAATTTTCAACTAAACGCTGCATTCTTCCGAAGTCGAGTAAATTATCTAAAGTCCTTTCCTGCATGTTCCTAATTCGCTCTACACTGCCGTCAAATTCTATCTTGTTGAAAATAGTATCGTTTATAAGCCATTGCGGAGTTTCAAAAAGTTCATTTTGTAAAAACGCCATAGATTTTTCCTGGCGGGCTGTAGGCACGTGTGTATAAACTGCTCCTTTTTGGTCGTAGGTTTTATAATTTTCGTAAACACCCCCGATATTAGCGGCAACGTGGCCCATGTATCTGTTAAATTGTGCTAATACCTGGCCATACATAGTTTGGAGATCGTCGTAATTCTTGCCGTCTTCAGCTGTCCAGTCTATAAGATGTGGCATAATGCGCTTCAGGTTTTTAATACCATATTCGCTTGCCAGAACGGCATCGTCTCCAAGATCTTCTGTTTGTGAACTGGGATCGATCACCCCGCCGCTTTGCTGGCTTCCGAAGCGATAAATAGGATCGCCTGCATGTTTCAGGATCATCTGGTCCAGGATCTTTTTCTCCTGTTCCTGAGTTTTACCGGGATAGCGTCTGTATCCCCATTCGATGGCATATTTATCGTAAGGACCGATATTGGGCATTAAAGCCACTCCTTTATCGCCCGGCTGTGCTACGTAATTGAACCGCGCATAATCCATAATGGAAGGTGCGGTGCCATATTTGTTAGTGAATGCTGAATCCCTTAATTTCTCCACAGGATATGCCGGACTACTACCCATGTTGTGAGGCAATCCTAAGGTATGTCCAACTTCGTGCGAAGACACAAAGCGTATTAATCTTCCCATTACAGAATCTTTAAAAGCTACGTTCCTCGCTTCAGGATTTATAGCGGCTGTCTGCACAAAATACCAGTCTCTTAATAAAGACATTACATTGTGATACCAGTTAATATCAGATTCAAGAATTTCTCCGGAACGCGGGTCGCTTACGTGCGGGCCGTTTGCATTTTCTATAGGCGAAGCCAAATATCGCACTACAGAATAACGAACATCTTCCGGACTGAAATCCGGATCTTCAGCTTCTGTTGGAGCGTCTTTAGCGATGATCGCATCTTTAAAACCTGCAGCTTCAAAAGCTTTTTGCCAGTCTTCAATTCCTTGTTTTATATAAGGTCTCCATTTTTTAGGAGTGGCCCGATCTATATAATAAACTATTTGTTTTTTGGGAACAACGAGTTCACCGCGCTCATATTTTTCAATATCTTCATCTTTAGGCTCCAGTCTCCAACGATCGAGATAATGAACAGTTTTACTTTTCTGAACATTTAGCCCATAATCTGTTTGCCCGCTGGTAAACCAACCTACGCGCTGGTCGAAATACCTGCGTTTCATTGGTTCCTTGGGAAGAAGGATCATAGAATTGCTGAATTCCAGCGAAATAGAACCTGTACTTGCATTCGATGGTGGATCGCCCGCATTGTAAGTTTTTACGTGACGGATTTCGATGTTTTCAGGATAGCTTCGAATAGTGTCTATATAAGACCGACTTTCATCTAAACGCGAAACTTTGTATTGCTTGCGATCCCTGTCAGGAAGTCCTAAAGCCATGACGTCCTTGGTATAAAGATCGGTAACGTTAATAACATAACTTTTATTCAGCGAATCTTTGTGTATCGCTTTAATAGGAAAACTCTGCAGAATTGGCTCAAAATTGGAGTTTACAACGGCTTCGTGAATAGGCAGAGAATCTGCCGCATACACATCATACGAAACTACGCGTAAAAGCACATTATTATCCCGATGTTGCCAGCGTTGTACCTGGGTGTTTTGTTTTCCGCCGCCGAAACCAATTCCGCTGGCGGTTTTAGCGATACGGGTTACGGTAAGCATTTCGCGATCGAAAAGACTGTCGGGGATTTCATAAAAATATTCGTCGCCTACTTTATGCACGGTAAACAAACCTTTGTCTGATTTGGCTTCTTTAGTGATAACTGAAGAGTAGGGTTTAATTCCATTTTTGTCTTTCTTTTCCGATTTTTCTGATGTTTGTGCCATTCCTTTTTTAGGAGCGGGTTTAAAAACAGCACAACTGGAAACAGATATGGACAAGGCTACTAAAAGCAACCTTAGAGATAAATGTCTGGTCATAAAAATTAAAGTTTTAGTTATTAATTGGTCAGAAGGTAGCCTTTAGATTAAAATAAAAAAGTCAAAAGAATACCTCCCGGTAATCTTTTGACTTTTAAAATTGTAAAAGGTTTAATATGAAGTTAAAGAAATGTGAAAATTCCTCCCCCAGAACTGCCTAAAAGCAATTCCGACCTCTCCAAAGGAGAGGTGAACTTTTAAAACCATTTTTCAACTTCGTCCAGTTGCAGGGCTGCTACCGGTAACTTATTCTTTTTCCGAAGCCCGTTTAACTTCTGGTGAACCTGAGTAGGTTTAAGATCTTTTAATTTTGAAACGCTTATAAACTCGTGCATTACGGTATCTACCCATTCCTGCGGAACTCCTATTTTTAGGAAATCTTCTGGTTTCGGAACCGGCGCTTTTTTCTCCGGTTTCATTTGCGGGAAGAAAAGCACTTCCTGGATTGACTGGTTGTTCGTTAAAAACATGATTAATCGGTCCATTCCAATTCCCAATCCGGAAGTTGGAGGCATTCCGTATTCTAAAGCGCGAATAAAATCGTTGTCTATAAACATCGCTTCGTCATCTCCTTTTTCTGAAAGTTTCAACTGTTCTTCAAATCGGTTTCGCTGGTCGATAGGATCGTTCAATTCAGAATAGGCATTCGCGATTTCTTTTCCGCATACCATCAGCTCAAAACGCTCGGTTAACTCAGGATTGTCGCGATGTTCTTTGCAAAGCGGGCTCATTTCCTTCGGATAGTCAGTGATATACGTTGGCTGAATAAAGTTGCCTTCACATTTTTCCCCAAAAATCTCATCGATGAGTTTTCCTTTACCCATGGTTTCATCTACCTCAATCCCCATATTTTTGGCGGCTTCAAATAGCTCTTTTTCAGATTTTTCGGTGATATCGAAACCTGTAAATTGCTTAATGGCATCGGTCATGGTCACTCTTTTATAAGGAGCTTTAAAATCTACCGTATGTTTTCCGTAGGTTGCCTGGGTAGTTCCGTTTACCTGAAGGGCACAGTATTCCAATAGGTTTTCCACGAATTCCATCATCCAGTTGTAGTCTTTATAGGCTACATAAATTTCCATGGCGGTAAACTCGGGATTGTGGGTTCTGTCCATTCCTTCATTTCTGAAGTTTTTCGAGAATTCATACACACCATCAAATCCCCCCACAATTAATCGTTTAAGATAAAGTTCATTGGCAATCCGTAAATAAAGAGGAATATCCAGGGCGTTATGATGAGTTATAAATGGTCGCGCTGCCGCTCCTCCGGGAATAGATTGTAAGATGGGAGTTTCCACTTCAAAATACCCACGGTCATTAAAAAAGGTACGCATCGCGTTGAATAACTTGGTGCGCTTTACGAATATTTCCTTCACTCTTGGGTTTACGGCAAGATCGGCATATCGCTGGCGATAGCGTTGTTCAGGATCATTAAATTCATCAAAAGTATGGCCTTCTTTATCGGTTTTTGGGAGAGGTAAAGGTCTTAGGGCTTTACTTAATAAGGTATAATCTTTTACCATTACCGTTTTTTCGCCTACCTGGGTGGTAAATAATTCTCCTTCAATCCCTATGAAATCACCTATATCGAGCAATTTTTTATAAACATCGTTGTATTTGCTTTTGTCTTCGCCGGGGCAAATTTCATCTCTATTAAAATATACCTGGATTTTACCTTTTGAATCCTGAATTTCAGCAAACGATGCTTTTCCCTGAATACGCCGCGACATTAATCTGCCTGCAACCACTACCTTTTCGCCTTCCTTAAAATCAGATTTAATTTGAGAAGTTGTATGCGTAACCGGATATAAAGCCGCCGGATACGGATTAATCCCTAATTTTTTTAAAGAAGAAAGCTTTTCCCTTCGCACAATTTCTTGTTCAGATAGCTGCATAATATATTAATGTTTACACCCGTTATTTTTGGGTAAGAAAGTGCAAATATAATGACATTACATCTACCAATCAATTTCATTTTAATCTGGATTTAATTGCCTGTTTCGTGAAAGATTAAAGAAGATAGAAATCGGTATCTTTGTACTACTAAAAATTTAGGTTTAATGAGTATTTGGAGAGTAATACTTTCAATTTTATTCCCTCCTTTAGCGGTTTTCGATAAAGGTTGCGGCTCTATACTAATCGTATTGATTCTAACTTTACTAGGTTGGATCCCCGGCGTTCTGGCGGCATTAATAATTTTAAACAATAACAGAAAATGAGCAGGGAAGTGGAAATACGAGAATTAGGTTTAAAAGATTATAAAGAAACCTGGGAGTATCAGGAGAAGCTTTTTAAAGAGGTTGTGGATATAAAAATTGCCAATCGGCGTAACGAAACCAATACGCGAACACCCAATTATTTTCTTTTAGTGGAACATCCGCATGTCTACACTCTTGGTAAAAGCGGTAAAAAGGAGCATTTACTATTGAGTGAAAAACAATTAAGCGAAAAGAAAGCCAGTTTTTATAAAATAAATCGCGGTGGCGATATAACCTATCATGGGCCGGGACAAATAGTGGGATACCCTATTCTGGACCTGGAGAATTTTTTTACAGATATTCATAAATACCTGCGCTTTCTGGAAGAAGTAATTATCCTCACTCTAACAGAATATGGTTTAAAACCGGAGCGGAGTAAAGGAGAAACCGGTGTCTGGCTGGACGTGGGCACCCCGTTTGCCCGAAAAATCTGCGCCATGGGAGTTCGCGCCAGCCGCTGGGTAACTATGCACGGATTTGCCTTAAATGTAAATGCAGATTTGGGCTATTTCGATAATATTATTCCCTGCGGAATAAGAGATAAAGCCGTTACTTCTTTAAACGTAGAACTCGGAAAAAAGGAAATTCCCATTCCTGAAGTGGAAAAGAAAATACTTAAACATTTTTCTGAAGTTTTTGAAGCCGAATTAAAATTAAAATCTGCTTTTCAATAAATTAAAACGAATAAATCAATACAGAATTATCTTCTCCTTTTACGGTTAACTCGGTGTGGCCTCCATCAAAATTTGAAAGCTCTGCGGCAGAAGTTCCATACATGGGGAAACCGGGAAGCAAATTCGCATTTTCGTCGAACACATACACTTTTTTGGCCTGCAGATCGGTGATGCTAATAAGGAATTTTCCCCGAACTTTAAAAATTTTGGGAGCGGTGTATAATCCGTAATCCAGCGTAACTTCTTTTTTATTAATATGAAGAATATTTCCTTCCAGTATAGCAAGGATCTGTGCTGTTGCTGCCAATTTTGGCTCCTCTTCTTTGCTTATATCTTTATACTGGATATGCCCATTTTGATCTATTCTTACCAATTTTCCGTTTCCATCGATGCTTACAAAATCTCCGGAATTTTGATACCATTGGTTACTGCTGAATTGAAGTTTTTCTTTAATAGAAATACGTGTTTTTCCCTGCCGGCTTAAAATATCCAGTTTTCCGTTTTCTTCGGGAAAAACGATATAATCCTTATTTCTTATTCTTAAATGTTTTGGCGGCTGTGCGATTTTTGAAGAAGCTTTTTCGAAATGGAAACCTGTTACTGTTTTAGCATCAGAATTCAGCATTAAAAGTTCCCGGTTTTGAGTGATTACAAAGCGATATTTACGATTGTTATCATAATCGTAGATGGCTAAAGGCTGAGTAATTTCATCATGAAACTCCATTGGAAAGGGTTTTACATTCTTACCATTTCGGTCTATAAGATAAAGTGAATGAGGAGTGGTAAAAATCAATTGAAGATTTCCATTTCTATACAGATCTACCTGTTGTATGTTCCCTAAAATTCGGCCATCAAGCTTGTTGTTCCATAATTGAGTGCCTCGCATTGTGTACAAATACAATACATTATTTTCGTCTTGTACAGCAATTTCAGGATGATGATTATTATGATTTTCCACCAATACCGGCGCTGTCCCAAGCTTAGTATCTAATTTTATAGTAGAATTCTGTTCCACTTCCTCTTTTTCTGAAATATTTCCCTGGTTTAATAATAAGTGAATATGAGCAAAATTACTATTCTGAATGAACTGAAGAGCCAGCAGCGGATAGCCTTTAAAATCCAGGTTTTTTGCCTTTTCCTGATATTTTTCAGAAACCGGATTGGGCAAATCTGAATCTATGGTGTTAACCACGGCAAGAATAGAAGAATTTCCGGCAAGCCTGGAAATAGATTGCTGATAATATTGCTGGTTTCCGAGCGTGTTTTTATTTATAAAATGTGAAATTAGGTCTTCCAGCTCCTGCTGTGAACCGAAAATCATAAAATTATCGAGAAAACAACAAAGTTTGGATTCGCTAATTTTCAATAGTGGAGAAAAGATTTGAAGCTGAAGGTGTTCAGGAACTTTATAAATTGAAATATCTCGATATTCACCTGTTTTCTCCAAATTAGGAATACTGTTTACAGCAAGTTCTTTGTCTGTAGTATTTAATACAAAAAGCCGACTGTCTTTAAGAGAGATTATTCCGGCTTCATTGGTGTAATTTAAAAAATGGTCTTCTTTAATTTGGGTAGAATCGCTGCTGAATTTCTGAAGGTTTTCCTTAAGCTGACTGAAATTTTTATAACTGTAAGAAATAAAACCTTCAGCATTTTGGGGTGTTATGAATGCCATCTTATTTTCCTGGGGAACTACATCCTGAAAAATTTTCATCAGTTTTTGAGAGTCTTTTTGCCAGGTCGCTACCCCGCTTACAAAAAGGTTTTGTTCATCTTCCTCAAAATCCAGCTCCCACCAGTTGGATAATTTCAAAAATGGAAAGGGCAATTCTTTTAAAATTGATTTTCCTTCCTTTTCCAGAAGATTAAAGTTTAAGAAAAGAGAGGTCTTGGATTTATCTGCTGCAGTCATGGCTTTCTTAAAAGCTTCCGTTTGAGGTATCCTCTTTTCAGGATTCTTAACGATATTTTGCAGCAAAGTTTTGGTATTGCTTATGAGAGTTATCTTATTATAGGTATTGCTATAAAAAGTGTGATTATTTATAACTAATTTTTTATAGGTAAAATCGTTTTCGGTTAAAGTTTCAACCTCTTTATTCGGGATAGAATCTAAATTTTGTTGATCAATTTTTTCATCTGTAATAAAGAGAAAATCTTTCTGATTGGTAATAGAAAGAAAACCGGAATCTAATTTATAATCCTGTACTACAGTTGCAATGACTTCTTTAGGAATAGAATCCAGGATTTCAGGGTTCTGCTTTAAAATTGGAATATTTCCAATATTTTCTATAAAAGAAGAAAAATCCGGACTGTGAATAATAAACTCGCTATTTGCAGGAATAAAAGAAGGAAGGTCGATTTCTGATTTTTTGTCGGTTTCACAGGAAAATAGGAGAAAGACCGCTATTGCTGCCGCAAGAAATTTTTTCATCAAAAAGCTTTTGAACAAAGGTAATACTATTTAAATCTCCAGTTTTAATTGTTCAGGCAGCAGCCTGAAACTCATTCGGTGGTATTTTGTGACGCCATATTTTTCGATAGCTGCACGGTGTTCGACCGTTGGATATCCTTTATTTTGTTTCCAGTTATACATGGGGTATTCCTCATGAATTTCTTCCATATAAGCATCGCGATAAGTTTTGGCAAGAATGGAAGCCGCTGCAATATTTAAATATTTTCCATCGCCTTTAATAATACATAAATGGGGGATATCTTTAAAAGGTTTAAACCGGTTTCCGTCCACTAAAATATGTTGAGGAATGGTATGCAATCTTTCAATACAATGGTGCATGGCTAAAATAGAGGCATTTAGAATGTTAATATCATCAATTTTATAATTATCGATATGTTGTACCGAAAAACACAGGGCTTTTTTTTCAATAATTTCTCTTAAACTTTTTCGGGTTTGATGATTGAGCACTTTAGAATCATTCAATTTGTTATTTCTGAATCGCTTGGGAAGTATTACTGCCGCAGCGGTTACCGGGCCTGCAAGACATCCTCTTCCGGCTTCATCGGTGCCACATTCTGTAAGATGTTTGAAATAAGAGTTGATCAGCATTCTATATTTTTTTCAAATTTAGGAATTATTTGACGCAACCTTTTAGGGGTGCTGTGTATCTAAGAAATAACCTTGTGTTAAATATTTAACATATTAAACTCATAATGATTTGTTATATTAAGAAATTATTATGATTTTTGGCGTAGGCTAATTCAAACTAACTAAATTATGAAAAAAAGATTAAAATTAATTTTAACACTATTTCTAGTGTTAGTAGTGCAAATTACTTTTGCACAGCAAAAAACCGTTACAGGAACGGTTACAGGGGAAGATGGTTTGCCACTTCCTGGAGTAAATGTTATTATTAAAGGCACAACTAAAGGTGTACAAACCAATTTTGACGGTCAGTATTCGATAGAGGCCAGACAGGGAGATATACTAGTATTCTCTTTTATTGGGTTGAAAACCGCTGAATTAGGGGTGGGAGATACTACGAAAATTGATGTAGTTCTTAAAGAAGACTCTGCCCAATTAGATGAAGTAGTAGTTACGGCAGTTGGTATATCCAGAGATGAAAAAGAACTGGGGTATAACGTGCAAACTGTAGGATCTGAGGAGATAGGAAGCAAATCTAATGCCGATGTTGTAAATTCCTTAGCAGGAGAAACGTCTGGTGTAGAAGTCATTAGTTCTTCAGGGTCAGCAGGTGCTGCTACCTTTATTACCATTAGAGGGTCTGCATCCATTACAGGGAATAACCAGCCTTTATTTGTTATTGATGGAATGCCCGTAGCTTCTGGTGGAGGTTCCAGCGGCGTTGGTGGGGTTCAAACATCCAGCCGTTCTATAGATATTAACCCTGACGATATAGCTACTATGTCTGTGCTAAAAGGAGGTGCTGCCACCGCTCTTTACGGAGTTCGTGCGGCGAATGGAGCGATTATTATTACCACTAAAACAGGAAAAGGACTTCAGAAAGTTAAAATGGAGTTTCATTCATCCATAGCTTTTGATGAGATTTCTCAAGTTCAGGAACGTCAAACCAAGTTTTCACAAGGACAGGATGGCGAATGGGCAGGAGGAAATCAATTTTCATGGGGAGCACCTATCTCCCAATTGGAATATGATGGCGATACCAGCTATAAATGGGATCCTTTTGGAAAACTTGTACCCAAAGGTACTGGAAATGGGATGCCAGCACAATACTATGATCCTTATGAGTTTTTTCAAACCGGAATAACCACTAATAACCGATTTAATATAAGCAACGGTAGCGATAAAGGAAATTATTATTTTTCCATATCAAATTTTGATCAGGAAGGAATTATTCCTAATGATACATTTAAAAGAACAACCCTTCGTTTAAATGCTTCTACAAAAATTTCAGAAAAAATAGATTTTGGAGCAGATTTGGCTTACGCAAGTTCTCGGGCAAACCAAATCCAGAAGGGATCGAATGTTTCGGGAATTATGCTGGGCTTAGTTCGTACGGCTTCCACGTTTGATAACAGTGCAGGTTATGAATTTCCTGATGGTACCCAAAGAAACTACAGAAATGGAGGCGGATATGATAACCCTTATTGGACCGCAAACAATATTAAATTTAAAGATGATGTAGACAGATTTACGGGTAACATTAATATGAAAGCAGATATTGCTGATTGGTTTAATATTACCTATAACGGTGGTATTGACTGGTATACCAGAAGATATCATGATCAGTTTAAAATTAACTCACGTGGTAATCCTACGGGATATTATGCAGAATCTCAGTCGTATAATACTATTTTTAATTCTGACTTGTTGTTGAATTTTCAACATGATATTACAGATAATTTGAATGCTAAATTAACTTTAGGGAATAACTTTTACAGAACCTATTTTAAATCCTTATTTGGAGATGCAACCGGATTGGAAATACCAGATTTTTATCAATTAAGCAATTCTAGTAACAATACTACAAGTTCTGCACAAAGCGAATTTAGAACTGCCGCGGTATTCTTCGATTTTAGTCTTGCATTCCAAAATATGCTTTTCTTGGATGTAACTGGTAGAAATGACTGGTCTACAACAATGCCTAAGCAAAACCAATCGGCATTTTATCCTTCAGCAAGTTTGTCTTTTGTATTTACCGAACTAGGTTTCCTAAAAGGGAATTCCTTTTTAACATTCGGTAAATTAAGAGCTTCTGCAGCAAAAACTGCGAATATTGCGGGACCTTATAATACTACAAGTCCGTTTGTGGCCGCAAGTGTTGCAGATGGGTGGACAACGGGAGTTAATTTCCCTTATCAAGGACAAACAGGATTCCAACTTAGTAGCGGATTAGGAAATCCCAATCTTAAACATGAAAGTCAGGAAAGCTGGGAGATTGGAACCGATTTAAGATTTGTACAAAATAGAGTTGGGTTGGATTTCAGTTATTTTAAAAATAAAAATAGTGACTTGTTAATGTCTGTTCCAATTTCTTCTTCTTCGGGATTCTCTTCGGTATTTCTGAATGCGGCCAGTATGGAATCAAAAGGTATAGAAGTAAGTCTTAGAGCAACTCCTTTAAGAACAGACAGTTTTGAATGGAGTTTTAATGCTAATTTTACTAAATTAGATAATATAGTAACCGGCCTGGCAGAAGGGGTGGATAATGTTTTCCTTGGAGGATTTACAGTTCCTCAGGTAAGAGCTGTTGTCGGGCAACCTTATAGAAGTATTTTTGGTAATGACTGGTATCGGGATGAAAATGGGAATGTGTTAATTAATGATGATCCTACAGATAGCTATCGTGATGGTTACCCTATGGCAGATAATAGAAAAATGGTACCAATTGGTAATTTTAATCCAGATTGGACTGCGAATATTACCAATAATGTATCTTACAAAAACGCACATTTATCTTTCCAGTTCGATATCAAAAAAGGAGGGATGATGTATAACGGAACCGCCTTTGCAATGAATTATTTTGGTACAACCAAGAGAACTGAGAACAGAGAGGTAACTTATACTCCAGAAGGAACTATAGACTTTAATGCAACTCCTGCAGAAAATATTGTTGTGATGGATGGTGTTTATGGGCATGTAGATGCCGATGGAAATCCTGTTTCTACCGGCGTTAAAAATGTAACCCCAGTGGTTCAGGATGAAGCCTGGTTTAGAGGCCAAGGAAGTAATTTTGGAGGAGGTCCTTCTGTTGCTGCCATGGAACATTCAGATTGGGTAAGACTTAGAAATGTAACTTTATCTTATGATTTTCCTAAAATAGTAAAAGGGGTGGATAATTTACAGGTATACTTTACAGGAAAAAATCTTTGGCTGGATACTCCTTACACCGGTATTGATCCCGAAACCAATTTAGGGGGCGCTACAAATGCCCAGGGAATGGATTACTTCAATAATCCGGGGACTAAGACCTATTTAGTAGGGTTTAAAGTTACTTTTTAATAAAAATAATATAGAATTATGAAAAATAATAAATATTTAAAAATGAAAAATTTAGTGATAGGTTTACCTCTATTACTGCTTTCATTAACAGGTTGTGATTCTAAATGGATAGATAGCAATCTAAATGTAGATCCTGATTCTCCTTCAGATGTGCCCATGGGGTTAATTTTGCCCGCGGTACAACAGTCCATGGGATATGTACTGGAAGGAAATGATAATGTAAGGACTGATAATATCTGGACCCAACATTTTGATGGGGTATCCAGGCAATCATATACAGAAGCAAGATATCAGTTACTTCCTGCCGATGTGAATAATTTATGGTCTACAACCTATACTTCCATCTTTATGAACCTCGATGAACTGGTGCGAAAATCGAAGGAAGACGGTAAAGAATCTCCACATTTCAGAGGAGTTGGAGAGGTGTTGCAAGCCACCTCACTTCAGGTTACCACCGATTTGTTTGGAGATATTCCTTACAGCAATGCTTTAGGTGGAAATGGAGGAAATTTAAGACCCGAGTATGATTCACAACAAAAGATTTATGACACGATTTTTAACTTGTTGGACAAGGCAGTCGTTGATCTTAATTCAACGGAAAACGTAATAGATGTTTCCGGAGATGTTATGTACGATGCCGATTTGAGTAAATGGGTGAAAGCTGCCAATTCTATTAAAGCCAAAGCATATCTTCAACTTTCAAACCAATTGGGAGATGAGGCGTATACGAAAGCTTTAGCCGCTGCAAAGGATGGATTTACTTCCAATGATGATGATTTTAAAGTTCCTTTTAGTGATAAGAACAGAAATCCAATATTTCAGTTTATGGAACAACGGGGTGATATTAGAATGGGCTCAACTTTTGTAGATATGCTCACCGAAACCGACGATCCAAGGCTGCCTGAATATGTAGCTGAAAACGCTAATGGCGAATATGTAGGAAGTGTTCCGGGCAGTGAAAATGCAGATGCATCAGAGCCTGGGCCTTATGCTGCCTCTCCTACCTCGACTGTTTATTTTATGACCTATTCTCAGCTTAAATTTATTGAGGCCGAAGCCCAATTTAAATTAGAACATACAGATCTTGCGCAAACTGCCTATGAAAAAGCAGTTGCTGCTTCAGTTTTAAGAGTTACCGGAGAAGCGAATACCGAATGGTTGGACGCAAATATTAATGGTAAACCAGTGACTTTTGAGGATATAATGAAACAAAAATACATTGATGGTTTTGCAACAAATCAACCTTATGCGGATTATAGACGAACAGGGCTTCCAGATTTACAATTAGCTGAAGGCGCTTTAACTCCAACAATTCCAACAAGATTTCCTTATCCTCAGTCGGAATATGACTATAATCAGGAACATGTGCCTTCTAACGATCAATTAACTGATAAAGTTTGGTGGGACCAATAAAATCTTAAATAATAATAATTATGAAAAATATTTATAAAAGTATTGCATTTTTAATATTTGCAAGTGTTATGTTGGTTTCTTGCTCTAAAGAAGAAACAAACTACGATTCTTTGATTAATCCTGTGGATCTCAATTCTACCTATTATGTTCAATTTGCCAATGCCAGCCGTAGTTTACAATCTTCGGTAGATAACAATGGTGAAATTATAGATATTGAAACTACAATAGATGTTGTTTTATTAGGGCCCCCGCAATCGCAGGATATCGTGATAGACCTTCAATTAGATCCTGCATCTACGATAGATCCCAGTCAATTTACGTTGTCTGCGAGTCAAGTGACTATTCCGGCAGGTGAAACTTCTGGTTCGGTTACATTAACGACTAATACCGAGCTACTCCCACAAAATGAAAATCTTAAGTTAATTTTTAACTTAGACGCGGGAGAACACACGGCGACGTCAGGTACAACTTTGAACTATGATATTTTTAGAATTAAATTTTGTCCGATCGATGGAGATTTAGCTCAGTTTGTAGGTACATGGTCTGGAGATTCAGGTTGGGATGGACCAACTCATGTAGTAACCTCATTAGATGCTGATGGTAACCTTCAGATTACTGGTCCAGGTGTTGCTTTCATAACAGGATACTGGGGAGAAGTAATTCAAACTCAGGCAACCTTACCAATGATAGTAAAACCTAACGGTGATTTTACTATTCCTGAAGCAGATTATATAACCACTACTTATTTAGGTGATCCGCAACCTAAATATAGATTAAAAGGCTATGGCAGACTTGATGCCTGTACAGGTACAATGGATCTTTACTATGATTTTGTTCAGCCAGGAGTTCTTGATTCTTATGTTGATTATTTTGGAGGACAGGATAATTTTGAAGAACATATTAAATTAAATTAGAACCTCCAATTAGTTTAACTAATTGAAATTATTAATAAGTAAATCTCAGCAAAATTAATTGCTGAGATTTTTTTTGTTATTTATTCAAGTGAGAATCTCTCAAAAATCAATTCGTTCCTATGTAGGCCGCCCACTCTCTTTCCTTATATACCCGGTTGCCAATACTAGTAATTTTGAGACTATGATAGATATGCCTAAATATCGCAGCCAGATACCATTATTATTCATCCTAGTATGAAACACCGGTCAAAGCTATCCTTAAGATACCTAATTGTTTATGTGTAGGGAAACTTCTGAAATATTTGCCTTTTTCTCTAGTAACCTAAGATAGGAAAGGACTTCAATACCATTTAGGAAAGGAAGAATGCAAGTATCTAAAGGTGCATAGGTGTGCCTGCGGAAAAACAAAACGCTTTTTATTAATGAATACTCTCGATATTTTATGATTTTATGGCTTCAGCACATTAGAGCGTTAGTAACGGATGAGAGACATTTGTTTTCGATTAAATCTTTACCAATTTGAATAAGCTTTTATTAACATTCTATATTTTTTCAAATTTAGTAGTTATTTGACGCAACCTTGAAGGTGTATTTGTATCTAAATAGTAGCGAAGTGTAAAATAATTAACACTCTGGAACTCATATTTGATTTGTTATATTAAGAAATTATTATGATTTTTGGCGCTGGCTAATTCAAATTAACAAAATAATGAAAAAAAGATTAAATGGAATTTTAACACTATTTCTAGTGTTGGTAGTGCAAATGACTTTTGCACAAACAAAAACGGTAACGGGTACGGTTATAGACGAAAACGGAATGCCTTTGCCGGGAGTAAATGTTATCGTTAAAAACAGTAACACCGGTGCTCAAACAGATTTCGACGGGAAATATAAAATTTCAGTAGATGAAAGTGCGACCTTGGTATTTAGTTATGTGGGTTACGTTAAACAAGAAATACCTGTAAGTGGAACTACGGTTATTAATGTTACAATGAATGTTGATGCCAGTGCATTGGCAGAAGTAGTGATTCAGGGTTACCGGACTTCAACTAAGGCAAAGTCCAGTATTGCCTCTACTACAATTACAGCAGAAACAATAGAAAATAGACCAAATGCAAGTTTTGTTCAGACATTGTCAGGGCAAGTTGCGGGGTTGAATATTACTACAAATTCTGGTCAACCAGGAGCTAATTCAACGGTAAACTTAAGAGGTATTACTTCTATCAATGGTAATACCGAGCCTTTATTTATAATTGACGGGGCGCCGGTGGATTCAGACAATTTTAGAAGTTTAAACCCTCAAAACATTGCTTCCATCTCCGTTTTAAAAGATGCCGGTGCGACTGCTATTTATGGTAACAGAGGAGCTAATGGGGTTGTTATTATAGAAACTAAACAAGGTTCTTACAATTCTTCTTTAAAAATAGACGCTACCTCTATTTTAAGTTTTGACAAGTTACCGAGTAATGACTACGGTCTTTTGAATTCTCAACAACAATTAATGTTGGAAAGAACCTATGGCAATGGGCTCGGAACAACCCTTACGGATCAAGAAATAAATCAATATAAAACTACTAATTGGTTAGATTATTTCTTTAGAACAGGGGTAACCAAAAACAATACAGTTAATTTATCTAGTGGAAGTGAAAACTCAACTCAGTTTACTTCCCTTGGGTTTTTAGAGAACGAGGGTATCTTAAAAGATTCCGATTTAAAAAGGTTTAGTATTAGAAATAATATAACCGGAAAGTCAGATAATGACAAGTTTACATATGGTTCAAATTTTTCTATAAACTATTCAACCTCCAACATACCAAACAGTATAGGTTCAGGAGCAGTTAACAGGAACTATATCTTGGGAGCAAATCAATCTGTTCCGTATCGGTCGCCAGATGATTATACCAGTGGTGCCGAATTGGTTCAGAACTTTGGTTTTGTAGATACCCCTTTACTTTTGATGGACAGGTTAAAAACTTATTCCTTAGAAGAGGAAGAGGTAAAATTGATAGGCTCTTTTAATGCAGCCTATAAAATTACCGACGATTGGGAAGCGCGGGTTGTAATGAGTTCCGATTATAGTAATATTATTACCACAAGAGCTGAAGGTCCAACTTCCTTCAACGCTCTACTATTTGCCCAAACTGGGAATACCACCCCTGGGTTCCAGAACCAACAAAGCAGAAGGGTTTTTACTTATAATCAAGTAACCTCATTGAATTATGAGCACGTTTGGGGTGACAATACCTTGAGTGCGGGCGCATACGTAGAGTATTTTAAAGCACATTTACGAACTTTTGGGTTTGGTGAAGAAGGATTGGACCCAAAAACATTTTATCCTGGCGATGGTTCAGGCTTTATAGACGATAATTCAGATAATGATTTCTTTTCCAATAGTGTAAATGCAGATATCAAGAATGCTGGATTGTTCTCCTATTTCGCACAGGCTGACTATGATTTTAATTCAACATATGGGCTTGCTGCAACAATAAGAAGGGATGCTTCTTATCGTTTTGCTGCCAGTAACCGCTATGGAACCTTTTATTCGATTTCAGGAAGATGGAATATTTCCAAAGAAGCTTTTATGGATGGTTCTATTTTTAATGATCTTAAGCTTCGGGGTTCTTATGGAACTGCGGGTAATCAACGAATTTCAGGAACGACCTATTTTTCTGCTCCCGATTTGACACAAAACTTTTATGCAACAGGTAGCGGATATGGAGGAAAGAACTCAATATTCCTTTCTCAAATAGCAAATACCACTTTAAAATGGGAGACAGTGACCCAAAGTGATGTTGGTATAGATTTTGAAATGTTTCATAGCAGAGTTGGCGGATCTGTAGATGGTTATATTAAAAAGACCACCGATCTCTTTCAAAGTACTCCAGTATCTGCCATTAATGGGATTACTTCTTTGAATGCCAATACTGGAACTTTGAAAAATACAGGAGTTGATTTAACCTTACATTATGACCTTTTAAGAGGAGGTAATGATGGTTTAAATTTAAAATTGAATTTTGTAGGTAATTATAATAAAACTGAATTAGGCGAAATACCAAGCCAAACAGGAGAAATAGATGGTTTAGGTAGAAATGGTGGTAAATTGTATGAATACAAAACAATTAGATATGCAGGGGTTAATCCGGCAGATGGTAATTTATTGTTTTATACAGCAGATGGTCAAATTACTGAATCACCTAACGCAGATACCGATAGAGTATATATAAATAAGAATATTTATCCTGACTATACTGGTAGCTTTGGCTTAAACGCAGATTATAAAGGATTTTTCTTAACTGCAAGTTTTAACTATATAATAGGAGTAGATCGTTATGATTTCGATTTGTCCGGATATCAGGATCCTACAAGTATTGGTCAGTTTAGGAGTAATGAAGATTTGCTAAGAGCTTGGACCCCTGATAACAGGATTACGGATATTCCTAGGTTGCATGCAAC
The DNA here is from genome assembly GCA_963811195.1 of uncultured Flavobacteriaceae bacterium. Classification (GTDB taxonomy): domain Bacteria; phylum Bacteroidota; class Bacteroidia; order Flavobacteriales; family Flavobacteriaceae; genus Gillisia. The sequence continues at coordinate 448,536 of CAWEQF010000004.1, forward strand.
GAACATCAATACTTACGCCTCTACGAGGTATTTAACTGATGCCAGTTATTTAAGATTGCGTTTTGCAAGTATTGGATATTCGGTTCCTACAAGTTTCTTGGAAAAATCTGGTTTCACTTCTGTTAAGGTTTTTGCTAATGCAGAGAACTTGTTGACTTTTAGTAAATGGAGAGGATTTGATCCCGAAGCCCAGAGCAATGGCTCTAGGTTATATCCTACCCCAAAAATCATTTCTGTTGGTGTAGAATTAGGATTGTAAAAAAATAAATTAAAAAAATGAGAAATATTAGAATACCTTTTATTATTAGTTTGCTGGTACTTTTGGTAGGTTGTAATGACGCTATTGAAATTAATCAGCCAGGGCGTTTAGACGCAAATGCTGCGTTTGAAAATGCGCATGATCTTCAATTAGGTTTGTACGGACTGTATAACCAATTAGATTTGACCCCGGAAATCACTTTCAACTCTATTTTTACTGATGAGCTTGGAATTGGAATTCAAAATGGTGGTCAGGGATTATCAGACTATTCATTTGCACTTAATCCTGGTAGTGAGGCACCTGCAAGTATGTGGGTTCGAAACTACTCAGTGATTAATACGGCAAACCGCCTAATTGCTGCTTCTGAAACTATAGAGCCTACCAGCGATAACCTTGCCGAGTATAACAATGTGATGGGTCAAGTATATGCCATACGAGCTTTTGCGTATTTTCAATTGGAATCTTATTTCACAACTGATTATACTGATGATAGTGCCCTTGGAGTTATCTTAGTGGATTTTGTTCCCACGATTGATCAGCAACTGAAAAGAAGTAGCAATGGTGAAATATTCGGATTAATTACTTCCGATCTTGACAAAGCTCAGAATCTATTAACCGTTGAATCAAATCCTACCTTTATTAGTCAGGATTTCGTTACAGCCCTTCGTGCTAGAATGGCGGCCTATCGTCAAAACTACGAAAAGGCAGCTCAGTATTCGAAAGAACTTTTAGATAAATATCCAATTGCTAATCGCGATGAATATCAGGGGATATTTGCTGATTCTAGCAATGCTGAAATTATCTTTAAATTAGAACGTACTGTTGGAGATTCCTATGATACTCAGGGTGCTACAGGGAGTATATTCGCCGGCGGGTGGGCTGGTTCTATTTATGCTTTTACCGGCCCTGGAATTAGTGGGGCTCCTTTTTATGAAATAGGAAGATCATTATATAATCAATTTGATCCTGCTGATATTCGTTATAATGTGAATGTTTCCGAATCTTCAATTATTGATCCTAATTATCCTCAGTCACAAGGATACTCTGCAAATGACGTTTTGGTAATTGATAAATATGCCGGTTCTGAAAATACGCCTTTAATGAATGATTTAAAAGTGTTCAGATCTTCGGAAATGTTATTAATTTTAGCAGAAGCAGATGCAGCAAAGGGTGATTTTAATGGAGCTTCGAACTCAACCGCGTCTTTAATAAAGAGGTTAAGGGATGCTCGATTTGGAACGGATACTCCTTTGCCTGATTATTCAAGTAAAATGGAAGCTTTCGCTGCAATTCTAGCAGAAAGAAGAATTGAATTTGCTTTTGAAGGTCAAAGATATAAAGACATTAAAAGATTGGGTGAACGAGCAGGTGTTGGTATTAAAAAGGATCCTCTTGACTGCGCCTTTAATGGGGCTTGTGGTTTAGACCCTACGGATTATAGATTTACCTTTCCATTGCCTATTGTAGAATTTAATGCCAACCCCGGGCTAAGGGATCAACAAAACCCTGGATATTAATTTAAAAAATAATTAAAAATGAAAAATTTATTTAATAGAATAATGCTTTTCATGCTGTGTTCGGTGATGTTAACCGGCTGTGAGCCTGATAAGGTAATCTATGATTCGGTAAATGGAGAATCTATTGCCACTTTTCAAAGCCCTACTCCAGATCCATTGATCTTTAATCCAGTCGCAGATACACGTAATGTATACACAGTTAGTGTATCTAAAGTTTCTACCGTGGATAGGACTGTAAGTGTTAGTGTGGACTCCTCCAGTACTTTAGATCCTTCATTTTATAATATTGAAGATTTAAACCCAGTAATTCCTGCAGGTGAATTTAGCACCGATATTGTAATCACTACGCCCGCTTCAGAAGTTTTTCCACCAACTGGAAGTACTTTAAAATTGAAATTGAATTCTGTTGAGGGTGCACAAATTAAATCATTTAGTATTGATACATATGCGGTACCTTTCTCTGTGAATTGTCCTAGTGTGGATGTAGTAAGTATTCCTGGGACTTATCAAATTACCACAGATGAATTTGGAGGATCGTTAGGTGATGATATGGTGGACGTAGTTGCAGGCCCTGGAGATAACCAATTTACTTTGGTAAATCCTTTTGACCACCCAACTCCTGATGCGGGAGGAGCTGGAAATTATGAAGTAATTGTTGATGTTAATCCTGAAACCGGTGCTTTATCTGTTAATAAACAAGCAGCTCTTAATTATGATAATTTTGATCCTTCACCAGGTTATGGAGCAATTAGCGTGGAAGGTTCGGGTAAAGCTTTAACTTGTATTGGAAAATTAAGTTTTAGTCTTAAATATACCGTTGCGGCAGGAAGTTTCGGAACCCTTGCTTTAGTTTTACAGAAAGTTAATTAATATTAAAAGCACATTCAAATAATAGCTTAGGGGCTGTCTGAAAAGACAGCCCCTTTTTTTATTTTAGAGAGTAAATATTGAAGGCTACAGGTGGTCTGTTCAGTAGAGTACCCTCCTTTAGTTTTACTTCCTTTTGTTGACTGCATATTGAAAATAGTACATATAAAATGCATTTTCCGGAGATAGATTCAGAATTACGCACATTAGGAAGTATCTTTTAGGTAGAGGATTTTCTATAATGGTGTAGGAGAATATAATATACTGAGAAAGTTATAGCTGAGTAATTAAAATTCAGGGAACTGAAAATATTTATTAGATTTATATAAAATTATTGATATTCAATTAAATTTATTCATTAAGTAATGACCCGTTCTTGCAGATTATTGCTTTGATCCGGTTTCTAGGATTCCTTGGATTGATAGGAGAATAAGAGGGGGTATTTTATTTTACGGTGAGGTCTATAGCATTTTTAACTTTATAAGGTTTGTAGGGAGAAACGGAAGAATGCTATTTTTTTCTGAATTTGAATTTACTTTATAGAAGGAGGGGGGTATAATGGTCATTTGCCATCGATAATAAATTCTTTATCAAGGGAATGGAAGAAGGGTACTGCAATAGACTGGGTATAACCTATCCATCCCGAAAAATGTGAAAAGATAAATCCAAATTTCCCTCACCAATTTAAAGATGCTATTTTGTGATAATAATTCATTTCCATAAGGAAATGATAAAGTGACTTATGTTAAATATCAAGATTCCAAAATCAATAATATCTCATGCAGATTTCATATGTATAAAAAACAAGCACATCAAATTAGGCGCGTTACGGTATAATATATTTTGAATCTGGGTGTGGGGTAAATCGAATACTAACTTTTAAAGCCTTTGATTTTCATTCTATTTGATTTGAAAATTAGACTTTTAGATACCTGGACCATTATTGTTTTTAAACCCGCTTAATTTAAAGTGTTGTAATAGTTCACCACATCAATCACTTCACTTTCGTTTTTAGGGTTTTTATCTTTTACATACTCTTTAACTCTGTTGTCATCGAAAAATTTTAAAAGATCCTTTTTTTTAAGTCTTATCTTAAGAGCAGGCTTTCCTTTCTTCTTAAGATAATAAGCTTTAAAGGGATCAAATTTGGCGGGTTTATCCCTCCCATAACTAGTGTTTGCTTTTACCGCGGCCACAAGTTTAATCCCTTCTCTCTCTAAAAGTTGTACAGACCCCTCGTTAAGATGTTTAAAATAAATTTGTTTTTTTATCCCATTATCATCAATATAAGGAAGGATAGAATAAGTTGCACCTTGTAATGTAATATCTATATTGGGTCTTCTTAAAAGGGCTGTAATTTCGCCATTTGGGCTTTTTATTTCAAATTCATCTTTTAAACCATTGTACCTTAAATATGCAGAAAAACTTTTTCCGTTAATGGATATTTGTCCTTTTTGAAAATCATCGTTTAAATAGGGTGTCCCGGCAACATTTTCAGGCACGGCGTTATTTCCTTCCAATGTATTTCTTACATATTCAGTAGGTAAATCTAAATTTTGCGCTTCGGCTATGCCAGATAATGTTAAGATAATAATTAAAAATAGCTTGAATATACTATTGTTCATAATTTAATTTTTTTGGTAAATATATCTAATATCATTCCAAATAAGGGAATAACCTGTAATTAATTTTATTTTAATGAAAAGTCGGATAGTTGAGTCTATGATTTTGAATTTCCAGAAATGTTAGAATTAGCTTTTGAATATTATAATCATTATTATTTTACTTTTGTAGCTATCTTAAACGCTGTTATGAATAAGCTTTACATTTTTATGGTATGTCTTTTTAGCTTTCAGTTGCTGCTGGCCCAAAAACCAGCGGCAGGGAAAGAAAGGAACGGCTTACCCATTCAAAAAGATTCCACTCAAAAGCCTCCTATTTCAGCATATAAAATTATTACATACAAAGGGGATACTACATATGTAGATACTTCCCTTACAATTGCTAAAGACTACAAGTTTAACTATTTAAGAAAGGATAATTTCGAACTTATCCCTTTTGCAAACGTCGGGGAAACATATAATAGACTTGCATACAGTTTTGGCGATCTGGAATTGCTGCCCAAATTTGCAGCTCAGGCAAGACATTATAACTTTATGGATGTAAATGATATTTATTATTATGAAGTTCCAACTCCTTTAACCGAAGTTTACTTCAGGACAGTATCCGAACAGGGACAGAACCTGGACGCTTTTTTTACCGTTAATACCTCGCCTCGAATTAATTTTTCCATAGCCTACAAAGGATTGCGATCGTTGGGAAAATATCAAAACTCGCTTACCAGTACTGGTAATTTCAGGGCTACCTTCAGTTATCGAAATAAAAATGATCGCTATCAGCTTCATACCCATTTTGTATCACAGGACCTGCTGAATAGAGAGAATGGTGGGTTAAGTGATTTAGCTTTTCAACAATATACGAGCAAAGAAAAGGAGTTCGAGGATCGATCTCTATTGGAAATGAAATATGAAAATGCCGAAAATGTGCTTTATGGAAAACGATTTTTCCTAAATCATTCCTTCGATTTGCTGAATGGAGATTCTAATAAAATCACGCTCACACATCAACTTAATTTCAATGATCAGAAATATATATTCCGCCAGGATGCTCCCTTAAAATATTATGGAGAAACTTTCAAAACCTCGGGATTAAGAGATGAAGTTAAACAACGGTATATTAAAAATCAACTTGAACTTACCTATAAAAATTCCCTCCTGGGACAGTTAGGTTTTAAAGCCTCTTCGTCCTACTATAATTATGGCTACAACTCGGTGATTTATTTGGGAGATCAGTTTGTTCCCGATAGGCTTACAGGAACGAATTATGCCGTAGGAGCAGATTATAAAAACTCCTTTGGCCCCGTTGCGCTTTATGGCGATGCCATGCTTAACCTTGTGGGAGATTTCACCGGATATTATTTTAAAGCCGGCGCAAAATATCGGGTAAATGAAAATAACTATGTAAATGCCGAATTTCGTAGCAACGAGAGAGCTCCTAATTTCAATTTTTTACTTTACCAGAGCGATTATTTAAATTACAATTGGTATAATGATTTCAATAATCAAAACACCCAAACCTTAAGCCTGGAATTGCATTCTCTAAAATTATTCGATGCCACCGCCGAAATTAATCGAATGGGGAACTATACTTACTTTGCTAAAAATCCTGAAAAAGATGTAAAACCGTTTCAGGCCAATACTCCGGTAGCTTATTTAAAAGTCAAGGCTCATCGGCTTTTTAATTTCGGGGTATTTTCGTTAGATAATACTCTTATGTATCAGAACGTAAGCGAAGGGAAAAATTTACTTAATGTGCCCGCCTTTGTGACCCGAAACTCCCTGTTTTATCATGATTATTGGTTTCAAAAAGCCTTGTTTTTGCAAACCGGCTTTACTTTCAAGTATTTCTCTAAATACAATATGAACGGTTACGATCCCGTATTAGCTGAATTTTTTGTTCAAAACGAACAGCAGTTTGGAGGGTATCCTGTGGTCGATTTCTTCTTCAATGCCAAGATTAAGCAAACGCGGATATTTTTTAAGTTGGAACACGTAAATACCCTTATTAACGGCAATAATAATTTTGTTGCGCCAGATTATCCGTACCAGCGACTTCATTATTCGCTTTGGTCTGGTGTGGGATTTCTTCCTCTAATAAGTTGGGCGTTCCCTTCGCTTTTTAAAGCTTGGGCCTGGCTTTCCGCTTAAGTCCTTCGCCGGAGGCTTCAGGAGCTATCGCTGCAATCCCTAACGCATTTGTTTTTTAGTTTAAGGATATGTTTTTCAGTAGATTATTATAATAGGAAGATTTATTTCTAAAAAATTGAAAAAAAATTGCGGAAATTCGATTTACTGAAGTATATTTGCGCCCGCTTAGGGATGATGTAGGCGGCGTTCTTTGAATATTTTTGATGGTTTAAAGGTTAAAAAGAAACTTTCAAAAAAACCCAAAAAAATATTTGTTTAGGAAAAAGAAAGAGTTGTATATTTGCACCCGCTTTGAGAGCGACGAAGTTCTAGAAAAATACGAGTAAAAAAAGAGGAATCCCGGGTAGGGTAAAAAAGAGAGGTTCGAGTCCTTTAATTCCAGCAAAGAGAAGTCCTTGTTTAGGGCTGGTTCATTGACATATTGAATTGACAGCGCGTTTTGATGTATTTAGATACATCAAAAACAAATAATAAAGAATTAAGACTAGAAGAGAATTTTGAGAAAGAGAGCTTAGTAGTTGTTAGTATATTTAAAGATTAACGATGAAGAGTTTGATCCTGGCTCAGGATGAACGCTAGCGGCAGGCTTAACACATGCAAGTCGAGGGGCAGCACAGATTGCTTGCAATCTGGTGGCGACCGGCGCACGGGTGCGTAACGCGTATACAATCTACCTTATAGAGGGGGATAGCCCAGGGAAACTTGGATTAATACCCCATAGTATTAATGATCAGCATTGGTTATTAATTAAACATTTATGGCTATAAGATGAGTATGCGTCCTATTAGTTAGTTGGTAAGGTAACGGCTTACCAAGACGTCGATAGGTAGGGGTCCTGAGAGGGAGATCCCCCACACTGGTACTGAGACACGGACCAGACTCCTACGGGAGGCAGCAGTGAGGAATATTGGACAATGGGCGAGAGCCTGATCCAGCCATGCCGCGTGCAGGAAGACGGCCCTATGGGTTGTAAACTGCTTTTATACGAGAAGAAACGCCCCCTCGTGAAGGGGTTTGACGGTATCGTACGAATAAGGATCGGCTAACTCCGTGCCAGCAGCCGCGGTAATACGGAGGATCCAAGCGTTATCCGGAATCATTGGGTTTAAAGGGTCCGTAGGCGGGACAATAAGTCAGCGGTGAAAGTCTGTGGCTCAACCATAGAATTGCCATTGATACTGTTGTTCTTGAATACTTATGAAGTGGTTGGAATATGTAGTGTAGCGGTGAAATGCATAGATATTACATAGAACACCGATTGCGAAGGCAGATCACTAATAAGTCATTGACGCTGATGGACGAAAGCGTAGGTAGCGAACAGGATTAGATACCCTGGTAGTCTACGCCGTAAACGATGGTTACTAGCTGTTTGGCTCGATTGAGAGCTGAGTGGCTAAGCGAAAGTGATAAGTAACCCACCTGGGGAGTACGTTCGCAAGAATGAAACTCAAAGGAATTGACGGGGGCCCGCACAAGCGGTGGAGCATGTGGTTTAATTCGATGATACGCGAGGAACCTTACCAGGGCTTAAATGTAGTCTGACAGGGGTGGAAACACCCTTTTCTTCGGACAGATTACAAGGTGCTGCATGGTTGTCGTCAGCTCGTGCCGTGAGGTGTCAGGTTAAGTCCTATAACGAGCGCAACCCCTGTTGTTAGTTGCCAGCGAGTAATGTCGGGAACTCTAACAAGACTGCCGGTGCAAACCGTGAGGAAGGTGGGGATGACGTCAAATCATCACGGCCCTTACGTCCTGGGCCACACACGTGCTACAATGGTAAGGACAGAGAGCAGCCACTACGCGAGTAGGAGCGAATCTATAAACCTTATCACAGTTCGGATCGGAGTCTGCAACTCGACTCCGTGAAGCTGGAATCGCTAGTAATCGCATATCAGCCATGATGCGGTGAATACGTTCCCGGGCCTTGTACACACCGCCCGTCAAGCCATGGAAGCTGGGGGTACCTGAAGTCGGTCACCGCAAGGAGCCGCCTAGGGTAAAACTAGTAACTGGGGCTAAGTCGTAACAAGGTAGCCGTACCGGAAGGTGCGGCTGGAACACCTCCTTTCTAGAGCATTGCCTATTAAAGGGCAATCGCAATTACGAAGAGATCTTTATTCAAGAGGATCTTTTGGTCTTAATTCCTGTCAATTTAATAATATATAGCTATTGAGTATAGAGTACTGAGTATTGAGATAAAAAGTCTTACTACTCACTACTAATGGCTCAACTCTAAATGCAGTCTCATAGCTCAGCTGGTTAGAGCGCTACACTGATAATGTAGAGGTCGGCAGTTCGAGTCTGCCTGAGACTACGAGTCGAAAGAGAGACGAGAAGTTTATCCCGAGCGAAGTCGAAAGGAGTCTGGCCTGAGACTACTAATCGCGCAGAGCGCGATAGTTATGAGTTAAAAGTTCTGAGTTCAGAGTTTTTGCTCAAAGGCAACTAAGTTCATTAAGAGATATTGAAAGGAAATTCTAGAAGCGGGTTAGCGGGTTATGAAACTCATAACTCATCACTCCTGACTCATCACTAGAGAATGGGGGATTAGCTCAGCTGGCTAGAGCGCCTGCCTTGCACGCAGGAGGTCATCGGTTCGACTCCGATATTCTCCACAAAACCCTCTAACCTCCCCAAAGGGGAGGAATTGGTAGGAAACTACTCATCCCCTATGGGGGAGCAGGGAGGGGTTAAACGTTCATTGACATATTGGGAAATAAAGAATACGAGAAAATCGAATTTGTAATTTAGGTTACAAGTAGATAGAATATAATAATAAGGTTGTTATGGTCAAGCTGCACGGCTGACTGTAATGACAGAGCATATTAGGTAAAAAGCACATAAGCTAATTAAGGGCGTATGGGGAATGCCTAGGCTCTCAGAGGCGAAGAAGGACGTGATAAGCTGCGAAAAGCTGCGGGGATTGGCACACACAATTTGATCCGCAGATATCCGAATGGGGCAACCCAGATACTGAAGAGTATTATCCGTCAAGGAGGCAAACCCGGGGAACTGAAACATCTAAGTACCCGGAGGAGAAGAAAACAATAGTGATTGCGCAAGTAGCGGCGAGCGAACGCGTAGAAGCCCAAACCAATTTTGTTACGGCATGATTGGGGTTGTAGGACCACGGGATTGGTTGTGAACAGAATTAGAACTGGTTGGAAAGCCAGACCAAAGACGGTGATAGTCCGGTATAGGTAATGAACATAAACCATAGTGGTATCCTGAGTAGTGCGGGGCACGAGAAACCCTGTATGAAACTGGCGGGACCATCCGCCAAGGCTAAATACTCCTGAGAGACCGATAGTGAACCAGTACCGTGAGGGAAAGGTGAAAAGAACCGTGAATAACGGAGTGAAATAGATCCTGAAACCATACGCTTACAAGCGGTCGGAGCAGACTTGTTCTGTGACGGCGTGCCTTTTGCATAATGAGCCTACGAGTTACCGTTGCCAGCAAGGTTAAGATTTTAAGAATTGGAGCCGTAGCGAAAGCGAGTCTTAATAGGGCGCTATAGTTGGTAGTGGTAGACGCGAAACCGTGTGATCTACCCTTGGGCAGGTTGAAGCTGTGGTAACACATAGTGGAGGACCGAACCCGTTGACGTTGAAAAGTCTTGGGATGACCTGAGGGTAGGGGTGAAAGGCCAATCAAACTCGGAAATAGCTCGTACTCCCCGAAATGCATTTAGGTGCAGCGATTAATTAGTTTTATAGAGGTAGAGCTACTGATTGGATGCGGGGGCTTCACCGCCTACCAATTCCTGACAAACTCCGAATGCTATAAAATGATGTTGATCAGTGAGGGCATGGGTGCTAAGGTCCATGTCCGAGAGGGAAAGAACCCAGACCATCAGCTAAGGTCCCCAAATGTATATTAAGTTGAAAAAACGCGGTTGAACTGCCCAGACAGCTAGGATGTTGGCTTGGAAGCAGCCATTCATTTAAAGAGTGCGTAACAGCTCACTAGTCGAGCGGTTCGGCATGGATAATAATCGGGCATAAATATACTACCGAAGCTATGGATTTATAACAGTAGTTATAAGTGGTAGGGGAGCATTGTAATAGGGTTGAAGGTGTACTGCGAGGTATGCTGGACTAATTACAAAAGAAAATGTAGGCATAAGTAACGATAATGCGGGCGAGAAACCCGCACACCGAAAGACTAAGGTTTCCTCAGCTATGCTAATCAGCTGAGGGTTAGTCGGGACCTAAGGCGACCCCGAAAGGGTTAGTCGATGGACAACAGATTAATATTTCTGTACCTGCCCCACGTTAAAAGCGGACGGAGGCGAAAAGTTGGTGCGTACTGACGGAATAGTACGTTAAAGGAAGTGGTAACACGGCGATAGTACACAAAAGCTTCGGCCGGCGTGATAATCCAGCGGATCGACTTCCAAGAAAAGCGAGTGGAGGCAGCCCGTACCGCAAACCGACACAGGTAGTTGGGATGAGAATTCTAAGGTGCTCGAGAGATTCATGGCTAAGGAACTAGGCAAAATAGACCCGTAACTTCGGGAGAAGGGTCGCCCACAGCAATGTGGGCCGCAGTGAAGAGGTCCAGGCGACTGTTTATCAAAAACACAGGGCTCTGCTAAATCGAAAGATGATGTATAGGGCCTGACACCTGCCCGGTGCTGGAAGGTTAAGAGGAGATGTTAGATCTTATCGAAGCATTGAATTGAAGCCCCAGTAAACGGCGGCCGTAACTATAACGGTCCTAAGGTAGCGAAATTCCTTGTCGGGTAAGTTCCGACCTGCACGAATGGTGCAACGATCTGGACACTGTCTCAGCCATGAGCTCGGTGAAATTGTAGTATCGGTGAAGATGCCGATTACCCGCTGTGGGACGAAAAGACCCCGTGCACCTTTACTATAGCTTAGTATTGACTTTGGACAAGTGATGTGTAGGATAGGTGGGAGACGTTGAAGCTGCATCGCCAGGTGTGGTGGAGTCATTGTTGAAATACCACCCTTTACTTGTTTGAAGCCTAACTTCCGATGGAAGGACAATGCTTGGTGGGTAGTTTGACTGGGGTGGTCGCCTCCAAAAGAGTAACGGAGGCTTCTAAAGGTTCCCTCAGCACGCTTGGTAACCGTGCGTAGAGTGCAATGGCAAAAGGGAGCTTGACTGAGAGACATACAGGTCGATCAGGTACGAAAGTAGAGCATAGTGATCCGGTGGTTCCGCATGGAAGGGCCATCGCTCAAAGGATAAAAGGTACGCCGGGGATAACAGGCTGATCTCCCCCAAGAGCTCACATCGACGGGGGGGTTTGGCACCTCGATGTCGGCTCGTCACATCCTGGGGCTGGAGAAGGTCCCAAGGGTTGGGCTGTTCGCCCATTAAAGTGGCACGCGAGCTGGGTTCAGAACGTCGTGAGACAGTTCGGTCTCTATCTACAGTGGGCGTTAGAAATTTGAGTGGATCTGACTCTAGTACGAGAGGACCGAGTTGGACCAACCGCTGGTGCACCAGTTGTTCCGCCAGGAGCATCGCTGGGTAGCTACGTTGGGAAGGGATAAGCGCTGAAAGCATATAAGCGCGAAACCCACCACAAGATGAGATTTCTTTAAAGGATCGTGGAAGACTACCACGTTGATAGGCCATAGGTGTAGGGGCAGTAATGTCTTAGCCGAGTGGTACTAATCATCCGTAAAGCTTAGTGCACCCGTCCCGGCAGCAATGCCGGGACAGGAAAACCTGATGCTGTTTTTATTCTATAGCGATCTTCTTGAATTGTTTATTTCCTTCTATGTTAACGTTATTATCTACGCTTCAGGCGTGGAAGTTAAAAAGTGAAAAGTAAAAAAGTAAAAAGGATACAACCTTGAAACTTTTAAACCTGAAACTTTCTAACTCAATTTTTAAGGTGGCTATAGCAACGGGGCTCACCTCTTCCCATTCCGAACAGAGAAGTTAAGCCCGTTAGCGCAGATGGTACTGCTGTATTGTGGGAGAGTATGTCGCCGCCTTCTTTTTGAAAGGCCCTTACTGAAAAGTAGGGGCCTTTTTATATGCTATAATTGCTGGTACAACAATGTGGGAGCTCCGATAGCTATCGGGGGTCGCCACCTTCTTTTTGAAAATCCCTTCATCTAATGATGAAGGGATTTTTTGTTTTATACCCTTACTAGGGAAATCCCGTATTTTAGGATAACCTTGACTATTGATGATTTTGGCTGATGATTTTTAATTATATTTGGATTAATAATTTTATCGTTTTTCGTTTAAAAATGGAAAAAGTTTAAAGTAATCCCCACCTATTTTATCCCATTCCTTTATCCCTCCCTTTTATCATTTTGTGAGCCTGTTAATCATTTTCGCCTCCCGAAGAAATGAGTTAGTTACCTCAATATTTATAATCATTTAAATGTTTTGTTAGGGCCCAAACTCTACAACTTCACCATATGCTCTGGTTATGTCTAACCAAAAATCAAAGCATTATGAAACTCATTACAACTAAGAATCTAGAAGCATTTTGGTGTATAAAGGTGATACCGAAATCCTTTACGGCAATTAAAAATAATATTTTTTTAATTGCTTTATTATTAACTATATTTCTGGGAAATATAGGTTTCTCTCAAAATGTTATCCAAGGGACGGTTCCGGTACAAACTCCACTTCAAGGATTTGGAGTAGACGGTGATGCCTATGCCGGAACACCAATATCTACTGTAGGAGACTGGTTTTTTGCCAATATAGATGATCCTAGTACTGCCGATCCCGGAGGTATTTTTCGAAAAGATCCTATAAACAATACACTGGTTCCCGTCTATCCCTTAACTTATTTTTTGCAGGATGATCTTGCTTTAAAAGGTGCTACAGATAATACAATATTTACCAGTACTAATAAAATCAATGATAACCCTAATACCTATACATGGGGGCCGGGGAATATTCCTCCAAAAGATGAAATGGAAAATGTAGGAGTGCATTTTACCTATGGTTCATCTGCGTTGGGAGGAAGCGAGGATGATTTATGGTGTTTATTTACTGCAGATCGTGCTGTAACCAACGGGGATAGTTATATAGATTTTGAATTTTTGCAATCGGATATTCACCGGACAGGAGTTGAAGCCGGTTCTGGAGGTTTCTCCAGTGCTGGACCTGATGGAGGTAGAACGATAGGTGATCTCCTTATCACTGTAGAATTTAATAACGGAGGTTCTAAGCCAAACGTATATGTTTATAGATGGGCAGCCTCGCTGGAATATCTTCCGGTAGCTTTTCCAACCGGCTTCATTTATGCAAGTAGTAATTTATTCAACACTTCGGTTCCATTTCCAATTTATGATAAAGATCCGGTTGGAGATAGTTGGATTTATGATATTAATCAATGGGTAGAAGGAGCAATAAATTTATCAGGTCTCTTTGATTTAATACAAGATCCTTGCGTTAGATTGAGCACCCTATTTATAAGGACACGTACTTCGGGAGAATCCGGAACTTCAGAATTAAAAGATTTTCCATTGGATTTGATTACATTAAATTTAGATTTAACTCCAAATGCTCCTGTTATTTCCGATGTTAATAACTGTGGCCCCTGGACAGGAACGTTGTCTGCAACCGGTTGTGATAATGGTACTATAAAATGGTATGATGCTGCCACTGGCGGCAATAAGGTTCATGAAGGTGCATCTTACAATCCCGGCACTATTTCCCAAACTACGTCTTATTGGCTAAGTTGTACCGTTGATGGTTGTGAAGGCCAGCGATCTAAAGTTACAATAACAATATATCCTCCTGTCGTTACCAATGCAGGACCCGACCAGACAGTTTGTGCCAGTAGTCCTGATGTTACCATTGCAGGTTCAGTAAGTGGTGGTGCTACCACCGGAACCTGGAGTGGCGGCAGCGGGTCATATAATCCGGATGCGACCGCTTTGGATGCAGTCTATACACCAAGTGCTACAGAAATTGCAGCTGGTACTGTCACTTTAACTTTAACCAGTGCAGATCCTGAAGGTCCTTGTGATGCCACATCCGATATGATTACTATTACCATTAATCCTGCTGTTGTTACCAATGCAGGACCCGACCAGACAGTTTGTGCCAGTAGTCCTGATGTTACTCTTGCAGGTTCAGTAAGTGGTGGTGCTACCACCGGAACCTGGAGTGGCGGTACCGGATCCTATAATCCTGGAGCGACCGCTTTGGATGCAGTCTATACACCAAGTGCTACAGAAATTGCAGCTGGTACTGTCACTTTAACTTTAACCAGTGCAGATCCTGAAGGTCCTTGTGATGCCACATCCGATATGATTACTATTACCATTAATCCTGCTGTTGTTACCAATGCAGGACCCGACCAGACAGTTTGTGCCAGTAGTCCTGATGTTACTCTTGCAGGTTCAGTAAGTGGTGGTGCTACCACCGGAACCTGGAGTGGCGGCAGCGGAACATATAATCCGGATGCGACCGCTTTGGATGCAGTCTATACACCAAGTGCTACGGAAATTGCAGCTGGTACTGTCACTTTAACTTTAACCAGTGCAGATCCTGAAGGTCCTTGTGATGCCACATCCGATATGATTACTATTACCATTAATCCTGCTGTTGTTACCAATGCAGGACCCGACCAGACAGTTTGTGCCAGTAGTCCTGATGTTACTCTTGCAGGTTCAGTAAGTGGTGGTGCTACCACCGGAACCTGGAGTGGCGGCAGCGGAACATATAATCCGGATGCGACCGCTTTGGATGCAGTCTATACACCAAGTGCTACAGAAATTGCAGCTGGTACTGTCACTTTAACTTTAACCAGTGCAGATCCTGAAGGTCCTTGTGATGCCACATCCGATATGATTACTATTACCATTAATCCTGCTGTTGTTACCAATGCAGGACCCGACCAGACAGTTTGTGCCAGTAGTCCTGATGTTACCATTGCAGGTTCAGTAAGTGGTGGTGCTACCACCGGAACCTGGAGTGGAGGCAGCGGAAGTTTTTCTCCGAATGCTTCTGCTCTAAATGCAGTTTACACTCCTAGTGCTGGTGAAATTACAGCCGGAACTGTGACATTGACATTAACCAGTGCAGATCCTGCAGGTCCTTGTGATGCCACATCTGATATGATTACTATTACCATCAATCCTGCCGTTGTTACCAATGCAGGACCCGACCAGACAGTTTGTGCCAGTAGTCCGGATGTTACTCTTGCAGGTTCAGTAAGTGGTGGTGCTACCACCGGAACCTGGAGCGGAGGAGCCGGAAGTTTTGCTCCTAATGCTTCTACATTAAACGCGGTTTATAGTCCCAGTGCTGCAGAAATTGCAGCCGGAACTGTGACATTGACATTAACCAGTGCAGATCCTGCAGGTCCTTGTGATGCCACATCAGATATGATAACTATTACTATAAGTAATTCAGTTTCTACCAATGCCGGACCAGACCAAACCGTTTGTGCCAGTAGTCCGGATGTTACTCTTGCAGGTTCAGTAAGTGGTGGTGCTACCACCGGAACCTGGAGCGGAGGAGCCGGAAGTTTTGCTCCTAATGCTTCTACATTAAACGCGGTTTATAGTCCCAGTGCTGCAGAAATTGCAGCCGGAACTGTGACATTGACATTAACCAGTGCAGATCCTGCAGGTCCTTGTGATGCGACATCCGATATGATGACTATTACCATCAATCCTGCTGTGGTTACCAATTCCGGACCAGACCAGACTGTTTGTGCCAGTAATCCTGATGTTACTCTTGCAGGTTCAGTAAGTGGTGGTGCTACCACCGGAACCTGGAGCGGAGGAGCCGGAAGTTTTGCTCCTAATGCTTCTACATTAAACGCGGTTTATAGTCCCAGTGCTGCAGAAATTTCAGCCGGAACTGTGACATTGACGCTGACCAGTGCAGATCCTGCAGGTCCCTGTGATGCGACATCAGATATGATGACTATTACCATCAATCCTGCTGTGGTTACCAATGCCGGACCAGACCAGACAGTTTGTGCCAGTAATCCTGATGTTACTCTTGCTGGTTCAGTAAGTGGTGGTGCTACCACCGGAACGTGGAGTGGCGGTACCGGATCCTATAATCCTGGAGCTACAGCTTTGGATGCAGTCTATACACCAAGTGCTGCAGAAATTGCAGCCGGAACTGTGACATTGACGCTGACCAGTGCATATCCTGCAGGTCCTTGTGATGCGACATCAGATATGATGACTATTACCATCAATCCTGCTGTGGTTACCAATGCCGGACCAGACCAGACAGTTTGTGCCAGTAATCCTGATGTTACTCTTGCTGGTTCAGTAAGTGGTGGTGCTACCACCGGAACGTGGAGTGGCGGTACCGGATCCTATAATCCTGGAGCTACAGCTTTGGATGCAGTCTATACACCAAGTGCTACGGAAATTGCAGCCGGTACTGTCACTTTAACTTTAACCAGTGCAGATCCCGCCGGTCCTTGTGATGCCACATCGGATATGATTACTATTACCATTAATCCTCTTCCAATTGTGAGTATAACTCCAGTTGGACCGTTCTGTACAACCGATCCCGCGGTACAGTTAGTTGGTAGTCCAAGTAGTCCTGGCACCGGGGTATTTAGTGGTCCCGGAGTTAGTTCAACAGGACTTTTCAATCCTGCAACTGCAAACGTAGGGGGTAATACCATTAGGTATACTTATACCGATCAATACACCTGCTCTGCATATGCTGAAATTAATATTACAGTAAATGTATGTCAAACAGATGAAGGTTGTACTCTGGGTTATTGGAAAAATCATACAGACAGATGGTCCTGTTATAACACCTGTACTCCTTATAATAGTATTTTTACAGGTTCTACTTTCCCATCAGGATTAACACTTTTGGAGGCCCTTAATTTGAAAGGCAATAAATCAGGAGAAAATCTTGCTCGACAATCTGTTGCTGCATTGCTTAATATTTGTAGTGGAGATGTAGCTTTCTCTGGAGAGTTTGCAACCATCAAGGCACTTCAAGATTATGTAAATGCTGCGTTTGCCTCTGGATCAGTTAATTTAGCCGGAAGCCATTTGGATACACTTAATAATGCTGGTTGTCCTCTTGGAGGAACTCGTGCCACTACAGCATCTACTTGCACAACTTTAAAAATTGCTGATACCGGTAGGTTAGGAAGTAGTATTATAGATAGCTTTAGTGCTTATCCTGTACCATTTAGAGAAACTTTGAATATTCAGTATGATTTTGATTATTCATCTCCTGCTACTATTCAAATGTTCGATACTCAGGGAAGACTGCTTCGTACTTATAATGAAGCCAATGCCTTTAAAGGAAAAGTCACTACCATAAATATCGACTTTAGAACAAGAGCAAGTCAGGTGTACATTGTAAAAGTCACTACAGACAGAGAAGTATTTACTAAGAAAATAATTTCAGATAAATAGTGTTTAATTAGCCATTCTAAAAAAGAAAAGCAGCCATTTGGCTGCTTTTCGCTTTCTATTATTTTTCTATTTTTTATTTATTAAGAATACTCCTGGAAATTACAATTTTCTGAATTTCTGAAGTTCCTTCATAAATCTGCGTAATCTTGGCATCGCGCATCAACCGCTCCACATGATATTCCTTTACATAACCATTTCCCCCGTGAACCTGGACTGCTTCTACTGTTACATCCATTGCTACCTGAGAAGCGTATAGTTTTGCCATAGCTCCCGTAAGATCATAATTTCCATCGTTATCCTTATCCCACGCAGCTTTCATTACCAAATGTCTGGCAGCTTCAATAGACGTATACATATCGGCCAGCTTAAAAGCAATGGCCTGATGGTTGCAAATTTCGGTACCAAAAGCTTTTCTTACTTTTGAGTAGTCGCGGGCAAGTTCATAAGCTCCACCGGCAATTCCCAGCGCCTGAGAGGCAATCCCTATTCTTCCTCCGGAAAGCGTTTTCATCGCAAATTTAAATCCGAAGCCATCTTCTCCAATTCTGTTTTCTTTCGGTACTTTTACATCGTTGAAAATAAGGGAATGTGTATCGCTTCCTCTAATTCCCAGCTTTCGTTCTTTAGGTCCTACTTCAAAACCTTCCCAGCCTTTTTCTACTATAAATGCATTAATTCCATGATGTTTCTTTTCGCGATGGGTTTGAGCGATTACCAGATAGAAATCGGCAGAATTACCGTTGGTAATCCAATTTTTTGTTCCGTTTAAAACATAATGATCGCCTTTATCTATCGCGGTGGTTTTTTGCGAAGTGGCATCGCTTCCTGCTTCCGGTTCAGAAAGACAAAATGCACCAAGAGATTCGCCGGTGGTTAATTTGGAAAGATATTTTTCTTTTTGAGCCTCCGTTCCGTAAGTATCAAGACCCCAGCATACCAACGAATTGTTTACAGACATAACTACAGAAGCAGACGCGTCTATTTTGGAGATCTCTTCCATAGCCAGCACATAAGAAACAGTATCCATTCCGCCGCCGCCATATTCGGGAGAAGCCATCATTCCAAGGAAACCCAGTTCCCCCATTTTTTTTATCTGTTCTTTCGGGAATTGTTCTTTTTCATCTCTTTCTATAACGCCGGGTAATAATTCGCTTTTTGCAAAATCTCGTGCGGCATCGCGAATCATTATATGTTCTTCTGTGAGTTTAAAATCCATTCGTGCTTTTTATTTAAGAAAATCAATTTTTTTGTGATCAAAGATAAGTTTTTGACTAGTATAATTCAATAAAGAATAATTATTTTTACGAATATGAAAAAAAATCAGGCAAAGATAATTGGCGTTATGTCGGGCACTTCTTTAGATGGAATCGATCTCATTTCAGTGCATTTTAGGTATACAGATTCTTGGGAATACACGATAGAAATCGCAGAAACCTATTCTTATTCAACGGAATGGAAGAAAAGACTCGAAAATGCTATCAATTTCACAAAGGAAGAGCTCCAGGAATTAAATAATTTGTACACCAGATTCTTATCGGAATCTATTCTGAAATTTATTCAGAAAAATAACATTCAAAATATAGATGCTGTAAGCAGTCACGGGCATACTATAAAACATGAGCCGCAAAATAATTACACCCTCCAGATTGGGAATTTGCCTTTACTGGCAAAGCTTCTTAAATATAAAGTGATTTGCGATTTTCGAATTCAGGATGTAAAATTAGGAGGGCAGGGTGCCCCGCTTGTTCCCATAGGAGATGAACTGCTTTTTAAAAACTATGATTATTGCTTAAATCTGGGTGGATTTGCCAATATTTCTTCAGAAGATGGGAAAAGAATAGCCTATGATATTTGCGCGGTAAACACCGTTTTAAATTTTTATGCTGAAAAACTGGGAAAAGATTTTGATGAAGATGGGGAAATTGCAGACTCCGGGATATTTAATAAAGAGCTGTATCAGGAACTTCAAAACCTTGCCTTCTATACAAAACAACCCCCTAAATCATTGGGGATAGAATGGGTAAACTCACAAATTTTTCCGCTGTTAGAGAAATATGAGAATGATATTCCAGCAATTTTAAATACATATACCAACCACATAGCAACACAGATTGCCGAAAATATAAAAAACGAAGAAGAAATTTCTGTACTGGTTACTGGAGGCGGTGCCTTCAATTCATTTTTAATAAAAACATTAAAAAGCAAAACAAAAGCACGTATTATTCTCCCTTCTTCAGAAATTATAAATTTTAAAGAAGCGCTTGTATTTGCATTTTTGGGATTGCTTAAATTAAGAGGAGAAAACAATGTTCTTTCGTCTGTAACCGGTGCGAAAAAAGACCATTCTTCAGGCTATATTTTTAGTCCTTAAAATTTTGATATTTTCCGCAGGACGGCGATTTAGTTTTTTATATTTGCGTACAAAGTCCAAAAAAAAGGATTGAAAATGAATAATACTACTGCCAGCATCCAATAAGAGGGGGAGTAGCTGTTTAAAATTATATATAAATGAAGGAATTACTTGAAATATACGAGAACAAGCAACCGGAAATAGTTTTTAACTGGAAGGACCGCGAGACCGATGCCGAAGGTTGGACGGTAATAAATTCTCTTAGAGGCGGTGCAGCAGGTGGAGGTACAAGAATGCGTGAAGGTTTAGATATGAATGAAGTTCTGTCACTGGCAAAGACTATGGAGGTAAAATTCACAGTTTCGGGCCCTGCTATTGGAGGTGCCAAATCAGGCATTAATTTTGATCCAAAAGATCCCAGGAAAAAGGGAGTTTTGGAGCGCTGGTATAAAGCGGTATCACCTTTGCTGAAAAGTTACTATGGAACCGGCGGCGATTTAAATGTAGATGAAATCAATGAAGTAATTCCCATTACTGAGGATTGCGGAGTATGGCACCCCCAGGAAGGAGTTTTTAACGGCCATTTTCAACCTACCGAAGCCGATAAAATCAACCGGATTGGCCAATTGCGCCACGGGGTAATTAAGGTTCTTGAAAATCCAAATTATAGTCCAGATGTTTCCAGAAAATATACCGTGGCCGATATGATTACAGGTTATGGGGTTGCCGAAGCGGTTAAACATTATTATGATATATATGGCGGCGATGTTACCCAAAAAACTGCGATCGTTCAGGGATTTGGGAATGTAGGATCTGCCGCTGCTTATTACCTGGCTCAAATGGGAGTTAAGGTTATAGGAATTATTGACAGAGTTGGAGGATTAATTAATGAAGAAGGCTTCAGTTTTGAAGAAATTAAAGGACTTTTCCTGAATAAGGACGGTAATACTTTGCGTCACCCGGATTTAATTCCTTTCGAGGAGATGAATGATAGGATTTGGAATCTTGAAGCAGATATCTTTGCTCCCTGTGCAGCTTCGCGCCTGGTAAAAAAGGAACAATTGGAGAATTTAATAAATGCCGGCCTTGAAATGATTTCCTCTGGAGCGAATGTTCCTTTTGCCGATAAAGAAATTTTCTTTGGGCCTATCATGGAATATGCCGACGAGAAAGTGAGCGTAATTCCCGATTTTATCGCTAATTGTGGAATGGCCCGCGTATTTGCCTATTTTATGGAAGGAAGGGTGCAAATGAGCGATGAAGCCATTTTTAACGATACTTCCAATACTATAAAAAAAGCCATTCAAAACACCTATAATGAAAACAGTTCAAAAACGGATATTAGCCAAACCGCCTTTGAAATTGCGTTAAAACAATTGGTATAAATAAATTATTACAATTAAAACTATATTCTCACGTTACATTTAAAAACCCTGACTAATTTATGCTATACTTATTACAGCAAGATTCATTGGCAGTGGCCGCGCAAGATGCACAGCCGGTCGTAGAAGAAAAAACTCTGTCGTTATTTGATTTGATGATGAGCGGTGGCGCCGCAGGTCAAATTATTATCGCCATTCTTTTCGTGTTACTTTTTGTAGCGGTCTATATTTATTTTGAACGATTGTTTGCTATTAAAGCTGCTACTGAAGTAGATCAGAACTTTATGTTGCAGATCAAAGATAATGTGCTTAACGGAAAGATTGAAGCAGCCAAAATACGTTGCGCGCAAACAAATTCTCCCGTAGCAAGATTAACCGAAAAAGGTATTTCACGAATAGGAAGCCCGTTGGAAGATATAAATACAGCGATAGAAAATGCAGGTAAACTGGAAGTTTACAAACTTGAGAAAAACGTGAGTATTCTTGCTACAATTGCGGGAGCCGCACCAATGATTGGATTTTTAGGGACCGTAATTGGTATGGTTTTGGCATTTCACGAACTGGCAACAAGCAGTGGCCAGGCACAAATGGGTTCTCTTGCAGAAGGTATTTACACGGCAATGACTACTACAGTTGCGGGATTGATTGTTGGGATTATTGCCTATATAGGCTATAATCACCTGGTGGTAAAAACCGATAAAGTAGTGCACCAAATGGAGGCCACAGCTGTAGAATTCTTAGATCTTTTAAACGAACCAGCATAATATGAATTTAAGAAGCCGAAATAAAGTTAGCGCCGAGTTTAGTATGAGCTCCATGACCGATATAGTATTTCTGTTGCTTATATTTTTTATGCTCACCAGTCCTGCGATTACTCCGGAAGCTCTGGATTTAATATTACCTAAGGCCAAAGGCAAAACAACGAATGTTCAGAATATTTCGGTTAGTATTACAAAAGATCTTCAATTTTATATTGATAGCGATAGAGTAAGCAGTAGTTCTCTTGAAAGTACTTTAAAAAGTAAACTGGCAGGAGTTGAAAATCCTACTATTATTTTACGTGCCGAGGAGGGAGTGCCGATAGAAAAAGCCGTTCATGTAATGGATATTGCCAATCGTAATAAATATAAAATTGTTCTGGCAGTAAAGCCGGAAAATGAAAACCAATAAAATCATCTAGTGAGTTTATTAAGCACAAAACACGAGAAAAAATCTTTTACCATCACGCTGGTAATACATGTGGTGCTTATTATACTATTGCTTTTTTTTGGATTAACTTATCTTGATCCGCCACCAGAAAATGGGATTGCAGTAAATTTTGGAACTTCTGAGGTTGGCTCGGGAAAAACGCAGCCGTTAGAGCCGGTGAAATCTGCTCCTAAAAAAACAACTCCTCCGCCGGTTTCCACCCCTAAACCTGTTGTAGAGAAAGAAGTGGTAACTCAGGAAAATGAAGAAGCTCCGGTTATTCAGAAAAAGGAGAAGAAAAAGCCAGTGATTCAACCTAAAAAGGAAGAACCTAAAAAGGTGGAACCCGTAAAAAAACCCGAGCCTAAACCGGATAAGTCTACTACCGATGCCATGAGTAGCATCCTTAATGGACCTCCCAGAGATGGAACTTCAAAAGGTGGTGAAGGAAACGATAATGTGGCTGGTGACAAAGGAAGTCGGGATGGAGATCCTAATGCAAGTGCCTACTACGGAAACGGAATGGGATTAGATGGAGACGGCAATTACCGACTAAGCGGAAGAAGAGCACTCAACAAAGAAAAATTTGTTCAGGATTGTAACGAATCTGGAATTGTGGTTGTGCAAATAGAAGTAAATCAACAAGGGCAGGTAACAAAAGCCATTCCCGGAGTTAAAGGGACTACCAATAACGCTTCCTGCTTAACCGAACCAGCAAAAAGAGCGGCACTGGCCACTCGATTTAATAGTGATCCTAATGCCCCTTCCAAGCAAGTTGGAACGATTATTTACAACTTCAAATTAACCGAATAAGTGTCTCAATATTCTCAAACGCTGGAATGGATGTTCCGGCAGCTTCCCATGTATCAGCGGGTAGGAAAGGCTGCATTTAAAAAAGATCTTAGCAATACACTAACTTTCACCTCACATTTAAAACATCCGGAGAGTTTTTTTCCATCAATTCATGTGGGAGGCACCAATGGCAAAGGATCAGTAAGTCATATGCTGGCTTCGGTTTTACAGGAAGCGGGTTATAAAGTAGGATTGTACACTTCGCCCCATCTAAAAGATTTTCGTGAAAGAATTAAGATTAATGGAAAGGAAATTCCGAAGGGAAATGTGGTAGGATTTATTTCTTCCAATAAATCTTTTTTAGAAAAATATCGGCTTTCTTTTTTTGAAATGACTGTAGGAATGGCCTTCGATTATTTCAGAAATGAAAAGGTGGATATTGCAATTATTGAGGTAGGTTTGGGAGGACGTCTTGATTCTACCAATGTGATTACGCCTTTGCTATCTGTAATTACAAATATCGGGCTGGATCATACTGCAATGTTAGGAGAGACTTTAGAAGAAATAGCGGGAGAAAAAGCTGGGATTATAAAAAAGGGAATTCCGGTGGTTATTGGCGAAAAACAGCCTGAAACCATAGAAGTCTTTAAAGCGGCTGCCACAAATAATTCTTCAGAGATAATTTTTGCATCTGAAGTGTTTCCAACCACTCAATTCACTTCCGATCTAAAGGGGAGCTATCAGGAAAAAAATATAAGTACCGTTATGACCGCGATAAAAAGTTTACCTGCAAATTGGAAGATTTCAGAAGAAAATATTCGGACAGGTCTACTAAAAGTAAAAGAAAATACAGGCCTTCGGGGTAGATGGGATGTTTTGGGATATTCTCCTAAAGTTATTTGCGATACGGCCCATAATGCTGAAGGTTTGCAGTATGTTATTAAGCAACTTCTTTCTGAAAAAAAGGAAAACCTTCATATGGTAATTGGTGTTGTTAATGATAAAGACCTTTCTAAAATTTTACCTCTATTTCCTAAAAACGCTATTTATTATTTTTGTAAACCCGATGTGCCACGAGGTTTGGAAGCAAAAGAATTGCAAAGGGCAGCCGGGGAGAATGGATTGGTTGGAGAAGTATATAAGTCTGTTTTCGAGGCATATACCCAGGCTTTAAAAGCGGCTACTTCAGCCGATGTAATTTATATTGGGGGGAGTACTTTCACGGTTGCAGAAATAATTTAATTTTTTTAGATTTTTAGTTTGCGGAATTGAAAAACTACTCTATATTTGCATCCGCATTCAAAGAAATAGCGGGCAATTAGCTCAGTTGGTTCAGAGCACCTCGTTTACACCGAGGGGGTCGGGGGTTCGAATCCCTCATTGCCCACATATAAAAAGGCTTCCAATCTGGAAGCCTTTTTTGTTTTATATCTTTCACAGAAAGTGATGTGTTTTTTCAGGCTCATCTGTCAATGTAACAGAACGATAAGTTTTTCTAAGACTTAATTTGAAATGAAGCTAAAAATTTCTTCCAAAAATCATTATGAAAGTTCTTATCATATGATTTATTCGTTTTTAGGAATGAGTTTTGTTTTAGGTTACCTTGTATATAGTTATGGTTATCATACAGAGTTTTTTATTGCGTTTATTTTGTGGTATGCCTTCTATGAAGGAACTGGTATTTATCTTCATTTTGAATATTGGTACAAAAATAGAGGAGAAGAATTTATATTTACGGAAGACAAAATAATTCGTTTAAAAAACGGGCGTAAAGAGGAATAAAAAGTAGAATCTATTAATAAAATTGTTATATATCTCTCGCCAAATCTTTATGCAAATTGGTTTTTGCTTTTTTTTGCGATGGAGCAATATCATTATGCTCAGGTAGTTCTGAAGGATGGCCGTCAATTCTTTATCACTTGTCTACTTGCGCCACGTGTGGATAAGGAGATGTTGATTTTAAAACATGTAAACATAGAAAATCGAAAACGGCTTTTTAATAGTATGTATTTGTTTAAAAATCACTAAATAAAAATCAAAGGCTTAAAATAGCATCTGGCAATTTCATTCGAACCAAAATAGATTATTTTCCCTAATCTCTTACCTCATCAGGCCAACCGGCTGTTTCCCATAGTGGTAATTTAACTTTCTAATTTTTAGAGTATTATGATAATAAAAGAAAAAAAGCCCTTTTTAAATCTATACTCCCGGATTACTTTAGGTGAAGAAATTAGGTTTCTCATTGTGAAAAAAATGTATTCAGTTTTAGTGGTGGTAGCAGCAGTATTTCGTGTGTCGAGTCTTACAGAATGCACAAAAGAAAATGGCTGTACCGCGAACCATGGATACCTAAGTGTAAAAATTGATGAAGCTGATGCCGTAAGGCCGCGCAGATCTGAGTTTATAAAACAAATCTGTAGAAGTAAAATCCTTGAAAATCTTTATTGGGAATTGTATGGATATTGGCAGTTAACATATTAACATCAAACTCGATGAGCTACAAAGACTGAATTTTCTACATACAGGAAATCAAGAGGTACCAAAATTGGTTGTTTGTGTTGTGTTTTCTGCTTTCCTTTTTAAAAAATTATTTTATCTTCACTTCCTCAATTTTGATGGGTGATTAGCTCAGTTGGTTCAGAGCACTACCTCGACAAGGTAGGGGTCACTGGTTCGAATCCAGTATCACCCACTTCTTCTTTTTTCAAATTTATAAGTCATACTTCAAATAATTTCAATATTTTAGGGATTATTAATTTTTTCAATCCCGGTTATGTGTTTCAGCAATAAGAAATTCGCAGTACTACTTCTTTCTCTACTTTTTTTATCTACAGCTCAAATTTTTTCTCAGGAAAAGTTTGGAGGTTTGGCACTCTATAGTGTTCGAGATTCAATGGCACAGAGTCCAAAAGAAACCCTCCAAAAAGTGGCTGACATGGGTTATAAATACATTGAAGCTGCCGGTTATAATGATGGTAAATTCTACGGAATGACGCCTGTTGCTTTTAAAGATTACGTAGAGAAGTTGGGCATGGTACCATTAAGTACTCACCAAGGTGGAGTAACTATGGAAAATTTAGACCAGATGATCAAAGATGTAAAAGCGGCCGGTTTTCAATATTTTGTTATTCCCGTGCCTCCTATGGGGCATTTTAAAGTCAACGAGAAAACACATGAAATGGGTATGGATGCCAATGCTAAATGGCTGGCCGATTTTTTAAATACAGTAGGCGAGAAATGTAACGCTGCCGGATTAAAACTTTTGTATCACAATCATAATTTTGAATTTAAAAAAGATGAAAATGGAGATATTATATATGATTATCTGCTTTCCCATACCAATCCGGAATATGTGAACTTTCAAATGGATCTTTACTGGATAACAAATGCAGGTGCTAATCCTCTGGCATATTTTAAAAAATATCCGGGTCGTTTTAAGTTATGGCACGTTAAAGATATGGATGAGCAGGGCAGATTTGCTCCCGTGGGCACAGGAACCATCGACTTTAAAAGAATTTTTGCAAAAAAAGATCTTGCTGGAATGCAGCATTATCTGGTTGAACAGGATATGATGTATAACCATACTCCTTTAGAAGCTGTAAAAATAAGTCATGATAATCTGAAGGAAATTGTAAAGTAAAATTAAGATTTTTTAAAAGTTTCTAAAAGTCTTTCTAAAGCCATCCCACGGGACCCTTTTATCAAAATAAAAGCATCTTTTAAATTTGTATTAGAGAGTTCCTGTTTTAGGTCTTCAAATTTTTCAAATTTCATGATTTTAGGATCAGTGAGAATACCTTTGTTAAAATTTTTTCCCGTTATATATGCTTTTTCTATAGAAGAATTTTCCAGAATAGTAATAATATCCTGATGTTCCTGTGCCGAATCGTCTCCTAATTCAAACATGTCTCCTAAAACCGCTATTTTCTTCTCGTGGGGGTAATTGCTGAAATTGACCAATGCAGCTTTCATACTCGTTGGATTGGCATTATAAGCATCCATAAGAAGGCTCATGTTCTCCAGCTGTATTATTTGAGAACGATTGTTTTGTGGAGAGTAATTTGCAATGGCCTGCTGAATTTTACTTTCCTTTACCTTAAAGTATTTACCTATTGTAACCGCTGCGGCAATATTTACTGAATTATAAGAACCAATTAGCTGACTTTTATAAATAGTCTCCCCTTCTGAAAGTTCTGCCAGTAAGCTGTTTTCTCTGTAGGAAATCTGGATATCTGCCTCTGGGTTCTTACCAAAACTGAAAGTTGGCGAGTATTTTATATGTTTTTGCTGAATAGGATCATCTGCATTAAGAAAAAGGAGTTTGTTGTTCTTTTTTAGAAAATCGTATAATTCGCTTTTGCCTTTAATAACTCCTTCCACGCTTCCAAAACCTTCTAAATGAGCTTTTCCAAAGTTGGTAATATACCCGTAATCCGGATTTGCGATCTTACATAATTTCTTTATTTCTCCCATGTGATTGGCACCCATTTCCACTACGCCCATTTCTGTAGTTTCATTCATGCTTAGCAAAGTAAGGGGAACTCCAATGTGGTTGTTAAGATTTCCTTTCGTGGCCACCGTTTTAAACTTTTTGCTTAGAACTGCAGAAATAAGTTCTTTGCTGGTTGTTTTTCCGTTGCTCCCGGTAATTGCCAGCACTGGAACTTTTAAAAATGCTTTATGGAAATTCGCCAATTTCTGAAGTGTTTTCAGAGTGTCTTTTACCAGAATACATTTTTTGTTTTTAACGTATTCCTTTTCATCTACCACCGCGAATGCTGCTCCACTTTCCAGGGCTTTCGCCGCAAAAGTATTTCCGTTGAAGTTGTCGCCCTTTAAAGCAAAAAAAATTCCTTCGGCAATAATTTCACGGGTATCTGTGGTTACACCTTGGCTCTGAAGGAATAGCTGATGAAGTTTTTCAATTTTCATAATCTGGGTATAGTTCTAAATAAAAACGGTTTAAAAAGAAGGAAAGCCCACTTTTTAAACCGTTGTTTCTTCAGCTTGAAATTAGTTAATTTCTAGCTGTTTTGTTTTTTTCTTTTGATTTCGATCCTACTCTAGACATAGCGTTTCTAAATCCTATATAATCTGTGGCCATATCCTGTGGAAAGAATCTCCTTTGTGCTGGGTCTAACCAGTAAGCCCGGTCTCTCCAGGAGCCCCCTTTAAACACGCGAACTTCATCGCTAATTAATGTGGTTCTTTCAGCCTCATCGTATTTAGGCTTTATATTTCCGCTACTGTCGGTTTCAGTTTTAAACTCCGGAGAATTGTACATTCTTTTGGATGGACTTGAAACTTCTGCAAAAGGTTGATAATAACGGGAAGATTCTTTATCACCATCACGGAAATCGCGGTTATCGCTTTTGTCGTAATTAGTTCTTAAATAAGTGTCTGCTTTGTCTATAGGCACTTGGGCAAGTTCACCCGGTAAGGATTTGGCAATGATTTTACCATTGCTTAGGGTGTCATATACAATGCCGTCAGGAGCAACAACTTTCACAGTTCCGTCATCATTTATTGCTGTTTTGGTATAAACGTTTCCGCGATAATAATTGAAGTCGTTAAATTTATCGTCTACGATGGGTCGGTAAACATCAGCAACCCATTCGGCAACATTCCCGGCCATATCATAAAGGCCAAAATCGTTAGGAGGATAAGATTTTACTTTTGCCGTAATATCGGCTCCATCATCGCTCCACCCTGCAATTCCGCCATAATCTCCTTTTCCCTGTTTAAAGTTAGCTAATTGATCTCCCTGGCTTTTTACATCGCCGGAACGAGTATATTGTCCATCCCATGGATATTTTTTTCTTCCGCGGTAAACATTGTAATCCCTAATTCCTACAAGTCCTAAGGCGGCATATTCCCATTCTGCTTCGGTAGGAAGGCGGTATTCCGGTAAAAGCACGCCGTCTTTACGTTGTACGTATTGATGCTGTGCATCGCCCCCGTCTGGAGGAGTTACTTCTAATTTATCGGCATTTTTACCTCCACGAGTAAGATCTTCCTGCCCGCCATATACTTTATTAGGAGCATTTAAATACGTTTCTGTATCAAAAGTAGTGGAAGGATCTTCCTTATACAGGGCATCTTTGCTAATATAACCTGCATTAGCAAGCTGCATTTCATTTACACGATTAGTTCTCCATTTACTAAATTCTACCGCTTGAATCCAGCTAACGCCCACTACCGGATATTCTGCATACGCAGGATGACGAAGGTAATTGTTTACCATTGTCTCGTTAAACCCTAAACGGTTTCTCCATACCAGAGTATCCGGCACGGCACCGGTATAAATATTTTTATAATTTTCCTGTTCAGGAGGAAAAACACTTTTTAACCAATCCAGATATTCCAGATACATTTTATTGGTAACTTCGGTTTCGTCCATATAAAAGGACTGGATGTGCTGTTGATTGGGAGTGTTATTCCAATCATGCATTACATCATCTTCTACCCTACCCATAGTAAAGGTTCCTCCTTCAATAAAAACGAGACCGGGACCGGTTTCCTGTTCTTTAAAATCATTATTATACTGAAAACCGCCATCTTTGGAATTGATATCCCACCCGGTAGCACGGGAAGTGTTTTTATAATCTCTTGAATTGTTACAACCAACCAAACCCGCAGTAAGTGCGAGAGATAGCAGGGTTTTAAAGGCAACATTGATCCTCATATTCTTGTTCTCTTTTGTAGTAATTTAGGCCTTGCAATATAGTAATTAACGGCTAAACTGCAAGATTATTTTATCAGTTGTAAATTACTGTAAATCCCTAAGAATCTTTACAGTGGAAGTTGTGGTTAAATCCTGGCGCCCAGGGGATTTGGCTTTTTGTAATCGTATCTGTTAATTATTGCTGAAATGTTTTCAATATTAATTGTTTTACGCAATATTTAAAGGATAATTTAGTTATCTAACAACGGCTGGATTTATAATTTTGCAAAATGATCTGAATTTGAAGAGCCATTATTCTCTTAACAAGAATAAAAATATATATTTGTTAAACATTTATGGATGTGATGAAAAAAATTACCATTTTATTTCTTGGTCTTGCCTGTCTAATAAATTTTAAGACTTATTCTCAAACAGAGAAGGACAGAGTTATTACCACGGCAGTACCCTTTTTATTAATCGCTGCAGATGCTCGTGCTGCCGGGATGGGAGACCAGGGGGTTGCTACCTCTGCCGATGCCTTTTCTCAACAATGGAATCCGGCAAAGTTTGCTTTCATAACCAGCGAGCAAGGGGTTGGTATTTCATATACTCCTTATTTAAGTAATATAGTTAACGATATTTTTCTTGGAAACCTTACTTATTTTAACCGTTTAGATGAAAGAAGTGCAGTGGCCGCGAGTTTTAGATATTTTAGCCTGGGTACGATTGAAACTCAGGGCGGATTTGAAGAGGAGCCTTTACTGCTAAGTCCTAACGAATTAACACTTGATGTTTCCTATTCCCTAAGATTGGCAGAAAATTTTTCCATGGCGGTTGCTGGAAGATATTTGCGTTCAGATCTTAAATTAGCAGTGAATAGCGAAGATGCCACTGCGGCTTCAAGTTTTGGAGTAGATATCGCGGCATTTTATCAATCCAATGAAATTGTAATGAGCAATTTTGACGGCCGTTTTCGCGCCGGAGCAAATATCTCGAATATTGGTCCCAAAATAAAATACGATCAGGTGGGACAGGAAAATTTTATTCCTACCAATTTGAAGGCCGGAGCAGGTTTCGATTTTATTTTTGATCCTTCCAATAAGCTTGGAACTTATATTGAATTTAATAAATTACTGGTTCCTACCCCTAAGGATTTTAATAATGACGGAGTTATAGATAGAAGTGATGAAGAAGTCTATAACAATATAGGTGCCATTGAAGGTATTTTTAAATCTTTTGGAGATGCCCCTGGCGGGTTTAGCGAAGAACTCAGGGAAGTGACCTGGGCTTTCGGTGCCGAATATGTTTTTCAGGATTCATTCTCTATTCGCTCCGGATATTTTAATGAAAGTGCTACCAAAGGTGCCCGTAAATTTGTGGCCGTTGGAGCAGGATTTAAATATCAACCGGTAAAAATCGATATTTCCTATTTATTTTCTACCTCTAAAGTGGTTAGTCCTCTGGAAGGAACACTTCGCTTTGGCCTTACCTTTAATTTTGGGGAGAAATATGCAGATAACTAAAAAGACAGTTACTGCTCATAAATTTTCTTTTAAATGAAATCAATCAGCATAACCTCTACGCTGGAAGTTTACGACTCCTTTAGCGAACTGCCTCAAGATGTTCAGAATTTAATGAAACAAGCGGTTGAAACTCGTAATACAGCATATGCTCCTTATTCCAAATTTAGGGTAGGTGCAGCTATTTTACTTGAAAATAATGAAGTAATAACGGGGAGTAACCAGGAAAATGCATCCTATCCTTCAGGATTGTGTGCAGAAAGAACCGCTATTTATTATGCCGGCGCAAAATTTCCAAATACGCCTATGTTAAGAATTGCCATATCGGCAAGTTCGCTGGAATTCGAAGTTAAGAATCCGGTGCCGCCCTGTGGAGCCTGCAGGCAGGCTATTGCCGAGTATGAAATTCTTCAGAAGCAGCCTATAGAAATATTTTTTATGGGAGAAACAGGAAAGGTGGTAAAGTCGAATTCTCTCAAAGAATTATTGCCCTTAGGTTTCGATAATTCTTACTTATAACGTTTTCGGTATTTTTTAATAATAAAACTGTTTTTCATTCTTATTGAAAATAGTATTTTTGTTATCTGCTGGCAAAATCCACTGTCCGGCCCTAAAATAATTTTTAAATGAAGAAAATTACGAAAGCCACCTATTTAAAGTGGTATGAAGATATGTTGTTTTGGCGCAAGTTTGAAGATAAACTGGCGCAGGTTTATATTCAACAGAAAGTTAGAGGATTTTTACACTTGTACAATGGGCAGGAAGCCATTCTTGCCGGAGCTTTACACGCCATGGACCTTTCGAAGGATAAAATGATTACTGCCTATCGAAATCACGTACAGCCAATTGGGATGGGGGTAGATCCTAAAAGGGTAATGGCAGAATTATACGGAAAGAAAACCGGAACCTCTCATGGACTCGGTGGTTCTATGCACATATTTTCGAAAGAACACAGGTTTTTTGGTGGACACGGTATTGTAGGAGGGCAAATCCCTTTGGGAGCCGGAATTGCATTTGCCGATAAATATTTTAAAAGAGATGCGGTTACACTTACTTTTTTAGGAGATGGAGCAGTACGCCAGGGATCTCTTCACGAAACACTGAATATGGCTGTAAACTGGAACTTGCCAGTAGTTTTCTGTGTAGAGAATAATGGTTATGCCATGGGAACTTCGGTAGCTCGTACATCAAAAAGCACCGATATTTGGAAATTAGGAAATGGATACGAAATGCCTTGTGGTCCTGTAGATGCCATGAACCCCATAAAAGTAGCCGAAGCTTTAGATGAAGCTATTGCCAGAGCCAGAAAAGGAGAGGGACCAACTTTCCTTGAATTGAAAACTTACAGATATCGAGGTCATTCTATGAGCGATGCTCAAAAATACCGAACTAAGGAAGAAGTTGCAGAATATCAAAAAATAGATCCTATAACTCAGGTTCTTGATGTTATTAAGGAGAAAAAATATGCTACAGATAAGGAAATTAAAGCAATAGATAAAAGGGTAAAAGATAAAGTTAAAGAATGCGAAAAGTTCGCAGAAGAATCTGAATTTCCCGATACCAGTCTTATGTATGATGTGGTTTACGAGCAAGAAGATTACCCGTTTTTATCAAGTAAAGTAGAATAAATTATGGCCGAAGTTATAAAGATGCCTCGTTTGAGCGACACCATGGAAGAAGGGGTAGTTGCAAAATGGCTGAAAAAAGAAGGAGATAAAGTTGAAGAAGGTGATATTCTGGCTGAAATTGAAACCGATAAGGCCACGATGGAATTTGAATCTTTCTATGAAGGAATTCTATTGCATATTGGTATTCCCGAAGGAGAGGGTGCGCCGGTAGATACCTTGCTTGCCATAATTGGAGAAAAAGGTGAAGATATTTCAGATCTTATAGATGGAAAAGGAAAGGAGTCTGGAAAGTCGGAAGATAAATCTGAAGACAAGAAAACAGAAACTTCAAAATCTGATGATACTCCTGAAGCTGGGAGCGAAGAGGATGAAGATAAGGATAAGGATTCCAGTTCTTCTGAAATTCCGGAAGGGGTAGAAATTATAAATATGCCTCGACTAAGCGATACCATGGAAGAAGGTACTGTCGCAAAATGGTTGAAGAAAGAAGGAGATAAAGTGGAAGAAGGCGATATTCTGGCTGAAATTGAAACCGATAAAGCCACCATGGAATTCGAATCTTTTTATGAAGGAACCCTTCTTAAAATAGGAATTCATGAAGGTGAATCTGCAAAAGTGGACAGTCTTTTGGCTATTATCGGCCCTGAAGGAACAGATGTTTCAAATATTGGTAGCGGGACTTCTAAACAGGAACCTAGAGCCTCGAAAGAGGATAGTGGTAAAAAATCTTCTTCAGAAGAAAAAGCGGAAGAGGAAACTTCTTCTTCAGAAAATACAGCAACAACTTCAGATGGAAGCCGAATTTTTGCTTCTCCGTTAGCTAAGAAAATGGCGGAAGATAAAGGTGTTGATCTTAATAACGTTAAGGGTAGCGGCGAAAATGGCAGAATTGTGAAAAAGGATATAGAATCCTTTAAACCTTCTGCAAAAACTGCTTCGAAAGCTGCAGAATCTGTTCAGCAGGAAAGCAAAGGCGGATCAAGACCTTATGTTCCTGCAGGAGAAGAAAGTTTTGAAGAAACCAAGAATTCGCAAATGCGTAAGACTATTGCGAAACGACTGGCAGAATCTAAATACTCTGCGCCTCACTACTATCTTACTATTGAGGTAGATATGAAAACGGCAATGCAATCCAGAAAGCAGATAAATGAATTGCCCGATACGAAAGTATCCTTTAATGATATGGTAATTAAAGCTTCTGCCATGGCGCTTAGAAAACATCCAAAAGTAAATTCGCAATGGACAGGTGATACTACAAAGATTGCCAAACATATCCACATGGGTGTGGCGGTAGCGGTAGAGGAAGGATTGGTGGTTCCTGTAATTAAGTTTGCAGACCAGCTCTCTATGACAAATATTAATGCCCAGGTAAAAGAACTTGCCGCTAAGGCCCGAAACAAGAAGTTGCAACCTGCCGAAATGGAAGGAAGTACCTTTACGGTTTCTAACTTAGGAATGTTTGGAATTACCGAATTCACCAGTATAATAAATCAGCCTAATTCGGCTATTTTATCGGTAGGAGCAATTGTAGAAAAACCTGTGGTTAGAGAAGGGCAGATCGTAGTGGGAAATACTATGAAACTTACTTTGGCTTGCGATCATAGAACGGTGGATGGTGCAACCGGAGCGGCATTCCTTCAGACACTTAAAAATTATCTTGAAAATCCGGTTACTATGTTGGCTTAATTTAAAGTTAACAGTAATAAAACCGCAAGAAATTCATAGAGAATCCCGCTGAATAGCGGGATTTTTTTATCTTTAACTTTATGAGAAAACACCTGATTAAAATAGGCTTTTTAGGATTGCTTTTAATTGCAAGTGCCTGTAATTCCACCCAAAATACTTCAGAAAAAAATACGGTAAACAGCCCAACCTTAGATGTTTCCAATCTGGAGGTTTCTACTCAAAATCTTAAAGAAAATCTTGTATATCTGGCTTCAGATGAATTAAAAGGAAGAAATACAGGATCTCCGGGAATAGAAAAGGCTGCTAAATTTATTGAAAATAAACTTAAAAAATATGGTGTAAAACCTTATTTTGAAACCTATCGTGATACTTTTAACACACAGGGTAGAATTGCTTATAATATTGTGGGGGTAATTCCCGGGAAGGATCCCGAGTTGAAGAAGCAGTTTGTTCTTATTGGGGCGCATTACGATCATATTGGAATTCAGGATCCTGTAGGTAACGATTCTATTGCTAATGGCGCAGATGATAATGCTGCAGGTACAGTTTCGACTTTAGAGCTGGCCAGAAAGTTTTCTGAAATAAATGATAATAAACGAAGTATTATTTTTGCCTTATTCTCTGGAGAAGAGCTGGGGTTAAAAGGTTCTACCCATCTTGCTGAAAAATTAAAAAATCAGGGAATAGATTTATACACTATGGTGAATCTGGAAATGGTGGGAGTACCTATGAAGGATAAAGATTACCTTGCCTATTTAACCGGTTATAATCTTTCGAATATGGGAGAGATTTTCAATAAATATGCGAATAAAAAGGTATTGGGATATCTTCCGCAGGCGGCCCAGTATAATTTATTCAAGCGAAGCGATAATTTTTCATTTTATGAGCAATTTCATGTTCCCGCTCAAACCTTGAGCAGCTTCGACTTTACAAATTATAATTATTATCATAAAGTTCAGGACGAAGCTTCGAATATGGATTTTGAATTTATGACGAACCTGATTAAGAATTTAATTCCGGGACTTTATAAAATTGTAAATACTCCCCAAAAAGAGATAAAACTTATTGATTAATGAAAAAGGTAGTTATTTCAGGCACCAGTAGAGGTATAGGATTCGAATTGGTGAAAATGTTTGCTGAAAGGGGAGACCATGTAATCGCGCTTTCTCGAAATACTAATCCCGTTGAAAACCTTAAACTTAATAACGTAACAACTCTTTCCTGTGATATTACAAGGTCTGAAGATTTAGAAACCTTGATTTCTTATATTGAAAAGGATATCCACAAAATTGATATTCTAATCAATAATGCCGGAGCTATTTTAAATAAACCTTTTTCAGAAACCAGCACTTTGGAATTTAAAAAAGTATTTGATACTAATGTATTTGGAGTCGCGGCGCTTATTAAATCCCTGCTTCGCTTTATGGATAAAGAAAGTCATGTAGTAAATATTAGCAGTATGGGGGGGATACAGGGAAGTATGAAATTTGCGGGACTGTCTGCCTATAGTTCAAGTAAAGGAGCTTTGATTACTCTTACTGAACTTTTAGCTGAAGAATTTAAAGAATCCGGTCCTTCGGTAAATGTCCTTGCCTTGGGTGCTGTACAAACCGAAATGCTGGAAGAAGCCTTTCCTGGTTATAAAGCTCCGGTTTCTGCTAAAGAAATGGCAAAATATATTACAAATTTCAGCATTGACGGGAATAAATATTTTAATGGAAAAGTTTTACAGGTAGCCAATAGTACTCCTTAAATAAAAATGAATTCTGTTCTAGATAAATATCTGCCTACTCATGCTGTTGTATCGGTTTTTAAATTAATTGAAGAAAATCATATTCATTTAAAGGTGGTGAACGAACGGGTTACCCGGCATGGGGATTATCGCAGAAAACCTAACGGCGGCCATCAGATCACCATTAATGCAAACCTTAATAAGTATAGATTTTTAATTACCCTTATTCATGAAATCTCACATTTACTGGCTTTTGAAAGATTTGGAAGGCATATTAAACCTCACGGCAGGGAATGGAAATTCACTTTTCAGCAACTGATGCTTCCTTTTATTAGGCCGGAGATTTTTCCTTCTTCATTGTTGCCATTAATTGCCAATCATTTTAAAAATCCTAAGGCAAGTAGCGATACAGATGCCAGATTATCTATAGCTTTAAAGAATTATGATCCCGATACCGATAAAAACTATATTTTTGAGGTACCTGTAGGAGGAGTTTTCAGAATTTATAATGGCAAAACTTTTAAAAAAGGTGCCATGCGCAGAAAAAGATATGAATGTGTAGAAGTTGCCACCGGGAAGGTTTATTTATTTCAGCCTAATGCCCAGGTAGAATTATTAGCAGGTTAATTTAAATTGGTTTTTATGGATGTTTACAACAAAGATTACTATGCTGTAATTATGGCGGGGGGAATAGGTACCCGATTATGGCCGGCCAGCAGGTCTAAAAAGCCGAAACAATTTCAGGATATCTTGGGGATGGGTGAATCGCTGTTGCAGTCTACTTTTAAGAGGCTATCACGGCATATCCCTTTTGAAAATATATGGATACTGACCAATAAGGATTATTATGAGATTGTGGCAGAACAACTTCCCAAGATAGAGAAAAAACAAATAATTCTGGAACCCGCCATGAGAAATACAGCTCCCTGTATTTTAATGGCCGCCATGAAAATTAAGCAGGAAAATCCCAATGGAATTATGCTGGTAGCTCCCAGCGATCATTTTATTCAGGATGAAAAGGCTTTTGCCGATGATTTAGACCAGGCCTTCGATCTTGCCAAACAAGACCACAATCTCGTAACCCTGGGAATAAAACCATTAACCCCGCATACGGGCTATGGTTATATTCAGTACGAAGATGTGAAGGATGAGAAGTATAAAAAGGTGCGTAAGTTTACCGAAAAGCCTACAAAGCGAAATGCGAAAAAGTTTCTGGAAGAGGGTAATTATCTTTGGAATGCGGGAATTTTTATTTGGAAGGTAAAAACCATTCTGGAGGCTTTTGAAGATTATCAGCGGGAAATGTATGAACTGTTTAAAAAAGGCGAAAAAAAATATAATAAGCCTTCCGAAAAGAAATTTATAGAAGAAATATTTCCGAAAGCACAAAATATATCGATAGATTACGCAATTCTTGAAAAAGCCAATACGGTATTTGTGGTACCAGCTTCATTTGGATGGAGCGATCTTGGAACCTGGAGTTCTCTCTATGAGGAGCTTGCCAAGGATGATCATAATAATGTATCGATTTCTGCAAGATTAGTTCCTACTAATGCAGAAAATAATATTGTATATTCTCATGAAAATAAAGTAGTAGTACTTGAGGGTTTAAAAGATTATATAATCATTAATGAGAAGGATGTGTTGTTTATTATTCCCAAGGAAAAAGAGCAGGAAATCAAGGAAATTCGTTCAAAAATTGTAGAAAAAATTGACGAGAATCTTGGATAAAGATAGAAAATAAACTAAAAGATGGACGTGATTGCTGTAATGTAAGATCGAATCCTAATTAATGTCCCTGTTGCTGAGCTTTTCTTACTTTCTTGAAAAGATCAGATGAGTATACAAAATCAGTAACTGTTTCGTCATCGGTTTCAAATATCTTGCTTTTGTCCCCTGTCCATTGCAAAATGCCATCCTTTAAAAATGCAATATTTTCTCCAATTTCCAGTACGGAGTTCATGTCATGAGTGATTATTACTGTGGTAATATTATATTCCACAGTAAGCTCGTGAATCAAATTATCTACCACGGTTGCCGTGTTCGGATCTAAACCTGAGTTGGGTTCATCGCAAAACAGATATTTTGGACGGTTTACTATTGCTCTGGCAATAGCAACTCTTTTTTGCATTCCTCCGCTTATTTCTGAGGGATATTTATTGCCGGTGTCCTTTAAATTCACTCTTTCCAGAACTTCGTTTACCCTGTTCTGATGATTTTTTTTTCGTTCTTTAGTAAACATTCTAAGCGGGAACATTACATTTTCTTCTACCGTCATAGAATCGAATAAGGCACCGCCTTGAAAAAGCATTCCTATTTCCTTTCTAAGCTCTCTTTTCTGTTCATCGGAAAAACTTGAGTAGGGCTTTCCATCATATTCAATCGTTCCCTTGTCTGGCGTAAAAAGTCCCAGCATACATTTTAGCAACACACTTTTCCCCGATCCAGATTGCCCAATAATAAGATTGGTCTTTCCGGTTTCAAAAGTAAAATTGATTCCCTTAAGAACCTGTTCCTCTTCAAAACTTTTATGCAGATCTTTTACTTCTATCATTAGCTAAGCAATAATTGAGTTACAATGTAATTGGTAATGATAATTACCACACTGGTCCAAACGAAGGAGGTTGTACTGGCCTGTCCTACTTCCAAAGAGCCTCCTTTCATATAATACCCGTGATAAGCCGGAATAGTTGCTAATATCATGGCAAATAAGAAGGTCTTGAAAAAAGCATAAAATAACTGAAACCCTATAAAATCGTCCTGTAATCCGGCAATAAATTGATCGGGGACAATAAATCCTCCAAAAACGGCAGCAGAATAGGCCCCTACAATCCCCAGAAACATGGAAATTGCGATTACAAAAGGGTATGTAAGCATTGCAATTATTTTTGGAAATATTAAATAATTCAAAGAGTTAACTCCCATGACTTCCAGGGCGTCTATTTGTTCGGTAACCCTCATAGATCCAATACTTGATGTAATGAACGATCCAACTTTCCCTGCCATGATTATGGAAATAAAGGTAGGTGAAAATTCAAGGATAATAGATTGGCGTGCAGCAAAACCTATCAGGCTTTTTGGGATAAGCGGATTATTAAGATTCAATGCAGTTTGCAAGGCAACAACACCTCCTATAAAAAAGGACAGGAAAGATACAATTCCCAAGGATCCAAGAATTAGTTCATCAATTTCCTTAAAAATCAATTCTTTAAGAACAGATCGTTTGGTCATTCGCCCAAAGACCCCCTTGATCATTAAAAAATATTCGCCAATAGAATGCAGGTAAGTCATTAAGGAATTTTTGTAAAGCTAAAATAGTAAAAAATACAATGAAAGTATTTAACGAAGAATTAAAGTTTATGCCAGGATATTTCGGTAATTTTGAAGGGTTAAATTTGAAAATAACTCATGAAAAATTTTGTTTTAGTATTTTTATTCAGTCTTTCTCTTTGCAGTGTAAAAGCTCAAACCTCTAAAAATGTTTCTATAAGTCCAAATAAACCAAAGTTGGTGGTAGGAGTGGTAATAGATCAAATGAGATACGATTATCTAACTCGTTTTTGGGATCAGTTTGGAGAAGATGGTTTTAAACGCCTTGTAAGAGAAGGCTATAACTTTAAGAACCAGAACTATAATTATGTTCCCACTTTTACTGCACCGGGACATTCTTCCATCTATACCGGGACTACTCCCGAAAATCACGGGATAATTTCCAATAACTGGTACGATAAATTCCACAAAAAAATGATTTATTGCGTACAGGATGATAGTGTAAATTCTGTGGGTACTAATTCTCCGGCGGGGAAAATGTCTCCGAAAAGACTCTTATCTACCACGGTTACAGATGAAAATCGTCTTTTTACCCAGTTAAAAGGAAAATCCATAGGGATCGCACTCAAGGATCGTAGTTCGATTTTGCCCGCAGGGCATGCCGCTAATGCTGCTTACTGGTTTGTAGGAGAAGATGAAGGAAAATTTATTACGAGTTCTTATTATATGAATGAACTGCCAAAATGGGTACAGGATTTTAATAATTCCGGGAAGGTAAAAAGTTATTTGAAG
This sequence comes from uncultured Flavobacteriaceae bacterium, assembly GCA_963811195.1. GTDB lineage: Bacteria > Bacteroidota > Bacteroidia > Flavobacteriales > Flavobacteriaceae > Gillisia. The sequence continues at coordinate 489,319 of CAWEQF010000004.1, forward strand.
CCCTGGAATACCCTTAGGAATATAGATACTTATACCCAAAGCGGTAATGATAAAAACAATTATGAGGGTGGATTTAGGGGAAAGAAAGATGCCACTTTTCCATACGATCTTAAAGAGCTTAGCGAGAAAAATAACGGCTACGATATCTTAAAATCTACTCCTTATGGTAATTCCATAACCGCAGATTTTGCTATTGCTGCTTTGGATGGCGAAGATCTTGGTAAAGATGATATTACAGATATTCTGGCCGTAAGTTTTTCCAGTACCGATTATATCGGGCATAATTTCGGGGTAAATTCAAAAGAGATCGAAGATGCTTATGTAAGACTGGATGGAGATCTGGCGAGATTACTAAAAGCCCTTGACGAAAAAGTGGGTAAAAATAACTACACGTTATTTTTAACCGCAGATCATGGTGGCGTTGAGGTTCCTGCTTATCTGCAATCCGTAAAAATTCCTGCTAATTATTTTGATGAAGCGGCTTTTGAGAATAATCTTTCTCAAAAATTAAAAGATAAATACGGAAAAGAAGATTTGATAGAATCAGTTTCTAATAATCAGGTTTTCTTCAATTATAAAAATCTGGAAGAAGCTAAAATAGACAGGGTGGAACTACAAAATTTTATAGCACATTATGTTATTCAGTATCCACACGTAAGCAAAGTTTTTACACGACAAATGCTGGAATCTAACGATTATTCCACGGGAATGGCAGAAGTGGTGCAAAATGGGTTTAATGAAAGAAGGAGCGGCGATGTGGTAATTGTTTTAGATCCTGCAACCATTGTTTATTCCAAAACAGGTTCTACTCACGGTACCGGCTTTGCTTATGATACGCATGTGCCGCTTATTTTCTTCGGAAAGGGAATTAAACATGGCAGCACTTTCGCTCCCACTTATGTAAATGATATAGCACCTACAGTCTCAGCATTGTTGGGAATTCAATTCCCAAGCGCCGATACCGGGGAACCCTTATTACAGGTTTTGGAAACGACGGATTCAGAATAGTTTTTCCTTCATTTTTTTCCAACGAAAGTTCCGCACAAAACGGCCTTCTTCTTCATTTATAAGAAAAGGTCGTTTTTCTTTTTTTGCTTTCCAGTATCCCTGTAAATAATCTCTAAAAAGTGCAGGGTCTTTTTTTAAAAAAGCTAGTTTTGCTGAAGCTATTAAAGTGATCCAGATTCCATATCGGAGTCTGAAAAAAGCTTCACCTTGTTTATATTTCGAAGAAGTATTATAAGTCGAAGTAGTGGGTTTTAAATGTTTAACCAATAACTCCGGATTGGTTTTGATTTCCCAACCGTGATAGTGTGCCAGGAGTTCATCTGCCGTGTCCCATCCCATTGCGGGTTTTAATTGACCTATTTGAAGAAAGCATTCTTTTCTATAGGCTTTTAAGGCGCCCCGAATATGATCGTTTCCGGTAAGACGCTCTCTAATCCATTTGTTGTTTTTTAAAACTGTACAAAATCCACCGGCTATTCCGATTTTTTTATTTTCCAGAAAATGTTGCGTGATAGTTTGTAGGTAATTGGAAGGAAAAATAAGGTCAGCGTCAAATTTACAAATCACATCGTAATTCTTGTCCAGGGTCTCCAGTCCCTCCTTAAAAGCATTAATTATCTTGCTTCCGGGAAGATGGACTCCGGAAGAAGTAGTGTTTATAAGCGAAATAAATGAATGCTTTTGGGTAAAAGAATCGACTATTTCGGCAGTGTTATCGGAAGAATTATCGTTTACTACCACGATTTTTGTAGGACGTGAACTTTGGTCTACCAGCGATTGCAGAGTTCTCCCGATATTGTTTTCTTCATTATGGGCTGGAATAACAATATAGATCTTCAACATAAAAAATTATTGCAGATTATCTTTCGGCATACACCGCATAATATCTTGGAGTAAAGCTACGCAGTAAAGGACGGATTCCAGCTTTTTTTACAGGATTGGTCCATTTCGAAGTCTTTTTAATCTTCCAACCCGCTTTTTCTAATAGCCAGTCAAACTGCCAGTCTTCAAATTCGTGAAAATGCCGATCTCTTAAGTCTGTATTGCTTCGGTAAGCTGGAGCAAACCATAATTTTAAGGGGATAGTGGTTACAAGTTTGTCTGCATTAATATCCTTTAGCAAATTATAAGGAGCTATTAAATGCTCGAAAATTTCAAAAGCGGTTACTGCATCATATCCAGAATTCTTAACTACACTCCAGTTTTCATCCAGATCTTCGCCGGAAGTATTTTCAACCTCATAGTTATGATTGAGCATAATTTCAGAAAATGGATTTTTTACACCCAGGTCTAAAATTTTTGAAGGTGCCGGCATAACGTCTTCCAGAAACTCAATAGTTTTTTGAAATCTTTTTTGAGGATAAGTATGTTCGTACATGCTAATATTCGTATACCAGGGCATTAACGTTCATTCCGGCTCCTACGCTGGCAAGAATAATAACATCTCCTTTGTTTAGTTCCTGATTCTCAATATTGCCTTTAATTACCAGATCAAGAAGGGTGGGAATAGTTGCTACACTGCTGTTTCCCAGTTCCTGAATACTCATAGGCATAACATTTTCCGGGGCCTGCATGTTATGAAGTTTATAAAACCGCTTGATGATGGCATCATCCATTTTCTCGTTGGCCTGATGGATAAATATCTTTTTAAGATCCTGAATGTCTTTGCCGCTATTTTCCAGACAGACTTTCATTGCTTTAGGAACTTCCGTAAGTGCAAATTCATAAATCTTTCGACCGTTCATTTTTATGTAGCGGGTTTCGCTGGTGTCATCTTCACGATTGGATTTTCCAAAATAAATATGGTGTGCTTCCTGATAAGAAAACGTAGCCGATGCATGAGCCAGAATTCCTCCCGGTTCATCTGTGACTTCTAATACAGCTGCTCCGGCTCCATCTGAAAATATCATAGAATCGCGGTCATAATTATCTACCACCCTCGAAAGAGCTTCAGCGCCGATAACAAGACATTTTTTTGCCATCCCGCATCTCATAAAAGCCTGGGCCTGTATAACGGCTTCTACCCAGCCGGGGCATCCAAAGAGTATATCGTAACCAACGCAGCTGGGATTTTTAATTCGGAGATTATGTTTTACACGGGTAGCCATACTGGGTACTGTATCACTTTGGTTACTGCCAGCTTTAACATCACCGTAATTATGGGCAACAATAATATAATCGAGAGTTTCTGGATCGATTCCCGCATCCTCGATTGCTTTCTGGGCAGCAACCGTTGCCATATCTGAAGTGCATAGCCTTTCTTCGAGATATCTTCTTTCTTCAATTCCTGTAATGGCTTTGAATTTTGCAATGGTAACTTCATTGTCATGAGGAAACCCGGAACCATCTAAATTTAAAAATTCATGTTTCAAAAAGTCTGAATTTTTCTTTTTTAAACTAGGAATAAAACTTCCTATGCCCTTAATTTTTATGCTCATTGAAACTATATATTGGAGATTTTATAAAACTAAATTACTAAAAGCAATTCAAGTTTGGAACTGGTAGCCCTAATTTTTAGAGGTATTTGCCATATTAATATTTTTACTCTCTTTAAAATATTAATATGGCAAATTCGCTCCATAATATTAACTATTTTTCATCATATTCTGAATGTCAAATTCTCTTATTCAGATTCCATGTACTCTTCGATAGGGGCGCACGTACAGATTAAATTTCGGTCTCCATACGCATCATCTACTCTTCGTACCGAGGGCCAGAATTTATTGTCTGCAATATACTCTAATGGAAAGGCTGCCACCTCGCGGCTGTATGGAAACGCCCATTCATCTGATGTTAACATTGCCATAGTGTGAGGTGCATTTTTAAGAACATTGTTTTTATTTTCTGAAGAGGAAGTTTTTATTTCCTGCCTAATAGAAATTAATGCATCGCAAAATCTATCTAACTCTGCTTTGTTTTCACTTTCGGTAGGTTCTATCATTAAGGTTCCTGCTACAGGAAAAGATACTGTAGGAGCGTGAAAGCCATAATCCATAAGTCTTTTGGCGATATCCACTACCTCAATGCCATTAGTTTTAAACGGCCGGCAGTCTAAAATCATTTCGTGAGCGGCACGACCTCTTTCCCCGGAATATAAGGTCTGGTAATGTTCTTTTAACCTCGATTTTATATAATTAGCATTCAGTATAGCATATTCTGTAGCTTTCTGAAGTCCTTTGCTTCCAAGCAGCGTAATATATCCGTAAGAGATAAGACAGGCCAGTGCTGAGCCCCATGGAGCAGAAGAAATAGCTGTAATCGCTTTTTCTCCACCTGTTTTTACTACCGGATTTCCGGGCAAAAACGGAAGAAGTTGTTTTGCAACACAAATAGGCCCTACACCGGGACCACCACCACCATGAGGAATGGCAAAGGTTTTATGCAGATTAAGATGGCAAACATCGGCACCAATTCTTCCGGGATTGGTAAGACCTACCTGGGCATTCATGTTGGCGCCATCCATATACACCTGCCCCCCATTATCGTGAATAATTTTGGTGATTTCCCGTATAGCCGATTCAAATACCCCGTGGGTAGAAGGATAGGTAACCATTAAAGCTGCCAGGTTATCTTTATATTTTTCCGCTTTTTCTCGAAGATCTTCAATATCGATATTTCCTTCTGAAGTAGCTTTGGTAACCACAACTTTCATTCCTGCCATCACTGCAGAAGCAGGATTGGTACCATGGGCCGAAGAGGGTATTAAGCAAATATTTCTGTGAGAATCTCCTCTGGATTCGTGATAAGCCCTTATTACCATTAAGCCGGCATATTCGCCCTGGGCACCGGAGTTTGGCTGCAGCGAAGTGCCTGAGAAACCTGTAATTTCTGTTAATTGATCCTCCAGTCTTTTTAATACAATCTGGTATCCTTCAGCCTGATCTAAAGGAACAAAAGGATGTATATTCCCCCATTGTGGATTGCTTAACGGAAGCATTTCTGAAGCTGCATTCAACTTCATGGTGCAGGAACCTAAAGCGATCATGGAATGATTTAAAGAAAGATCCTTACGCTCCAGTTTCTTGATGTAGCGCATTAATTCTGTCTCTGAATGATAAGAATTAAAAACTTCGTTGGTAAGAAAATCTGTTCTTCTTTTTACATCGGAAGGAATAATGCTGGAATCACTAATATTTTCCAATTCACTGACTTCTGTATTTTTCGCTTCCGCAAAAACCTTCAGGATTTTAGTAAGATCTGCTGCGGTTACTGTTTCATTTAAAGCAATAACTACGCTGTCTGCATCGGGATAATAAAAATTGATTTTATTTCTCTCTGCAATCTCTCGTATCTCTGAAGACTTCACTTTTATTTTCAGAGTGTCGAAATAAGCTGAATTTTGCTGAATATAACCGAGTTCTTTTAATTTTTCTGAAAGAATTACTGCTGAAGAATGCACTTTTTGAGCAATATATTTAAGGCCGTTGGGGCCATGATAAACCGCGTACATTCCTGCCATAACTGCCAGTAAAACCTGTGCAGTACAAATATTGGAGGTAGCTTTATCTCTTTTTATGTGTTGCTCACGGGTTTGAAGCGCCATTCGCAAGGCACGGTTCCCATTCATATCTTTAGTTACCCCGATTATCCTTCCGGGGATGCTTCGTTTGTATTCTTCGCGAGTAGCAAAATAAGCGGCGTGCGGGCCTCCATATCCCAATGGAATCCCAAACCGTTGGGTAGTTCCCACTACTACATCTACTCCAAATTCGCCCGGGGCTTTTAAGCTTACAAGACTCAGGATATCGGCTGCGACAACGGTTTTAATATTATTTTCCTTGCAGTTTTTTACAAAGTCGGTGTAATCGAAAATTTCACCGTCTTTTCCGGGATATTGAAGGAGTGCACCAAAAAAATCTTCAGAAAAAGTGAAATCTCTGTGATTCCCAATTTCCAGCTCTATTCCCAGTGGCAATGCCCTGGTTTTTAGAAGTGAAATGGTTTGAGGAAGAACTTCTTCAGAAACGAAAAATTTTATAACTTCATTTTTCTTCTGTTCACGATCTCTTACCTCAAAAAGTAAGGACATTGCTTCCGCCGCTGCAGTGGACTCATCTAAAAGAGAGGCATTGGCAAGTTCCATTCCTGTAAGATCTGTGATCATGGTTTGGAAATTTAACAAAGCTTCCAGTCTTCCTTGCGCAATTTCGGCCTGATAAGGAGTATAAGCAGTATACCACCCCGGATTTTCAAGAATATTACGTTGAATAACCGCCGGCATAATGGCCTGATGATATCCAAGCCCAATATAAGTTTTGAAAACCCTATTTTTGGAAGCCAGTTCCCCAATATGTTCAGCATATTCGTTTTCGCTGAGGGCAGAAGGTAGATTTAAAGGCGAATGAAGCCTTATGTCATCGGGAATGGTTTCATAAATTAGCTGTTCTAATGATGGAACTCCAATGGTGTTCAACATTTCAGAAAGTTCACTTTCTTTAGGGCCAATATGCCGTAGAGCAAAAGAATCTGTTCTCATTAAAAATAAGTTGTGTTTTGAGCTGCGAAATTACATATTTAAAACGTAAATTTTGATGTTTTAGAGGCTTAGAGTTGTTAAGATTTTAGGGGTTTCTACCTAAAAGTGAAGTGAATGATAATTTTAAAAAGATAGTGCTTGAAAAAGCTATTCGACTTTTATATTAGTAGTAGTATTCATGTAGCCCTGGCGGTAGTTTCGCTAAGTCTGATTACGGCACATAATTTTGGCGTGTCTTTTAATTACAGGTTAGAGGTTTTTATATTTTTAGGAACCATAACCGGTTATAATTTTGTAAAATATGCCGGAATTGCCGGTTTACACCATCTAAGTCTTACTAAAAACCTACGACTCATTCAGGTATTTTCATTTATTGCCTTTTTAATGCTGATTTATTTCTGTTTTCAACAAAGTTTTTCGGTGTTGCTCATATCCGGAATATTAGGTCTTTTTACCGTTTTATATGTATTACCAGTATTTAGTGAAAATCGCAATTTAAGGGGTTTACCGAGTGCCAAAATATTCGTTATTGCCTGGGTGTGGGCCGGTGTTACCGTTTTATTGCCCCTAACCAATCATATAGATCTTTTTCAAACCGATGTATTTATAAGTTTTGTACAAAGATTTTGTATTGTAGTGGCACTTATTCTTCCTTTTGATATTAGGGATCTTCGATTCGATATGGCCGATCTTGGAACTATTCCTCAGCATTTGGGAGTGAAAAGAACAAGAATTTTGGGAATTTTGTTGATGTGTGGAGTAGTATTAATGGAATTTTTAAAACAACATCAACACATAGAAAATATTTTAAGTCTTCTTACTGCCTCGATACTTATCATTTTTTTAATAAGATATTCAGTAATAAGACAGACTAAATATTATGCTTCCTTTTGGGTGGAAGGTGTACCTATTTTTTGGTTAGGGAGTCTGTATTTTTGGCAATTTATTCTTTAACCTCTCTCTCAATTATACTTTTCCAGTTTTCTTTCTCTTCCTTTGTGCAACGCTGAAGTTTAGATTCTTGAATAAGAGAAGTGAGCTTGCGATTGTTGGAAGTGTATTTTCGGCAGGGCTTACAAAACACAAGGTGCATAAGCATCTTCATTTTTTCTATTGCGGAAGCATCTTTATACTGTGCTTTATCGCAGCACTCATTGGCCTTCGAGCAGTTAATAAAAATCCAACTTTTCAATCCCATATTAAAACCAGTTTTTTTCCAGGCATTCTGCCAGGGTCGTTCTTGCCCTATGAATAATTACCCAAAGGTTAGACGGGGTAATATTGAACTCATTACAAATGGCTTCGGTATCAAAACCATCGATAGTTTTCATCTTAAATATTTCGCGGTGTCTTTCCGAAAGACTATCCATACATTCCAAAATGGCTACTCCCAATTCTTCATTTTCAAGCAGATCTTCTGCAGTTTTATCTGAATGATCCGGCGCCTGTTCTTCAAGCCAGTCCCCTTCATTGGAATCATCCTTATAGGTGATTCGGACTTCTGCTTTTCCTTTTTTTGAATTTATCCTGCGATAGTGATCTATTATTTTTCTTTTCAAAATAGAAATAAGCCAGGTTCTTTCCGAAGCTTCTCCTTTAAAATTTTTCATGGATTTTAAACCTGCGAGAAAAGTCTCAGAAATAAGATCGTTGGCCAGATCCCTGTCATTTACCCGTACAATGGTGTAATTGAAAAGATAATCTGAATATTTATCTACCCATTTGGTAGGATCAAGTGTATTTGCGGCCATATTTAGCAAACTATTCTCAAAAATAACAAAAAGAAATGGAGCTTAGTATTTTAACAGGAAAAGTAAAATTAATTCTTTTTCAAAAGTCCGGCTCTTCTTAAAAGTGCATCGGGATGAGGTTCTTTTCCTCGAAATCTCTTATATAATATCATGGGATGCTCTGTGCCTCCCCGGGAAAGTACATTTTCCTTAAATTTAGTGGCGATCTCCTTGCTGAAAATTCCTTCTTCGGTAAAATATTCAAAAGTATCTGCATCCAGCACTTCGGCCCATTTATAAGAATAATAACCCGCCGAATAGCCTCCCTGAAAAATATGAGAAAAGGCGGTACTCATGCAATTTTCCTTGACGTCGGGGAAAAGCTGTGTGGGTGCAAAAGCTTCTTCCTCATGTTGTTTTACATCTGTTATTCCGGTAGGATCGATCCCATGCCAGCTCATATCTAAAAGTCCAAAACTTATTTGCCGTAGGGTAGCCATTCCTTCCATGAAATTGGCCGCTTTTTTAATTTTATCGATCATTTCCTGCGGAATTACTTCTCCGGTTTTATAATGTTTAGCAAATAATTGAAGTGCTTCAGATTCATAACACCAGTTTTCGAGCATCTGGCTGGGAAGTTCTACAAAATCCCAGTACACATTGGCACCGGAAAGGCTTGGGTAAGTGGTATCTGCCAACATCCCGTGTAAAGCATGACCAAATTCGTGAAATAAAGTTGTTACTTCATTAAAAGTTAACAAAGAAGGAGAGTTCTTGGAGGGTTTTGTAAAGTTACATACAATGGAAATATGTGGTCGCTGATTTTCTTCTTTATTTCTAAGTTGAGGTCTGTACGAAGTCATCCAGGCGCCGCCTCTTTTCCCGGGTCGCGGATGGAAATCGGCATAAAAAATTGCGACTTCTTCTCCGTTTTTATTTAAAACCCGAAATGTTTTTACATCGGGATGGTATTTATCGATATTAAATACTTCCTGAAATTCGAGATCGTATAATTTATTTGCAACCCGAAAAGCTCCATTTATTACGTTGTTCAGTTCAAAGTAGGGCTTCAGTTTTTCATCATCCAGATCAAACTTTTTTTGTTTTAATTTTTCCTGATAATAACCGGCATCCCACTTTTCCAGGCGATCTATGCTATCTAGTTCTTTTGCAAATTCTTCTAAATCTTTAAATTCTCGTAGTGCCGCGGGTTTTGCTTTTTCCAACATTTCATTTAAAAAAGAAATCACTTTCTCAGGTTTTTCGGCCATCCGTTCTTCTAAAACAAAAGCGGCATGAGTTGGGAAACCTAATAAATTGGCTCTTTCGAAACGCAATTTTGCTATTTGAAGGACGTTTTCCTGATTGTCCAGTTCATCATTATGAAAAGCTTTGGCGCCAAATGCAATGGACATTTCTTTGCGCAGCTCTCTATTTTTGGCATATTTCATAAAAGGGATATAGGACGGGAATTCCAGTGTAAACATCCAGCCTTCCTTTTCTTTTGAGTTGGCGGTTTCTGCAGCCTCTTCTTTTATGGTTTCTGGTAATCCTTTGAGGTCTTCTTCGTTAGTAACCAGTAATTCGTATTTGTTGGTTTCGGCCAGCACATTTTCGCCAAATTTCAGGCTGAGGGACGAGAGTTTTTTATCTATTTCCCGTAATTGCAGTTTTTTCTCTTCGCTCAGGTTTGCTCCGTTTCTTGTAAAAGCTTTGTATTTTTTTTCCAGTAAGGTATTTTGTTCTACATCAAGATCAAACTTTTCTTTATTTTGAAAAACGGTTTTTACCCTTTCAAACAAATTTTTATTCAGGATGATATCATTCTTGAATTCTGAAAGTAATGGAGATATTTCCTGAGCTATTTTTTGAATTTCAGGACTGGTTTCTGCTGAATTAATATTGAAAAAAATACTTGTAATCCGGTCGAGTTTTCTTCCAGAGAATTCCAGGGCTTCGATAGTATTTTTAAAAGAGGGATCTTCAGGATTATTTGAAATCTGCTCTATCTCGTTTTTTGCCAGTTCAATAGCATCCAGAATAGCAGGTTTGTAATGATAGTCTTCTATTTCAGAAAAAGGTGCTGTATTAAAATTATTTAAAAGAGGATTTATGGAACTCATATTTTGAAATTGACGTTTTTGATATAATTTTTTATTCGAAAAAATTATTTTTAGGAAAATATTATGTATATTTCGAATTCGTTTTTAACAGAAAATAATAGGTAGTAATTTTTAAGTTTCTTAGTTAATATATTTAGAATGGTTAATAAATAATATTGCAAAAATTTAAAGGACTACTATTGGGAAGCCACGTTTTACGTGGCTTTCTTTATTTTTGAAATTTTTGAGAGGAATCCAGAACTTTTTGCTGAAGGCCGGTTTTGTATTCCTGTATTTTCCTTAGAATTTCCGAATCTGCAGTTCCCATAATTTGTGCGGCCAGAATCCCGGCATTTTTTGCTCCATTTAAAGCCACGGTAGCAACCGGAACTCCGCCCGGCATTTGTAAAATAGACAAAATAGAATCCCAACCATCTATAGAATTGCTGGATTTTACAGGCACCCCTATTACCGGTAGAGGGGAAAGAGAAGCCACCATACCGGGTAAATGTGCTGCCCCTCCGGCGCCTGCAATAATCACTTTAATATCTTTTGTATGTGCATTTTTAGCAAAATCGAATAGTTTTTCCGGAGTTCGATGGGCAGATACAATATCAACCTCCGTTTCAATTCCAAATTGTTTTAAGATGTCGATAGCCTCCTGCATTACCGGCATATCGCTGGTACTTCCCATAATAACTGCAACTTTGCTCATATTGTTTTGTTTTTGGCAGAATAGTTAATCACTTACCACCTGGATTGTGTTTTTAACTTTTTCCGCAATTTTTCTGGCTTGCTGTATATTTTCGTTTACAATAGTTACATGGCCCATCTTTCGGAAAGGCCTTGTGATTTTCTTTCCGTAGATGTGAGGAGTAACTCCCGGCAGTTCCAGGATTTTTTCAAGATTTTTATACACTACGGGTCCGGTATGGTCTTTTTCTCCTACCAGATTTACCATAATGCCGGTTACCTTGCTTTGGGTATTGCCCAGCGGTAAATCCAGGATCGCTCGTAAATGATTCTCAAACTGGTTGGTGTAGCTGGCTTCTATGCTATAATGGCCACTATTATGCGGGCGGGGAGCCACTTCATTTACCAGGATTTCATCGTTTTCCGTCTGAAACATCTCTACGGCCAATAAACCTACATGCTCAAAAGCTTCGGAAATCTTTTTAGCCACTTTTACCGCTTTTTTAGCAACGTCTTCAGAAATTCTTGCAGGGCAAATTACATACTCCACCTGGTTGGCCGTTGGGTGAAATTCCATTTCTACAACCGGATAAGCAACGATTTCGCCGGAAACATTGCGGCACATTATTACCGCAAGCTCATTTTTAAAAGGAACCAATTCTTCAGCAAGACATTGCCCTTCCGTAATTGCTTTTAAATCCTCTTTGGTTTTAATTACCTGAACTCCCCGGCCATCGTAACCACCAGTTGCACTTTTCCATACTAAAGGTAATGTAAGCTGGTTTTCTTCAACAGCTTTTATAAAATCTTCCCGCGTATTATAACTGCTGAATTTTGCAGTAGGGATCTTATTTTCTTTGTAAAAATGCTTTTGTGTTACTTTATTCTGAATGATTTTGAGGGTTTTTGAAGAAGGAAAAACCTTAACTCCAGAATTTTCCAGTTCTTCGAGAGCATCCGCATTTACGGCTTCAATTTCAAAGGTCAGAACATCAGTTTTTCTTCCGAAGTTTATCACCGTATCATAATCCATTAAATCGCCTTCTTCAAAAGAATTCGCAGAAATCCGACAGGGAGCTTCGCTATTTGAATCCATCACTGAAGTTTGGATATCAAATTTTCGGGTTTCATAAAGCAACATTTTGCCCAGCTGGCCTCCTCCTAAAATTCCTAAAGTAAAATCTGATGAAAAATAGTTTTTCATAAATGATTCAAGTTTAGACAAAAATAATTTTTTAAGATGGAAATGCCGAGATAATACTTAGAAATCGTCATTTTATTAAGCTATCAGATAATTTAGAATCCTTATCTTTGAGCCTTTAAAATTTACACCTTGATCCAACTCCACGACCTTAGCTTTGAACCTTTTATTCCTGAAGACAGAATAAAAACTGCTATTTCCGAAATATCAGAAAAGATAAACAGGGATTATAAAGGAAAAATTCCTGTTTTTATTGGAGTTTTGAATGGTGCTTTTAGAGTAGCTTCAGAAATTATTAACAGGTATGAAGGGGATTGTGAAGTAATGTTTGTTAAGTTAAAATCCTATCAGAAAACCGCCAGTACCGGAAAAGTAGAAACCTTTATTGGATTAGATATGGATTTAGAAGGAAGGGAAGTAGTAGTGCTGGAAGACATTATTGACACGGGAAATACTTTGGCCTCGCTCGATACTTTATTAAAAAAGGAAAAGGTTAAAAACTATAAAATCGCTACTTTGTTTTTTAAGCCCGAAGCCTATACAAAAAACCATAAAATAGATTATATAGGAATGGAAATACCTAATGATTTTATTGTAGGATACGGATTAGACTATGATGGACTTGGCAGAAACTTATCTCAAATTTATAAACTAAAAAAATAGAAGATGACAAATTTGGTGTTATTTGGCCCTCCTGGTGCCGGAAAAGGTACTCAGGCAGTAATTTTGAAGGACAAATACAATCTTGTACATATCTCGACCGGTGATGTTTTTCGATATAATATTAAAAACCAAACCGAACTCGGTCTGCACGCAAAGTCTTTTATGGATAAAGGTAAACTGGTGCCAGATAATGTTACAATTGCTATGCTGAATGCTGAAGTTGATAAAAATAAGGATACGGAAGGATTCATTTTCGATGGTTTTCCCAGAACGGTGGCTCAGGCTGAAGCTCTATCTGAGTTTTTGGCTGAAAAGAACACGGAAGTATCGGCGATGATTGCACTGGAAGTTGAAGATGAAATTTTGGTACAGCGATTATTGGAACGAGGAAAAACTTCCGGAAGACCAGACGATGCAAATGAAGAAGTAATACGTAAAAGAATTAAAGTGTATTACGAGGAAACCGCTATTTTAAAACAGTTTTACCTAAAACAAAACAAGTATTTTGGAGTAGATGGCGTTGGTACGGTGAGCCAGATAACCGAACGATTGAGCAAGGTTATAGAAGCATTATAAAAAGATAATATGACAGAAGGAAACTTTGTAGATTACGTTAAATTGCATGTAACCTCCGGGAAGGGAGGTCAGGGCTCTGCGCACTTACGCAGAGAAAAATACGTCGCCAAAGGCGGCCCCGATGGTGGAGATGGAGGCCGTGGAGGTCATGTAATCATCAAAGGAAATAAAAATCTGTGGACATTATTTCACCTTAAATTCAAAAGGCATATTCGTGCAGAACACGGGGAACATGGGGGAAAACAAACCAGTACCGGTGCCGATGGTGGAGATGAGTTTATTGAAGTGCCCTTAGGAACAGTAATACGGGATACGGAAACTCAAAAAATTCTTCATGAGGTTATTGAAGACGGACAGGAAATAATAGTTGCAGAAGGAGGAAAAGGAGGATTGGGAAACAGTCACTTTAAATCTTCTACCAACCAGACGCCCCGCTATGCACAACCCGGGATCGATGGACAGGAAGTAGATATTACCCTGGAATTAAAAGTTCTTGCCGATGTAGGCCTTGTTGGTTTTCCAAATGCAGGGAAATCTACCTTGCTTTCTGTGATTACTGCTGCCAAACCTAAAATTGCCGATTATGAATTTACTACCCTAAAGCCCAATTTAGGAATTGTGCAGTACAGAGAATTTAAAACCTTTGTAGTGGCCGATATTCCTGGAATTATAGAAGGTGCGGCAGAAGGGAAGGGGATAGGACATAGGTTTTTGCGCCATATCGAACGAAATTCCACCTTATTGTTTTTAGTTCCTGCAGATGCTAAAGATATCGTGAAAGAATACGAGATCCTTCTGGATGAATTGCGCCGTTATAATCCTGAAATGCTGGATAAAGATCGATTGGTAGCCATTTCTAAAAGCGATATGCTGGATGAGGAATTGAAAAGTGAGCTCAAAGTTATTCTGGATAAAAATTTAAAAGCCCCATATCTATTTATATCTTCTTTAGCGCAACAAGGTCTTATGCAGCTTAAGGATAAACTCTGGGCAATGCTTAATACAGATCCTGAATAGTTTGTAATTGAGATCACTTATTTATTCTGAGTTATTTGTTAATAATCGGTGGTTAATGGGATAGTTTTTGATTAATTTTATTGAAAACTATCGGTCATGAAAAATTTAAAATATCTTTTTCTTTTTTTGATTTTCGCCTCCTGTAACGCCCCAAGAGCGGTATACGATTACGATCAGGAAGTAAATTTCGGCACTCTTCATTCGTATAAAATATATCCAGATTTGGCTTCAAAAATGAGCCAGTTGGATGAGCAGCGACTCATAGAAATTATTCATTCTCAATTAGCGGCAAAAGGATTTACCACTCAGGAAAACCCGGATATTTATGTGAATTTTTATGCATCTACTTATGAAACTTCTCCCAATAATAACCTCGGGATTGGGGTAGGAGGCGGAGGTGGAAACGTTGGGGTAGGTATTTCGGGAGGAATTCCTATTGGCGGCCCACAAACGATTTTAAATTTAACCTTCGATTTTATTGATTCGAAAAAAGATTCTTTAATCTGGCAGGCTAAGGTGGAAAGCAAATTTGATATGAATGCTTCTCCCGAAAAAAGAACCGAGCAGTTAAGGAGCATTTTTATTAAGGCCTTAGAAAATTATCCGCCTAAAAAATAGTTCTCAAGTGGGATATAAAATAAAAAAGCCCCGGAATTTCCGGGGCTTTTTCTTGGTTGGTTAGTCTGCGTATTATTCAACAATGGTAAATTCGCTTCTTCTGTTTTTAGCATATTGAGCTTCTGTACAACATGTTGGTTTGGTACAATCGTTTAAAGGCATGCTTTCGCCATATCCTTTTGCAGTTAAACGACTTCTATCGATACCGTGGTTAACAAGATATTCCAGAGTGGACTCTGCACGACGTTGAGAAAGAGCCATGTTATAGGCATCTGTTCCTCTTGCATCTGCGTGAGATCCAATTTCTATATTGATAGAAGGGTATTTTTCCATGATGGCAACTACTTTATCTAGAGTTGGTTCAGACTCCGGCTTGATGGTCGATTTATCAAAGTCAAAGTAAATATTACCCACATCTTTTAATTGTTGTCTTCCGGTTTCTGTGTTGGTTTCACGCTCTTCAATAGGAACTACGGGAGGTTCATAATCTTTACGGGTGAAATTATACAAATTATCGGTTCCTCTTCTGTTAGAGGCTAGCCATCCGGTATTTTCTCCGGGTTTAATTACAAAGCCAAAATCATCGTATGCGCTGTTTACGGTAGCTCCAAGATTTTTAGCTTCAGAAAAATCTCCTTCAGATTTATATACATCAAGATTTCCATATCCCTGATGTCCGTCTGAAGAGAAATACAACGTTCCGTCTTCACTAATAAAAGGGAATTGTTCGCGATGCGCCGTATTAATTCCTGAACCTAAATTTTGTGGAGTTCCAAAAGTACCATCTTCGTTAACATCTACTACATAGATATCGAAAGAACCTTGAGATCCTGGCATATCACTGGCGAAATATAATTTTTTACCATCGGCACTTAAGCTTGGGTGTTCTGTGGAATATTGGTCACTTGTAAAAGGCAACGCCTCAATGTTTGTCCAGTTTCCATCTACTTTTTGAGCCCGATAAATTCGAATGGTAGCTACTTTTTCGTCGTCTACTTTTACTCTTTTATCGTTGGTTCTGTCAAAATACATGGTGTTACCATCTTTGCTGAAGGTAGCAGAACTTTCGTGAGAATCTGTATTGATTTCCCCGGGAAAAAGCACAATATCGCTAAGCTTTTTGTCTGAACTTACTGTAGCGGTATACAGATCTAGAGTAGGTTTTTTATCCCACGGATAAATTGGCCTTTCCTGATTTCGGGTAGATGCAAACACAATTTTGTTATCTCCATAATAGGAAACTCCAAAATCTGAAGCTGCAGCGTTGTTGATTACCTGCTGAGTTTGAAAAACGTGAGAAACCGTAGTATCCAGTTTTTTTCTGAATTCGTCGAAATTCACATCTTTTCCGTAATAATCTGAAAAGTACTTATCGGCTTTTTCGGTGTCGCCAGTGGCCATTAAGGCATTTGCGTAACGAAACTTGTATTCCGGATTTTCAACTTCAGGAGCATACTTCAAGAAAAGAGTTTCATAAGTATTCGCCGCATCTGCCATTTGATTGGTGAAGAAGTAAGAGTCTCCAAGATTTTGAAGTACTTTCTGGTTCTTATCTTTAACCTGTGCATAAGTATCAGCGGCATCTATGTATGCTTTTTGCGAAAAAAAGCGATCTCCTTTTCTGATCTCCGAAGTTTGAGAGAAGCCGGTATAACTTATCAGGATTATTAAAAATGTACTATATAATTTTTTCATGTTGTCTCTGGTTTTTAGAAGAATCTAGGTGATTTATCATATCCTTTCGATAATCCGAGCATATCTAAATCGAATAATAACATAAATTCGTGGGTCCCGTCGTTGTAGTTACCCAAATTGGAAGTGGTATAGTCATACGCATATCCAATTTTTAATTGTGGAGTAACAGCGAAATTCACCAATCCTGTTACAGATTCGTCAAAGCGGTATCCGATTCCTGCTTCCAGGCGGTTGTACATGAGTACGTTTGCGGTAATATCAACCGATAAAGGAGCACCTTCAACTCCACGAGCCATAAAAGCAGGTTTCAGCTTGAAGTTATCGCTAAGATTGAATACATATCCACCGGTAAGGAAATAATGGATGTTCTCTTCGCCCAGTCTTTGCAATCCCTGATTATTTTCTAAATGTTTAGAGGTAAATAAATTAGGGGCAGAAAGTCCCAGATAATAATTATCTCCGAAATAGAAAGCCCCTACTCCAAATACAGGAAAGGCTTCATTCATATTAGAAAAAGCAGGGTCATTAGGATCTACGATCTCTAGTCCGGCAATAGTGGCGTCGAAAGTAGTAACCCCACCTTTAACACCGAATGACAACTTGCTGTTATCGTTGACCGGAATAACATAAGCAAAATCTGCAGTGATGTTATTTTCCTTCACCCAATCGCCAATTTCGTCGTGAACTATAGAAAGTCCGAGTTCGACGCGTTGGCTCACGGGAGTGTGGGCAAAGAAATTGGCGGTGTTTGGTGCACCGTCAATTCCTACCCATTGAGATCTATACAATAAACCAAGATTCAGCATACCTGGATCATCGGTAGCGTAAGCAGGGTTCATTACACTCATGTTATACATATACTGAGTGTAAATCGGGTCTTGTTGAGCATTACCTTTAAGAGAGAAAAGGATAATGCCTATAAAGATTAAATATTTAATTATTGTGTTTTTCATTTCTTTCTAATGTTTATCCTTTCGTTATCTACTTAAGTATAATTTTCCTTGTACAGGTTCAGTTTGTCCATCATTGTAATTCAAGATGTAGAAATATACTCCTGCAGGTACAACGTCATTTCCTAAAGTGGTGGACTGATTAGAAACACCGTCCCAATCGGGAGTGGAAGCATTTCCTTTAAATACCACATTACCCCATCTGTTATAGATTTCGAGGGTGAAATTAGGATAGTCTTCCCGAATTTTAGGGATTACAAATCTGTCATTGAGATTATCTCCATTTGGAGAGAACCCTTCTGGAATTCCGCAGAAATTAACAGCTGCAGTTACGGCAAGTCTTTCGGTACTTTCACAACCAAGGTCTGCATCGGAAGCCGAAGCATAATACGTTGTTCCGTTTACAAGAGCTGTCGATGTTGCAAGAGGGCTACCTCCTGTGCTGCTTGCATATATTTGAATTCCTGTACCGTTCAGATTGTCTATAAGATTCTGAACTGTAGGATTATCCTGGCGGCAGAACTGATCTCCGTCTGTTTTTAAAGTTGGAGCGATCGCATCGTTAATGGTAACGGTTACCATCGTTGCCGCAGAACCACAAGCGTTGTCACCTGAATTTGCAACCGCGTAGTAATCTTCTCCGGTCACCAGAGCATCAGCTGGATCTGCGACTGTGGTCAATTCTGCATCTTCATACCAAACGATATTATCTCCTGTTACAGCAATATCTCCAACCGTAGGATTATCTATAAGGCAGAAAGATTGTTCTGCATCTGCTACGGGAGCGTCAGCCACAGGATTAACAGTTATAGTAAAGGTGCTGGAATCTTCACCGGAAACACATGTGTCGGGATCGGCAGCATTTACGGTGTATGTAATAGTATATCCATTTTCATTAGGTCCTATGGAAGGGTCAAACTTACCGTTACTAACTCCTTCTCCTGTAAAAGTTCCGCCGATGGTAGCAGCAGGATCAGTTATATAATCAGCCAAAGTAATCATTCCGTCTCCAGAGCAGACCGTTTGATTCTCAATAACTCCTGCATTGGCAGGAACAGGATCTGTTACGGTAATAACAAAGGTGGATGAATCTTCACCTGTAACGCAGGCTGTAGCATCATCTACGCTTACAGTATAGGTAATGGTGTATCCATCTTCATTTGATCCAACAGAAGGGTCGAACATTCCGGCTTCATTCACGTTCTCTCCGGAAAAAGTTCCTCCTGGAGTTGCACCGGATCCCTCTAAGAAAGCGGCAAGATTTACCAATCCATCGTTGGAACATACCGTCTGATCTGAAATATCTCCAGCATTTGCAGGTACAGGATCATTTACTGTAATAACAAAAGTTGTTGCAGCTGTTCCGGTAACACACGCGTGTGGATCGCTCGCACTAACAGTATAAGTAATTGTGTATCCATTTTCTTTTGGACCAACAGAAGGATCGAACATACCATTAGAATTCACTCCTGTTCCAGTAAAAATACCACCTGTTGAAGCTCCAGATCCCGCAAGATAAGTTGAAAGGTCTACTGGACCGTCGCTAGAACATAAAGTTAGATCGGAAATGTCTCCTGCATTTGCTAGAACGGGACTGTTAACGGTTACTTTAAAAGTTGTAGAATCAGTGCCTGTAACACAAGGAGTAATATCTTCACTTACAGTATAGGTAATACTTAAAGTAGAACCTTCCAAGCCTGTAAGATCTAAACTTCCTTCAGGGATGATATCTCCGTTCGCCTTTGTAAAGTCTCCTAGAGGATAGGCGTCATCACTTAATAGAGCGTATAAGTTTAAGGGAGTGTTATTAGAACAAACATCCACATCACTTATGTTTCCTGCATTAGCTGGTTCCGGAGAATCTAAAAATTTGATTGTTATTGTTGAACTTGCCGCATCACACACTCCATTGTCTGCAGTGTAAATGTACTCGCCTGCTGCATCGACAGCTGGATCAAAAATAGTGGAACCACTTGCTAACGCAGGTGTAAAAGTTCCTCCAGCGTTTGCAGCACCAAATTCGGGATTTGCTTTAATATGCGGTACAACGTCAAATGGAGCTTCCTCCTTACAAATTGTCAAAGTAGTATTTGAACCTGCACTTGCTTCATTTACGATCCTTGCCTGAACACGCGTTCTGTCATCACAAGTACCACTTGCATTGCCTGCATAGTATACATGGCCATCTAGAAGAGGCTGATTAGAAGGACTCGGATCCGTTTCAACTTTGGAATCATACCAAGTGGCATCTGCTGGTTGTAAATCTTTGACTCGAGGTCTTCTTTTTCCTCCTGGAGCTTTAGGATCATCTATAAGTCTACAGAACTTTTGTGTTTCAACGCTTACAACCGGACATCCTTCCTCAAGTTTAAAGGATACAGTAACAGTGGCAGAGTCGCTACAATTATCGTTGCTAACGGTGTAAGTGTAAACTCCTGCAGCTCCTGTTGAAGGATCGAAACTACCATCTTCACTTATACCATTGCCAGAAAATTTCCCATTTATATCCGGCGTTTTTCCTGTATCTGGATTTGGTTTTAGATAATTGAATAGGTTATCTACAGGATCAGTTTTACTAAAAACCACACTTCCATCTCCACCTGCAAAAGGTGCTTGATTTACAGTAATTGTAAAATTGACCGTATCGGTTCCGGATGTACAGTCATCAGTATTTCCATCTACGGTGTAAGTAATGTCATTTGCTCCTAAATCTGCTGTTGATGGATCAAAAGTTGTAATCTCACTTCCTCCTAATGTAAATGTTCCACCGGTTGCTCCCGTTACTAAATCAGCAAGAGTAATCTCCGGGTCATTCGTACATACTGAAAAACTATCAATTGTTCCAGCATTTACCGGAGTAGCAGGTGTTACTGTAATAGAAAGGTTAGCAGAATCTGTACAGCTTCCGTTAGTAACAGTGTACGTGGTTGAATAAGTTCCAGAATGATCTGGTGAACTGTTATATTGATCTTTTAGTTCCTGTACATTTTTGTTTGAAAAAGTATAGTTGTCGGTATCTCTTCCCGCTAATAAGCCTGAAAATTGGTTTATTAAATCAGTAGGGTTGGTCAATTGAGTTTCACAAATTGTAATATTGACATCGTCACCTGCATTAGGTGTTTCAGTCAAGCTCACCGTTACACGTGTAACTTCACAAGTAGCATTGTCTGCGGTATAATAATCCTCCCCATCCTGAAGAGCCACAGCGGGATCTAAAAGCACGGAAAATGTATCGTCTGTAAAAAATGGATTCCCGTATGGTGATGTTAAATCGCTTACGTGAGGAGTCGTAGTTGGGTCACCAGAATCCACACAGAAAGTCTGAGTAGTCTCGGTTACCGTTCCTCCAGTGAGTTCTACAGTAACCATAAATCTATCTATACTCTCACAAGGAGGGAGAGTAGAATTACTTCTGTTTACAATTTGAGTGGCATAATAAGTTTCTCCATTAATCAAAGGGGTAGATGGACTTAACTGTGGATTAGAGGTTGCAGTGCTGTACCATCTTATCGCCTGAAAGTTCGGGCTTGTGCCATTCGCCTCTAAGTCTGCTACAGTAGCTCCCGGACAAAATGTTTGAGTTGCATTACCCGTTGGTGCTTCCGTTAAGACTGGATCGTAACGTAAAGCTATTCGGCTGGTAGGGCAATCGGTATCGGGATTTCTTTGGCCTGCATAATAACTGTTGCCGGCCACTAAAACAGTACCGGGGTCAAGCGGATTCCCGCTGAATTCTTCTGCATAAATTTCAACTTTATTACCGTTCACGTTATTTATAAGATCTTGAACAGTGCTGCTATCTGTTGTACTATATTCACAAGGAGAGAATATGTTACCAAAATCTGTAGTAGGAGCTCCGTAATCATCTACAGTAACCGTCACTTCAATTCTCGAAGTGCAATCCCCCGAATTATTACCTGCATAATAACTGCCGGTTTTTAAAAGTTCATCTGCAGGAATTGCTGTTGTTGAAGTTGCTGTGCGATACCATCGTACGCCATCTCCGGTTGCAGTCGCTTGCAAATCGGATACAGTAGCTAAATAACAAAAATTTTGTGAGGTATCGCTAACTGTGGGGCATTGCCCAAAAGACAAATTTCCGATTAATAAAACAAGGGCAAAAAGGAACATGGGTTTCCCTTTCTTCCCTAAAGTAAAATTTTGCATAGGCTAGGTGTTAAATTTAACATTAAGATATTCGTTTGTATAAGCCACTAAGGCCACACAAATATTATAATTATTTTCAACAAAGTAAGGGTTTTTAGGTATTATTTTATCGTTGAAATACAGAAAAGTTAAAGTTTTCTTAATTACTTTGTTTTTTTCGTCTTTGGCGGAATTCTTTTTACTCTCTAAAAAGATAATTGTTCTATGAAGAAAATACATCCTTTTTTTATGTTTTTTTGCTTGCTATCTTTTTGCCAGTGCTCAGCTTGAATTGCCTGAAATAGAAACTTTTATGATTGGGGGAGATGCAAAAGGCAGAATCTCTTCTTCAGAAGTACCACCAGATGAATCCTTCCGATAGTAAGGTCTTGATAGACCTGGGAGATGTTTACAGTTATAAAAAAGATTGGGATCAGGCTATTGAAAACTATAAAAAAGCCGTGACCTTAGAACCTAAAAATCCCGAATATCTTTTTAAACTTGGAGGTGCGTACGGAATGAAAGCCTTACTTGTAAGTAAACTCGAAGCACTTTTATATATCCCGGACATCAAAAAAAATCTGGAAATGTCGGCCAGAATGGATCCTAACCAGGTTGAAAGCAGACGGGCTCTGGTGGAGCTTTACGTGCAATTGCCGGGTATTATTGGCGGCAGCACGAAAAAGGCTGCAGAATATGCGCGACAGCTGGAAAGCATAAGCCCCATAAATGCCTTTTTGGCGAAAGGATACATTGCTAAATATAATGATGAAGAAATTGAATTCTCTTCAATGCTACAAAAAAGCCTTCAGTAGCTATTCTTCTTCCGAAGGGAGAAAGTGTCGAATTCTATAAATTATCAATTAGGTGAGATCTCTGCCGAAGAACACATTAATCTTCAGCAGGGCTTGCAACTACTGGAAAAATATATCCAAAACTATAGTTACAAAGATATTTACAGCCTTGAATGGGCCTATTTCCGAAAAGCTCAGTTATATCTGTATCTGAATGAAAAGCAATCAGCAGAACGTGCTATTGATAAAGCATTATCGCTTAAAGGTGATTTTAAAGAAGCTGTAAAAATCAAAAGACGCATCCAAAGTCGTTAATCTGCCCTTTTACATCCTATAATTTCAAGTATATTTGTTCCAAATGCATTTTTTATGAATCTTCACTTTATTGCCATTGGCGGTAGCGCCATGCATAATCTGGCTTTGGCTTTATTAAAAAAAGGATATACGATTTCCGGTAGCGATGATGCTGTGTTTGAACCTTCGCGATCACGGCTTCAGAAAGCCGGTATTTTACCTGCTGAATTGGGGTGGTTTCCAGAGAGGATAACTCCCTCTCTGGATGCTGTAATTCTAGGGATGCACGCAAAGGCAGATAATCCTGAGCTCCTGAAAGCAAAGGAGCTGGGACTAAAAATTTTCTCATACCCGGAGTTTTTATATCAACAGTCTAGAACAAAAACCCGGGTGGTAATAGGAGGGTCTCATGGTAAGACCACTGTTACAGCTATGATATTACATGTAATGAACTATCATGGAAAAAAAATCGACTACATGGTAGGTGCTCAGTTCGAGGGTTTTAACACGATGGTACATCTGACTTCAGAAAATGATTTTATCCTTTTGGAAGGCGATGAATATTTGTCGTCTGCAATAGATAAAAGACCGAAATTTCATTTATATAAACCTAATATCGCTCTTTTAACAGGCATAGCCTGGGATCATATTAATGTATTTCCCACCCGCGAAGAATATCGGGAACAATTTAAAATTTTTGTAGATCTTATAGTGAGTGGTGGGGTTTTAGTATATAATGAAGAAGATCCCGAGCTTGTGAAAATCGTGGAAAGTACGCAAAATCAAATTAGAAAACATCCCTATTCTACGCCGGAATACAGTATTAATAATGGAACTACTTATTTAGATACTTCAGAAGGAGAGTTGCCCATCGCGGTGTTTGGTAAACATAATTTAAGCAATCTGGCAGGAGCCAAATGGATTTGTCAGCATATGGGAATCGATGAAGACGATTTTTTTGAAGCGATTTCCAGTTTTAAAGGAGCTTCCAAAAGGCTTGAGCCCATTGCTGAAACTTCCAGCACTATCGTTTTTAAAGATTTTGCACATAGTCCTTCAAAAGTGAAAGCTACTACACAGGCCGTGCGAGAACAATATCCCGAAAAGGAGGTAGTGGCTTGCCTGGAGTTACATACTTACAGCAGCCTTAATCCTGAGTTTCTGAAGGAATATAAAAACAGCCTGGAAGGTGCAGATGTTGCACTGGTCTTTTATTCCCCCGAAGCATTAAAGATAAAAAATCTTCCTCCGGTTACTAAAGAAGATATTTTAGAGGCTTTTAACCGTAAGGATTTATTGGTATATACAGATCCTGAAGACTTTCAGAATTATTTAAAGGAATTAAATTTTTCTAATAAGGCTGTTATCTTAATGAGTAGCGGAAATTATGGAGGGCTTGATTTTAAAGAGGTTAGTGCTTGGGTGAATTCCTAGTAGCCAAGCTATTTGTAAGAATAGCTTATAATATCACGGGGGTTTTTTATCTTTATCAAAATACTTTCTATGAGTGGAGATAATATCCCATTTACTA
Organism: uncultured Flavobacteriaceae bacterium; assembly: GCA_963811195.1. Lineage (GTDB taxonomy): Bacteria > Bacteroidota > Bacteroidia > Flavobacteriales > Flavobacteriaceae > Gillisia. The sequence goes on from CAWEQF010000004.1 coordinate 513,813, forward strand.
TTAAGAACTGGGCCTCTGGAGACAGACCTCGCGAAAAACTGCTTCAAAAAGGAAGACTTGCCTTATCTGATGCGGAACTCATAGCTATTTTAATAGGATCCGGAAATAAAAAGGAGAGTGCGGTGGAATTAAGCAAGAGAATTCTTTCTGAATCTCAGAACAATCTTAATTTATTGGGGAAACTGTCCGTTCAGCAATTAATGAATTTTAAAGGTATTGGAGAGGCTAAGGCCATAAGCATTATTGCAGCCATGGAACTGGGACGCAGAAGAAGGTCTTCGGAAGCACTGGAACAGGTAAAAATTAGTTCCAGTAATTCGGTTTTTGAAGTATTACAACCCATTTTGGGGGAACTGTCCCACGAAGAGTTCTGGATTTTATACTTAAATAATGCAAATAAAATTATTGAACAATTTCAAATAAGTAAAGGAGGAATTACAGGCACCCTGGTAGATGTTAGAATTACCCTCAGGAAAGCCCTGGAACTGGGCGCTACTTCTTTAATTCTTGCTCATAATCATCCTTCCGGAAATTTAAATCCCAGCGATGCAGATAAGCAGTTAACCAAAAAACTTAAAACCGCTTCAGAAAGTCTGGATATTAAAATTCTAGACCATATAATTGTAACCGAAAAATCTTATTTCAGCTTTGCTGATGAAGGGATCTTATAACTTCCATCTATAATGCTTTTAATTTATACCCAAAAAACCTCTCCACGTATTATTTATATATTTAAGCATATATGTACCAATATTCTGGGGCTCGAGTTGCGATTTACCACTAAAATTGAAGAATTTATAGCGCATCAGGGGGTTAAGTTTTCCTATGGAAAAAAAAGGTTAGGCAATGAATTCTTTATTCAAAGTGTAGATCTTTTGCAGGAACAGGGTTTAAACGATCTGGAAATTAAGGTGCAGCGCTGGGACGAAACAAAATGTTTCTTTGGGGTTTCAGAAAACAGCGATTTACCCTTCGATATTTTTGCGGCGTCTTTTTATCTGCTCTCCCGGTACGAAGAATACCTTCCCCACGTTAAAGATGATTTTGGTCGTTTCCCGGCCTCAGAGAGTCTGGCCTACAAAGAAAATTTTTTATTCCAGCCAGTGGTTGATGTATGGGCCTACAAATTTAAAAACTTGCTTTTAGAACGTTTTCCAGGAATGGAATTTGGTATAAGAGAACCTTCTTCCCTTTCTGTAATTTCTGTAAGCCATGTGTTTAATTTTAGGAATAAAGGTTTTTTAAGAAGTCTTACCGGCCTCATGCTTGATCTGGGGAAATTAAAAATATCCCGGGTAACAGACAGGTTGAGGGTAGTGCTTAATTTAAAAAAAGATCCTTATGATGTTTTTGATGATTTAATCGCATTTAGAAAAAAACATCAGGCCAATTTTGTTTTTATGTTTCAGCTAAGCGACTTTAATGTTTTTGACAGGAACATACATTATAACCGCTTAAATTATCGGTCCACAATTAAATATGTATCAGATTATTCTGAAGTGGGATTGCGACTGGGCTATTTTGCCATTAAAGACCTGGAAGTGCTAAAGATCGAAAAAAAGAGGTTTGAAAATATAATCCACGGGCCTATTCAAAATGTAATAAACACCAAATATAATTTACAGCTTCCAGAAAACTATAGTTTTTTAAATGAATTGGAAATTCCAAACGATTACTCCATGGGCTATCCGGAATCTATGGGGTTTAGAGCTGGAACTTGTACTTCCTATCTTTTTTACGATTTAAATATGGAAGTTACCACCCCACTGCGAATTCACCCGTATGTTTTTCATTCACAGTTGTGCAGCACAAAAAATCCAGAGGAGATAAAAAATAAGATTGATTTAGTATTAAAAGAATTAGATAAGGTTGGGGGCATCTTCAGGGCAATCTTTAAAAACCGGGATTTTTCAGAATATTATAATTATACGTATTATTATTCTTTATTAAAGCAAATCCATGGAACTCGGTAATATTGAGCATATTTTTTTTGATCTTGACCATACTTTATGGGATTTCGATAAAAATTCGGCACTGACTTTTGAAGCTATTTTTAAAGAACAAGAAATCGCCGTAGAGCTGGAAGATTTTCTGGAAACTTATGTCCCTATAAATATGGATTACTGGGAATTGTACCGCGATAATAAAATTTCAAAAGAAGCATTGCGTATTGGGCGATTAAAAGACAGTTTTAAGAAGCTGAAGTTGGAAGTGCCCGAAACTATGCTTTTGACTTTATCAGATAAATATATTCAGTTCCTTCCTACCTTTAATCATTTGCTTGAAAATACCATCGAGGTATTGGAATATTTAAAAGAAGAATATAAACTACATATTATTACCAACGGTTTTCAAGAAATTCAGCATACCAAAATGGCCAATTCGCTGATCGATCATTATTTTGATACCGTTACTACTTCCGAAGAAGTTGGAGTAAAAAAACCTCATTCTTTAATTTTTGAGAGGGCTTTAGAAAAGGCGAATGCTATTCCCGGCACCAGTTTAATGGTGGGCGATAATCTGGAAGCCGATATTCGGGGAGCAGAAAAGGCCGGAATGAAGGCTATATTTTTTGATTATTATGCTAAATGCCAGAAAATAGAGTGTTTACAGATACAAAAGTTAAAAGATCTGCAGTTGTATTTATAGCAATAAAGAATTCCTACCTTCGTTAAATAACAAAGAAATTTAGCCCTAAATGTTTTTTGTTCACCAAATACGCAGATTAGGAATATTACTGCTTTTGTGGGCGGTAACCGGTTCCTGCGTAAAAGATGTGGATATTAGCCAGTCGCAACAAATTACGCTAAACCCCGATGTACAGTTAGATTTGCTGATTTTTGATGTAAATCAGGATGATTTTCTGGATCCTCAAACCAATTCGCTTCGATCTGTGATTCGCGATACGGTAAGACTGGAATTTTTGGACGATGATTATGTCCAGCAGGACCTTCAGCAGGTAGAATTAAAGTATAAGTACATCAACACTTTTTCTCAGGCTTTCTACAGCAAGATTAGCTTTCTTTCTGAAAATGACCAGGTGCAATATGCTTCCGAATTTTTTATAGGAGCTGGAAGCCCTGATAGTCCTGCCGAGACTGAAAAAACCGATTTAATTCCAAATTCTAACATAAATAGCATTAAAAGATCCATAAAAATGGCTGTGGAAATTGAAGTTCAGCCTAATAATGATCCTTTTGAAGGGGAATTAAAATTTCAGAGTAAAGGATTATTTTCTTTTCAATTTTAAGGAGAATGAAGGAAGTTGCTAGTTTGCTGTTTTTTTTTATGGTGGCATTTTGCAATGCCCAAAATAAACAGCTTCTTTATAATGTAGACTGGCTTCCGCAGTCCTTAATGAGTAATCCGGGTACCAGTATAAATTTCGACGGGCATTTTGGAATTCCTTTTTTATCGCAAATAAATATTTCTGGAGGTTCTAGTGGGGTAGATCTTTACGATATTTTTAATTCGGCAAATCCCAATGTTAATCAGCGCGTAACCAATACAATTCGCAGACTTACCAAAGACGATTATTTTACCTTTCAGGAACAGGTGGAAATTCTTTCCCTTGGGTGGCGCTTAAATAAGGATAATTATTTATCTATGGGAGTGTATGAAGAGATGGATATGTTTTCATATTTTCCCAAAGGCCCTGCGCTGCTTGCTAATGAAGGTAACCGGGATTATATAAATGTGCCCTTCGATTTTTCGGATGTATCTTTTACAGGTGAAGTAATGACAGTGTACCACATTGGGCTAAACCGTAAGATCGATAAAAGACTTACTGTTGGAGCTAGATTGAAACTTTATTCCGGAATATTTAATGTAGAAAGTACCGGAAATACCGGGATTTTTATAACTAAAGATTCTCCGCAAGGCCCTAATTATTATCGGCATTTTATTGAAAATATGAATTTAAGGGTAAATACTTCTGGCTATGCATCTTTACATGCAAATACCAAAACTGTTCAGGAAGCCACCGCAGATTTGCTAAAAAAATCGATGTTAGGAGGAAATCTGGGGGTAGGACTGGATGCTGGGGTTACCTATTTAATAGATCAGAATTTTATAGCTACGGCCTCGGTTCAGGATGTGGGAATTATGTTCCATAAAAAGGATGTAGAAAATTACGTGTATCGCGGAAGTTACCAAACCAGTGGTCTGGAACCTTTGTTTCCCGATACCGGGCCTAATGGAAAAACATTACCTTATTGGGATTATTTTGAAAATGAGCTAGACCAAAATTTAAAGGATGAAACTCTCCATGAAAAGTATATTACATGGCGGCCCTGGAAAGTGAATGCTTCTCTATCCTATGGTTTTGGCGCGCAATATGCTCCCTGTAATTATTTAAGGCCTACCAACAGAAGACACAAAAACCTGATGGGAATTCAAATTTTTGGAATTAAGCGGCCGCATGCTCTTAAATATGCATTTACGACTTTTTATGACCGAAAAATAAATCCTGATCTGCGCATGAAGGTTACTTATACCCTCGATGATTTTTCGTATACCAACGTGGGATTGTTCCTTTTTAAAAGAATCAACAAATTTAATTTCTATCTTGCTGCCGATAATTTATTTGGTTATCTTAATCTGGCAAAATCCCGTCACGAATCTCTGCAGTTGGGGATGCAGTTTATACTTAAAAAATAATGAAAGTCCAGAATGGGCAGTTAACAAAATATGTCCCCTGCCAATTAGCATAATTAACAGAAGGTTCCTGGGGCATGAAAATTTATATAAATGAAAAAAATAGTTCCTATTCTTGTATTTCTTGTATGTGTTGGCACCAGCATGTTCGCGCAAAATATCAATTCTTATAAATACGTAATCGTTCCTAATAAATTCGATTTTTTAAAAGAATCTAACGCGTATCAGGTAAACGCGCTCACCCGCTTTTTGTTTGAAAAATATGGGTTTAAAGCATTTATGGAAAAAGAAGAGCTACCTCAAGATTATAATGAAAATGGATGTAATGCCTTGTATGCCCAGGTAAAAGACAAATCGGGGATTTTTGTTACCCGCTTAAAAGTGGTCCTTAAGAATTGTAAAGATCAGGAAGTATTTGTTTCTGAAGAAGGCACAAGTCGCGAGAAAGATTTTAAAAAGGCCTATCATGAAGCTTTACGAGAGGCTTTTCAGTCTATAAAAGAATTAAACTATCATTATTCCGGAAACGAGATGGTATCGGCAGATCCTTCTCCTGAAAAAAAGGAGGACATCACTAGAGATGTAAAGAAAGAGCCTGAAGTTGCTGAAGTTCAGACAGAAAAACCTAAAGAAGATAAAATAGAGAAGGAGCTACCTGTTAAAAAAATAACCGAAGCATCCTATTTGGCGGATAAAAAAGTTTTTATTAGAGACAACTCAACCTTTTACTTAAAAAAGGATGGAGATAATTATAAATTTTATCAGCAGGGAATGCAGGATCCTTTTGCCGAACTTATTTCTACCAGTAGAGAAAATCAGTTTATTTATTCTTCTTTTTCTGGTAAAGGAATTGCTTATTTTAATGAAGCCGGGGATCTTATTGTAGAAGTTCCGGGTGAAAATGGAACATCTACAGATACCAGGATTTATAAATTGAAAGGGGAGTAGAGTATTTAATAATCATACTTATTTTTCCAGCGTTTTTTCAGGAATTCACGTTGGGCGTTTTCCCTTTGATTATTTCCAGGTTCATAAAACACGGTGTTTTTTATTTCATCGGGTAAAAATTCGGCTTCAGCAAAGTTGTTTTCATAATTATGGGCATACTGGTAATTGTCGCCATAGCCTAAATCTTTCATCAGTTTGGTGGGCGCATTTCTTAAAGAAAGAGGAACCGGTAAATTTCCTGTTTTTTTTACTATGCTTTGTGCCTGTCCGATGGCTTTGTAGGAAGCATTGCTTTTAGGAGAGGTTGCAAGATAAATTACACATTGGCTTAAAATAATACGGGATTCCGGATAGCCTATAGTGGTCACGGCCTGAAAAGTGTTGTTGGCTATTACCAGGGCCGTAGGATTGGCATTTCCAATATCTTCACTTGCTAAAATAAGCAAACGTCGGGCAATAAATTTCACATCTTCGCCTCCCTCAATCATTCTGGCCAGCCAATAAACAGCGGCATTTGGATCGCTTCCTCTAATAGATTTTATAAAGGCTGAAATTATATCATAATGTTGCTCTCCGGTTTTATCGTACAAAACGGTATTTTGCTGAACTTTTTCCAGCACCATATCATTTGTGATTATGATTTTGCCTTCTTCTGAAGAGACCAGTAATTCAAAAATATTCAGAATTTTTCTGGCATCGCCGCCGCTTAATCTTATAAGAGCTTCCGTTTCCTTAAGCTCAATATCTTTTTTGCTTATCTCGGGATCTTCTTTAATTGCCCGTTTTAATAGTGCGGTTAGTTCCTCTTTCCCGAAGGCATTTAAAACATATACCTGACAGCGCGAAAGCAATGCGGAAATAACTTCGAAACTGGGATTTTCTGTGGTTGCACCAATTAAGGTTACCCAACCTTTTTCTACAGCCCCTAATAATGAATCCTGTTGAGATTTGCTAAATCTGTGTATTTCATCTATAAATAAAATGGGATTCCTGGTAGTGAAAAGGCCATCACTTTTTTTGGCTTTCTCTATAACTTCACGTACATCTTTTACACCGCTGCTTATCGCGCTAAGCGTGTAAAACGGACGTTCCGTTTCATTAGCGATAATATTTGCCAGCGTGGTTTTTCCCACTCCGGGCGGCCCCCATAAAATAAGAGAAGGAATAGTTCCCGATTTTATTTGCTTGGTTAAAGCCCCATTATTACCAATAAGATGCTGCTGACTTAAATAATCTGAGAGCTTTTTGGGACGAAGTCTTTCGGCTAGTGGTTCATTCATTTCGCAAAATTACTAATTTGATACTTAGTGAAATCAAAGCTCCCGTTAAAAATTAAGTGTTAAAAGTTAAGTATTTAAAACGAGGGATGACAGAAATGCAGTAAATATGAGATTGGCTAATTTTTTGTAATATTATTATCTAAGTAAGGGCTGATATTTATGCGTGGCGCTATCTTATGTGAGGTCAGTCTAAAACAAAATTTTAGCCCCCTATCTTGATTTAAAATTCTTCAACTTGAAAAAAGATCAACCATTTGAATTTTCGCTTGAGGTGCTAGCCTATCCTTTGCTTTTTATCCTAATTCTTTGGATGGTATTTTGGGTGGAAGTAACTTTCGGTTTCGACTTTAATTATCTGGGAATAAGACCAAGAACTCTTATTGGGTTAAGAGGGATTTTATTAGCTCCTTTTATTCATGCTAGTATCAAACACCTATTCAGCAATACAATTCCCCTTTTTGTGCTTTCCATGGCGCTTTTCTTTTTCTATAGGAAAATTAGCTGGCAGATCATTATTTTGGGATTGCTCTTAACTGGTTTTCTTACATGGTGCATTGGGAGGCCTGCCAATCATATTGGTGCCAGCGGGCTGATTTATGTGCTGGCTACATTTTTGTTTTTTAAAGGAATTTTTTCAAGATACTACCGGCTTATGGCTTTGTCATTTATTGTAGTGTTCCTTTATGGAGGTTTAGTTTGGTTTGCAATGCCTACGGATCCTGAAATTTCCTGGGAAGGACACCTTTCCGGATTAATTGTGGGGGTGGCTTTTTCGTTTATTTATACTGAAAAGATTGAAAAACCACCTAAATATGATTGGGAAAAAAAAGAATACAATCCGGAAAATGATGCTTTTATGCAGCATTTCGATAAAGAAGGAAATTTTATAGAAAATGTACCTCAAGAAGAGGAATCAATCCAGGAATCAGAATATAAGTATATATATAAGTCTGAATCTGAAGAATCTAAAAGTAAATAATTAGAATCGTTGTCTTACAATTTCATATAAAAAAGCACCGCAGGCCACCGAAACATTTAAAGACCCAATAGTACCCAGTAAAGGTAATTTTGCCTTTGCATCTACAATTTTAAGAACGCCGGGGGAAACACCTTTTTCTTCGCTTCCCATAATAAGAGCTAACGGTCCTGCTAAATCCAGGTCGTAAATACTCTCGTTGGTTTTCTCTGTAGCGGCCACAACTTTTATTCCTGAAGACTGCATAAAATACACCGCATCCTTTATGTGATTTACCTTACAAATTGGAATTTTGAAAACCGCGCCTGCTGAAGTTTTTACAGTATCTGCATTAACAGGAGCGGCTCCTTTAGCCTGAATAATAATTCCATCTACTCCGCAACATTCAGCGGTTCGTATCATAGCTCCAAAATTACGGGCATCGGTAACCTGATCTAATAAAAGGAAGAGAGGTGTTTTTTTATCGTTCTCTAAGACTTGGCTAACCACTTTTTCAAGTTCCCTGAACTTTACCGGCGAAATTTTTGCTACCACGCCCTGGTGATTTCCTTTTGTGAGCTTATTCAGTTTTTCTACTGGAACATAGGAAAGATTATAATTTTCTTTGGATACGGCTTTTTGTAATTCCAGGAATAAATGTCCGGAAAGCCCCTTCTGAATATATATTTTGTCGATGCTTTTATTGCTTTCGATCGCTTCCAGAACCGTCCGAATTCCAAAAATAGTAGTGTTTTCTTCCATAGCTGCAAAGATAGGATATATTAAGTTGAGCATAAAAAAAGAGACTACCTTTTAAGATAGCCTCTTTATAAAATTATAATATATAATATTAGTTATTGTATCCGGGGTTTTGTTCCAGATTTTCATTTGCATCAATTTCCCTTTGTGGAATTGGAAGAACCAACTGATTAGAATCGTAAGTAAGATCTCCAATATTTTGATGTAAACGTTTAGCATCGTGTAAAGCGAAGCCTTCAAATCCCAATTCTCGTTTACGTTCGGCTATAATATCATCCAGAGTTACACTTTCAAAAGGTGTCGCGCTTGCTCTTTTGCGGAGCTTATTAATGTCATCAACAGGTTCTGCGCCCTTTGCGGTTTCCTCTCTAAAGTTTGCTTCAGCACGAATTAAATACATTTCAGCTAAACGGATGTAAGGGACATTGGCAAACTGATCCTGCCATTTAGTGGTTAACTTTGTTCCGTTTCCTGCATAGAAGAACTGGTGTCGCTGGTCGAGGGTGTCGCTTGCAAAGTAATTGAAATAAGGAGCTTCTACGGTAACGTCCCCGGTGGTAGATCTTCCACCATATTTGCGAGTTGCCCAGAAGGTGGTCATGTCATTTATTCCATCCTGGGTGGTGATTTGCCATGAGAAAACGTCTTCAGTAGAATTGCTTTCATTATTAAATGCTGAAGGATAATCGGAGGTAAGGCTGTAACCACTATTTTCTATTACCCCATCTGCCGCATCCCGTGCTCCTGCATAATTGCCCATTTGCAAATATACTCTGGCAAGCAAAGCTTGAGCGGCATATTTATCGGCATAAAAATCATTGCTCTCAGGAAGCAGATCTACTGCGGAAGTAAGATCGGATACCACGAAATCGTAAACTTCCTGAACAGAGTTGCGTGTAGGATATGTAATTTGAGAAGGATCGCTAACCGCACTGGTTAAAATAGGAACCCCTAACTGGCTATTTTGGCCATCTGCTTCATAGGGTAATGCAAAAAATCTAACAAGATCAAAATACACCGCTGCACGTAAGAATTTTGCTTCTCCTTCCACACTTGATGCCAAATCGGGATCCTCAAATTTATCAAGCCCTTCTAATACCAAATTTACCTGGTTGGAAACTGCATAAGAATAAGTCCAGTAATCACTAATAAATGCATTTCCAGAGGTCACAGCCTTCCTGTTGAATTCAGCTGGCCCTAAATAAGTTCCTCTCCATGCTAACTCCCCATCATTTGCTAATAATTCTGAGGCCAGCTGGTAATCTCCTGCAAATATCTCATTTTGACCGGCGAGATCGTAGGCCCCAATTAACAAACTTTGTATATTTTGAGCGGAAGAAAGCGCGACTTCAGGTGGTAAAGCTTGTTCGGGTTGTACATCTAAATTATCACTACAGCTTACTATAACACTGCTGAATAATAGTATGATCGTATATATTTTATATGTTTTCATAGTCGTTATTTTAGAATTGGAAATTAACCCCAACAGTGAATGTCTTTGCAGGAGGAGCTGAATAGAAGGCAGTTCCCACATTAATATTACTGTTAGCATCTACATCATAAGTTGACTCCGGATCATATCCTGTATAATCTGTAAAAGTCAAAAGGTTAACTCCGGTAAAATAAACTCTTAATTTATTTATATCCAGAGATTTACTGAAGCTGTCCGGCAGAGTGTATCCAAATGTAAGATTACGTAACCTTACGAAATCTGCTCCTTGCAAATATCGGGAGGAATTTTGAGTGCCATTCGCTCCATATAGCCTTGCTTGAGGCACGTTGGTAATGTCACCTGGATTTTGCCATCTGTTTAACTGGTCCAAGGTTTGGTTGTCAAAGTAATCTCCATTCGCAGACTGGAAGCGTCCGCCACCATTATAGATAGAGGCTCCCCATTGTCCCTGGAAAGTAAAGGACAAATCGAAGTCCTTATAGTATAAGTTATTGGTTAAACCTGCAATTAAATCTGGAAAGGGGCTTCCTAAAACAACTCGGGTAGCTGAATTATAATCATTGGTAAGGGTTTTGTCCCTGCTGCCATCTGCTTTTAAACTATTTGATACAAAAAGTGCATCCCCGTTATTGGGATCTGCTCCTGCATATTCTACCATATAGAAAGATGCCAGAGTTTCACCATCTCTTACAATATTTTGCCCTGATATAATATCACCTCCGGGCAGTTTTGTAACTTCATTTTTATTATAAGAAATATTAAAGCTTGAAGACCATCTAAAATTTTCTCCCACAAAGTTTTTAGTATCTAAAACAAACTCAACTCCTGTATTTTTTAATTCTCCTACATTTCGGGTTAAGTTAGTAAACCCTGATGTTGAAGGAATAGGTTCTGCAAGGATTAAATCGGAAGTTGTTTTGTTATAGTAGTCAATCTGGCCTGATATCCTGTTATTAGCAAATCCATAATCGATACCCAAATCATATTGATTTGTGGTTTCCCATTTTAATGAAGGATCACCAAGTTGTGTGGGCTCCAGAGCAGGACGACCATTATAGGATGCACTTGAAATTAAACTAAGGGAAGCGAAATTACCTATGCCGGCATTTCCTGTAACCCCCCAGCTGCCTCTAATTTTTAAAAGGGAAAGCACATTACTATCTTTTAAAAAATCTTCATCAGACATGATCCAGGCTCCTGATACGGCGGGGAATAAACCATACTGATTATCTTTACCAAATCTTGAACTTCCGTCATAACGCAAACTTCCCTTGATTAAGTATTTATCCAGGATATTTAAATTCGCTCTTCCAAAATAGGATAAAAATGTAAATTGGGTTCTACTTGAACCTCCACCTACTATTTCTCCTGCGCTATTTACCGTTCTTAGCTGATCGGAAGGAAATCCCTGCCCCTGAACATCCTGTTGTTTTCTGCGGTCATCTTCAAAAGACATACCAGCAGTAGCTTCCAAATCTATATCTTCAGAAAGTGCCGTAGAGAAGTTAAAATAGTTATTTAAGGTGTATTTTTCGTTTTGTACACTATTTGCTTCTGCAAATCCACCAACCGATTGAGATTCCGTTAAGTGACCGTCAAAAGTTTCTGCTGTCTGTACATTTAAATCATATCCCAGTTCTGAACGAAAGCTAAGGCTTGGAATTATTTGATACTGGGCATATGCATTGGCAAGCGTTCTCCAAATGTTCGTTTTATACTCTCCATTATATTCCTGATTTAGAAAGTTGTAGTAGAGGGTGTTAGGATTTGGCACTCCATTGTCTAAATATGGTTTGGTAAAGGGTTGCTGCGCAATCGCCTGGAGCGGAGTTGCAAACTGATTGTCATTTGCCAACCTTGCAATTTGAGTTTTTGAAATACTTGAGGTAACTCCAATCTGGAATTTATCTGAAACATCATGATCTACATTGGCTCTAAAATTATAGCGTTCCAGATTATTGCCCCTTATTATTGCATCGGTTTTATTATATCCGGTGGATAAAAAGAATTGGGTTTTTTCTGAACCTCCCGAAGCACTTACATTGACCGTTTGGACAGAACCCTTTACTAAGGCAAGGTCCTGCCAATTAGTGTTAACCGCGGCATCCTTCCAGTCTGCTTCATTTGCGGCAAAATAATTTAGGTCTGCCGCTGCATCTTCAGCGGTATAGCCTGAATTAAGATAGGCTTCCGTTAAAAGTTCTACATATTGCTGGGTGTTTAAGAATTTTCTTTTGTGAGTAGCTTCACTCCAGCCATAGGAAGTGTTTAAGGATATTTTGGTATCTCCCGACTTTCCACGCTTCGTGGTTATTAAAACCACGCCGTTAGTTCCCCGAGCTCCATAAATCGCAGCCGAAGATGCGTCTTTCAGAATTTCGATAGATGCAATGTCGTCAGGGTTTAAGCTTACCAATGGGTTAATAGGGGAGTCATTAATATTTTCATCGCTGTTAATAATAGGAATTCCATCCACTACGTAAAGTGGTTCCTGGCTTGAAGAAATAGTGGAAACCCCACGAACCCTTACTTTGATTCCGGATTCTGCCTTGCCATTTACCTGGGTAACCTGTACACCGGCCGCTTTGGCCGAAAGTGTGCTTTGAACACTTGGCACCGGGATATCATTAATTTCGCTTGAAGAAACCGATGATACATTATCCGTTAGGTTTCTTTTGGTGGAAGTACCATACCCTACTACCAGAACTTCTCCCAGTTCCGCAGCATTGGTAGCCATGGTTACATTTATAGTATTAGAATCGCCTACCGTAATTTCCTGTGAGGTATAACCAATAAAACTAAATACCAATACATCTCCTTTATTTGCCAAAATTGAATAATTTCCGTCAAAATCTGTTTGTACTCCTCTGGTGGTTCCTTTTACAAGGATATTTACACCTGGTAGTGGAAGATTGTTTTCGTCTTTTACGGTTCCGCTCAAATCTTTATTTTGTGCGTAAAGTGTGGTAAAAGAAAATACAAACAGTGTTAAAATAACTGTTAATTTTGTTTTCATATTGTAGGGAATTTGAATTAGCCTTAGCAAAAATGGCAAAAAGACATGTGATTAACAAGTTAATTAACCTTTGTCTTAAAATAATTTTATAAAAAAATGCAAATATTAGTAATCAGTTTTAACTGAAGCAAACCATTTCAGCGAAAAGTATTTTAATTAAAATTAAAAAACCCCGAAGATTTATCTTCGGGGTTTTAACTATTTACTTATAAAAAATCCGGTTAATCAAACGGATAAGGTACATCCCACCATACTTTAGACGAATTAACATCTTCAGCGGGTGTTAAACTATTTACCCCAGAGGTATAATTTGTTTTATTCAATCCACTAGCTTCAGATGGATAGTCGTAACGGGTGGGAATTTCTCCATTATTTAAGAAATCGGTTGCTGGAGTAAGATTTGGATACCCTGTTCTTCTCCATTCTGCCCAGGCATCAAATCCCTGACCAAATAAAGCTGCCCATTTTTCTTCTCCGATTACCTGAAGAATTCCTGCGCTTTCAGCATCTGCCAATCGAGCAGTTGCATAAGCTTCAGCATCTCCCGAAATATCTGTGCCGTAATGATAATCTAAAGTCGCATAGGACTTTTCGATGCCGGTTCGAAGCATTTCTTTAGGATCTTCGGAAGTCCACTTTATTGCTCCTGCTTCTGCCCGCATTAAATAAGTATAAGAAGCGGTCATTAAGGGAAGAGGGGAAGTGAAGTTCTTAGTGTCCCAAAAATAAGTTGACATCTGGTTTTTACCTGATCCTTTTTCATCGGAATACCCATAAGGAACTCCCTCTTTAATAGTATCTCTGGCATACACAGAAAGACGAGCGTCATAAGTGTGATTTGAAGTTGGATTGTATTCGCTGTCTTTTCCCTTTAAGGCATCAACAAATTCGGCAGAAAGGAAATAGTCTGTGGGTCTATTTCCAGTCCAGGGATTACGGAAGCTGGCTAGATTTTCATATTGGAACCAGGGTTCATCGTTTACTTCTTCCAAAACTCCATTGGGATCAGATAATGCCTCTTTAAATTCAGTTGCGGCGTATCCTGACGGGTCAGGGAACTGGTTGGATAATTGTAAAGACATTTCCAGTAGTAATGAGTTGGCGAACTTTTTCCATTTGGTAATATTTCCGTTTAATAAAATATCACCAGTAGGGCCCGCAGCGCTGGCATCCATCGTATCCCTTGCTTCTTTTACCTGTGAAATAAGCGCTTTATATATGTCTTCCTGTTTATCATAAGCAGGAGTCAAATTGTCGAGACCCATAAATGCTTCACTAAAAGGAACATCACCATAAGTATCGGTTACTCTCTTCATGATCACTGCTTCCATAATCTTGGCAACACCGATTTGGTTTTCGGGAGCACCCTGATTATTTAAATCAACCCCTTGATTATCAGGATTTTGAGCGTAAGAAATCAATGTTTCCAGATTGTTTAAATCGGTCACGTAATAATTGTACCAGCTTGCCTGATTTTCAGAATATCTACTTTCAGTGGTGTATGTAACCTGGGATTGGTATTGAACATACAGCGTTGGACGGGTTAGATAATCCCTTCCTGTTGAAGTGCCAAAGGTCATTATCGCTCCTGCAAGTAGGCCGGAAGGATTCGGTTCTGCAGTACCGTTTGGATTATCGTTCATGTTCCCAAAGTCGGTATTGTCACATGAACTAAAGCCTAGAGCGATAATCAGGCTTAGTATGACATAATTTATTTTTTTCATCATTTCTTTTATTAAAAAGTTAATTTAATATTCAATCCGAAACTTCTTGTTCCTGGTAACTGTCCGTTTTCTCCATAAGTTTCTGATAATTCTGAAGGATCCCATCTGTGATAGTTATCTTTAGAAACAGCAATTAACCATAGGTTTCTTCCCACAGCACTAATAGACGCGCTCTGGAATATTCCATCTACTAACTTAGATGGTAAAGTGTATGTTAAGCTTACATCTCTAAGTTTCACGTAGCTGGCCCCATGAATATACGGTTCAGCTAAATAGTTGGCCGATCCCTGCGTAAACCAGGTTTGAGCATCAACATAGGTGTCTACAGGGTTTCCGTTTGCATCTACACCAACGGAATGCACACCACCACCATTTGCAACCGCATCACGAACATTGTTTCCATTGTCGTTAAGAGCAGCTGTTTCGGCCAGAAGTCCTGAAGATTCTCCCCAAAATTCACTAAGTGAGAAGAAATGACCTCCTTTTTGAAAATCTACAGAAGCGGTCAGACTTAAATTTTTATAGCTAAAAGTATTTACAAATCCTCCGGTAAAATCTGGAAGAACACTACCAAAATATTGTCCTGGTTCAATAGTGTACAATCCATTAGATTGTAAAATAGGATTACCATTGGCATCTTTTTTAATTCCAATCCCCTGTAACTGGCCCCACTCTTCACCCAATTTTTGTTTCATAGTAACAACACCAAAGGCAGAAGTTCCTCCCGGAGCAGCTGTTTCCTGAAGATCATTAGGCAGTTTGTTTACAACAGTTCTGTTGTGCGCAAAGTTTATCACTGTCCTCCAGCTAAATCCATCAGGATTTTTAAAGATATCTGCATTCAAATTTAATTCAATCCCTTTTCTTTCAGTTTCACCGGCATTTGTTAAATAATAGTTATAACCTGATCCTCGAGGTACACTTAAGCTAATAATTTCATCCTTTCTAGTTTCATCATAATAAGTAGCACTTAAGCCAATACGATTAGATAAGAATTTAAGATCTGCCCCTACCTCAAAAGAAGTATTTAATGCGGGTTTTAAATTAGGATCCACAATCGTTGATGGGGTATACTGAAGAACTGTACTAGCCTGATAGGGTTTGGCTGCGATAGAATATATCTGATTGATTAATAGCGCATTAACATCTGACCCTACCTGAGCCCAACCTGCTCTTAATTTTCCAAAGGATAAAACATTACTATCTATTAACTGAGAAAAAATAAAACTTCCACCTAAGGAAGGATACCCATATCCATTATTGTCTTTAGGTAAAGCAGAACTCCAGTCTTTTCTATAAGTGGCATCAAGATAAGCCAAACCTTTATATCCTATGGATGCTTTTCCATATAAACTATTCACCTGCTTATCGCTGTAATACGTAATAGGTGTTGGAATTTCCCCTGCGTTAGCGAAATCGTAAAGGTTAGGAATAATTAAACCTCCTGAAACAGCATCGGGATCCATCTGAGCAGAAAACTGCTCTAATCCATTTCTCCGAACATTCCCACCAATAAAGGCGCTTACATCAAAATCACCCCAGTCGTTTTGATATTTTAATAGTGCGCTAAAGTTATTTTCATACTTCTGTCTCTTAAAAACACCAAAAGAATTTTGTCTTGGATTGTATAGGTTTGATGCTGCAGAATAAGAAATTATATAAGGGCGGTGGAATGAGTAATTATAATACTCCTGGTTCCTAGTAACTGTTGCAGAAAACTGCCAGTTATCATTAAAGTCGTAAGTTGCATTAAGACTTCCAACCAAAGTATTGTACTCTCTGCGTCTTTTATCATTTTTAAACCAGAAATACTGGTTAAACCAAAAGGCAGGTTTTTGATAACCATCACCAAAAAGATAGTAATCTGGTCCCCACCAGTTCCAGGATGCGGAATAGCCTTGAGGGGTAAGAAGATCTCTTAACTCTCTTAATTTTCCTGTTTCAAGGTTTCTGTTGAACCAGCTATTAAAGGAACCAGATCCCTGATTAGAATAACCATTTTCGAAGTTACCATTTATCTCTGTTTGAGTATAGTTAATTGTAGAAGATAATTTTAATTTATCGGAAGCATTAAACTCAAAATTGGTAGTAATAAAATTTTTCTGAAGATCTGAATAAGGCTGAATACCTTTTTGATCTAGATTAGTATAGGAAATCCTTCCACTAAATTTATCATCTCCACCACTTACTGAAATAGAGTTTTTTAAAGTTACCCCGGTGTTATAATAATTTTTAATATTGTTTGGTTGTGCTTCATATTTAGCAGTTTGGCCATAGTATGGGCTAGCTGGCCACCAGGCGTACCATGGCACATAATCCTGACCATCGAATTTAGGACCCCAGCTTTCATCCGCATAATTGTTAGCTCCTAATAGATATCTGTCGCCTGCAAAACGTTGCCACATGTCTGGATAAGAATCTAAAGATTGAGATCCTGTTGTTTCATCACCAAAAATCCCAAATGAATCTGCTCCATCATATCCGCCTCCATATTGGTTTTGATATTTAGGAAGATAAGATACTTTGTCAAAAACAGCCGAACTGGCAAATTCAACAGCCATTTTTCCAGATCCCTTTTTAGTTGTAATTTCTATTACCCCGGAATCTGCACGTTGACCATAAAGAGCTGTTGCGTTAGGCCCTTTTAAAACGTTAATGGTCGCCACATTTTCCATGTCTATACTTGCAGGATCCACTCCCGGAACTCCATCTACAACATACAAAGCATCATTGTCGTTTGTTAAAGAAATAGCTCCACGAATACGAATTTTACTGGTTCCATTTAATTGGCTACCTGCTGATCCATTGAGCTGGACCCCTGCAACTTTCCCGGCAAGAGCATTTTTAATATCAGTATTTTGGGTGATATTAAGTTCTTTGGAATCTACCTGTTGGGTGGCATAAGTTAAGGTTTTTGCTTCTCTCTTAATACCAAGAGCGGTTACAACAACTTCATCAAGTTGTGCAGAATCTGTCTTCATCGTGACATTTATTGAGTTGGAATTTCCCACGGTGTATTCCGCAGTTTTCAATCCAATAAACGAAAACACTAGAACATCTCCTTTCGATGCCGAGATAGAATAATTTCCATCAAAATCGGTTTGAGTACCGGTAGTGGTACCTTTAATAATAACGTTTACCCCTGGTAGAGGTAAGCCGTCTGAGTCGGTAACAGTCCCCGTTACCGCCTGTC
This sequence comes from uncultured Flavobacteriaceae bacterium, assembly GCA_963811195.1. Classification (GTDB taxonomy): domain Bacteria; phylum Bacteroidota; class Bacteroidia; order Flavobacteriales; family Flavobacteriaceae; genus Gillisia. Next base: position 531,797 of record CAWEQF010000004.1, read on the forward strand.
CCTGTGCAAAGGTAATTTGCACAACTAACGCTAATATTAGCGTTAGAATGCTACTTAATTTTGTTTTCATTGTTTAATTTGTTTGAATTAGCCGAGTTCAAAAGTCCTAAGAAATGGTTAACTGTGCAAATCTTTAACTTTAAAAAAATTAAGAATTGTTAAATTAACGTTAACTATTATTCATATTTCCTTGAGGATCAATGATAAGAATTTTTGTTAAAGTTTATAGGATGATACGAACTTTTTGATTAAAAATAAATTTGTATTGCTAGAAAAGTTGTTGTTAAACAAAAAAATCCATTCTTCTATTATTTTTTTAAAAAAAGCGAAATTTAATGATTTATGATTTGAATACTAGCTTTTTATTTCTACCTTTGCGCACCCTAAAAAATAGGGAGATTATATTTAAACATTAATAGTGTAAAAGAAATTATGCCAACAATTTCACAATTAGTACGAAAAGGAAGAGCCAAAATAACCAAGAAGAGTAAATCGGCTGCTTTGGATTCGTGCCCTCAACGTCGAGGTGTTTGTACACGTGTTTACACCACTACTCCTAAAAAACCAAACTCTGCAATGCGTAAAGTTGCAAGGGTAAGATTGACTAACGGAAAAGAGGTGAACGCATACATTCCAGGCGAAGGACACAATTTACAAGAGCACTCGATAGTATTGGTTAGAGGTGGAAGGGTAAAAGATTTACCCGGGGTACGTTACCATATTGTGCGTGGAGCTTTAGATACCGCAGGTGTCGAAGGAAGAACTCAGCGCAGATCTAAATATGGAGCTAAACGACCTAAGAAGTAAAAAAACGGTTAGTGTTACCATATTATATATAGGTAATAATTAACGATTAATTTATTACAAAGAAGACATGAGAAAAAGACAGGCAAAAAAGAGGCCTCTTTTACCGGATCCTAAGTTTAATGATCAACTTGTTACACGTTTTGTGAACATGATGATGTGGGATGGTAAAAAATCGGTTTCCTTTAAAGTTTTTTACGATGCAATCGCAATCGTAGAAGAAAAAAAACAAGACGACGAAAAAACCGCTCTTGAAATCTGGAAAGATGCCCTTTCTAACGTTATGCCTCACGTAGAAGTACGTAGCCGGCGAGTTGGGGGTGCTACCTTTCAAATCCCAATGCAAATACGTCCGGATAGAAAAGTTTCAACTGCTATGAAGTGGTTAATTTCCTATTCAAGAAAGCGTAATGAGAAATCGATGCCGGCAAAATTGGCTGCAGAGATTCTTGCTGCTGCTAAGGAAGAAGGTGCTGCTGTGAAAAAGAGGGTAGATACCCACAAGATGGCTGAAGCTAATAAAGCATTCTCTCACTTTAGATTCTAAAAAAAATGGCACAAAGAGATTTAAAATTTACAAGAAATATTGGTATTGCTGCGCATATTGATGCGGGTAAAACCACTACTACCGAGCGTATTTTGTTCTATACCGGTGTAAGTCACAAAATTGGTGAAGTGCATGACGGTGCTGCTACTATGGACTGGATGGAGCAAGAACAGGAACGTGGTATTACCATTACATCTGCTGCAACGCATTGTAAGTGGATGTATCGCGATCAGGAATATACTGTGAACATTATCGATACTCCCGGCCACGTTGACTTTACTGTAGAGGTAGAGCGTTCTTTACGTGTGTTGGATGGTATGGTGGCTTTGTTCAGTGCAGTTGATGGTGTTGAACCTCAATCTGAAACTGTATGGAGACAGGCAGATAAATATAGAGTTCCTCGTTTAGGATTCGTTAATAAAATGGACCGTCAGGGTTCAGATTTCTTCAATGTATGTAAGCAGGTAAAGGAAATGCTTGGTGGGAACCCAGTGCCTTTACAAATTCCAATCGGTGAAGAAATGGACTTTAAAGGAGTGGTTGATCTTATTTCCAAAAAGGCCATTATCTGGAATGAAGAAGATTTCGGAATGACTTATGAAACTATCGATATTCCTGAAGAACTTCAAGAAGACGTTAATAAATACAGAGCAGAATTAGTTGAGGCGGTAGCTGAATATGACGATGCGTTAATGGAGAAATTCTTCGAAGATGAAAATTCTATTACCGAAGATGAAATTATCGCTGCGCTTAGAGCTGCAACTATAGATATGTCCATCATTCCAATGATGTGCGGATCTGCTTTCAAAAATAAAGGAGTTCAGGCAATGTTAGACGCAGTTATGCGTTACCTTCCTGCTCCAAGTGATATTGAAGCTATTGTTGGGGTAAATCCTGATACCGAAAAAGAAGAGTCTCGTAAACCTCACGTAGATTCTCCTTTCTCTGCACTTGCATTTAAAATTGCTACCGATCCTTTTGTAGGTCGTCTGGCATTTTTCCGTGTATATTCAGGTTCTCTGGATGCAGGTTCTTACGTGTTGAATAACCGTTCCGGTAAAAAAGAACGTATTTCACGTATCTACCAAATGCACTCTAACAAACAAGAGCCTATAGATAAAATTGAAGCTGGTGATATTGGTGCGGCCGTTGGTTTTAAAGATATTAAAACCGGGGACACGCTTACCGATGAAAAACACCCTATTATTCTGGAATCTATGAGTTTCCCTGCACCGGTAATTGGTATTGCTGTTGAGCCAAAAACCAAAGCCGATGTAGATAAAATGGGAATGGCGTTGGCGAAACTTGCTGAAGAAGATCCAACTTTCCAGGTTAAGACAGATGAAGCTTCAGGACAAACCATTATCTCAGGAATGGGTGAATTACACCTTGAAATTCTTGTAGATCGTTTAAAACGTGAGTTTAAGGTTGAAGTAAACGAAGGTCAGCCTCAGGTTGAATACAAGGAAACCATTACCAAAAGTGCAGATCACCGTGAAGTTTATAAAAAGCAATCTGGTGGACGTGGTAAATTTGGCGATATTATCTTCGAAATGGCTCCGGCTGATGAAGATTTCAAAGGACCAGGTCTTCAGTTTGTAGACGAAGTAAAAGGTGGACGTATTCCTAAAGAATTTATCCCATCTGTAGAAAAAGGATTTAAAGAAGCCATGAAAAATGGACCTTTAGCCGGTTTCAAAATGGATACTCTAAAAGTTGTTTTAAAAGACGGATCTTTCCACCCTGTGGATTCCGATCAGCTGTCTTTTGAATTGGCTGCGAAACTAGGTTATAAAGTAGCTGCTAAAAAAGCAGGTGCTGTGATCCTTGAGCCAATAATGAAGGTAGAAGTGGTAACTCCCGAAGAAAACATGGGAGATATCGTAGGAGACCTTAACCGAAGAAGAGGTCAGGTAAATAATATGTCTGACAGATCTGGAGCTAAAGTGATTAAAGCTGAAGTGCCCTTATCTGAAATGTTCGGATATGTTACTACTTTAAGAACATTATCTTCTGGTAGAGCAACTTCTACAATGGAATTTTCACATTATGCTGAAACCCCTTCTAACATTTCAGAATCGGTAATTAAGGCAGCAAAAGGAACAAACGAATAATATTAGGGATATGAGTCAAAAAATCAGAATAAAACTAAAATCCTACGATCATAATCTGGTAGATAAATCTGCAGAAAAAATCGTAAAAACCGTAAAAACTACGGGAGCTGTGGTAACTGGACCTATCCCGTTGCCAACACACAAAAAGATATTTACTGTATTGCGTTCTCCTCACGTAAATAAAAAAGCGAGAGAACAATTTCAGTTAAGTTCTTATAAAAGATTGTTGGACATATATAGTTCATCATCTAAAACCATCGATGCTTTAATGAAACTTGAATTGCCAAGCGGAGTTGAAGTAGAGATCAAGGTTTAATTCCCCCTGACCCCCGAAGGGGGAATAAAAAAACTTAAGTCCCCTCTCTTTTGGGGAGGGGATTTAGGGGAGAGGCAACATGTCCGGAGCGTTTCGCGAAGGAAAAACGGAGAAAAATACATTCAGGATTGAAAGTATTTTTCAATCCTGAATAGTTTTAAAAAGAATTCTCTCTTACCCTAGGAGGAATTTTAAAAATGAATAGGGATTAAAAAAGTAATTAATTAATAAATAATTATGTCTGGGTTAATAGGAAAGAAAATCGGCATGACCAGCATTTATGACGAGAATGGGAAAAATATTCCCTGTACCGTTATTCAGGCCGGTCCTTGCGTAATTACCCAAGTCAGAACCAATGAGGTTGACGGGTACGAAGCACTTCAACTTGGTTTCGATGACAAAAAGACTGCTAATAAAGCTGCCGAAGGGCACGCCAAAAAGGCCGGAGTCGCAGCAATGCGCAAAGTCGTTGAATTCAAAGGATTTGAAGGAGAACACAAATTAGGTGATACCATTACCGTAGAACACTTTATAGAAGGCGAATTTGTAGATATCGCCGGTATAAGTAAAGGTAAAGGTTTCCAGGGTGTAGTAAAAAGACACGGTTTTGGTGGAGTGGGACAAGCTACTCACGGTCAACATAACCGTTTAAGAGCTCCAGGTTCTATTGGTGCTGCTTCATATCCTTCTAGAGTATTCAAAGGTATGAGAATGGCGGGCCGAATGGGAGGTGAAAAAGTGAAAGTAGAAAACTTACGGGTTTTAAAGGTAGTTTCAGATAAGAATCTACTTGTGGTAAAAGGATGTGTTCCGGGCCATAAAAACTCATATGTAATCATTGAGAAGTAATGGAAATAGCAGTTTTAGATATAAAAGGAAAAGAAACAGGCAGGAAAGCAAAGCTTTCTGATGCTGTTTTCGCTATAGAGCCTAATAAACATGCCGTTTATCTAGATGTGAAACAATATCTGGCTAATCAACGCCAGGGTACACACAAGAGTAAAGAACGCGCAGAGATTACGGGTAGTACGCGTAAGATCAAAAAACAAAAAGGTACCGGTACGGCACGTGCAGGTAGTATAAAGTCTCCTATTTTTAAAGGTGGTGGACGTGTTTTTGGTCCTCGTCCAAGGAACTATGGTTTTAAATTGAATAAGAATTTAAAACGTTTAGCCAGAAGATCTGCTCTTTCTTTAAAAGCAAATGATAAGGCTATTATTATAGTAGAAGATTTTCAATTTGATGCCCCAAAAACTAAAAATTTCATAGATGTTTTAAAGGGATTGGGCATAGAGAATAAAAAATCTTTAATAGTGTTGGGTGACTCAAATAAAAACGTATATTTGTCGTCACGCAATTTAAAGGGCTCCGAAGTTGTAAGTAGTTCAGAATTAAGCACTTACAAAATACTCCACGCGAATAATATCGTGTTCATGGAAGGGTCTTTAGAAGGAATTGAGTCGAACTTAAGTAAATAAACGTAATGAGTATCTTAATAAAACCTATTATTACAGAAAAAGCGACAGCAGATAGCGAGTTGAATAACCGCTATACGTTTGTTGTTAATAATCAGGCGAATAAGATTGAAATTAAAGACGCAGTAGAGTCTGCTTATGGTGTTTCAGTTACTAAAGTTCGCACAGTGAATGTTCGCCCGGATCGTAAATCCCGTTACACAAAAACAGGAGTGATCACTGGTAAAACTAATGCTTATAAAAAAGCATTTGTACAGGTGGCGGAAGGTGAAACTATTGATTTGTATAGTAATCTCTAAGATTAAAAAATGTCAGTTAGAAAATTAAAACCAATCACCCCCGGACAGCGTTTTAGAGTAGTTAATGGATTTGACGCCATTACTACTGATAAGCCGGAGAAAAGCCTTTTGGCTCCGTTAAAAAAGTCGGGTGGTAGAAACAGTCAGGGAAAAATGACCATACGTTACAAAGGTGGTGGTCATAAAAAACGTTACAGAATTATAGATTTTAAACGCGATAAGCATGGAATTCCTGCTACCGTGGCATCTATAGAATACGATCCTAACAGGACAGCATTTATCGCATTACTGAACTATCAGGATGGCGAAAAACGCTATGTTATTGCTCAAAATGGACTTCAGGTAGATCAGAATGTAGTTTCTGATGCCGAAGTTGCTGCTCCTGAAATTGGAAATGCAATGCCTTTAAACAGCATTCCGCTGGGTACTATTATTTCCTGTATTGAATTACGTCCCGGACAGGGAGCTGTTATGGCTCGTAGCGCCGGAGCTTTTGCTCAATTAGTGGCAAGAGAAGGAAAATATGCTACCGTTAAACTTCCTTCAGGAGAGATAAGGAGAGTGTTAACAACTTGTATGGCTACTATTGGAGCTATCTCTAATAGTGATCACCAATTAATCGTTTCCGGTAAAGCCGGTAGAAGCAGATGGTTGGGTAGAAGGCCAAGAACAAGGCCAGTCGCCATGAACCCTGTAGATCACCCAATGGGTGGTGGTGAAGGTCGTGCTTCAGGAGGACACCCACGTTCTAGAAAAGGTTTACCTGCTAAAGGTTTCAGAACCCGCTCTAAAACTAAAGCGAGTAATAAATATATTGTAGAACGTAGAAAGAAATAATAAGATATGGCACGTTCATTAAAAAAAGGACCTTACGTTCACTATAAGTTAGATAAGAAAGTTGCACAAAATGTGGAATCTGGTAAAAAAGCGGTTATCAAGACCTGGTCTAGAGCTTCTATGATTACTCCAGATTTCGTTGGGCAAACCATCGCTGTGCATAACGGGAAACAATTTGTTCCTGTGTATATCACAGAGAATATGGTAGGACATAAATTAGGAGAATTCTCACCAACACGATCTTTTAGAGGTCACGCGGGTGCGAAAAATAAAGGTAAAAGATAATTGAAGCTATGGGAGTTCGTAAAAGAGAAAAAGCAGAGCAAACAAAAGAAGCTAAAAAACAAATAGCTTTTGCAAAACTGAATAACTGCCCTACTTCTCCAAGAAAGATGCGCATTGTTGCAGATCTTGTAAGAGGAGAGAAAGTAGAAAATGCGCTTCATATTTTGAAATTCAATTCTAAAGATGCATCGCGTAAGCTCGAAAAGTTATTGCTTTCTGCAATTGCTAATTGGCAGGCAAAAAACGAAGATGCAAATATTGAAGAAGCTGAATTGTTTGTACAAGAGATTCGCGTTGATAGTGGAAGTATGTTGAAAAGACTTCGTCCTGCTCCACAGGGTCGCGCACACAGAATAAGAAAACGTTCCAACCACGTAACATTAGTGCTTGGAGCTAACAATAATACACAAAGCTAAGTAAGAGTATGGGACAGAAAACAAATCCAATCGGGAATCGCCTTGGTATCATTAGAGGATGGGAATCCAACTGGTACGGAGGAAATGACTACGGTGATAAATTAGCCGAAGACGATAAGATTAGAAAATACATCCATGCTCGTCTCTCTAAAGCGAGTGTATCCAGGGTAATTATTGAGCGTACCCTTAAACTTGTAACCGTTACTATCACCACTGCACGTCCAGGTATTATTATCGGGAAAGGCGGCCAGGAGGTAGACAAGTTGAAAGAAGAGCTTAAGAAAATCACCGATAAAGAAGTTCAAATTAACATCTTTGAAATTAAACGTCCGGAGTTAGATGCTCATCTGGTGGCTTCCAGTGTAGCCCGCCAGATCGAGAATCGTATTTCTTACCGTCGTGCAATCAAAATGGCTATTGCGGCTGCAATGCGTATGAATGCTGAAGGTATTAAAATACAAATCTCAGGAAGATTGAATGGTGCCGAAATGGCGCGTTCTGAAGGTTACAAAGATGGACGAATTCCTTTATCAACTTTTAGAGCCGATATTGATTATGCTTTAGTTGAAGCACACACTACTTATGGTAGACTGGGTGTGAAAGTATGGATCATGAAAGGTGAGGTTTACGGAAAAAGAGAACTTTCTCCGCTAGTTGGAATGTCCAAAAAGCAGGGAGGAAAATCCGGAGCCGGACGAGGTGGTAATAAATCACGTCGTAGAAAGTAATTTTTTAAAGTAAAGAAAAATGTTACAGCCTAAAAGAACAAAATATCGCAAGATGCAAAAAGGCCGTATGAAGGGAAATGCCGGAAGAGGGCATAGACTTTCCAACGGAACTTTTGGAATAAAGTCATTAGACTCAGATTTCCTTACTGCGCGCCAGATAGAAGCTGCACGTATTGCCGCTACCCGTTATATGAAGAGAGAAGGTTCATTATGGATTAAAATATTTCCAGATAAGCCTATCACTAAAAAACCTCTCGAAGTACGTATGGGTAAAGGTAAAGGTGCCGTAGAATATTGGGCAGCTGTGGTAAAACCGGGAAGAATTCTTTTTGAAATAGGAGGAGTTCCTTACGATGTTGCAAAAGAAGCATTACGCTTGGCAGCACAAAAACTTCCGGTAAAAACCAAGTTTATAGTAGCCAGGGATTATCAAGCTTAATTTATAGAAGTTATGAAACAATCAGAAATAAAAAATCTATCTGTTGCAGAGTTACAGGAAGAGCTTGCTAAATCCAGAAAAGCCTACGCCGATTTAAAAATGGCTCACGCAGTTTCGCCATTAGAGAACCCAATACAGATTCGATCTGTAAGAAGATCTATAGCGAGAGTTGCTACAGAGTTAACTAAAAGAGAACAACAATAAGTGTTATTCTGCTGAAAGATGGAAAAAAGAAATTTAAGAAAAGAACGTATAGGTGTTGTAACCAGTAACAAAATGCAGAAATCAATCGTGGTTTCTGAAGTTAAAAAGGTAAAACACCCCATGTATGGAAAATTCGTTTTAAAAACGAAAAAATACGTTGCACACGACGAGACAAACGACTGCAATATTGGAGATACTGTGAAAATAATGGAAACACGTCCATTAAGTAAGTCCAAATGCTGGAGACTAGTAGAAATAATTGAAAGAGCTAAATAATTATGGTACAGCAAGAGTCTAGATTAAGAGTAGCCGATAATACCGGAGCCAAAGAAGTTTTGACTATCCGTGTATTAGGTGGTACAAATAGAAGATACGCTTCTGTTGGAGACAAAATAGTTGTCAGCGTAAAAGAAGCTACACCTAACGGGAACATTAAGAAAGGTGCAGTTTCAACAGCAGTTGTTGTTCGTACCAAGAAAGAAGTACGCAGACCAGACGGATCTTATATCCGGTTTGACGATAACGCATGTGTTCTTCTAAACCCTACCGGTGAAATGCGCGGTACCCGTGTATTTGGACCAGTAGCGAGAGAACTTCGTGATAAACAATTCATGAAGATTGTATCATTAGCACCCGAGGTGCTTTAATACATAAAATGATGACAAAGCTTAAAATAAAAGCAGGAGATACTGTTAGAGTTATTGCCGGAGATCATAAAGGTCAGGAAGGTAAAGTTCAGCAAGTGCTTCGCGAAAAAAATAAAGCCATTGTGGAGGGAGTTAATATGGTTTCCAAACATGCGAAACCAAGTGCTTCTAATCCACAGGGAGGAATTTCAAAGAAAGAAGCGCCTGTTCATATTTCTAACTTGTCTTTATTAGACAAAAAAGGAAATACAACCCGAGTTGGGTATAGAGAAGAGAACGGGAAGAAAGTGAGATTTTCTAAAAAATCCAATGAAGTAATTTAGTTATGGCATACGAACCAAGACTTAGAAAAGAGTACAAGGAAAAAGTAATTCCTGCTCTTACAGACGAATTCAGCTACGCCAATGTAATGCAGGTTCCAAAACTTGAAAAAATAGTTTTGAGCCGCGGGGTTGGAGCAGCTGTGGCAGATAAAAAACTTATTGATTATGCAGTAGACGAGTTAGGTGCTATTACAGGTCAAAAAGCAGTATCTACCATTTCTAAAAAAGACGTTGCTTCTTTCAAATTACGTAAAGGAATGCCTATTGGTGCTAAAGTTACTTTGCGCGGAGAAAGAATGTATGAGTTTTTAGATCGTTTAATCACCAGTGCCCTTCCCAGGGTGCGTGATTTTAACGGAATAAAAGCTACCGGATTTGACGGACGTGGAAATTATAATTTAGGGGTAACCGAACAAATTATTTTTCCTGAAATCGATATTGATAAAGTGAACAAAATCTCCGGAATGGATATTACTTTTGTTACCACTGCCACTACCGATAAGGAAGCAAAATCATTGTTAACCGAACTGGGTTTACCTTTTAAAAAGAATTAATTATGGCTAAAGAATCAATGAAAGCCCGCGAGGTGAAAAGACAAGAATTGGTGAAAAAATATGCTGAAAAGCGTAAGGCTCTTAAAGAAGCCGGAGATTTTGAAGCATTGCAAAAATTACCAAAAAACTCTTCACCTGTACGCTTGCATAACCGTTGCAAATTAACCGGAAGACCAAAAGGATACATGAGACAATTCGGGGTTTCCCGCGTAATGTTCCGAGAAATGGCCAATAACGGATTAATTCCCGGTGTTAAGAAAGCCAGCTGGTAATAATATTAACAGGTGAAAGGTTCTAAAAAGTGAAAACCATCACCGTAAATTGAATATATGACAACAGATCCTATTGCAGATTATTTAACAAGAATTAGAAACGCAGTGCTTGCAAACCATCGCGTGGTAGATATACCAGCTTCTAATCTTAAAAAAGAGATCACTAAAATATTATTCGACCAGGGATATATTCTTAGTTACAAATTCGAGGATACTACCGCACAAGGTAATATCAAAATTGCTCTTAAGTATGACAGACTTACTAAAGAGTCGGTAATCAAGAAAATTCAGCGAATAAGTAAACCCGGTTTACGTAAATATGCCGGAGCAAACGAATTACCACGTATTTTAAATGGTCTTGGTGTTGCGATTGTTTCAACTTCTCACGGAGTAATGACAGGAAAACAAGCCAAAGCTGAAAAAGTTGGTGGTGAAGTTTTATGCTATGTTTACTAATACAAAAGACTTAAAGAAATGTCAAGAATAGGTAAAAACCCAATCACAATTCCAGAAGGCGTTACAGTAGATGTAAAAGATGGAGTAGTGACGGTAAAAGGAAAATTAGGAGAATTGACTCAGAAAGTTGAGGATATCGACATTAAAGTTGAAGATAAAACCATTACTTTTGAGCGTTCTTCAGAAAAGAAGGATCAGAAAGCCAAACACGGATTATATCGTGCGTTGGTAAATAATATGATTGAAGGAGTTTCCAATGGATTCACCAAACAATTAGAATTGGTAGGAGTAGGGTATCGTGCTTCTAACCAGGGACAAAAATTGGATTTGGCCATTGGGTATTCTCATAATATTGTTTTTGAATTGGCTCCTGAAGTAAAAGTAGAAACAGTTTCAGATAAAGGTAAAAACCCTATCGTGAAATTAACTTCTTACGATAAACAACTGGTAGGTCAGATTGCGGCTAAAATCCGTTCTTTCCGTGCACCCGAACCTTACAAAGGAAAGGGTATCAAGTTTGTTGGTGAACAATTAAGAAGAAAAGCAGGTAAATCAGCTTAATAAAAGTAGATATGGCATTTTCAAAACAAGATAGAAGAACAAAGATAAAAAAGAGGATCCGTAAAGACATTACGGGAACCGCTGGCCGTCCAAGATTGGCTGTTTTTAGAAGCAATAAAGAAATTTATGCTCAAATAGTTGATGATGTGGAAGGGAAAACATTAGTGGCTGCCTCTTCAAGAGATAAAGATGTTTCCTCAGCCGATGGAACCAAAGTAGATAAAGCTGCTTTAGTTGGTAAAACCTTAGCTGAGAAAGCATTAAAAGCCGGAATAGAAACTATTTCTTTTGATAGAGGTGGTTATTTATATCACGGCAGAGTTAAATCGTTGGCCGATGGTGCCCGTGAAGGAGGACTAAAATTCTAAATAAGATATGTATCAAGATTATAAAAATGTAGAACTTGTAAAGCCAGCGGGCCTTGAATTAAAGGATCGTTTGGTTGGAGTACAACGTGTTACAAAAGTTACCAAAGGTGGTAGAGCATTCGGATTTTCTGCAATTGTAGTTGTAGGAGATGAAAACGGGGTTGTGGGACAAGGTTTAGGTAAATCTAAAGAAGTTGCCGATGCTATTTCCAAAGCAGTAGAAGATGCTAAAAAGAATTTAGTTAGAATTCCTTTGCATAACGGTACAATACCTCACGAGCAAAAAGGGAAATACGGTGGTGCAAGAATATTATTGTTGCCTGCTGCAACCGGTACAGGAATTATTGCCGGTGGTGCAATACGTGCGGTATTGGAATCTGTAGGAGTGCATGATGTACTTTCTAAGAATCAAGGTTCTTCTAATCCACACAACGTGGTAAAAGCGACTTTTGATGCCTTATTGCAATTGCGTAATGCCCATACAGTAGCAAAGCAGCGCGGAGTAACATTAGACAAAGTATTTAAAGGATAATACAAGGATAAAATGGGAAAGATAAAAGTTACACAGGTAAAAAGTGCTATTAAACGCACCCAGAACCAGAAACGTACCCTGGAAGCGCTTGGTCTTCGTAAAATGAACCAGGTAGTGGAGCATGATAATACTCCAAATATCCTTGGGATGGTAAATAAAGTTAAACACTTGGTTTCTGTAGAAGAGACTAAATAAGATATTCGAAATGGATTTAAGTAACTTACAACCTGCAGAAGGTTCAGTTAAAAACGGCGGCAAGCGCATTGGTAGGGGTCAGGGATCCGGTAAAGGAGGAACAGCTACCCGTGGCCATAAAGGAGCAAAATCACGTTCTGGTTACTCTAAGAAAATAGGTTTTGAAGGAGGGCAAATGCCACTTCAACGTAGAGTTCCAAAATTCGGGTTTAGCAACATAAACCGAAAAGAATATCAGGGAATTAACCTGGATACTCTTCAGTCACTTGTAGATAACGGTAGAATTAAAGATACTGTAGATATGCAGGTGTTGGTTGAAAACGGTCTTGCTGGTAAAAACGAACTTGTAAAGATATTAGGCAGGGGAGAATTAAAAGCAAAGTTGAAAATATCTGTTCATAAATTTACTGCCTCAGCTAAGGAAGCCATTGAAGCTGCCGGAGGTGAAGTTGTTACTTTATAATAGATAGCCTGATGAAATTTATCGAGACGATTAAAAATATCTGGAAAATTGAGGAACTAAAAAACCGTATTTTAGTTACTCTTGGTTTATTATTGGTTTACCGTTTTGGGGCCCAGGTTGTTTTACCTGGAGTAGATGCTTCTCAACTGGCCAATCTTGCTAACCAAACCGACAGCGGTCTTTTAGGGCTTTTAAATGCTTTTACAGGGGGTGCGTTTTCTCACGCTTCTGTATTCGCATTGGGGATTATGCCTTACATCTCTGCTTCTATTGTGGTGCAATTAATGGGAATCGCAGTTCCTTATTTGCAAAAACTTCAGAAAGAAGGAGAAAGTGGTAGAAAGCGTATAAATCAAATTACTAGATGGTTAACTATTGGAATTACTCTTGTACAAGGTCCTGGATATATTTACAATTTGTTCAGAACACTACCTTCGAGTGCATTTTTAATTCATAGTAATCTAACTTTTGTAGCGTCCTCTGTAATTATCCTTGCTACCGGAACTATTTTCGCTATGTGGTTAGGAGAAAAAATTACCGATAAAGGTGTTGGAAACGGAATCTCGTTATTGATTATGGTGGGTATTATCGCTCGTTTGCCACGTGCTTTTGTTCAGGAATTCGCTTCCAGAGTATTCGAATCTAACGGGGGATTAATTATGATCCTTATTGAATTGGTATTATGGTTTGTAGTGATATTAGGTTGTGTTATGATAGTGATGGCGGTACGACAAATACCAGTACAGTATGCCAGAAGAACGGCCTCTGGAGGGTATGAAAAAAATGTATTTGGTTCCAGACAATATATACCTTTAAAATTAAATGCATCTGGTGTAATGCCTATCATTTTTGCACAGGCAATTATGTTTATACCAGCAGCAGTAGCTGGCTTATCAGACAGTGAAATGTCTCAGGGAGTTGCCGCTGCGTTCAGTAATATATTTGGATTTTGGTACAATTTGGTGTTTGCTTTATTAATTATTGTATTTACATATTTTTATACAGCAATTACAGTACCTACCAATAAAATGGCAGATGATCTTAAACGAAGCGGAGGATTTATTCCGGGAATACGTCCGGGAACCGAAACTTCTGAATTTTTGGATAGGATCATGTCACAAATAACCCTTCCGGGTTCAATTTTCCTGGCTCTTTTAGCAGTGTTCCCTGCTATCGTAGTTCAACTGTTAGGTGTACAACAGGGATGGGGATTGTTCTTTGGAGGTACTTCCCTTCTAATTTTGGTGGGAGTAGCTATTGATACTATGCAGCAGGTAAATTCATATTTGCTGAACAGGCATTACGATGGGTTAATGAAAACCGGTAAAAATCGAAAAGCAGTAGCATAATGGCAAAACAACCAGCAATAGAACAAGACGGAACGATCATTGAAGCATTGTCTAATGCAATGTTTCGGGTAGAACTGGAAAACGGGCACGTAGTGACCGCGCATATTTCGGGTAAAATGAGAATGCATTATATTAAATTGCTACCCGGAGATAAAGTGAAATTAGAAATGAGCCCTTACGATTTATCGAAGGCTCGCATAACGTATAGATATTAAAAAGTAGGTTGTAAAGTAAGAAAGTAGAAAGTTGAAAAGACTAATCCTCTTGACTTTTAAACTTTTAAACTTTAAACTTTTAAACTAAAGAAAAGATGAAAGTTAAAGCATCCATTAAAAAAAGAAGTGCCGACTGTAAAATAGTACGCAGAAAAGGCAGGCTTTACGTGATTAACAAAAAGAATCCTAAATTCAAACAAAGACAAGGGTAAGTTATGGCTAGAATTGCAGGGGTCGATATCCCAAAACAAAAACGCGGGGTTATAGCATTAACCTATATCTTCGGAATTGGCAAAAGCAGAGCTCAGGATATTCTGAAAGCTGCTGATGTGGAAGAAGGAAAAAAAGTTTCAGATTGGACCGATGATGAAATTGGAAGAATTCGTGAAGCTGTAGGTTCTTATAAAATAGAAGGTGAATTGCGTAGCGAAATTCAGGTAAGTATTAAACGTCTTATGGATATAGGATGTTACCGTGGAATTCGCCACAGATCCGGACTTCCTTTAAGAGGTCAGCGAACTAAGAACAATTCAAGAACCCGAAAAGGTAGAAGAAAAACAGTTGCTAACAAGAAAAAAGCAACTAAATAATAAGTAAGATGGCAAAAACTCAAAAAGCAGCTCAAAAGAAACGCAAAGTAGTCGTTGAGTCAAACGGAGAAGCTCATGTTACAGCGTCTTTCAACAATATCATTATCTCTTTAACCAATAAAAAAGGAGATTTGATTTCCTGGTCTTCAGCCGGTAAAATGGGCTTTAGAGGATCTAAGAAAAATACTCCTTACGCAGCGCAATTAGCGGCAGAAGATGCCTCTAAAGTAGCACACGAAGCTGGGTTACGTAAGGTAAAAGTATTTGTGAAAGGACCTGGAAACGGTAGAGAATCTGCGATTAGATCTTTACATAATGCTGGAATTGAAGTAACAGAAATTATTGATGTTACTCCATTACCACACAACGGGTGCAGACCACCAAAAAGAAGAAGAGTATAATTAATTAAGTATAACCTGGAAAGCAGAGAGATTATCGAAGGACGGTGACCTTAATTCATAATCGCTTTCTTAATAAATCAATTTTAAATGGCAAGATATACTGGTCCAAAGACTAAAATAGCCCGAAAATTTGGCGAAGCCATCTTCGGTGACGATAAGTCTTTCGAAAAAAGAAATTACCCTCCGGGACAACACGGAAATAACCGTAGAAGAGGTAAAAAATCTGAATACGCTATCCAGTTAATGGAAAAGCAAAAAGCGAAATATACCTATGGTATTTTAGAGCGTCAGTTCAGAAATATGTTTGAAAGCGCAACCCGCGCGAACGGTATTACCGGGGAAGTATTATTACAATTATGTGAATCCCGTTTAGATAACGTGGTTTACAGAATGGGATTATCGCCTTCACGTCGTGGTGCCAGACAGTTGGTATCTCACAGACACATTACCGTAAATGGAGAATTGGTAAATATTCCATCTTATCATTTACAGCCCGGCGATGTGGTAGGAGTTAGAGAAAAATCTAAATCCCTTACCGCAATTCAGGATTCACTATCTAATTCCAGTGCCACTTACGAGTGGATTACCTGGAATAACGATACTAAACAAGGAACTTTTGTTTCTGTTCCCGGAAGAGTTCAAATCCCGGAAAATATAAATGAACAATTCATCGTCGAATTATATTCGAAATAATAATTCACAGAAGTCGTAATATGGCAATACTAAATTTTCAGAAGCCCGATAAAGTTATAATGATTGATTCAACCGATTTCGAAGGGAAATTTGAATTTCGCCCTTTGGAACCTGGTTATGGATTAACTGTTGGTAACGCTTTAAGAAGAGTGCTGTTATCATCTCTAGAAGGATTCGCAATCACTTCCGTTCGTATTGAAGGAGTAGATCACGAATTCTCTACTATCCCTGGTGTGGTAGAAGATGTTACAGAAATTATATTAAATCTTAAACAGGTAAGGTTTAAAAGGCAAATTGATGAAATAGACAATGAAGCCGTTACCATTTCTGTTTCCGGACAAGAACAATTAACCGCCGGTCATTTTCAGAAGTTTATCTCAGGATTCCAGATTTTAAATCCGGATCTTGTGATTTGCAACCTGGATAAGAAAGTAAGCTTCAATATGGAGCTATCTATTGAAAAAGGTCGTGGTTATGTTCCTGCGGAAGAAAACAAAAAATCCAATGCACCTTTGGGAACTATTTTTACAGATTCGGTATATACCCCAATCAAAAATGTAAAATATAGTATCGAAAACTATCGTGTGGAACAAAAAACCGACTACGAAAAGCTGGTTTTCGAAATCATTAGCGATGGTTCTATTCACCCAAAAGACGCTTTAACCGAAGCTGCCAAAACATTAATTCATCACTTCATGTTATTTAGTGACGAAAGAATTACTTTGGAAGCAGACGAAATAGCACAAACTGAAACTTATGATGAAGAATCTCTTCACATGCGTCAGTTATTGAAAACCAAGTTGGTAGATATGGATCTTTCTGTACGCGCACTTAACTGCTTAAAAGCGGCTGAAGTTGATACATTGGGAGATTTGGTATCCTATAACAAAAATGACCTGATGAAATTCCGCAACTTCGGTAAAAAATCTTTAACCGAACTTGAAGAGTTGGTAAACAATAAAGGATTGAATTTTGGAATGGATCTTTCTAAATATAAATTAGATAAAGACTAAACTAGATATGAGATATGAGATTTCAGAATTGAGATTTGGGCGAAATTATAATTGATTTCTAAAGACCTAATACCTCACTGCTAATATCTCAATACTAAAATCTAATAGCTAAGAAATAATGAGACACGGAAAAAAAATAAATCACTTAGGAAGAAAAACTGCTCACCGCAAGAGTATGTTGGCAAATATGGCCTGTTCCCTAATTGAGCATAAACGCATCAATACTACAGTTGCCAAAGCAAAAGCGCTTAAGCAATTTGTAGAACCTTTGGTAACAAAATCTAAAGAAGATACTACTCATAACCGCAGATTGGTTTTCGCTAAAATTCGTCAGAAAGAAGCGGTAACCGAATTGTTTAGAGAAGTAGCTGCTAAGGTTGGAGATCGCCCCGGAGGATATACCCGAATTATTAAACTTGGGAATCGTCTTGGAGATAATGCAGAAATGGCAATGATCGAGTTGGTAGATTATAACGAACTTTACAACGTTAACAAACCAGAGAAGAAAAAATCTACCCGTAGAGCCGGGAAGAAAAAATCTTCAGATGATACCACCGCGGCTAAAACTGAAACCAAAGCTCCGGCAAAGAAAGCAGCTCCAAAAGCTGAAAAGAAAGCCGAAGCAAAACCTTCTGAAGAAAAGTCAGATAAAAAGGAAGATAAAAAAGAGGAATAAGAATGATTCTTATACATCTACAATTTCAAAAAGGATAAGCCGTCAGGTTTATCCTTTTTTTTTATTTCCCTCATTGAGGGTACAATAACGGGACATGGAGCGACAATCTAAAATTTATTTTTCGATTCATATCCCGGGGGCTTGCCCCAAGGTTCTTGATTTATTAATTTTATGTCCAGTAAATTATAGCTAATATGAAGTATCAGTTAAAGAAAAAAGCCATTATTCTACTAGCAGATGGAACTATTTTTCACGGAAAATCTGTAGCCAACCGTGAAGGCAGTGCTGTAGGAGAAGTTTGTTTTAATACAGGAATGACCGGGTATCAGGAAATATTTACAGATCCATCCTATTATGGTCAGCTTATGGTTACTACCAATGCGCATATAGGGAATTATGGTGTAAAAGATGAAGAAAACGAATCTGACAGTGCAAAAATAGCAGGCCTGATTTGTAAAAATTTCAGCTATAGCAATTCGCGTCCCGGATCGGATGGTACTTTATTAGAGTTTCTTGAAAGAAATAATTTATTTGCCATTTCAGATGTAGATACCCGTGCGCTGGTTACTTATATCCGGGAGAATGGAGCCATGAACGCCATTATTTCTACCCAAGTTGATAATATTGAAGGTTTAAAGGAAGAATTAGCAAAAGTGCCGGATATGAATGGCCTGGAACTGGCTTCAAAAGTTTCGACCAAAGAACCTTATTTCTTCGGCAATGAAAACGCTACTTACAGAATCGCCGCCCTGGATGTGGGAATTAAAAAGAACATTCTTCGCAATTTCGATAATAGGGATGTTTATGTAAAGGTATTTCCTTACAACGCCTCTTATGAAGAGATGAGTTCGTGGAATCCCGATGGTTACTTTTTATCCAACGGTCCCGGGGATCCCCAACCTTTAAAATCCGCCATCGATCTTGCCAAAACTATTATTGAAAAAGATCACCCTTTATTTGGAATTTGCCTGGGACATCAGATTATCGCTTTGGCAAACGGAATTTCTACCTATAAAATGCACCACGGTCACCGGGGAATTAATCATCCCGTGAAAAATCTGAAAACCGGGAAAGGAGAAATTACCTCTCAAAATCACGGTTTTTCGGTAGATAAAGCTGCCACCGAAGCGAATCCGAATGTGGAAATCACCCATATTTGTTTAAATGACAATACCATCGGTGGAATTGCGATGACCAATAAGAACTGCTTCTCGGTACAATATCATCCGGAGGCAAGTCCCGGACCACACGATGCCAGTTATTTATTCGATGATTTTATGGAGCGGATTAAAAAATAAAGAATTAGGCTATTATTTAATAATAGTGAAAAAACCCGGGGATTTTTCCCCGGGTTTTTCATTATAGAGGCAATTTTTAGAAAATAAAGCGTAATGTTGCAAGAAAAATTTAGTTTTAGGTTTAATCATCAATCAATATATAATGAAAAAAATTATTTTAATTTTATCTTTAATTTGTGGTTTAACTTCATTCGCTCAGGAAACCACTAATCAATTCTCCTTAAATTTTTTAATTCCTTCTGCAGAATATGAAGCCGCAGTTTCTAAAAACTCAACAATAGATGCTGTTTTAGGTATAGGATTTGGTTATCATGATTCTTCCTATCTCGATGAATCTGAATATGGTTTTTATCCGCAATTTGAAGCCCAATATCGATATTTCTATAATTTGAATAAGAGAATGCAAAAAGGAAAAAAGACCTCAGAAAACAGTGGTAATTATATTGCAGCGGTAGGCGTTGTTGCAAGTGGCAATCCTATTATTGGAGATATGCAGCTCAACAATGATTACAGCGGTTTCTTAGGTCCAGCGTGGGGGCTGCAGCGTATTTATAATAGTAATTTCAAATTGAATTTAACGCTGGGGCTTGGCTTAGGCTTCGATGATCAGGATGATGCATATCTGGCTTCTCATATTTCTATTCAACTTGGATTTAAACTGGGAAAAGAAAAATAGAATTCTAAAATTTTTCGGAGCTCCTAAAGTCAGAAAATAATGAGTATTTATAAATTCTAATTGTTTTATTTCTTTTTCAGCCCTTATACGCTCAAAAACATCCTGTTTTTTATGCCGGATTGGATTTATATAGACAGGCATCTTTTGAAGGTAATTATTTTGGGAGTTTAAATATTGGTGCCCAGGTTTATCATTTTAAGTTCTTTGCCCCGGAAATTGGCTACGATAACTTTTATGGAAAAGTTCCGGATCGGGAAATAAAATTCAGCAATTTTAGTTCGGGTTATCACGATGCATTGTTTTGGGAAAGTTTCAGCACTTCGGTACTTACACTAAACCCCAAGTTGGAATTCGGCAAAGAGGATGCTTTTTTAATAATCTCGCCCAAATACCATATTGGGAATGTGAAAACACGGACTTCGTATTATACGCCCATATCAGGCAATAGCACCTATAGGAGAGAAAAATATCAGCAGGGGAAATCCCCGATTTCCTATTGGAGTTTTGCCGTAGGTTTTGAAGGTATCTATCTAAGTCCGCACTTTTGGTTTGGGATAACTCTTAATTACATCCAGCTGAATATTCAGGATAACTGGGAGGTCTTGGATTTTTCAGAATATGATATAACTTCAGAGTCTCCGGGAACAACTACCATAGGTTTTGGATTTCATATTTATTATGATCCCTTTGCCAACGAAAACGATTGAGCAGTTTTTCTTCTGAAACCGCCTGAAATTGTGGCAATTTTGCAGGTGTATTTGTATCTTGCTGAATAGTTAATCAATAAATATAAATATGAGTATAATAGTAAATATCCACGCTCGGCAAATCTTCGATTCCCGTGGAAACCCAACAATTGAAGTAGATGTAATCACCGAAAATAACGTTTTAGGACGAGCTGCTGTTCCTTCCGGAGCCTCTACCGGAGAACACGAAGCTGTTGAACTGCGCGATGGAGGAAAAGATTATATGGGAAAAGGAGTTTCAAAAGCTATCGAAAATGTGAATACTACTCTTGCAGAAGAACTTTTGGGATATTCAGTTTTTGAACAAAACCTTATCGATCAGAAAATGATCGAGCTGGATGGTACTAAAAACAAAGCGAAATTAGGTGCGAATGCCATATTAGGAGTTTCTTTAGCGGTTGCAAAAGCAGCCGCTGCAGAACTAGGCCTTCCGTTATATCGATATGTTGGCGGAGTGAGCGCGAATACGCTTCCGGTGCCTATGATGAACATTATAAATGGAGGTTCGCATAGCGATGCTCCTATCGCTTTTCAGGAGTTTATGATAATGCCTGTAAAAGCAAAAAGTTTCTCTCACGCTCTAAAAATGGGAACAGAAATTTTCCATAATCTTAAAAAAGTACTGCACGATCGTGGTTTGAGTACGGCTGTAGGCGACGAAGGAGGTTTTGCTCCAACTTTGGAGGGAACTGAGGATGCCCTGGAAACTATTCTTTTGGCTATTGAAAAAGCAGGTTATAAAGGAGGCGATGACGTAATGATAGCTTTAGATTGTGCGGCTGCCGAATTCTATGAAAATGGAAAATATAATTACGCAAAATTTGAAGGCGATAAAGGCAAAGTTAGAAGTAGTGAAGAACAAGCAGAATATCTTGCCGAACTTGCCTCAAAATATCCTATTATTTCCATAGAAGATGGAATGGATGAAAACGACTGGGACGGCTGGAAAGTACTGACAGATAAAATAGGGAAGAAAGTACAATTAGTGGGAGACGACCTGTTTGTTACAAATGTAGAACGACTTTCACGAGGAATTAAAGAAGGAATTACAAATTCAATTCTTATAAAAGTAAACCAGATTGGGACTTTAACCGAAACCATTGCAGCGGTTAATATGGCTAAAAATGCCGGATATACTTGTGTAATGTCTCACCGCTCCGGCGAAACCGAGGATAATACAATCGCAGATCTTGCCGTGGCTTTAAACACCGGCCAGATTAAAACAGGTTCTGCTTCCCGTAGCGACCGTATGGCCAAGTATAACCAATTACTTCGTATTGAAGAAGAATTGGAAAGTGTAGCTTATTATCCGGGTGAAAATGCTTTTAATATAAGATAACGAAATCACGTGTTTTAAAAAAAGCCGTTGAGAAATCAATGGCTTTTTTATTTGCATGGATTTAAGGTTTCTTACTGAAGAAAATCAGCAATAAAATGTTAACTTCAAGAATCGCTATCTACAATTGTTAAAACAGAAAAAATGAACAATTTCCTTTTTGTAGCCGCAGAAAATGACGGTGTTCCCCATTGTAAGGCAGGAGGAATGGGAGATGTTGTTCGTGATGTACCTCGCGAGATCTCGCGTCGGGGAGATAAAGTCCATGTTGTAACACCTTCTTATAATAGACTTCATGCAGAAGGCAACCTTAAAATGTACTTGGATGTACAATTGCAGGGAAAAAATTATCATGCCGAATTATATGAAGTAAAACCTAAAAAAGAGTTCTCTAACCTCTTTCATTATGTTATTCATCATCCCGAAATTACGGGTGGTGATATTGCACATATCTATCATAACGATCTGGAAGAACCGTTTTTTACAGATACTATAAAATTTATCATTTTTTCTACCGCCGTTGCAGAAGCAATCCGCCAAAATGCCTTTGGAAAATTAGACATTGTTCACCTTCATGACTGGCATACCAGTTTGCTTTTATTTCTGAAAAAATATAACAACAGATATCAGGATTTAAATAACATAAGATGGGTTTACACAATACATAATCTTGCCATTCAGGGAATTCGTCCCTTCGAAAATAATTATTCTTCTTTAAGAAACTGGTTTCCCGAAATTGAATATGATCAAAAAGAGCTTCAGGATCCCCGATATCTGAATTGTATAAACCTTATGGCGGTAGGAATAAGGCTCAGCGATAGTTTGCACACGGTGTCCCCATCGTACAAACAGGATGTTCTAAAACCCAGTCATTCGCCCGAATTTATTGGAGGTGAAGGCCTGGAAGAAGATCTGATAAAGGCGGATAAAGAAGGAAGATTTTTTGGTATCTTAAATGGCTGTAATTATACTAATATTAGAAAGGCTAAAAGGAATCAACTGTTTTCTATTATTTTAAAGGCTATATTTAAATGGCTTCAGCAAGAATCAAAAAAATACAAGGCCGATTTTTTAGCGCATACAGGAGAAAAGATCCTTCCGCTTTTAAAAAATAAACCGGCTTTTGTTTGTTGCAGTGTTGCCAGATTAACCGAACAAAAATTCTACATTTTTAAACGCTCGCCAGATGCACTTGTGGAAATGCTTCAGAAATTAAAAGAAGTAAACGGAATTTATATTCTTTTAGGGACGGGCGATCCCAATTATGAATCGCTCTTAAGAGGGATGAGCTATAAGTATTCTAATTTTATATTTATTAACGCCCAGTCCGAAGGGGTGATTGATTCTTTATACCTGGAATCTAATCTCTATTTTATGCCTAGTTTATTCGAGCCTTGCGGGATAAGCCAGATGCTGGCCATGCGTAATGGCCAGCCGTGTTTGGTTCATTATACCGGTGGATTAAAGGATACAGTAGCCCATAACGAAACCGGATTTGTTTTTTGTGGAGATACGTATTTAGAAATGGTAGAAAATATGGTTTTACAATTTCAAAAAACCCTGGATATCTTTTTCAATAATAAGAGTAAATGGAAGCAAATTCAGAAGAATGCAAAAGAAATGAGATTTACCTGGAAAAGTTCTGTTGACAAATATTATGAGCTGCTTTATAAATTAAAGTAAAATTTTACAGTATTATTCTAAAAAGTCCCGTTTTAAAGCGGTTTCTTTAAAATTCACCCCCGGTGTTTACGGTATATTAACACGAGATTTTGTAATTTAGCAACTCGAAAAATAATCAGAAAAAGTTATCGATATATGTCAAAAATTGCTACGTTAGAAATAGATGGTAAGAAATATGAATTTCCGGTTGTTGTAGGAACGGAGAATGAAGTTGCCATCGATATAAAGAGTTTGAGAGGAGAATCTGGGATTATAACATTAGATCCCGGTTTTAAAAATACAGGAAGTTGCGAAAGCGCTATCACGTTTCTTGATGGAGAAAAAGGAATTTTAAGATATCGCGGATATTCTATTGAAGATCTTGCTGAAAAAGCAGATTTTCTTGAAGTAGTTTTTCTATTGATTTTTGGTGAATTACCGGATAAAGAAAAATTACAGAAGTTCAAAAATGATATTATTGAGCAAAGTATCGTAAATAACGATATGAAAACTGTAATTAACGGGTTTCCTTCTTCCGCGCATCCCATGGGAATGCTTTCCTCCTTAACGAGTGCTCTTATCGCTTTTAATCCAAAATCTGTAAATGTAGATTCTGAAGAGGAAATGTATAAAGCTATCGTTAAGTTACTGGCAAAGTTCCCAACGCTTGCAGCCTGGACACTTAGGCGGAAAAATAATCTTCCGTTAAAAAACCGGGATACCGAAATTGGGTATGTTGAGAGCCTTCTTAAAATGATGTTTCAAAAACCAGGGGAAGAATATAAACTTAATCCGGTGGTAGTAAATGCATTAGATAAATTATTGATTCTCCATGCAGATCACGAACAAAATTGCTCCACTTCTACCGTACGAATTGTTGGTTCTTCTCAGGCCGGATTGTTCGCAAGTATTTCTGCCGGCGTTTCAGCCCTTTGGGGGCCGCTTCACGGGGGTGCTAATCAGGCAGTAATAGAAATGCTCGAGGAGATAAAAGCAGATGGGGGCGATACTTCAAAATTCATAGCCAAGGCTAAGGATAAGGAAGATCCGTTTAGATTAATGGGCTTTGGTCATAGGGTTTATAAAAACTTTGATCCGCGCGCAAAAATTATTAAGAAAGCTGCCGATGAAGTTCTTGAGGCCCTTGGGGTGGATGATCCTATTCTGGATATTGCTAAAGGTTTAGAAAAAGCAGCGCTGGAAGATGATTATTTTGTAGAAAGAAAACTTTATCCAAACGTAGATTTCTATTCGGGAATTATTTATCGAGCGATGGGAATCCCTACCGATATGTTTACGGTTATGTTTGCCGTAGGACGTTTACCCGGCTGGATTGCCCAATGGAGAGAAATGAGACTGGGGAAAGAGCCTATAGGAAGGCCAAGACAGGTGTATGTAGGGGAAACTTTAAGAGAGTTTAAAAAACTTCAAAACAGATAATTAAATACATTATCACTATTAATGGGCCTCATTTATAAAATGGGGCTTTTTTAATCAGAATTGCTAAGGCGAGTATATAATGGGGTAAATAATTTCGATTTGCTGCTTGAGGTGTAAGGGCTGTTTTTTTCCTTAAAAGTAAGCAATATCTCAAAATTCTTATAGTTTTCAGGAATTTCAATTTTCTTATAAATTCCTTCTCCTAAATTTTTTATAGCCAGAGGGTTTCCGTAGTGATCATTTTTAATAAGAGCCCAGCTTAAATGATATCCCTTATTTTCTTCAGCTGTAATCCAGTTCTTCTCTTTGTAAATCATTGCATGGTAAATAATTTTTTCTCCAGGATTTATACCTATAGAAGGGATTAGAACTTTGGCAGTAGATTTTCCCACAGGGATATCGCTATGGGTCCAGGTATTTTTAATAATAGCCAGGGCGCGTTTTTTATTTTCGTTATAATCAATAAGTCCGCTAAAAACAACTTTAGAACTACGGCGTTCATCCTGCCAGTTAGAAAGTACTATATTCTTGTTTTTAAGAATTTCGGGATTGGTAACTACTAATTTAGGGGGTATGCTATTTATAAAAACCGGGAATTCTTTAGAAAGCTGGTCTGCTATTTTAAATTGCGAGGATTCATTAATGTCGAGACCAAAAGAATCAGCAGGTAAGGTTTTTAAAATTTCTTCGATCCTGTTTGCCGTACTCGGATCGGTATTTAATTCTATAATTATAGATTTTGTGGGATCGATTTTTTTAATCTTATGGGTTACAGATTTTAACCAATTTAAATATTCACGTTGTTTGCTGAACAAAAGGGGTTTGTAAAAAAAATTTTCCAGAGTATAGTCAAAACTGTAGGCAATTATGTTGTTATAATTTTTATAGTTTCTTACTTTTTCGAGAATATCATTGGTTAGGTTTTTCAAATCGGGGTTCTTTTCGCTAAAAAGAATCGGCTCTTTTAATTTGAATTTATAGATCACATTTAGTTGATAATCGCTGGAATATTTCAATAAATTATAATCGTAAATCCCTTTTTCTGTAAACTGAATGGTATTAAAACCTGCAGATTTCATAACACTGAAATCTTTGAGCAGTTCTTTTTGAGTAAGCGCCTGATAGCTGTGCATCCAGTCGTCTCCTTTGTTATATTTCACTCCTCTTATTCCATATCTTGTAACCGGAAGAAGTTTGGAGTGTGGAGTAGAATTATTTTTAGGGATCGGATTTTCTGTTGTATAAATTACAGAAGGCTTGATCTTTTTCTCAATTTCATTAAAATTCCTGGTCGTCCAATCCAGATCCCCTTCACCATATAAATTATTGGGAGGAATATTTTTATCGTACGCACTGTTAAAAAGAACGATTCCGGAAACTTCGGTGTATTCAGAATTTATAGTTTGTAATGCTTTTTCGATCCACTCTTTTCTTCGGTTTAGCAGGTTTAAAGAGCCAAATTCCGATAACATTACCGGTTTGGTTTGAAAGTGTTTTAGTTCCTCATGAAAGGCTTGGTATATTTCACGAAAAGAGTGATATTTTTTATCTTCATTTAAGAAATCATAATTTAAAGCGGTAATCCCTATCCAGTCTACAAATTCATCACCCGGATAATAGGTTTGCATGTCTTCGGCTTTCCAGGGGTTCCAAACCATCACAATTTTATTGGCTCCTTCTTTATTAATCAACTGGTACACATGCCTCCATGCGGCTTTAAAATCGCCGGGAGTATTATCGCCTTTTAACGACCAGGGATATTGTGGATTATCAAACTCATGAGCGAATCGTAAAAATACCGGGCGATCATAATTTTTTAATAGACAAACAAAATTCCGGATATAATCATCGAAATCCCCCTGAGCAATATGTTGGAGGATTTTTTGACCTTTTTTAAGGTTCCCATCGTTACGAGTAGATATCTCTGTGCCCCAGGGTTCCCAGCTTATTAAGGGAACAGCATTTTGGGAGTAGATAGAAGTTATTAATTCATCGGGGAAATTGTCGATGCTATTTTTATTCCAGGCCAGGTATAGGGATATAAGGTTAAAATGAATGTTTTTATCAATCTCTAATTGAGTAATATCTGGCAAGTTGGAAAATCCGGACTCTTCCGAAGGATGAAAAATTCCTAAATACGTATTTGCTTTTTTATGGGTAGCATAGGATATTGTTTTTTCCCATTTTAGCTGATTATTTTTCTTTCCGTCCTAAAAGAAATGAATATCACAAGTAAAAGAAGGGGTAAAGCTGTTTTTCGAGCGGTTATAAAAGATAGATTAGCTCCCGAAAGAAATATTTTTTTAATCTTATAAAGACTGCTAAGAGGAATTCTCTTCAGGTTATTTCTTAAAATCCTGTTTTCATTGGTTACGCTGGCAGCGAGGTAGATACCAAAGAACATAATGATGGTATTAAAAAAGGCAAAACCGGCCATCATTAAGGAATAGGGAGTTAAATCCTGATGTAGTCCATACAGAATAGAAATTATAGATAGTAAAGCCACTATGAGATTAGGCAGAACGATCTTAAAATTGGTATTCCATTCATTCTCTTTTGGGGTGGGTAAATAAGGTACTTTTTTATCGATTATAGTATATACGAGTCCTACAATGTAAACCCACCAGGTGTTAATTTGGAGTAATCCGCCCACAATATGGAATCCTCTTTCTTCTTTCTCTATCACCCATTTTTGAATAAAGGTTCTTATTATTAATAAAGAACTCACGGCAACGGGTAAAAAAACAATTCCAAAATCCACAAAATTACCTTTCCAGGGAGTTATCGAGAACAGCAAAGAAAGTATGGGAATCAAAAAATTAATTAAACATATAAACCCGGCAAAATAATGCAGCGGTAAGATCCCGAAATGAATTTTTTGTGTAAAGGTTAATTTTCGAAATACCTTAGGATATACTTTTAATAAAAGATCGAAGGTCCCCCGTGACCATTTTAACTGTTGTTTGAAAAAGTTGGTAAGATTAGAAGGGGAAAGTCCTTTTGCAAGTACCTGTGGCAGGTAAACACCTTTCCATTTTTTTGAATACAACTGCATGGCCGTATGCATGTCTTCACATAAACCCGCCGCGTGTCCTCCTATACTATCCAGGGCACTTCTTCTAAAAACGCAGTTTGCGCCAATGGCATTTACAGCGCCATAGGAATTAAGCGTCATCATCATGGGACCGTAAAACTGAAATGTTTGTTCTGCAGCCCCTCGCGCCACAAGGGTTTCTTTGATATTATAATAAGATTGTACTATTTGAACAAAGCCAATGGCCGGATCCTGAAAATGAGGTAAAATAGGATCGAGAAAGTTGGGGTCAGGGATATGATCGGGATCCAGAATAACACAAATTTCTCCCGTTGCTTTTTTTTGAAGAGCATTATTAATATTTCCGGCTTTTGCATTTATACGGTTATTCCTTGTTACGTGAATGATACCGTTTTGTTTGCAAAAGTTTTTTAGGTAGGAGTCATTTGCTTCATCACATAAATACGTGGTATGCGGATAGGTGATATTATTGATAGCTTCTAAAGTAGTTACCACCATTTGCCTGGGTTCTCCGGGATAATACGTGGTAAGTATGTCTACCTTAAAGTCTTTTTTTAATTCGGGAATCTCCGGCACAGTAATATGGGAATAATTATACCACATATAAAATTTCTTGGTAATTCCATAAGCGATCGCAATGGAAAGCAAAGCGAACAAGTATATATTACCAATGTGTTCTGGCTTAAAAAAATAATAGGCAAAATTCAGTATACTCAAAATCCCGAGTAAAATCAATATCCTTATTATTCTCGATTCTGTTTTAGTAGGAGATAGTATCTTATTCGCCATCTATCGGTTTTAAAATGTAAAAAGGAATATTGGCAGTCGCGAAATACCGGTTGGTCGATTTGATATAATAATAAATACGATACGGCCCTTCCTCTTTAGGCGTTATAAAAGTAATCTCTGAGGAACTTTTAGATACAATGTGCAGGGCAATATCGGGCTGTCTTTTATAAACATTAAACCAGGCTTCCTTTTTTAACTTCCATACATAATCATTGTTACCGGAAGTATCTGCAAGCACCTTCATAGATACTTTTTCATTAGGGGTAAGAATAATATTTTCTGAAGCTGTTTTATTGGCAAGCAATGCATGGGTAATAACTGGCCCTTTATATAATACACCATCCTGTTTCCAGAAGTTGGTGAGCTCATTAAAAACCTGGGTTTTATAACCGTCTTGCGAGAAGATGCTGTACCAGGTTGGTGTGCTTTCCTGCTTATTTCCCCAATAAAAATATACACTCCCTAAACATTTAGGGCTTTTAAGCGCAGAGGCTTTATATCGCTGTCGGGTAATGGATGCTTTTTCTGTACTGCTTTTTTCAATAGGTGCCCCCCAAGTGGTAGCGTCTTCTTCCCAGGGCCCATTTATACCCCATTCTGAAATTACATAAGGCCCGTCCCATACATAAGATAAGGACTCCATTTTTCCCTTCAGTTCATTAATATTTCCAAATGAATTGATGGAAAGAAAATCAAGTTTGGGACTTTTTATCGCAATGCTGGCCATTCGCCTTCGTGTTCCCCCTATAATTGATGTACTTACAGGATGATTTTTATCAATCGATTTAATGATTTCGATTAGCGAATTAAAATCATCAAAAAAATTAGTTCTTCTGAAAAAATCGGGATACAGAATTTCATTACCCAGATTCCAGTATAAAAGAGCCGGGTGATCTTTATACTCCAGGATCAAATTTTTTATTTTAATTTTAATCTGATCAAAGTCTTCATTATAAAATTTAGCGTTATAGCCGCGGTTTTGAGGAAGGGGAATATCCACAATTACGGCTAAGCCTATGTTACTGGCAGAATCCAGCTTTTGTTTTAAATGAATAGTGTCGTACAGGCGTACTGTGTTGGCTCCAGAGGTTTTAAGCTCCTTTAAATGCCCTGTACCTGCAGCTCCTTTTATATAAAAAGGCTTCCCATTTCTTATAAGTAAATAACCCTTATCCTTTTTTTTTATATGTACAAGGGCCTGGGTGTCTTCATGAAATGTATCTCGGTTACATCCAAAAAGCACAAAACAAAAAAAAGGAATAATGATAACTAAATTTTTCAGAAAAAAAATTTTAAAACAATTTGTAGGGACGCTGCTAATATAGAAAAAGTATGAGACAAACCCGTTCTAGTTTTAGGTCATAAATTCTATAAATCTTTATAAAGTGTACGAATGGTTTTCCTTCGAAATATTCTTTTGGGAGGGCCGTTTTTTTATCTTTGTAAAAATTGCGATCCATGTTAAAATTGAATATTAAAAGTGAAACTTCCCCTCTTAAAGCAGTAGTGTTGGGAACAGCGGTAAGCAATGGCCCCATCCCGCTATTGGAAAACGCTTACGATCCTAAATCTGCAGAACATATAAAGGCAGGAACCTATCCTAAAGAAGAAGACATGGTGAAAGAGATGGATGCTGTAGCCGAAGTTTTTAAAAAATATGGAGTTACGGTTTACAGGCCCGAAGTGATTGAAGATTATAATCAGATTTTTACCCGCGATATTGCATTTGTAATTGAAGATAAATTTATAAAGGCTAATATTCTTCCCGACAGAGATGAGGAAATAGAAGCCATTTCACAGGTTCTTGAGCAGATTAGACCCTTCAAAAATAATCACTTTGCCCGAAGAAGCCCATATTGAAGGCGGCGATGTGATGCCTTATAAAAATTATATTCTGGTAGGGACTTATAAAGGGAAGGATTATAAAAATTTTATTACGGCCAGAACCAATATGCAGGCGGTAGAAGCATTGCAGCAATTGTTTCCACAGCGGGAAGTGAAATCCTTCAGTCTTAAAAAGTCGAATCTCGAAGCAAGAGATAACGCGTTGCATTTAGATTGTTGTTTTCAGCCGGTGGGGAAGGACAAAGCCATTATATATAAAGATGGGTTTTTAATTGAAGAAGAATATAACTGGCTGGTGAATTTATTCGGAAAAGAAAATATTTTCGAGATTACCCGGGATGAAATGTATAATATGAATTCCAATATTTTTTCCATTTCTGAAAATGTGGTGATTTCTGAACGTAATTTTACAAGATTGAATAACTGGCTGAGGTTACAGGGAATAACAGTAGAAGAAGTTCCATATGCCGAAATTTCCAAACAGGAAGGACTTTTACGATGTTCAACTTTGCCCTTAATTAGAGAATAAATGAAGATGGAACAGATAACAAATACAATTTTAATGGTACGGCCTGCAGGATTTCGAATGAATGAGGAAACAGCAGTGAACAATTTTTTTCAGGAGGATATAGATCTTGCAAATGAAGAAGTAAATAAAAATGCTCAGCAAGAATTTGATGAATTTGTTGAAAAA
Source organism: uncultured Flavobacteriaceae bacterium (assembly GCA_963811195.1). Taxonomy (GTDB): domain Bacteria; phylum Bacteroidota; class Bacteroidia; order Flavobacteriales; family Flavobacteriaceae; genus Gillisia. The sequence goes on from CAWEQF010000004.1 coordinate 563,110, forward strand.
TTGCGTGCGGTAGGTGTAAATGCGGTGGTAGTGAATGATAAAAAAGAACTGAATACACCGGATTCAATTTTCCCTAATAATTGGGTGTCATTTCATGAAGACGGAACGGTTGCGGTATATCCTATGTTTGCTGAAAACAGAAGGGGGGAACGCAGAATGGAGTTTTTTGAAGCCCTCGAGAAACAAGGGTTTATTATAAATGAAATTGTAGATTATACCAATGCGGAAAACGAAGGTATTTTTCTGGAAGGCACCGGAAGCCTTATTTTAGACCGGGTTCATAAAAAAGCTTACTGCGCACTTTCTCCCAGAGCAGATGAAGAATTACTGATTGAATTTTGTGAAGAATTTGAATATACTCCCGTAATTTTTGTTGCGAATCAGGATGTGGACGGAAAACGGAAGCCTATCTACCATACCAATGTAATGATGTGTGTGGCAGAAGATTTTGCCGTTATCTGCCTGGATAGTATAGATGATGCCAAAGAAAGAAAAAATGTTGTCAGGCATCTTAAAGATGACGGAAAAGAAATTATTGAAATTACCGAAGTACAGCTTCAGAATTTTGCGGGAAATATGTTACAAGTTCGAGGTGCCGAAAATAAGAAATATTTGGTCATGAGCGAATCGGCAAAGGACAGTTTAAACTCCGGGCAAATTAGCCGGATTAAAAAACATTGCGAAATTCTTGCCGCATCTATAAAAACCATAGAAACCTGTGGAGGCGGCAGTGCACGCTGTATGATGGCTGAGGTTTTTCTTCCGAAGAATTAATAACTAAGAATTTTTACTTTTTTTTAGCAATGCAATTCCCAACAATATAATTATTAATGCGGTAAAGAAAGCAAATGGCAAAGACCCTATAATCAGGAATTTCTGCATCGCTGTAAGCACATTGCTGTTCGGTTTTATATTCCCTAAAACAATAATCGCTTCAGAAAAGATAAAAATAACCAGGGCCCAGATTATTCGATATTTCTTTTTGGGATGCTCTTCCCCTTTTGAAGTGAACATGCTTAGCACATAAATTGCTGAATCTACCGAAGTTACCAGGAAACTGATCAGTAATATCACCGAGAGTATATTGGTTAAAAAGGAAAGAGGATAATTTTCAAAAAAAACAAAAAGGGATGTAAAAACATTTCCGAATTCATTCTGATATTTTCCCCAGGCAGAGATTAAATCGAACGATGAGCTGCCAAACACACTAAACCAGAAAAAAGTACCGAGAGAAGGTATCACCAGAACTCCAAAAATCATTTCCCGAATACTTCTTCCCTTTGAGATACGCGCTATAAAAATTCCTGTAAATGGTGCCCAGGCTAGCCAGAATGCCCAATAATAATAGGTCCAGTCTGTAAGAAAAACCTTTCCCGGGTTGTAGTTTCCATACGCTATACTCATAGGGATAAAATCAATGAGGTAATGGTAAAGCGATTTCGAAAAACGAAGGAGGATAGTCCCAATATCTCCCTGTATAAAAACGAATGCCAGTAATAGTAAGGTAAGATAAATATTCCAGTTTGAAATTTGTTTAATACCCTTTTGCATGCCGCTCCAGGCAGAAAGAAAGGCGATAAAACATATAATAAAGACCAGCAACATAGTTAATATAAGATTACCGGCTGGCAAATCTATTAAATGACTAATACCTCCTTCTATTTGTGTGGTTCCCAGCCCTATGGCCGCAACCAGGCCTATTACGGTGGTTAGAACGGTTAAAATATCAATTCCTGCCGGCAAGAATTTTACTTTTAAGAACTGAGGCAAACTGGTGCCCAGTCGTACATGTTGATTTCTAATAAAAACGGCATAGGCTACCAAAAGGGCAAATATTGCATAAAATGCCCAGGCGGTAAATCCCCATTGATAAAACGTGTACTCTAATGCGATTATATCGGGAGCCGATTTTGTGTGTATGGGATTATGCAAGTACATATATACCGGTTCCTGAACGCATCTTAATAAAATGCCTGCGCCCATTCCCGCACTGTAAAGCATCGCGATCCAGGACCAGCGATTGAATTCCGGCCTGCTGTTTCCCAGCCGTAGTTTTCCTGCTTTTGAAAAAGCGATGAATATTAAAAAAAATACAGATAATATCCCTAGCCATAAATAAAACGCGCCGAAGTGTTCCCGCACCCAGATAGATCCTTTTTCAATTAAAAAATAGAACTGCGCTGTAAAAAAGAAAATATACAGGGCAGTAAGTAACAATATCACTGAGGAAATTATTAAAATGGGATTCTTTAAAAATCGGGGGTCAAAATTTTTCAATAATTCGTCTTTAATTTTTAGCAATTTCCTGTATCATACCTTCAAATATAAAATAATGAAAAGGAAGCATACTGTACCAGTACAATCTTCCTAAAATTCCTTTTGGCCTGAAGGTAGCAGTTTGGTGCAACACGTTATTTTCATCAATCTCAAATTCCAGCCAGGCTTCGCCGGGAACTTTCATTTCGGCAAACAATAATAATCGCCGTTCTTCTTTATCGGCTAAGAGTACTCTCCAAAAATCAAGAGAATCGCCGGTAGCAAGCTTTGAGGTATGAGTACGCCCCCGTCTTAAACCTACACCGCCTGCGAGTTTATCCAGATATCCGCGGAATTTCCACAACCAGTTGGCATAATACCATCCTGTTTCTCCACCAATAGACCAGATCCGGTTTAAAACCACTTCTGGGTTTTCAACTTTTACAGAGCGCTCATCTTTTACACAACCATAGGTAGGAATTTGGATGTAAGAGTTTAGTTCTTTTCTAAATCTGCCACTGCTCATAGAATCTTTCCAACTGGAAACCACCTGGTTTTGCTCAATTTTATAAAATGCCAGTTCTATAGCCTTTTTATAGGAAATAGGTTCTATTTTTAGTAATTCCTGTAATCTGGTGTCATTGGTTATTACTTCCACCCGCATACTTTCCACCAGGTTCAGCGCCAGTTTATAAGAGGTGGAGGTTACAAAATATAACCAGTACGATGAAAGTTTAGGAGAGAGAAAGGGAACATCGATAATAGATAAATTAAGTCCTCTTATTCTGCTGTATTGCTGCATCATTTCTTTGTAAGAAAGAATATCAGGCCCTCCAATATCGAAAGATTTGTTGTAGCATTTTTCATTTGCCAGAACACCTGTCAAAAAATGAAGAACATCTCTTATGGCAATAGGCTGGCAGCGGGTCTTTACCCAGGTAGGAGTTACCATGACCGGTAATTTTTCGCAGAGGTCGCGTATTATTTCAAAGGAAGAACTTCCGGAACCTACAATAATAGCAGCCCGTAAGACTGTTAAATTATAATCGCCTTCGTAAAGGATATCTTCTACCTGTTTTCGTGATTTTAGATGTTTTGAAAGTTTTTCTTCGTTTACAATCCCGCTTAAATAAATTACCTGTTTTACTGAAGTTTTACCCATTAAAGATTTAAAATTATGAGCTGCTTTTGCTTCGTGACTATCAAAATCTGTAGTAGAAGCCGTCATGGAATGTATTAAGTAATAGGCAGCATCAATATCTTTCAGGGAATCGGGAATAGTAAAATCTTCAAGAAAATCTATTTCTACAATCTCAATTTTTGAGCGTAAATCTTTATTTACAGAGAGCCGGTCTTTATTGCGAACAGCACAAATAACCTGGTGTCCCAGGTTTATTAATTCGGGAAGCAGGCGTAGTCCAATATAGCCATTGGCGCCGGTAAGCAAAATCCTCATTTCAATTTTTACATAATTTAAGAATAAAATGACTAATTTCACTTTAAACAGTAAAAATATAAATTATGAACAACGTCCTTAAGATCGTTTTGATTTTGGTGGGAATAATATTAGTGGGATACGGTCTATATACCTGGATTACACCTGAAGTTGCGTTTGAAGCGGGACCTTTAAAAGTGCAGGCTCAGGGCGATAATACCCAGTCGTATGCTATGATAGGACTTGGTGTGCTTTTTTTAATAGGAGGATTTGCCTTTAAAAAGCGTTAAAGTGCCACACGCTCCATTATTTAAAGTAAATCTTCAATTTGGGTGGGAGCATTATCAGATTTATAATCGAGTATTTTCTGTATAAATTCATGAACTCCTGCCTCTTTGGCTTCTACTTTTATGTAGTAATGATCTTTATAAATAGAATATTCTTCCGCTTTGCCTTTATATAAATGCAGCTTGAAATAGGGGATTATCAGGGCATAGGTATCCAGCAAAGCCCGAAACATCACAATAATTCCGCTGGGCCGCATTTCTATATTGCAGGTATTGGTATTATTATCCAGCACTAAAAGATTATGAATATCGATACTTGTAGTGGTGATTTTCATTTTTGGAGAGCCTGTTCCTTTGAGTTTGAAACGTTCCACGAGAGTAAAAGGTTTTCCAACTTCTGTATTTATTTTTTCCCGGGTTTCGGGATTGTTGTAACTAATATTAACAAGCATATTGCAATTTTTATAAAGATAAGGATTTGAGGATTAAGAATGTTTCAAACCCTTAATTTCTATTATCTTTGCGGCTTTAATAACTTATTGGGGTTTTATTTCCCGGAGCTTTGCTCTATTTAAAATAAAAGATATCAGGTAGATGAATATTCAGGTAACGATTGAAAAACAGGTTATAAACGCAGTTTCCGAAATTCACGGGGTAACGCTCGAAAATGTAGAGTTTCAGCCTACTCGTAAAGATTTTGAAGGAGATATTACGCTGGTCACTTTTCCTATGTTAAGGCAGGTAAAAACGAGTCCGGTAAAATTAGGAAATGAAATTGGCGAATACCTGGTAAAAAATGTGGCTGAGGTAGACCGGTTTAATGTAATTCAGGGCTTTTTAAATATTGTGCTAAGCGATTCTTATTATTTGAGCGCGTATCAGGGAATTGAAAATAATGAGAATTATGGCCATAATCCGGTGACCGATTCTTCTAAAACCATTTTGGTAGAATATTCTTCTCCCAACACCAATAAACCGTTGCATTTAGGGCATATTCGGAATAATTTACTCGGATATTCGGTAGCTGAAATTTTAAAGGCCAACGGGAATAAAGTATATAAAACACAAATTATCAACGATCGTGGAATCCATATTTGTAAATCTATGATCGCCTGGCAACGCTTCGGAAATCGAGAAACTCCCGAGTCCACTTCTTTAAAAGGCGATAAGCTGGTTGGTAATTATTATGTAAAGTTCGATAAGGAATATAAAAAGGAAATCTCCGCTTTAATTTCCGAAGGTAAAACCGAAGAGGAAGCTAAAGCCCAAGCTCCCATTTTGGTAGCCGCTAAAGAAATGCTTTTAAAGTGGGAAGCAGGAGATCCTGAAACAGTTGCGCTTTGGGAAAAAATGAACAACTGGGTTTACAAAGGTTTCGAAGCTACTTACGAAACTCTGGGGGTCGATTTCGATAAAAATTACTACGAAAGTGAAACCTATCTTTTAGGAAAAGATGTGGTAAAACAAGGCCTTGAAAAAGGAGTTTTTTATAAGAAAGAGGATGGCAGCGTATGGATTGACCTTACAGATGAAGGCTTAGACGAAAAAATAGTACTGCGAAGCGATGGAACCGCTGTTTACATGACGCAGGATATAGGGACTGCAATACAGCGAGTAGAAGATTTCCACCTGGATGGAATGGTTTATACCGTTGGAAACGAGCAGGATTATCATTTTAAAGTGCTGTTTTTAATACTGAAGAAATTAGGCTTTTCCTGGGCAGATTATTTATATCATTTAAGCTATGGGATGGTTGATCTTCCCAGCGGAAAAATGAAAAGCCGTGAAGGAACCGTAGTAGATGCCGATGATTTGGTGGAACAAATGGTACAGACTGCCAAAACTATTTCTGAAGAACTGGGAAAACTAGATGAATATTCAGAAGAAGAAAAACAGGAATTATATAGAGTAATAGGTCTTGGAGCGCTTAAATATTACATTCTGAAGGTGGATCCAAGAAAACGAATTTTGTTTAACCCGGAAGAATCGGTAGATTTTCAGGGAAATACAGGGCCCTTTATTCAATATACTTACGCGCGTATTCAATCTATCTTGAGAAAAGCAGATTTTGATACAAAAAACATAATATCAGCCTCTTATAAGTTACAGGAAAAGGAACGTGAGCTTATTAAACAACTGCTGTTATATCCCGATACCGTTCTATTAGCAGGAGAAACTCACAGTCCGGCTCTCATCGCCAATTATACTTACGATCTGGTAAAAGAATTCAATTCTTTCTATCAAAACATCAGTATTTTAGGGGCAGATTCCGAAGAAGAGAAGAGCTTTAGAGTGCATTTGGCCAGAACTGTGGCCCAGGTAATAAAATCGGCTTTCAGATTATTGGGAATTCAGGTGCCGGAAAGGATGTAGGTTTTTGTGAGTTAGGAGTGATGACTTCAGAGTTCAGAACTTTCATAAATCAAGAAACAACAAATCAGAAAAATTCTGCGAGTTCTGTGGGAGAGAATTTAAGAGTTAGTAATTCAGAGTTAATAGTTATAAAATCTGGGGGATTGCAAACAGAAAGTGTGAGATGGAAATAAAAATTTTCACTTCAGTATCAAATCATTAAATTTGCATTCCATTTATAAATATTGGAACTAAAATCAGAAGAAGAATATGTTTGATAGTTTAAGTGATAAGTTAGATAATGCCTTACACGTTTTAAAAGGACACGGCCAGATTACCGAGGTAAACGTTGCCGAAACTTTAAAAGAAGTGAGAAGGGCATTGGTAGATGCCGATGTAAACTATAAAATAGCCAAGGAGTTTACCACTGTTGTAAAGGAAAAAGCTCTGGGGCAAAACGTACTTACCGCCCTTAAACCCGGGCAGTTAATGGTAAAGCTCGTTAAAGATGAGCTTACCGAACTTATGGGTGGAGAGGCCGAAGAAATTAATCTTTCCGGAAATCCATCGGTAATTTTAATGTCTGGTTTGCAGGGTAGTGGTAAAACCACTTTCTCTGGTAAACTTGCAAATTTTCTTAAAACCAAAAAGTTTAAGAAGCCTCTTTTAGTGGCTTGTGATATATATCGTCCTGCCGCGATAAATCAGTTACATGTTGTAGGAGAACAGGTTGGTGTAGAGGTTTATAGCGAAGAAGGGAACCAGGATCCAGTTGCGATTTCAAAAGCTGCCATTGCATATGCCAAAGAAAATGGGCATAATGTGGTAATTATAGATACCGCCGGTCGTTTAGCGATCGATGAAGCCATGATGACCGAAATTGCAAATATTCATAAGGCAATCCAGCCTCAGGAAACCTTATTTGTAGTAGATTCCATGACCGGTCAGGATGCGGTAAATACGGCAAAAGCCTTTAACGATCGCCTGAATTTTGACGGGGTTATTCTTACTAAATTAGATGGTGATACCCGCGGTGGTGCAGCCATTTCCATTAAATCTGTAGTAGATAAACCCATTAAGTTTATAGGGACAGGTGAAAAAATGGATGCGATGGATGTTTTTTATCCGTCTCGTATGGCCGACAGGATTCTGGGAATGGGAGATGTTGTGTCTCTTGTAGAACGCGCCCAGGAACAATATGATGAAGAGGAAGCCAGAAAACTTCAGAAAAAAATTGCAAAAAACCAGTTTGGATTCGATGATTTTCTTACACAGTTGCACCAGATAAAGAAAATGGGATCTATGAAAGATCTTATGGGAATGATTCCGGGTGCAGGAAAAATGCTGAAAGATGTAGATATCGATGACGATGCTTTTAAGCATGTAGAGGCCATTATCTATTCCATGACGGTAGAAGAAAGAAGTACTCCTAGAGTGATTAACGCCAATAGAAAGAAAAGGATTGCCCAGGGTTCGGGGACATCTGTTCAGCAGGTGAACCAGCTTTTAAAGCAATTTAACCAAATGGGAAAAATGATGAAGATGATGCAGGGCAGCGGCGGCAGAAAAATGATGCAGATGATGAAGGGAATGAAATAAGAGTTGTAAGTAAGTCAGCAGTATTCGGTTTTCAAACATATAATTTTAATTGGATAATTTGAGTTATAAAAGTTTATTTGCATATCAAAAAGCGTGTGACTTGGCAATGCAAATATTCGCCTTAACCAAATCTTTTCCACCCGAATAAAAGTTTTCTTTAACTTCTCAAATATAAGGTCATCTCGTGGAGTGTGCTCGGCAATTGCAGAAGCTTATCGAAAAAGAAGTTATATGAGGCATTTCAAAAGTAAGCTTACAGATGCCGATAGTGAAAATTCAGGAACCCAGCTTTGGCTGGATTTTGCACTTGCCGGCAATTATATTTCTTCTGAAGATCAAAAAGATTTATTGCTGAAGACAGAAGAGTAGGAAAGTTATTGAATTATATGATTAATAATCCGGATAAATTTGGAGTGTAATAACGACTGCAAACTGCCAACTAAAAAACTGAATACTAAAAATGGTGCTTCTCGACGGAAAAAAAATAAGCAACGACATTAAAAATGAAATTGCTAATGAGGTTCAAAAAATGAAAGACCGCGGGGAGAAAATTCCTCATCTGGCGGCAATTATTGTTGGTAACGATGGGGCCAGTCTTACTTATGTGAATAGTAAAGTAAAAGCTTGCGAACGTGTAGGTTTTGAGTCTTCTTTATACCGACTTTCCAGTACCGCCAACGAAACAGAGCTCCTTAGAAAAATAAAGGAGTTAAACGAGAATCCAGATATCGATGGGTTTATTGTTCAGTTACCTTTACCGCCGCAAATGGATACTCAAAAAGTATTAATGGCAGTAAATCCCGAGAAAGATGTAGATGGTTTCCATCCTACTAATTTTGGAAGAATGGCTTTGGATATGACTTCTTTTATTCCTGCTACCCCTTTCGGAATTTTGGAATTACTGGAACGATATGATATTCCTACTAAAGGAAAGCATACGGTAGTGATCGGGCGCAGCTATATTGTAGGCCGCCCTATGAGTATTTTGATGGGGCGTAGTGGTTTCCCGGGAAATTCCACCGTTACTCTTACGCATGAATTTACTAAAAATATAACCCAGATAACTTCACAGGCAGATATTATAATAATTGCGGTTGGAATCCCCGATTTTCTTAAAGGTGAAATGATCAAGGATGATGCTGTAATTATAGATGTGGGAATTACCCGCGTGCCAGACGATACTGCGGAAAGAGGTTATATTTTAAAAGGCGATGTAGATTTTGAAAATGTTAGTAAAAGAGCGTCCTATATAACTCCTGTTCCAGGCGGGGTAGGGCCTATGACAGTTGCTATGTTGCTTAAGAATACTTTACTGGCCAGAGAAAATCACCGATCGCTATAAAGTTTATTCTTCCCCGGTTTCCAATTTCCAATCTAAATAATTGTGAAGGTCGGATTCTATAAATCGCAACCCGAAAGTTAGAACGGCCATATCATCAATATATCCAAGTCCCGGAATAAAATCTGGAATAAGATCGAATGGATTCAGAACATATAAAAATCCAAAAGCGATCGCGGCAATGGTAAACCAGGGAACATTGGTATATAATCCCTTTCTGTAATCTTTAAGCATACCAAACATCACTTTAGCCAGTTCTGTATATTTTTTAAGCATGCCGGAATTTAGGATCTTTTCAGAAATCTCTTCCTGGTCTGTCCATAACTACCTTTACATCATCTTTTTTTATTTTAGTGATCTCTCCACTAACGTAATCTTCATCTATAGTCTTTTCTTTTCTGCTAAACATTTTATTGAAATTTAAGGTTATTATAATCTGTCATTATCATTGCTGTATTCCTTCTTATATATTTTTAATATAAGCAAAAACAGGGATATCAATAAAGGCCCGAATATAAGGCCAATGAACCCGAAAAGTGGAACTCCTACCACCACTCCAAAAAGAGTAATAAGCGGATGAACGCTAGAAAGTTTTTCTAAAATATAGAGCCGTACAATATTATCTGTAGAACCAACCACGGCAAAGCCATAAATTAAAATGGCAAAAGCCTGAAAATTTGCTCCTTGGGAAAACATGATAATTGTAACAGGGATAATCCCTATTGCTGTACCTATAAAAGGGATCATAGAACCAATTGCTGTAATGGTAAACCAGAAAAAAGGATCGGGGATATTAAAAATTAAAAATCCGATTAATGCTACAACCCCCTGAATAAGGGCTACCAATGGAATACCCAAGGCATTCGATCTTACAGATTGATTGCTTTCTATGCCAATAAGCTTTATGTTCTTTTGGTCTAAAGGAATATAGGTGGTAAGAATACCTTTCATCCTTTCCTGATTTATAAGCATATAATATAAGAGGAAATACATAATTCCCACGGCAATAAAAGCGTTAAAAGTACCTCCTGCCAGGTTTTTTAAATTTGAAGAAATCCAGCCGGTAATAGAGCTTCCATCTATAGTGGAGCTTAGATTATACCCAATATGGTTCTCTAATTCATTCATTTGTTCTTTTAAGGCATTCACCACTTTTTCTGAATTAGAAACTGCTTTCCCAATTTTAGATGAAAACATAAAAATGATAACCACTACGGGAATTAGGATGCCTATAAAAGAACCAAACATGAGCAATGCCGCAGCCCATGCTTTTTTCCATCCTCTTTTTACCAGTGATCCCATCCAGTTTCTAAGCAATACAAAAAGGGTGATCGCTCCCAGTATCCCGGAGAGATAAGGAATAATTTCTTTAAAAATTAAAATGCCCAAAAAAAGAATAAGCAGCAGGACAAATACCTGTCGTACTAAAGTGGGCCTTAATCTATCCATAAATACGATGGTTTATTTAGCAAATAACTGATCTATATTTTTAAACGATTTAAATTCCAAGGCGTTTCCTGATGGATCGCGAAAAAACATCGTTGCCTGTTCGCCTGTTTTACCTTTAAATCGAATATAAGGCTCAATTACAAATTCTATATTTTTCTTTTTTAATTCTTCTGAAAATCTTTCGAAATCTTCCCATTTTAATACTACTCCAAAATGAGGGATAGGAACTTCTTTGCCATCTACAGGGTTTCCTTTTTTAGGTGATTTTTCATCTGTTTCCTGGACATGAATAACCAGTTGATGGCCAAAAAAATTAAAATCAACCCAGTGGTCGCTGCTGCGACCTTCTTTACAACCTAGTATATTCTTATAGAAATTGCGGTTTTCTTCTAAATTCTTAACAGGTATGGCTAAATGAAAAGGTTGTAGTGTATTCATATTCAAAAAATTATATAAGAAAGAAAATAGTTTTTTTTCTGATTTTTTATAAGCTGCTTAAAAATAGAAAGATATTGATAAATTACAGCAGTGAAACTCGCCAATAATCTGTTAAGATTTAGTGTCCTGACTGGTGGGAAGGAGCTGTTTTATTAGAATCTTCTACCAAATTATAAAGCGTATTGAGTTCTTTTGGGGTTAAATCTCTCCATTCTCCGGTAGGGACATCCAACTGAACATTCATGATTCGTATTCTCTTCAAATTGGTAACTTTGTAATCTAAATATTCGCACATTCTGCGAATTTGCCTGTTTAAACCCTGAGTGAGAATTATCCTAAAGTCGAAATTTCCAATTTTTTCGACAAAACATTTTTTGGTAACGGTGTCCAAAATAGGAATTCCTTTACTCATTCTCTCAATAAAATTCATAGTTACCGGGCGGTCCACAGTTACAATGTATTCTTTTTCGTGATTGTTACGAGCTCGTAAGATCTTGTTCACAATATCCCCGTCATTGGTTAGAAATATTAAACCTTCACTGGCTTTATCGAGGCGGCCTATGGGAAAAATTCGCGATGGATAATTAATAAAATCTATAATATTATCTTTTTCCACTCCTGTATCTGTAGTACAAACAATGCCCACAGGTTTATTGAAGGCAATATAAACCGATTTTTCTTTATTAGGATTTATAACTTCCCCGTCTACTTTAACCACATCCCCTTTTTCAACTTTAGTTCCCATTTCGGGAATGGCATCATTAATAGTTACTCTTTTCTTTTCTATGAGTTTATCGGCTTCCCGACGGGAGCAGTAGCCGGCTTCACTTAAATATTTATTTATTCGGGTAAGCTTCATTTTCTTCTGTTTTAATACAAAGATACTTATTGAAATTCAGTCCGTAACAATCATAAAAAACAATGCAGACCTATTAATAGATCTGCATTTAAAGTTTGCTCGAAATAAAAGTTCTAATTATTCGGCTTTTTTACTGTCTACTGCAACTTCATCCGTGTCTTTTCGGGACTTAAGCATGGAAATTCCTGCGATAAAAAAAATGAATCCCAGAATAGATAGTGCCCACCCATTAATCATTAAAGAAATATTGCCGGCCAGGCCTAAAACCCCCATAACTAAGGCGATTCCGCCTCCAATTAACATAATTATTGCCAAAACTTTAATCATAATATAAAATATTGGTTATAAAATAAAGGTAACCAAAGATATTAATATGGCCTTGGGATTAACATTTTCTAAACATCTTGAAAGAAATTGGTAGCTACCAGCTAATCATGAAATATTTGATTTTTGCCGAATCCGGGATCTGATTGGCATTTATTTTTGTGTCGGAATCATAGCGCAAATTGGCAGGTAATTCTTTTTTATCGATGGTAAGATAGAGGTTAAGATCATCTATAAAAACCACGGCAGAATTAATCGTATTTTCTATACGGGAGATTTTATAGTTTTTCACCACGTCTCCAAAAGTGCTTTTTAAATTCAATCCTTTTTTAGTCTGATAGCGGGAATCTAAAATTTGAATATATCCCACCGTACTGGTGGAATCGAATTGTTGTATAGGTTCTAAAACCAGTAAAGGCGAGCCTTTTTTATCGTAAATTTCTATATCATGGGTGGTGTTGGAAAATTCATTTCCCGTGGTATTTCGTACAATAGAATCATTTTTAAAAACCGAATCCAGCTGATTTATTTTAACTTCTTTGGTAAGTTTTCCTACCCGGTCATTCTTAATAAGAAAGGGGTCTGAGTCTTTTCCGCAGGAGATCGCTAAAAGTGCGGTAATAAAAAGGATGCTTAATTTTTTCATTGTTAGTTCTTTATTTTAATGCTTTGTTTAATATACTCATTACCCCGCGTATAAAAGTTGCACTGGTAAGCACTTTTATAATGGCTCCTTCGGTGGTTGATGAACTTTTAGAACGCGATGAGGTCTTTTTTATTTTCTGCCGTTGCTCTTTTGCTTTCTCTTTTAATTCTTCATCTGAAGCTTCTTTTATTTTTTGGGTAAGAATTTCGTAAGCGCTTTCTCTGTCTATGGTAGAATTATATTTATAAAGCAGTGGCGAATTCTGTATAAGAGATTGCAATTCCTCCGGGTTTAAAATATCCATCCGGCTCATAGGTGCGCGAAGCATGGTTGCCGCAAGCGGAGTGGGTCTGCCTTTTTCATCTAAGGCTGAAATAAGAGCCTCTCCAATTCCTAAAGAGGTTAAAACTTCTTTGGTATCATAAAATTCCGAGAGGGGATAGTTTTCTGCTGCCAGTTTTATCGCTTTTCTGTCATTAGCTGTAAAGGCTCGAAGGGCATGTTGAATTTTTAGTCCTAACTGACTCAATATTTCGCGGGGAACATCGGTGGGATCCTGAGTAACAAAATATATTCCAATTCCTTTAGAGCGAATTAATTTTACTATACTTTCTATCTGATTTAGTAAAGCTTTGGAAGCTTCATTAAAAATAAGATGTGCTTCGTCTATAAAAAGAACCAATTCCGGCTTACCGCTATCTCCCTGTTCGGGGAAAGTGGAATAAATTTCGGCAAGAAGGCTCAGCATAAAGGTCGAAAATAGTTTAGGCTTATCCTGAATATCATCTAACCGAATGATATTTACAAATCCTTTTCCATCGGGTGTTTTTTTGGTGAGGTCTTTCACTTCAAAAGAAGTCTCTCCAAAAAACAAGTCGGCTCCCTGTTGTTCGAGAGCTACAATTTTTCTTAAAATAGCCCCAGTAGATGCTGAAGAAACTCTTCCGTAATCATTTTCAAATTCTTCTGCGCCTTCATCTGTAGCATATTGCAGGATTTTTTTAAGATCTTTTAAATCAAGTAATGGCAAATGGTGGTCATCGCAGTATTTAAAGATAATTGCAAGAATTCCGGTCTGGGTTTCCGAAAGGTCCAGGATCCTTGAAAGCAATACCGGCCCGAATTCGCTCACCGTGGCCTTTAGCCTAACACCTGGTTGTTCGGAAAGGCTTAAAATTTCAACGGGAGATGCTTTGGGGGTAAATTCAAAATTCAGAATTTTATGTCGGGCTGTGATTTTATCATTAGGTGTAGCCGGTTTTGCGATTCCGCTTAAATCTCCCTTCATATCCATGAGTAAGACGGGAACTCCTTTTTCGGAAAGATTTTCGGCAAGAATCTGCAATGTTTTGGTTTTTCCTGTTCCTGTCGCCCCGGCAATTAATCCATGCCTGTTGATGGTTTTTAATGGAATTTTTACCTGAGCTTCCCCATAAGGTTTGGAATTAAGCATCGCTGCACCCATATAAATAAAATCTCCCGAAGTTTGATATCCTTGCTGGATAAGGTCTATAAATTCCTTTTCTTTTCCCATAATGATGAATCTTAAGTTACGGCCGGAGTTAAAAGTTTTATTTGCCCGATGCTGGCATCAAGTTCCGCTTCCAGACCATTGGGAATGGTAAAAATTTCGCTTATGTGGCCAAACTGTGCACCAGAATAGGCCGGGATATTTAGTGGTTTTATGTAATGATTTATTACCTGTTCCAGGGTTAAAGCGCCATATCCGCTGCCGCCGGGCTCGCATTCTGTGCAATGGCCAAATACGAAGCCCGAAATTTTATTCAGGACTCCACCAAGGTAGAGTTGTGACATCATACGATCTATCGCATAAATTTTTTCGCCTACTTCTTCAATATATAAGATTTTATCCTCCCAATCCGGAAGGTATGCAGAGCCCATAATTGCAGTTAGTACAGAAAGGTTGCCACCTATTAATTTACCTTTTGCGCTTCCGGGGGTGATAGTATTAATTCGATCGGTTATTTGTGTTAGATTATCGCCAATAAGCATTGGATTTTTTAAAGTGGACGCCTTGGCATCAAAAAGAATTTCTTTAAAATGAGAATAGGTAAAATCGTTCCAGCTTGAAGTGGCCAGCGGTCCACTGGAAGGTTACCAGGCCTGTTTTAGTATAAATCGCGAGATGAAGGGCGGTAATATCGCTGTACCCAACAAATATTTTAGGGTTTTTGGCTATTAGGTCATAATCGATTTTATCCAGGATTCTTGCTGCTCCTGAACCACCACGAAGTGCAATTACCGCATTTACTTCAGGGTCGCGAAACATATCGTTAAATTCTCTTGCCCGCTCTTCATCGGTCCCTGCAAGATTCCCGTAATGTGCATTTACAAATTTGCCCATTTTCACCTTTAAGCCCATCGCTTCGAAGCTTTCTTTTGCTATTTCATAAGGTTGGGTTTCAAAAATCGCCGAAGAAGGACTAATAATACCAATGGTATCTCCTTCAGAGAGGTGTTTAGGCCGGAGGGTATTTGGATCCTGTGTAAGAGTTTCATTATTAAATCTCAAAGGGGATGTAAATGAGGATAATGAAAATGCAAGCCCGCCGGCACCTATATTTCTTAAAAAATTTCTTCTTTGCATAGTATGGGGGATCTTCCTTTGCCACTAATTTAAGGGAATTTATTTAAAGTTTCTCCTGCTTAGGCAAAGACCAGTTATTTAATTTTTCCGGTAGATCTTAATAAGAATGTTTTCCATTGCAGTTTTAATTTCTGAAGAGGGAACTGCAAAATGGTTGTTCATAAAACTGAAGAGGATGATTTTTCCTTTACGGGTTCTTAAATACCCACAAAGTGAATAATTATTACTCAGGCTTCCTGTTTTTGCAAAAATAAAGGGAGGATTATCTTTAAACTGATTTTTAAGAGTACCGGATTTGCCGCCAACAGGCAGGAATTCAAAAAGCCTTTTTTCGGGAATTTCCCCGTGAATTTTCTTAAGAAGAAATACTAAATCTCGTGGCGTTACCAGATTATAACGCGAAAGTCCGGAGCCATCTAGCCAAACGGGCTCATCTGGAAGATCTTTAAATAAATTATTTTTTAGAAAATCTATAGTTTCACTGGCGGTAAGTGTACCTGGTAGCTTCTGTGAAACCATATAAAGCAACTGTTCTGCCATAAAATTGTCACTTTCCTGCAGCATCGTTTTATATAGACTGTCAGCAGGAATGCTGTAAATGGTTTTATTTAAT
This sequence comes from uncultured Flavobacteriaceae bacterium, assembly GCA_963811195.1. Classification (GTDB taxonomy): domain Bacteria; phylum Bacteroidota; class Bacteroidia; order Flavobacteriales; family Flavobacteriaceae; genus Gillisia. The sequence goes on from CAWEQF010000004.1 coordinate 579,315, forward strand.
TTCAACGGAGATTTGTTCAGAAGTTTTACAGGTTTATGCAGAGTATCGGACAGCAGCTGTACAAATAATCTTTTAGAATATTTAAAAGGAATATATTTTTTCTTCGGAATACTGTCTTTTGCAGGGCTGTAGTAAAAAATGTTTTTGTTGGCTTCGCGCTTAAGGGATACTGAGGTGTCTGCTGAAGACTTTAAATATGTTTGAAAAATGCCGGGAATTACCTTGGCAGCGTAAGGAGGGATAAAGGAAACCTCGGCAATATTTCCATAGACAGGGAAAGTAGCCCTTTCTGCAGAAAAGGGATAATTGTAATCGTCCCAGGCCCAACCGGGGCCAAATTTTTTATCATAAAACTTTTTTGGAATATAATAAAGAGATTTTGTGCTTTTAGATAAGAAATTATATACAGACGAATTCGGCAATTTTTGATTTAAAAAGGAAGGATCTCCCGTTCCTGTAAATATGAGTGAATCTTCGGTTTTCCGAAAATGGATTCCTTCAATACTATCTCCAAGGAATTTTAATCCTGCGTAAAATGCAAATAACTTCATAGTGCTGGCAGGAGTGAAATATTTCCCGGAGTTTTTTTCATATAAAACTTTATCTTTTTGAAGATCGTAGAACATAACTCCTGTAAAACTTTGCGAAAATACTGTTGCTCGCAGGTCTTTTTTAAGCTGCCTGTGTACTCGGAGGCTGGAACAGGAGCTTAGAGAAAAAAGGATTAAGAACAGTAAGATTACAGGTATTTTGTATCGCATTTCTTAAGCTTGTAGAATATGTTGTATTTGTAGATTATAAATTTATATTTTTTTTGAGGTCTGGAGCCTTTTTCTTTAAATATTTTGAAGGAGTAAAAATAGTTTCCGGGTTCTCAATTAGTATAGAATGGCTATCTTTGCCGCATGAATTTGGAAGAAACGAATGTACAGGTAGAGGCGGGAACTATGCTTCCTTTAATGGAAGCTTTTTATACTATTCAGGGAGAGGGGTTTCATAAGGGTACAGCCGCTTATTTTATACGAATAGGTGGTTGTGATGTGGGATGCCATTGGTGCGATGTAAAAGAGAGTTGGAATGCAGAACTCCATCCCCCCACCCCCGTGGAAACCATGGTAAATGAAGCCGTAAAACACAGTAATACAGTAGTGATTACCGGTGGAGAACCTCTTACCTGGGATATGACAGTGCTTACTCAAAAACTAAAAGATCAGGGATGCCAGATTCATATTGAAACTTCCGGAGCTTATAAACTCACCGGAATCTGGGACTGGATTTGTCTTTCTCCTAAAAAAATAAAACTTCCTACTCAAGAAATTTATAAAGTTGCGAATGAATTAAAGGTAATTATCTTTAATAAGCATGATTTTAAGTTTGCCGAGGAACAGGCCCAAAAAGTGAATGATAATTGTATATTGTATCTGCAACCGGAATGGAGTAACCGGGAAAAAATGATGCCATTGATAGTAGAGTATGTTATGCAACACCCAGAATGGAAGGTATCTCTGCAAACCCATAAATATTTGAATATTCCATAAAAAAGAGGCTGTCTAAAAGGTTGCGTTTTCGTCAAGCTAAACTTGTTTCAGCTTCTAATCAATACTGATTATCAAATCATTAAGATCCTGAAATGAATTCAGGATGACTTTTTTGTACTTTTTAGACAGCATCTTTAATAGGTAAGGTTCATATGTTAGTTACATAGTCGCTTTAAATGGAACCTCTACATATTTATTATCCCATCCCATCAATAGTTTAGCACCGTCCGCAGTTGGCTGAAAGGCCATAGAAAAGGATTCTATTGAGGTCGGTGCGGTTTTTACCGGCACTTTAACACGAACAACATCTTCTTTTTCTGAATAATCAAAGGCACCCCATGTATTGGTTTTATTATTAAGAATAACTGTCCATTCATTCTGTTCCGGAATGGTGTAAACGGTATAAGTTCCGGCTTTCACGGTTTTTCCTACAATAGTCATATCCTGATATAAAGTAAGCTCTGTCGCTTCATTTGCACCGGTTCTCCAAACTTGTCCGTAAGGGACTAGTTTTCCGAAAATTTCCCGATCCTTTTTTTGTGGACGGCTATAAATTACCCGCGCCATTACTTTTTCATCTGGAGCACGATAAATAGCTTCATCCATCGGACTTACATCTGATTTCGGAAAATTTATTTGCCCGCTTTTATTGTTGTTGTCCTCAGTATTTTGGGCAAATAAAGTATTGCCCGGTAAGGATATGATTACTGCTATGGCAATCAATAAAATTCGTTTCATAATTTATCTTTCATTTAAAGTATTAAAGGTACTGTTTAAGCTCATTAACAGTTGTTAAGAAATTATTTATTATTTGTTAAAATAGATTTCTTTTCATGTAAAATTAAATACTACTGGAAATAGAAAATTTACTTTCAATATGTTGTTAATTTTAATTTTTAATTTTATATATGTAAGCTAATTTTAAATTACACTTTTCATTTATACATATAAGATTAATATTTGATTCGTATTAAAATCAATTATTATGTGTGGAATACTTGCAGTACTAGGAAAAGAAACATCAGAAAAAGAGATATTGTCTTTATCCAAAAGAATGGCACATCGCGGGCCAGATGAAAGCAGTTTTTATAAATCTCCTGAAGGAACCATTCTTTGTCATGAGCGTTTGGCTATTATGGATATAAAAACAGGGAAACAACCTATTCAGGGTACCTCAGAGGCCTGGGTGGTTCATAATGGTGAAATCTATAACTATCAGTATTTAAAAGAAAAGGAGCTTAAAGGTCATTCCTTTAGAACTAACAGTGACTCTGAAGTTATCGTTCATTTATATGAAAAGTACGGTTACGGATTTGTAGATATGCTTGATGGGGATTTTGCTTTTGTAGTAGCCTGCGGAAAAGATTTTATTGCTGGACGCGATCCTATAGGAGTAAAACCATTATATTATGGGGAAGATGAGGAAGGAGCTCTTTGGTTTGCCAGTGAGATGAAGGTGTTGGCAGATTCCTGTGTGAGTTTTCAGGCATTTCCTCCCGGACATTATTACACTCCCTCTACAGGTTTCGTGCAATATTATAAACCGGAATGGTATCTAGCTGAAAAATGCAAGGAAGATGGGGATGTAGTAAAGGTGAGAAAAGCATTAATTGCGGCTACTAAAAAGCGATTGATGGCCGATGTTCCATTGGGAGTTCTTTTAAGTGGAGGTTTGGATTCTTCCTTAACATCTTCTATCGCGGCCAGATTGTTAAAGGAACAAGGTAAAAGCCTGCATTCGTTTTCTATAGGTTTGGATGCAGATGCCCCCGATTTAAAAGCAGCCAAGAAGGTAGCTGATTTTTTAGGAACTATTCATCATGAATTATATTTCAGTATTGAAGAAGGTTTAGCTATACTTAAGAAACTGGTATGGCATCTTGAAACGTACGATGTTACTTCTATAAGAGCAAGTACACCCATGTATTTTCTTTCTAAAGGAATTACCGACACAGGTATAAAAGTAGTTCTTTCAGGAGAAGGTGCCGATGAGATCTTTGGAGGTTATCTATATTTCAAAAATGCCCCTTCTGATAAGGATTTTCAGGAAGAAACCATTCGAAGGGTAAAAAGATTATCTACAGCTGATTGTTTGCGGGCAGATAAATCTACAATGGCTCACGGCCTGGAGGCAAGAGTTCCTTTTTTGGATAAGGAATTTTTGAAAACGGCGATGGAAATAGAAGCAAAATATAAAATGCCGTCCTATCACGATGGAATCGAAAAGCATATTCTTAGAAAAGCTTTTGATACTCCCGAGGATCCATTCTTACCCGAAGAAATTCTGTGGAGACAAAAAGAACAGTTTAGCGATGGGGTTGGATATAGCTGGATAGATAGTTTAATCGAATATGCCACCTCGCAGGTAAGCGATGTACAAATGGAAGCCGCACATTTAAAATATCCGGTTAACACTCCTGTAACTAAAGAAGCCTATTTTTACAGAGAGATCTTTCACGAATTTTACCCTCAGGAAAGTGCGGCTAAATCGGTTAAACGATGGATTCCGAAATGGCAAAAGGATCTGGATCCAAGTGGCCGTGCGAATACTTCTCATATTGCTAAAAAAGACGAATTTTCAGTTTCTCATAAACTTAAAAAGGTTTCCTGAAAAGAAGGTTTTTTTACACAAATTGTTAATAACTTAAGGGGTTTAGGTTGTGCTCCACGCTAATAGCACCAAGGGTTTTGTTATATTTGTCCGTTATTCAAATAGACCAAATTTAACAGAATTATATATGAGCGAAGAAGCGAAACAAAAAATGTATTCAGCAGATAGTATTCAGGCGCTGGAAGGAATGGAGCATGTGAGAATGCGACCTTCCATGTACATTGGGGATACAGGTGTTAGAGGTTTGCATCACCTGGTTTACGAAGTGGTTGATAATTCTATTGATGAGGCTCTTGCCGGCCATTGTGATAGCATTAAAGTTACCATTGGAAAAGATGGTTCGGTTACTACCGAAGATAACGGCCGTGGTATCCCTGTGGATCTTCATAAAAAAGAAGGAGTTTCTGCACTTCAGGTGGTTATGACCAAAATTGGAGCAGGAGGAAAATTCGATAAAGATTCTTATAAGGTTTCCGGTGGTCTTCACGGGGTAGGGGTAAGTTGTGTGAATGCACTTTCAGATCATTTAAAAGCCACTGTATACCGGGAGGGGCAAATATGGGAACAGGAATATGAAAGAGGAAAACCTATTTATCCTGTTAAAGCTGTAGGCGAGACTGATTTAAGCGGAACCATTGTGAAATTTTCACCTGATCCTACCATATTTCAGCAAACTACTGAATTTAGTTTTGATACGCTGGCCAGCAGAATGCGCGAGTTATCGTTTCTGAACAAAGGGATAACTATTATACTTACAGATGAACGCCAGTTAAATGAGGATGGTTCATTTTTTTCAGAAACCTTCCATTCAGATGAAGGTTTAAAGGAATTTATAAAATTCCTGGATGGGAACCGGGATCCTATTATCGCCAATGTAATTTCTATGGAGGGCGAAAAGAATGATATTCCAGTGGAGGTTGCTATGGTTTATAATACTTCTTTTAATGAAAATCTTCATTCATATGTAAATAATATTAATACCCATGAAGGGGGAACGCACCTTTCAGGCTTTAGAAGAGGTTTAACTACGACTTTAAAAAAATATGCAGATGCATCCGGGATGCTGGATAAGCTCAAATTTGAAATTACCGGCGATGATTTTAGAGAGGGACTAACGGCAATTATTTCGGTAAAAGTTGGAGAACCCCAGTTTGAAGGACAAACCAAAACCAAATTAGGTAACCGCGAAGTGACGTCGGCAGTATCTCAGGCGGTTTCAGAAATGCTGGAAAATTATCTGGAAGAAAATCCCGGCGATGCAAAAATAATTGTAGAAAAGGTAATTCTTGCGGCACAGGCGCGGCATGCGGCTAAAAAGGCCCGTGAGATGGTACAGCGTAAAACGGTAATGAGTATTGGAGGCTTGCCAGGGAAATTATCGGACTGTTCCGAGCAAGATCCTGCTCAATGTGAAGTCTATCTTGTAGAGGGAGATTCTGCGGGAGGAACGGCAAAACAAGGAAGGGATCGTAATTTTCAGGCAATATTACCTTTGCGAGGTAAAATTCTGAATGTGGAAAAAGCGATGACTCACCGGGTTTTTGATAATGAAGAGATCAAAAACATCTACACAGCTCTGGGGGTTACCATTGGAACTGAAGAGGATAGTAAAGCATTAAATCTTTCTAAGCTCCGATATCATAAAATCGTGATCATGTGTGATGCCGATGTAGATGGTAGTCATATTGAAACTCTTATTCTCACATTCTTCTTCAGATATATGAAGGAACTTATCGAGAATGGTCATATTTATATTGCAACTCCACCCTTATATCTTGTGAAAAAAGGTCAGAAGAAACAATATGCCTGGAGCGAGAAGGAACGCGATCAGGTGGCCGCGAGTTTTAATGGAAGTGTCCAGATACAACGCTACAAAGGTTTAGGGGAGATGAATGCCGAGCAGTTATGGGATACTACCATGAATCCGGAATTCAGAAAATTAAGACAGGTAAATATAGATAATAGTGGAGAGGCAGATCGTATTTTCTCTATGCTCATGGGAGATGAAGTGCCGCCACGACGTGAATTTATCGAGAAAAATGCCGTTTACGCAAATATAGATGTATAAAGAAAAAGCTTAATTGCCTGAAAATTGGTTAATTTTAATTGGTTACGGGGAAAAAACCTGTTTTGATTAAGAGTTATTTAACTTATTTTTGGGCAATTTTAGTGTTCAATGGTTTTTTCAACCCTTCTAAAGTTAGTTTTTTTATTAATTTTACGTTTCACCTAAATTCAAAGTTTGAAAACAAAACACCTGCTTATTACCGCTTTGGCCGTATTCTTTTTTTCAAAAGATATTTTTGCTCAGGAAAGCGATTTAAATAAATTGACAAATGATTTATTGATAATTGCCGATAATTTTGCTTCACCGGCTGCAGAAGGCGCTGCATTTCAATCCAGTTCGGGTTGGTTTACCTCCGCACATGAATTGGGAAAATGGAAAGTGGATTTTTCGGTACAGGGAAACGCCTTATTTGTTCCCAGTAGTAAGAAACAAAAACTGATTTCTAACAAGGATTTTTCCCTTCTTCAATTATCCAGTGGCAGTAATGCATTACTGCCAACAGCTTATGGCACCACTACGGATGTTAACTATACAGGGGAGGTTAATTTTGCAGGTAATACCATTCCTGTGGATTTTAAAGCGATAGACGGAATTAATAAAGGGGCACTTATACATCCTTTTGTTCAGTTAGCGGTAGGTTTGCCTTATGGTACAGATGTCGCGGTTCGTTATTTACCTCAAATGACTATTGATGATGTTCAATTTGGAACCTTTGGTGCAGGTTTAAAACATAACCTTACCCAATATTTTATTAAACATCCTCGTGATGATGATTTTCAATTTGCTGTTGTGGCTACTTATACGCACTTTAAAGTAAATTATGCATTCCTGCCTATAGAGATAGAACAAATAGTGCAACTTAAACGCGTAAATGTAGATGCTAATCTCTGGTTAGGGCAACTTTTAGGCTCCAAACGTTATGATGATTTTGAAGTTTTTGCAGGTTTAGGGGTTGTGAATTCTAATTTTGATTACAGTATGGGAGGAGAAGGGATAGCTCTTTCCTTGGTTAATGATGGTCTAAAAGGATTAGGTAATTCCGAAGCAAAATTTAAAGGAGATCTTGGGTTCAATTATTATATTGGCGATAGCTTTAAGGTGAGCACCATGTTTACGGCAAGTAGTTTCTTTAATGCAAATCTTGGCTTACATTATCAATTCTAAAGATACTTTAACCATTCCTTATTACTAGTGTGCATCATAATTCGTATTTTCGTACTAATTTAGTAATTCTTTAAAAATCATATAAAATGAAAGTTACCATCGTTGGAGCTGGTGCCGTGGGTGCCAGTTGCGCAGAGTATATCGCTATTAAAAATTTCGCTTCAGAAGTTGTATTGCTGGATATTAAAGAAGGTGTTGCAGAAGGAAAGGCCATGGATTTAATGCAAACAGCTACCTTAAACAGGTTTGACACCAAAATTACCGGTTCTACAAACGATTATTCCAAAACCGCGGATAGTGATGTGGTAGTAATTACCAGCGGAATTCCCAGAAAACCAGGAATGACTCGTGAAGAACTTATAGGAATAAATGCCAATATCGTAAAAGAGGTTTCTTCAAATCTTATTAAACATTCTCCCAATACGGTGGTAATCGTGGTAAGTAATCCTATGGATACTATGACTTACCTGGTGCATAAAACCACCAAACTTCCAAGAAACCGAATTATTGGAATGGGTGGAGCTTTGGACAGTGCGCGTTTTAAATTTCGTTTAAGCGAAGCTTTGGAATGTCCGCCTTCTGATGTGGACGGAATGGTGATAGGAGGACACAGCGATACGGGAATGGTACCGCTCACCAGGCTTGCAACCAGAAACAGCGTTCCGGTAACCGCATTTTTAGATAAAGACAGATTAAATCAGGTAGCCGAAGATACCAAAGTTGGGGGTGCCACTCTTACAAAATTATTGGGCACTAGTGCCTGGTATGCTCCCGGCGCTGCGGTTTCAGGATTAGTTCAGGCTATTTTGTGCGATCAGAAAAAAATGTTTCCCTGTTCGGCCTTATTGGAAGGAGAATATGGATTGAATGATCTTTGCATTGGAGTTCCTGCTATTCTTGGAAAAGATGGTTTAGAAAAAATTGTTGAAATTAAATTGAATGATGCTGAAAGCAGCAAACTGAAAGAAAGTGCCGAAGGAGTTAAAAAAACCAATGGTTTACTGGATGTTTAAAGCTTTTTAAATTAAATATATAGAAGAAATTTTAAGCGTATAAAAGGCCGCAAATTCAGCGGCCTTTTATACGCTTAAAAGTTAAAATTTTCAAAAAAAAATAATTGGGATTTGATTATTGAAGCCCTATATTTGTCCGTTTTAAAAATTGACCTAAACATAAAGGAATAATGCAGAATAAAGGACTGATCAGGATTTTTGCAATTTTATTTGGGTTGGTATGTATATATCAACTTGCGTTTACATTTATTGCCGGCGGGGTAGAAAGCGATGCCGAAACATTTGCCAAAAATAAAATATCTGCCGAGGTGCCGGATTACTCGGCTAAAAGAGATCGAGAAGAGACACGGTATTTGGACTCCATTGGAGATAAAGATATTTTCGCCGGGATTACTTATAACACCTCCAAAGATAAAGAGCTTAATAAAGGACTCGATTTAAAAGGTGGTATCAATGTAATTCTTCAGATTTCTGTAAAGGATATTTTACGAGGTCTTGCAAATCATTCTAAAGATCCTGCTTTTAATAAAGCTTTAGCCGAAGCGGAAGCAGCACAAAAAGATAGTCAGGAAAGTTTTGTAGATCTTTTCTTTGAAAAATTTAACGCTATCCCGGATGCTAAATTAGCATCTCCCGATGTATTCGCTAATAAAACCCTTAGCGATGACATTAATTTTGATATGACCAACGCACAGGTAGAACCTGTTATTCGCGATAAAGTGAATGAATCTATTACTTCAGCTTTTGAAGTATTGCGTAAACGTATCGACAAATTCGGTGTAACTCAGCCAAATATTCAGCGCTTAGGGAATACAGGAAGAATCCTGGTAGAGCTTCCAGGGGCTAAGGATATAAGCCGTGTAATAAAACTTCTTCAAAGTACCGCGCAGCTGGAGTTCTGGTATACTTATAAAAACACCGATTTCAATAACTTCCTTGGAGAAGCAAACCAGTTATTAGCTGAAACGGTAAAGAAAAAACAAAAAGATACTATTGTTCAGGATACTTCTGGAACCAAAGAAAGTGAGCAAATAAATAAGTTATTGGCAAACGCCGAGGATACAACTCAAACAAAATCTGCAGCCAATAATCCCTTATTGGATTTAATGGTTTCTCCGGGTTATGAAGGAAGCCCTGTGTTAGCTACTTTTCAGGAAAAAGATACGGCTCAGGTAAGAAAATATTTAAATATGCCGCAGGTAAGAGCATTGCTTCCTGCAAACTTGCATTATGCAGAGTTTGCCTGGGGAGTGCCAAAGGATAATGTGGTTGCGCTTTATGCTTTAAAAGGGAATCGGGAAAATGCCGCTCCTTTAACAGGAGATGTAATTACCGATGCCAAACAAACTTACGACCAGATGGGTGGGGTTGCTGTTTCCATGCAAATGAATGGAAAAGGAGCAAAAACCTGGGAAGAAATGACGGGGAATGCCTATACTCAAAAAAGCAATATAGCCATTGTACTGGATAATGTAGTGTACTCGGCACCCGGAGTTTCTACCGGTCCTATCGCAGGAGGTAGAAGTGAGATTACAGGAGACTTCACAATTACTGAAGGGCAGGATTTAGCCAATGTGTTAAGAGCAGGGAAATTACCAGCTTCTGCAGATATTATTCAGAGTGAAGTGGTAGGGCCATCTTTAGGTCAGGAAGCTATTACCAGTGGTATCAACTCTTTCCTTATCGCACTTTTATTGGTGTTAATATGGATGATTGTTTATTACGGAAAGGCCGGTTTTTATGCAGATATCGCTCTTGCAGTAAACCTTCTTTTCATTTTCGGAATATTGGCCGGGCTTGGTGCGGTCCTAACCTTACCGGGTATCGCAGGTATTGTATTAACTATCGGTATGTCGGTAGATGCGAACGTACTGATCTTTGAGCGTATTAAAGAAGAATTAGATAAAGGTAAGTCGCAGGTGGCAGCTATTAAAGATGGTTTCAGCAACGCATTGTCTTCTATTCTTGATGCTAATATTACCACAGGGCTAACCGGACTTATATTATTAGTTCTGGGAACAGGGCCTATTAAAGGATTTGCGACTACCTTATTAATAGGTATTGCAACCTCTTTATTTACTGCCATTTTCGTAACCAGATTATTTATAGATGGGTACGGTAAAAATGGTAAGTCACTTCTTTTCTCTACCAATCTTACTAAAAACCTTTTCAAGAATATCGATGTTAATTTCCTTTCAAAAAGAAAAATAGCCTACATATGTTCGGGAATAGTAATTTTGGTAAGCATTATTTCCTTCTTTACTAAAGGCCTTAACCAAGGGGTGGACTTTTTGGGAGGTAGAACATATACTGTTCGATTTGCCGATGATGTAAATGCAACTAAAGTAGAAAAAGATCTTATTGCAGTTTTTGGAAGTGCAGAAGCAAAAACTTTCGGTGCTAATAATCAGCTTAAAATTACCACTAAATATAAAGTAGAAGATGAAGGAGAAGCGGTAGATACCGAGATTCAGCAAAAAATGTTTGGTGCCTTAAAGCCTTATTTACCTGCCAATACCACCTTCGATGATTTTACTGTTGGTTCCAACGATAAGGCGATTGGTATTATGCAGTCTATGAAGGTAGGTCCAACAATTGCCGATGATATTAAAAACGATTCTTTCTGGGCCGTTATTGGATCATTGATCGTAGTATTCCTTTATATACTCTTGCGTTTTAGAAAATGGCAATACAGTTTGGGAGCAGTGGTGGCAGTATTCCACGACGTACTCATCACATTAGGTATTTTCTCGCTTACCTATGATATTATGCCTTTTAATATGGAAATTAACCAATCCTTTATTGCGGCGATATTGACCGTTATTGGTTATTCGCTTAACGATACGGTTATTGTGTTTGACAGGATTAGGGAGTACACTCATGAGCATAGGGATAGCTGGCCTTTATTTAGAATTGTGAATTCGGCATTAAGCAGTACGCTAGGTCGTACCCTTAATACCTCTCTTACCACGTTAGTGGTGTTAATCGCGATCTTCTTTTTTGGAGGTGAAAGCCTTCGTGGATTTATGTTCGCAATGATTATAGGTATTGGAGTAGGTACTTATTCATCTTTATTTATTGCGAGTCCAATAATGTTTGATAGTGTAAAAACCAAGACCCTTATTGAAGATAAAAAGAAAAAAAGGAAGTAATAATTTGCTTTCTGATTATAGAAAAAGCCGCTCATTGAGCGGCTTTTTTATATTTATCTAAGAACTGATGGTACTTACTCCCTTTACCATCTTCTAAAGAGTAAAATTCGAACCGTGGATCAGTCTTAAATGGTTTATGATCTCTTTCTGGATGTTATAAAAAGAGATTATTGGGAAGCCTGAGTTCGGTAAAAGGAAATTTTATCACCTTTTTCAATATTCCATTCCTGAACTTTTCCTGCGTTTAATTCCAATACAAATTTAGCGGGACCTTCCGAGGGCAAAGAGGTTTCGTCTCGTGGCACAGCATTTTCTATATAACTTACAACAGTGCTGTCTTTACTGTAATAAATAATATCGAGCGGGATATAGGTGTTTTTCATATAAAAATAGCGGCCGGCTGAATCTGGAAAAATAAAAAGCATTCCCTGGTTAGATTCCATGGAAGTACGATACATTAATCCCGTTGCCCGCTCATAAGAGTCATCCGCTATTTCAATATCTATTTTTTGAAGAGTATCCTGCTGTTTAAGTAAAAATAGTTCTCCTTCTTTCTGAAATTTTATTTCTTCAGTCTTTACTTCAGGTTCTTTAGTATCGTTATTACAGGCAAGCAACACCGAAATTAATCCTAAACTCAGATATTTTATGCTTCTTTTCATTTTAGGATTTGCTTGTGTGGCCTGTACATAAAATAGAAACCTGCAATTATAAAAGGAATACTCAACCATTGGCCGGTATTTAACAACCAGGAAGCTCTTTCTTCTACCTGAGGTTCTTTAATGAATTCTACAAAGAACCTGATAGTCCATATAAGTACTAAAAATAGGCCAAAGAGGTATCCTACTTTATATTTTTTGTCTGTTTTCCAGTAGGTGAACCATAGTATGATAAAGGCTATCAAATAACAAAAAGATTCATATAATTGAGCAGGATGCCGGGGAAAAGTTTCTCCTAAATTTGCGAATATTACCCCGTAATTACTATGAGTAGGTTTCCCTATGATTTCAGAATTCATAAAATTGCCTATTCTTACAAAAACACCTCCACTGGCAACCGGAATTACCACTCGGTCTAAAATCCATAACACGGGCTTATTCAATACCTTTTTCTTGTAAAGATACATCGCAACAATAATTCCTATGGCTGCCCCATGGCTTGCCAATCCTCTAAATCCGGTAAATTCGAAATGAGGTTCAAATTTTACGGGAAGTACAATTTCAAGCAAATGATGTTGGAAATATGCCCAGTCGTAAAAAAACACATGGCCTAACCTGGCCCCAATTAGTGTTGCCAGAACGGTATAAATAAAAAGAGGATCCAGTTTTTCAATAGGAATTCCTTCTTTTATATAAATGTTTTTCATGATATACCAGCCCAAACTAAAGGCAATAACAAACATTAAGCTGTAGTAGTGCAGGGTAAAAAATCCTAAATCCAATCCTTCAGATGGACTCCAGACGATAGCATTAAATAACATTCAAATTGTTTTAGATTATGCTGTAAATATACGTTTTTCGATGGTTTTGAAGAGGCAAGCTATCAAATAATGCACAGATCGTTTAAGGTACGGGGTCGTAGCCAGATCCCCCCCATGGATTGCAACTGGCAATTCGTTTTATGCTAAGCCACCCTCCTTTAAAAATTCCATGTTTTTGTAAAGCGCCCAGTGTGTATTGAGAGCAGGTGGGACTGTACCTACAGCTGGCAGGCGTTAGGGGCGAAATAAATTTCTGATAAAATTTCACCAGCAGAATGAAGGGTAATGTAAGCCACTTTTTGTACATCTTTTTTTAATCTAAAGAAAAGGTGGTACCCTCTTTTCCGTCTTTTAATTGAATTCCCAATTCCAAGAGCTGATCGCGAATTTCATCACTTAGTGCAAAATTCTTATTATTGCGTGCTTCCGCACGTAAGTTGATTAGCATCTCTACTGTACCAGACAGTTTCTGGGAATTATTTTCATTTATAGAAGTTGTATCCTGTAACCCAAGAACATCAAAAATAAAATCGTGCATTGTGTTTTTAAGCACTTGTTTATCTTCTTCGGTAATTTGATGCTCTTCCTCTTTTAGGGCGTTAATATACTTAACCCCTTCAAAAAGGTTGGCAATTAATACGGGGCTATTAAAATCGTCATTCATTGCCTCGTAGCATTGCTGCTTCCAATTGGGAACACTAAAGGATGATTTTTTCGTTACCGGGAGCGAATCTATACTTCTATAGGCTTCCATGAGGCGATTGAAACCTTTTTCGCTCGCCAGAATCGCATCATTCGAAAAATCGAGGATACTTCGGTAATTGGCCTGAAGCATAAAAAACCTCGCCACAGAAGGACTGAAGGCTTTACTTAGAATATTATTGTCACCGGTAAAAATTTCATTTGGTAAAATGAAGTTTCCGGTGCTTTTTGCCATTTTCTTCCCATTAAGAGTAAGCATATTGGCGTGCATCCAATAGTGCACCGGGTTTTTACCTGTTGAAGCTTCTCCCTGGGCGATTTCACATTCGTGATGAGGAAATTTCAAGTCCATTCCGCCTCCATGAATATCAAATTCTTCTCCCAGATATTTGGTACTCATAACGGTACATTCCAGGTGCCAGCCCGGAAACCCATCGCTCCAGGGCGAAGGCCAGCGCATAATATGTTGTGGTTCGGCTTTTTTCCACAGTGCAAAATCCTGGGGATTTTTTTTATCGCTTTGCGCAGCAAGCTCCCGTGTATTAGCGATCATATCTTCAATATCCCTTCCGCTTAATTTACCATAATCGTGGGTTTTATTGTATTTAAAAACATCAAAATAAACCGATCCGTTAACCACATAAGCGAGGCCTTTATCAAGAATTTTTTTAATGGTTTCTATCTGCTCTACTATATGTCCAGTCGCGGTAGGTTCTATGCTTGGAGGTAAATTATTGAATTTTTGCAGAGTATTATGAAAATCTATTGTATAGCGTTGCACTACTTCCATAGGTTCTATCTGCTCCAGCCTCGCTTTTTTTGCAATTCGGTCTTCCCCCGAATCCGCATCATTTTCAAGATGGCCGGCATCGGTAATATTCCGTACATAGCGCACTTTATATCCTAAATGCTTAAGATATCGAAACACCAGATCAAAAGAAATAAAGGTGCGGCAATTCCCTAAATGTACGTTGCTGTAAACCGTAGGCCCACATACATACATTCCTACATGTCCTTCATTAATTGGCTTAAAGAGTTCCTTCTGGCCAGAAATCGAGTTATAAATTTTTAGAGGCTGGTCATTGTAAATAGGCATAATAAGAAATGTGGAAAATTAGTATTATCTTAAAATTTGGTGTCCAGTTTTATATAATCTAAAAACTCTCTTTTGGTTTCTTTATTTTTGAAAGCACCGCCAAATTCACTGGTTACCGTGCTGCTTTCTATATCGCGAATTCCACGGCTGTTCACACAAAGGTGTTTTGCATCTACAACACAAGCGACATCCTTTGTTCCTAAAGCTTTTTGCAATTCCTGAACGATTTGCATAGTCATTCTTTCCTGTACTTGCGGTCTTTTTGCAAAATAATCTACTATTCTATTCATTTTCGAAAGACCAATTACATTCCCATTAGAGATGTAGGCCACATGGGCCCGTCCCACAATTGGCAATAAGTGGTGCTCACAGGTAGAATAGATGGTAATATTTTTTTCTACAAGCATCTCCCCATATCTGTATTTATTCTCGAAAGTGGAGGCTTTGGGTTTATTTTTAGGATTAAGACCGGAAAATATTTCATTTACAAACATTTTGGCCACGCGTTGCGGAGTACCTTTTATACTGTCGTCGTTAAGATCCATTCCCAAAGTGTGAAGAATATGCTCTACATCTTTATTAATTGATGCTATTTTTTCTGAATCGCTTAAATCAAATGCATCTTCTCGAATGGGGGTTTCCGCAGCTGTGCTGGCATGTAGATTTCCTATCTCCTCAATTTCATTTTCTAAGTTGTCTATCTTCATAGCGCTTTTTCTTAAGTAGTCGTAATTCTTCTGTTTGACTTGCAAAGATATACATTTTCAAGCTGTTTCTCGCAAAGTTGATGAAAAGCACTACGCAAAAGTTGAACGAATTTTCTTAATTTGCAGGAGCTGGCTTTTTAAGTATGAGATTATCAAATTCTTTGGTCTTTATGGTCTTATTTTTATTATTAAGCCATTCATATGTCTTCGCACAGGGAGACAGGTGTTCCAATATTCAACCTTTTTGTGCCGGAAGCACTCACTATGTTTTTTCAAATTCCAATAGAGATAATAGTACCGAAACCACCTCGGAACCCGGTCCTTATTATGGATGTCTGGATAGCAGGCCTTATCCTGCATGGTTTTACTTAAAAATTGAAAAATCTGGAAGACTTGATTTCGAAATAAGCCAGAACGTAAAGCCGGACGGCTCTGGCCTAACACTAGATGTAGATTTTATAGCCTGGGGACCTTTTAATGAAGATCAGAATTTTTGTAGTAGTAGTGCTTTATCTGCAGGCAATGTGGTGGATTGCAGTTATAAACCTGCCACGACAGAAAATTTTTCTATCCCAAATGCAGTAAAGGGAGAAATATATGTGGTATTAATTACAAATTATTCTGAATCTCCCGGCTATATAAGCCTCTCTCAAACCAATACCTCAGATCCCAATGCGGGATCAACAGATTGTTCCATAGTTAATATCCTGGGCGACGATCGAACTGTATGTGGAAAAGACAGCACGGAGTTGGTGGCTATGAATGTAAATGCAGATATTTTTAAATGGTATAAGTACAGCAGTGTATCGAACAGTTATGTTCAGATTCCCAATGAAGCTGGTTCAAAATTAACAGTTACCCAACCCGGACTTTATAAGATTACTGCTGTAAATTCGGTTACTGCTACCGAAACAAGCGATGAAATTACTATAAATTTTGCCAAGACACCGGTAGCAGCCCAGCCTTCAGATTTAATAGTGTGTAACGATGATCCCGAAAAGGCTATTTTCAATTTAACAAATGCAGACACAGAATTACTGCAGAATTATAATAATCCTGAGGATTTTTCTACTCATTATTATTTGGACCAAGCACATTTAAATGCGGAAGAGCCTATTCCGGATCCTGTAAACTATGAAGGTTCCTCCAATCAGCAAATTTTAGCTACTATTTCCCAAAACGGGCCGGGATGCGTCTCAGATCCCGTTTCATTTAATTTGAAAATAGATCCTCCCTTAGATATCTCGCTGGCAGATACCACTTATTTATGCGTTGATACTAATAATATTCTTACGAGAGTAATATCGCTGGGTAAGGATTTGGGTTCCGGTTATACCTATAACTGGACTCCCGCTAACGATCCGGATGGAAACGGAGTCCAAAACCCCATATTTTATATAGATGAAATACCTGATTTTCAGGATATTTCTCTAACCGTTACCGATAATAATTCAGGATGTACGGTTTCTTTTACCACCCACCTAAAAATCCTACAACCTCCCGGAGATGTTACAATTAATATTTCGGGAAGTGATTTTGATAATGGTTATACCGCCACCGCAATTTTACAAAACGGAATGGATGTAAATGATTATCAATTTCAATTAGACAATGGAGTCTGGCAAAATTCGGCGATTTTTACTCACATTTCTGCCGGAGACCATAGAATTACAGTAAAGCAGATAAACGGATGCGGGCAGGTTACAAAATCCTTTCAATTGGTAGGGTATCCCAGGTTTTTTACTCCAAATTCAGATGGATATAATGACACCTGGAATATTTTAAAGCAGGAAGGGAAATTGCAGGTTTATAAAATTTTGATTTTCGACCGATATGGTAAATTTTTAAAGGAACTTGATCCTAACGGGAATGGCTGGGACGGAAAATTTAATGGTCGCTCCATGCCGGCTGATGAATATTGGTTTTTTCTAAATTATTCAGATAATTCTTCAAATGAAATAAAACAGTTTAAAGGGCATTTTTCTTTAAAAAGATAACCCCTACCAACTTTGGTAAGGGTTATTCTTCGCTTAATTAATAATAGGTATTATTTATTATATTCCGAAGCTTAAAGAAACCACTACGCTCGAAAAATCTCTTTTTAATTGGGCAGAATCTGTAAGTCCGGTTTGATATAACTGAGGATTATCGGTTCGCGAAGAACTGTCGTAGGCGGCATCCAGTTTCACATTTCCAAAATCATAGCCCAGGCCTGCAGAAAAACCATTGAGATCTCCAATGGTATTCTGTGTGTTGTATGGGCTCTGTTCAAAACGGTACCCGCCACGAAGGCTCCAATTTTCAATTCTATATTCACCTCCCAGTCTGTAGCTGGAAGTTGCTTTTAGATTAGAAGCGATAATTTCATTTTGATTTGAGAAACTTGGGTCTTTCGCAGGGCGAAATTGAGTGTTGGAGTAATCTTTATAAGAGTAATCAAAACTTAATAATCCATTATCGCCAAATATAAGGGCTACACTTCCGGTAAGTTTTCCGGGAGTTTGTAAGGTGTAATCGGGATAAATATTTACAACATTTGGATTAACGGTAATAGATCCTCCAAATTGATCCCCGTCTGTGGCGAGTGTTTGTGAAGCCTGTTCAGAAATGGTAAACCAGGTAGGAGATTCATAGGAAGCACCCAATCGTAAAAAATCGTTAACTTTCCCAATAGCACCCAGTTGAAATGAAAATCCATTTCCGGTAGTGCTTAAATTATTCCTAAATAGAATTGTGTTGGATCCAGCACCGGAATTACTGTTGCTTTCCCTAAGCTGCACCGACCTGTCATAATTAAGAAAATGAGCATTTAAATTAAGTCCCAGGTAAAGAAAATCCTTGTATTCTGTAGCGAAATTAAAAGAGAATTTTCCATTAAGTCCAGAAGAGATATGAGAATAGGACTGATTGAAATTTCCGGAAGCAACGGGGGTAGAATAACTGGTGTTATTGGGGTCGTCGCTTGCCGGGTCTATAATGTAACCTTGATATCCCAAAAATGCCTGCTGCGCTCCATATCCTTCGTTTTCACCTAAGTATTTATAAAGTTCTGTTACGGTTTCGTTATCACGAGTTTGAAGTAAATCCAAAGGTACTCCATTCGCATACTTTAAAAAATACTGGGCTATAGAAGTATTCCCCGTGCCTTGTGCCACAAAATTATCGTCAAGAGTATTGGTTTGGTCATAATTAAGACCTAGTGAAAATTTTTGCCAGTTATTTTCAGGGTCCACACTGTTAAAAACAAAGACTCCTCCGGCCTGATTTAAATATACCTGTGAATTTTTACTGGAGGTATATCCGTTAAAATAATTGGTTTCGTTTTTAGCATTGGCAAAATCGAGAGTAACGGTAGCATAACTGTTAAGAAATATTGCACTTCCGGCGGGATTTATTTCCAGGGCAGATAAATCGCCGCCCAGAGCTCCAAAGGCTCCACTAAGTGCCCTGAAACGAGCCGTTCCTGAAAGCATTTCTGTTGAATATCTTGTGGCATCGGTGATGTCTTGTGCCTGAGAAAAGGTCACAGCCAAAGAGGCTATGACCAGTAAATATAGCTTTTTCATAAAATATTTTATTACTAAATAATTATTAGATTATCCTCTTCCTCTACTACCAGAACCTCTTGTGCCAGAACCTCTTGAACTTGATCCACCTGAGCTTCGGGTTGTGGTGCCCGAACTTCTTGGTGTACTGGAGCTTCTTGTGGTAGTGGGAACAGACCTTCTTTGAGTTGGAGAACTTGAGCGATAAGTTCCACTGTTACTTCTGGAAGAACGCCTATAGGTGTTGTTGGGATCATAGCTTCTGCCGGACCTTGAAGTATTTGTATTAGAACGAGTGTTATAATCTCTGGAGTACGTTCTGCGAGTGACTCCGTAATTATTTCCTGAACTTCGCATGTTTTGAATACTTCTTGAATACGAAGAAGAATTTCTTCGGGAATCCAGATTAGCAGCACTTCTTATGGTATTAGACCCTGAATAACGGTCTCCGTAATAGGAGTTACGCCTTGAATAATTATAGGCAACGTGGTTATTGTAATCGTAACCCCGGGTATTCCCGTAATAGTAATAAGGATTATACCATCCTCCTGTACCGTAAAAGAAAGGATGGATGTTTATGCCAAATCCAATATAATAAGGATAACCATAGCCATATTCATAAGGGTATCCATATCCGTACCCGTAATAAGGGTAACCATAACCGCCATAATATGGATATCCGTATCCATAACCATATCCATAATAAGGATAACCGTACCCGTATCCATATGCACCGTAGGGATAACCAAATCCATAATAACCATTGCTATATATGTTTACGGCATATTCATCCGGATCTTCGCCCCAGGGAGCACTTCCGCCCTGATAATTTGTAGTTTGGTCGTTAATATTATAGTCACCAGTAGTGGTGTAACTATCTACATCGGTAAAAATGGAACCTTCAGAAAGGACATCTCCATAAAGGGCAGATTCTTCCTCAAATAAACTCTTATAATAATCGCTATTATCTGTTGGAGATACATTTTGAGCTTTCTCATAGTTTTGGGTATTATCCCCATAAACTCCATCAGGTTGATAGCCTGAATACTGATAGGAACCACAAGATGCCAACAATAATAATGATACTGGAGCTAAGAAAGAAAGTAGATTTTTCGATATGTAATAATAAAGTTTCATTAGCTGTGTATTTAATTGTTGAACAATACAAAAATAGTTAGTTTTGCGCTAACCTGTTGTACCTTTAACATAGGCACAACTTTAGGTTGTAAAAGATACAATATTTATGCCAAAACATAGGAATGAGTAAGAGATTAACTACCCGTAACGAAGATTATTCGAAATGGTACAATGAATTAGTGAACAGAGCTAATTTAGCAGAGAATTCAGCGGTTAGAGGCTGTATGGTTATCAAACCGTACGGGTTTGCTATTTGGGAAAAAATGCAGGCTGAATTGGACAGGATGTTTAAGGAAACAGGGCATGAAAATGCTTATTTTCCTCTTTTTATTCCTAAAAGTCTCTTTGAAGCTGAAGAAAAAAATGCTGAAGGCTTCGCCAAAGAATGTGCAGTAGTTACCCATTATAGGTTAAAGACAGATCCTAACGATAAATCGAAGCTCATTGTGGATCCCGAAGCGAAACTCGAAGAAGAGCTTATTGTGCGTCCAACGTCTGAAGCTATCATTTGGAATACTTATAAAGGTTGGATACAATCGTATAGAGATTTACCTATTTTAATAAACCAGTGGGCGAACGTGGTGCGTTGGGAAATGAGAACCCGCTTATTCTTAAGGACTGCAGAATTTTTATGGCAGGAAGGGCACACAGCCCATGCTACCCGTGAAGAAGCTGTGCAGGAAGCCAGATTAATGAACGATATATATGCCGAATTTGCTGAAAATTTCATGGCAATTCCGGTTATAAAAGGGACCAAGTCTGAAAATGAACGATTCGCAGGCGCCGTGGAAACCTATTGTATAGAAGCATTAATGCAGGACGGAAAAGCATTACAGGCAGGAACTTCTCACTTTTTAGGTCAAAATTTTGCCAAAGCTTTCGATGTTAAGTTTGCATCGGACCAAGGTAGCCTGGAATATGTTTGGGCTACTTCCTGGGGAGTGTCCACGCGATTAATGGGAGCTTTAATTATGACACATAGCGATGATAATGGCCTGGTACTCCCCCCTAATCTTGCACCCATTCAGGTGGTTATTGTACCTATTTATAAAGGAGAAAAACAATTACAACAGATTGACGCGGTAGCCGAAGATTTGGCTACAAAATTAAAATCCGCCGGAGTTTCTGTGAAATATGATAATCGTGACACACAAAAACCTGGTTGGAAATTTGCCCAGTATGAACTGCAGGGAGTTCCTTTAAGAATTGCCATTGGCCCTAAAGACCTTGAAAAAGGAAGTGTAGAGCTGGCTCGTCGTGATACTTTAAGCAAAGAATTTATTTCTCAGGACGAAGTAGTAAAGAAAATCCCTGTCTTATTGAAGGAAATTCAGGAGAGTCTTTATAATAAAGCAAAAGATTTCAGGGATTCACACATCACTAAGGTGGATACTTTTGAGGAGTTTAAAAAAGTATTAAATAGCAAAGGCGGGTTTATTTCTGCTCATTGGGATGGGACCTCTGAAACCGAATTAAAGATCAAAGAAAAAACAAAAGCTACCATTCGATGTATTCCTCTAAATGCTGATGAGGAGGAAGGTACTTGTGTTTTAACAGGGAAGCCTTCTTCCCGTCGTGTCCTTTTTGCTAAAGCATATTAGAAGATTTTTGGAAATAAATAAAGGCGCGTATTAACGCGAAGCCTTATTAAGTAAGGGTAATTAGGGGATTTTTAATTATTCTTCAAAAAAACAGAACAACATTTGTGGCATTAAAAAATAGTTGTATTTTTGCATCCGCATTTAAGCAAAAAATGGTCCGTTCGTCTAGGGGTTAGGACGCCAGGTTTTCATCCTGGTAACAGGGGTTCGATTCCCCTACGGACTACAAAGCAAATTTGAGTTAAACCTGTAAAAGGATAAATTTGCCCGCACAGACGGCAACTCCTTTTTTGAAACGATCATGGTCCGTTCGTCTAGGGGTTAGGACGCCAGGTTTTCATCCTGGTAACAGGGGTTCGATTCCCCTACGGACTACTTTAAAAAATTAATTAAATAGTATTTGTAATGGCAAATCATAAATCAGCGTTAAAGAGAATTCGTAGCAATGAGTCTAAGAGACTCCGTAACCGCTACCAGCATAAAACAACTAGAAACGCTATCAAAAAACTACGGGAAGCCGATAAAAAAGAAGCTGAAACTTTATATCCTTCTGTAGTTTCTATGATTGATAAATTGGCGAAGAAAAATATCATTCACGATAATAAAGCTTCCAATTTAAAATCTAGCTTGGCAAAGCACGTAGCTGCGCTTTAAGATAAGTAAGTGGTGTTCAATTTTATTATATACTGCCTGGAATAACTATGTTCCGGGCAGTTTTTTATTTTTGTAAGGAGAGGATTTTATTCTGAAGGGATTCGGGGTTAATTATGCCCCTAAAAACTGTTGATTAATTTCTTCAATATAATTTAAAACTTCTTCCTGTCCTATCCCTGCCTGTGATGATGTTACAAAATACCTGGGCATTTCTGCCCAACTCTGAAGCATGATTTTCGTATAATTCTCAATATTTTTTTCCAGTTTTTTCCCTTTCAATTTATCGGCTTTAGTAAAAATAATGCAAAAAGGAATTTCTCTCTCTCCAAGCCATTCCATAAACTCAAGGTCGATTGGCTGTGGTTCATGGCGGCTGTCTATGAGTACAAAGGCGCAAAGCATTTGCTGGCGCTGTTCAAAATATGCGGTTATAAATTTTTGAAAGGTTTTTTTTACCGATTTAGAAACCTGGGCATAGCCATATCCTGGTAAATCTACCAGATGCCAGCTGTCGTTGATAAGAAAATGATTGATAAGCTGAGTTTTTCCAGGTTTTCCGGAGATTTTTGCCAGGCTCTTTCTGCCGGTAAGCATATTGATAAGCGAAGATTTTCCCACGTTACTTCTGCCAATAAATGCATATTCCGGCAATAAACTGTTAGGGCATTTCGCAACATCGCTATTGCTGATTACAAATTCGGCAGAAGAAATTTTCATTAGTATTTAATTAGTGCGCTTAGTACCCGCGTTTTTGAAGCCAGTTATAGAGTAATTCATTAAAAACTTCAGGGTGTTCCATCATTGCTGCATGGCCGCACTTATCGATCCAGTAAAGATCTGAATCGGGGAGTAAACGTTCAAAATCTTCGGCTACTTCCGGGGGAGTCACATTATCGTTTTTTCCCCAAATAATGCAGGTGGGAGTGTTCATTTTTGGCAAATCTTTTGCCATATTATGCCGGATGGCACTTTTTGCAATGGCAAGTGTTTTTATAAGTTTATTGCGATCACTAACTGTTACATACACTTCATCTACAATTTCTTTCGTAGCTACGGCAGGATCGTAAAAAACATTTTGGGCCTTCTTTTTAATGAATTCATAATCGCCACGGCGGGGATAACTCTCTCCCATTGCGTTTTCATAAAGTCCTGAACTTCCGGTAATAACAAGGGATTTTACAATTTCGGGGTACATTTTTGTACATAATAAGGCAATGTGGCCTCCCAGGGAATTTCCCAATAATATCACCTCCTTGTAGCCTTTCAGCTTAATAAAATCCCGAAGGTATTTTGCGAAAGTTCCCACGCTTGTTTTTAAAAGTGACATGGTATACAAAGGAAGCTCCGGAATAAGTACTTTATAGCCTTTCTCCGGAAAAAAATCGATCACCCCATCAAAATTACTTAAGCCTCCCATAAGTCCATGCAAAATAACGATTGGTGTACCTTCCCCTTTTTCCAGGTAAGTAAACTTTCCTTCTTGCTTTAAATCATGTTCATGGATACCCTTTGCGGTTAGCAATCGCAAATATAGCGATTTCAGTACAAGTATAATCATTTTTGTGCAATACACTGCGCATTTCAATAAAGGTTTTTTGGATAAAAAGCGCTAGAAAAAATCATTAATTTTTTCAAAATACTTCACTTTTTTTCAACCTGCTGAACGCTAATTAAATAGGGCTATATAGAAGTGTTTCAGGCCTCTATGTGGAAAAACTTATCAACAAAGTGGTAAAATGTGGTAAAATGTGGTAATAATTTCAATATATTTGAAACTATAAACCTTGGAAGTGGTAAATCTAATTGGAACATATGAATGCAAAGTTGATGCGAAAGGCCGCTTAATGTTGCCGGCTGCATTAAAAAAGCAATTGGCGCCCATGTTACAGGAAGGTTTTGTTTTAAAACGATCGGTTTTTCAGCCTTGCCTGGAATTATATCCTATGGAAGAATGGGGGAAACTGATGCAAAAAATAAACGGTCTTAACCGTTTTAAAAAGAAAAACAACGATTTCATCAGAAGATTTACGGCCGGAGTAAAAACGATAGAAGTAGATACCAACGGGCGGTTATTAATCCCTAAAGATCTGGTGAGTTTTGCGAATATAGGGAAAGAAATTGTTCTGTCTTCGGCAATAAATATCGTTGAGATCTGGGATAAAGAAAAATATGAAAATGCCATTGATGCTGCAGCCGATGATTTTGCAGAATTGGCTGAAGATGTGATGGGTAACGATGAATTTGATGGAGTATCATAACCCTGTATTGCTTCAGGAATCGGTTAACGGATTGAATATCCGGCCGGATGGAGTTTATGTGGATGCAACTTTTGGTGGCGGTGGCCATTCCCGGGAAATTTTAAGCAGACTGGGCCAAAATGGCCGGCTCTTCGCTTTCGATCAGGATACAGATGCACTTGCAAATACTATTAATGATGCCAGGTTCACTCTGATAAATGAAAATTTTCGGTTTATAAAGCGGTTTTTAAGATTCCATGGAATAAAGCAGGTAGATGGTATTCTGGGTGATTTCGGGGTTTCATCGCATCAGTTTAACGTCGCAGAACGCGGATTTTCAACAAGATTTGAAGCTAAACTCGATATGAGAATGGATCAAACCAGCCAGCTGAGCGCTTATGAAGTAATAAATGAATATGAAGAAGAACAGCTAAAACAAATGTTTTATGACTATGCCGATTTAAAGAATGCTCCGCGACTTGCCTCTGAGATTGTAAAAGCTCGAAAAAAGCAACCTATTGAAAGTAGCGAACGTTTAAATGAAATTTTAAAGCCCTTGCTGTTCAAGGAAAAGGAAAATAAGATTCTGGCGCAAATTTATCAGGCCATTCGCATAGAGGTAAATCAGGAGATTGAAGCCTTGAAAGAATTTTTATTACAAACCGAGGAACTAATAGTGAAAAACGGAAGGTTAAGCCTTATTTCTTATCACTCTCTTGAAGACAGGTTGGTGAAAAGATATATAAGAAGTGGCCTTTTTCAGGGAGAACCTGAAAAGGATTTTTATGGAAATATTTCGGTTCCTTTTAAAAAAGTGGGTGGTCTTGTGGTTCCTTCTTCTGAAGAGATTAAAAATAATAACCGTGCACGCAGCGCAAAATTAAGAATCGCGAAAAAACTGTAAAGTTCAATTAAATGAAAAAAGGGATTTATAACATTTTAAAAGCCAATTTTCTTATAAATGACGATGCCGTAAAAAACTGGCGGTTTATAGTTTTTTGTACCCTGCTTGCAATTATCATGATTGCCTGTTCCCACAGCGCAGAGCGTAAAGTTCACCAGATAGCAAAGCTAAATGGGCAGGTGCTGGAATTGAGAAGTGAATTTTTAGATAATCGATCTGCGCTTATGCGCCTTAAAATGGAATCTAACCTTACAAATAAAATGGCGGCAAGAGGAATTAAACCTTCTGAAACGCCCCCACATAAAATAAAAGTAAAAATAGAAGAGTAACAGTGGCAACTACCGAAAAGAACATATTAAACAGAATGTACTTTGTAGCAGGATGTATTTTCATCTTTGCGGTGGCGGTGGCTATTCAACTTCTTAATATTCAGTTTGTAGAAGGCGATAAATATAAAAGGATGGCACAGGAAACCATCTTCAAAAATTTTACAATTCCTGCCAATCGTGGAAATCTTTACGACGCCAAAGGGAATTTACTGGCAACCTCGGTTCCTAAGTATGATATAAGGTTCGATGCCGTAACAGTTTCCAATGAATTATTTGAAGAAAATGTGGCGACACTTTCCAAAGACCTTTCCAAAATGCTTGGAAAAACTCCGGGTCAATGGTCTCGGGAACTGCGAACTGCTAGGGCCAACAAGCATCGGTATTTTTTAATAGCCAGAAATTTAGGGTATTCAGATTATTTGAAGATTAAGAGTTTCCCCATTTTAAATAAAGGAGCTTATAAAGGCGGGTTGATTGTCGAACAACGCACCGTTCGGGAGCACCCTTTAGGGGCAATGGCGGCAAGAACCGTGGGGTATGAACGCAAAGATGCTGATGGCCATTATGCGCGCGCGGGGCTTGAAGGAGCGTTCGGTCCTTTCTTAGATGGAACCGATGGGCACCGGCTTAAACAAAAAATCTCTCAGGGAGAGTGGAAGCCTATTAGCGATAATAACGAGGTAGAGCCCAAAGATGGCTACGATGTAATTTCTACCATCGATGTAAATATTCAGGATATCGCCCATCATGCTTTATTGGCGCAGTTAGAAAAATATAAAGCCGATCATGGTTCTGTAGTGGTAATGGAAACCAAAACCGGCGAAGTAAAAGCTATTTCTAATCTTGGAAGAACTTCAGAGGGAAATTATTATGAAAAGCTCAATTACGCTGTAGGGGAGACCAATGAACCCGGCTCGACTTTTAAATTGATGTCCATGGTAGTGGCGCTGGAAGATAAAGTAATAGATACCAATACCGTGGTAGATACCAAAGATGGGATGATTCGCGTAATGGGATATCCTGTTCGGGATGCTCACCATGGGGGCTTCGGAAAAATAACTGCTTCACAGGCGGTGGTGCTTTCCTCTAATGTTGGTGTTGTAGAACTTATTTATGGTCATTATAAAGACCATCCCCAAAAATTTATAGACGGTTTGTACCGCATGCATTTAAATGAAAAATTAGGACTTCCTATTAAAGGCGAAGGACAGCCGAATATTCCCAAACCCGGCGATAAAAAATGGTCCGGATTATCCCTGCCCTGGATTTCTTATGGTTACGGAAGTATCCAGATTACCCCATTGCAAACCCTTACTTTTTATAATGCGCTTGCCAATAATGGGGAAATGGTAAAACCGCGTTTTATTAAAGAAATTAAGGAGTGGGATAAAACCATTGTAAAAAATGAGAAAGAAGTAATAGATCCTAAAATATGCTCTCAGGAAACAATTAATAAAGTGAAAGCAATGATGAAAAATGTGGTTAAAAAAGGAACCGCAAAGAGCCTTTATTCTCCAAATTTTTCGATGGCCGGAAAAACCGGAACTGCCCAAACTGAATACTGGATGAAAGACTGGGCCTCTAACCCGCAGGTATATTTCTTCTTTTGTGGGATATTTTCCGGCAGATAACCCAAAATATACCTGCATTGTGGTAATTCATAAACCCGATATCCACGAAGGATATTACGGTGCAGATGTTAGTGGCCCGGTGTTTAAAAGGATCGCGCAAAAGATTTTTACAGATACGCCTATTGAAGATGAAATTGAATCTGTAGCCGTAAAAAATGACAGTATTACAAACAATTTCGAAAACTATTATACCGTAGCTCAAAATACAGAGCAAACTATGCCCGATGTAACCGGAATGCCTGTAATGGATGCGCTCGCACTTTTGGAAAATATGGGCTTAAAAGTAATTTTTAAAGGTGATGGGATAGTTAAAACGACAGTCGGTTTCTCCCGGAAAAACAGTGAAACAAAACGAACAAATAGAACTCAGTATAAGTTGAAGATATTAAAAGATATATTATATAAAGTTCCTATGGAAGCCGTTACTGGTAGTACTTCTGTAGCTGTAAATTCAATACATTTCGACTCCAGGAAAGTTGAAATGAACGATGTTTTTGTGGCCATTCGCGGAACTCAGGCCGATGGTCATAATTATATAGATAAGGCTTTAAAACAAGGTGCTCTGGCTGTGATTTGCGAAGAAATGCCTTCTCCTATTGTGAATGGGATAACATATATCCAGGTACAGAATTCTCAAAAAGCCTTGGCTATAATGGCCTCCAATTATTTTGATAATCCTTCTTCCAATTTAAAACTGGTGGGTGTTACTGGGACGAATGGAAAAACCACTATTGCCACTTTATTGTATAATCTTTTTACCAAAGCAGGTTTTAAAGTTGGATTACTTTCCACGGTAACTATTAAAGTAGGAGAGAATAATTTTCCAGCCACTCATACTACCCCCGATTCTATTACCATCAATTCTTATCTAAAAAAGATGAATAATGATGGGATAGAATATTGTTTTATGGAGGTAAGTTCTCATGGGATCGCCCAGCAGCGAACGGCCGGATTGCAATTTGCCGGAGGAATTTTCACCAATCTCACTCATGAACATTTAGATTATCATAAAACTTTTGCAGAATACCGGGATGTGAAAAAGGCTTTTTTCGACCAGCTTTCTGCTTCGGCATTTGCCCTGGTGAATGCAGATGACAAGAATGGCGCTGTAATGATTCAGAATACAAAAGCTAAAAAATATACGTACGCCTTAAAATCTATGGCCGATTATAATGCCCAAATCCTTGAAAACCATTTTGGCGGACTTCTTCTGAAATTGAATGGAAATGAAGTCTGGTCCAAATTGGTAGGGAATTTTAACGCTTATAACATTCTGGCTATTTATGCTGCTGCCGAATTATTAGGGTTGGAAACACAAGAAAATCTTCAGTATATAAGTCAGTTAAATTCTGTAAGTGGAAGATTTCAATATGTGGTTTCAAAACAAAAAATTACGGCCATCGTAGATTATGCCCATACGCCCGATGCCCTAAAAAATGTGCTGGAAACTATCAATTCCATTCGTACCAAAAACGAAGAACTCATAACCGTGGTAGGCTGTGGAGGCGATCGTGACCGAACAAAACGGCCTAAAATGGGACATATCGCTTCCGCTTTAAGTACGAAAGTGATTTTTACGAGCGATAATCCCAGGACCGAAGATCCCGATAAAATTATTGAAGAAGTAGAGGCGGGAGTAGAGCCGCAAAATTTCAAAAAAACCATGTCGGTGGTAAATCGGAAGCAGGCTATAAAAACGGCCTGCCAGCTGGCAAAACCCAACGATATCATTTTAATCGCAGGTAAAGGTCATGAAACCTATCAGGAGATAAATGGAAAACGATCTGATTTTGATGATTTTAAAATAGTAAATGAATTTTTAACCCAACTGGATAAATAAGAGCGATGTTATACTACTTATTCCATTACTTAAATGCGCATTACCATATTCCGGGGGCGGGTCTTTTTGAATTCATTTCTTTCCGTTCGTCGATGGCAATTATTTTTTCGCTTGCTATTTCCACTATTTACGGTAAAAAAATTATTAACTATCTGCTGAAAAAGCAAGTAGGAGAGAGTGTTCGTGATTTAGGGTTGGAAGGCCAGAGCGAGAAAAAAGGGACCCCTACTATGGGAGGGATTATCATTATTATTTCTACCCTTATTCCTGTATTGCTTTTCGCAAAGCTCGAAAATATATATGTGATACTTCTTATAATCACCACATTATGGATGGGAACTATAGGATTTATTGACGATTACATTAAAATATTTAAAAAAGACAAAAAAGGACTGGAGGGTAAATTTAAAGTTATCGGCCAGATTGGATTAGGTTTAATCGTGGGATGTACTATGTATTTTCATCCGGCTATTACGGTTACAGAAAATACCAATATCACTACCGTTAACCATGCAATAGAGGGACAGAAAGAAATCGTTTCCAGTGGGCCTGAAGAAAAAAGCACCACGACTACAATTCCTTTTGTAAAAAATAATGAATTCAATTACTCAAGTTTAATAAGCTGGATTGATCCTTCTCTCGTTAATTATGCCTGGATCATTTTTATTCCTATTGTGATATTTATTGTAACCGCCGTTTCAAATGGCGCCAATTTAACCGATGGGATCGACGGCCTCGCCGCAGGCTCTTCAGCAATAATTGTATTAACACTTGGGATTTTTGCCTGGGTTTCTGGTAACATCATTTTTTCAGATTATTTGAATATTATGTACATCCCGCGATCGGGTGAAATGACTATTTATATCACGGCTTTTGCCGGGGCTTTGGTGGGATTTTTATGGTACAATACTTTTCCCGCCCAGGTTTTTATGGGCGATACGGGAAGCTTAACAATAGGCGGGATAATAGCGGTACTCGCCATTGCAACAAGAAAAGAATTGCTGATCCCGATTCTCTGCGGAATTTTTCTAATTGAAAATCTTTCTGTAGTGCTCCAGGTAAGCTGGTTTAAAATAACTAAACGAAAATATGGTGAAGGAAGACGCATTTTTTTAATGTCGCCCTTACATCATCATTATCAGAAACTGGGAATCCATGAAAGCAAGATTGTAGTGCGGTTTTGGGTAGTGGGCATTTTTCTCGCCATCGTTACTGTGGTTACGTTGAAAGTGAGATAAATAGGAAAGAGGAAGACAAAAGAAGGATTTAATAAATGGACAAAAAGCAGAAAATAGCGATTCTGGGGGCAGGAGAAAGTGGAGTGGGAACTGCTGTTTTGGCCAAGAAAAAAGGGTTTGAGGTATTTGTTTCAGACTTCGGAAAGATTAAAGAAAAGTATAAAAAAGTTCTTGAAAATATTGAAGTAGAATGGGAAGAGTCCGGCCATAATGAGGAAAGGATTTTTTCTGCAGATGTGGTTATGAAAAGCCCGGGAATTCCAGAAAAAACCGAAATAGTTCAAAAACTATTCGCCAGAAAAATTCCGGTGATCTCAGAAATTGAATTTGCTTTTAAATATACAAAGGCAAAAATTATAGGGATCACAGGAAGTAACGGAAAAACTACCGTTACCAAATGGGTTTATGAAACTTTAAAAGCTGGAGGAATCTCGGTGGCGATGGGCGGAAATGTTGGAAACAGTTTTGCCTGGCTGGTTGCCGAAGATGATGAAGAAAAATATAAATGGTATGTGCTGGAATTAAGCAGTTTCCAGCTGGATGGAATTATAGATTTTAAACCGCATATCGCTGTTTTAACCAATATAACGCCAGATCATCTGGACCGGTACCATTACAATATGCAGGAATATGTAAATGCAAAATTCCGTATTACTGAAAATCAGACAGAAGAAGATTTTTTTATTTATGATAATGATGATGAAATAATAAAAAACCACCTGAAGAAACACCCTGTAAGGGCGATGGAGCTGCCGTTCTCCCTTCAGAAAAAACAGGAAAATGGCGCCTATATAGAAGACAATAATATTAAAATAACAATAAAAAACACCCAATTTATTATGCCCACATCAAACCTAGCCCTGGAAGGCAAACACAATACTAAAAATGCCATGGCGGCCTCTACGGTTGCCCAATTATTAAGAATTAGAAAAGAAACTATACGTGCAAGTATGGAGAATTTTCAGGGGGTGGAACACCGTTTGGAAAAAGTACTTAAAATCAATAATGTGTTATACATAAACGATTCTAAGGCTACCAATATCAATGCCACCTATTATGCATTGGAAAGTATGGAAAGCGAAACGGTTTGGATTGTAGGCGGGGTAGATAAAGGGAATGATTACAGCGAATTATTGCCACTGGTGAACGAAAAAGTGAAAGCTATTGTGTGTTTAGGGGTAGATAATTCTAAAATTTTTGAAGCTTTTAGCAACTGTGTAGATCTTATGGTGGAAACTCAATCGATGGTCGAAGCCGTGCAAATGGCCTATAAAATTGCCGATAAAGGGAATGCTGTGTTGCTTTCTCCTGCCTGTGCAAGCTTCGATTTATTTGAGAATTATGAGGACCGCGGACGCCAGTTTAAAGATGCCGTTAGGAATTTATAAATCATTTAACCCTGTGGGAATAATTCAGAAAGAAAATATTAGTTAACAAACAACAAACAACAAACAACAAACAACAAACAACAAACAACAAACAACAAACAACAAACAACAAACAACACACAACACACAACAAACAACACGCAACACACACAATATGAACAATTTCTTTCAAAATCTTAAAGGCGATAAGGTTATCTGGGCCACGACAGGTTTGCTGGCATTGTTCTCTTTTATTCCCGTTTATAGCGCGAGTAGTAATTTGGCCTACCTTTATGGAGATGGAAGCACCTTTCATTTTCTGGTGGTTCATTTCTTTCATTTACTTCTGGGCTTTTGTTTGCTGTTTGCTATTCACAGAATACCATATCATTACTTTAAAGGCCTTTCTATTTTAATGCTTCCGGTAGTAATTGTTCTCCTGATTTATACTATTGCCCAGGGAACTACAATTGAAGGAGGCTATGCCAGCCGCTGGATACAAATTCCCTTTGTGGGAGTAACTTTTCAAACCTCCACGATGGCATCTGTAGTACTAATGATCTATGTGGCCCGATATCTTACCCGAATTGCAGATAAAACGGTAACTTTTAAAGAAACTATTTTGCCCTTGTGGTTGCCGGTTGCCCTGGTGTTGTTATTAATATTACCCGCAAACTTTTCAACTACCGCCATTATTTTTACTATGGTAATGATGCTGGTTTTCCTTGGCGGATATCCCTTTAAATATATTATGCTGGTTGTGGGTGCCGGAATATTGGTGTTGTCTCTTTTTATCCTAACAGCTAAAGCCTTTCCGGGATTACTACCCAGCCGGATAGATACCTGGACCAGCAGAATAGAAAACTTTACCAGCGATGATACCAATACAGATGCCGACTACCAAATAGAAAAGGCTAAAATAGCTATCGCCCGGGGCGGAATTGTAGGGGTAGGAATAGGAAAAAGCGTGCAGCGAAACTTCCTTCCACAGTCATCTTCAGATTTTATTTATGCGATAATCGTGGAAGAAATGGGATTAATAGGTGCTTTTGGGGTAATGCTCGCGTATTTATTGATTTTATTCAGAATTGTAATTATAGCGACCAAAGCAAACAGCATTTTTGGAAAACTGGTAGTGATGGGCGTTGGCCTGCCTATTGTATTTCAGGCACTGGTAAATATGGGCGTAGCTGTAGAGCTTTTCCCTGTTACCGGGCAAACTTTGCCTTTGGTGAGCAGTGGTGGATCGTCGATCTGGATGACCTGCCTGGCCCTGGGAATTGTTTTAAGTGTAAGCGCTAAACGGGAAGAAATTAAACTTTCTGAAGAAAAAGAAGAAGAAAACCCCTTGGATATTTTAAGCGAAGCTATATGAAGCAGCCAATAAAAATAATAATATCGGGCGGAGGAACTGGAGGTCATATTTATCCGGCAATTTCTATTGCAGATGAAATTATGCGCCGCTATCCGGATGCCGATATTTTATTTGTGGGAGCTAAAGACAGGATGGAAATGGTGAAAGTTCCGCAGGCGGGATATAAAATTATTCCCTTGTGGATCTCCGGAATAAATAGAAAATCCCTGTTTAAAAATCTTAATTTCCCTTTAAAACTCATTAGCAGTCTCTGGGATTCTCGTAAAATTATTAAGGATTTTAAGCCCGATGTGGTTATAGGAACGGGCGGGTTTGCCAGCGGACCCTTGTTAAAAGTGGCGAATTCAAAAAACATTCCCACCCTTATTCAGGAACAAAATTCCTATCCGGGAATCACCAACAAATTACTGTCTAAACAAGCCGATATTATTTGTACAGCCTACGATGATCTGGAGCGATTTTTCCCCGCTGAAAAAATAAGAAAAACAGGAAATCCCGTTAGAAAAGATATACTTGAAACAAAGGGGAAATCTGAAGAAGCCATGGAATTCTTCAAATTAGATAAAAACAGGAAAACACTTCTGGTCCTGGGAGGAAGCCTAGGTGCACGAAGGATTAACCAGCTCATGGAAGCCTTTAAAGATGTTTTTGAACAGAAGAAAATTCAGGTGATCTGGCAAACCGGTTCGTTGTATTACGAGCAATATAAAAAATTCAACAGCGATTTTATTCAGACGTACGCTTTCTTAAACCGGATGGAT
The DNA here is from genome assembly GCA_963811195.1 of uncultured Flavobacteriaceae bacterium. GTDB lineage: Bacteria > Bacteroidota > Bacteroidia > Flavobacteriales > Flavobacteriaceae > Gillisia. The sequence goes on from CAWEQF010000004.1 coordinate 613,465, forward strand.
TTGGCATATGCCGCGGCAGATGTTATTATTTCACGGGCAGGAGCAGGGAGCGTTTCAGAATTATGTTTAGTGGGGAAACCCGTGCTTTTTATTCCGTCGCCGAATGTTGCTGAAAACCATCAGGCTAAAAATGCGATTGCCGTTGCAAACCAGGGCGCTGCCTACGTGTTGAATGAAAATGATCTGGCAGAAAAGTTTGAAGAAACCATTCTTCTGATTTTTGAATCTGAAAAAGTTAGGAAAGATTTATCTGAAAATATTAAAAAACTGGCGTTGCCAAACTCAACAGATGCAATAGTAAATGAAGTGGAAAAATTAATTAAAAATTAAATATTCTGAAGTGACTAATTCTTCAGAAGAAAATATGGATCAGTTTAAAAACATAGTAAACCTTTATTTTATAGGCATTGGCGGAATAGGAATGAGTGCGCTTGCACGTTATTTCAAGGCGAAGGGGAAACATGTGGCCGGGTACGATAAGACTCCTTCTGTCCTTACGGCACAGTTGCAGGCCGAGGGAATCGAGGTAATCTATGAGGATTCTGTGCTGGAAATTCCTGCGCATTTTAAGAATAATGAGAACACGCTTGTGGTCTATACTCCGGCGGTTCCAAAAGATCATACCCAGTACAACTGGTTTTTACAACAGAATTTTCAGGTTAAAAAACGTGCGGTGGTTTTAGGAATGATTACCAAAGGAATTTATACCATGGCGGTTGCCGGTACTCACGGCAAAACAACCACTACGGCAATTTTGGCGCATTTGCTTAAGGAAACCGGGGTAAAAGTCACCGCTTTTCTGGGTGGAATTAGTGAAGATATTCAGAGCAATTTGATTATGCAGGGTGATGAAGTGATGGTGGTAGAAGCCGATGAATTTGACAGATCGTTTTTAAACCTTTCGCCAAACCTGGCTGCTATCACATCGATGGATGCCGATCATCTGGATATTTATGGCGATGCCGCAGAACTTCAGAATACCTTCCGCAGTTTTGCCGAACTGGTTCCTAAAGATGGAGAAGTATTTATTAAAAATGGTCTTCCGCTTAAAGGAAAAACCATAGGAATTGAAGACAATGCAGATTATTCTGCTAAAAATATACAGGTTGTAGATGGTTCTTATCATTTTGACCTGCATACCCCGACGAATGTAATTAGAGATTTAAAATGTTCGCTTCCCGGCAAACATAATTTGCAAAATGCTATAACAGCCCTGGCAATGGCTCTTCACCATAGTTCCCCAACTGGTGGTGATTTTGCCAGGGCTTTATATAGCTTTAAAGGAGTAAAACGAAGATTTTCGTACAGGGTAAAAACAAATAAATTTATTTTGATAGATGATTATGCCCATCATCCCGCAGAGATTGCAGCGGTGCATCAGGCTGTTCGGGAAATGCATCCCGGGAAAAAAGCCCTGGCGATTTTTCAACCGCATTTATATAGCCGGACAAGAGATTTTGCAGATGATTTTGCAAAAAGCCTCAGCCAGTTCGATGAGATTTTACTATTAGATATTTATCCTGCCCGGGAAAAACCTATTGAAGGAATCACTTCAGAATGGTTATTGCATAAAATAGGGAACACTCATAAAAAGCTTATAACAAAAACAGAAATTAAAAAAGAGGTTGAAAATACAGATTGTGAAGTTATTGTTATGATGGGCGCGGGTGATATAGGAGAAGAAGTTGTTAAACTTGAAAAAGCTTTGTCCTATGAAAATTAATTTTAATTACATAAAAGGACTATTGGTAGTGTGCCTTTTGGTCGTTGCTTATGGTTTTGCCGAAAAGCGTAATAATCAGCGCAAATTGAAGAAAATTGAAATACGTTTTACCAAGTCTCAAAACCTGTATATCACCGAAGAAGCGGTTAATAAATTGTTAATACAAAATAACGTAGCTGTTACGAGTGAAGGTAAAGAAACTTTAGATTTGAATAAGGTAGAAACCGCACTGGATAAGAACCCAATGATTGAAAATGCCGAAGTTTTTTTAACACTTAACGGCACTTTAAAAACTAAAATCAGTCAAAGGCAACCTATTGGGAGAGTTATTGGAAGCCCTTCCTTTTATGTGGACAGAATGGGTGTTAAAATGCCTCTTTCTAATTATTACTCGGCAAGAGTTCCTATAGTAGAAGGCGTTAATCAAAATAATATAAAAGAGGTGTATCCATTGCTTAAATATATAAATAACGACCTGTTTTTAACTCAGCATATCACCGCAATTGAGCGTAGCTCAGCAGGGTATTATGAGTTAAAATTAAGGCAGTTTGGTACCAGGCTTTCCTTCGGAAGAGCAGAAAGAATAGAACAGAAATTTAACAATTTTAAAGCTTTTTATAAAAAAGCGATAAAAGATACATTAATGGATACTTACAAAATGGTGGATTTACAATTTGGAAATCAGGTTGTTTGCACTAAAAAATAAGTTATGGAACACAACGACGATATAGCAGTAGGACTGGATATTGGAACCACCAAGATCGTGGCCATGATTGGGCGCAAGAACGAGTACGGGAAAATGGAGATCATAGGGATTGGGAAATCCAAAAGTCTTGGTGTGCACCGCGGTGTGGTAAACAATATTACCCAAACCATCCAATCCATACAACAGGCTATACAGGAGGCGGAAGCAGATTCAGGATTAAAAATTGAAGAAGTAGTGGTGGGAATCGCAGGCCAGCATATTAGAAGTTTGCAACACAGCGATTATATAACCCGCCCCAATCCCGATGAGGTAATAGATAGCGACGATATTTATACTCTTTGCAACCAGGTTCATAAACTGGTAATGCTACCGGGAGAAGAAATTATTCATGTACTTCCACAGGAATTTAAGGTAGACGGGCAGGCAGAAATCAAGGAACCTATTGGAATGTATGGTGGTCGTTTAGAAGCCAATTTTCACGTTGTAGTAGGTCAGGTTTCTTCAATAAGAAACATTGGGCGATGTGTAAAAAGTGCCGGACTGGAGCTTTCTGCTGTTACCCTGGAACCTTTGGCATCTGCCAATGCAGTGCTTAGCCAGGAAGAAAAAGAAGCCGGTGTGGCGCTTATAGATATTGGAGGTGGTACCACCGATCTCGCGATTTTTAAAGACGGCATTATCAGGCATACAGCCGTAATTCCTTTTGGAGGAAATGTGATTACCGAGGATATAAAAGAAGGATGTTCGATAATCGAAAAACAAGCAGAACTTCTTAAAATAAAATTCGGATCGGCCTGGCCGGGAGAAAATAAGGATAACGAGATTGTTTCTATTCCGGGACTTCGAGGAAGAGAACCTAAGGAAATTACCCTTAAAAATCTTTCAAAAATTATTCACGCACGAGTAGTGGAGATTATTGAGCAGGTATATCTCGAAATCAAGAATTATGGCCACGAAGAGCAAAAGAAGAAATTAATTGCGGGAATGGTACTTACCGGTGGTGGTGCACAGCTTAAGCATTTAAAACAGCTGGCAGAATACATCACAGGAATGGATACCAGAATTGGCTATCCTAACGAGCATCTTGCCGGTAATAGTGATTCTGAAACCACCAGCCCTATGTATGCCACGGCAGTAGGACTTGTGTTAAACAGTCTCGAACAGAAGAATACCCGCTATCAGCAACAGGTGAATTTAAAAGAGCCTGAAAATAAAGAAATGGATTCTGAAGAAATGGCTTCAGAAGCAAATGAAGATGAGCAGGCACCCACTTCAAAAGCTCCCAAAAAGAGCATTTTTGATAAATGGGCCGAAAAATTTAAAGACTTTTTAGACAACGCAGAATAACCAGAATATAGAACCAGTAAAATAGGATTTATGAGCAGTACAGACTTCGAAAATATCTCATTCGACTTACCCAAGAACCAATCCAATGTGATTAAGGTAATTGGAGTTGGAGGAGGTGGTAGCAACGCAATTAATCACATGTTCCAGCAGGGCATTAAAGGGGTAGACTTTGTGATTTGTAATACAGACGCGCAGGCCCTTGAAAACAGCACCGTTCCTAATAAAATTCAGTTGGGAGTAAGCCTAACTGAGGGCTTGGGAGCGGGTGCAAATCCCCAGGTAGGAGAACAGGCCGCAGAGGAAAGCTTCGAGGAAATTAAACGTATGCTGGATACCAATACCAAAATGGTATTTATCACTGCCGGAATGGGCGGAGGTACAGGTACAGGAGCAGCTCCGGTAATCGCCAAACAAGCCAAGGCAATGGATATCCTAACGGTGGGGATTGTAACCATTCCTTTTCAGTTTGAAGGAAAAATGCGAAATGAACAGGCACAAATAGGAGTAGAAAACCTGAGAAGACATGTAGATTCTCTAATTGTGATAAATAATAATAAACTTCGTGAAGTATATGGAAATCTGGGCTTTAAAGCCGGTTTCTCTAAGGCAGATGAAGTTCTGGCAACCGCTTCTCGTGGTATAGCAGAAGTTATTACCCATCACTATACTCAAAATATTGACCTTCGCGATGCTAAAACTGTACTTAGCAACAGCGGGACGGCAATAATGGGTTCTGCATCGGCATCTGGTTCTAATCGCGCGAATGATGCGATTATGAAAGCTCTGGATTCTCCATTATTGAATGATAACAAGATTAAGGGCGCCCAAAACGTATTACTGCTTATCGTTTCCGGTTCCGAGGAGATTACCATAGATGAAATTGGAGAAATTAACGACCATATTCAAAATGAAGCGGGTCACAGTGCCAATATTATTATGGGGGTTGGGGAAGATGAAAATCTTGAAGATGCTATTTCTGTAACTATTATCGCCACGGGGTTTAACGTGGAGCAGCAAAATGAAATTGTAAATACCGAAGCAAAAAAAATTATCCACACCCTTGAAGATGAACAAAAGGCCGAACATAATTTT
>CAWEQF010000005.1:0-146222 GCA_963811195.1 uncultured Flavobacteriaceae bacterium
AAAAAATCCGGAAATTTTCATTCCCGGCTTTTTTCATTTTCAACTTAAACGTAAATTTTTAACTCCTAAATATGCATCGCACGATCGTTTGCCGCAAGAGCAGCTTCTTTTACTGCTTCAGCATAGGTTGGATGCGCGTGGCTCATTCTTGAAATATCCTCGGCAGATGCTCTAAATTCCATCGCAGTTACCCCTTCCGTGATCAAGTCGGCGGCGCGGGCTCCGATCATATGAACGCCCAGCACCTCATCGGTATCTGCATTTGTAAGGATTTTTACAAATCCGTCGGTATCTCCACTGGCTCTAGCTCTACCCAAAGCCCGCATCGGGAATTTTCCTTCCTTATAATTCACTTTTTCTTCTTTCAATTGTTCTTCAGTTTTACCAACCGAAGCCACTTCAGGCCAGGTATACACCACTCCCGGAATTAGATTATAGTCGATGTGCGGTTTTTGTCCTGCAATAGTTTCAGCAACAAAAGTTCCCTCTTCTTCAGCTTTATGGGCGAGCATCGCGCCACGAATTACATCGCCAATCGCATAAATATTTTTTACATTGGTTTGTAAATGTTCATTTACGGCGATCATTCCGCGTTCTCCCATTTTCACGCCGGCAGCTTCCGCATTTAATCCTTTGGTAAACGGTTTTCTCCCTACCGAAACCAGACAATAATCGGCTTTAAACTCTACTTCATTTCCTTTTTTATCATCGGCTTTCACAACAACTTCATCACCTTTTCTTTCTACAGATTTCACTTTATGACTCACATTGATTTTGAAACCTTCTTTTTTAAGGACTTTATTCAATTCTTTAGAAAGTGCCGCATCCATTGTAGGTATAATTCTATCAAGATATTCCACTACCGTTACCTCGGCTCCTAATCTTTTGTACACCTGCCCAAGTTCCAGTCCAATTACTCCTCCTCCAATTACCACTAAATGCTTCGGAATTTCTTTCAGCTTTAAAGCTTCGGTAGAAGTGATTACTCTTTCTTTATCTATTTCTATAAAAGGAAGATTAGCGGGTTTAGAACCGGTAGCGATAATAGTATGTTTCGCCTCAATAGTTTCACTCTCTCCTTCAGTCTTATCTATATTTATATGAGTGGCATCTTTAAAAGAACCCACTCCTTCAAAAACATCGATTTTATTCTTATCCATTAAATACTTCACCCCATCGCAAGTTTGGGAAACTACGGCGGATTTCCTTTTCATCATTTGTTCCAGGTTCACTTTTACTTCTCCCGGAATATCAATTCCATGTTCTTCAAAATGTTTTACGGCATCTTCAAAATGATGTGAAGAATCCAGCAAAGCTTTACTGGGGATGCATCCTACATTAAGACAGGTTCCTCCTAAAGTAGGATATTTTTCTATGATCGCAGTTTTCATTCCCAATTGTGCGCAGCGAATTGCCGCTACATATCCGCCGGGTCCAGATCCTATTATTACTACATCATACGTGCTCATAAATTTGTTTTTAAGGTTTTCAAAAATCGATATCAAAAGTACGACTATTCTTCACAATGACCAATCCTGCTACATCCCGATTTTCTATAAACTTATTTTATAAAACAATGGCAGTAGAATTTTTAACGGGACTAATAACAAAGGTACTCTGGGTGCTCCCAATGTGTTCCAGCGCCGTAAGTTTAGTAACCATAAATTCGCGGTACGCTTCCATGTCTTTCACTAAAATTTTCAGAATATAATCGTATTCACCGCTTACATGGTAACATTCCAGTACTTCGGTAAGTTTTAAAACCTCCGACTCAAATTTGGTGATGTAGCCTTTACTATGTTGCGTTAGTTTAATCTGGCAAAGCACCATGAAATTTCTGTTCACAGCATGAGGATCCACTAAAGCCACATATTTTGAAATCACCCCGTTTTTTTCCAGTCGCTTAACCCGCTCGAAAATTGCAGTCGCAGAAAGATTGAGTTTAAGTGACAGTTGTTTGTTGGTAATTTTGCTATCCTCCTGGAGTTGCTGAAGAATCTGAAAATCGGTTTTATCTAATTTCATGACAGAAGATTTTTCGGAATAATTGGTCATCATTCCTCAAAAATAAAATATAAATCTATATAAAGTATTATTAAGTAAATAATACTCTATAAATAGCTATTTATATTGATTTTCTATCTATTAAAAACGATATTTGAATAAACACAAATCATTTCATAATGAATTATAAACCCGCAAACCACATTCAGGATCTTCAATATTTTGGGGAATATGGAGGTGTGAATCCTTCTATTTCAGATTCTTCAACCTATACATTTCTTTCGGCTAAAAAGATGTTCGACACTTTTGAAGGGAATGCAGATGGCTGTTATTTATACTCCCGGCATTCTTCACCTTCAAATTTATATCTGGGGGAAGCTCTGGCAGCTATGGAAGGGACTGAAACTGCAAATGTTACCGCTTCAGGAATGGGCGCTATCACCGGTGCTTTAATGCAGCTTTGTAAAGCAGGAGATCATATAGTTTCCAGCAGAACGATTTATGGCGGCACCTATGCTTTTCTTAAAAATTTCGCTCCAGGCTTTAATCTCAATACTTCTTTTGTAGATATCACCAAATTAGAGACGGTCGAAGCAGCTATTCAGGAAAATACCAGGGTGCTTTACTGCGAATCTGTCAGCAATCCATTGTTAGAAGTAGCCGATATAGAAGGATTATCTAAAATTGCCAAAAAGCACAATTTGACGCTTATAGTAGATAATACTTTTTCTCCGCTTTCCATTACTCCCGGGGAATTTGGCGCAGATGTTATTATTCACAGCCTTACAAAATTCATTAACGGAAGTAGCGATACAGTAGGTGGAGTAACCTGTGGAAGTCAGGATTTTATAAATGCCCTGCGAAGTGTAAATGACGGCGCAAATATGTTGCTGGGGCCAACCATGGATAGTATTCGTTCCGCTTCCATTTTAAAAAATATGCGTACCCTGCATATACGAATCAAACAGCATAGTAAAAACGCTCATTTTTTAGCCGAAAAGTTTGAAAACGACGGATTACGAACTGTTTACCCGGGACTTCCTTCCCACCCCAGTTATGAGCTATACAAAAAAATGATGAATCCGGATTACGGATTTGGCGGAATGCTTACCATAGATGTTGGAAATCTAGATAAAGCCAATGAGCTTATGGAACTCATGCAGGAAAGAAATCTGGGATACCTGGCCGTAAGTCTTGGTTTTTATAAAACATTATTCAGCGCACCGGGAAGCTCAACTTCTTCTGAAATACCGGAAGAAGAGCAAAAAGAAATGGGATTAAGCGATGGATTAATTCGTTTTTCAATAGGCCTTGATAATGATATTGAACGCACCTACGAAAAAATGAAAAAATGTATGCAGGAAGTAAATATTTTACCTGTAAAAAAGTAGGATCTCTTAAACTTTTTATTTGAATGCCCAGGGGTTTCAGTGAATATTACTGGGGCCCTTTTTTTCTTTTGCTTTCTTCCGATTAGAAAAGACTTGCGGAATTTCCAGTAATATTGTAACATTACGAGCAGAATTAGATGAAAATGATTCTTTAATTACTAAGATTTCCACTTTCAATTCTTTTATTCTAAAGCGAAAACCAACATCAAAATAAAATTATCTTAATGGAAGACCAATCAGATACCTCTACAAACGATCTATTTAAGCCAAACAAAAAGTTAAGTATCTGGGGAGCTTTGATCCCGGTAGTCGCCCTGATAGGAATGCTCGCCTACAATGTAAGTGTGTTTAGAGATGATGCCCTGGGAGGTTCCAATCAATTTATATTACTAATGGGAGCTGCAGTGGCCGCTATTGTAGGTTTTTTCAATAAAGTGGATTTCGATACCATGATCGACAGAGTTGCCGACAATATACAAAGTACGGCAGGTGCCATTTTAATTTTACTTATGGTGGGAGCGCTCGCTGGAACCTGGTTAATAAGCGGTATTATTCCCACTATGATCTATTACGGGCTGCAAATTTTGAATCCCACCATCTTTTTACCTGCCTGTTTAATTATTTGTTGCATTATTTCGGTAGCTACAGGTAGCAGCTGGACAACTTCTGCAACAGTGGGAATAGCTCTCATAGGAATTGCCGACGTTTTAGGGGTTTCCAGAGGAATGGCTGCCGGAGCAATTATCTCTGGAGCTTATTTTGGAGATAAGATCTCTCCCTTGAGCGACACTACAAATTTAGCGCCCGCGATGGCCGGGACAGATTTATTTACACATATTAAATATATGCTGTACACTACGGTTCCAACCATTCTTATAACTCTTTTGATATTCATAATCATAGGCTTAAATCTTGATCTTACAGGAAATACAGATACTTCTGCAATACTCAACACCATAAGCGGTGCCTTTAATATAAATCCGTGGCTCTTTTTAATTCCGGTTATTGTGGTGTTTTTAATCATAAAAAAAACATCTCCTTTAATAGCTTTATTAATAGGAACTTTATTGGGTGCAGCGGCAGCACTCGTGGTCCAGCCATCGATAGTAGCGGAGATCGCAGGGGTAAAAACTCTTAATTTCGAAAGTGCCTACCGGGGAATTATGAATACAATCACTACAAGGACTTCTGTGGCCACAGCCGATGAGAGCCTTAACGGACTTTTTTCTTCCGGGGGAATGGAAGGAATGCTTAATACCATCTGGTTGATTATTTGCGCGATGGTTTTTGGTGGAATTATGGAAGCTATAGGCGCGCTGGCAAGAATAAGCGACGGACTTCTTCATTTGTTTCACAATACCTTCGGATTATTTGCCAGTACGGTTGTTAGCTGTCTTGCATTAAACCTTACGGCATCAGACCAATATCTTGCTATCGTGGTTCCCGGTAAAATGTTTGCTCAGGCCTATCGCGATAAAGGTCTCGCCCCAGAAAATTTAAGCCGTTCGCTGGAAGATTCCGGTACCGTTACATCGGTATTAGTTCCCTGGAATACGGGCGGCGCATATCACAGTGGGGTGTTAGGGGTATCTACTTATCAATATTTAGGCTATTGTTTCTTTAATCTTATAAGCCCGTTTATGACTCTTATTTTTGCCGGCTTCAGCATTAAGATTCGACAGCTTAAAACCGCAAAAGATTAGTTATCAATCTCTTAAACACCCTTATTTTGCAGTAAGTATAAATCTACTCTATTAACACTTCTTTAGTGTATAAGGAAAATCTATTTTTTTATAAAAAATTAAAATTAGGAAGCATTTTAAGTGCAATAGATAATTCTATTTTTGCAATTGAAAATTATAACCTTTAAAATAAGAAATAATATGGCATTAGTAGGAAGAAAATTTCCAAATATAAGTGTAAACGCGATGAATGAAATGGGTGATACTTTCAAATTAAATGTTTTGGAAGAAGCTCAGAAAAACAGTAAAAAAGTAATTCTTTTCTGGTATCCAAAAGACTTCACTTTTGTGTGCCCAACTGAACTACATGCGTTTCAAAAAGCATTAAAGGAATTCGAAAAAAGAAATGTAATGGTAATTGGCGCTTCTTGCGATACTGCCGAAGTACATTTTGCGTGGCTAAATACTCCAAAAGATAACGGCGGAATTGAAGGCGTTACCTACCCAATTCTTGCCGATTCCAATAGAAATTTAAGTTCTCAATTAGGAATTCTGGATATTACAGATGAGCATTATGACGAAAAAACTGGTGTAGTTACTCTGGAAGGGGATAATGTAACTTATAGAGCTACATACCTAATAGATGAAGAAGGAACCGTTTTTCACGAGAGCGTAAATCATATGCCTCTTGGAAGGAACGTAAATGAATATTTGCGCCTGATAGATGCTTACACTCATGTTCAGAAAAAAGGGGAGGTTTGTCCTGCAAACTGGGAAGAAGGTAAAGAAGCGATGAATGCCGACCGAGAAGGTGTTGCTTCTTATTTAAGTATGAATTAAAAATTATTCAGGATGGTAAAGGAATTAGAAAAAGATAATTTACAGGAAGTTGTTGCAGATAATGAAACTGTTTTGGTACAGTTCATGGCAGGATGGTGCGGAAACTGTAGAGTTATGAAGCCAAAATTCAAAAAACTGGCAGGCGAGAATGAAGCGGCCACTTTTGTAATGGTAGATGCTGAAAAGTTTCCTGAATCCAGAAAACTGGCCAACGTAAATAATTTGCCCACATTTGCAGCTTTCAAAAATGGAAGTTTAATAAATCAGGTTCAAACCAATAAGTTCGAACCTCTTAAAGATCTAGTGAATGAAGTTACCGGTAATTAAACATTTACAACGAAACAACGATCCCGAAAAACTTCAGAATACTATTGAAGTTCTGGAGAACTTTACAGAATTTCGTTCTGTGACCGACGAAGAAATGGATGTGATAGGAGAACTAATCACCAATCTTTGTGGTGCGGTAGAAGTTCATAAAATGATAGCCGAGGGAGATTCTGAAACCGATGCCGCCAATAACTTTGTAAAAAAAGTTTTAGGGTCCATAGATCGTTAACTGCTAACATTTAATTAATTGCAAAGGCTGTTTCATTTATTGGAATGGCCTTTGCGGTTTTTATGATATTTTTAGTAAATCCCTGTCACATAAACATTAAATTTAAGTTCTAATAGAAAAACCATAAATGTTATGTCACAAATAGCTTTAAAAGATAAAAAAATTAATACCTACGGGAGTTTGCCCGAAACCGGGGAAAGGGCTCCGCACTTCGAGTTATATAAAACAGACCTTTCCAAAGCAACGCTTAAAGATTTTAAAGGCAAAAGAGTGATTATGAATATTTTCCCGAGTATCGACACTAATGTATGTGCGACTTCTGTGAGAAATTTTAATGAAAAAGCTACAAAACTGGATAATACAGTAGTACTTTGCGTTTCCCGCGATTTACCTTTTGCACAAAAACGTTTTGTAGATGATGAAGGCCTAAAAAATGTTACCAATCTATCAGATTTTCGTCAGGGAGACTTCGGAAAGGATTACGGAGTAGAAATGATGGATGGGCCACTTGCCGGATTATTATCCCGCGCCGTGATTGTTCTGGATGAAGAAGGAAAAGTACTTCACACTCAACAGGTGCCGGATATTTCTGAAGAACCCGATTATCTATCGGCACTTAAACCCCTTTTATAATGCGTGACAGTTACCTGGGAAAAAGAATTCGGGGTGGCGGTTATGCAATAAAAGGAGCCTGGTTATTAATTAAAACCGAGCACAGTATACAGGTACAGGTTTCTATCGCTGTGCTGGTAACTGCTGCCGGTTTTTATTTTGATATCACCAAAACCGAATGGATTCTTCAAATTCTGGCTATAGGCTTAGTGCTGGCGGCTGAAGGCCTCAATTCTGCCATCGAAGGAATAGCCGATTTTATTCATCCCGATATGCATGTTAAAATAGGATATATAAAAGATGTTGCGGCGGGAGGAGTTTTATTTGCAGCCTTGGCCGCTTTTATGGTGGGTCTTATAATTTATATTCCCTATATTTTTTACTAAGCGTTTTTTGCTAATTCCAAAAGTTTGCTGAAGGTTTTCCAGTTACGAGTGGTCGCAGAAACTTTCACTTTATTTTCAATAAAATTATTCGTGAGTTTGGAATCGCTGTATCTGCCTGCGCATTTTATATAAATTTCGCGGTTCATTAGTAGACATTCATCGGGCGTGAAAGAATTTCCCATTAAATAATTACAATTGGTTTCCAGGGGTTTCTCACCTAATAACGTAACATGAAGTTTTTCAATTTCTGCAGAGGAGGAAAAAGGATTTCTTACGGATATTTCTTCCATTTCTTGTAAAGTCCTTAATATAACAGGAACCTCAAATCCAAAGTTCTTCAAAATTTGCCCGCTTATTTTTGCTGAAATCTCTTTTTCGGAATCTTCAGAGGAACTGTCAAAAATAACATTTCCGCTTTGAATATAAGAAACCGGGTTTTCAAATCCCATTCTAATATAGAGGGTTTTAAGGTCAAGCATTCTTATTTTACGCTTTCCTCCAACGTTTATTCCTCGCAGGACAGATATATATCGCTTCATATTCCCCAATTTAAACAATAATGTTTATTAATAAGGGTTTAAACTATATTCTCTTATCTTTAATTCGAGTAAAAAAAAGATTGGAGCTTTTTAATTAAAATAAAAGATGCTAATTTGTATTTTTGCTGAAATACCTGCGCGCATTTATGGCCAAAAAGAAAGCTAAAACCAAAAAAACACCTTCCAAAAAGTCTGCTAAACTTTCTTTTTCCCTTAACCGGCAACAAAAAGTTGTTCTGGGAAGTTTTTTAATGTTATTGGGATTAGCCCTGTTAATTGCATTTACTTCATTCCTCTTTAACTGGCAGGCAGATCAAAGCACCTTATCGCAATTGGGCAATCGCAGTGTGGTTGCACAAAACTGGTTAAGTAAATTCGGTGCAGCCATCAGCGACTTTTTCATTTTTGATGGCTTTGGGGTTCCAGCATTTATTATTGCAGGTTTAATAAGCCTTACCGGTATCTATCTTTTTTTCGCTTTCAGCTTTAAAAACCTTTTTAAATTCTGGTTTTGGGGCATTCTGGTAATGTTGTGGATGTCTGTGACCTTCGGATTTTTTTCGGGCTCCTACCCTATTCTTGGAGGTCGTGTTGGTTTTGAAACCAACGATTACATGCAGGATTATATAGGTTTTACAGGAACAGTTTTACTTTTAATCTTTCTCTTAATCACGTATTTGGTAATTAGATTAAGAATTACTCCCGAAATGCTGGGTCAATATTTTAAGAGCAAGAAAAAAGAAATTAGTGAAGATTTTACCAGCTACCAATCGGTTTCTGCACCCACTCACGAAGAAAAGGACTGGGTAGAAAAAACCGTAGTAGAACCTAAAGAAGAGGAAAAATCCAAAAGTAAAGAACCTGTACACACGGAAATTTCAAAACCCGCTGACCATTCTGAAGAAGATGTAAAAATGGAAGTGGAAACCAGCGAAGAAGAAGAGGAAGAAGATACCTTGAGCAAAAAACTGGTAAAGGATTTTGGGGAATTTGATCCTACACTCGAATTAAAAAATTATAAATGGCCTACCATTGAACTTTTAAAAGATTATAATATTAATGGCGGCGGAATTACGGTAGACCAGGAAGAGCTCGAAGAAAACAAAAACAATATCGTTAATACCCTTAAGAATTATAAGATTGAAATCGCCCAGATAAAAGCAACCGTAGGGCCTACGGTAACCTTATATGAAATTGTTCCCGAGGCAGGAATAAGAATTTCCAAAATTAAAAACCTTGAAGATGATATCGCCCTTTCTCTTTCTGCCCTTGGAATTAGGATTATCGCCCCTATTCCGGGTAAAGGAACCATTGGGATTGAAGTTCCCAATAAAAACTCTACCATAGTTTCCATGCGTTCCGTGATCGCATCTCCTAAATTTCAGAATGCCGAAATGGAATTACCTATGGCATTGGGAAAAACCATTTCTAACGAAACTTTTGTAGTAGATCTGGCTAAAATGCCCCACCTGCTAATGGCGGGAGCCACCGGGCAGGGAAAATCTGTAGGATTAAACGCTATTCTTACTTCGCTTTTATATTGTAAGCATCCCGCGGAAGTGAAATTTGTACTGGTAGATCCTAAAAAAGTAGAGCTAACGCTTTTCAATAAAATTGAACGCCATTACCTCGCAAAATTACCGGATACCGAAGAAGCGATTATAACAGATAATACCAAGGTAATAAGCACCCTTAATTCACTTTGTATCGAGATGGATGATCGCTACAATTTGCTGAAGGATGCGATGGTTCGTAACATTAAGGAATACAATGTTAAATTTAAGGCCAGAAAGTTAAACCCGGAAAACGGGCACAAATTTTTGCCTTATATCGTGCTGGTTATAGATGAGTTTGCAGATTTAATTATGACTGCCGGCAAGGAAGTCGAAACCCCTATCGCAAGGCTGGCACAGCTGGCAAGGGCAATCGGTATTCATTTAATAATTGCCACGCAACGGCCTTCAGTAAATGTTATAACCGGAATAATTAAAGCGAATTTTCCTGCACGTGTAGCTTTTCGGGTTACCTCAAAAATAGATTCCCGTACAATATTAGACAGTCAGGGAGCAGATCAGCTTATTGGGCGGGGCGATATGCTTTTCACCCAGGGGAACGATCTTATTCGTTTGCAATGCGCTTTTGTAGACACTCCCGAAGTAGATAAAATAACAGAATTTATTGGCTCTCAAAAAGCCTATCCAGATGCACACCTGCTTCCTGCCTACGAAAGCGAGGAGAGTGGCACAGGTATTGATATTGATGTGAGCGAGCGGGACAAACTGTTTCGTGAAGCCGCAGAAGTTATAGTAATTGCCCAGCAGGGATCGGCTTCTTTACTGCAACGAAAACTTAAACTAGGATATAATCGTGCAGGACGAATCATCGATCAGCTGGAAGCCGCCGGAATTGTAGGGCCCTTTGAAGGAAGTAAAGCACGGCAGGTACTGGTAACCGATATGGCTTCATTAGATCAATTATTAAATGGAGAAACCAATAACTAAAAAATCAACAATGAAACGCATAAGTATTTTATTAATCGCTTTTATGAGTATCCTAACCGCAAATGCACAGGACTCTGCTAAAGCGAAAAAATTATTGAACGAAGTATCTACCAAAGTGAAATCTTACAATAATATGGTAATCGATTTCAAATATTCCCTTGAGAATCTTGAAGAAAATGTTAATCAGGAAACCCGTGGGGATGTTAGCATTAAAGGAGAAGAATACTTGCTTAATCTTATGGGAACCACTCAGCTTTTTGATGGCAAAAAGATATATACCATCATTCCTGAAGATAAAGAAATCAATATAGCAACCTATAATCCCGATGAAGATAAAAATATAACTCCCAGTAAAATGTTTAGCTTTTACGAAACCGGCTATACTTACAAATGGGATATTCTACAGGATGTAAAGGGACGCAAAATTCAATATGTGAAACTTACACCTATAGACAGCGATGCAGATGTGAAAAACATTTTGTTAGGAATAGATGTACAAACAAAACATATTTACAATCTTATTCAAACTCAGGATAATGGTACAAAAATTACCATTACCGTAAGGAGTTTTAAAACTGATCAGCCATTGCCGGATACTTTGTTTACCTTTAACCAGGATAATTACAAGGATTATTACATTAATCGATTAGATTAAATTGAAAATACTGGATCGCTATATATTAGTAAGTTACCTAAAAACTTTTTTTTCTGTTTTTATTATTCTGATGTTCATTTTTGTACTCCAGACCATCTGGCTGTATATTGGTGAGCTCGCCGGTAAAGACCTGGATATAGAGATCATTTTCAAATTCCTTTTATACTTTTCGCCAAAGCTGGTGCCACTGGTATTGCCATTAACCATCCTGCTCACCTCTATCATGACCTTCGGAAATTTTGCCGAAAACTATGAATTTGCTGCTATGAAATCCTCAGGAATTTCACTTCAGCGGGCCATGCGAAGTTTAACGGTATTTATTCTGTTTGTAAGTGTCACGGCTTTCTTTTTTGCAAATGATGTAATACCGGCAGCCGAATTTAAATCTATAAACCTTCGGAAGAATATTGCCCAGTTAAAGCCCGCGATGGCGATTTCAGAAGGGATTTTTAATGATGTAGGCGATTATAATATTAAAGTCGATAAAAAAAGTGGCGAAAACGGACAGTTTTTGGATAATGTTATTATCCATCAAAAAGCTCCTCGTGGTGGGAATTACACGGTAATTAAGGCTAAAAAAGGAAAGTTGGAAGGAAGCACAGACAGTGATATGCTTTCTTTAATCTTGAACGACGGAAATTATTATAACGAAATTCAGACCACCGATCCTTCACAGCGTTCCAAAAAACCTTTTGCTAAGAGCTATTTTAAGCAGTACACCATTAATATAGATCTTTCCAATTTTAATAATGTGGATCTTAGTGATGAGAATTACCGCAACTCTCAAAATATGCTGAAGGCTTCAGAACTTAAAAAAAGTATAGATTCTTTTTCCACTTCGTATAATCAGGAAATGGATAGCTACGCGAAGGTAATGTATAGTCGAACCGGTGTCACCAGGTTTGAAGCCGCATTTAAACCAAAAGATACAACTGTTCAAATTAAAAATTCTATACTTGAGATTTATAAACCCAAAGTGGCATTACAGGTTGTAAACCTTTCCTTAGGAACTGTAAATGCTGCAATTTCCAATGTTTCTATAAAAGAAGATGAGTTTAAAAACTCGGCCCGCCAAATGAATAAATTCGAAATCGCGCTGCATGAAAAATACGCATTAGCTGTTTCTTGTATTATTCTCTTTTTTGTAGGTGCACCTTTGGGAGCCATTATTAGAAAAGGAGGTATGGGATTACCTATGGTGGTTGCCATTCTTATGTTCTTAACTTATCATTTTATTGGGATTTTCGCCAAAAATAGCGCGGTAGATGGTAGTCTAAGTCCTTTTATTGCCACCTGGCTATCTACCTTTATTATGCTTCCGCTGGGAATTTTATTTACCTATAGGGCAACTACAGACCAGGGCTTACTGGCCTTTGGAAATTTTGTAGATCCATTCCTTAAGCTTCTGAAAAAATTAGGCTGGATGAAGAAGGAACCCAAATAGATTAAATACCTTTGCAGCAAATATGAAATTGTAGCCATGGAAACCAAAACTTCCTCTAAATCCAAACCCAGCATTCAGCTAAATAGCATAAAAGAAGCTATAGATGATATTCGTGAAGGTAAAGTTATTATTGTTGTAGATGACGAAGACCGCGAAAATGAAGGAGATTTTCTTGCTGCTGCCGAAAAGGTTACCCCCGAAATGATAAATTTTATGGCCACCCACGGCCGGGGCCTTATTTGCGCTCCTATTACCGAAGCTCGATGTAAAGAACTGAAACTGGATATGATGGTAGGCAACAATACAGATCCTATGGAAACCGCTTTTACCATTTCAGTCGACCTGCGAGGGCAGGGAGTAACTACCGGTATCTCGGCTTCAGATAGAGCAAAAACAGTTCGTTCCCTTATAGATCCTGAAATCAGGTCTACAGATTTAAGTCGCCCGGGACATATTTTTCCTTTAAAAGCAAAAGAAGGCGGGGTTTTAAGAAGAACCGGGCATACTGAAGCGGCTATAGATTTTGCACGCCTGGCCGGATTCGAACCTGCGGGAGTAATTGTGGAGATTATGAACGCAGATGGTACCATGGCACGCCTACCTCAACTCATAGAAGTTGCTGAAAAATTTGACCTCAAACTTGTATCCATTGAAGCCCTGGTTGCTTATAGAATGCGACATGACTCCCTGATAGAAAAGCAGGAAGATTTTGATATCAACACCCGCTTTGGAACTTATAGGCTTAGAGCCTATAACCAAACGACCAATAATCAGGTACATATTGCGCTTACAAAAGGAACCTGGACTAGTGATGAAGAAATCCTGGTAAGGGTAAATTCAACGCTCGTAAATAATGACATTCTGGGCACACTTACCAATAATGCCGATCAAAAATTAGACGGCATGTTCAAGGCAATTAATGAAGAAGGAAGAGGCGCAATTGTTTTTATAAATCCGGCGAACCAGTCTTTAAATCTTTTAAACAGATTAAGTGAACTTAAAGACGTACAAACAAGAGGAGAGGTTAAAGCTCCGCCCGTAAAAATGGACACTAAAGATTTTGGAATAGGAGCACAAATTCTACACGATCTGGAAATTCATAAAATAAAATTACTTTCCAATTCTCAGCAAACCAAACGAGTGGGAATGATAGGTTACGGTCTGGAAATTACAGAATATGTTGGCTATTAATTCTTGTAGGAATTTTTTTTTAACAAACTAAAAACCAGTGCTTTAATTAATTTATCTCAATAATTACTTCAGATAAGGATTTTCTCACTTTTTTAAAGGAAGAAAACATATCATCTGCGGCCCTATAACCCACAGGAAGTACTAAAACCGACTCCAAGTTTCTTTCATTTAACTCAAGAAGCTCATTATATTTTTCTGGTGAAAAACCTTCCATCGGGCAGGAATCAATTTCTTCGGTAGCGCAAATAGTAAGCAATGTTCCCAGGGCCAAATATGCCTGATTAAGTGCCCATACTTTAATTTCTTCTTCAGGCTTGCCAGCAAAATCTTCCAGCAAAAATTCTTTGTAAGGAGCTATAATCTCATCGGGGGTAGAACGTATATCTTTTTCTCTTTCAAAATAGGTCTCGATAAACCTGCTGTCAATTTTTTTTTCAATACAAAAGATCAATACATGCGAGGCAGTAGAAATTTGTTTTTGCCCCCACGAAAACTCCATTAATTTATGTTGTAAATCTTTATTTTGAACAATTACCAGTTTTATAGGCTGCAACCCATAAGAAGTAGCAGTAAGATTAAAGGCCTTCTTAAGAATTTCTATTTTCTCTTGAGGAAGAATGCGATTTTCATCAAATTTTTTGGTGGCATAGCGCCATTTTAAAGCTTCTATATTATCCATAAATGTATATCCTTGGGGCCAAATTTAAACATATCTGTCCGGTAGTAAAGACTTCTCATATAAATTATGTTTATAAAGCAGGGCAAAATTATTATTTCTGTTATTTCTCAGGCATTTTTATAAATACTACTTTTAAACATTATCCGTTAAGAAAAGAGTTTCTGCAAGGCTATGAAAAAGAATAGAAAGATCTTATTTTTAAGTTTAATGGCGCTTTTCTTTGCCATTATTTTTATATGGGGTCTCAGCTATTATATTAAAGGTGCAACTTCGGGGTTAATATATCGCAGAATAAATGAAGTCCCATCTGTAAATACCATTATCGTACTTGGGGCGAGTGTACATTCTGACGGGCAATTATCTCCTATTCTCCAGGATCGTGTAGATACCGCCTTAAAACTCTACAGAAAAGGAAAAGGGAAGAATTTTCTGCTTAGCGGAGACCATCGCGAGGACACCTACGACGAGGTGAATGCAATGCGCAATTATTTGATTGAAAGAGACGTTCCCGCCACCGATATTTATACCGATCCGGCCGGTATAGACACTTACGACAGCATGTACCGTTCTGCAAAAATTTATAGTGTTTCCAAGGCTATTGTAGTTACCCAATCTTTCCATTTGCCCCGCGCTTTATACATTGCCAAAAATTTGGGGATGGATTATGTGGGGTTTCCTGCCTATTCAGTTCAGTATAAGACCGAAGCCAACCTACTGCGAAGGGAAAAACTGGCAAATATAAAAGCTATTTATGAACTGGGCATGCATCATATTCCAACTACAATGGGTGAAAAAGTGCCCATTCCTGCCTCCCGCGACACGCTGAATTGATTTTCATTTTTTTATATTTGCCGCTTAATAAATTAGGGATGATTAAATTAATTGTGGTAGATATGGATGGAACGCTGTTGAACGATCAGCACGAAATTCATCCCGAGTTCTGGGAAATTGAACAAAAGTTGGCAGATAAAGGAATTATGTTTTCAGTTGCCAGCGGGCGACAATTATATAATTTACAGGACAAATTTCATAAAATTAAGGATCGTCTCTTATTTTTTGCTGAAAATGGCACGTATGTAATGCACCGGGGTAAGGAATTATATTTAAATGCATTAAACCGGGAAGCTGCCTTAAATTTTATAGAAATTGGCCGTAACCTTGAAGATACAAAACTCATTTTATGCGGAAAAACATCGGCTTATATCGAAACTAAGGATCCAGACTTTTATACGGAAGTAAAAAAATATTATGAGCGGCTGGAGATAGTAGAGGATCTTACTAAAGTAGAAGATACTATTCTCAAAGTAACTTTATCGCACCATAGCGGGGTAGAAAAAAACACCTTTCCGCATTTTGCTGAATTTAAAAATGAATATAAAATTGCCATTGCGGCGAATGTATTTTTAGACATAACGTCCCTGAATGCCAATAAGGGAAATGCCATAAAAGGAATTCAGAAGGAGTTGGGAATTTCAGAAGAGGAAACTCTGGTTTTTGGCGATTATCTAAATGACCTTGAAATGATGGGTACGGCAAAATACAGTTATGCCATGAAAAATGCACATCCCGAAATTATTAATGCCAGCAACTATATTACAACTTATAGCAACAATGAAAATGGGGTCCTAAAAACCATTGAAGAGCTGGGTATATTAACCCAGGATTAGAGACTGGCAAGATCATTTCCCGGAGTATCTGATGCTGGGAAATTATCTTTATCGTTTTTATACTCTTCCACGTATTTTTTAAGTGCTTTTAACTCCTCCTCATTTAATTCGTTATTTTTTGAATCTTGCACCAGCTGTTTCCAGGGCGCAGGTTTATTATAATCATATTTTCCAAATACTATAAAAGGAGTTCCATTTTTAACCAGTTGTTGCCCATGCGAACCTAAAGTCCACTGGCTGGCCCAATTATAAATATATTCGGCGTCTTCCATTCGCAATCTCACACAAGCGTGACTGGCCGGATATCCGGGAAGCACGTATTGATGTACTCCCACTCCAAATTCATTCATAATATTAAAATAGAAAGGTAATTTCCAATCCTTATCTACGGTGCTTATTTTCATTCTGGATTTATAATTACCATAATGCAATCCGTTAGGAGTTGGTGTCGATTGTTTACCGGCACTTACAGGGCCCCATCTCAATAATTTCCCGTTTTCATACAATGCGATGGCCTGAATTCGCTGAGCGATCAACACCACTTTTGGAATATCATTTAACAGTTTAAAATTAGCAGGAAAAGGAGAATACTGGATAAGATCTGGTAGCAAAGTATCCGGCACAACAAGCTCTTTTCCAGGTCCTACCCTACTTTCATCAATCCGGTTCAGGGCATAAATAATATTTAACTCCTCTGTACTAAATTTTTCTATAAATGCAGTGCGGTCTGCCCAGGTATGTATAGAATCCAACTGATAGCAAATACGAACCTCCGGATTATCCGGTTCAGAAATTTTTATTACCATATCTTTAAGCAACTGCGGTACAGGAGGCTTTTCTTCCGAAGAATTACAGGAAAGAAAACCAATTACACTTATATATAATAAAAAACGAGTTTTAAAAAGGTTAAAACTCTTAAGTTCAAATCTGTTCAAGGGCGCGATGATTATTAAGTTTTATAAGCAATAGTAAACCTTTTTTAGTTTCGGAAATGATTTTTCTCCGAAATGAATTCAGTCTGGTATACTGAAATGGAAATCTACTATCTTAAAAGAGAACGTTTGGTTAAAGGAAACAAAAACCTTTGGTAAAATTAACTTAAAGCTCTAAAGATAAAATAGATTTAACATCGAAATTTTGGGTTTTAGGGCCTGTAACTCTTAGCTTGCGTTTTTATAAATTATTTAAAAGAAAAATCATGATTCAATTAATGAAAAAAAATTTATTAATCGTATTTTTTAGTATTCTGGGGGTTACTGCTGCCAATGCTCAAAACACTACCGCCTCTGCAGCTTCTGCCACTCAAACAGAAGTAGGCCAGGATGAGCTAAGTAAATTTGCCCAGGCTTTTCAACGCATACAAATGGCCAACCAGGAAATCCAGAAAAAGATGATGGGAATTGTTAAATCTAATAACCTGGATGTAAAAACCTTCAACGATATCCACACGGCAAAAATGAAAAATGAAAAAAGTGATGCCAGCGAGGAAACCCTTGCTAATTATGACAAAGCAGTAGCTCAGATAGAAGGAATGCAGGGAGATTTTCAGAAAAAAGTAGAAGGAATTATCAAAGAACAAGGTCTTACCTTAAAAAGATATGGAGAAATTGCCACAGAACTTCAAAATAATAAAGATCTGCAGGATCGATTGAAAAAAATTCTGATGGGATAAAAGATTTTCTGGATTATAAAGTCTAAAACAGTCGCAGCCATATGGATAGCGGCTGTTTTTTTTTGAAATTAATTTAATTTTGTAATGAAATCTTTAATTTTTATAAAATAAAAATTATAATTCGATGAATATATATTAATTATTAGTACATTTGCCCCAAATTAAAATTATATATAATGAATAGAGGTACTGTCAAATTCTTTAACGATACAAAAGGATTTGGATTTATTACAGAAGAAGAATCAAACAAAGAATACTTTGTACACGCTAATGGTCTTGTAGACGATATTAGAGAGAACGACGAAGTAACTTTCGACCTTGAAGAAGGAAGAAAAGGATTAAATGCGGTAAATGTAAAACAAGCTTAGGCTTAGTAATATAATTTCGTTTTTTAAAGACATTGCCTCACTTTTGTGAGGCTTTTTTTATTAAGAGAATTGTAAAATTTTTTATAACCGCTTACATAACCTTATCTTTAAGGAAAAAGCTATTAATCCTATTAAAAAGAATATTGGGTCACAAAAAGAAATAAAGCTGTTATTCAATCTAATCCTGCTCTTATTTTGTTTTTTTTCTTTTGGCTCTGCTCCTCCTATGAAAAAACAAGATTCTGTTAAGTATACGAATAAAATAATACCACCTTCTATTTTAAAAGAAGCGGAAATTGCACTTTCCTACTATCCTGAACTTAAAGACACTCCTATCGAGCTAAAATTCAAGGATAAGATTAAAAAATCCTATATGCAGGCTCAACCCAAATTTTCTGGGATTTTAAGCCGGAAAAAAAACCGTTCTTATTTTATTTTAATCAGTAAGAGTTTTGATATTGATGGAAAAAAAATGAGTATCTCAGATATTCCTTCTGAAGTTTTGGTAGGATGGATTGGCCATGAATTCGGACACATTATAGATTATAAGCAACGCAAAGGCTTTAATCTTATAATTTTCGCCTTAAAATATCTTACCTCCAATAAGTTTATACGTGATGCAGAGCGCACGGCAGATACGTATGCCGTGAATCATGGAATGGGAGATTATATTCTTGTCACTAAAGAATTTATCCTAAATCAGGCGAATCTTACTCCCGAATACAAAGAACGAATTAAAAGGCTATATCTCTCTCCTGAAGAAATTATGGAACTTGTTGAAGAATTAAAAGAACGTAAACAGCGCGAAAAAACAGCGGCTAAAAAAGAGATTGAAGAAAAGGTGATCCGGAAAAAAGAATTCAGGGAAACCCACCATTAACCTCGATGATTATTGCTGACTTACAAATTTTTCCCAGTTGGCAAATTTCTCTTCATCCATTACTTTTTCCATTTTTACCTGCCCTCCTTTTTTCTTATTGGCAGCATTCCATTCATAGAAAACTTCTGGAGAAATAGTTTTTACCTTTACCCCTTTTAAGGCTTTCGAGCGAGCCACGCTATAGTTTTTATTGGCACTTTTCAACGATTCATCCAGGGAACTTGCAAGTTCCTCATCAGGTATAGTAGTCTCAGTTCCCAAATACCAGGAATGGTAAAATTCGCCATCGATCCTTATAGCTGCCAGTGTAAATTCAGGAATTTCAATATCATATTTCTGTTCCAGTTCCTGTACTGCATCGTTCATTTTATTTACAGAAAGCTGTGATCCCACTACATTTAAAAAGAATTTAGTGCGGCCCGTAATTTTTATTTCGTGTTTCTCTATATCTGTAAATTTAATAGTATCGCCAATTAAATAGCGCCATGCTCCGGAAACCGTACTTATAAGCAGAATATAATCTTGCTCTTCTTGCACTCCCGAAAGGGAGATTACGGGAGCATCTTCTTTTATGGAACCATCCTGATTCACATATTCGGCCATGAAAGGAACGAATTCAAAATAAATACCATTATCAAGTACCAGTTTCATAGAATTGGAATCCGGTCGTTGCTGAAATGCCATAAATCCTTCCGAAGCCAGATAGGTATCTATCACGGTAATAGGATGACCTAACAAGGCATTAAAGCTTTTTTCATAAGGTTCAAAAGCAACTCCACCTGAGGTGTACACCTGTAAATTTGGCCAGATTTCGTGGATGTTATCTACTTTGTGATATTCTATTACTTTTTTAAGCAACAATTCCATCCAGGAAGGAATACCGGTTAAAGCACCCACATCCCAGGTTTTAGCATTTTCTGCGATTTTCGAAACCCGCTCATCCCAATCATCAATTTTTGCAATTTCTTCTCCGGGTTTATAATATCCACGGAACCAATAAGGAATATTACTGGCCGATATACCGCTTATTTCGCCTTCTTTATGATCGCCTTCTTTCTGAAGATTGGTAGAACTTCCCAACATCATAATTTCCTTTTCAAAGAAATCTGCCGGTAAATCAAAATTGCTTAAGGCGCTTATTTGCTGAATTCCGGTCTGCCGGATGGCTTCCACCATATCGCCTGTAACAGGGATTTTTTTGCTTTTTTTCCCGGTGGTGCCGCTGCTAAGTGCAAAGTATGGAGGGGTACCGGGCCAGGTAACATCGGATTCCCCCTGATGGAGTTTATACCACCACTCTTTATTTATTTTGTTATAATCGAAATAAGGAACTTTTTCAGCAAATGTTTTTTGAATATCATCTGATTTTAGGATTTCTTCAAAATGATAATATTTTCCAAACGCAGTATTTTTTGCTTTTTCTAATAGATTTTTAAGTACTTCTAATTGGGCTTCTTCGCCATTGGGAGCTGTAGAAATTTTACCCTTTAAATCTATTAAACCTTTAATAATCGATCCTATAATCGCCATATATCAAATTTTTCTCCTTCAAACACAAAAGTGAAAAATCCTTTAGCCATACGCCATTAATTATAAATACTTTAACCTTTTTAAGTTTAGCGCCTTTAATATTGAAAATTATGAATACAGCTTTCAGCGCATTTTTCGCCATCTATCGCCGCAGAAATGATTCCTCCCGCATAACCAGCGCCTTCGCCACAAGGATAAAGCCCTTTAATTTCTATATGCTGAAGGGTTTTTGGATCTCGCGGAATACGTACCGGCGACGAGGTGCGCGATTCCGGAGCATGAATTACCGCTTCATTAGTTAAATATCCCCGCATGGTCTTCCCGAATTCTTTAAACCCGGAACGCAGGGTACTGTAGATAAAATCAGGGAACACCTGCTTTAAATCGGCAGAGGTAGTACCCGGTTTATAAGAAGTTTCGGGAATAGAATCTGAAATCCTTCCTTCTACAAAGTCAACTAATCGCTGGGCAGGAACCCGTTGCGTTTTACCGCCGATTTCCCACGCTTTTTGTTCAATAGATTTCTGAAAAAACATAGCAGCCAGGGCATTTTTGCCAAAATCCTTAAAATCGGGTAATCTTAATTCTACAACAATTCCAGAATTCGCGGTGGGCTGATCGCGTTTACTTGGCGACCACCCGTTGGTAACCACTTCGCCTGGGCTTGTAGCGCAGGGAGCAATTACTCCGCCGGGACACATACAAAAGGAATACATGCCCCGCCCATTAATTTGCTTTACGATACTGTAAGGAGAAGGAGGAAGGAATTCGCCGCGATCATCGCAGTTATATTGTATTTTATCTATGAGCTGTTGCGGGTGTTCTACCCGAACGCCTAAAGCAAAAGGTTTTGCTTCAATATAAATTTTTCGTTTTTCAAGAAGTTCAAATATATCACGGGCCGAATGGCCGGTAGCCAAAATTAAATTCTTAACCTTAAATTTTTCGCTGTTATTTATGGTAATTCCGGCAATGGAATCTTCATTTAAATGAATATCCGTCAGCCGGGAATTGAACAAGACTTCGCCGCCGGACTCTATAATTTTTTCCCGAATGGAAGAAATAATTGCCGGGAGTTTGTTGGTTCCTATATGCGGATGCGCATCTACCAGGATTTCAGGGGTTGCCCCAAAAGCCACGAGTAATTCTAAAATCCTGTTCACATCTCCCCTTTTCTTGGATCGCGTATAGAGTTTTCCGTCGCTATAGGTTCCTGCGCCTCCTTCCCCAAAACAATAGTTGGAATCTTCATTCACGATATGATCTATATTCAGGGCTTTAAGATCCCGGCGACGCGACCGTACATCTTTTCCTCTTTCAATAATCACCGGTTTTTTTCCTAATTCTATACACTTTAGCGCCGCAAATAATCCTGCAGGTCCGGAGCCTATAATAAACACCTCTTCCGCATTTTTAACATTAGGATATTCTGGAAAACTGAAAATATGCTCTTTATACTCTTCATTTACATATACCTCCAGCTTCAGATTTATTTTCACATTTTTTTGTCGGGCATCTATAGATCTTTTCAACACCTGAACATGAGTGATTTCTGAAGAAGTAAACTCTCCATTTTTTTCCACTTCTTTTTTCAGTAAAGATTCATTTGCAGCAACCTGCGGGGATACCTGTATATGGAAAGTATATTTCATCAATTAAAAATAGAGTACAAAATTAAGCTTTTCGCCCTGTGAAGAAAATATTGCCTGAAGTTTCTTTTATCTTTGTAAAATGAAAATTCAACCCAGCCCAAAAGCTCTAATAGAGCTCGGCTAATGCAAAAATGCACTTCGGCAAATTTAAAGGAAGGTTTTTATCTGAACTTCCCGAATATTACCTAATCTGGTTTCGACAAAAAGGATTTCCGCCAGGGAAAACTGGGAGACCAGCTTTCCCAGGTAACCGATTTAAAAGTAAATGGAATGGAAGGAATTCTACGAACCATTCGTTCTAAATACCCAAAAAGCTCCTGATTGTAGATCATTTAAGAGGAAGAATTGTTGTAGATAATTCAGCCTGAAATTGAGAGCTTTTTTATATTCTTCTTTGTAATTTAGCGCCCTGAATATAGCAACCCGTCAAAAACCAGTAAAAATGGCCCAAACCAAGTATATTTTTGTTACCGGTGGTGTATCCTCTTCTCTGGGAAAAGGAATCATTGCTGCCTCGCTGGCAAAATTACTGCAATCACGTGGGTTTAAAACCACTATTCAGAAACTGGATCCTTATATAAATGTAGATCCGGGAACTTTAAATCCTTACGAACATGGGGAATGTTATGTAACTGAAGATGGCGCGGAAACCGATCTTGATTTAGGTCATTATGAACGATTTTTAAATGTAAATACTTCCCAGGCGAATAACGTTACTACTGGCAGAATATACCAGAGCGTGATAGAAAAGGAACGGCGCGGAGAATTTTTAGGGAAAACCGTTCAGGTAGTGCCTCATATTACCAATGAGATAAAGGAACGTATACAGATGCTTGGAAAAAGTGGCGAATACGATATGGTAATTACCGAAATTGGCGGAACCGTAGGAGATATAGAATCCCTGCCCTATATAGAAGCAGTACGACAATTAAAATGGGAGCTGGGCGATGAAAATGCTCTTGTAATCCATCTTACCCTGGTGCCTTATTTGGCAGCTGCAGGAGAATTAAAGACCAAACCTACGCAGCATAGTGTAAAAACACTGATGGAAAGCGGGATTAAAGCGGATATTCTGGTATGCAGGACAGAACATGAACTGTCTGATGATATAAGAAGAAAACTGGCACTTTTCTGCAACGTTCGCCAGGAAGCCGTAATTCAGTCTATCGATGCTTCCACTATTTACGACGTTCCCAATTTAATGTTAGAAGAAGGGCTGGATACGGTAGTTCTTAAAAAATTAAATCTTTCAGATGCCAATACCCCCGATCTTAAGCGCTGGAACGAGTTTTTACAACGCCATAAAAATCCTAAGTACGAGATAACTGTTGCCCTTATTGGAAAATATGTAGAACTTCAGGATAGTTATAAATCTATTTTAGAAGCTTTTATCCACGCGGGCGCAGAAAATGAAGTACGGGTAAATGTGGAAAGTATTCATTCGGAATTCATCAACGAAAATACCATTAAAAACAAGATTGCTCATGTAGATGGAATTTTGGTAGCGCCAGGATTTGGAGAACGGGGAATTGAAGGTAAAATAGATGCGGTTCAGTATGCCCGGGAACATAAAATTCCGTTCTTCGGAATATGTTTGGGGATGCAAATGGCAGTGATAGAATATGCCAGAAATGTCCTGAAACTAAAAAAAGCCAATTCTACCGAAATGGACCCGGAAACAAAACATCCTGTAATTGATATTATGGAAGAGCAAAAAAATATCACTCATATGGGAGGAACTATGCGGTTGGGAGCCTGGGACTGCATGTTGGAAGAAAATTCTATAGCAAGAGAAGTCTATAAAACTTCAAAAATTTCGGAAAGACACCGCCATCGGTATGAATACAATAACAAATACAAAAAAGAATTTGAAAACGCCGGCCTGAAAAGTACCGGAATAAATCCGGAGACCGGATTGGTAGAAATCATTGAACTCGAAGACCATCCCTGGTATTTAGGAGTTCAATATCATCCGGAATATAAGAGTACCGTGGCCAATCCTCACCCACTCTTTGTGGCTTTTGTAAAAGCAGCGGTTAATTATTCAAAACAAAAAAAGAGTGTCAATATGACACAAAAACAATAAACGGTCATTTTTTTGACTGTTAGCAACTTAAAGCGGGATCCCGCAATGAATATTTCAAAATAACATGGAAGAAAAAAAATTCGACGTACAATCCCTCATCGGTTTTCTTTTAATTGGTGGACTATTAATCTGGATGTTGTACAATAGTTCTGAAAACGAACAAAACAAAAAGGATACAAAACAAACTACCACAGAGCAGGTTCAACAATCAACAACCCCTACACCACAGCCTAAGGATACTACTAGCGCGGTTGCCAGCACAGATTCTGTAGCCGTAGCCCAGGCTCAGCAAAACTTAGGGGCTTTTGGATATTCTTCTACTTTACCTTCTGCACAGGGAGGTACCACTAATTTTTCCAACGATGTTCTGGAACTTAAAGTAGATAATAAAGGAGGTTATATAAGTGAAGCCAAATTAAAAAAGTTCAAGACTTTTGATTCTATTCCGGTGTATTTAATTCACGACGGAAATGCTTCTTTCAATATTAATTTCACTACTTCGGACGGAAGGGTAATGAATACAAAAGATATGTATTTTCAACCTTCGGTTACTTCCGAGGGAAATAATAAAATTCTCTCCATGAAACTTAAGGTTTCTGAAGATGAATATTTGGAATACAGATACACACTGAAGCCAGGCGAATATATGATGGACTTTAGTATAAAATCGAAAGGGCTTACCAATGTTTTTAACCCTTCCGGTGACGTTAATATGGAATGGGACCTTAAAGGATATAGACATTCCAAAAGTATTTCTTACGAAAACCGCTATACTAAACTGAATTATCTTTATGGTGATGGCGAAGATGACGATCTGGGATTGGGGAAAACTGAAGATGAAGTAGTGAACGATGTACATTACCTGGCTTATACCCAACACTTTTTCTCATCGATCCTTTTAACCGATACTGCTTTTAAAAAGTCCACCTTACATTCTGAAAATCTGGTTGAAAACGAAGATGTAGATACCACTTACACCAAATCTTTTAGTTCTGCTATTGCACTGGAACGCAATAATGGAGAGCTTAATTACAAAATGAACTGGTATTATGGTCCTACAGATTATAAACTGCTTAAGAGTTACGACCGCAACCTGGATGAAATTGTGCCTTTAGGCTGGGGAATCTTCGCATGGATAAATAAGCATGTCTTTATTCCATTTTTCGCATTTTTAAGTTCGTTCCTGCCTTATGGAATTGCCATAGTTGTTATGACAATTGTAGTGAGAATTGTTCTTTCTCCCGTTACTTATAAATCGTACCTGTCTCAGGCTAAAATGAAGATTTTAAAACCTGAAATCAACGAACTCAACGAGAAGTATAAGGACAACGCGATGAAAAAGCAACAGGAAACCATGAAGCTTTACAGTAAGGCCGGGGCGAGCCCGATGAGTGGTTGTTTGCCCGCGCTGCTTCAGATTCCTGTTTTCTATGCCCTCTTTAGGTTCTTCCCGAGTGCCATACAGCTGCGGCAAAAAGGATTTTTATGGGCAGATGATCTTTCAAGTTATGATACCGTAGCGCAACTTCCCTTCAAAATTCCTTTCTATGGAGATCACGTAAGCCTGTTCCCTATTTTAGCTTCCGTAGCTATATTTTTCTATATGCAGATGACCACGGGGCAAAGTATGCAGACCCAGCAATCAGGAATGCCAAATATGAAATTTCTTATGTATTTGTCTCCCTTAATGATGTTGTTTTTCTTCAACAATTATGCGAGTGGACTGTCCCTGTACTATTTCACCTCCAACCTCATTACCATTGGGATTATGCTGGTAATTAAACATGTGATTATAGATGAAGCTAAAATTCATGCGAAGATTCAGGCAAACAAAAAGAAACCTAAAAAGCAAAGTAAATTTTCTAAAAAGATGCAGGAGATGATGGAGCAGGCAGAAAAACAGAAAAAACAGTAAATAAATCTTCCCTACATATTTTAAAGCTGAAGTTGAAACTATTTAACTTCAGCTTTTCTTTTGAACAAATAATCGTTAATTCTTTCTTAGTCTTCGCTTAATTTTAAAAGATAAGTAATTGAATTACACATAAATCTCTATATTTAACATCCAAATCGAAAACCATTTATTATGAAAAAAATATTTTTTTTAATCTGCTGTATAGGAATATTAAGTTCCTGCAGCAAAGACAATAACAACAATAGCAATGGTAATGATGCTATTATAGGAAAATGGTATTTAGCGGAAATTAATAATAGCGGCAGTTTAAACCTTACTCCGAATGATTGTAATAAAAACTCCTATATAGATTTTAAATCTAATAACACTGCAGATTCCGCTTATTTTTCTGATGATTCCGGCAGTTGCACTCAGGAAAGTTCAGATAATTCGGCCTGGGAAAATTTGGGAAATTCAAGATATAAATTTGTAATACCCTATAAAGATATTGGAGCCCAATCGGGAAAAGTTGAATTTAATGGAAGTAATTCCTTTACTTTTTATCCCGATCTTTTATCGGCTCAGGGTACTACCCTGGTCTTCGAAAAAAGATAAACTCTTTTATACCTAAAAATATCAGTTACCCTGAATTTGATTCGGGGTAACTTATTTTTGCTTTACAGGTACGCATTCTAAATTCTATCCTTTTCAGATATCATACATCGGCCCTATTTTTGTAATTTTGCCGCACCAGTATCGACAGTTTAGAATAATTGGATACATAAATATGAAAAAGGTAGTAGTAGGTTTATCCGGCGGAGTAGATTCCAGTGTCACAGCTTATTTGCTGAAACAACAGGGATACGAAGTGATAGGCCTATTTATGAAAAACTGGCATGACGATTCGGTTACTATTAGCGATGAATGCCCGTGGCTGGATGATAGTAACGATGCTATGATGGTGGCCGAAAAACTGGGAATTCCCTTTCAAACGGTAGATTTAAGCGCACAATACAAAGAACGCATTGTAGATTATATGTTTCGCGAATATGAGCGTGGAAGAACGCCTAATCCTGATGTGCTTTGCAATCGCGAGATAAAATTCGATGTTTTTCTTAAAATCGCCCTTTCTCTGGGTGCAGATTTTGTAGCTACAGGGCATTACTGCCGTAAAGGCGAATTTGAAAAAGATGGAAAGACTTTTTACCAGTTATTGGCTGGAAAAGATGAAAATAAAGATCAGTCTTATTTCCTTTGTCAACTCACCCAGGAACAATTATCGAAAACGCTTTTTCCCATAGGCGAGCTTAAAAAGCCTGAAGTAAGAAAGATAGCAGCCGAACAGAATTTAATAACTGCCAATAAAAAAGATTCTCAGGGACTTTGTTTTATAGGAAAAGTTCGGCTGCCCGATTTTCTTCAGCAAAAATTACAGCCTAAAGAAGGAGTAATTGTAGAGGTAGCGGCCAGTAAACCTGAATTTCAGGCAGAGAAACCTGAATTCGACTCCAAACTGGAAGAAATAAAATTCCTTTCCAGGAAATATAATTACGAACTTTCAGACGGAAAAGTGGTGGGAAAACACCAGGGTGCACATTATTTTACTAAAGGACAGCGCAAAGGTTTAGCTGTGGGTGGCACTCCCGAACCCCTGTTTGTAATAGAAACCGATGTAGAATCCAATATTATTTATACCGGACAGGGAAAAGATCATCCCGGGATTTACAGAAAAGCGCTTTTTGTAAAATCTGAAGAAATTCATTGGGTACGCCCGGATTTAAGGCTTGAGGCAGACCAGGAAATGGAAGTAATGGCTCGAATTCGTTACCGACAGCCTTTGCAAAAAGCCCGGCTCTATCAAACTGAGCACGGCCTATACGTGGTTTTTAAAGAAAAACAGGCTTCTATTACCGAAGGCCAGTTTGTTGCCTGGTATAACGAAGACGAACTTATAGGCTCCGGAGTAATCTCTTAAACCTCTATTTTTTGAGAAATAAAATACAAGGGAAATGTTCTCGATACGCTGCGCTACTCGAACTGACGTTGAAAACAATGAATCTTTTTTAAGGAGCTTGTGCATTTTTTTATATTAATATTCAACTTATTATATGGCGAACAGAATTACCGAACTCTTCAACATACAATATCCGCTTATTCAGGCGGGAATGATCTGGGCCAGCGGGTGGAAACTGGCCAGCGCCGTTAGTAACGAAGGAGGATTGGGAATTATAGGTTCCGGGTCTATGTATCCAGCGGTTTTAAAGGAACATATTCAAAATTGCAAAAAAGCGACCTCCAATCCTTTTGCAGTGAATGTACCTATGCTTTATCCTGAAATCGAAAAGCTGATTAAAATAATTATTGATGAAGGGGTTAAAATTGTGTTCACCTCTGCAGGAAATCCCAAAACCTGGACTTCTCATTTACAATCCCATGGCATAAAAGTAGTACACGTAGTAAGCAGTGTGAAATTCGCCCTTAAATCTCAGGACGCTGGCGTAGATGCAGTAGTGGCTGAAGGTTTTGAAGCCGGTGGACATAATGGGCGCGATGAAACCACTACTTTCACTCTAATTCCCATGGTAAAGGAAAAATTGGAAATACCCCTAATCGCAGCCGGGGGAATTGCTACAGGAAGAGGAATGCTGGCTGCTATGGTATTGGGTGCAGATGGGGTACAAATAGGTTCCCGGTTTGTTGCCAGTAACGAAGCCTCTTCGCATCCCAAGTTCAAGGATCTGGTAGTAAAAGCACAAGAAGGCGATACCCAGCTTACCTTAAAAGAACTTGCTCCGGTGAGGATGCTGAAGAATTCTTTTTTCAATGAAATCCAGGAATTATACCAAACCGCGCCTTCACGGCAGCAATTAATCGAACTTTTAGGAAGAGCACGAGCAAAAAAAGGAATGTTTGAAGGCGATCTGGAGCAGGGAGAGTTGGAAATCGGGCAAATTTCAGGATTGATTCACGATATTAAACCAGCTGCGCAAATAGTAAAGGATATTATCACCGAGTTTGAAATTGCAAAAAAAGAAGCAGCTAATCTGTAATACGATAGTTTTTAAATTTCTGAAGCTCTGCATAAATTCTGTCTTCCCACTTTTTTTCTTCAACTCTATTTAAACCATGCACGCTTTCCTTATCGAAAATCTCTTGAGTATAGACTCTCTGATCTTCAATTTTTTTGTACAAATTATTTAAAGTTTTCTGCGGATTAATTTTTAATTGTTCTGAAGATATTTGATTTAACGATTTTCTGAGTTTACGCGCAAAAAGTTCAGAAATATCAAAATGAAGCTGCTCGTGCTGCAGCAAATCTGAAGTTTTGGACGTTGGTCTTACCCAAGAGAGCGCAGGATAAAAATTAGCAGTTACAGTATATTCCAAATAAGGATGCGAAGGGCTTCCCGTTAATTTATAGGCGTAAGAAATCCCCGAATTAGTATTCGCGTTAAAAGTAGAACGGGTTTTAGGTTTTTCCTGAAAATCCTGCCAGGTTAATTGGTGAGAATTCCGCCATGCTATTTTTTCTTCTTTTTGAGGAAAAATGAGCAGAAAAAAATACGCCAGCAAAACAAAAGTTTTCATTTAGTAACTAAAGGTAATATCCTTTTTAATATCTGGATGGATGCTGTGGATAACGGGGCAGGTTTTAGCCGCATTTTCAAGAATAGTCTTGTCTTTATCGGTCATTTCGCCTTTTACAAACAGACGTACTTCAATTTTAGAAATCCGGCGAGGTTGCGATGCCATCGTTTTCGTTACCTCTGCATAGGTTCCGTCGATATTCAGCTTATGATCACGGGCTTTTATGCCCATAATGGTAAGCATACAGGATGCCAAAGCGGTAGCCACGGTATCTGTTGGAGAAAAAGCTTCTCCCTTGCCCTGATTGTCTACGGGAGCATCTGTTATAAATTTAGAGCCGCTTTGCAGATGTTCACATTCGGTGCGCAAATCTCCTTTATAGATTACTTTGGAAGTCATAGCTTTTAATTTGAAGGACTTATTGAAAGGTCGGGATTTAAATGCATAATATAAACCGCATAATTATAAAATCCGCCATTAGGCTTAGGCCTGTATAAAAATTTATTTTCTACATATTCTGTAATAATATTTTCCTGTACAGATTTTTCAAGACTACCCATTGCAGCCATTCTTAGTAGGATATCTAAGGTAAGATCATACCCTCTAACCGCATATTTATTAGGAATCACCCCATATTTTTCCTTAAAGGC
This sequence comes from uncultured Flavobacteriaceae bacterium, assembly GCA_963811195.1. Taxonomy (GTDB): domain Bacteria; phylum Bacteroidota; class Bacteroidia; order Flavobacteriales; family Flavobacteriaceae; genus Gillisia. Next base: position 30,468 of record CAWEQF010000005.1, read on the forward strand.
ATTAATAAACTCGTCGCTTCCATTCTCATTAAATTCTTTATATTCCGAAGGATAGTAAAGTTTTAAATTACCAAGCTGTTCATTGGAAATCGCATCGCTCTCATAAGATTTATTTTTATCCGTAGTAAACATGGTAATATCTTTATCGCGAGCAATACGGCTAAGTGCAGAAACAGCGCTGCTTAAAAGAGCTACATTTTTAGTTTCTACAATTACCCAGTTCTCCTGGTCGGGCTTTAATGCTTTATTAAGGGTTTCTTCTGCAATATTATCGTTTGCAGGAGTAACAATATGTGCTCCCGGGAAAGCAGAAATAAGTTTACTTCGAATTCCCGAAGAAGCAGCATCTGCCATTATTACTAAATTTTTATTCTGCGAATGCTGTACTATATAATCAATCATAGCCTCCCGCAGCATTTCATCGCTTGGACGCGCCTGGTACAAGTTAGGAATAGGTTTTAATTCGCGGTTAGTCATTGGGGAAACTACAGGTATATTTTTATCTATTAACATCGAGGCAGCCTCTTCTGAAGTAGATTGTAATAAAGGGCCTATTACTACATCTACATCGTTAAAATTTCCTGCAGATATAAGGCTTTGCACTTTAGCTGCCTGTTGCTGAGTATCATAAACTTTTAAATTGGTAGAAATTCCCAACTCCTGGGCTTTTTCTACAGCCAGAAGAACCCCGCTGTAAAAATCTAGGGAGATCCTTAATACCCGATTATTTTTTAATACTTCTTCCTCATTGCTTACAGAATCATTTTTAATGCTGCTTAAACTATAAGGAAGCATCAGGGCTACATTTTTGGTCTGGAAGTCTTTAATATTGTTTTCCAGATTTACAGTTTCTGTTTCTGAAGGATTAAAAATCTTCTCCGGATTTTCACTTAATTCTTTTCCAGTAGCATCTTTGGTAGGTACTTTTAAAATCATTCCCGATTTTAATCCATCTTTTAAAGCGGGATTTAAGGCCATTAAACTATCGGTTTCCACCTGAAATCTCCGGGTAAGACTATACAAAGTTTCCTGAGGTTTCACCTCGTAAAATTTAAAATTATCGCTGGTAATAATTACCGGACCTTCGATAACATTGGTACTCACCTTCAACATAATCCCGGGATGTAAAACATCTACCGTAGGATTTAATTCTTCCAATTCTTTAACGGTCATTCCATATTTACGCGCAATTCCATACTTAGTTTCCTTCGGAAGTACAATATGTTCGCGTGTTTTTGAAATTTGGGAAGAAGGCGCAGCTTTTTCTGAAGGTCTTCTTATGGAGGTTTCAGATTTAGCATAAACCGGAATCTGTATGACATCCCCAAGCTGCAATTCTTTGGAATAAAGTTGCTTATTATACCTCTTAAGGTCGTCGATAGTTATGTTATATTCCCTGGAAAGTCCGTAGAGTGTTTCTTTTTTTTCTACGGTATGAGAAGTAAAAGTCTCCGGTTCTTTTGATGAATTATCTGAAGAAGCTGAAGAATTTTCGGAATCATCTTCTACCGGAACCACCAGTTTCGTTCCTATCTGGATCCCGTTTTTTGCATCGGGGTTGTATTTAAAAATTGCCTCTTTTGAGATATTGTAATCCCTGGCTATACTGTAAACGGTCTCACCGGCCTGTACCGTATGATATTTATAAGCCTGTGCAAATGCAGACGTAGTAAGTACCTGCATAAACAGGCATATAACAATAAAATACTTCATGTGTTTATTTTTTATTCCCACTCGATGGTTGCCGGCGGTTTTGAACTAATATCATACACTACTCTATTAACGCCTTTTACGCGATTTATTATGGTATTAGAGGTTTTTTGAAGGAATTCATGAGGCAGGTCTACCCAGTCTGCAGTCATTCCATCTGTAGATTCTACAGCCCGTAATGCTACTACTTTTTCATAGGTTCTTTCGTCTCCCATAACTCCTACAGAACTTACGGGAAGCAAGATTGCTCCTGCCTGCCAAACCTTATCATATAGCATCCAGTCTTTAAGCCCCTGAATAAAAATATGATCTACTTCTTGTAAAATCTTCACTTTTTCGGCAGTAACATCTCCCAGAATCCTGATTGCCAGTCCGGGCCCAGGAAAAGGATGGCGTCCTAACAGCTCTTTCGCTATTCCCAATTCGGCTCCTACCCTTCTTACCTCATCTTTAAAGAGCATTTTAAGCGGCTCTACCACTTTCAATTTCATAAAATCGGGCAAACCTCCCACATTATGATGGGATTTAATGGTTGCTGAAGGACCCCCGCTTACCGAAATACTTTCTATAACATCCGGATAAATAGTACCCTGCCCTAAAAATTTCACGTCTTTTATATGATGGGCTTCATCATCAAAAACTTCAATAAAAGCGTTTCCTATTTTCTTTCTTTTTTCTTCAGGATCCGAAATTCCTTTTAATGCATTCAGGAATCGTGCCGAAGCATCTACTCCTTTCACATTTAATCCCATTCCTTTGTACTGATCCAGTACACTTTCGAATTCGTCTTTTCTAAGCAACCCGTTATTTACAAAAATACAATAGAGGTTTTTCCCGATAGCTTTATTCAAAAGCACGGCCGCTACAGAGGAATCTACACCGCCGCTTAGTCCTAAAACTACTTTTTCATCACCTATTTTCTTCTTTAATTCTGAAACGGTTAATTCCACAAAAGCTTCCGGGGTCCAGGATTGTTCTACCCCCGCTATTTTAACCAGAAAATTCTCCAGCAATTGTTTTCCGTCTGAAGAATGGTAAACTTCAGGATGAAACTGTATTCCCCAAATATTTTGACCCTCCACACGATAAGCTGCATTCAACACATCTGCTGTACTTGCAAGCCTTACTCCGTGTTCTGGTAATTCTTTTATAGTATCGCTATGGCTCATCCATACCTGCGAATTTTCAGTAATTCCTTCAAACAAGGTTTCGCCATCTTTTATCACCGATAAATTTGCGCGACCATATTCTCTTGTTTTGGAAGGTTCTACTTTTCCGCCATGAAAATGGGCGAAATACTGCGCTCCGTAACATACTCCCAAAATAGGCATTTTTCCCCACAGATTAGTAAGATCGGGGTGTGGCGCATCTTCTGCCCTCACCGAAAAAGGACTCCCCGATAAAATTACCGCCTTAAATTCGGAAAGGTTCTTAGGAAGTTTGTTATAAGGATGAATTTCGCAGTAAATATTCAACTCTCTAACACGTCGGGCGATTAATTGCGTGTACTGCGAACCAAAATCAAGAATCAGGACATTTTTTTGCATAGGCAAAAGTAAGAATTTGCGGTTATTATGCCCTATTCGTTTATATAATTTTAATATCTTTCACTTAAATCGAAACTATTAAATATGAAATATATAAGTGCCATAATATTTGCCGCCGCAATTATATTTGCAGCTTACTTTTTGGGGAATTCCTACATTAAAAGAGCAAATCCGCCGGGGGTTATTTCGGTCACAGGTTCCGGGAGCGAAAATTTTACTTCAGATTTAATAGTTTGGGAAGGACAGTTCAGCAGGACCAATGTCAACCTGAAACAAGCTTATGAAGACTTGAATGCCGATAAAGAAACTGTGAAAAAATACCTGCTGGATAATGGAATAAAAGCTGAAAACTTTGTTTTTAACTCTGTTCAAACCCACGAGCAACGAGAGAATCAGTATGAAAAAGGCAATTTTGTGGGTAGTGTTTTTAAAGGTTATGAACTGGTTCAATCTGTAAAAATCGAATCAAAAGATGTAGAATTAATTGAAAATGTTTCCCGTGAAATTACAGAGCTTTTAAATAAAGGGGTGCAGTTTAATTCAACCCCTCCCCGCTATTATTATACAAAACTCGCCGATCTTAAAATTGAGATGATTTCAAAAGCTACTGAAGATGCACGCTTAAGAGCTGAGAAAATTGCAAAGAACAGCGGAGGCTCTTTAGGAAAACTGAATAATGCCAATATGGGTGTTTTTCAGATAACCGGGCAAAACAGTGGAGAAGATTATAGCTGGAGCGGGGCTTATAACACTCAGGATAAAAAGAAAACGGCCTCCATCACGATGCGACTCGAGTATGAAATAGATTAAAAATTTCGTAATTTATACTCCCAACCAAAAGTAACCAGCCCCATTAAAAATGAAATTATGATTAACGATTTATTTAATGAGGCTGTCGAAGATTTGCGGGCTGCCGCAAAAAAAGAGGATCATCCGTTCCGGTATTGTTCTGTTGCCAGTTGCGATAAGGCTGAAAATTTGCGGCAGAGAACTATGGTGCTTCGAGGATTAACCGACGAGGAAAATTTGCTGTTCTATACCGATTCGAGATCTCTTAAAATAAAACACTTTAAAACAAATCCTCACGTAAGTGTCCTTTTTTACAATCCCCAGAAAAACCTTCAGCTTATATTAAAAGGAAAAATAAATGTTTATAGGAATAATGAAGAATATCACTACCACAAATCCAATATTGAAGGAAAAGCGATAAATAATTATAATACGCGGCTTGCACCGGGAAAAAAACTGAATAACCCGTTTAATATCTCGAGAACTACAGATTTGCATTTTGCGTTGCTGGAACTGGTGACGCAAAGTATAGAATTCCTAAAAATAAGGAAAGATCCTAATCATTTGCGGGCACTATTTACCAAAACAGAAGGTGACTGGGAGAAAACCTTTCTGGTACCATAAAAATTATTTTTCCTTAGACAGCCTGAACATTAAAACGGCCGCCCTTTTTGCCTGGACAGAAAGTTTATTAAGGTTCCCGGTCTCATTCACGGTATGGCCTCCTGCCCCACTCAGTCCTAATCCGTCAACCGCCATTTTTACATTCTCGGCAGTAAAAGAAATATCAGCCGCCCCGGCATTTCTTGGGTTTACAGCAGTAACCTCCCCAAAGCCTAAATCCTGGCTTACCTGATTATATTTTTGAAGCAATGCTGAATTTCCTTTGGTTAAAGCCATTGGCGGATAACCTCCATTTTCAAAAGTAAGTTCGGCACCCGTCTGCGGATAATTATTAGAAACAATCTGTTTCATAATAGTTTTCGCTTGCTCCAATTGCTCCAGCGATGTGGCACGAATATCTCCATTCACCACCGTTTTTTGTGCCACCACATTGGTTTTTCCATGAGCAGAACCTCCGGTTTTATCTTGATCTACCTTCACCGAAGTTCCTCCCAAAATAAACCCGGGATTAAAAGTAAGATTTTTCATCCCCGATAACTGATTGTAAAATTCGGTTAAAATTCGGGAGGTTTCATAAATAGCACCATTCCCAACTTTTTCGGTAAAAATTTGCGAGGAGTGTGCAGCATTACCGCTTACTTCCAAATGCCAGTCGGCAGAACCTCTTCGGGTTACCACCACGGTTTTAGGGTCTCCGTCGCCATCTTCAAAACCCAATGCAATATCTGCTGTTTTTGAAGCTTCTATCAAAGCTTTTTTGGAAAGTTCTAAAGGACTCCCGCTTTTTTCCTCATCGCCGGTCATGATTATTTTAATATTCATATTATCAAGAACACCGGCCTCTTTCAGGGCTCGCATGGCCAAAATAATAATCACATCTCCTCCTTTCATATCTGAAACTCCGGGTCCATTCATAATAGAATCGTTCACCATAGTAGATTTCTGAAAAGGACTGTCGGTTCCAAAAACTGTATCTAAATGGCCTATTAATAAAAATGTAGGGCCGGAATTGCCTTCTCTAGTGGCAATTAAATGCCCGGCTCTTCCAAAGGCTTCTCCTGAAGTTAGCTGCGTTTCAAATCCGAGTTTATCCAGTTCTGTTTTAAAAAGCTGTCCCACTTTTCTCACTCCTTCAAAATTCATGGTCCCGCTATTAATGCTCACCGCTTTCTTTAGTAAATCCAAAGACTCCGGAGTATGCTTATCTACAGATTTCACAATTTTCTTTTCTACACTACCCTTTTGAGCAAAAGAGAATAACGGGGTGGTAAAAATTGATAAAATCAGGATCTTTTTGAATAAATGGCTCATATTAAAGAATATTTTGAACGCTAAATATCGTGTTTTTTATTAAGTCGTAAAAGAGGAAACAGGGTATTTCTAATTACAAAAAAAATGTTCAACTTTGTAAACTACAATTATGAAGAAAACATCCCCTCTCTTAGTTATTTTTATTCTGACATTTTATTTTTCAGCTGCACAAAAAATAGATAATCTTGTATCTTTCAGGGATATTCGAAAAGATTCTTACTTCAGAATAAATTACGATAATGATTATTTCTCAAAATCTGATGATAATTACACCCAGGGAATTGATTTTGAACTCGCATTACCTGTTTTTAAACACAATCCGTTTAATTATATTTTAATTAAACCCGATAATAAGTATTTAAACTATGGTATTTCGATCGAGAGCATTGCTTATACGCCCAATACCATTTCGAGCCCGGATATTCAGTTTGGGGACCGACCGTTTTCTTCGGTATTATTTCTGAAGAATTTTTTAGTTTCTAAAAATCCCGATAAAAACTCGCGTTTTTCAGTCTCTGTAAGCCTGGGTATTATTGGTCCTGATGCGCTGGGAGAAGAGGGACAGGTAGCCATTCATAAAGCCACGGGCACTTGGCTACCCAAAGGTTGGAAAAATCAGATAAGTAATGACTTGGTTTTAAATTATGATATTGCTTATGAAAAAGAGTTGTTGGCATCTTCAAATTTATACAGAATTAACACCATTGCCAACCTTAAACTCGGAACCTTATTTACCAATGTTTCTACCGGTGTAAATGCGGTTTTTGGTATTATAAACTCTCCCTTTTCTAAAAATGCAACCCCTAAAAAAATTCAGTGTTATATTTTTGCAGAGCCACTGGTAAAAGCTGTTGCGTACGACGCAACTCTGGAAGGCGGCTTATTTAATAAAAGCAGCCCCTATACAATTTCTCCAGAGGATGTGCAGCGAATAACCTTTCAATATAATTACGGACTTGTAATTCAGCTGTACGGTTTCTATCTGGAATATGGGCAATCTTTTATAACAAAAGAATTTAAAGGAGGACCCGCCCAAAACTGGGGTGGGGTAAAATTAGGAGTAGTTCTATAAAGAACTGGAAAACAATATTTTTTTATTTTTTAGATGGGACAGAGTTCTCACCCTAAATATAGTTCCAAATAAAATTCCGCATAAAAAAACTCCTTGATTTCTCAAGGAGTCTAAAAAGGGTGGAAGACCGGGTTCCCTTCGACTGCGCTCAGGACGGGCTTCTCTCCCTAAATATAGTTCCAAATAAAATTCCACATAAAAAAACTCCTTGATTTCTCAAGGAGTCTAAAAAGGGTGGAAGACCGGGTTCGAACCGGCGACCTCCTGAACCACAATCAGGCGCTCTAACCAGCTGAGCTACAACCACCATTTATTTGCGGTTGCAAATGTAAATTAAATATGCATTCTCACAAAGAAAAAAAGATGCAAAAAAAGATTTTTTTGGTATAATCTTATCTCCTGAAGAAGTAAATTATTTTATAGATTAACATCTTCAAGGTGCCTGGAACCTAAACAATCGATTAAATTAAATCGAAAATAGAGTCAACCGCGGGGTAACGTTCTACAGTAAAGCCTTCTGCATGAGCGGTACCAATAAGTCTTCCCAAATCCTGTGCCCGATAAGTAATGCTGTTAAGGAAATTATCACTGGAAATAGGAGTGCTTGGTTCTTTGCTATCTTTATCATAAAACTGGGTTTTATAAGCCAGGACAGCTTCCATCTTTTTATCCATATATCCTGAAATATCTACCACTACATCGGGGGTTAAATTCTTCCATTGTATATAATGATAAACGTGCTTAGGCCTCCAGGCGTCTTGCTTATTTTTTTCGTGATAAGTTTCAATCCGACGTAATCCGCTTAAAAAGCAGGCATCTGTAACCAGTTTGGCTCCTTTGCCGTGATCAATATGCCTATCATCTACTGCATTACACAACACGATTTCGGGGCGATATTTCCTAAGAACTTTAATAATTTCGAGCTGATGAGAAGTGTTATTCTCAAAAAAACCATCGCTAAATCCAAGGTTTTTTCGAAGTTTTACTCCCAGGATTCTCGCAGCATCTTCTGCTTCGGCTGCTCTTGTTTCGGCGGTTCCACGTGTTCCCAGTTCGCCGCGAGTAAGATCTAAAATTCCTGCATTTTTACCTCGATCTATTTCTTTTGCTAAAGTTCCGGAGCAGCTTAGCTCCACATCATCTGGGTGCGCCCCGATGGCAAGTATATCTAATTTCATGAAGTTTAACTTAAGCTTTCTACTCTGGAGTTAACATTTTTTACCGCTTGAAGAGCCTGCTCCAAGTCGGCTATTAAATCTTCTTTTTCTTCTATTCCCACCGAGAAACGCAATAATCCGTCGTTGATTCCCTGATCTTTTCGCTCTTCCGGAGAGAGAAGAGCATGCGAAGTTAAGGTAGGGGAAAGTATAGTAGATTCGACCCCTGCAAGACTCATAGAAGGTTTTATAAGTTTCAGTTTTTTCTGAAAAAGAGAAGCATCCAGGCCTTTTTTAAGTTCGAAGGATAGCATTCCACCAAAACCTTTCATTTGTTTTTTGGCCAGTTCATAATCGGGGTGAGATTTCAATCCCGGGTAATAAACTTTGGCAACATCTTCATTTTCCTCTAAAAATTCAGCCAGCTGTTTTGCATTCTTGTTCTGGGCTTTTACCCTTATCCCCATAGTTTTCATACTGCGCTCCAGCAACCAGACTGTATAATCGCTGAGGCTGCCTCCAAAATTCTTAGCCAGTTGAAAAATGGTGTTTATATGTTCTTCCGAAGAAATTACGGCTCCGGCTAATATATCGCTGTGACCGCCCATATATTTTGTAGCACTGTGAATTACCACATTGATACCAAAATCTATGGGATTCTGATTTACCGGGGAGGCGAAAGTATTATCAATCATACTCACCAGCTGATGCTGTTTTGCAATTTTTGCTACTGCTTCAATATCGGTTATCGTGAGTAAAGGGTTTGAAGGAGTTTCAATATAAATTACTCTGGTATTGGGTTTAATTTCAGCTTCAAAACTTTCAGGCTTAAGATCTTTGGTAAAAGAATATTCAATTCCATATTTATCAAATTCCTCGACTGCGAGATTATGAGTTCCACCATACAATGTTTTTTGAAGCACTACGTGATCACCCTTATGTAAAAAAGCCATAAGCGTTGTACTAACTGCAGCCATACCACTACCAAAGATCAACGCAGCTTCTCCGTGTTCTAAATCGGCCATTTTTTTTGCAAGTGCCATCTGATTGGGAGTATTAAAATACCGCGGGTATCTTTTTACCTCTACCTCCTCGAAAGCATACGAAGTGGACATATATAATGGAGAGACGGCTCCTTTGTAAACACTGTCTTCCAGCTCTCCGCTATGAATACAAAGGGTATTTATTCCTTGATGATTTTTTTTCATAAAACAGCCTATTTGGTGAGTTTTAAATTTTTCTTCCAAGTTAAAAAGAATTCTTCTAAACCGCGTTATCAAAAACAATATATCACAAGCGTTAAACTTGCCTTAAAAGTGAGTATTCATAGTAGATTATCTCAAATTTCCTTATTTTTAAGAAAATTGAAAACAAAAAAAACTATGACTAAAGTAAATGCATATGCGGCTCACGATAAAGATGCCGATTTGAAGCCCTTCGAACTTAAACGACGGGACATCACTACTGATGATGTGGAAATTGATATCTTATTCTGTGGAGTGTGCCATAGCGATATCCACACCGTTCGTAATGACTGGAAGGGCTCTAAATATCCGGTTGTACCCGGTCACGAAATTATAGGAAGGGTTACAAAAACCGGTGAGAACGTCAAGAATTTTAAAGAAGGAGATCTTGTTGGAGTTGGATGTATGGTAGATTCCTGCCACGAATGCAGTGCCTGTAAAGACGATCTTGAGCAATATTGTGAAAATGGGGCTACTTTCACCTATAACAGCGAAGACAAACTAATGGGAGGACATACTTATGGGGGCTATTCCGAAAAAATTGTGGTAGATAAGGAATTTGTACTAAAAGTTCCTGAAAATATCGATATCAAAGCAGCGGCTCCTTTATTATGTGCGGGTATTACTACCTATTCTCCACTCCGACACTGGAAGGTTAAAAAAGATGATAAAGTTGGAGTTATTGGCCTTGGTGGACTTGGGCATATGGGGGTAAAATTTGCCCACGCCATGGGTGCGCACGTGGTTATGATTACTACTTCTCCCGAAAAAATTAAAGATGCAAAGGAATTGGGAGCAGATGAAGTTTTGATCTCCAGGAATGAAGATGAAATGAAAAAACATATGGGAACATTCGATTTCCTGCTGAACACTATTCCGGTGGGACACGATACTAATCCATATATTGGTTTGCTAAAACGCGATGCCACTATGGTAATGGTTGGCGCCATAGAACCTTTAGATCCTATTCATGGCGGTGGTCTGATTGCAGGAAGAAAAAATATCTCCGGTTCTCTTATTGGTGGCATTAAGGAAACTCAGGAAATGCTTGATTTTTGTGGAGAACATAATATCACCTGCGATGTGGAGATGATTGATATTCAAAATATAAATGAAGCTTACGAAAAAGTAATTAATGGCGATGTAAAATACAGGTTTGTAATAGATATGATGTCCCTCAAAAACAGTAAGAATTAATATTATAAGTAATATTTTTTAAAAAACATCTCCAGAAAGCGGAGATGTTTTTTATTTAGAATGAATGCCACTTTATCTATTTTGAAGCTATTGAAATAAATGTATTTGCCTTTACTTTTTTTATCTTTACCCTATGAAAATACTCTTTAAAAATATTCAGGAACTGGTGCAGATACGGGAATCTTCGGTGCGAAAATTAGCGGGACAAGAAATGAAATCCCTGCCCACCTTAAAAAACGCCTGGTTACTCCTGGAAAACGATTTCATTAAAGATTTCGGGAGTATGGATGCGCTTCCTGATTTTCAGGCAGATAAAACCATAGATGCCCGTGGAAAAATAATTATGCCTTCCTGGTGCGATTCACACACACACCTGGTCTATGCAGGTAATCGTGAAGGTGAATTTGCAGATCGAATCAACGGACTTTCCTATGAAGAAATCGCCAATCGGGGTGGGGGAATTCTGAATAGTGCAAAAACCCTTCAACAAACTTCAGAAGAAGATTTATACAGGCAATCTGCCACACGGCTGGAAGAGGTAATGAAATTAGGCACCGGTGCTATTGAAATTAAATCGGGTTACGGACTGACTAAGGAAGCGGAGTTAAAAATGCTGAGGGTTATTAAAAAACTTAATGAAAACTACCCATTACCGGTAAAATCTACATTTTTGGGTGCTCACGCTATTCCGAAGGAATATAAAGGCAGAAGAGAAGAATATATAAATTATATAATCCAGGATATACTGCCCGAAGTTGCCAAGGATGACCTGGCCGACTATATAGATATTTTTTGCGAAAAAGGTTATTTCACCGTAAAAGACACCGAAAAGCTTCTGTCAGCAGCTTCAGAATATGGATTAAAACCAAAGATTCATGTCAATCAGTTTAATTCCATAGGCGGCATAAAAAGCGGCGTTGCACATAATGCCCTTAGCGTAGATCACCTGGAAGTGATGAAAGACGAAGATTTCGATATTCTTCAGAACAGCGATACCATGCCGGTTGCAGTTCCGGGTTGTTCTTTATTTTTAAGCATTCCGTATACGCCGGGCCGAAAAATTATTGATTCCGGTCTGCCCCTGGCTCTTGCTACCGATTATAATCCCGGCAGCGCACCCAGTGGAAATATGAACCTGGTAGTTTCCCTGGCCTGTATTAAAATGAAACTCACTCCCGAAGAAGCTATTAACGCAGCAACAATCAACGCTGCCTACGCAATGGATTTAAGCCAAACCCACGGCAGTATTACCCGTGGTAAAAAAGCAAATCTCATTGTAACAAAGTCGGTTCCCTCCTACGCCTATCTGCCTTATAGCTTTGGAAGTAATTATATAGAAGAAGTTTATATTAATGGAAAAAATATAGATAATGAGCGATTTTAAATTTTACAAGTACGATTTCGTAAAAAAACTGATCGCCACCCGAGCGGGGGAAGTTAAATTTGGAGAGGAAATTCAGTTTGTAGAAAATTTTGAATTTTTAAAAAATCATACTGCCAAATATGTGCTTTTTGGTGTTCCAGAAGACATCGGCGTTCGTGCCAACCTGGGGAAGGCCGGTGCTAAAAACGCCTGGAAAAGCTGCTTAACTGCGCTGCTGAATATACAATCTAACCATTATACCGATCCTAAAAACCTTATTTTACTCGGGGAAATTGAATGCCAGGATTTAATGGAAAAAGCTTCGAATATCGATAAGAACGATCCTAATTATACTGCAAAACTTGGCGATCTGGTAGAGGTTTTAGATGAAAGGCTTAGCGAACTGGTAGAGCATATTGTAAGCCTGGGTAAAATCCCCATTATTATTGGGGGCGGCCATAATAATGCCTACGGAAATATTAAGGGAACCAGTAAAGCTATTAAAATGCCGGTAAATGTTTTAAATATTGATGCGCATACCGATTTGCGAACAACAGATTACAGACATAGCGGTAACGGCTTCAGTTTTGCAAGGCAGGATAAATTTCTTGGAGATTATCGTGTTTTCGGGCTTCATAAAAATTATACTCCCGAGTATATTTTTGAAGAAATGAATATGCTGCACGGGGAACATTTTTACCTGTATGAACATCTTCTTTCTCAATCTGAAGATAGTATTTACGAAGCTTTTAGCGACCAGATTAAACTTATTTCCGAAAGCAAATTTGGGTTAGAACTGGATTGCGATGCTATCCAGGATTTTCCCAGCAGTGCCCAAACCCCCAGCGGATTTACCCTAAAGAATATTCGCAATTTCATGGAAATTGCCGGCAACAATGAGAATGTAGCATATCTTCATATTTGTGAAGCGGCACCCGATGATTCTTCCGCAGCTCAGGTAGGGAAAGCCTTAAGTTATTTTATAACCGATTTTATTCAATAATCATTTAATGGAAATTATTTCTTTCAAGTCCCGGTATAAAGAGGACTTTAAAAACCTTAATCTGGAATGGCTGAATCATTTTTTTTGGGTAGAACCTCATGATGAAGAAGTATTAGGCAATCCCGAAAAATATATTATAGAATCGGGAGGTAGTATTTTTTTGGCACTCGAAAATGGTCGCGCAATTGCTACGGTCGCTTTAATGAAGATGGATGAAGGGGTTTTTGAACTCACAAAAATGGCGGTGTCACCTGATCATCGCGGAAAAAATATCGGTCAGAAACTTATGCAGTATACGCTGAATTTTGCTAAAAGTAAAAGATGGCAAAAACTTATTATTTATTCCAACCGAAAACTTGAAAACGCGATCCATATCTATAAAAAATATGGGTTTGAAGAGATTCCTATCGAGGAAAATAATCCGTATGCCAGAGGTGACATCAAGATGAAACTGGAATTAGAATAAGCTGTAAGCAATAAGCGAATTTATAGAGTCCAGGAGAAAACAAAAACCAGCAACAGGTTTTTCCGTAATCCCCCAACTAATCAAACGGCCGGGGGCGGAGAATTTTTCTTTTCCCAGGGCAATCTTCCTTCTATTTCCAGCTGAATAGATAAACTAAGGAAGGTTCTAATTAAAACAATTACTCCCAAAACCAGTACGCTTTCCATGGTGGGTTCTGTAACTACCGTAGCGATAATATCTCCTGCCACCAAAATTTCAAGTCCTAACAAAATTCCTTTTCCTATTTCCTGACGTAAGAGTTTATAACTTCGGATATTATTATCTCCTTGTTTTCCTAATAAAAATTTTATAAACGCTAAAGCTGTTCCTAATACAATCGAAGCAACTCCGGCGGCTTCAATAATCCTGGCAATAATATTAATATATACCCGTATATTTTCCATCCTCTCTCTATTTTCCTTCCGAGAGTTTTTGATATACTCCATTGGTCCAGCCAAAACCATCTTGGGTTGGGTATTCTCCTCCCCCGCTTTTTTTGCTTAAATCCTCAACGTTATATTTCTCCAGCATTTTATAACTGTTGTTATATACTTTTTTGTTGAGCGCCAGCCACCGATTTGTAATTTCAGAAGCCAGGTCATTTTCATTATAATTTTGCAGGCCTTTAATGGTCATCCATTCCAGCGGAGCCCAACCATTTGGGGCATCCCACTGTTCGCCGGTTTCATTGGGCGTAGTAACCACACCTCCCGGCCGTAATAGACTTTCCTTTAGTTTTGCAGCAACCCTGTCCGCCTGTTTCTGAGTGGGAATTTTAAAGAATAACGGGTAAGAAGCAGCTAGGGAAATTATTTTTGTCTGCTGCCGTTTTTTAAAATTATAGTCCATATAAAAGCCCTCCTCTTCATTCCATAAATATTTCTGAAGTGCCGCTTTTCGCGCTTCGGCTTTTTGAGTGAAATCTTCGGCTTTCCCTTTATTTCCCTGTAGTTTATAAGCTTTGGCGATCGTCAATTCTAGGTTGTAAAGCAGGGAATTGAGATCTGGAGGAACAATGTGGGTAGTATGAATGGTAGTAAGTTCAAAGTCTTTTTCAGGATCCAGCCAGCGACTGCAAAAATCCCATCCAGATTCGGCAGCAGCTCTTAAATTTCTGTAAACATCTTCTTTGCTAGTTCCGGGGAATTCTATAACAGCTTTTTCGGCGGTTTTTACATCTTCTCTGTAACTTTCAGGCCTGGGAGTATTATTATCATCCCAATACCGATTCATAATCTCTCCATCGGGCATTTTTACCACTCTCCTATGAGAAGACTGGGCATCAGTTAATTGAGCAGCTCCCTCCATCCAGAAATTATATTCTTTCTCGAGGTACGGCAAATAATGCGCATACACCGAATCTCCTTTGCTTTCTACCAGCACTTTTACCATCATAGCATAAAATGGTGGTTGTGATCGCCCAAGGTAATAGGTGCGGTTTCCGTTGGGAATATATCCATATTTATCTATAAGATAAGAGAAATTATCTACCATATTTTCTATGGTTTTTATCTGGCCATCCTGTTGCAATCCCAGCATGGTAAAATAACTGTCCCAGTAATAGATCTCTCGAAATCTTCCGCCGGGGATAATATAAGGATTAGGCAAGGGAATGAGGGTTCCCGAAACCTGCTTATCTGCAGGACGTTTTAAAACTTCCCACAGTTTCTTTATATGTTCGTTTACTGAAGAAGAATCGGTTTTATATTTTGCCGCATCGCCCGGAATTTTAAAATGGGTATTTACAAAAGCGCGAATAGCCGCATCGCTGGTATCTTTTAAATTTGAATAATCCTCCCTTATTTTTTCTACGGAATACTGCGGGGTAGCATCTACAAAGGTTTTGGAATCCGGAAAAAGGTTGGCATCCTGCTGTACCTTATAAAATAATGGCCCATAAAGTTCCGACGGCGGGAGAATCTGCGGCTTCTCAACCGTTTGCTCCGTAGCACACGAAATGAATAAAAAAGGAATGAATACCAGAAATAAGTTTAGAAAATAGTTGTTTTTCATAATACGATGGAATTTTCTGAAGATTCAAAAGAAAGAAGCTGGCTCATAAGTGGCGTTTCGTCAAGCTAAATTTGTTTTAGATAATTAAATCCTGATTTTTCACTTAATATCCTGAAACATCCCGATAGCTATCAGGACAGGATGCCGTTTTTTATGCTTTTGAGACAGCTTCTTATTTAAAATTTTTCACAATTGCAGTTCAATGGTTGGATTTTCTAAATTACATAAAAACTGCTTATTCCCATAAAAGAAAGTATATCTTAAACTTAAAAGGCGAAAATTAGTTAAATAAAGGACGTTTTTCCATCATTTTAATCACCTGTTCACCTACTTCCTTGAGGATTTTTTCATCTTCAAAATTGCAAATTACCTTATCTATAAGTTCAAAAACGCTTTGCATATCATCTTCTTTTAAGCCTCGAGTGGTGACCGCGGGAGTACCAATTCTTATTCCTGAAGTTACAAAAGGCGATTTATCATCAAAAGGAACCATGTTTTTATTTACCGTGATCTCTGCTTTCCCTAAGGCTTCTTCCGCTTGCTTCCCTGTAATATTTTTATTGCGAAGGTCTATAAGCATCATATGGTTATCGGTTCCCCCGGAAATTATATTATAGTCATGATCGGTAAAGGCTTTAGCGAGTACTTTCGCATTTTTCTTAACCTGTACGGTATAATAAAGGAATTCATCTGTAAGAGCTTCTCCAAAAGCGACCGCTTTGGCGGCGATAATATGTTCTAATGGCCCACCCTGGTTTCCCGGAAATACACCACTATCCAGTATTGTGGACATTTTTTTAAGATTTCCGTTTTTAAGGGTTTGTCCAAAAGGATTGTCAAAATCCTGGCCCATCATAATAATTCCGCCTCGTGGACCGCGTAAGGTTTTATGGGTGGTAGAGGTTACCACATGGCAATGCGGCAGCGGATCGCTTAAAAGTCCTTTAGCTATAAGCCCTGCAGGATGCGCAATATCTGCAAATAAAATTGCGCCCACTTTATCGGCTATTTCACGAAATCTTTTATAATCGATATCGCGTGAATAAGCCGAAGCTCCTGCAATAATCATTTTGGGTTTTTCTTTTACCGCAATTTCTTCAATAACATCATAATCAAGTTTACCAGTTTCTTCATTTACTCCATAAAAAACCGGATTATACAATCTTCCGGAAAAATTCACAGGAGATCCATGAGTAAGGTGCCCCCCGTGAGAAAGGTTAAATCCTAAAATTTTATCACCTGGTTGCAGGCAGGCATGAAAAACAGCGGTATTCGCCTGCGAGCCGGAATGTGGTTGCACATTGGCATATTCGGCATTAAAAAGTTCTTTTAGTCTTTCCTTTGCCAGATTTTCCACTTTATCTACCACTTCGCACCCGCCATAATATCTTTTCCCGGGATATCCTTCTGCATATTTATTGGTTAAGACAGAACCGGCAGCTTCCAACACCTGTTCACTTACAAAATTTTCGCTGGCAATAAGCTCTAAACCATTTATTTGACGGGATTTCTCCTCTTCTATTAAATCAAAAATTTGCGTATCTCTGTGCATCTTAATTTTTTTCGTTAAATATTCCTCAAAAATAACAAATACATTCGGTTAATAAAGGATTAATAATATATTTGAAATTAGTACATTTAAGAATAAAACCAATCATAAATATGTCTATTACAGCAAATGATCCTGCGAGAAAAACCTGGCTGGATATCTCTAAAAATACCGATTTTCCAATTCAGAATATTCCCTTTGGAGTTTTCCTTACCCGGGATGATATCATTACCATTGGAACGCGTATTGGTGATTACGCCATAGATCTGGGAGCACTTCACCAGTTGGGATATTTCGAAGGAATTCCCCTGACCGATGATATTTTTCTTCAGGATAGTTTAAATGACTTCATATCTGACGGAAAAAAAACCTGGCGACTCGTAAGAAATCGTATCGCTGAAATTTTTGACGCCGGCAACTCAAAACTGAAAAATAATCAGAAGCACCGAAATATCGTCCTTTTTACCTTAGATGAAATTGAAATGCAACTGCCCGTGCAGGTAGGAGATTACACCGATTTTTATTCGAGCAAAGAGCACGCCACCAATGTAGGAACTATGTTTCGCGATCCCGATAATGCCTTATTACCAAACTGGCTGCACATTCCTGTGGGCTACCACGGAAGAAGTTCTTCTATAATCCCCAGTGGCATTCCCGTCCACCGTCCACAGGGTCAAACCCTGCCTGCCGGTAAAGATGAACCTGTTTTCGGCCCTTCAAAACTGGTGGATTTTGAATTGGAAATGGCTTTTATTACTACCGATGGAAACCCGTTGGGAGAGCCTATTCCTATTGAAGAAGCCGAAGATCATATTTTTGGAATGGTATTATTTAACGACTGGAGCGCAAGAGATATTCAAAAATGGGAATATGTTCCCTTAGGGCCATTTTTGGCAAAAAACTTTGCTTCCTCCATCTCACCCTGGATAGTTACCCTGGATGCCTTGGAGCCTTTCAGAATTGAAAGTCCTAAACCCGAAAAGGATTTGTTACCCTACCTTCGGTTCGAAGGCAAAAAAAGTTTCGACATTAATCTGGAGGTTTTTCTCCAACCGGAAGGTGGGGAGGAAACTCAAATTTCCAAATCCAATTTTAAATATATGTACTGGAATATGAGCCAGCAGCTGGCGCATCACACCGTTAACGGATGTAATGTGATCTCCGGAGATATGATGGGCTCAGGAACCATTTCCGGCCCTACTCCAGATTCGTATGGTTCCATGCTGGAACTTTCCTGGAGAGGGGAAAAACCGGTAAAACTTAAGGATGGCAGCACCCGTAAATTCATTGAAGATAATGATACCGTGATTATGAGGGGTTACTGCGAAGGAAAAGGAACCCGTATAGGATTTGGGGAAGTAAAAACCAAATTACTTCCGGTATATAAAGCAAAGAAAAAATAGGTTTTTAAATATAGTCATAAAAAAAGGCTGTCTATGGACAGCCTTTTTGTTTGCTTTAAACAAAACCATTGTTAACTGCGGCCTTGTTGATTTTTGGAACGCTCTTCATTTCCCTGTTTTTGGGATTTTCCTGAAGTTTTTTGTTGTTGATTCTGGCTTTTTGGATCCTGAACCTTTTTCTCACTCTTACGATCATCTCCCAATGGGTTTCTCTGATCCTTTTGGTCATTACGACCTTTTTGATTTTCCATAATTCTATTTTTATAAATGGTTAATAAATAATAGACGAAAGATACCTAATCAATAAAAAAACTCTTTCATTATTATTAATACTTTAACCAAGCTTCATAAATATTTACAAAAATTAAAAATAATGGAACGTAATTTTCGAATTCGTTAAGAAACCGATTTTAAATCTTCTGCTTCTATTTCATTATGGGAAGCATCGTACACCACCTTCCCGTTCCGAATTACAATTAATTGTGGACTTTCATGAGGAATATTAAACTTGGAGGCGATTTTATTGGAAATCTCCCGGTAAGATAAGAGATCCAGAAAGTACAGTTTAATTTTATCCTCTTTCAAATCGTAGGACTGTTCAAATTTACGAAGCACCATCCGGCTAATTCCGCACCTGGTAGAATGTTTTAAAATAACCACCGGCTTTTCCTGGGATTCCCGGGCAATCGTTTCCAGAGTATCCATTTCAGTAAGGTTTATCCAGGGCACCTGCTTACTTTCCTGAGGATCCTTATTAGAATCTGTATTGAATATCTTATCAAATAAACCCATTTTTCATCATTTTAGTAGGCACAAAATTAAGGCTCTAAAAATAAACTTTCCTTACAGAAGTATTAAAATTTTAGAAGTTATCATTCAATTTTCAATACCGTTCAAAGCAAGAGGAAATTTTTAGTAGCTGTAGATAAGTACTTTATTCTGAAAATTCATAGGCAACATCAATAGATTTTTACCTGGGATGTAAAGAATATCACCCACGCTTTTATCCACCTTCAATATCACCTTTGAATCCCCCGATTTAGAAATTTTAAAGATCTCACCTGTATTCCAGCCGGATACTAAAAATGCGTTTTCATCATATTTTTGAAGTCCATCTAAGTTTGCCAACTCATTTGGGGTGACTTTGGTTATTTCTTTAGTGCCAATATCAATTTTCAACATCCCGCCTTTAGGGTCTTCATTTGCCTTGGTTTCCTGGCTGGCCCATCCTACTACATACAGATAATTGTTTTGCACTAATACCCCGTTAGGGGTTTCCAGCTCTGGAGAGCTTAGCCATTTTTTAAAATTTTTGTTAGTATCTAATTTGTATATTGAGGAAGATCCCATATCTGAAACAAACACATTTCCCTTCCCGTCGATCGCCACATCATTTAAAGACTCCGCGTCTTTACCTTCATATTTATGAAGAATTTTTCCCCGCTTCAGATCTATTTCTACTAAAACATTAATATCCGAAACATATAATTTATTTCCCTCTATCGCAATCCCCTTGGGATCATTAAGCCCCATTATAAATTTAGAATTTTCGATCCCGCCTTCCAGATTTATGATCGCGATAGAACCATCACCCTTCTCTTTTCCTCCCATTACAGAAACATACACCAGATTATCAGAGGGGTTATAAGCTACAGATTCACAGTGCACCAGTGGTCCCACTTCATTAAGAAGCGCGGGAGCCTGCTCTGGAGTTTGGGATCTCGCCGCTACCATCACAATAAATAGAAATAAGATCGATAACCACTTGTTTTTCATACCCTTATAATTTATATCTAAGTTATAAAAAAACTATTAAAGTTTTGATAAGCTTCTTTCACCCTACCCAATTATTATCTAACTTTAATAGGAATCCGAGAAGACATTTTGTCACTAATAAAGAAGTATTCATGTGACATAATGACACATTTCTTAATTGGTCTGTGCTTTGCTATTCTCTTAAAGAAAATTATAAAAAAATCAGATGAACTTTAACAACTTTACTATAAAATCGCAAGAGGCTATCCAGCATGCCCAACAGCTCGCTCAGGAAATGGGCCATCAACAAATTGAAAACGAACATCTGTTTAAAGCTATTTCCATAGTAGATGAAAACGTGACGCCTTTTTTGTTGAAAAAACTGAACATAAACGTTAGCCTGTTTAATCAAATTCTCGATAAAACGCTTCAGAGTTTTCCGAAGGTAAGCGGTGGGGACATTATACTTTCCAGAGAAGCGCAAAAAACGCTGAACGATGCCAGTTCTATCGCCAAGAAAATGAATGACGAATACGTATCTGTAGAACATTTAATTTTAGCGATTTTTAAATCCTCTTCAAAAGTTTCCCAGATTCTAAAAGATCAGGGAGCAACAGAAAAGGGATTAAAATCGGCAATCGATGAACTTAGAAAAGGCGACAGGGTAACTTCGCAAAGTGCCGAAGAAACCTATAATTCCTTAAATAAATATGCCAACAATCTTAATAAGATGGCCGAGGAAGGCAAGCTGGATCCAGTAATCGGTCGTGATGAAGAAATACGAAGGGTATTGCAGATCCTTTCCAGAAGAACAAAGAACAACCCAATGCTGGTTGGTGAACCAGGGGTAGGTAAAACCGCTATCGCAGAAGGTTTAGCGCACAGAATTGTAGATGGGGATATCCCTGAAAACCTTAAAAACAAGCAGATTTATTCGCTTGATATGGGAGCACTCATCGCGGGGGCTAAGTATAAAGGTGAATTTGAAGAAAGGTTAAAAGCCGTAATTAAGGAAGTTACCGGCAGCGAAGGGAATATTGTTCTATTTATAGATGAAATTCATACCCTGGTTGGCGCCGGGGGCGGCCAGGGAGCTATGGATGCCGCAAACATATTAAAACCTGCCCTGGCTCGTGGAGAATTGCGAGCTATTGGCGCCACGACCTTAGACGAATATCAGAAGTATTTTGAAAAAGATAAAGCCCTGGAACGCCGGTTCCAAAAAGTAATGGTAGATGAACCGGATACCGAAAGTGCCATTTCCATCTTGCGTGGGATCAAAGAAAAATATGAAACTCATCATAAAGTTCGAATTAAAGATGAAGCTATTATAGGCGCTGTAGAATTATCTCAGCGTTATATAACCAACCGGTTTTTACCCGATAAAGCGATAGACCTTATGGATGAGGCTGCATCTAAACTGCGGATGGAAATAAATTCCAAACCCGAAGAACTGGATGCGCTGGACCGCAGAGTAACACAATTGGAAATCGAGATAGAAGCCATAAAACGGGAAAATGATGAATCTAAACTTAAATCCTTACGAGCCGATCTTGCCAACCTGAAAGAGGAAAGAAATGAGTTGAATGCGCAGTGGAAGAATGAAAAAGAAGTAGTAGATAATATTCAGAATACAAAATCTGATATTGAACAGTTTAAACTGGAGGCAGAAAGAGCCGAGCGCGAAGGAGATTATGGGAAGGTGGCAGAAATCCGCTACGGGAAAATTAAGGAAGCACAGGAAAAGCTGGAAAAACTTCAAAAAGATCTGGATGAAAATCAAAGTGGAACTTCATTAATCAAAGAAGAAGTTACCTATGAAGATATTGCCGAAGTGGTTGCCAAATGGACCGGTGTACCGGTGACTAAAATGCTTCAAAGCGAACGCGATAAATTGTTGAAACTGGAAGATGAATTACACAAACGTGTGGTAGGCCAAAATGAAGCCATTCAGGCCGTGAGTGATGCAGTACGCAGAAGTCGCGCCGGTTTACAGGACCAGAAAAAACCTATTGGCTCCTTTCTTTTTCTGGGTACTACCGGGGTTGGTAAAACCGAACTGGCCAAGGCCCTGGCAGAGTATTTATTTGACGATGAATCTGCCATGACACGAATAGACATGAGCGAATACCAGGAAAGACATTCCGTTAGCCGATTGGTAGGAGCTCCTCCGGGATATGTGGGCTATGATGAAGGCGGCCAATTGACCGAAGCCGTACGCAGAAAGCCATATTCTGTGGTGCTTTTAGATGAAATTGAAAAAGCACATCCCGACACCTTCAATATTTTATTGCAAGTGCTAGATGAAGGCCGGCTTACCGATAATAAAGGAAGGCTTGCCGACTTTAAAAATACCATTATCATAATGACTTCCAACATGGGCGCCCAGATAATTCAGGAAAAATTTGAAGTGATTAAAGATGCGGAAACAGCCATGGAAAGCGCCAAAACAGAAGTCCTGGGATTATTAAAACAAACGGTAAGACCGGAATTTCTGAACAGGATCGATGATATCGTTATGTTTACCCCTCTTACTAAAAAAGACATTCACCAGATAGTCCAACTTCAATTAAAAGGAGTTAAAAAGATGCTGTCTAAACAAGGAATTGTATTAGATGCAACAGACCAGGCGGTAGATTACCTGGCGAAAATGGGATTCGATCCGCAATTTGGAGCACGACCGGTAAAAAGAGTACTACAAAGAGAAGTTTTAAACAAGCTTTCCAAGGAAATACTTTCAGGTAAAATAACTACAGACAGCATTATTTTGCTGGATGAATTTGATGATAATCTGGTATTCAGAAACCAGGAAGCATTAGCCGAGAGTAAAGAATAATCCCGCTTATAAAAGAAAGCCCCGGTAAAATTACCGGGGCTTTTTAATTCAAAAAAAAGGCCGTTTAAATTGATCATGGTATTATCCCAACGATAGGGAAATGCTAAACCGGAAACCGGATGAAGCAAAAGCGGCGTTCATATTCTGCATTTGCCGCCAGTATCATGTAAATTTAAACAGCCTTTCATATATAAGTGGCTTACCGACTACCACTTATCAATTTCATTTTTTAATTCTTCTTTGGAACGTCCGGTTTTTTCCTGTAACCTTCCTAACATCTCATCGAATTTTCCTTCGCTGTAAGTTGTATCATCATCGGTTACTTTTCCATATTTCTGCTTAAAATCTCCGCGGATTTGTTTCCATTTTCCTTCTAACTGATCATTATTCATAATTTTTGTTTTAAAGTTATAGTATAAATGTAAAAAGAGAGCTACGAGAATTCTCTCAATAAACTCCCATTTTTATCTTAATGATTTGTTATTTTTGCCCATACTCCTTTCTAAAATGAAAAAATTTCCAATTTATTTTATTTTTATTGCTTTATTCACCGGCTGTTCCCTCTTAAAACCGGTTCCCACCAACATCACAATCCAGTATCTGGATGATTATATAATTCCCAGGGATCTTAAGATAGATAGTACTTTAGTAGGAGGGCTATCAGGAATAGATTACGCAAAAGGCAACTATTATTTAATTTGCGACCAACCGTCCACCCCTCGTTTTTATGAGGCCAATATTAAAATAAGCGATAAAAAAATAGATACGGTAATTATTACCAAAGCCATAAAACTAGACAGATCGGCGGATTTCTTAAAGAATCATACCATGGATCTGGAAGCTATTCGATACACAAATACCGGAAATTTTCTTATTAGCAGCGAGGGTTCAATTAAAAACGGCCAGGATCCTTCAATATTTAGCGTAACCCCCGCGGGCAAATACATCAAAAATTTTAAACTTCCCTCCTATTTTATGGCTTCAGGGAAACAAAAACCGCGAAACAACGGGGTTTTTGAAGGACTTACAGAAAATGTAGAACATACCGGATATTGGGCATCTATGGAATTGCCTTTAACTCAGGACGGTTCAAAAGCCAAGCTTTTTCCTACTAAATCTCCTGTGCGTATTACTAATTTTAATTCCCAAAGCCATCAGGCAACTTCTCAGTTTGTATTGCAGTTAAGCCGCATAAAAAAAATTCCGTGGGAATATTTTGCGGTAAATGGAGTTACAGATTTGCTTCAGTACGGCCCGCATCAGTTTTTAATATTGGAAAGAGCCTATTCTTCGGGGCACGGAAGCAATGGAAACACCATTAGAATTTATAAAGTGAATACGCAGTATGCCACCAACACTTTGGATATAGATGAATTAAAGAATTCTGCCTATGTAGCCGCAAAAAAAACACTGGTTTTCGATTTTAAATCTATTCAGAAAAAATTAAAGCAAAATATCATCGATAATATTGAAGGCATGACCTTTGGTCCCGATTTGCCAAACGGACATAAAACCTTACTGCTGGTATCTGACAATAATTTTAATACCATGGCTCCGCAGGTGAGCCAGATAATATTAATGGAAGTTGAACTATAAATTTACCCGACATGAAAAAACTCCTTTTATTGCTGCTACCACTTTTCCTGGCCTGTAATTTTCAGAATCAGGGAAAGGATCATAAAAATTCTGAAGATATGAATTCCAATAAAGCGCAAAAATCTACCGTGTATTATCTTATTCGGCATGCCGAAAAAGAATCAGGCAACGATCCTGAACTTACCGACAAGGGGAAACAGAGAGCTGAAAAATGGGCGAAAATCTTTAGAGAAGTACCTTTTAAAGCTGTTTACAGCAGCAACTTTAAACGAACTATGGCCACAGCCCGTCCTACTGCTAAAGAAAAAGGTCTTTCAATTAAATCCTACGACCCCAAAGATTTATATAATGATACATTTAAACAGGAGACTAAGGGGAAAACTGTCCTTGTGGTAGGACATAGCAATACAACGCCTGCTTTTGTGAATGCTATTACCGGTTCTAACTATAAAGATTTACCCGATAATGAATTTGGCGCTCTCTTTATAGTCACGGTTTATCCCGATGGCAAAACCGATAGTCAGGAGTTGTTTTTTAATTAAAAACTTTTCATTTCTAAAATTACCGCCAAAAAAAAGAAAGGTATCTTTGAGGCACAATTTTCACGTATGCTATTTCAGGATTTTCCGCTTTCCGAAGAGATCAAAAAGGGTATTGCCGCTCTTAATCATCACACTCCCACTCCAATCCAGGAAACTGCTATTCCTGAAATTTTGCGAAGAAATGATATCTTGGCGGGAGCCCAGACCGGAACCGGAAAAACGGGTGCCTTCGCTATTCCCCTGCTTCAGTTACTGCACAAAAAGAAGCAGAAATCCAGTAAAACCAACCTTTCCCTCTTAATAATAAGTCCCACCCGGGAACTTGCGGTGCAGCTCGAAAAAGATTTTGCCGCTTATGCCCAATTCACCACCCTTAAAACCGGAGTGGTATTTGGCGGAACCGCTTTAAACCCACAGATTGAAATTCTGAAAAACGGGTTGGATATTTTAGTAGCTACCCCCGGAAGGTTATTGGATTTAAGAAAACAGGGCTATATAAATCTTGAAAAGATAGAAGTGCTGGTGCTAGATGAAGCCGATTTACTGTTGGACATGGGGTTTATCGATGAAATCCGGAAACTAATACGGTTATCGCCCAATCTGGAGCAACGCCTTATGTTTTCGGCAACATTGCCTCCCAAGGTGGAAGATCTTGCAAAAACATTTTTACAAAATCCCGAAAGGCTACAAATAGATGAGGATTCCTCCTCAGCAAAAGGAATACAACCTGTACTTTACAATGTTTCAAAACCCGATAAAACAGAGCTTCTTCTTTTTGTTATGCGCAATATCATTAAAAACCAGTCTGTTCTTATTTTCCGAAGAACCAAATTCGGAGTGGAAAAAACGGCCGGGGCATTATCCAAAAACGGGTTTAATAATACCATTTTGCATGGCGATAAAAGTCAAAGTGATCGCTCACTGGCCTTAAACGATTTTAAAAGCGGAAAAATAAAAATCCTGGTTGCCACCGATGTTGCGGCCCGGGGCCTGGATATTAGCGGGTTAGATTATGTTTTAAATTTCGATATTCCTAATATCCCAGAGACCTATGTACACCGCATTGGGCGTACCGCAAGAGCCGGAGAGTTGGGAACCGCAATTTCTTTTTGCAGTGCCGATGAACGGGGTTTTATTAAAAATATTGAAAAACTTATAGGGCAAACCTTACCGGTGGCTCAGGAAAATCCTTACCTTCAGGACAAAGATGTGAAACCGGCCGTACATAAGAAGAAAGGCAGTAAACATAAAAAAGGACGAAAGGGAAGCGGAAGCAAATCCAAAAAGAAAAGATGGTATTGATAGCAGCTATTAATTTTTAAGCTTTAAGCTCTAAGTTTGAAATTGTTTTATTGGTAGAAGTCATAAATTACATTCTACTTTTATAAAGTCATCAAGTAAAAATTTTGCCATACTTTTTTTATCGCTATTTTTGAAGAATGAAAATTTTCAAACAGGAAAAAGGTAATGTTTTCAAAATACTTTCTGATGCTATTTCAGAAGGAATTGTAATTGTTGATGAAAGTCAGAAAATTGTGGCTACGAACGAAGCAGCAAGCCACATGTTCAATTATACACCGCAAGAATTAATGGGAAGGGATCTTAGTATTCTTATTCCACATGAATACCACCATACTCATCATACCCAGGTAAAAGAGTTTATAGATCACAGTTATCAGCGGCAAATGGGCCATGGCCGGGACTTATATGGGCTAAAAAAAGACGGAAGCACCTTTCCAGTAGAAGCGGGGCTGAATCCGTTTGAAATAAGTGGTAAAAAATATGTGATGGCGCTGGTAACAGATATCACTGTTCGAAAAAATCAGGAAAAGGAGATACGGGAATTAAATACCGAATTGGAAAAAAAGATTTCCGTTCGAACAGCAGAACTGCAAAAAAGTATCGTCCAGCTGGAAGATGAAGTGGCAAAACGCAGGCAGGCAGAAAATAAAATAAAAGAAACCCTGAGGAAAGAACGGGAACTAAATGAATTAAAAACCAAATTCCTTTCCCTGGTTTCCCACGAATTTAAAACTCCGTTAAGCGGGATACTCACTTCTGCCACGTTAGCAGGCAAATATATAAGAGAAGATCAGCAGGATAAAAGGGAAAAACATTTAAAGACCATACAGAGCAAAGTAAAATATCTGGATAATATTTTAAGTGATTTCCTTTCCATAGAAAGACTGGAAACAGGAAAAGCCACTTATAAATTTCACCAGTTTCCTCTAAGTAAGGTAATTAATGAAGTGATTTACGATGCCAATATGTTATTAAAGGAAGGGCAGCGAATTAATTATCCGCAAAATATAGATGATATCACCCTGGAATTCGATGAGAAAATCCTGGAACTAACCCTTACCAACCTTATAAGCAACGCTATAAAATATTCGCCGGAAGATACTACCATAGATATACAGGTAGAAGAAGGTAAAAAAAAGATCTCCATCTCTATTCAGGATGAAGGAATAGGAATTCCGCACCGGGAACAAAAACATATTTTTAACCGTTATTTCCGGGCAGAGAACGCCTTATTGAGTCAGGGAACAGGGATAGGCTTGAACATTGTAAAAAGCCACCTTGAAAATCTGGGAGGCTCTATTAATTTTAAAAGTGAAGAAAACCAGGGGAGTACCTTTTCACTGGAAATTCCCGTAAATAATAATATCGTAAAATAATGAAAACCGTTTTAATTATTGAAGATGATGCCGCGCTTAGAGAAAATACCGCCGAATTGCTCGAGTTGGCCGACTATCAAACCATAACTGCACCCAATGGGAGAATAGGAATTGAAAAGGCCAAAAAGCAGAACCCGGATATTATTATTTGCGATATTATGATGCCAGAGGTAGATGGTTATGGAGTTTTACAAGCTTTAGCGGGGAATGAAACCACTCGCCAGATTCCTTTTATTTTCCTTTCTGCTAAAACCGAGCATAAGGAGATCCGAAAAGGGATGGACCTGGGAGCCGATGATTATCTCACCAAACCTTTTGAAGAAGAAGATCTGCTGAGCGCCATAGCGAGCCGGCTGGCAAAAGTTTCTATTCTTAAATCCAGAAAAGATCCGCAGCACACCGAATCTTCTCAGGTACAAAACCTGGAAGAACTACGTAAGATTTTTGAAGATTACGAACTTACAGAATATGAGAAAGGAGAAAGTATTTATGAACAGGGGAAACAATCTAACTTTTT
The DNA here is from genome assembly GCA_963811195.1 of uncultured Flavobacteriaceae bacterium. GTDB lineage: Bacteria > Bacteroidota > Bacteroidia > Flavobacteriales > Flavobacteriaceae > Gillisia. The sequence continues at coordinate 58,879 of CAWEQF010000005.1, forward strand.
CTATCTCATAAAAAGCGGGGTTGTAAAAGCGCACCGCATAGACAGCCAGGGGAAAGAACTTATAACAGAGCTTTATAAAGAAGGTGATTTTTTTGGCAATTCCGGAATGAATAAACAAACGGCTTATCAGGATTTTGCGACGGCCCTGGAAAACACTAAAGTCTACGCAATGTCCCGGGACGAATTTCACTCCCTCCTCTCCCATAATGCTAATTTAAGCCTTCAACTGGTAGAGGTTCTTAACAACCATCTTAGCGGATTAAAAGAGCAGTTGTTAAATATGGCCTACGGCAGTGTGCGTAAAAAAACGGCAGATACCATCCTGCTCTTTGCCGAACGTATAAAAAAACACCCCCTTAAAAGCATTCGAATTTCCCGGGCAGATCTTGCAGGAGTTGCAGGTATGGCACCAGAAAGTTTAATACGTACGCTTTCCGATTTTAAAAAGGAAGGACTTATAGAAATTGAAGGTCGCAATATAAAACTTATAGATTCCCATGCGCTGAAAGAGGTCTCCTAAAAAGAACTTCCATATCTGCCTAAGACTGATTTTTATCATATTTATTTTTAGGTATTAGTGCTAATTTTATTTAAAATAATTAGCAGGATATGAATGTTCTCATTTTGTCTGAATTTTCAGAAGTATCTAAAAATGCTGCCTCGTACGCGCTGGACTTTTTACACAACCAACCTTCCCGTATTTATCTTCTTAATATCACCCGGCTTAATTTCGATAAAACCGCAAGCGATTTGTTGGATGAACAATTAATAAGTATTTCCCGGAATCTGAAATCCGAAATTAAAAGACTTAAAAGTTACAACACCCAAAAGGGTCATACTTTTCACCGCTGTCTTTCTTCAGAAGATTTAATAAGCGCCACTCTCAATGCTGTTAAGGAATATGAGATAGATCTTATTTTTCTTGGAGCGGCATCAGATGATTTTCATGAACACCCCATTTTTGGCATTCATGCTTATCAGGTACTCAAACAGGTTCCCTGTGATTTTATAACGGTCCCTTTCCACGCACGATTTAAACCAGATCCAAAACTTTTATTCCCCATTGATCCTGAAACTTTTAAGAAAAAAAATTTCGATTTCGATAAAATGGAAAAGTTTTTGAATTTTAAAAAGATCCAGATATTGGAATTAAATGAGGATGAAGAAGATACTGTAATTTGCCCTGCAGCAACAGCCGTCTTCAAAAAATATAAAAATTTGGTAATCCAGGGAACAGAATGGAAGATTTTGCTTCACTCCGAAAAAAGTTTATGGCAGGCTATTCAGCACAATTTCGATCATCTTATAATTTCAGCTTCCAACCTCCACATTTTTGATGAATTTTTTCCTGAGATCATAAATATCGAGAACAGGCTTCCCATTCTTATAATGAACGAAAGCCACTAAAATTAGCGGCTTTGGAATATTTTTAAGTATAAATGTGAGGACATTTTCCGGGCATTCTGTTTTGCCCTTTCGGCCAGGGGACCTTCAAAGAGTTCGTTAAGGGTTTCAAACCACAAATTGAGCCATATTCCAAAATGGCGGGCATCCACCTCTTTATTATTCTCGGCATCCACCCTAATATGGGCCTGTTTGGGGTTTCCGGAGTATAAAGATTTAAAGAAGAGGTTGCTTTCCCAAAAATCTGTCAGCTTTTCCAGATGAGCCTCCCAGTCTGATATGCTGTTGTTAAAAAAGTAACCTATCTCCTTATTTTCTCTAACCTTGCGGTAAAAAGAAACCACCAATTTATGTACGTCTTCCCGGTTTCTTATATCCTGTTTCATTTTGCTAAAGCAAATTTACAACTATAAAGAGACTGCTTATCAGAATACTGAAGATTAAAGAGTTAAAAACAAATTTCACTTTTAACTGTGCCATTACGGAGGCATTATACCACATACAAACTATTACTACCAGTGAAAGTTCCACCATGTTTACTATCCCGGTCCCCCCCATTAAGATCATCATGGCCGCTATAGAACCTAAACAGCTGGAAACAATTATTCCCGTGGTAGCTCCTGCATAAAAATCTGTAGTAAATTCTTCGAGTGATTTTTTATAAAAATCCATAATTCTATTTTTTAAAAATTAATAGTCCAAAATTAGGCTCCACTCCCGTTTTAAAATATGATGAAAATCAGCTTAAAACAGATTCATAAAAAAGCCGGACGTTTTCTTTCGAAAATCATCCGGCTTAAGGAAAACTCTGATTTACCCTTTACATTCTTAGCGCTTCCCAGGCTTCTTTTTCCAAACTCTCCCGATGGTCGGGATGGGCAATGGAAATAAGGGCCCCGGCACGCTGTTTTAAATTTTTTCCGAAGAGATCTACCACTCCAAATTCTGTGGCGATATAATGCACGTGCGCTCTGGTAGTGGTTACCCCGGCACCCGGTTTAAGAGTGCTTACAATTTTAGAGACTCCTTTATTGGTAACCGAAGGCATGGCAATAATGGCTTTTCCGCCTTCAGAAAGAGAGGCACCACGAATAAAATCCATTTGCCCTCCTACCCCGGAATATTGATATCTCCCTATGGTATCTGCACACACCTGTCCTGTGATATCTATTTCAATCGCACTGTTAATGGCAGTTACTTTCGGGTTTTTACGGATAATAGAAGTATCGTTTGTATAAGCCGCCTCCTTAAAATCTACCAACGGATTATCATCTATAAAATCATATAATTTCTGCGAACCTACAGCAAAACAGGTAACCAGTTTACCGGTTTTAACATTTTTCATCTCGCCGGTAATCACTCCGCTTTCAATAAGGGGTAAAATCCCATCCGAAAACATTTCGGTATGAATCCCAAGGCGCCGGTGATTCGTTAAATTAGAAAGTACCACATTGGGAATGGCTCCAATCCCCATTTGCAGGGTAGCCCCATTCTCCACCAGATCTGCCACATATTTCCCTATCATTTTTTCGGTATGAGTAGCTTCAGGAATTACAGAAGCATGAATAGGAGTATCTACTTCTACTGCGGCATCAATATGGCTTATATGAATAATCCCGTCACCATGCGATCTGGGAACTCTAGGGTTTACCTGGGCGATTACTTTTTTTGCGGTTTGAATAGCCGGAAGGGTAATATCTACAGAAACTCCTAACGAACAATAGCCATGCTTATCCGGCGGTGAAACCTGAATAAAGGCTACATCTATGGGTAAAATATTTCTTCGGAAAAGCAAATGGATCTCGCTTAAAAAGATAGGAATATAAGAACCACAGCTGGAATTTACTGCTTTTCTAACATTACCACCCACAAAACAACTATTCACATTAAAGGATTTATTGTAGGGTTCCTGGGTATAAAGCGCATCGCCTTCGGTGTGGATCTGAATGATCTCTACATCATTAAGCTCATTATATCTGTTGCACAAGGCATTTATTAAAGTATTAGGGGTCATTGCTGCTCCCTGAAAAAATACCCGCTGTCCCGATTCCACTATTTCAACAGCATCTTCAGCAGTTATTATTTTTAATTGGTCGCCCATGTCTCGGTGTTTTTTACGGTTATATTAAAGTTTATATCAATATCATCTTTTACTACGATTAATCCAAACATCTTATGGGGAGGTTCCAGTTCAAAATCTGAAATGTTCAATTTGAGTGTGCCTTTAAAATTTAAGGTATCTCCATTACTCACTTTTACCGGAACTTCATAATACTGTTCCTTCCCGGCAATAGATATTGTTAAAAAAGCTTTCCCGGTTACCGGGCAATCCATTTTAATCTTTTGCAGATCCAAACGGATGGTCGGGAATTTTTCGGCCTTCATAAGATCATAAAAATCACGATTTATACCCTTGTTTCCGCAGTCAAACCCAGAATCCTTAAGCAATAATACCGCGTTTTTAAAATGAATTTCCGAAGAAGCCTGCTTATAGTCTATATTAACACTTTCCGGTAATAATTCGGGATTATAGGTGCACAAAAACTCATTGATATTGGTGTCGCCACTAATACTAAGCTTACTGCTAGGTAAAAGATTTATTTCCTTTTGCTGAACCCCCTGGCCATATCCAAAGGTGCTTAAACCTGCGAAGAAAAAGAGGATTAGAGTTTTCATGAGATGAGTTTTAATCAGAGTTGTTCTATTTAATTTAAAAAGGCCTGATAGATATTCGGAATTACTTCCTAAGCAAAGCGAATATTTGGTTTAACATCTTAACATTTACCGCTACGCTGCTATTTACCAGGCCTAATTCAGGTTGATTAGAAGCTTATAGCTGCTTCCAGCATAAAGCCTTTAAAATTTCCTCCATTGTGAATATCTGCAATTGGATAATCGTTATAATCCTGATTCATATATTCAGCTTTCATCAGGATATTTTTGGTCATAAACCAACCTGCGGCTAATTGATATCTGTTAACATTTACATTAGTTCCACCTACGAGTTCCCCGTCCACTTTATTGTATCTGGCACCTATGTATAAATCCTCATCGGTTCCAAACCTGTAGATTAACTCTCCGGAATACTGGTTCCAGCTTCGGTTACTGGTTTCAGAAGATTTTTTACCGGTAGCTCTTTCATAGATTCCGAAGAATTCCAATCCTCCGTATTTTAAGAAAGGGTTAATCATGAAAGAAGTAAGTTCGTTTTTAAGATCAGGATTAATTCGGCCTGCTCTAAATCCGTCACCGCTACCATCAGCAGCAGTCATTACATTATAATACCTGGAACCTGCACGGTCACCGGAATATAAATAAGCACTGGCGGACTGGTTGGTATGATATAAAGATCCTGTTAAACGAAATCTTAGGTCTTCAGTTATCTGGCTATCATATCCTAATTTTGCAACTACAGAAGGACTTGTAACGCCGGGAGAAGTAACCGCCTGGTTTAGTTTACCATTGGTAGCTCCTATCATTCCTAACCATCCGTTATTGAAAACATAAAGTTCGGCACCTACTTCGGTAGTAAACGAATCCATTAAATAGTTTCCTACGAAAGGATTATAAGTAGCCATCGCGTTATCTGTTCTTCTAAAGTGGGCATCGCCGTAATTCACTTCCATATGCCCTATTTTAATCCTTACGTGATTCATAATATCCTCCATAAAGCCGGGACTTACAAATTCGAGTTTATCTATCTGAATATAACCGCCTTTAACATAAGTTTCGGTGTGGTGTTGAGAAGATAAATAGGTTCTTAAATGCATTCTTACCCCATCGTAAAGGGCAACATCCAAATCTAAATTGGCTGTTGCAAGGTTAAAGTTATTACCTATACGTTGTAAAGCCGGGGTTTCGGGATTCATGGAATTCTCGTGATCCAATGCCTGGAACTGGATGGTAGAAGCACCACCTACTCTCACGTGCAAACCATCAAAAGTGTTTACGGTATCTTTTGGAGCCTCGAACATATTGATACCACGTTGATCGGGATACCGGAAGTTATCAAGGTCGCGCTGTGTTTGTGCCTGAGTCTGGAGTCCAAACATTGTTAAGAGTCCAAGACCTAAATATGGAAGAAGATTTTTCATTGTTTTGTAATTAAAGGTTGATATTTATTTATTTATTAAAAACTGTTTTAAATTTTATTTGTAGTTCGTCGCCGGTAGTAATGGTTCCAAAAAGAGCGGTAGGAGGATCAATTTTATAATCGCTCATTTTAATTGTTTTATTACCTGCCAGGCTAATGGAATAGTCGTTTACCGTAGCATTAAAAGTGAGGTCTACCGGTTTCTTTGTACCTGTAATAGTTAGATACCCCGAAGTTTTTATTTTATAAGTATTGTCAGCCATGTTTTCTATGGCATTTACTTTTTGAAGGGTATAGGTGATTTTTGGATATTTGTCGGTTACCAGAGCTTTATAGGTATTCTTATCCATTGCACTTTTCCCGCTTTTTAAACTTTCTGCGATCACTTCAAAATCCAGGGACTCAATTTCCACCAGTCGATTATCGGTAAATTCGGCTTTCAGCGTTCCGGAGAAATCTTTGGCCGTTACTTCCCAATCATGAATGTTAGAAGTACCCTCTACTACTAAATTAGAAGCGGCATCGCTTACTTTGTAAGTTTGAGCCGAAGAAAGCTGGGTGATAAAAACCAGCAGTAAACTGCTCCCCAGTACTCTCAGATATTTAAATGAATTGAACATAACTTTTAGGTTTTTAATTTGATACAAAGTTGGTATAGGAAGCCCTTACAGGTTATGACTTCCGTCAGTTATTGAACGATTTCTATAAATTAATAAACTGCGGGAATTATGAGAATTATCATATTTCCCTACGTTTTTGTGAACTATTAATAGAGGCCATAAAAACCCAAAGACATAATTTTTAAAACTGTAGAGGAGACTTTTTCTGAAGAAGATGCGAAAGAAAGCAATCATTCTTTTAAAGAATTTAACAAAAAACTTACAAGAAAATATTAACTCTTCCTTAAAACTGATTTTTATCATTATTTAGGAAGCAGCATCCAAATACATTTGTCCCTGTAGAATGTATTATGATGAAACACGTATTGATACCTACCGACTTTTCCCAGAACTCGTATAACGCGATTCGCTATGCGCTGTCTTTCTTTGAAGATGCCAGGGTAACTTTTCATGTGCTCCACGTAGATGTCCAGGTAGAAGAACCCATGCTAACTAAAATGAACGGAGCGCACCAGGCACCTGTTCAGGAAAAATGCATAGGTCCCAAAGCCAAATTAAAAGCCCTGGGAAAGGAAGTAAGCCTGGTACATCCCCGGGCCAAACATTATTTCTCTCTGGAATATGAAAGATCTTCATTTATAGGAGGGGTAAGAAAAATTGTACTGGAAAAAAATATCGATCTCATTGTGATGGGCACCAAGGGATCTTCTGTAGAAAACGAAAATTCTATCGGGAAAAATACCGTTGAGGTTATTACCAGGGTAAAATGTCCTGTCCTGGTAATCCCCGAAAAAGCAGTTTATAAACACCCTAAAAATGTAGTTTTCCCCACAGATTTTAATATGCTGTATAAAAATCGGGTACTGAATACTTTAGGTGAGATTTTAAGAACCAACGACTCTGCGCTGCGAATTTTAAACATCCGGAAAAGAAAAGAAGAATTAAGCCTGGTACAGGAAAAAAACAAGGAGTTTTTAATAGATTCCTTACTGCATATACATTACAGCCTGCATTCCCCGGTACATCCCAGTATAGAAAGAGCCTTGCAGGATTTTGTAGACCACAACCCCATAGATATCATTGCGATGGTGGCCAAAAACCTTAATTTCTTTCAGCGAATCTTGTTCCAGCCTCTTACACAAGGCATTAGTTATCATAAAAAAATACCTATTCTCGTTCTTCATGAATAGGACCGCCAGGAAAATATGAATATTTTAATAACAAACGTCGGTTAATAAGTTTTTTTAAATAATACTCTCTTATATTGCCAAATGATTGAAAATATTTTATAGATTTGAAGATACCCCCCAGATTCTTTTCAAATGCCAGTAATTATACAACCGTTGTCCCCACATTCCGGTGTATTTATCTGGCATTTTTTATTTTTGTTTTATGAAATTACCAGTCTATCAAATCGATGCTTTTACCGAAACCATTTTTTCCGGAAATCCCGCCTGTGTGGTGCCGCTTAAAGAATGGCTGCCATACGAATTATTGCTGAAGATCGCCCGCGAAAACGCGGTGGCCGAAACCGCTTTCTTTGTAATTGGCGATAAGAATGTGCATCTGCGCTGGTTTACTCCTGAGATCGAGATGGATCTTTGCGGCCACGCCACCCTTGCAGCTTCGCACGCATTAAAAGCAATCCTGGATTATAAACCTGAAACCATCATTTTTACCACCCTGAGTGGCGAGTTACAGGTAGTTACCGCCAACGATAAATACACTCTTAATTTCCCATCCCGACCTCCGCAGGAAACCGAAATGCCGGAACTTCTTAAAAAAGGGATTAGCCGGCAACCCAAAAAAGTGATGAAAGCACGGGATTTCGTGCTGGTATATGATTCTGAAGAAGAAGTAAAGAACATCGAGATCAATCGCCTGCATTTTGATAAGTTACAACTGGGCACCGGCGGGGTGATCTTTACCGCAAAAGGAAAAGACTGCGATTTCGTTTCCCGGTTTATGACACCACGGGCGACGGTATTTGAAGATCCGGTTACAGGATCTGCACATTGCTCGCTTATTCCCTACTGGAGCGGCCAATTAAAGAAAACCACTATGACCGCCCGGCAAATCTCTGAACGCGGCGGTATTTTGTATTGTGAAGATAAAGGCGAGCGCGTGCTGATAAGCGGACATGCAAAAACCTATTCTATGGGCAGTTTTTGGACAGAATAATTCTTTTTATTAAAACTTGCTCTGAAAACATCTGACGGAATAAATTACAGCTTTAAAAAAGATGAATCTTTCCGCTTTCTAAATTATTAAAAAATCCCTGCTTACAACATCGCATTTTCACAATTGTCGCTATTCAGATGAAAGAAAGCTTTTAGAAAACCAGGAATAAAAAAATAAGTCGGACAAATTCGTATCTTCACTACCACAACTAACGAATATACTAGACCGTTAGCCTCTGCGCCAAACAAAATGAGAATAAGTAAGAACCCTGAAATGAAAAATAGACTTAAAATAATATTAGTAATTAGCTTAAGTTTTTTCTTTCAAAAATTTACATATGGTCAAGCCAATCAGGATAGTAAATTTTTGCAGAAAGTTGGGGTTTTGGACAGCGTATATTCCCAAAGTCTAAAAGAATATAGGAAAATTTATGTGCAGTTCCCTGCAGATTATAATCCCAAAGAAAAAATAAAATACCCGGTTGTTTTTGTTTTAGATGGTGAAATACTACTCCCTACAGTTAATGATTTCCAAAACTATTATAGTGGTGGCTTTACTCCAGAAATGCTTATTGTTGGCATTTCTAACCATAAAAACAGAATGCGTGACTTAACAACTTCAAAAGTAACCGAGTTGTACGGAAGGCCTTTTAAACAGGAAAATGGAGAAGCTGCCAATTTTAGCAAATTTATAGAGACGGAACTAATTCCATTTGTAGAAAATAAATATCCTGTTACCAATTTCCGATCATTAATAGGTCATTCTTATGGAGGATTATTTGCTCTTTATACGCTTGTTCATAACCCGGGATTATTTTCAAATTATTTGGCAATTGACCCAAGTTTAGATTGGGATAATCAACAATTAATTAAGGAGGCAAGAGAAAAAATTCCGGGTGCAAATTACAGGGGCAAGTCCTTATTCATGTCGTTGGCAGGTCATGTGTATATGCAGAAATCAGGTATGAGTTTAGAGGAAATAAAAAAAGACACCACAGACTTTACCCTATTTTCAAGATCGAATATTGCATTTTCTGAAATATTGAAAGAAAATCCGCAAAATGAATTAGTTTTTAAATGGAAGTTTTATCCCAGAGATTTACATGGTACTATTGCCTTTCCATCCATCATGGATGGTTTAATTTCTGTTTTTAAATGGTTCCAAACCGAAAATATCGACAAATATAATATGCCGAATACCAGTGCAGATACAATCAGTAAAATTGTTAGGTATCGCCAACATAAACTTGAAACGCATTTTGGCTACGCTGTACCTCCTTTTCCCGAATTCTTAATGAATATGCAGGGTTATATGAGTATGGATAAGGGAGAAATGGAAAGAGCTAAGATGAACTTTGAACTTACCATTAAATATTATCCAAATAGTGCCAATGCGTATAATTCTATGGCAGATTACTATGAAAAAATTGGGGATAATAAAAATGCTATAAAATTTGTAACTAAGGCTTTTGAAATAAGTGGAGATGATTCCTATAAAGAAAGAATTAAGGCACTAAAGAAAAAATAACAGCCGCTAACAATGCATAAAAAAACAGCCGAAATATCAGTAAATAAAAGGCTTTTAGCTCGCATCAAAATTTGTGCTTAATCATCTTTTTGTTCTACGAAACCGTTGTGTGCAAGCCTATGAGGCCATTAACAAAGAAGTAAAATATCTGAAATGGAATTAGAAACTATCGCCAGAAATTATATGGCTATCTGGAATTTTAATAATCAGGAAAAGTTAAACGATTTGGCAGATAAGAATTTAGTCGTTGATTATTCACATTTTCCTAATCCCATTAAAGGGATAGAGAACTATAAAAAAATCCTGGAAGAAACGTATTCTTACTTTCCTGACATTTCTATTGAACTAAAAGAAATAATAACCACTGAAAATAGAAATACCGTCACCGTGTTATGGAAATATAAAGGAACCCATAGAAGTGGAGAGATTTTCGGAATTGCTGCAAGGGATAAAAAAGTAACTGTGAATGGAATAACAATTCTCAAAATTGAAAATAATAAAGTTAGATTAGAAAAAGGAATTGTGGACAATATGAGTTTGTTTGGCCAAATAAAAGAATAATTTATCGCCGGACCAGAACACTAAAGCGGTTATCGCAAATAGCGGTTATGCGATTAAAAATTAGCGTCCGGCTAAAAATCAAAATCCGGTATGATCCGGGAATTGATGAAAGGAATGCGGAATAAATAAAAAAGTTATAATAAAAAAGTAAATTGAAACCTAAAACTAAAAAAAATGAAAGTCAACATTACCAGCAGAGATTTTAAATTTTTTATACTCGGCGTATTCGCCATGCTCATTTTTGTTATTATTTATGATTGGGATCAATTTGAGAGAGGATTAAAAGGCGCCGCATCTACCGGGACTGCCATAACAGAGAAAATCGAATAATTTTAATAACTAATCAGGTTTAGAACTCAGCGGACAAATCCTAACGGATTAATCCGTAAACCTTTGTTAATCAAATCCATTAGCTACAATTATTATTCAAAATTTAGATGAAAAAAATAAGCTTTATTCTAATGTTCCTTCTTTGTGGCTATTTGAATGCTCAAGACAAAACCCACAAATTTGAAACTCCTTATGGAAATAACAAAGAAGTTGGCAAGTTCGTCACGATAAATGGAGCTAAAATTTATTATGAAGAATATGGTGAAGGTGAACCTTTATTAATAATTCATGGATGCGGAGCTGACATCAAATCTATGGAATATCAAATTGATTATTTTAAAGATAAGTATAGAGTAATCGCAGCAGATAGCAGAGGTCAGGGAAAATCAGAACTAAAAACAGATTCCCTTACGTATACTCAGATAACAAAGGACTGGGAAGGTCTTGTACGTTATTTAAAATTAGATTCCATTAATATTCTTGGCTGGAGTGACGGTGGGATCGTTGGTTTAAAAATGGATATAAACAACCATACTAAAATTAAAAAGATAATTGCAATGGGAGCCAATTTAAGGCCAGATACAACCGCTGTAAATAGTTGGGCTCCCAACCAGGTTAAGAAAGATAAGATTGAGGCCTTGGAAATGATTGAAAAAGGTGATACATCTAGAGATTGGCAAATGGAATTACAATTAGATGGGTTATTACTTAATCAGCCCAATATTAGTCACAATGAGTTACAAAAAATTAATGCTGCAGTATTAATAATGGTTGGTGACAGAGATATTATCAAAAATGATCACGCGGTTGAAATTTTTGACAACTTGCCCAAAGGACAGCTTTGTATAATGCCAGGAATCAATCACGGTGCACCAAGAAATAATCCAAAGATATTTAACGATATAGTAAATAGATTTTTAATTGAATCTTTTGATTATACAGCAAGGAAATAACTGTAGCTAACCCCGTAAAATGCAAATGCCGGGTTTTAGTAAAAAGTTTCCCTAACAAACCGCGAGGAGTTTTTCACGTCCGAAGCTATCTCACAATTCAAAATTCAAAATTGAAAGTTCAGAAGAGTCTTTTCTCTTTTCTCTCTTCTCTTTTTTATTTTATTCTGAAGATTTTACTGAAAACTTCCAATTATTTTAAGAAAATTTTTAGATTTATAACCCGGTTAGAGTTTTGGTCCCCCTACTTCCTATTTTTTGACCGATACTAACTTTTTATCCTTAGCGAGTTTTTCTGCTTTTTATCCTGTAGATTTTGGCGTAGATGGCAGAGAATTGAGAGATATAAGAAGTTGGCAGCAATATAAAAAACAGAAATCAGTGAAATTTAATAAAGAAAAATACAAAGTTTATACTTGGAAAAATTGGATGATGATACATTGGATTTTAAATCCAGGTTTAGCCATTAACGAATTAATTTTAGGACAACGAATTCCAAAAATTAGTTTAGAAGACAAAACTTCTGAAAAACCGAGATTTAAAAGAACTTTTGTCCCTTGTCCTCATTGTGATAAATTACACGACGGAAGAACTTGGGCAAAACAAAATGGAACTGCATTTAAAAATTGGTTTGGACTATATTGTCCGAATTGTGGAAAAGTAATTCCTTGCTTAATAAATGGTTTTAGCTTTATAATTCTTGTTATAACATTTCCAATCTGGGGTTGGTTCAAGAAAAAATTAAAATCAAAATGGTTGGAAAATCAACCAAAACGATATGAGAATATTAATATTGAAATTAAGCCAAATCCTTTCAATAAAAAAAGTTGGATAAAAACAGGTTTGACTTGGGGGGCATTTATGTTTCTCTTTATGACTTTTTTGTTTCGATTTTTTGTGGGACAGGATATTACACTAAAAAGTATATTATTTGGATTGATTATTTGGACAATAGGAGGATTGGTATTTGGCTATATTATGAAACTAATTATGAATAAAAAAGGAGGAAATACTGCTGCCAACAGCGGTTCATCTCAAATTTCGGGTATTGAAGAAAAAGGGTGATTTTAGAAACTAGGAAAGAATATAGTTAATCCGACAAGTTCGCGTACCTAATCCCGTAACTTGCGTTAACCGCAAACCGTTGTGCAACCATTTTTAAAACTGCAAATTCAACCAAAGCTTAGTTATCCAGTATTTAAAAAAAATATGTTTTTTGTTTAAATTAAAAAGGAGGAGCAAAAAGAGTATTCAAAAAAAATTCACTTATAAGTAAAAAATATTTTATATTTGTAAACTATATGTTTTCGAGATGTCAACTAATCAAAATAGAACAATTAAGCGGACCAATGGGTTCCGTATATACACTATCATTCGACGACGAAGAAACTACTGCATTTCAAAACTTTGTATCGGAAAATAAAAATTTATTTAAAAGTGAAATAATGGATATAATTGGACGTATAAAAATTATGGGGGCTCAAACAGGAATGAGAGAAGATTTTTTTAAACTATATGAGGGTCTTCCTGGAGATGGAGTTTGCGCACTCTATGATAAGGATGATAGTAACCTTAGATTATATTGCATTCGTTATGGGTCTCAAATTATTATAATCGGTGGCGGTGGCCATAAACCAAAATCTATTAGAGCTCTCCAAGAAAATAAAAAGTTAGAAAAAGAAAATTTTGCTCTAAGAGATTTATCAAAACTAATTACCGAAAAAATGCGTGATAGAGAAATTTGGTTTAGTGAAGATGGTTTAGATTTTGAAGGGGAATTAATTATAGAAAACACAAGTTATGAATAAATCTGTAAAAGAAAATTTTAGCTTCATAGATGATATTTTAGATGAAATATCACCTTTAGAAATGAAAAAAATTGAAAGGCGTATGCTTAATGCGGAGAAAATCCGAAAAGCAATGGATGCTAAAGGATGGAATAATACTAAACTATTGGAAGCTTTGAATATGAAGAGTCCTAGTATTATTACTAAATGGCTAAGTGGAACTCATAATTTTACACAAGACACTTTAGTAGAGATTGGAAATGTTCTAGATATTGATTTCTTTAAAACAGATAATCAAATAATAACTATTGAATTTAGTTACCCTGTTATGGAAAATAAAACAAGTGGATTTGATTCCTTTAGTAGTTTGGATTATATTCTAAATTCTCATCAAATCAATTTATCTGGATCTTCAAATAATTGTAAAGAATATCAAGCTTAAATTATGTCTGAAGAAAAACAATTTAATTTTCAAGTAAAAGGAATTGAGATTCTCGATACAAGTATCGTAAGGCCAAAGAATAAAATTGATGGTAATACAGTATTTGGTTTTGATTTACAATTACAGCACAGCTTTAACTTAGAAAAAAAGTTAGTCATAGTAACAAGTAATATTATTGTTCTAGATAATGATTCCAAGGATAAATTGGGTCACGTCAATGCTAGTTGTCTATACTATGTGGAGAACTTAAAAGAATATATGGACAAGGAAAATGCTCCTAATTTACCTCAAGATGTAATTACAATGTTGAACTCTATTTCCATTTCTACTATCCGTGGGGTTATGTATGGAATTTTTAGAGGAACTTTTTTAAATGGCGCAATACTGCCTGTTGTTAATCCAAAATTGCAAAAAAAGAAATAAATTTTTAAAATCTTATTTATTGATATTTTTTAAGGCGAACTCTTCGGATTTTAAAAAGCGTAATTATCATTCGTCTTTTGCGTATTCTAAAATATCTCCGGGCTGGCACTCCAACGCTTTGCAAATAGACTCCAACGTTGTAAATCGTATCGCTTTTGCTTTACCGGTTTTAAGAATAGAAAGATTTGAGAGGGTAAGACCTACTTTATCAGAAAGCTCATTTAACGACATTTTGCGTGTTGCCATCATTACATCCAGATTCACTATTATTGCCATACCTCAAACTGTTAGATCGTTTTCTGATTGAAGTTCAATTCCTCTTTTGAAGACCTGAGAAATAATAAAAACGATCATTCCAAGAAAGAAAAATTCAGAGCCTCCGCCCAAATACTTTTGCAGATTTAGTTCAGAAATTTCCATTCCACTGTTTATCAACCCCCTGGAATAAGCACTACTAACCTCAGATAATAACCACACCGCAAAGGCAAAATAACTTATTCGCTCAAAAAAGATGGCAACTTCAAGTTTAAAAGGATTTTTAAAATTAAGCATCAGAAAAATCTTCACAACCAGGAAAAAGATATAAGCTTTTAGCCCTGACAGAAGAATAAGAGAACAAACGACAAAGGAATAACTACTTACTTCCTTTGCATACAGATGTGATAAATCAAGACCCGAATAGAGATTTTGAGACACCAAGGGATTAAAAAAGCTATAAATAAATGTGAAAATAATTGCACCAGTCTGTACACACAGACCAAAAAAGATAATCCAGGAAATGATCTTCAGAGCGACTAAAATTTGTTTCGTTTTTGTTTCCATCGTGGAAAAGATTAGAAGTTGATAAAGCAAATATCAATTAATTATTATTGATAAACAATAAATATTTAATAAATTTTAATAAAAAAAATTAGAATGCTTCTTTCTTACAACAGTTTTTTTGGACTTTAGTGCTCCTGCCCAAACTGTGTTTGGGATTATCTTTTTTATAGAACTTTTCCTGAAACACTCTGGATATTTTAAGAAAATTTTTAGATTTATAATGCGATCGAAGGCAACCTTTTGTAAAAAAATTGCGGCTTATATTTAGAGGATCCTCTCTTAGAAACAGAAATTTTTGAAAATGTTAGAAAACCCAGAAGTGAACATCAGAATCAAAATTGCTTCCTTGTGGGCTTCTGTAACATTATGCTATTTATACGGAGATTACTTCGAGTTGTACACTCCCGAAAAAATCAACAGTTTACTTACAGGCGAGAATAACCTGGACAGTCCCAGCAAATTATTAATAGCTTCAATTGTTTTAGCAATTCCGTCAGTAATGGTTGCCGCATCCATACTTCTTAAACCAAAAATTTGTCGGATTGCCAATATTATATCGGGAACAGTGTTTACACTGATGATGCTAATTATAGCCATCAATTCATTCACCCTCTGGTATGGTTTTTATGTTTTTCTGGCCCTTCTGGAAAGTGTACTTACGTTTTTGATCGTATGGTTTGCTTTTAAATGGCCAGGAAAATCTTTAAATACATTTAACCGTGATATCACAAAATAAAACAGCCAGAACGGCGGGATTGATATATTTAATAAACGTCGTAACCGGAATTTTTAGTCTGATGTATGTTCCATCAAAACTTATTGTTTGGAACAATGCCGCAACAACATTCCATAACATAACAACCAATGAAACCCTCTTTCGTTTCGGAATAGTTGCGTATTTGACCTGTTATATTGCATTTTTGTTCCTACCACTGGTATTATTTAAATTGCTGAAATCGGTTAACCGAAACTATGCTGAACTAATGGTCTTGTTGGCCATAATTCAGATTCCTATTGCCTTTGCGAATATTCAAAATGAGTTTAATATTCTATCGATCATCAGTGGCGAGAACTATCTTGAAGTATTTTCAGAAAATCAACTTCAATCACAAGTTTTACTGTATTTCAATCAATATGAGAATGGAAACTTCATTAATTCTATATTCTCCGGACTTTGGCTATTCCCCTTTGGATACCTGGTTTATAAATCGGGTTTCCTGCCAAAAATCCTCGGAATATTTTTAATGGCCGGTTGTTTCGGTTATCTGATATCCTTTTTTGGAGGTTTCCTAATCCCGGATTTTTACAAAACCTTTACTTCTGAAATTGCCGGTTATCCTGCTCCTATTGGAGAAATTGGTATTTGTTTGTGGCTGTTAATCATGGGAACGAACAAGTTGAAACTTCAAAATTCAAAATTCAGAATTTAAAATTCCAATTTCCAGTTTACAGTTTCCAATCCGTATTTAAAGTCTATTCTCTCTTCTCCATTCTCTTTTTTCCAGCACGCCTTTGCGAGGGAGCTTTTCGCGACCGAAGCAACCTCACACTTGTAAATTCAAAATTGAAAGTTCAGAAGAGTCTTTTCTCTTTTCTCTCTTCTCTTTTTTATTTTATTCTGAAGATTTTACTGAAAACTTCCAATTATTTTAAGAAAATTTTTAGATTTATAACCCGGTTAAAGTTTTGGTCCCCCTACTTCCTATTTTTTTGACCGGTACTAACTTTTTATCCTTAGCGAGTTTTCTGCTTTTTATCCTGTAGATTTTGGCGTAGATGGAAGAGAATTGAGAGATATAAGAAGTTGTAGGGCATTTAAACAGAAACAATGAACAATAAATATGAATTATAAAATACCTAACATATCAGCAGGTCTTGAATTGACCGAGAACCTTAAAAATATTGATAAGGTAATTGATAATTTAAATAAACGAAGAGACAATGGTTTAGACCCTGACCTAGAAAATCGATTAAAAAAGCACCTTTTAATTTCCTCAGTTTACAATTCAAATGCAATTGAAGGCAACAAACTATCACTGCGAGAAACAGAAATAATTTTGGATGGTATGGTCATAAATGAAAGACCATTAAAAGATGAAATCGAAGCAAAGTCTCTTGCTCTAGCAACAGAATATTTATACAAGTTAATTGATGGACGAGAACAATTGAGTAATAGGACGTTAATGGAGTTGCACTCTTTAATAATGAAAAATATTCCAAATATTGAAGGAGGACAATATAGAAAGGAAGATGTAACAATAAAAAACTCAGAACATAAACCAATTTCTTGGCTACACGTGGAAGAAGAAATTGATGAAATGTTTAAATGGATGAATAGGAATATGCATAAGTATAACCCATTAGTTATGGCTGCAATTATTCACCATTGGCTTGTTTGGATTCACCCATTTTCTGACGGAAATGGTAGGGTTACAAGATTATTTACTAATTTCTTTTTTCTTCAAAAAGGATTTCCTGAAATAGTAATTAAAATTGGAGATAGGGATAGATACTACGATTCGTTAATAAATGCAGACAACGGAGACATTACTAATTTGGTAGACTTGTTTTCAGACAAAATACGTCAAACTGTATCAGTGTATGAGGAATTTCTCAATGAACATGACAGACAAATAGCTTGGAAAAAGAGATATCAAGAAATTGGTAGTCAGGACTATACAGAAGCTAAAGAAACCTTTTCTTATCAATATGAAGTTTGGCAAAATCAAATTAGCACATTTAAAACAATTCTGACTAAAAATGTTGAAGCAATAGACAAGCTTCTGCCGAATGTATCCTTTTATATTAAAGAATATGATATTCTTTCATACAATCAATATCTAGATATTTTGGAGGACAGAAAAGTATCAAATACTTGGTATTTTGTTTTATCTATAAAAAATCACGACAATGACAAAAGCATGGGGGTTTGTATTCTACTTTGAGCGATTCCGACCTACAGGTAAAGCAGATATCTCATATGGAAAAATAAAAAAACGTCCTCATATCAAATTATATGTAACAGCCAGAAGGGAGCAAGAATCCGTTTGGTTAGACCGTAAAGTTGACTTAGTAAATATTGGAACACACAGAGACCAATTGTCATTTGGTGTTCATAATAGAAATTGGAATCCAAAACTAAAAGGAGAAAATAATCGAGCTTCAATTATTACAATAAAGGACAACCCTAATAAAATAGTTAGGACATTTATCGACCAAATATTATTCACCTATTTTGACATTGGAAAAAAACGCCCTACAACAATGTATAAGCGTAATGCGGGCTGAACTGTTAAAATTGAGCTTTTTGCTCCAAATAAACTTTGCGGTAGGCGGACAGTGAATCGCTCCGAGAACCCGCACTACGCTTATACTTGACCGTTGGCGGTAATTAAACGAAATGAATAAAACTACAATAGACGAAACAATAGCTTGGATAGACAAACGACCTGAATGGCTAGTTTCTTCTATTAATTTGCTGTTCAAAAACAACCGACCTTTCACGCAAAATGAAATTAATGATTTAGCTGATAAATGTATCCAAGAAGCTAAATCAAAGAAGGGAAAAGCTAAAATTGATAAGAAAGCTTTTAGTACATATTTTGGCACAAACACAAATAAAGGTACCGTTCAATTAAAGAGTTTATCAAACATAAAAGGCATAAATAATTTAAACCCAAAAGAACCTCTCGAACTATCATCTGATAATATTACAATTGTTTATGGGAGAAATGGCTCTGGTAAATCTGGTTATGTTAGAATTTTAAAAAAAGCTTGTGGTGCTAGAAAAACTGAAGATTTATTATGTGATGTTTTCAAAGGAAAAGAAAGTCAAGAATGTGATTTTGAAATAATCAAAAATGGTAAAACAGAAAAGATAAAATGGAAACCTGAAAATCAAATTGAAAATGACTTAAAAACTATTGACATTTTCGATACATCTTCTGGAATTAGTTATGTAATGGAAAATAATGAAGTTACTTATGAACCACCTGTTCTTAAGTTTCTAACTTATTTATCTGATACTTCGGATAAAGTTAACAATATTGTAATTGAAAAAATAAATAAACTTACCCCTACTATTCCTAGTTTTCCGACTAACCTTGAAAGCACATCAATATTCAAAAAATATAATTCATTATCAAATACTAAAGAGTTCGATAATGATTTAAAAAAATCTATTTGGAATAAAACTAAAGAGAAACAACAAACAAGCCTTGAAGTACAACTTGTAAATAGCAAGAATTCTGATTTATTTCTCTCTTTAAAAAATCAATCTGATAGCATAGAGAAAATTATCAATAAAAACCAATCGTTAGTTAATCAATTAAGTCTAAAAGAGTTTAGAGGAATTAATAAAATTAAAAAGGATATTGCTTCAAAACAAAAACAAATAAAGAATAGTGAAAAGCTATTAAAAGGCAATAAAATCAACGGAATTACAACGAGTTTATGGAAAGAACTTTGGGAAGCTGCCAGAGAATTTTCTAATAAAGAGGCTTATCCTACCAAATCATTTCCTAATACAGAAAACGATGCAAGATGTGTGTTATGTCAACAAGAAATCTCTAAAGATGCAATAACACGATTCGATTCTCTCGAAACATTTATAAAAAATAAATTCAACACAGAATTAAACGTTTTAACAGAAAACTACGAAGATAAAATTGAGAATTTACCAAGTTTTTGGGAAAAAGAATTACGAGAAGCTATCCTATCCAAATCCTCACTCTCTTCAGGCTTAAAAACTAAAATCCAAAAATCATTCGAAAATTTAGAATTACGTAGAGATTCTTTCAAAAAAGCGAAAAAAGAAACTGACCTCCTAAAAGTAACTGATTACAAAATTCAGAAATTATTAAATAAGGAATTAGCTTCTATTAAAAAGAAACTCAATGGACTTGAAACTGCCAAAACCTCTAAAGGCACAAAGCTAAATGAAGACAAAATTTTGGAGTTAAAAGCAGAGAAATGGATTGTTGACAACAAAAAAACAATAAGTAAAGCCCTTTCAGATAAAGAAAGTCTTGCAAATTTAAATAAGGCTAAATCATTATGTAGTACAAATGCCTTATCTACAAAGAAATCTGACCTAGCTGAAAATTTAGTAACTAAAGAGTTTATTCAAAATTTCGAAAAAGAATTGAAAGAGCTAGGTGCTGATAACCTAAATGTAACAATAGCAAAATCCAAAACAGCCAAAGGAAAAGTTTATTATGCAATTAAACTTAAGAATTCAATACTAACGGAAAAAATTGAAAATGTATTAAGTGAGGGGGAATTTAGGATTGTATCCTTGGCAGCATTTTTAGCTGACGTATCTAATAAGGCTTACAATTCACCTTTTATATTTGACGACCCAATTTCATCATTGGACGTAGATTATGAAGAAAATACAGTAAAAAGAATTGTAGAATTAAGTAAAGCGAGACAAGTAATTGTTTTTACACATAGATTATCCTTTTTAAGTCTTCTAAATGATGAAGCAAATTCTCAAGGTGCCAAAACAAAAAATGTAACAATCTTATCTGAATATTGGGGAAAAGGACAACCGTCTAGACCTTTAATGGATTCACAAAAACCTCTAGCAGCTTTAAATACTTTGATAGACCAACGATTACCAAGTGCAGTAAAAATATTGCAAACTATTGGGACTACTGAATACTTACCAATTGCGAAATCAATATGCAGTGACTTTAGAATCACATTAGAACGGATAATTGAAAATGATTTACTAAACCAAATAGTATTGAGATATCGAAGAGGGATTCAGACTATGAATCGATTGGATACTTTAGTAAAGATTAATCAAAATGACATAAATCTACTTGATGGGATGATGACTAAATATTCAATATATGAACATTCTCAATCTGCTGTTCTACCGACAAAACCTATTGACCCAAATGATTTGAAAAAGGACTTGGAAGATGTGAGAGATTGGATAATAGAATTTAAAAAAAGAAAATAACTACCGCCAACAATGTATATAAAAAATAGCGGATTAAGTGATAAAACTAAAGTATAATCTTAAAATAAAGGTCTGTATTAAGCCGAAAAGTTAGTGCGTAAAAACCGCTACTATTCTTATACTAGACCGTTAATTAAAACAGAAGCGTATAAACCTAAACATAAAAATGAAAACAATTTTTACTCTTATTTTTACTCTAATTATTATTACTTCGTGTCGATCGCAAACTACAAATTTATCTTTAAACCTTGAGAAAGGACAAGAGTATAAACAAATTACAGATTCTAAGATGACTATTATTCAGGAAGTCAATGGAAAAAAAATGAATGTGGTAATGGCTATCCAGGGTACAATAACTTTTTTGGTTAAAAGTATTACAGACACTGGATATAACATGGACACAAAATTCGAGAAACTTGGTATGTCTGTGCAAATGCCTCAAGCTACAATGGAATTCAATTCTGAAAAAATTGATACTAATGATGTCGTTTCTACACTTTTTGCTGCTATGAAGGACAAAACTTTTGAAGTTACAATGAGCAAAACAGGAAAGATAACTGAAGTTAAAAACCTGGAAGCCCTTTGGGGATCAGCTATAAATCAGTTCAGGGAACTTTCTGAAACGCAAAAAGAGCAAATAAAAGCACAGATCATGAAAGCCTACGGAACTGATGCCATGAAAGGAAATATCGAAATGGTAACTGCAATTTATCCAGATAAGCCAGTAAACATAGAAGATACATGGACTATAAATACCAAACTTGAATCTGGTATGTCTGCAAAGGTTTCGACCAATTATAAATTTGCCGAATTGACTCCGGATTATGCATTGATAAAAGGAAATTCCAAGATCGAGACTGCTGACAAAGATGCATATACTAAAGCGAATGGAATGCCAATGAAATATGACTTAACCGGATCCATGACATCTGAGATTAAAGTAGATAAAACCACCGGCTGGATAATTGAAGCCAAAATTAATCAGGAGATAAACGGTGAAGCATACATAAAGGAAAATCCTCAATTACCCAACGGAATGAAAATACCAATGACAATACTGAATGAAATGATAATTACGAATAACTAACGCTACTCCGGCTCTTTTATCGAACCTGCTTTTACAAATCCTTAACCGCAACCGTATGCAACTAAAAAACTACACATGAAAAAACTTATCCTGTTTCTACTTTTTCATCGGTTTCACTTCCGCAGGGATCGCCCAGGAGAATAAAACCTCCCAACAACTTTTAGCCGAACTTTCCGAAAACGGATGTAAATGTGTAGATTCTATTGAAACCTATAATAAATCCAGAGCCCAGGTAGCCAAAGAGATCAGCCATTGTATCGATGCGCAGGCCGGAGCTTACCAAATGGGTTCCAAACTCGCCAATATGGATACGATAAAAGATGCAGAGGTAAAAGACGGGAAAAAACAAATAAATATTTCCTTAAGCACCAATAAAAACTCGAGAGAATATAAAAAATATTACTACGAGCTGGAAAGGTATATGATGAGTAATTGCAGTTCTTTAAAAACTAAAATGGCCAATGACGAAAAACAACGGGATCACTCGGTTTCACAAAAAATCAAAGCTATGGAGTTTTATTCGAAAGGCCAGACTGCATCTGAACAGGAAGACTACGAACAGGCAGTTAACTATTTTTCCAAAGCGGTAAAAGAAGACCCCGAATTTGCTTTTGCCTGGGATAATTTGGGCATCAATTACCGGAGATTGAACAAGTTTGATAAAGCGATCGATGCCTATAAAAAGTCGTTAGAAATAGACCCCGAAGGCACCATGCCGTTGCAAAATATCGCGGTTGCCTATCAGTTTAAAAATGAGTTTAACAAAGCGATCGATGCTTATGAAAAACTGGCGGCTCTCGACCAGAATAACCCGGAAGTATTTTATGGAATCGGAAATATTTACGCCACCAAACTTGGGGATTACGAGAAAGGATTGGAAAATATGTGCAAAGCCTATACGTTGTATAGCTCGCAACAATCCCCCTACCGCGCAGATGCCGAACGAGTTATAAAATATATTTATTCCGAAATGAAAAAACAGGGAAAGGCAGATGAATTCATCGAGATTTTAAAAGCTCACCATATCTCACCTAATAAATAAAAACTGCTACCAGACACCGCCAATCAAAAAATTCAACAAAATTTAAACAAACGAACAAGCAATGCCAACTTTAAAGACCTCCTTCCCTTTAACTTTAGCCATTGTATAAATCCAAAATTATGATCAAAATATCTGTTGGTTTTCTACTCATTACATTGTTAGCCCTTTTCTTCCTGCTCAAAAGATGAAAGCAACATCGAACAAAGGAGCAATGTCCCTCAAGAAAATGGTACTGAGGGACAGACAGAACCAGAACCAGAACCAGAACCAGAACCGGAACCGGAACACGAAGATGTTTACGAAGGATCTATAGGAATTAAAACTCAAAAAGAATTAGATGAATTCGGTTCGCATCAATACAAAACAATTAACGGATCATTGACAATATCGGAAGCAGACATTACCAGTACAGATACATTAAGTTCCCTCGAAACTATAAAAGGAGATATCTGGATTTTAGCTACCAGCGCAACTGATTTGGATGGATTTTCAAACGTAAATATATCCGATGATCGTAGATTAATAATAGAGCAATAACTCCTTATTGAAAAACCTGGATGGTTTAAGTGGGATAACAGCAAAATTGGAATTTATAGAGTTAACAAGGAATGCAAAATTAACAAGTATAGACGGTTTAAAACGAATACCAGCTGCAAAATTCATTGACATTTCTGGCACCGACGAACTTACCAATCTGGACGGATTAATCGGTTTAAACGACAGTATAAAAACCCTGGAATTATATAATAACAAATCTCTGGTGGACACCAAAGGATTGGGAAACATTCCAGAGATAGAAACTTTCATCTTTTCCAGAAATAATTCGATTACCAGTCTGAATGCTATCTCATCTCTCGTCCACGTAACAAACTTATATATAGTTGACAACTACTTGCTGAAAAATATCGACGGTTTAAAGGGACTTACAAGTTGCTCTGATTTAACTATTAGTACCAATCCAAATTTAGAAAACTTAGATGGATTAGAAAATTTAGAGGAAATTGGAAATAAACATCTAAATGTTCAGGATAATTCTAAACTAAAAGATTTTTGTGGACTAAACAAGGTTTCTAATTCTTCGACTTTTACATACGATATAAGAAATAATTACTATAACCCAACACGAGAAGATATTGCCAATGGAAACTGCAAGATGTGAAAACAAATTTCAAATGAATCGCGCAGATTTTTTCCGGGATCCGCAAACTGAAAATTTATATCTATAAAAAGATATTCACGGAAGATTCTGATAAAAAACAGTTAAAAACAAAACTGAAACCCAAAATTATCATTTAACAGCGCCCACTTTAATTTTAAAAAAGATGAAGATTAAGGCTTTCTAAACAAATGCCAATCAGAAATAACAAAACTTAAAAAATTAACTCAACATGGAACAAAATCAACCTTTAGAATCTACAACTCCTGTCATCAGCATTCCACAGGAAGCTGTAAACAATTTATTAGAAACCGGAAAATGGACCAAATTCCTGGCGATTTTGGGTTTTATTTTTATAGGTTTTATGTTTTTAGGAAGCCTAATTATGGGCATAGTAACTACCGTTCTGGGAAATGACTTTACTTCTTTACCGTTCCCGGGAATATTTTTGGCATTGATGTACTTCGTGTTGGCAGTGCTCTATTTCTTTCCCATCCTGTATTTATTCCGGTTTTCAACAAATATCAGCAAAGCGATGCGGGCGAATAATATTCAGGATTTTAATGCCGCGATAGGGAATTTAAAGTCCCATTATAAATTCGTGGGGATTCTGGTAATCATCATTATGGGATTCTACGTGTTAGGAATAATATTAATGGCTTTTATGCGATTCTAGATCCTTCTGAAAAATTTCTGAAGCTGCAGTTTTTAATTGTTTATTTCAATGAAGTTTCAAGAAAGACTATTTTGCTCACAAAAGCAGGAAACTCCCTATTTTCTATTTGTCATTAACCAATTCACCCCCCACAATGAAAAAATCACTAATCTGCCTTTTCCTTTTCATTATTTCCTTCAGTTCCTATTCCCAAATTTCTTTTGAAGATGGATATTATGTAACCAATTCTAATCAGAAGATAAATTGCCAGATTAAGAACATCGACTGGATAGATACTCCTACTCAATTTAAATACCGGCTTTCCGAGGATGCTGTTCCCAAAACTCTGACCATAGATTCTGTAAAAGAATTTGGAATTGATAATGAATCCAGATATGTGCGATTTACGGTGGATATTGACCGCTCTGCCGAAAAAACTGAAAAATTAAGCAAGAATAAAAATCCGGAATTCCATAAGGAACAACTTTTTCTGAAATTATTGATAAAGGGAAAAGCCAGCCTGTATGTTTATAAAGAGTACGGGTTATGGAGATTTTTTTACTCCGTAAACGATTCGGAAGTCGTACAACTGGTTTATAAAAAGTTCCTAAAAGACCATAAAATAGGCGAGAATAATTACTATAAACAGCAATTGTGGAATAATTTAAAATGCCGGGAGATCGATCAGTCCGATTTGGAAAAAACCAGCTACAACCAGAAAGACTTAACGGCGTTATTTATAAAATACAACAAGTGCAAAAACGTGCAACCCATTGATTTTGAACACAAACCAGAAAGGAACGCATTTAACCTGAATATTAGGCCTGGCGTAAATAATTCTTCCCTGGAATTAACAGATGTGGTAAGAAAATACGACATGAGGTTCGAGGAAACAGGTTTTAGAATTGGGGCAGAAATGGAGTTTATCCTTCCTTTCAATAAAAACAAATGGGCCATTATAATAGAACCCACCTATCAGTACTTTAAAACGGAAAAAGAAGTGCCCTTCCAGTATATCTCCCCTGTAAAAGTGGATTACAAATCTATTGAAATCCCGATTGGGTTGCGGTATTATCTGTTTTTAAATCCCAAATCAAAACTTTTTGTAAATGCATCAGCGGTGTACGATTTACCTATGAATTCGCAAATCTCTTTTCCCTTTGTTCCGGATGTACCTATAACATCCCGAAACAATTTAGCTTTCGGACTCGGTTATAAATACAATAAGAAATACAGTATAGAAATCAGGTATCAGACAGGGCGAGAAATTCTTGGAGACTCCGAAGACTGGAATTCAAAATACACCACCGCATCGATTTTATTGGGATACACGCTATTTTAAGCAATATGAATTAGGGAAATTCACACAAAAAAAGGAATAATACACTCTTTATTATTAAGAGCCGGATATAATTTTTATTTCCTAAATTTAATAGGACCTTTTTAAACAGCAGAAATAATTATTTCATTCGTGATTTATGATATTCCGGGATATTATGCCGTGCCTGCCACTGCAGGAATATATTTACCTGTTCCGGCTACGCCATTTTATAATTCCACCCGGCCTTAATCCACATCCCAAACCCTTTCCCCCGCCCGCAGAACAGTGTATTACCTTTTATCCGCGTGGGACTGAAGTTACCGAATGGATTGGCGGCCACCTCAAAACCAGAAGACCGCGATCCATTATTTCCGGGCAGTTAACCCAGCGCATTAACCGCAGCAGCCTTACCAGTGAGATCCTGATTATTGTAGTGGTGTTTAAACCGGGAATGCTTTACCGGTTAACCGGCATCCCTTTTCATGAATTATTAAATAAGGATATAGATCTCGAAGCAGTCTTTCCGAAGAAGGCACGACAGGTAAATGAATTGCTTAGCAGTAGCGACAGTTATACCGAAATGTTGGGTATGATCGAAGAATTTTTACTGGAATTAACAGGCAAAACAAAAATAGAAGCCCGGAGATCGGACAGGATATTCAGCCTGCTAACCGCAAATGAACACCGGTATTCTCTGGATTGGCTGGCAAGTGAAGCCTGTCTTTCTCCCCGGCAATTTGAAAGAGTAGCCTATCAGTACATCGGCATTAATCCGAAGTTATTTTCCAGAATTGCCCGCTTTAATTATTCTTACCGGCTTGCCCTTAAATTTCCGCATATGGATTGGCTTAGTATCGCCTTGTTTTGCGGGTATCACGACTACCAGCATCTGGCCAGGGATTACAGGGAATTTGTGAATGCCACTCCTACCATCTTCTTTAAAGATGAATATAAATCGCTGGAAAGAGCACTGGATTTAAATCCCAAACCAGAACCTAAAATGTCGGTTTTTTACCACCAACAGGAATAAAATAATGAACAATTTTACAGAAGGCTGTAACTAACTAACAGCGAATTGTTTAATTAAAATTAAAGGTGATGAAAACTAACTATTTTATTTCAACCGCGTTAATGATATTTTTGCTCATTGCCACGGGATGTGAAAAAGAAAATTTGAATGGGGAAGATTCTTTAAATTCCTATTTATTACAGACCAGCCCGGAGAAAAAAGCCCTCCGGCACACCAAAGAATACGATGCCGGGGTAGCTACTGCCTGGTTTTCTTTGTTAACCGATATTTCAAAGAACACTCCCTATTATAATCCGCAAAGTTTACGGATTTTAACCTATTCGGGATTGGCTCTCTACGAATCTGTAGTTCCGGGAATGCCCTCATACAATTCCATATACACCTATGCTACCGGAAATAGTATAGAAATTGATAAGAAAAAGGATTATTACTGGCCTGCCTGCGCCAATGCGGCAATTTACAGGATTGCTTTAAGAATGATCGCAGATTATCCGCAGAAACCGGACCTGACAGCCGTGCACGAATTATATAACAGTTTGAATACTTCCTTTCAGAATACTGTAACTTCGGAACAGCTGGAGAAAGCTAATCAGTTTGGCCAGGAAGTGGCAGATCTTTTGTACGATTGGGCTAAAACCGATGGTACCTTTAATGCCGACGGAAGTATGGCGTTATGTCCACCTTATACCCCGCTAGGCGGTCCTGGAAACTGGGTGCCCACCCCTCCTATGTATTTTCCTGCGGCTGGAGCCTGCCAGGGATCTTTGCGAACATTTATTCCCGGGATCGCAGAAATGGTAATGCCACCGGCACCACCTTCTTATTCTACAGATCCAACATCAGATTTTTATAAAATGAACGAACAGGTAGATCAACTTAGTTTAAAGGATCTTACGGAAGCAGAAATTGCTAACAACCAGCTTTGGCGCGATATTTTTGTAACCAATTATAATGTTCCCACTCATATGTTCAGACTCACCACTAACCTTGTGGGTAAAGAGAACGTAAATCTGGAAGATGCCTCTTTGCTTTTTGCCAAACAAGGAATGGCGATGTCTGATGCCATTGGGGCAGCATTTTATGCCAAGTTTGAATATTCTTTATTACGCCCGGTTACTTATATCCAGGATGTAATGGGATATACCTCCTGGAACGGTACCTATCCTGCACCGCAACACCCTTCTTATCCTTCGACCGCAACAAGCGCAACCACTGCTTCCGCTACCATTTGGGAAGATTATTTCGGAAAAAATTATTCTTTTACAGATTCCATTCAGGCCGATCTTTACGGGACATCTACCTATAACTCCTTTGATGGATTGATACAGAGTGTAGGCCGTAGCCGTACCCTTAGTGGAATAAATTACCAACTTTCTGTAGACGCAGGTATTCAATTAGGAGCCAAGGTAGGAGAGAAAATAAATGCATTACCCTTTAAGAAGTAAATTTTATAATAACAAAGGCGGTCTAAAATGTGCTTTTTAGACCGTCTTTGTTTTTTATTTATTCGCAAAAAAAAATTTTGGCCGGTAGTACACCTTACAACATACAGGTAACCTGGGACTGATTTTAAAAATCTGAGCCCCTCCCCTCTCATCTTAGGCTTACCGTATAAATCTCTTACAATCAAAAATTTTTATGCGGTGAAAAGAGGCTGGTATTTTCTCTTCTCAAACAATACCAGGGTAAAGTTTAGTACTGCTACTAAAAGCGCGGGCCAGGTATCAGAAATATTTTGATTCGAAACCATAAAAATTAAAAATGCTATCGATAATGGGAAAAGCACCAGTAATAGAAAAGGTGTCCATTTATTAAATATTAATAACAATCCTAGAATGATTTCAAAAATGTAAAGTAACGGAAGGTATATTACCGCAGCATCTATAAAATCCCTTGCAGGCGCAGGCATTTCTCCATAGGAAAACGGGAGGAAATGGAAAAACTGATCTAAGGCGTATATAATTAAGAAAACGCCCAGAATAATTCTAAGCCAGGTTTTAAATGATTGGTTGTTTTTCATTTTTATTAAGTTTTACAATGTTAATTAGAAAATAAAAATAAGTTTGAAATAAAGTAAAAAATATGACAATTGTCATAAGTCAACCAAATTAGTCGAAAAAGATATCAATTATGCAGATTGTGGCTATAAATTAAATAACATACACAGGAATTTAAGAGAATATCAAAACATATTACCCGTCATCTGTTTAGAAAATAAACAACAACAGGAATAGAAAGAAACCGGGCATATCCGTTTATGCACAGGCATAGTTTCATCATTATTTTCTTACTCCACCTCTACCGTGCGATTTCCGGGTAAAGAAATTAATTGGTGGCACATGCTTTTTCTAATCTCTGGCAGGCGTCAGGTTTGGTTTATTTGTTAAATTAGTAGCGTTAAACAATGCTACCCATCGTTAATTTGAACATACAGGACAGATGACAAACAACACAGAGGAACTAGACGACTATTTAGATAATCATTATATCCATAGGAGTAATTGGCTAAGAGCCGCTGTTCTTGGGGCCAATGACGGAATTTTATCTACCGCAAGTATTGCAATTGGAGTAGCAGCCGCAAGTGATCTTCGTGAACCCGTGGTGTTAGCAACATTAGCCGGATTAGTTGCCGGTGCTCTATCTATGGCTGCCGGAGAATATGTTTCGGTTAGTTCGCAGACCGATGTGGAAAAAGCAGACATCGAACGTGAAAAGCAGGAATTGGAGGAAATGCCTGAAATCGAATTACAACGTTTAGCAGCAATCTATGAAGAACGAGGCCTGAAAAAAGAAACTGCCTTAACTGTGGCCAAAGAATTAACGGAACACGATGTGCTGGCGGCCCATGTGAGAGACGAATTAGGAATTAATGAAATAAGCCAGGCTAAACCTATGCAGGCGGCATTTGCTTCTGGCGCAGCATTTACTTTGGGAGGATTACTCCCTTTTTTAGTAACGCTTTTTGTTCCGTTAAAAAGTATGGAATATTCACTTTATGGTTTTGCCTTGTTTTTTCTTATAATTTTAGGAGCAGTATCGGCAAAAACAGGGGGTGCAAGTATTGGAAAAGCAATTGCCCGAATTACCTTCTGGGGAACTGTTGCCATGGGATTAACGGCAGCAGTTGGATATATGTTTAATGTGAATGTTGGATGATTATTATGCGCCCTTAATGAATAAATTATCAGCTTTTGGAAATACAATCAGGTTCGGGAACAGGAAATTTTAAATTTAAAACTCCACTATGAAGAGCAAAAAATTCGATATTCTCATGGTTATCTTAATGGCTGTAATGCTTTTAATTTTAAATGAATTCAACGCATTGGAACCTTCGGCAAAGTTCTCGATGATTCCTCTTCTTGTTTTTTATTATGCAGGAAAATATTCCGGCACCAAATTCAGCAATTCAAAAGAATAAATCCTCATAAAAAATTAGAATTCCTATTTGTTACTGCAAGAGTTAACAAACAAAATACTTTTAAACGAAAACGAGAAAATCCGGGCCACTTTACTGTTTTTAATAGAGTTCATGGCAAACTATAATATTCCACAGAAAATAATATCTTTAGCAGAGTGCATTTAATTAAGCTTAAGCTCATGAAACATAAATCAATTTTCCTTCTTTCCGTTCTTCTTTTGGTGGTGAATTTTATAAATGCTCAAAAATTTAGTCCACAGGTACAACCGTTTATTTCGGTAGATACTTCGGTAGTAGCCATTACCCATGTTTTAGTGATAGACGGTACCGGGAAAGAAATAAAAAAAGATCAGACCGTTATCTTCAGCAAAGGGAAAATTCAGCAGGTTGGTGCTTCAAATTCGGTCACAATTCCGCAGAATGCACAGGAAATAAACGGACAGGGAAAAACACTTATTCCCGGCCTGGTAATGTTACACGAACATATGTTTTATCCCATTCCTTTCGAGAATTTCTTCAGTGTTCGCGAAATGCCATTCACCTTCCCCCGTTTATATCTGGCAGGCGGAGTGACTACCATGCGAACCGGCGGGAGCATAGAACCCCAAACCGATATTAATATTAAACACTGGATTAATCAGGGAAAAATGACCGGTCCTAAAATAGATGCTTCTGGCCCTTATATTGAACGCGAAGGAATGAATATTCCTGAAATTGGTTTTCTGAAAAATTCCGAACAGGCCACAGAGCTGGTAGATTACTGGGCCGATCGTGGGGCTACCTCTTTTAAAATGTATATGCACGCCACCAAAGAAGATTTAGCCAATGCCGTAGCCGCAGCACATAAACACGGAATGAAGATTACCGGGCATTTATGTTCTATTACTTATGCTGAAGCTTCCAATCTTGGTATCGACGATCTGGAACACGGATTTATGGCTTCCAGCGACTTTGTAACCGATAAAAAGGAAAATGAATGCAGTCCCGATACTCATAAAGATTTGTATGAAACCGATGTTGATGATCCGCGAGTAGAAAAACTAATCGACCTGCTTATTAAAAATCATACTGCCATTACCACCACTCCCAATGTTTTTGAACCTTTTACCAATCGGGAGATCATTCCCGGGGGAGGATTCGAATCGCTTATCCCACAACTTCAGGAAAAGGAAAAATCGCTTTATGACCGGGTTCAGAATAAAGATTCGGCTTCCCTGGCGATGTTCAATAAAAACCTAATTTGGTTAAAACGCTTTTACGATAAAGGCGGACTTCTGGTAGCAGGAACAGATCCTACCGGCAGCGGTCGCGTGGTGCCTGGATATTCTAATCGCCGTACCGTAGAAATTTTAGTGGAAGCAGGATTTCCCTTGGCCGATGCCGTTAAGATCTGCACCTTAAACGGAGCCACCTATCTGGACCAGCAAAACGAGATTGGAACAGTGGAAGAAGGAAAAATTGCCGACCTGGTGTTAATTGACGGTGACCTGTCCCGGGATATCAGGAATATTCGGAAAACCGAAACCGTTTTTAAAGACGGAGTAGGCTTCGATTCTCAAAAAATGTTTGAATCGGTTAAAGGGAAAGTAGGGCTTTACTAAGGCTAAAAAGATTTTTAAAATCCTATATTTGCAAAAAATTAAATTCCATGGCAGATCAGGAAATTTTAGAACAGCCTGAGATAGAAAATCGGGAAGAGCGTGAGCTACTTCCGGAGCTATATTCAAAATATGTAATTATAGGTTTTAGTGTGTTTTTCAGCACTATTTTTGGAGCCGCCCTGTTAATGAGTAACCTTAAGCGTTTGAATGAAAAACGGGGCCGTATCCAGGTGCTTATTTTTGGAATCGCTTATACACTTCTTTCGGGTATTATCGTCAATTATTTCATGAACGATATCGCGATTATCCTGAATGTGATTGGTGCGGCCATACTTAACGAATATTTCTGGAATAAATTTATTGGCAGGGACACCGAATTTGAAAAAAGAAATTGGGGTCTAGCCTTCGGGATTTCCATGTTGGTAATAATTCCTTTTGTATTGCTAGCCCTAAAATACCGTATGTAGCTTCGGCACTTTCTTTTAAAAGCGCACGCCTATGCGATGGAGCTTTTCGCAACCCAAGCAATCTCCTGAAATTTATTTCTTATTCAGAATCAAGAACATCAGCCTAAGCTCACCATATAAAATTGGAAAATAATTTTACGATTTCTAGACAGGCCGTAGGGAATTAAACCCTCAATGAGGGATTAAAAAAATTTTTAATAGATTTACTTTCCTTAGTTGAAGTTTTGGTTCTCCCTGCTTTCCTTAGCCTTTCAATTAAGAAAATCGCTTTATCTGAAATTGATATACCAAACTCTTCGGAACGAGTGTACCAAAACTTATAGCCTATGAAAAAGTTACTGTTTTTATTTACTATCACCTCCTTATTTTCCTGTAAACAAAAAGAAAACCCGCAACCAACATTCTCGCTTATCGGTAAAACCGATAAAATCGAAAACGGGCAATATGTATATTTACACGATTTGGTAAATAACTCGACCTTAGATTCAGCTAAAATTGTGAATAATGAATTTGAATTTCATACACAGCTAAAACAGACTCCGGTTTTTGGCATTATTCATAATAAAAAAAGAAACCTTTTCCGGGAAATCTGGTTAGAAGATCAGCCTATGACCTTTAATGATTTCGGAGCAGATTTTAATAATGCTGTAGTAAAAGGATCGAAAACCGATAGTTTAGCAACCCGGCTTTCGCATAAAAATGCAGGACTGGAAAAAGCGGAGATCATAAAGAATTTTAAAAACTTTGTAAAAAACCATCCCAACAGTATCTTAAGCGCCGAAATTTTATATTCCTACGGAAACAAATGGGGAAAGAATTTCAACCAAAAAGTGTATGATAATTTTAGCGAAGAAACAAAAAATAGCCTCTTTGGGAAAAAGGTTTCGGAACGAATAAAAAATGATAAAAGCCCTGGACTTGGTGAACATGTGCCTGAAATTTCGCTTCCCAATCCCAACGGAAAAATAGAAACGCTTAATGAGAACAAAGGAAAGTACACCCTGGTAGAATTTTGGGCCAGCTCCTGCAAACCCTGTAGAATTAGCAATCCCGAAATGGTTAAAACCTATAAAAAATATCATAAGAAAGGATTTAATATTTTTGCGGTTTCGCTGGATACAAATAAAAATTCCTGGGAAAAAGCAATTGAAAAAGACCATCTGCCCTGGAAGCAGGTAAGTGAATTAAAACCCCGGGGGAAAGCTGAAACAGATTATGGTATTAAGGGAATTCCAGATAACTTCTTAATAGATATAAACGGAAAAGTAATTGCCCGTGGTCTGGAACCTGAAACTCTTGATAAAATACTTTCTAAATTATTGAATCCCTAAAAAAGAAAAAGTCCGAAGAAAATCTGCTTTTACACCAAAATAAATACCTATTTTACCTATGAAAAAATACTTTTGTTCTACTTTCCTTTTTATTCTATGCACGACTGGTTCTTTTGCCCAGACAAAAGTTACCTACCTGGACACTATCGCCGAGTTAAGCTGTAAATGTATTAATCAAAAAGATTTTACCGATTTCAAGACTAAAAAAGCCAGAAATGCCCAATTAGGTATTTGTATGTTACAGATCGCCAAGAATTATAAACAGGAATTGCTGGAAGATTATCAAATAAACCTGGACAGCCTAGATTTTTATGGAGAACAATTAGGTAAACTCGTGGGCTCCAGAATGGCCTTTACCTGCCCTAATGCCCTGGTAAAAATTTCCCAGATAATTAATGAAGATAATAATGTGGTTGTTGAAAAAACTTGGGGAAAAGTTATAGAGATTACCGAAAATCCATATGTGATCTTTTCTATAAGAACAGACGGCGGAAGACAGGAAAATTTCTATTGGTTTCAGTATATAAATTCCCAGTTCGACCTGCAAAACTCATATAAAACTCTTAAAGGAAAAATGGTGAAAATAGAATATTCAGATATGGAAATTTTTGATCCACGAATAAATGATTATCGTAGCCTGCACATTCTAACTTCTTTAAAAATAAAATAATGAAAAAACTCTTCACCCTGTTTTTAATATCCTTTTTATCTGCGACTGCTTTTTCTCAGGATTATTCGGCAATGAGCAAGTATCATTTTAAAAATGAAGCCGATTATAAAGATTCGCAACCTAAAGTACTGGAGGCTGCGAATTATTTGTTTAGCCATCCTGCCACTTCCGATAAAATGAACCGTCTGCAGGCAACCCAGTATGTAATGAACTGGATGGAAGGTACTCCTGAATATACTTTTTCCTTAGGAAAAAAAGCAATGAAATTAACTAAGGGAAATCAGGATTTACTGGGCTTATATTTAGTAGCTTTAAGCAAAGTGGCGATAGAGAATTCGGGAGAAAAACTTAGCGAAGATAAAATGCATACCCAGGCAGCACTTGTATTGGCCCATTACTGTGCCAATCCTGATAATGGGCTGGAACCTTCCAAAAAATTAATGCAGTTAAAACAATAAGACAGAAGGTTTGACCATGGGTTCACCCTGCCATCTGACTTCCTGAAAGAAGGGATTAAGAAGCAAATATTTTTTACCTGCGATCGTTCCCCGAGTGCTTGAAAAAGGCTCAAAAAAATCAGGCACCTATTTCTTTTTAAAAAGCTGTGAACTATCTTAGTAAGATGGCAGAATCTGTATCTAATACTACCGTAGTTATTGTTGGCGCTGGCCCAACAGGATTATGCCTGGCGACTCAGTTTATTAGGTACAATATAGATTTTATCATTCTTGAAAAACGTGCCAGACCCTCCAAATATTCGAAAGCTATCGCTGTTCAGGCCCGATCTCTGGAAATCTTCGATGAGATTGGGCTAGCCGATAAAGCCATTGCTTCAGGAAGTATTATTACAGATCTAAACGTTTTTGAAAAAGGAAAGCGTAAAGCCGAACTTGATCTGGCAAACCTTGGAAAAGGCATTAGCGAATTTCATTTTGCTCTCTCCCTGGCGCAGCATAAAACCGAAAAATTATTGCTGGAATACCTGGACCATCACGACATAAAAGTAAAATGGAATACTCAATATTCCCAACATGAAAAATCCGGGGAGGGAATAAGAGTTTTTTTATAAGGATAAAGAGAATAAAGAAGTTGTTATTACCACCCGATATTTGGTGGGAGCAGATGGTGCCGGCAGTCGGGTACGCGACCAGATGGATCTTCATTTTAAAGGAAATACCGTACCCAAACTTTTTTATGTAGCCGATGTACAGCTAAAAAGCTGGCTAATTTCTGAGAATAAAATCTATATGTTCCTTATTAAAAAAGGCTTTATCCTTTTTATACCAATGTTTGGGAAAGAGAATTATCGCGTGGTGGGAATCATCCCCAATGCTACCAAAAAAGATGAAGATAAAAATTTTGAAGAGCTTGAGCCTTTTATAAAAGAAAATGTTGCAGTTCCTATAAATTTTACCAGGATCAACTGGTTTAGTACTTACAAGGTTCATACCCGCAAAGCACCTGCTTTTATAAAGGAGAATGGATTTATTGCCGGTGATGCCGCCCATATCCATACTCCCGCCGGCGGTCAGGGAATGAATACCGGGATACAGGACGCCTATAATCTGGCCTGGAAACTCGCCTATTTTTCTGAAGGAAAAGTAAATCATAAGGTGTTGGAAAGCTATAGTTTTGAGAGGAAAAAAAATGCCAGTCATTTGCTTAAAACCACCGATAGAATTTTTGATTTCATGGCCGGCACCAACTGGTTCTGGAATTTTTTACGATTGAATGTTTTCCCCCTCCTTATCTCTTTTCTCTCGGGCCGGCCGCGGTTTAATAAATTCCTGTTTCCCCTTATCTCTCAAACAGCCATTACTTATTCGGGAAGCTATCTTACCATAAATAGTAAACTGGATAAAGTGAAAGCAGGCGTTCGAATGCCCTATTTTGTATTTAAAGACGGCACTTCGATTTTTGAATATCTCAGGAAACCGGAATTTAAACTCCTGTTCTTCGGAAAAGAAGCTAAAGTTCATTTTGAAAAAATTACCGCTGCCACTTTTCCTATTTCTAAAATAATCTTCACCGAAATTCCCGAAGAAATATTTAAAAAAAACACAAATTTCTATGTTCTGCTGCGTCCTGATAATCATATTTCTTATCTTGGAAAGAAACTTGCGCTCATCAATATTTTTTTAACTGAAATAGGAACTTCACAAGAATAATTTAAGCGACAATGAATTTAGAATGCCGACTGGAAAAACTGAAGGAAACCAAAGTAATTGGAAAAGGAACTGCCATGAATTTTTCAAAGAATAAAACCCGGGAACTCTGGCAGAATTTTATGCCCCACGTAAAGAAGATAAAGAATCGTGCAGACGAAAACATGTATTCTATAGAAATTTATGGTGATCCGTTTTTTTTCGAAAATTTCGATGCTGAAAAGAAATATGAAAAATGGGCGGCAGTAAAAGTTCAGGATTTTCAAAGCATACCTGAACCTCTAGAAAAACTGGTAATTCCGGCTGGTGAATATGTCGTTTTTATTTATAAAGGAATACCAGGCGATGCTGAAGATACCTACCGGTATATTTTTAGAGACTGGTTGCCAAAATCAGAATTCAGCCTGGATGACCGGCCCCACCTGGCAATTATGGGGAAAAAATATAAACATAACGATCCTACTTCTGAAGAAGAGCTTTGGATTCCGGTGAAAAAGAAATAGAAAACATTGGTTAAGTGCTGGGTCTTCGCAAATAAAACCGGTGGGGAATATTTCGAAAATAGTGCTATATTAAAAGAAAATCCGGACTATAAACTTTTAAAAGGGAGCGTTATAAGCAGAATAAAGAATTTGTGATTTCTTTTTTAACATTCTTCACAACAGTTGTCGCCGGTAAGATCACTCTATGAAAAATCCTTTTCGAGCTAATACCCGTGAATCGGAAAAAGTAATTGCACCTGTAAAAAAAGGGTTGGGTACTTTTGGGGGTGTTTTTACCCCGTCCATTTTAACTATCCTTGGTGTAATTATGTACCTACGCTTTGGGTGGGTAGTAGGAAATGTGGGTTTAATAGGTACCTTATTGATTGTTACTCTTTCCGTTTCCATCACATTTTTAACCGCTCTTTCTATCGCTGCAATCGCTACCGACCAGCAGGTACGCACGGGAGGCGCGTATTATATGATTAGCCGTTCCCTGGGAATTGAAGCGGGCGGGGCGATCGGGATACCTCTTTTTATTGCTCTGGCACTCTCGGTCGCACTTTATACCGTTGGGTTTGCAGAAAGTGTGGTAAGCGTATTTCCCAGCCTGAACTTCAAAATGGTGGGTATTATTACCACCATAGCGGTTGCTACTCTGGCCATGATTTCTGCTAAGGTAGCCATTCGAGCACAATATTTTATTATGTTCGGGATTGCTCTCTCCCTGCTTTCCCTGATTTTCGGAAGTCCTATTGAAGACACTCACATTGAAATGTGGGGTGCCGCCGACCGGCATTCAGAAGGATTTTGGGTAGTTTTTGCGGTGTTTTTTCCTGCAGTTACCGGTATTATGGCGGGCGTAAATATGTCCGGCGATTTAAAAAACCCCTCCAAATCTATACCCAAAGGCACTTTTGCCGCTATTGGAGTAGGATATGTTATTTACATGGTACTGCCTATAATTTTGGCTAACCGTGCCGATGCTCTTACCCTGATAGACAATCCTTTAATCATGCGAAAAATGTCCTATTGGGGCGATGCTATTCTTATAGGAGTCTGGGGAGCGACCCTTTCCAGCGCCGTAGGAAGTATACTTGGAGCTCCCCGGGTTTTACAGGCCCTTGCCCGAGATCGGGTTTTGCCACGCTGGCTGGGCTGGCTGGGCCGGGGCTCTGGGGACGATGATTCTCCCAGGATAGGAACTGTTTTCACCCTGGGTATTGCTTTACTCGCGGTTTACCTGGGAAATTTGAATATTATAGCCCCGGTGCTTACTATGTTTTTCCTAACAACTTATGGTGTATTAAATGCCGCAGCAGGCATTGAGGGATTGCTGGACAGCCCTTCTTTTAGGCCTTCATTTAAAGTGCACTGGGTATTTTCGCTTGTAGGTACCCTTGGATGTTTAGCGGTAATGTTTCTTATTAACGCAATTGCAACCGGGTTGGCTTTCCTTTTTATCATTATAATTTTTTTATGGCTGCAAAGCCGTGAGATGAAAACCGCCTGGGGAGATGTTCGCCGCGGAATATGGATGGCCCTGATCCGTGCCGGATTGCTAAATCTAAGTCAGGAAAAAGAGGCGAAAACCTGGAGACCAAATCCTTTAGTACTCTCAGGGGCACCAACTAAACGCTGGCATTTAATAGATTTTGCATCTTCCATAACACATCACCGTGGGATATTGACAGTGGCTACAGTTATTACCAGCGACCATCTTACCAGCGGCAGGCGTAAAACCTTAGAAAGGAACATATATGATTTCCTGGCCCGCCGAAGTACTCAGGGTTTTGCACGGATAATAACTGCCAATAATACTTTTGAAGGCGCCATAGACTTCGTAAAATCTTATGGATTGGGCAGTCTGGTTCCCAACACCATTATTTTAGGGGATAGTGAAAATGAAGCTATCAGAGAGCAATACTGCGATATGATCGCAAAATTTCACGAATTGAAGAGGAACGTTATTATTGTTAGAGACAATCATGAAAAGGGCTTTGGTAATAGGCAGAAAATAGACCTTTGGTGGGGAGGACTTAAAGGCAATGGCGGGTTGCTTATGCTGCTGGCCTATCTATTGCAAAGCAGTCTGGCCTGGTACGATGCCAAAGTATCCATAAAAATGATGGTGTCCAATCGAAAAGCTGCCACCGATGCCAAAAAAAACCTGGCAGCAGTAATAAAAAAATTAAGGACTGGCGCAACACTGGAAGTAATAGTTTCCAACGGAAAATCCTTCGACGAGGTTCTACAGGAATCCTCTTCAGAAGCGGATCTTATTTTCATGGGGATGGCAGCACCTACTGAAAATTACGCGGAATATTATAAGAAATTACAACAACAGATTTCCAAATTACCCACCACCATTTTAGTATTGGCTGCCGAAGATATTTCATTTGGAGAAGTGCTCATGCAACAAGATGCATTTCGGGATGATTAACAGGAACCTGAAGTTATTTTAAGAAAATCATTGCCGGAATCGTTTGCTGATATACATTTATTTCAAATAAAATTCAGCATACATGGGGAAATGGTCTGATCCAAATCCCGGAAGCCTCTCCAGGGTAATAACTCTGAATTTTTTGCTCACAAAAAAATGATCCAATGGCCAGCGCATTATTGCAGATTGAGCATTAAAAGTATTGTAAAGCCCTCTGCCCAATCGGGCATTATGGAGTTTGGCATTTTCACCAAACAACCGTGAGGTGTGCGACCAGGAAACATCATTAAAATCCCCGGCTACCAACGCGGGAAGGGAATCTTTTAATACCATGTTACCGACTTTTATAAGAGCTACCTCATCTTCACCTTCATTGTCAGGATATTTATCGCTAGGGAATGGCGCAACCGGATGTACGCCATGAAATCTGAATTGTTTCCCACTGGGAAGGCTTATATCGCAATGCAAGGAAGGAACATTTTTGTGTTTCAAATATTTTATTTCTTTATTTTTTAAAGGCAACTTCGAATATACCGCCAATCCGTAGGCCTCGGTATTGGGTAATTCGACCACATATTTATATTTTTTTCGCAGTGGCAATAATTGCCTAATCCACCAATCATTAACTTCCATAGCCATCAAAATATCGGGATCTTTTTGATGTACGATCTTTAGAAAATCTTCTGAATCCCGATTTGTTATTAACACATTAGCAATCATGAGACTAAAGGAACTATCTTCAGAAAAGTAAGAAGGAGCATCGGGAACCGTTTTTTTTCCTATTAAATACGGTAATACCCTTGTGGACTGGATAGCGATAACTCCTAATAAACCGAAAACTAGTAAAAAGGATGCTTTATTCCAGTTTTTGTTCAAAAAAATGAAAGTTAGCATAAGAGCAAAGCCCGCAATTAAATATTGTTCCCTGGGAAAATCCAGTACTTTGGAATACCAGTAAGGCAAATCGTAAATAAGAGAAAGCAGGCTTACCGCAATGAGTAAAACACAGAGGAAAATAATAAAATATCGAAAGATCTTTTTAGCGAGGCGCATATCTATTAATTTCTGAGTTATACTTCTATGTGGCGACGACGAATGGTTCGTATTTTCCAGTATCCCATTTTATAATAGACAAATGCCGCGAAAGCCGCGATAAAATTGGAAGAGGGAAAGGCCCACCAAATTCCTTCAAATCCCAGCCCGGTATTGTGAGACAGCATATATGCCGAAGGAAAACGAATGATCCACAAACTTAAAATCGAAATAAGGAGAGAGGCTTTTGTAAAACCGGCACCGTTAAAAACTCCGTTCAATACCTGTTGCACTCCTAAAAGTCCAAAACTGGGAGCCATGATCTTAATAAAAACAGCGGCATCGTGAATTACTTTAGGATCATCTGGAACAAAAAAGGCAGTAATGGGTTCGGCAAAAATATATAACAACACTCCCATTCCTGTAAGTCCAAAAAAAGCGATCTTAGCACTTAGATTTCCAATTTTTTCGGCTCGTTTAATTTTGGAAGCTCCAATATTTTGTCCTACCAGAGTGGTAGTCGCAATTCCCAGACTTAGAGCAGGAACCACTACAAGGCTTAATACTCTGGCTCCAATTCCATATGCCGCAACCACATCGCTTCCAAAACTTGTTACCAGCATTACCATGACCGTCATGCCGGCAGCACGGGTGGATTGATCGAGACTCGCGGGAATTCCCAGATTGAATAATCTTTTGGTCCAGGGAATATCCAATTTCATATCGCTCCAGTTGATTTTTATGCCCCGTTTTCCTCGTACTAAAATCAACAATCCTATCGCGGCAGAAATTCCCTGGGTAATTATACTTGCAACGGCGGCTCCCGGAACCCCATACCCCGGGATGGATCCATACCCAAAAATAAAGAGAGGATCCAGCACCAGATTCAGCAAAACAGTGGCCAGTACAATAAACATGGGGAGCCATACATTGCCAATTCCACGCATTAGGGACTGGAAAACGAAAAACATAAAAAGGAAAATAAAACCCCAGGAAGAGACCTGAAAATAATTTATGGAATCCATCAATATTTCGGGCCCCGCCCCAATCAATTTCATTAAAGGAGGAGCGGCATAATACCCTAAAGCCGCAAGTAATACGGAAATAAAAAAGATTACAAAAATGGTTTGGGAGGAACTATAATTCACCATACGCTGATTCTCTGCCCCTTTATGATGAGAAACCATAACGGTGCCTGCAAGTGTAAGGCCGCTGCCCAGTGCTAAAACCAAAAACAGAATAGGAAAACTTAAACTTACGGCCGCCACCGCATTAGCCCCTAACCGTCCCAGCCAGAAAGTATCTATTAACTGATATGCCGTTTGAAGCAGGTTGGCAAAAATAATGGGGAGGGCGATATTTATTAAAGACTGGAAAATCCTGCCTTCTGTAAATTTACTTTTTTGCCTTTTTTTATTCATTAACTCAAAGTTATAGGAAAAGGGAATATACGGGAAATGTTAATGATCGTGAAGCTTTGAAAGCCTTTTAATTTAATTTTAGGAACTCCATATTTAATACTCTAGAGTTGAAAATTCCTTTTTTCTTAAATCTATGCATTCCCGTAATGAGGATCTGAAGGATCATTATCCACATCGTACGTTATCCCCATCGCAAACATAAAGATGCCGTAAAAAATAGTGCCGAGTGCTACGATCGCAAAAGGTATTTTCCCAACATTATCGCCAATAAAATCGAAGGCTTTATCTGTATTTACGGCATACTCTGCATTATGAGTAATCCCAGCTTTTATAATAAAATAGCCCATTATCCCTATAATAATTCCCCGGGCGATATAACCGGCCATTCCCAAAATAAAAATGGTTTTTTTCTTGGAGTATGAAATATTGGCAATATCCAATCGCTCTCTGTATCCACGGGTTATACCGTAAAAAAACTGAACTCCGGCGGTCACCAAAATAGCAATTCCAAGACCAATTATCAATTCGTTTCCCCCACCCGCGTGAAGCATATTTCCAATCATTTCCCGTTCATGCTCCGGATTACCATTCTCGTTTACATGCCTGGAACCCAGCAATACTATAAGTGCAGAATAGCCTATAAAAGCATCGGCAAAAGAGCTCAGGGCAATTCCCGTACGACGGGTTAAGCCTTTCCATGTTTTTCCATAATTATAGGGATCCTTAACACATTCATAAAGCCGCCAGGTAATATAGCTTAACATTCCCAGTAAAATAGCGCCAATTACAAAAGTGCCACCGGTAAAATTCTTGAGTACAGCCATCATACTGTTAGCAGACGCACCCCCATTTTTAAGTCGAAGTAAAGAAAGTATGGCTATTATCCCAATTCCGGTATAAACCACACCGGTGGATATACATCCAAAAATGGGCAAAAAGCGAATAAATCGTTTATTATTAGACATATTATGACTTTGTAGAAAAAAATATACTTACTTTTTATACAAAATCAATAAATTTTCTGAATATCCTATAGAAGTGACAGTATTTTAACCTGGTTTTATAATTATATATTCATTTCAAGCAAAAACAACCTGGATTTCTCTCAATCTTCCCGAATTTTACCCAAAATTTCTTCAATCCTAATTCGATATACTACAGAGATTATTTCAAAATTTATCTTACTGGTGAACTCTTTCAGGGAGGAAGGGCGTTTTTTCCCTCTTTCTGAAATAATATTTTTAACCCCCTCTACAAATTTGTGCAAATTATATTTTGCATCCCCTCCTTTTATTTCTTCAAATTTTCCCTGAACGAGTACAGAACGCCATTTGGTAATAGATTCTACTTCTTCTATGGCAAGAGAAACTGCGGTATTTTTTCTCATAGCTTTAATTTTATGACCATCCCCTGAATAGCCCAGAATACATTTACTTTCCTTATCGAAAAAATAAGTAACCGGTACCACAAAAGGAGTTTGTTGCCAGATGTATCCCAAATGTCCCACATAGTTATTCTGTAGAATGCGAATCCTTGCGGAAGTTTCCAAATTCTTAATCATAAACCTAGAGTTTTAAAGTGACAGTAATAACCTCATTGCTTAAAATTAAAGGATAATGGGGCAAGAATCCCTCCCGATAACTCTGAACAATACCGGTTTCTGCTTCCTTAAATTTACGTTATTTTTTTTGATTCTTTTTAGAACAGTGATGTATTTCTGGGATGCTTTTAGTGTCGCAAGAGAAAAATAAAAAAATCTGGAAATCGGAATAAAATTGTTGCACAAATCATTAGATTTTGATCTCTAAACTCAGTCTCCACGGCCGGCCGATAAAAAAAGAACTAACACAACACAAAAGGCGTATCAGCATTTTAATAGTGTAAGGGAGCTCTTTTAAGCCCCCCTACTGTTTTTCAACTGCTGTCTATACCACAGGCTAATCCTCCTTG
This sequence comes from uncultured Flavobacteriaceae bacterium, assembly GCA_963811195.1. Classification (GTDB taxonomy): domain Bacteria; phylum Bacteroidota; class Bacteroidia; order Flavobacteriales; family Flavobacteriaceae; genus Gillisia. The sequence continues at coordinate 103,261 of CAWEQF010000005.1, forward strand.
ATATAGCTCCAACCTTCTGCCTGTTTTTTAGCGAGTTCCAGAATTCCATCGGGAACCACTTTTACGCCGTGAACAAGATCTGATTCCTTAACCTCATGCGCACTCATAGTAACTGCACATATAGCAAAAGAAACATTCTTATTCTGCGCCAGAGCTTCCATGTCTTCGGCTACGGTAGATTTTTCTTTAAGAGCCATATTAAGCGAGCCGCTATACATAACCACTTCAAATTGAGAATCGGGATATTGTTTTGCCATCATTTTTACATGACGCATAGCAGACTGATGTACCGCTTCACTTTTGCTGGTAACATCAAAAACTATTTTTACGGGTGTACTCTGGCCAAAAATATTCCAACTGAATAAACAAAGGAATCCCAACATTATATAATGTTTCATAATTTTAATTTTTAGGTTAATTATCCTCCTGCATAAATATAAGCACACTTATGTTCCTGAGCTCGGCCTAATGCCCATACTCCGGAAGGAACTATCTCTATTCCCGGTAAAACTCCATCTACCCATTCATTATAAACCTGGGTAGCATCTAAACTCATAGAATTTGCCACAAAAGAACTATACACTTTAAGGGCAAGATCACAAACGCAAAACATAGCACCTCTATCCTGAAGAGCTTTTATCCCGTCGATTCCCGGCATTGGCAAATCCCCATCTTGAGGTTCGTACACCATATTGCGAATAGAAGGAGTTTTTGTTTTGCTGTCTTCGATCTTAAAATTTTCACCTAAATGATATTTTTCCCAAACACTGTCCTTAAGAGCTAATGGAAATGCTTCATGCCTTAAAACGGTAACTCCGGTCATATCGTCATCCTGCGATCCCGTTTCATTATTGGTTAAATAGAACGCCCAGTTCCAAATAACGGGAAAATTATTATAGGCGGCAGAACCGTCGAAAACCGCACGGTGAGTGCCCTTAATTTTATCGAACCAGGCATCTGGAGAGGTTTTACTCCTTACCTCAAAAGTGGGAATACTTGCCTGTAATGGATTTGCAATTACAGAAATGCCACTAACCGCAGCTCCTACTACCAGGGTATTAAGGAAGTCGCGTCTTGAATTTGGCGGGTTAGTTTTCATAATTTTTAGTGTTGGTTAGTAATAAATGTTACGAAAAGAAATGACTTAAATTTAACAAATTAAAATGATATAATTTCCTATAAATCAGAATATTAAAACTTTAAAACCAAATTAATTATATTTTTTAAGATGATAATTTGGTAAATAAAATTCCGTAATAGGCTGAAAAAGGCCAACCCGGTGTTGTTTTACAGAAAAGGAATCGGTGTAGGGAGATAAGGGGGTCGAAACGGGTTTTTTAATAAGGTTCGGAAAATCCTGTTCCAGATTTAATTTTTGAGGTCTTTGCTTTTTGATTTATGTAACCCGCCCGGCCATAACATTCTGCATCGCTTAATTGCGGATTATTTTAAGTAACAACCATAAGGTGAATTTATATCGGAACAGGAAAATAATCTTTTGCCAGCATCCGCATTCCTTATGTTCCAAAAAATCTCAGGAAATTTCCTGGATAGTTTTTTATGAGAAAAAATCCATGAACGATTCTGTAGCGGTTTTTCTCTCCTTCACCCTTAAGGCTAAAAGAAAGAGAGAATACATCTGTTATTTATCGTCCATATTATTATGGCTCAACAAGTAATTAGTTAATAATGTATATAAATGCCGCCGCGTATTTTTACCTTCATAAATTCCATGAGTTCGGTTAGGATACGCCATCATGGTAAATTGTTTGTTTTGGCGAATAAGTTCATTCACGAGATATTCCATATTCTGATAATGCACATTATCATCGCCCGTACCCTGCACTACTAAAAGATTTCCCTGCAGGTTCCTGGCATAAGTCACCGGGGAACCCTCTATAAAATCTTCTTTGTTTTCCTGAGGTAATCCCATATAACGTTCCTGGTACACATTATCGTAAAACAACTGATTGGCAACCGCGGCAACTGCCATTCCGGTCTGATAAATTTCCGGATAGCGGAACATTAAATTCAACGTCATAGACCCGCCGCCACTCCATCCCCAAACCGATACACGACTACTGTCTAAAAATGGGAATTTTTTAAGCACCTGTTTGGCGGCCATTGCCTGATCTCTTGAGTTTATAACCCCTATTTTTCTATAAATAGATTTTCTCCATTCACTTCCTTTTAAACTCGGAGTTCCCCTGTTATCCATATTGATAATTACAAAACCTTTTTGGGCCAGAAAAATATCGTACAATCCAATCCAACTGTCAACAGCAACTTGCCCCGCAGGCTCGCCATATACGTGAAAAAGCACCGGATATTTTTTGGAAGCATCAAAATGGGTAGGATAGGTTATTCTACCATCCATTTCTACATTTTCTGTAGTGGTGACTTTAAAGAATTCGGTCCTGGGTAATTCCAGAGTTTGAAGTTTATTTTTTAACCGTGAATTGCTAACCAGTTCTGTGATGGTTTTATGATCGGGAAGGCTTATTAAACTTACCGTTTTAGGCGTATTCACATTTGTAAAGGAGTGAATGGCATATTTACCGTTCGGGGAAATATCGTAAGTATTAATGCCTTCAAAATCTTCCGGAGTAATTCTTTTTAGCTTATCGGAACCGTTTAAAGGAACCGCATATAAATAACGCTGGGTTGCATTTTTGGGAGAAGCATTAAAATACACGTTTTTTCCGGCAATGTGGTATAAAGAAGCCACATCGTAATCGCCCGGAGTTAATAAGGTCTTTTCGCCGCTTTTTATGTTGATTTTATACAAATGCCGCCAGCCGTCAGTTTCTGTCATTCTTAAGAAGGCCTCGTGATTTGCGGTAAGCAATACTTCATTTTGCCCCCAAGCACTCGAAGAAATATCCAGATAATTGATATCTACCCAGGTATCTTCTTTTTCGGTATATATTTTTTTAAGTTTTTCAGAAGAGATAGTATAGGTGTACATATCCAGTTCATTCTGTTTACGGTTTAACTGCTGAATTAGTAAATTGTCTTTATCTATCCATTGCATAGCGGGTATATAATGCTGCACGGGATCGCCCGGAATGGGAACCCAGGTAATTTTGTCAGAATTTGTGTTTACCACCCCAATTTTTGCTGAAGATGGATTATACCCAACTTTTGGATACTGTAACGGGATAGGCCTGGAATACACAGAATCGGTATTATTAATCATATAAAAAGTACCAATTTCTGAAGCATCCAATTCCCAGAACGCGATCTGGGATGCATCTGCATTCCATTTAAAACCATCACGTTTTCCAAATTCCTCTTCATAAACCCAGTCGAAAGTACCATTAATAATATCCTTGTTACCATTTGAAGTAAGCTGTTTGATTTCGCCCGTTTCAAAATTTTCCTTATAAATATTAAATCCCTGCACATAAGCTACGTACAAATTATCATTCGAAAATTTTGCAAACATCAGCGAAGAAGAAGGAAACTTTTTGCCTATCTGCTGAAGTTTTTTGGTATTAAAATCATACACCCAGAAATCGCCTTTGGTGTTAGAACGCCAAACCCTGCTGGAATTGTTAAAAATAAGCACCTTGCTTTCATCTGGCGAAAGAGTAAAATCTTCTACTCTTAACGCATGATCGCTTCCTGAAGGGGTGATTTGTGCAGCCGTTAAAAAAGTACTTTTTTTATAACTTTTACTCTCATATTTTTCCAGCTGATCTTCCCCCTCCGAATTAGATTCTACGGTCACAAAGGCTTCTCCATTATTAATCCAGGAAACAGGCCGCTGATAATCGCCTGCGAATTCATTCGAATTGTAGATACGGTCTATCGTTAATAATGAGTCTTTTTGCTGCTGTGCTTGAAGCGGCATGGAGGATGCTAAAAGAAATAATAGAAGGATATTTTTTTTCATGAATAATGAGTAATTGAATACTAAATTTTTTACGCTCTTAAATTAGGAAGATTTTTTTTGTAAAAGCAAAAAAGTAGCCCATAAGTGGAAAACAAACAAATATTAGCCGGTGCATATTCCCATCATCAAAAGCCAGAAGCTAAAGGGAAATATTTGCCCACATCTCCCATTATTCAACTAAATAATGGCTTTCGGGTAAATTTTTAAGTGTTTCCGCAGCCTGTTCAGCGGTGATGTCACGCTGCGGATTGGCAAACATCTCGTATCCTACCATAAATTTCTTTACGCTTTTTGAACGCAGTAGTGGCGGATAAAAACTCATATGTAAATGCCATTCCGGATGCTCTTCTCCGTCGGTTGGCTGCTGATGGATCCCTGAAGAATAAGGGAAAGAAGTTTCAAATAAATTATCAAACTTGATACAAAGTTTTTTAATAATCTCTGCAAAGGCTTTTTCTTCTTCCGAAGAAAGCTGACCGATATGCTGACGGTGTTTTCGGGGAATGATCATGGCCTCGTAAGGCCACACCGCCCAGTAGGGAACCAGAGCCACAAAATTTTCATTTTTTAGCAGGATTCTCTCATCAAGTTCCAATTCCTGTTCCAGATAGTCCTGCAATAAGCTTTTTGAATTTTTATTCCAATACCTTTTAAAATGCTCGGTCTTCTTTAAAATTTCAGTAGGAATGGAACTTTGCGACCATATTTGCCCGTGCGGGTGCGGATTACTGCAGCCCATTATCGCTCCTTTATTTTCAAATATCTGAACATAATTTATAAAATCCTGTCCTCCAAGTTCGTGGTATTCCTGCTTCCAGGTTTTTATCACCTTTACAATATCTTCTTCTTTCATTAACGGGAGCGTAAGGGAATGGTCTGGTGAAAAACAAACCACCTTGCAAATTCCTGCTTCCGATTCCGCTTTTAGAAGTCCGTTATCTACAATTTCTGCAGGGGTATCAGGCAAAAGTGCCGGGAAATCATTTTCAAAAACATAAGGACCTTTATACTCCGGATTTTGCGCTCCCCCCGAACGTGTATTGCCGGGACAGAGATAGCAGGAAGCCAGGTAGGATTCTTTTTTTTCTTCTGAAGATTTCTCGGTTTTACCCTGCCAGGGCCGATTAGTTCGCTGTGGGGAAACCAGGATCCATTCGCCGGTTAAAATATTATATCTTCTGTGCGGAGCATCGTTTATAAGATTCTGCATTTTGTTGTAAGTTTTTATTCTTTTTCTTCTGAAGGACCCGAAGTCATGGATGTTACCACCGTTCCTTCGCCTGGCAACACGCTGATGGTTTCCGGGTGTATCCCGAATTTTTCCTGGTAGGCCCTGGTTACTTCGGCAATAAAAGGGGTGATACTATCTTCTTCTATTAAATTGATGGTACAACCACCAAAGCCGCCGCCCATCATTCTGGAGCCGTAGATGAAGTCCTTATCTTCGGAAAATTCTACCAGAAAATCCAGTTCCTTACAGCTCACCTCGAACAAATCGCGCAATCCGTAATGCGACTGGTACATCAGTTTTCCAAATTCCAAGAGTTCTTTATTTTTTATAAATTCTGCCGATTTCAATACCCGCTCATTTTCTTCTAAAACATATAAAACTCTTTTATATTGAATTTCTGACAACTCGTTTTTACTGTTGCTCAGCATTTTCATATCTACATCGCGAAGTGTTTTTACCTTAGGATGTTGCTGCATTATAACCTCCAGAGCAGTTTCACATTCTTTTCTGCGGTTGTTATATTCACCTTGGGCAAGATTATGAGATACCCTGGTATTAATGAGAAGGAGTTTACAATTCCGGAAATCTGCAGGAATGAATTCCGTTTGCAGCGAAAGACAATCCAGCAAGATAAGATAATCCTTTTTACTCATTACAGAAGCGTACTGGTCAATGATCCCGCATTGGGAACCCACAAAGTTATTTTCGGCAGCCTGTGAGAGTTGCGCAATCTCTTTTTGAGAAAAACCAAGATCGAACAATTCATTTAAACCTGCGGCAAGTCCACATTCCAGTGCCGCCGACGAACTAACCCCGGCACCAATTGGCAATTCACTTTTCAGTTTACAATTGAAACCCTCCAGTTTTTTTCCTTTTTTCTGCATTTCATCAACCACTCCCAAAATATAATTCTCCCAAGAAGTTATTTTTTTTTCGAATTGATTAAGATTAAAATTGAATTCTTCATTATAGGTTTCACTATATATACTGCACTTAAATTTAAAGCCATTCTTTTTAAGTTCGAAGAGAATCTTCTTGTCGATTGCAGTGGGAAGAACAAATCCATTATTATAATCGGTATGTTCGCCAATAAGGTTGATCCTTCCAGGAGATTCTACCTTTACCACAGTAGAATTTAAGGCTTCCTGGGAAAATGCTTCTTTCATATTTTAAACTTCATATTTAGCAAATATATTAAATGTAAATTATACGTTTATAATTTTAAAGGACATTCTTTAAGAAACTTACCTTCTTAAATAATTACGTTCATAGAATTATTTAGGATTTGGACTAAAACAAAACGAGGCTGTCCAAAAAGTTACGTTTTCGTCAAGCTGAACTTGTTTCAGCTTCTAATAGATACCGATTATCAAACTATTAAAATCCTGAAATGAAATCAGGATGACGTTTTTTATACTTTTTAGACAGCCTCATTTATGGAAGAGACAGCATTTTTAATCTGAACGGCATTATGTGCCTTCCAAAAAAATTCAAAATTATAATAAAGCGTAGATAATTTGCTTCATTTTCAAGCGCTCAATTTTTTACCGAGCAACTTAGTGAGTTTTTATTTTTTACACCTAATTTTTGCAGAATGGTTTCCAATAAGCACCATTTTGTAAATGCCGATTGGATTAAATTAACCCCTATAAATACTGTAAACCATATCCAATTTGGGTTGACATAAAGGGTAAGTACAACGCTTAATAATATCATGTACCCACGATAACTCTAAAATATGTATTTAACATTTGTATTGCTTTTTAAGTTCATATAAATTTTTCAATAGGCACAACCACTGCTTTAATCGGATTGTTCGTTTCTAGATTTTAATTGAATTCTTTAATGAGGTGAACATAGTCGTCAATATGTTGATCTTCAGTCAAAGGAAAAAAATAAATGCGATTCATTTCCTGTTTTTTCTCCAGCAAACCAACTGGATGCCATTAATATTGGAGCTCCGTTTTTATAGCCATCAATATCTGAACTACTAAAGTTTTGAATATTTGCTTTTTTGAAAAGTTTCAAAACTTCTTTTTGAAATTCTTCAACTGCGGTTACAATTACTAATTTCATAGTAGAGTTTTTATTTATAATTTTTACGTTCAATCATAAAATACACCAAAGGCACAACCAATAAGGTAAGTACCGTAGACACTATAGTTCCACCCATTAACGAGATGGCCAATCCCTGAAAAATAGGGTCGAACAAGATCACAAATGCACCAATTACAACAGTTCCTGCGGTTAATAGAATAGGCGTTGTTCGTCATTGCTCCGGCTTCTATAGCTGCTTGTTTTAATGGTATACCTTCTGCTGATCGCAGGTTGATAAAATCGATCAGCAATACTGAATTTCGTACCATGATCCCGGCTAAGGCAATCATACCAATGAAAGAGGTCGCTGTAAAAAATGCGCCCATAATCCAGTGTCCCAGAATAATTCCGATTAATGACAAGGGTATTGCGACCATCATCACGATTGGGGCTTTAAAGTTTTGAAACCAGCCCACAATTAGGATGTATATTAAGATAATTGCTCCTAAAAAGGCAATCCCTAAATCTCGGAAAACCTCCAATGTAATTTGCCATTCGCCATCCCATTTTACCGTATAATTATCTTCAAATTCCGGTTGACCTAAATACATTTCGTTCAATTTATAACCTTCAGGAAGGTGGATGTCTTTTAAGCTTTTCACCCATTCCCAAAATAGCATAGACAGGACTTTCCAATTCTCCAGCCATATCTGCCAGTTACATATACCACCCGTTTTTGATTTTTGCGATAAATGCTTTTTTCACTGATGGTTTTTTTAATGTCCACTAAATCTGCAATCGGTACCATATTGCCTTGTTTGGATTTATTTTAAGTTGAGAAATATCTGTGATGGTAGATTTTTCCTTTTCATCTAAAGCCAGTACCAAACCAATTTGGTTCACCGCATCTTCATCATACAAAGTGGTAATTGGTTTGTTGGACAGTGCCATGTGCATTGTATAGGCAATCTGTTGTGGAGCAACTCCATACAGCATCGCTTTTTCCTTATCAATGTCGAATTGATATTCTGTTTGGTCATCTTCAACCATCCAATCGACATCTACCACATCCGTAGTGTTTTTAAGAATATTTTTCAAGGCTGTCTGCGATCTTCGTTTGCTCGTCATAATCAGGGCCATATACTTCTGCCACAATGTTGATAATACGGGAGGTCCCGGTGGCACTTCAACTAATTTCACATTGGCATTGTATTTGGATGCAATTTTTTGAATGTCTGGTCGAAACAATTTGGCAATGTCATGACTTTGTGCACTCGCGCTCTCCTTTACCAGTCAGATTAACTTGAATATCGGCCATATTACTGCCGCCACTTAAATCATAATGTCGTACCAATCCATTAAAGGTAATGGGTGCAGATGTGCCAATATAATTTTCGTAATTCACTACTTCCGGCCGGGTCGATAAGTATTGTGAAATCTCTTCAGCTACTACCCCTGTGCGTTCCAATGTGGTGCCTTCTGGCATATCGATGACCACCTGAAATTCATTTTTATTATCAAAAGGCAACATTTTTACTGCAACAGATTTTGTAAAAAACAATACCATGGTTGCCAATAAGATTGCAAAAATGTACCTCCTAAAAATATCCAACGTTTGGTTCCTGCTTTCTAGTAAAGGGACTTTCAAGTTTGTTGTAAATCCTATAAATAAAAGTTTCTTCAATAGGTTTTTCACGTTTAGCAACTTTGCCTTTTTTATCTTTTTCACGAAGAAAAATATATCCTAAATAAGGGGTAATTGTTAAAGCAACAAACAGAGATAAAATCATTGCTATTGAAGCACCAATAGGCATAGGTGCCATATATGGCCCCATTAACCCGGACACAAACGCCATCGGCAATACTGAAGCAATAACGGTGAAACGTTGCCAAAATCGTGGGATTTCCTACTTCGTTAATGGCATACAGGGCCGCTTGTTTAAACGGCAGATCGTTTCATTTTGAAATGCCTGTGCATATTTTCGGCAATGATAATAGAATCATCCACTACAATTCCCGGTTACAAACACCAAAGCGAACAGAGTAATGCGATTTAAGAGTATAGTCCATCATATAATAGCTCAACAAGGTCAAGGCAAACGTAATTGGAACGGATAAAAACACGACCAATCCCCCTCGCCATCCCATAGCCAGCATCACCACGAGAGTTACTGCAAAGATGGATCCAATCAAGATGCCACAAGAGTTCAGATACTTTGTCCGATGCTGTTTCTCCATAATTCCTGGTAATTTCAACATGCACATCATCAGGAATCAAATTTTTTCGTAGATGTTCTACTTTATCGATAATAACTTCCGAAATTTTCATGGCATCTGCACCTTTGCGTTTTCGCCACCGAAATGGTTACTGCAGGATATTCAGATTTATAAGTCAGACGCTTTTTTGCTGCCCTGTCCAAATCCCAGACTTACATAATTTTGTGGCACTTCCGGACCATCGACGATCCTTGCCACTTGCTTCAAATAAATGGGTTGATTTTGTTGCACACCCACCACTAAATTTTCCACATCTTTGGCAGATGTCTAAAAACGTTCCGGTAGTTACCAAAAACTCCCTGTCATTTTTATCAAAACTTCCTGAATTTAACTGGGCATTGTTAGCTTTAATCATTTCAGAAACTGACAGGAAATCCAATCCGCTTGAAGCCAGTTTATCTTTATCTAAGACCACTCTTAATTGCCGGTCTACTGCCTCCAATTTTATGTGTAACCGCAACACCGTCTACCTTTTTAATTTCGGCTTCCAGTTCCTGCGCCATTTGGCTTAATTGATAATCATCGTAGTTTTTGCTCCACAAAGTGAGTCCCAACATGGGAACATCATCAATGGCACGGGTTTTTACCAATGGAAACGTAACACCTTGTGGCATTTGGTCCATATGCTTATTGATTTCGTTATACAGTTTCACAAACGAGCGCTCAATATCTTCGCCCACATAAAATTGTACGATGACCATGCCCTGCTCCTTCATCGAGGTAGAATACACGTATTCTACGCCTTTAATGTTCGAAATTAATTGTTCTAAAGGCTTTATAACTCTCGACTCCACTTCCGTAGGGCTTGCGCCAGGATAGCCCTACAAAATATCTGCCATTGGGACATCAATTTGCGGTTCTTCCTCACGCGGAATTAAAAACGAACTGTATACACCAACAACCATAAATACAATCATTAAAAGCACAGTAAGCTTTGATTGTATAAAGATTTTAGCAATTTTTCCTGCGATACCTTCTTTCATTACAAAATGATTATTGGATTGATATTTTTACACCATTATAAAGTTTTCCATCAGCAGAAACTATATAAGTTTCGTTTGCCGATAAACCCGATAATACTTCTACCTGATTGCCAAAGGTTCTGCCTAGCCGCAACCAGCGTAATATGGCTGTATTGCTCTCACTCACGGTATAAATACCTGTTAATTGACCCTTGTTTATTATTGCATCCTTTGGCACCAAAATCATCTGATTTGCCGCTTTTTTCTCGACCGGAAATTGAACGGTGGCAAACATGCCCGATAAAATATTCGCATCGGTTTTATCTAATGCGATCTTCACTAAATATTGTCCACCAGTGTTTTTGGCAGAAGTGCTAATCTCAGATACGTTTCCTTTTAGAGTTTTATTAATTGATTTCACTAAAACATCAACTTCAGCTCCCTGTTTTATTTGAGAAATCTCAGTTTCCGGAACCATTGCCATCACTTCAAAATTCCCTGGGGCTTCTATGGATATTAAAGGTTGTCCCGGGTTGGCCATATCGCCTTCTTCCACGCTTTTAGACGTAACCACCCCGGAAAAAGGAGCAGAAATATTGGTATAGGCAAATTGTGCATTTACTTCATTTTTCATTTGTTTGGCCGATTCCAAACGCGCTTTTGCCATTTCATAGCGCGCTGTAATATCATCGAGCTCTTTTTGTGAAGCGCTATTGTCTGCGAACAAATTTTGAAAGCGTTTATAATCTTTTTGAGCATTGGTAAAGGCTGCAGTAGCTTCTGTAATGCCCGCATTTACCTGTGCCCTTTTGGCTTGTAAATCGGCATTATTTATAGACACCAGCAATTGCCCTTTTTTCACTTTGTCCCCAACGTTCACAGATACCTTATTGACATACCCCATAATCCTGGTGCTTAAATCGGCATTATTAACCGATTGTATTTTACCGCTAACCGATAAAAAAGGACTATTGTCAGCTTCAGATACTTTCTTAACCTGAACTTTAACGGCCGGTGAATTATCCGCAACTTTTTGTTCGGCATCATTGCCGCAACTTGCCATAAAAAGTGATGCTGTTATGACTATTGATAAGTAAATATGTTTTTTCATTTTAAATTTATTTTTATTTAGGTCTCGACTGCGCCCGACCTGACACGTTCTTAGTTTGGTTTTTTTGTTTAAACGATTTAATATTGCGACTGCCTGCTGCCAATTATTATCATTCTTTAGTTAAAAATTGTAAGTAAGCCTGCGCATAATTATATTCATATATGGTTTGATAGTATTCCATTTGCTTTTGAGCGTATTGAGTTTCAGCTAATAGTAAATCGGAGGTGTTTTCCAACCCCTGTTTAAACCTATTACCCCTAATGCGGAGGGATTCTTTAGATTGCTCCATTGCCAGGGCTGTTAAATCAAGTTTATTCTTGGCATCCAGCAGCATACGTTTAGCCTTGTTCAATTCTAGATTGCTTTTGGAAACATACTGTTGGTATTCCAATTTTGATTTTTGAAATTCAGCTTCGCTCTTCTGAGCTTTTCCGAAGCGTTTGTATCCTTCAAAAATATCCCAGCTCAATTTTGCTCCGAATAAATACCCGTTAGCACTACCGTGAAAAATTTGATTATCATAAAGTTCATAACTTCCAAAGGCATTCAATCTGGGCAAAAAAGCCATTTTATCGGCCTTGCTCATTGCCTTATAAGCATTACTGGCTAAATCCATTGCTTTGATGTCTGAACGGTTTTCTGAAATATTTTGGTTGGTTTCACTACTGAATGTATTTACAGATAAACTGTCACTTGGTTTATAAACCACATACGACTCATCATCCATCAAAAAGGACAAATAATTTGAAGCATTTTGCACATTACTTTTTGCCGTTTGCAATTGATTTCGGACTTCGGTTACACGCACTTCAACATTTAATACATCTGCCCGTTGCAAATAGCCCTGTTTAAATCTATCGTCTGCTAATTTTTTATTTTCCAATGCCGTTTGCAATGCTTTTTCTAAAACGTTCACACCTTTGTAGGCCAATTGCAACTGCATATAGGCCTTATCTACTTCCAGCTCAACATGATCCCCGGTTCTTTGTTGCTTTAAAGTCATAGCTTTCATTTTTAACTTTGCGGCTTTACGCTGGTAAATACCATCTATATTTAATAAGGGTTGCTGAATCTCAAATTTCGTGGCAAAATTTTCAGTTTGTGTGGGATTATTGAGTAGCGCCGGATTGAAATCATTTTGAGTTAAAATTTCCTGATTCAGTTTAGAACCAAAGGCCATCAGCGGATTAGTGGTTGATATTCCTGTGTGGCTTGCCGTGATATTGGGCAAAAAAACTGAATTGGTTTGCCGGTAATCTGCCCTTGCTTCTATAAATTCCTGTTCAGATATTTTTAATGAGATATTTTGTTGGTTCACCTTGCTTAAAACTTCAGACTTGGCAATAGGAACAATTTCCTGCGCCTGAAGCATGGATGTGAGCCCCAAAAAACCGATTGTTACAACTAATAGCTGGATTTTCATTTTTCTAATCATTTATGCTGCAAAAGTAAGCTGGCTAAAAGTCTGTATTGGTAACTAATGTTACTCACAAAAAAAAGCACCCTGTAAAAGGGTGCTATTAGCCGCTAATAAATTAACCGACCGATTATTAAATTAATGTGTGTTCCCGGGTTCTATGGACTGCGGTAAGGAAAATCGATATTTTCTCTTAACTCCATAAATTTATTTTATCTCAAAAGGTATAAAGAAAATTCACTTTTTTACTTTGCAGGTATTAATCCCTAATAAAGTATATAAGGGACAGAAGCTTACTAAACTTGTTAGCACAAAAATTATTGCCAATGCCAGTAATATATAAGCCAGAGTTCCTTTAATAATCCCCTGCCAATAAAGCACGGCTACAAGAACTGCTATTGCAATCCTGATAATGCGATCTGAATTACCCATATTTGTTTTCATATAAACTGATTTTTAAATGATTACTCTTTGTTTATTTTACCCCATAGCGGTTAGAATTTCATCTTTTTAAAATTTTATCAACTTTATAAAAAGGTAATGTAAATAAATCAATTGAGCTTAAAACCTGAGAGTTAATATTCTAAGCCGTGAGTATCAAAAAACACAGACTCCTCTGGAAGTACAGATATTTATATCGAAAATCCATCTGAGACCAATAATAACTTGATTCAGACTATTACAGAAGCAATAATTAATACAAGAGAATCTAAAAACACTGGCATCGATTTAGAAGATCACAATGGAAAGGAAGTTTAGTGGCGAAGAAAGAGGGATAAACAGCAATGATCCCGGAAGGAAACCTGCAATTAAAAACCCAGCCTGCTTCTGCAACCTGCCATTTTGCATTTCATTTGCCCGCTGCAAGCAAGCTTGCCGGACCTCTGAGATGCAAAAAACCCGCAATTTTCATTGCGGGTTTTTCTTTGCGGAGAAAGAGGGATTCGAACCCCCGGAGGTGTGACCCTCAACAGTTTTCAAGACTGCCGCATTCGACCACTCTGCCATTTCTCCATTTGAAAACCTATGTACCGAAATACCTCGGTGCGTAGGCGGGTGCAAATATAAAAAGCTTTTTTAAATATCCGGAAACAAAATCCACCTTTTTTTAGGGGGACTTTATGTCAATTTTAACTAGGATTTAAAACAATGGAGTATCAGGAAGTTAGCGAAATTCATTATCTTAATTTCACAACAACCAATACCTATACTATGAATTCTATACAGATAACTTCCCTCCCACTGGGGGAGGTGATCGCCGATATCGCTTTGGCCTTTAATACCACTTATACTCAAAATTGTGGAGAATTTTCGGTGAGTCTCCCTCCTAATATAGGTTCAGGCAAAATAAAAGGGATCAACTTTGAAGGGGGCCTGGGAATTATTAATTATGATTGCACGTTTTATACCGATATGGAGATACAATTTATAGTGAATTCCATTCATCCTCTTAAATTCTTATATATTCTTGAAGGCAGCCTAAATCATAGATTTGCCAATGAAAAAGAACCTCATCTTTTACAGCAATACCAACACGCTATTGTGGCCAGTTGCAATAATAACGGCCATATCCTCACTTTTAAGGCTAACGAACCCACCTGCCTTAACAGTCTTGAAGTCGAAAGGAAAATTTTTAGAAATAAAATGAAATGTGAACTTGAACAAACAGATTCCCAACTTTCCAGTTTATTTAAAGATACCGGTGCTGTTAAAACTTTCTATTATAAAGGGAATTACAGCCTGGAAATCGCCGATCTTTTTAGAGAGATGCAGGCCTTTAAAAATGAAGGGATTACGCGAAAAATATTTCTCGAAGGAATTTGTTATCATATGCTTACCCGTGAGATTTTACAATATGAGGATGCCCTGAATAATGGAAGTAACCATATGCTTAGGCGCTCCGAAGTAACACAAATTGAAAAAGCCGCCCGCATTATAGAAACTGAAATAAACTCACCCATTACTATAGAAGCCCTTGCCAGAAGAATAGGCCTGAATATAAATAAGCTTCAAAATGGATTTCACAAAATTTATAACATCACGGTTAATGGTTATGTACAGAAATACAGGTTGGATCTTTCAAAAAAATTATTGCTGAATACCGATTATTCCATTAGTGAAATTGTAGAAAGAGTAGGCCTTACCAGTAAAAGTTATTTTTCAAAATTATTTAAGACCACTTACAGTCTTACACCTACGCAATACCGAAAACACCATCGAAATACTTATAATGAATCTTTTAAAAAGTAAAAACCTGTCTTTGTAAAAACTTCCTATTAAAAAAAACCTAAAAACTCATTTGAGATAAAATTTGACATAATACAGCGCTTATATTCTTCACATTATAAGTAAATTATAATCACTGAGTAAAAATTTAATAATACCAACACTTATGAGTTCTGAGGGCGCTGTACATGTGGAAAAATGTTTGGGAAGACTACGAGATAAATATAATCTCGATGCAATTAGTCTTAAGCGTATTATGAATTTAAAAAAGTATATTATTACCAGTATCGCTTTTACCACCGATGGAGGTTTTGATGAGTCCACCGGTTTTTTTCATAGTGAGGAACGCGCGCTAAATTATAAAATTCGAATAAAATTCAAAAAATCTGACGATATGCCCGAAGAATTTTTGGTTTTAAAACCGATAGAAAAAATTAAACCAAATGGAGGCACAAAGAAACATTATCGGCTCAAAAAAAAAGAGACTTCCCCAAAAAAAACCGTTAAACAAAACGGAACTTTCAACTGAGGAAAAATCGTTCTCTTCTTTAAAAGATCTATATCGTACAACATACGAATCTGCACTGTTCTACGAAAAGGCTTCCTTTTATACCAAACGAATTTTCTTTAAATACTTTTTCAACAAAATGAGTCTTCAGAAAAAAGAATTTTTAAAGGAATTACAGAACCTGTTGTCTTCCTGGGAGAAAAAGAACTTTAAAATAAAATGGGAATTATTAAGAGCCTCTGTGCCCGGGTGCCCAAACCGTCCTGTTCATTTATATAGTAGCAACAGGAATAAGTTTATTCAACAAGCGTATCACAAAGAGTTAGAAAATAAGAACGCCTATTTAAAAGCCCTTTCTTCGCTCAAAAACAAAACCTCTTTGAAAGTATTATCCATCCATCACCATCAAATAGAAGACTCCATCAGGGAAATGGAAGGTTTTGGGGTTAATAAATTTCTATTGTAAAAAAAACTATTTATAAATCGGTATTGGCAACATCTTTTTCCTTTTCCTTCTCTGTATTTATCATATCCACCACCAGTCCTGCCCAGGTAAAATTATGGGCTCCATGCCCCTCTCCCGTAAAAGGATTGTAATATTCCCGGAAGCCGCTTTTGTTTATAAGTTTACAGATTCCGGTAATTAGATGTTTTGCTTCATCCTCATACCCATTATTCAGAAAAAATTTATGCATAAACCAGTTATTCACAATCCAGGTAGGCCCTCTCCAGATATACAGACTTTGATTCGGATTAAATGCCGGCTCGTTTACCGCCAGTGAAGGAATAGGGTACTCCGTGTGAAATTCATCTTTATTAAAAAAGTGTCTTTTAATCACTTTTTCTTTAAGGTCTTCCGGCATTCCATCTATCACGACCGGAAAAAAAATGGTAGGAGTTAACACCTTTATTTTTTTATCATCTTTGCCATAAGTATCATAAAAAGCATTATCCTTTTCATCATACATAACCTCGATCATTGCTTTCAAGGCCTTTTCTGCACGATCTGCAAAAATGGAAGAATCCGGATCCTCTATCTTGTCACATAAAGATGCCATTACTTTCAAATTTTGAATATAAATGGTGTTGAAACCCACATCTTTTACCCGAAAATGATTGTGATCCTTAATTTTATTATGGTTATAATTGAATATAAAATTTTGGAAATCTATTCCTATCATTTTCCAGAATAGCTTTTTATTGGCTTTCTTCTTCGGAAAATTAACAACCGGGTCATAGGAAGCTTTCCAATCCATTCCCGATTCGAACGAGGTAATAATAGTGAGCAAACCTTCCCCATGAAAATCACGATTTCTGGCCAGCCAGTTAAAATACTTTTTTAGCTTAGGCAGCATTTCTTTCAAAAAATTATCGTCTCCCGAAAATTTCCAGATTTGGTGTAATGCCTGAGCAACCATCGGGGGCTGAATTAAGGCACTCATATGAGACCTCAGCAAATTAATTCCTGTATCGGGCCTGGACTGAAGAATATCTGTAATCCTGGATGGCAACACATTATTCCAGTAGTGTGTGTGCCCTATAAACCCATTTTCCTTCTGCATAGCAAATAAGCTGCGAAAACAACGTTTTGCAATGTCTATTTCTCCTAAAACACACAGAATAAAAACATGAAAACAAGAGTCCCAAAAAAACTGAAATTTATAAAAATTCTTGGAAGGCTTTATGAAGGTATAATCACTATTATAGCGTTTGGAATATCCTTCCACAAGATTTTCTTTCATGATCTTATGAATTTTATTCCTTAAATTTTCTTCTTCAATCGGGGTATCTATATTCATATTTTTTTTTAAAACACTCGGGCCAGAGGATTAAACTCACTCAAATTCTTAACCTGTCTTTTACTTACCAAAAAGAGTATTTAAAAGCCCAAATCCAACAAAAGCCAGGGCAGCGACGGCAAGGGGTTTACGGTTTTCATATACTTTATCGTACACACTGTAATTTTGCGACTGGTTTGTAAAGCCACCATGAGTACCCTGATCACCAGGTACCGGTTCCCATAGGTTATTCTTTCTATCCGGATCTTCTTCCTTATTTGTTAGCTGGCCTTTAAAGCCTTTTTCGGCCATAAAGTGATCTAAATATTCGGGAACAAGTTTATTTCCCCATATAGTTTTTACCGTTGAAAAGCCCACATGGCGTTCTCTGACTCCGGTTTGGGAAACTTCTACAATAGCCCGGGCAGCAACTTCCGGCTGAAAAATAGTACCCATAGGTTTTGGTTTTTTGGTGAATCTGCTTTTTACCCAGGTGAACTGGGTAGTATTCATAGCGGGTAAATGCACTATGGAAAGATCTACATTTATATTATCGTGCAACAGCTCTGCCCGTAAAGATTCAAAGAATCCCTGGATTGCATGTTTTGAAGCACAGTATGCAGATTGAAGAGGAATTCCTCTATAGGAAAGAGCCGATCCTACCAGGATAATTTTTCCGCAGTTACGGTCTTTCATTTTTTCCAGAGCCGCCTGGGTTCCATAAACCTGGCCGAGATACGTTACTTCTGTAACACGTTTATATTCCTCGGGTTCCATATCCATCACTCTGCTAAAAACACTCACCATAGCATTGTTAATCCATACATCAATAGGTCCTATATTTTCTTCAGCAAAGGTAGCGGCATCTTTTAATTTTTGAGCATCGGCCACATCGGCTTCATAAATCCAGGCTTCACCACCTGCATCTTCTACTTCGCGCTTAGCGCCCTCCAGTCCTTCCTTTCCACGGGCTATCAATAATATTTTGGCTCCCGTTTTGGCAAATTCTTTTGCGGTAGCACGCCCAACTCCGGCAGATGCTCCTGTAATTACAACAACTTTAGGTTTCATATCTCTTTTTTTAATTATTAACTTTTGTTTTTAATCTTCCAGGGCTTTTGCAATAAGTTCTGCGGTATGTTGTGGCATTTTCCCCGTTCCATGATTTATTTGTTCCCTACAACTAAAACCATCTGTAATTAAATAATCCTGATCCATATCCCTCACGATCGGCCAGATCCTTCGCTCTCCCTCCTTCCGGGAAATTTCATATTTATCTCCTTTTTCAAATCCGAAACTACCTGCAAGGCCACAGCACCCGGAATCGGGTACCGTTACTTCCAGTCCAATTTTTTTAAGCACCTTTTTATCAGCTTCATATCCCATTACATTATCATGATGACAGTGCTGATGCATCAAAACAGACTTACCTAATTTTTTAAACTCGAATTTATCTTCGTTATCCATAATAAATTCCGGTAAAGTTTTAAAAGCCTTGTTTAATCGTATGGCATTATTGTCATTTGGAAAAAGGTTGCAGAGTTCATTTCTGAAAACTGCCACACAACTGGCTTCAAGGCCAACAAAAGGCACACCTTCTTCTATATAATACTTCAAATTATCCATGATATTCTGAAGGTAGGACTTCGCTCGTTCCAACATTCCAAAGTCGTACAGGGCTCTTCCGCAACAAAATTTTTGTTTAGGAACAATCACTTCAAAACCAGCACTTTTCAGTATTTTTTCGCCGGCCTCCAGCACTTCAGGAAAAAAGTAATTATTAAAGGTATCAGGCCATAGGATCACGGCATTCTCCAAATTAGGTTCCTTATCTAAATACTTATGTTTTTTGGTAAAAGGTTCTGAGGCGAACTCCGGGATTTTACGTTCGGGAGCAATTCCTCCCATTCCTTTCATAATTTTTGAGGTAAATTTATTTTGAGTCATAAAATTGGCAAACCCACTTATATGAGAACCTATATCTGCCCATTTATCTATTAATCCAAATGCATACGCTGGTCTAGGCCTTATTTTACCCTTGTAATAATGTGAAAAAAATTCGGCTTTATAAGTTGCCATATCTACATTTACAGGACATTCCCCTAAACATCCCTTGCAGGCCAGGCATAAATCCAGTGATTCTTTTACTTCCTTGCTTTTCCAATTACCTTCTAATTCCTTACCGCGCATCATTTCAAAAAGTAAATGGGCCCGGCCGCGGGTAACATGTTTTTCATCCCGGGTAACCATATAGCTGGGGCACATGGTACC
Organism: uncultured Flavobacteriaceae bacterium; assembly: GCA_963811195.1. Lineage (GTDB taxonomy): Bacteria > Bacteroidota > Bacteroidia > Flavobacteriales > Flavobacteriaceae > Gillisia. The sequence continues at coordinate 122,977 of CAWEQF010000005.1, forward strand.
GGTATGCGTTTTGCGGCATTCTCCCACTCCTACACACCGCATTGCAGCCCGATGAAAACTTCCTTTATCTTCTGGATATTTAAAATATGTATCCGGATTACCTGGATTAAAATCTTTGCCTAAACGCAAATTCTCATCTCTTGCCATAGGATCTATCACTTTCCCCGGATTCATTTTCCAGTCCGGATCCCATATTTCCTTAAATTCATGAAAAGCCTGCAAGAGGCGTTTTCCGTACATTTTATCCAATAATGGACCTCTGGCCTGGCCATCGCCATGTTCTCCGGAAAGCGAACCTCCATAGCTCACTACCAAATCTGCAGCTTCATCAGTAAATTTTTTATATGCTTCAATACCTCCCTTGGTTTTAAGGTCAAATCCTACCCGGCAGTGAATACAGCCCTGACCAAAATGCCCGTATAGAGAGGGATGATAATCATATTTCTGAAATAATTCCCGTAGATCTCTTAAATAATCCCCCACTTTTTCCGGAGGTACAGCAGAATCTTCCCATCCTGGCCACATATCTGGAAGACCCTGAACAAAAGCAGTGGCACCCAAGCCGGATTCCCTGATCGCCCATACTTTTTGCTCTTCTTCCTTATCATCAAAAAGTTTCATGGTCGGGGCTTTATCTCCAGCGCTATCCTTAAGATCGCTCATCATTTTTTTGGCCTTATTATCGCTGTCTTCTTTGCTTTCTCCACCAAATTCAACTAAAAGCCAGCCTTTACCATCGGGAAGCATTTTCAGGTTTTCTTCATGAAGCCCTCTTTTATGCATATAATTAATCAGTTTGCTGTCCATACCCTCCAACCCAATAGGCTTATGCTTCATAATTTCAGTAACATGGTCGCCAGCTTCAAAAACAGACTTATAACCTAAAAGAACCAGGGATCTCTTCTTCGGAAGATGGATTAACCGCACCGTTGCTTCCAGAAAAACCCCGCAGGTAGCTTCTGTTCCCACCAGTGCACGGGCCACATTAAAATTTTTCTCCGGCAACAGCTCATCGAGATTATAGCCGGAAACCCTTCGGGGAATTTGGGGGATTCCATCTTTTATATCCTGCTGATAATTATCTCTTAAATTCTGTAATTTTTTATACAGAACGCCTTTTTGGTCTCCTTCAGAAATTATTTTTTCCAGCTCTTCTTCTTTGGTTTCTCCCACTTCAAACTGCCCTCCCCGGTAGGTAAGGACTTCTAAAGATTCTACAAAATCACTGGTTCTTATTCCTCCGTCTTCCACCTGTGCCATCACCGAATGAATTCCGCAGGAATTATTCCCCATCATTCCTCCTAATGTACAGTGGTTGTGTGTAGCAGGATCGGGTCCAAAAATAAGCTGATGTTCTTCCAGTGCCCTGTTTAAATCATCGAGCACAAGCCCTGTTTGAATACGGGCCGTTTTTTTTTCGGTATCTATTTCCAGTATTTTATTATAATGCTTACTAAAATCCATTATAATCCCGGAGTTACAACACTGTCCTGCCAGGCTGGTTCCTCCGCCCCGGGTTAACAGATGCATCTCATGCTTTCGGCATAGCTCTACGGTCTTTATGATATCCTCCTTATCCTTCGGAAAAACCACACCCACGGGAATTTGCCTGTAATTGGAAGAATCTGTTGCATATAATGCTCTGTAGTCATTACCAAAATGAACTTCCCCTTTAATTGAATCGTGAAGCTCTTGTTCTAACACCTGATTTTTTATGGCCATAATCTGTAGCTAATTTTAGATATTGATTTTATATTTTTTTGCATCCTGAGATTTAAAAATCAGCCCCATTCCCGGCCGTTCCAAATCGGGAGAAAGCATTCCGTTCTCCACTTCCATTGTACCCTCAAAAAGCATTTTTTCGATCCGTACATGATCCCTGAAATATTCCATATGCACACAATTCTTAGTTGCAAGAGCAGCATGTAAATGAAGATAAGGCGCACAATGTGAAGAGAAGGGAATATGAAAGGCTTCTGCCAGTATGCCCGCCTTTAAAAAGCCGGTGATACCTGCACAGCGGGTAGCATCTGCCTGCAATACATCTACTGCCCCCGATGCCAGCATTCTTTTAAAATAGGTGATGCTGTAGCCATACTCCCCTGCCGTAATATTCATTCCATGAGGAGAGTGATCGCGTACTCTTTTCATCCCCACAAGATCATCAGAAGTTACAGGCTCTTCGTACCAGCTGACATCAAAATTTTTCATTTCCCAGGCCATTCCCAGGGCTTCCTGCGGAAAATAAGCCCCGTTGGCATCTACATATAATTCAGAATCACCAATGGTTTTGCGGGCCGCATCCATCCTTTTAAGGTCTTCGGCTTTATTACGGCCAATCTTCATTTTGAATTTAGTATGGCCATTCTCCAATTTCTCCGCGAACTTTTCAGAAATTTCGTGAGGATCATACGAAGTAAATCCACCACTAGCATATACGGGAATCTTATCATGAACCTGTCCCAGCAGCGAACATAGGGGAATATTAAAAAGTTTGGCCTTTAAATCCCATAAGGCATTATCTACCGCCGCAATAGCCATGGAAGAAATACCCGGTCTTCCCAGATTTCGTATTTCATGCACCATTTTAGTCCAGATACAAGAAATATCGAGAACATTTTGATCCTTTAATAAAGGAAAAAGCAAGTTATTAATCACGTGAGCGGTAGCCGCATTGGCGTACGAATATCCCATCCCCTGAATGCCGTTGCTTTCCAGGTTTACAAGTATAAGCGTGGTATGATCCCATTGTAGGGTTCCGTCAGATTCTGGTTCTTCTGTAGGGATTTTATAGGCGCTAACGGAAGCCTTATCGACCAGGAATTTAGTATGGTGAATTATTTTAGGCACTTTTTAGGAGTGGCTATATTCAGATATCATGCCTTTCCATGATTGTTTTATCATATCGATAGACTCCGGATCTCCTTTAAGCAGAGCTGAAACAAAAGCTTTTGCCTGCCCCACTTTAATATGTGGGGGCAATGGTGGAACTTCTGGATCTGTACAGGCTTCATACACTACGGGACGATCTGCGTTAAAGGCTTCGGTAAGGGTACGTTCGATATCATCTGGGTTATCCACTTTAATTCCGCGCAATCCCAGCATATTGGCGTATTCAGCATAAGGGAAATCAGGCACGTCCTGAGATCCTTCATATTTTGGATTTCCTGTCATTACTCGTTGTTCCCAGGTAACCTGGTTAAGATCACGATTATTCAGCACGATAATTACGAGATTTGGTGTTTTCCAGCGCTTCCAATATTTTGCAATGGTTATAAGCCCGTTATTTCCCAACATCTGCATAGCGCCGTCTCCTACCATGGCTACTGCCGGACGGTCGGGATAGGCGAATTTCGCGGCAATAACATACGGAACTCCGGGACACATGGTCGCCAGTTTTCCCGAAAGGGAACCTCTCATTCCTTTTCTCATTTTGATATCGCGTGCATACCAGTTCGCTGAAGAACCTGAATCTGAAGCTAAAATGCAGTTATCCGGAAGCTTTTTATTTAGCTCCCAAAAAACCCGTTGCGGGTTAATAGGATCGGCGCTGTTCATAGCCCTGTCTTCAAGTGTTTTCCACCAGTACCTGATGTGCTCTTCAATATCTTCACGCCATTCGCGGTCCTCTTTTCTTTTTAACATAGGAATCAGCGCCTGCAATGTTTCCTTACTGTCTCCTACCAGGTTAACATCGGTGGGATATCTTATTCCAAGTCTCCTGCTGGCGATATCTATTTGTACCGCTTTTGCCTGTCCTTCTTTCGGTAGAAACTCTGAATAGGGGAAATCCGTTCCTATCATTAATAAGGTATCACATTCATCCATCATTTTATAGCTGGGCATAGTACCCAAAAGTCCTATGGAACCAGTTACAAATGGAAGATCGTCCGGTAACGCATCTTTTCCTAAAAGAGCCTTGGCAACCCCCGCGCCTAAAAGATTGGCAACTTCTGTAACCTCATCAGGAGCATTTCTCGCGCCGGCCCCTATTAAAATTGAGACTTTTTTTCCTTCATTTAAAATCTCTGCAGCACGGTTAAGATCTTTGGAATGGGGAACTACGCTGGGAAAAGTGATCCCGATGCCGGAGTGAACAGAACCGTGGATTCTGGGAGGAGTTTTTACAGCGTCCTGCTCCTGAAGGTCATTGGGAAGAATAATGCAGGTTACGGTTCTTTCTGAAATGGCAATTCGCAAAGCCCGGTCTATTAAATGTCTTACCTGCGCAGGATTAGTTGCCATATGTACATATTCTCCCGCTACATCTTTAAATAAGGAAATTAAATCTATTTCCTGCTGATAGCTTCCGCCTAAAGCAGTTAGAGCTTGTTGTCCCACAAAAGCCACTACAGGCTGGTGATCCATTTTCGCATCATAAAGTCCGTTTAGTAAGTGAACAGCTCCGGGACCCGATGTGGCCATACATATACCCACTTCCCCGGTCCATTTGGCATGGGCTCCGGCCATAAATGCAGCCATTTCCTCATGGCGGGTCTGGATAAACTCTACTTTGCCATCATCTTCTGCCCGATGAACAGACGCTATTAAAGCATTTATTCCATCTCCGGGAAATCCATAAATCCTTTTCACACCCCAATCGACTATTCTTTCGAGGATAAAATCACTAACTGTCGCGCTCATGTTTACTTATTTTATTTTTTATTATACTTGAAGTTCTACTCTCTCCTAAAAGAATCCGATAAGACACGGATTGGTTGGTTATAACCAGGAGAGAAAATTGAGAAGATTTTTAATTAAAATCACTAATCTCATAACTGTTTACCCAAGTTAAACAAAATAAAAAGCTCTATTAAATCTCTTAAGTAAACTTTCACATCAATCCGGGAACATTTTGCACTTCTTTAATATATGAATGCAGGGATAAGTAGTATTATTAAATTATTGAATGTTTTCAATAAAAAAGAAATATTAATTAAACTTGTAATTATGAAACCTTATGGCAAAAAGAACTGGGTAATAGCGGAAGGATATATTCCGGAATACGGAAATGGTAAGGAACCGGAATTCACAAGTCATGAAACAGCCTGTATTTTAAATACGGGTACTAAAGATGCAGAAATAAAAATAACTCTTTTTTTCGCCGATAAAGACCCCGTGGGTCCTTATCACGTTACCGTAAAGGCCCAACGTACCTCTCACCTGCGATTCAATAATTTAAGTGATCCCCAGCCGGTGCCTAAAGGTACCGACTATAGCTCGGTTTTAGAATCTAATGTCCCGATTGTGGTTCAGCATACCAGGCTGGATTCCAGACAGGCAGATAATGCCCTGCTTTCTACCATAGCTTATAGTGAATAAAAAAGATAAGCTTTTAGAAAGGCTGTCTAAAAGCAAAAGGAAGTCATTACACCTGCCTAGCCGACCGGCACCTAAAGCAAAGTAATCTTTAAATTGAATTTCAATATTACCTAAATTAGTTACTCTAATAAAAAAATTTTTTTTTTAGACAGCCTCTTCTGATTTATATAAAAAGGTAATTTTCTTATCTTTAAATCGGTAATAATTAAAAGAACTATGAAAAAATATGTGTTGCTGCTTTTAAGCTTCTTAAGTATGATAAACCTTTTTGCTCAGGATAAAAGCCTTGATGAATTAATGAGTCAGGACTGGTCAAACCTGAAAAAATACAGAGAGGCCAATAAAGAAATAACCGATAAGAAAATAGATGTACCCGTGGTGTTTATGGGAAATTCCATTACCGAAGGCTGGGTAAACACACACCCTGACTTTTTCAAAACCAACAATTATGTAGGTCGTGGAATAAGTGGGCAAACCACTCCGCAGATGCTTATCCGGTTTATGCCGGATGTGGTAAACCTTCATCCCCACGCCGTGGTAATCCTGGCCGGAACAAATGATATTGCCGGTAATACAGGGTTTTCTACTGTAAAGATGATCACCGATAATTTAAAGGCGATGGCACAGCTGGCCACAGCCAATAATATAAAAGTAATTTTATGTTCTATCCTACCCGCTTCGGAATATCCCTGGCGAAAAAGCATTCAACCAATCGATAAGATTGCAGAAGTAAATACCTGGATAAAGAATTTTGCGACCGAAAACGGATATACATACGTAGATTTTTTCAGCAAAATGGTAAATGATACTAACGGGATGAGGGAAGAACTTACCTTAGATGGCGTTCACCCTAATGCGAAGGGATATTCTATCATGGAACCGATAATTAAATCTGCAATTAATAAGACTATGGAGAATTAATAAGTCTTTAAAAATTGAGATTTTTTCCTAACTAATTCTCCCTGTTTCCAAAACTATTATCTTGCACTCACTTAATTAACAAAACTTCTATGAAAAAAATACTCTTATATAGTTTCTTAGTCGCCCTCATGGGATGTGGTGCAAACCATCAAAAAAATGTAGATAATGCCAATGTAATGGAATATGCCCAAACCATTACCGCACAGGATCTCAAAGATCATTTATACACATTTGCCGGTGATAATTTTCAGGGAAGAGAAGCCGGAGAACCGGGTCAAAAAAAGGCTGCCGAATACCTGAAAGCCAATTATAAAAAAATGGATATTGCCTCTCCTCTTGGGGACGATGATTATTTCCAGGAAGTTCCCGCATCTGCTTTTCGAAAAGACGGAAAGCCTTCAGAAAATGTGTTAGCCTTTATTAAAGGCACCGAAAAACCTGAAGAGGTCCTGGTAATTTCGTCACATTATGATCATTTAGGAATGGACGACCAGGGAAATGTCTACAACGGTGCCGATGATGATGGCTCCGGAACCGTGGCTGTTCTAGAAATAGCGCAGGCTTTTGCCAATGCCCGCAAAGACGGATATGCTCCCAAACGCACTATTTTATTTCTGAATAATACAGGTGAAGAAAAAGGGTTAATCGGTTCAAAATATTATACAGATCATCCCGTTTTCCCAATGAATCAAACTATCACCGATCTGAATATAGATATGATTGGAAGGACAGATGTTGCTCACCAGGGCAACGATAATTACGTGTATTTAATTGGTAGCTCTATGTTGAGCAATGAACTTCACGACATTAGCGAAAAAGTGAATTCAGAATACATAAATCTGGATCTGGATTATAAATATGATGATCCCAACGATCCAAACCGGTTTTATTACCGAAGCGATCATTACAATTTTGCCAAACATAATGTGCCAATTATCTTCTACTTTAATGGCGTACATGCCGATTATCATAAAATAACCGATACGCCCGATAAAATTCAGTATGATCTACTTGCCAAAAGGGCACAGTTGATTTTTCTTACTGCATGGGCAATTGCAAATGGCGATCATCGCCCCGCTCTAAATTCAAAAGAAGAAGAGAAAGCCAGTTCTAAATAGATCAAAATTTCAACTTTGAACTTTCAACTTCAAACTTTGAATTTTGAATTTTACACCATAGTATCCAGAATAATATCAATATCCTTTTCAGTAGTGTCGGGATTAATAAAACAAAATCGGGAGACGGTTTCAAATCCATCTTTGGATTTCCATTTTGTAGGAGTAACCAGCGCGATTCCGGCCTTATGATTTCTATAAGTCCAATCTGTATATTGTTCCGGCCTCCAGCCTTTTCTTCGGAATAAAACTACAGATAGGCTTGAAGGTCTTACCAGCTCAAGATGTTCGCTTTGTTCGATCTTTTTGGCTGCAATCTTTGCCAGTTCAATGCCTCGTTCAATAGCATTTTTATATTTATCGGTTCCATGCATTGCCAGAGAAAACCAAAGGGGCATTCCACGAAGTCTTCTGGTTAACTGAATTTGATAGTCGGCCGGATTAAATCCCTGGGCGCCTTCATCTTTAAAAATTTCTAGATAAGAACCCTCCTGAGAATGGGCTTTTTTAGCAAGTTCCAGGTTTTTATAGATCACCGCACCACAATCATAAGGCGAAAACAGCCATTTATGAGGATCTATGGTAATACTGTCGGCATGCTCAATTCCCTTAAATAAATGTCTAACTGAAGGCGCAGCTAAAGCGCCACCACCATACGCACAATCTACATGATACCACACTTTTTCTCTTTCACATACTTCTGCGATGGTATCCAATTCATCTATAATCCCTGCATTCGTAGTGCCTCCAGTCGCAACTACAGCAAATAAACGCTTCCTGTCCTTTTGGCCTAATTCTGAAATTGCAGATTGAAGATCCTTTCCGGTAAGAAAATCACCTTCACAATCTATCATCACCACATCGGCATCTATCACTTTTGCCATGGCCTGCACAGAGCTGTGAGCCGCATGGGAGGTTAACAACAGTCCTTTTAAACCTATATTATCTATTTTGCGGCTCCTCCATTCTTCGCGTGCTGCCACCATTGCCGAAAGATTTGCTGCAGTACCGCCACTGGTAAAAACACCAAAAGCAGAATCGGGTAATCCGGTTAGCGAAACCAGCCATTTCATGGCCTGATTTTCACAAAAAATACCTCCCGCTCCTTCCATCCAATAGGCACCGTGAATACTGGAAGCTGAAGTTACTAAATCGAACATAATCGCAGCACGGGTGGGCGCGGCAGGTACAAAAGCCAAATGCCGCGGATGATCTATAGGCACCGTAGCTTTTACCAGCACATCCCGAAAGAGTTTAAAAGCGGTTTCACCACCAATTCCTCCGGGCGTGACAGTTTCGCCCACTATTCTTAACAAATCTTCTTCTTTTCTGGGAGAACCTAATTCCGGAGTAACGTTCGAAATACGATCAATAGTGTATTTCATTACGTCCAACGTCATTTCTACCAGATCCATATCTATGGTATGCATTCTGTTTTTATCCAAGAGTCAAAATTTTAAATTGTAATTCCAGTGGATTTAAATTTTTAATTAGAGTGGGAATAAGTTCTTTCCCATACTCCAGGTAGAATTCTGAAAAATTCGTTTGCCGTTCCTGTAATCCCTTATGAGGAAAAAGTTCATTCTGAAGAGACGAGATTCTTCCCACCTCATCTTTTAACTTTCGTTTTTGGGCTTTTAATAGCCTTTTTTCAAGATGATCGAGCCCTTTTAACTGCTTTACTTCCTGAGCTTTCACAGCACCCAAAAAAGATTTATCGGTTTCTTCGGCGAGCTTATATAAATTTTGAAACTGCTTAACCAGGTGTTCTTTTTGTGGTGAAAAATCAATATCTATATTCGATATTTTTCGAACTTTCCGGTTGATGAGTTCATAGGGTTTTAGAAAAAGCTCTTCCTGGGAAATATTAAGTTTTTGTATTTTTTGATGTTGCTTTTCAGTTTCAATAAGCGCTGAATTACGAAGCAGTAAGATGGGAAATGGCACTTTCACTTCATCGAACATCGCTTTTAGCTCCAACCAGTATGCAAGCTCACCTCCGCCGCCTATATAACACAAATTAGGCAAAATCACTTCCTGATATAGCGGGCGCATCATTACATTGGGACTAAAACGTTCCGGATATTCTTCTAATTCGGTTACAAGCTCTTCTTTCGTCCACGAAATCTGGGTAGTATGAACATAAAATTGTGAGTCCTTTTCAATAATTCGTTCCCGTAATCCGTCTTTCAGATAAAATAAATTGATTTCCCTTGGATTTACCTGTGCTCCATAGCCTAGTTCCAGGAGTTTTTTAGCAGTTGATTCTGTGGTTTTATAAGAAACATTTTCCAACAATTCCCTTTTTAAAAAAGGAATAAATTCCTTTTTTAATTCTTTGGCTTCAGCATCAATTATCACCAACCCATAATTCTTAAAGAGCTCATTTGCTAAAAAACGCGTAGCATCGGTTAAATTCTCATGCTTCAAATAGGCTTTGCAGAATAAGGATTTTAATTCCTCGGCATTTTCTCCTCCTCCAATTTCAGCAGAAAAAAGTTTAAAAACTTCTTCCAGGCCATCGGTTTTCAAATTCCCTACGGCATCCTTTCCGGCTTCAGGCTGGGTATTATTCCATTTAAATTTTTTTCCATTAAGATTGAAAAAGGCAATTTCCTGAAAATCGTGATCTTCAGTTGCCATCCAGTAAACCGGGACAAAATTATCTTCCGGATATTTTTCTGAAAGCAATTTTGCAAGATTGATAGCAGAAACAATTTTGTATAGAAAATAAAGCGGACCGGTAAATAAATTAAGCTGATGTCCTGTAGTAACTGTATAGGTGTTAGGATTTTTAAGCGATTCAATATTTGTTAAGGTCGCCTGAGAAACTTCCAGGTTTTTATACTGATTTTTTAAAACTTTTACCAATGCCTCCCGATGAGAAGAACTGAATGATTTTTGCTTTTTTTTAATTTGAGCCTCAAATTCTTCAATTCGGGGAAAATGATTATAAAAGGTTTTTAATTGCTCTTTCTCCTCAAGATAATCTAAGATTAAATCTGAAAAATTATTTGTGGCGGAATAGGAAATACATTCTGATGGCATATAATTTCAGCTAATTTTTTGTAAAGATAAGGTCTTTTAAAAACTATAGGAAAACATGTGGAGATTAAAGATTTAAGATGAAATCTGTAGCCTATAAGCTATGGCAATAAGTAAAATTAACAAGGAGTTCTAAAATCACTGTTTTTATTTATAAATTTTCGTTAATTTACGGGGGTAAATCTTAATTCCAATCAATAACTTATTTTTAGCCTTACATGAAAAATTTATACCTCCTCCTTGGCATCTTATTTTTAAGTTTTCAAACTTCTTTTTCTCAATTAAAGTCTCCTCAGGAGTTCCTGGGATATGAAATTGGCAGCCAGTACACCCGGCATGCCGATGTGGTAAAGTATTTTGAGTATATCGCAGCAAATTCAGATTTAGTTGAATACCACACCTATGGTAAAACCAATGAAAACAGGCCTTTAACCTATGCGGTGATTTCTACAGTCGACAATCTTAAAAATCTTGAAGAAATCCGCACCAACCATCTTAAAAGCAGTGGAAATATGGAAGGAAGTGTTGGCAGCACTCCCGAAAAAGCTATTGTATGGTTAAGCTATAATGTGCATGGGAATGAAGCTTCCAGTACCGAAGCTGCCATGAAAACACTTTACGAACTGGTAACCAAGAAACAGGAATGGCTTCAAAATACCGTAGTAATTATAGATCCTTGTGTAAATCCGGATGGTCGTGATCGTTACGTTAACTGGTACAATCAGGTAAAAACAGATCCTTATTCCACTTCTCCCCTTGCGGCTGGGCATCACGAACCATGGCCAGGGGGAAGGGCTAATCACTACCTTTTCGATCTAAACAGAGACTGGGCCTGGGCAACACAGGTGGAAACCCGCCAACGATTAAAACTATATAACAAATGGCTTCCTGAAGTTCACGTAGACTTTCACGAACAGGGAATAAATGAACCTTATTATTTTGCACCTGCCGCCGAACCTTTTCACGAAATCATTACTCCTTTTCAGAAGAAATTTCAAACTACTATAGGGGAAAATCACGCAAAATACTTCGATAAAAACGGGTGGTTATATTTTACAAAAGAACGTTTTGATCTTTTATATCCCAGTTATGGTGATACCTATCCTATTTATATGGGGGCTGTAGGTATGACCTACGAACAGGCTGGCAATAGTGCTTCCGGATTAGGAGTAAACACTCAAGAAGGCTATGTGCTTACTTTAAAGGACAGAGTGGAGCACCATTACACCACAGGACTTTCTACAGTTGAAGTAGCCTCACAGAATGTAGATAAATTAAATACCAATTTCAATAAATTCTACCAAAACAGCAATAACGATTTTAAATATAAAAGTTACGTATTAAAAGGTAAAGCGGACAAAATAGCCGCTCTTGAAGATTTGCTGGATATTCATAATATTAAATATTCCCAGGCATCAACAGGAACCGTTAAAGGTTTTAATTATACTGAAGATAAGAATGACAATTTCAAAACAGATGCGAACAGTATTATTGTTAACACTACCCAGCCTAAAGGAAAAATGGTAAAGGTTCTGTTCGAACCTTCCACCGTTTTACACGATTCGCTCACCTACGACATTACCGCCTGGAGTCTTCCTTATGCTTATGGTCTTGATGCTGTGGCAAGCACCAGAGAAATTACCGGAAGCACGGTTTCGCCTCACGAAAATGTAGTAAATACTGCAAATCCTGAAGGAGTTGGTTATATAACCAAATGGGATAGTATGAAGGATGCACAATTTCTTGCCGCCCTTTTAAAGGAAGGTATCAAAGTGCGTTTTACAAATGTACCTGTAGAGAATGCGGATGGAAAATTTAATACCGGAAGCCTTATTATTACCAGAAGCGACAACAGTACTATAGAAAATTACGATCAAAAAGTGGTGGAAATTGCCAATAAGTTTGGTCGAAAATTAAACGCGGCGGCCAGCGGATTTTCAAAAAGCGGGCCCGATTTTGGTTCTTCCGAAATAAAAATAATCAATAAGCCTCGTGTGGCGGTGGTTAAGGGAGAAGGAACTTCTTCTCTTAGCTTTGGGGAAGTATGGCACTTTTTTGAAAAAGAACTTAATTATCCCGTGATTCCTATTAATACAGATTATCTAAGCAGAATTGATCTTAACGAACTGGATATTTTAATTCTTCCCGATGGACAATATGGCGATGTACTGGATTCTTCAGAACTGGATAAACTTAAAAACTGGGTTCGCAGTGGAGGTAAAATTATTGCCATAGAAGGTGCTTTACACAGCTTTGCGGGGAAAGAAGGTTTTGGCCTTCAGGCAAATAATACCGTAGCAGCAGATACACTTCCCAAGGATAATTTGAAGCCATACAATATGAGGGAGAGAGAGAGTATAAAAAGCCTGATTACCGGAAGTATTGTAAAAACCTATGTAGATAATACTCACCCCATGGCTTTTGGATACGGCAACACCTACTATAGCTTAAAACTTAGCGATGACAGCTACAGCTATCTTAATGATGGGTACAATATCGCTTACCTAAAAGATAAGCCGGAAATAGTAGATGGCTTTGCCGGAAGTAAAGCCAAGAAAAAAATTAAAAATTCACTGGTTTTTGGCGAAGAACCTATAGGTCGCGGAAGTATTATTTATATGGTAGATAATCCCCTTTTCAGATCCTTTTGGCAAAATGGTAAACTATTTTTCGTTAATGCTTTATTTTTTGTAAATAACGATAATTACAGAATGTAATCTTGCTGAGGTCCTTCAAAAATCGAAAATGAGAATTTTTAAAGTTTTTATTTTAAGCCTGTTTCTTTTTTCTGTTCACCTGTCCGCCCAGGAGACCGGAAATAAATATAATGTCAATTTTGAATCGTTTACTCTTGAAAACGGGTTACGGGTAATACTTCATGAGGATCATTCAGATCCAGTGGTGGCTGTAGCTTTAACCGCTCATGTAGGTTCTTCAAGAGAAATTGAAAACAGGACCGGTTTTGCACATTTATTTGAACATCTTCTTTTTTTACAGTCCGAAAATCTTGGTAAAGGCGGATTAGATAAAATGAGTGCACGGGTTGGTGGTTCCGGGGCCAATGGTTCCACAAATAGAGATCGTACTAATTTCTTTCAAACAGTTCCCAATGATGCTCTCGAGAAAATGATTTGGGCTGAAGCCGATAAACTCGGTTTTTTCATTAATACAGTTACAGATCCTGTACTTGCGAAGGAAAAAGAAGTGGTGAAAAACGAAAAACGACAGAGTGTTGATAACAGACCTTATGGCCACACCTTTGAGGTAATCGACAAAAATCTTTACCCGCCCTCACATCCCTATCACTGGGAAGTAATAGGATCGCTGGAAGATCTTCAGAATGCAAGCCTGCAGAATGTCAAGGATTTTTACAATAAATGGTATGTTCCCAATAATGTGATTCTTACCATTTCCGGTGATTTCGATAAATCTCAGGCAAAGGAATGGGTGCATAAATATTTTGATGAAATAAAGTCCGGGCAAAATTTTCCACGTCGTGAAAAACAACCTGTAGTTTTAAAAGCCACTAAAAAACTTTATTACAAAGATAATTTCGCGAATGTTCCGCAGCTTACGATGGCCTGGCCAACGGTATATTCTTATGCGCCGGATTCGTATGCGTTGGATATTCTAACCGATTATCTTGCTAATGGAAAAAGTGCTCCTCTCTATAAAAATTTAGTTGAAAAAAAACAGCTTACAGACGGTGTTCAAATGTTCGATTATACTTCGGAATTGGCCGGACAAATGATGCTCCAGGTAACCGCCTACGATAAAAAAGATCTGGACTCTGTAAAAGCGGCAATCGACGAAACCTTCAAGAAATTTGCAAAAGAAGGAATCCCCGATAAGGATCTAAAGAGAATAAAAGCGGGCCAGGAAACCAATTTTTATAACAGTATTTCGAGTGTGCTGGGAAAAGGCTTTCAGTTAGCCCAATATCAGATTTTCGCAAACGATCCTAACGAGATCAATAAGAATGTAGATAAAATCCTGAAGGTTTCTAAAGAAGATGTAATGCGCGTCTTTAAAAAATATATTTATAATAAGCCCGAGATAGTTACCAGTTTTGTTCCGAAGGGACAGAAAGAGCTGGCGCTCGAAAATTCAGAAGAAGTAAGCGTGCCCGAAGAAAAAATAGTTGAAGGAGCCGAAAAAGAAGTTAATCCCAATCAGCAGGTTACCTATAAAAAAACACCTTCTACTTTCGACAGGTCGGTAGAACCGCCATACTGGGGAACTCCGGAAATCCAAACACCCGATATCTGGAAAATAAATATGCCCTCGGGATTAAGTGTTTATGGAATTACCTCCCAGGAAGTGCCACTTATAAATTTCCGGCTGGAAATGTATGGCGGACTTTTACTGGAAAACCCAGCAAAAGTGGGAGTTTCCAATTTACTGGCAGAACTTTTAACCAAGGGTACAGCTACTAAAACTCCGCAGGAATTAGAAGAAGCTATTCAATTACTGGGCTCCGAAATAAATATTAGAACCGGTGACGATAAAATCACTCTCTATGGAAGTACTCTCGCAAGGAACTACCAAAAAACGATGGATCTGGTAAATGAAATTATACTGAAACCGCGATGGGATCCGGAGGAATTCAAACTCGCGAAACAAAAGGTAAAAAGCGAAATCCGCCAGCAAAAAGCGAATCCCAACCACATTGCGCAAAATGAGTTTCGAAAAAAAATATATGGCGAATTTAATATTCTTTCCCACGATAATCTGGGAACTGAAGAATCTGTAGAAAAAATTAGTTTACAGGACCTTAAGGATTATTACAAGAATAATCTAAGTCCCGTAAAAGCTAAACTTTTACTTGCAGGGGCTGTAAACGAAGAAGAAGCAAAAAAATCTATAACAGACCTTTCTGCAGAATGGCAGCCAAAAATGGTGACTATTCCGGAGATTCCCACGCCTAAAGTGCCTGAAAATTCGCAGGTATTTTTCTATGATATTCCAGGCGCAAAACAATCTGTATTGCAAATAGGTGCTCCGGCACTCGCAGCAACAGATTCTTTATATTATCCTGCCCAGGTAATGAACTATCGACTTGGCGGGGGCGGTTTTGCTTCAGAACTTACCCAGGAACTTCGGGAAACTAAAGGATATACTTATGGAATACGTTCCCGTTTTGAAGGCAGCCGGAATGTTGGCCCGTTTGTAATTTCCAGCGGTGTTCGATCTAATATTACCGGAAATGCACTGGAACTCATAAAAGAAATACTTCAGAATTATCCCCAGAAATTCAATGATCATGATCTTGAAGTGACTAAGAGTTTTATGATAAAGAGCGATGCGCGAAAATTTGAAACACTATCTGCAAAACTGGATATGTTAAGCGAAATAAGCAACTATAATCTGGACAATGATTTTGTAAAGAAACGCGAAAATATGGTGAAAAATATGAGCGTAGAAGACATACGGGAACTGGCAAAAAAATATGCAAATCCCGGCCATATGTATTATATAATTGTTGGTGACGCGGCCACCCAAATGCAAAAATTAGAAGATTTGGGCTATGGAAAACCCATACTTCTTAATGAAGAATAATCGGCGGAAAATACAAACCTATTTTACCGGATTACTCTTTTTCCCACTGTATTTTTTATGGATTAAGGAAGCGCTTTTTCAGAAAATATTTTTGAGGAAATATCTAAAAGAGAAACTCGATCTTTTTAAAAACACAAATGATGGAAGCCTCGCAAAAAAGGATTTTAAAAAAATCCTTTCCTATTATGCACTGGGTGTCCCATCCGTTTTTGGCTTTTCTGTTTCCATCTTACGAAATACATCGCTTACCCGCAAAGAACGATGCTGTTTAAGCTATCTGGGAGGAACATCGGGATTGCTCGATGATTTCTTTGATAATCCGGATAAAAACGCCTCACGCTTAAAAAATTTCGTTGAACATCCGGAAAGCCTTCTTCCCGCTAACACATCAGAAAGCCTTTTGCGGTTTTTATACATTAACGGCTTAAAATATGCTGAAAGACCTTCAGAAATAAAAAGAGGAGCCCTTGAAGTATATCAGGCTCAGGAAGAAAGTTTACAGCAAAAATCCTCTTCATGTTCAAAATCTTTTTTGAAGTCTGTTACCTGGAAAAAAGGAGGAAATGCCTTTTTATACTATCGGGCCTGCCTCAATTTTCCTGTTGAAGAAGAGGAGAAAGAACTTTTTTATCAGCTTGGAGGATTATTACAACTGGGAAACGATATTTTTGATGTTTGGGAAGACACCGAACAAGGCTTGAAAACTCTGGCTAATACCACAGGTAGTATTTTAAAAATTAAAAAGTTTTTTGAGCAAGAGTTGTTAAAAACACTTGAATTAACAGCCCGGATACATACAAGAAGAAAAAATATACGCCAGTTCAATCAGTTTATCCTGTTCGGGGTATGTAGAGTTTTTGTTTGCCTGCACCAATTTGAAAAACTTGAGCCTTTTACGCAAGGAGTTTTTGTGCCTACCCAATATAAACGGTCTCAACTTATATGCGATATGCAAAAGGTAAAAAATCAGCTCACGATGTGGCGCTATTTTTTTAAATATCAGAAATTGCTCTTCAAACATACCCTGTAGAAACCGGATTTCCCTGTTTTCAGAAAAATTTATCATTTTTTTATAAGCCTTACCCCTTTCTCTTCATTATACAATACTTAAATTCAAGCTATTAACCAAAACAAGGAATAATGTTTTCAGCTTCAAAAGATTCGATAGATGTTTCAAAATATTACAAGAAACTCCAGAATGAAAAGGATCTGGATGCATTGATCGATAAAATTGGAGATTCAAAATACGTATTGCTGGGTGAAGCCAGTCACGGAACTCACGAATATTATACCTGGCGCGCAAAAATTTCCCAGCGACTTATAAAGGAAAAAGGATTTTCCTTTATCGCGGTAGAAGGAGACTGGCCGGATTGTTATAAAATAAATAAGTGGATCAAAAATTTTGCAGACAGCCCAGAAAATATTCACGAGGTTTTACAGGAATTTAATCGCTGGCCTACCTGGATGTGGGCCAATTGGGAAGTTACAGCTTTTACCACCTGGTTAAAAGACTATAATAGCACACTCCCGGAGAGCAAAAAAATAGGATTCTACGGTTTAGATGTTTACAGTCTGTGGGATTCTATGCAAATTATGCTTACATACTTAGAGAAAGAAGATCCCGATACAGCTGAACTGGCGAAGCAGGCTTATAGATGCTTCGAACCTTATGAAGAATCAGATTCTTATGCTTCCGTTTTCAGACATTCAAAAGAAGGTTGCAAAGAACAGGTGATAAAATTACTGAAACAGGTAAGAGAGCGAGTTCATGAGTACGATATAGAAAAAGAGGCCGCTCTAAACGCAGAAATCAACACACTTGTAATGGCCAATGCTGAAAACTATTATCACGCAATGGCAGATCTTGCGGATGAATCATGGAACGTTCGGGACCGGCATATGGTAGAAACTTTGGATATTCTGATGGCTTATCACCCATCTGATGCGAAAGCCATTGTTTGGGAACACAATACCCACGTAGGAGATGCCAGGGCTACAGATATGGCTTCTGGGGGACTTGTAAATATTGGACAACTGGTAAGAGAAAATCATTCTGAAGACGGAGTCCACCTCGTGGGATTTGGGTCTTTTAAAGGGTCTGTTATAGCAGGAAGAGCCTGGGGAGCACCCATGAGAGAAATGGAAGTTCCCGAAGCAATTGAAGGAAGTATTGAATACAGGTTACATCAGGAAGGAAATAATAATAAAATCCTGTTTTTGGATGAACCGCCCTTAAAAGAAAGATTTTCTGCACGTATGGGTCACCGGGCCATTGGAGTGATTTATCACCCGGAAAGAGAACGCGGCAATTATGTTCCTACAAAACTATCCGATCGGTACGATACCTTTATTTTTTTAGACGAAACCAAAGCCTTACATCCGCTAATTATTAAAACCGATACCCATGTTCTCCCAGAGACATATCCATTCGGAATATAGAAACAATCATTAAAACATAACCCATGAAAAAAATAGATAAAATAACCGAGATTTTAGGAAAGGATGCTTCAGATTTGTTGGAATTCACCTGTAAAAAGATTCCGAAAAAAAGGATTAGGATTCCCGGACCGGATACGACCGATAATTTTATTGAAAGCGATCGCACCACCCGAGTGCTGGGAAATTTGGCAAGACTCTATAATCATGGAAACCTCGCAGGCACGGGATATATCAACATCTTACCCATAGATCAGGGCATCGAACATACCGCCGCATTTTCTTTTTACAAAAACCAGGATTATTTCGATCCTGAAAATATTATAAAACTTGCCATAGACGCAGGATGTAACGGGGTAGCATCAACATTTGGAGTACTGGGATTACATGCCCGAAGGTATGCTCATAAAATACCGTTCATCGCTAAATTAAACCACAATGAATTATTAACGTATCCGAATAAATACGATCAAATTTCTTTCGGAAATGTTCGGGAAGCCTGGAATATGGGCGCAGTGGCCGTGGGAGCAACCATTTATTTTGGTTCCAAAGAAAGCAATCGGCAGCTTCAGGAAATAGCCGCCGCCTTTGAAGAAGCTCACCAGCTGGGAATGGCAACGATTTTATGGTGTTACACGCGCAACAGCTCCTTTAAAACCGAGAAACAGGATTATCATGCTTCCGCAGATTTGACCGGGCAGGCAAATCATTTAGGAGTAACTATAAAAGCTGATATAATCAAGCAAAAACTTCCCACCACGAATTACGGTTTTAGGGATCTGAATTTCGGAAAATATAATGATGAAATGTACGAAAGCCTTACCACAGATCATCCAATAGATTTGTGCAGATTCCAGGTGGCCCATTGCTACATGGGAAAAATAGGACTTATCAATTCCGGAGGGGGCTCAAAAGGAGAATCGGATTATAAGGAGGCTATAAGAACAGCCGTTATAAATAAGCGTGCCGGAGGTTGCGGACTTATTATGGGCCGAAAAGCATTTCAGCGGCCGCTAAAAGAAGGGGTAAAAATTCTGCAAAGCGTTCAAAGTGTTTATCTGGAACCCCAGATCAGCATTGCTTAAAACTCGGGATTACTTCTGTTGAAAAAGTGGATTGTAGCAGTGCGATGTCTTCTTTATTAAAACTTTTTAAGCTTAAGGAAAAACCTTTAGATCGCTTAGATTTTAGAATAAAATGAGAGTTTGTAACCGTGATACTGCTTATATCTGTAAAAAGGTAATTGTTAGGTTTCCTTCTTTGCCACTGACTTACAATAATTTCCGTATCGTCCCAGGCAATATAACCTGTATTTCTATAGTAGTAATGCATGAAGAAATACGCGATTCCTAATAATAGAAAAAGAATTCCCAATATAAGATTTGTTTCATTCTGATAATTATAAAAATGCAAAATGCCGTTCGAAAACCATATTAATCCCAAAAGAAGAAGAGATAGCCTTTTAAAGTTATTGGGTTTTTCCTTTATTTTTATCATTTACAAACGATTGTTTTTCAATTTAGGAAAAATTGAAATAATTGATCGCTAAAATCTGAAGACATTTTTTTTTCACTTTTATCAGTAATACCAGGAAGATCTTCAGAAAAAGAGGAAGAAGATCATATAGTTTTGATTTTTAATTCTTTACGAGCAGGTTTTTGTACATCTGCATTTACCGGAATACCATACAGATCAAAATCCGCAGCCTCGGTAATCTTTATTTCGTAATATTCACCGGTCTTGAGATAGGTTTCCGTAGCATCTATTAGGACTTCATTATCAACATCTGGAGAATCAAATTCGGTACGGCCTACAAAATAATTTCCTTCTTTCCTGTCGATAACAACCTTAAAGGTCTGTCCGATTTTCTTCTGATTTAGTTCCCAGGAAATCTGTGACTGAATTTCCATAATTTCATTGGCTCTCTGTTGTTTTACTTCTTGCGGAACATCGTCTTCCAGGTTGTAAGCGTGTGTGTTTTCCTCATGAGAATAGGTGAAGCATCCCAGGCGTTCAAATCTCATTTCTTTTACCCATTCTTTAAGTTCTCTAAAATTCTCCTCGGTTTCTCCCGGGTAACCCACAATAAGCGTAGTTCGGATAGTCATTTCAGGAACAATTTCTCTGAATTTATAAAGTAAATCGGTAGTTTTTTTATGATTTGTACCCCGGCGCATCGACTTCAATAAATCGTCATTTATATGCTGAAGTGGAATATCCAGGTAATTGCAGACCTTAGGTTCACGTTTCATTACCTCGAGTACATCCAACGGAAAGCCGGTAGGAAAAGCATAATGAAGCCGAATCCATTCAATACCTTCAACTTTTACAAGATTTTCAAGAAGTTCTGCCAGATTTCGTTTTTTATAAAGATCTAATCCGTAATATGTTAAATCCTGAGCGATTAAAATAAGTTCCTTTACTCCTTTTGTAGCCAGTTTTTTAGCTTCTTCAACTAAATTTTCTATAGGTGTGGAGCGGTGCTTGCCACGCATTAAAGGAATGGCACAGAAAGAACAGGGCCGGTCGCAACCTTCGGCGATTTTTAGATAAGCGTAATTTTTTGGAGTTGTGGTAAGCCTTTCTCCTAACAATTCATGTTTATAATCTGCCTCTAAAGCGGTAAGTAAGGCAGGAAGTTCTGTGGTTCCAAAATATTGATCTACATCTGGAATTTCCTTTTGAAGTTCAGGTTTATAACGTTCACTCAAACAACCGGTAACAAAAACTTTATCTACCTGCCCCTGACTTTTTTTCTCTACAAATTCAAGGATGGTATTTACAGATTGTTCCTTGGCATTATCTATGAATCCGCAGGTATTTATCACCACGATATTGCCTTCTTCCTCATGAACCACGTGTTTGTTGTTGGCCACCAACTGGCCCATAAGCACCTCACTATCATACACATTCTTGCTGCAACCTAAGGTTACAACATTTATTTTATTCTTCTTAATGGATCTGGTTCTCATGAAAATTATTTGGAGTGCAAAAGTAAGGAAGAAGAATGACATGGGCGAAAAAGCCCATATCAATTAGGAGAAGTTATACCAAAATATATTGAAGAATTAGAAGTAACAGCTGCCTCCACGCCTTCTGCGACGGCCTTCATTAGAGCTGTCCCAAAGTTTTAATGTAATACTTACAATTAATTGATCTAGCCGAGCATCATTAAATGTTGCTCGATTTATGCCATATACACTGTTAATAATATCAATTACCTGGGGCTCTTTCGACGCCAGGGAATGATCATACCTTAGATCGATCCCAAAACTACCAAATTCGGCTTTTATCCCAGCCTGAGCGGCTAGGGGAGTATTTTGCACCACAATAGGCGCACTGCTTTCATTACCTTCAAGAGTGGAACTTAGAATATTTTTATAGGCGCCTCCCACATAAATATCTAAAGGACCTATAATATTATACCCAAACAATACTGGGACACTTACTTCTTCCACAGCATAAATAGAAGGAGCTGAAGGAAAATCGAACCTGGATTTTAGGGAGGAATATACTGCTTCGGGACGAATAAAGAATTTTCCGAAGTTTACCTGAACCCATATTCCTCCGTGATATCCAATTTCGCCGGTTGCATCAAAAGTTGCACCTGTATATATGATCTGCAGATTTTATACCGTTAATTTCGCCTCCAAATGTTTTATTTATTCCTCCTTTTAATCCCACTTTAAATTCCTGTGCCGAAAGTGAAGACGAGTGTAAACCTGTGAATAAAATAAGTAATGCGATAAGTATTTTGTTCATATACTAGTGTTATTTCTAATTGTAGATCCTGGGTAAATATATTATTTTAAAAATAAAAATTCACTTCTTTACTTAGGGTTTTAACGTAGTAAATCTAAAAAAAGTATAACAGGGAAAGAGGTTAATAAAAAAATTGTTCTGAAATTCCCCTATTTCGCCTTTGCAAAATGAAATGTCTGGAGTTTCAGAACAATCTTAAAAAATTTTGTCTCAATCTAATGTACGATTATAGGATCTGCATTTCCATCAGGATCTCCTTGAACCGTTCCGTCTGTGCGAGCTGCACCTAAAAGAAGGACTCCCGCTGCGTGAGGCGAAGCCATAGAAGTTCCGCTTATGGTGTTATAACCACCATCTTTCCAGGTAGATTTTACATTTAATCCTGGTGCGGCATAATCTACCGGTGGATTTCCATAATTTGAGAAATAGGCCCAGGTATCTTTATTATCCATAGCAGAAATGGTGACGATATTCGCTCCATTTACTCTTGCAGGAGAACTAGTGTTAGCGTCGGCGCTTTCGTTTCCGGCAGCCAGAGAAAATTTGATCCCGTTTTTGGATGCTGCTAAAACGGCATCATCCAGGGCCTGAGAAACAGGTCCTCCTAAACTCATATTGGCAACGTCTCCATTGCTACCATGAGCTCCACATAATCTACGCCGGCTATAACTCCAGAATAGGCTCCGCTTCCACGACTATCCAGTACTTTTACCGGAATAACAGTTGCCCCGGGAGCCACGCCTATCACACCAAAATCATTGTTCTTAGCAGCGATAGTTCCGGAAACATGGGAACCATGTCCGTTTGCATCATCCAAAGATTTAGAATCCCGGCCGGAAGTAAATGAATTATATCCTCGCGAAGCATCAACATTTAAATCTGGATGATCCAAATCAATTCCGGTATCTATAATCCACGCTACGTTGCTTCCAGTATAATTGGCAACCCCGTTAACACGTGTTATTCCATAAGGAATTTCCTGACTTCCACCTGTTCCCGGGTCTGGTGTTCCACAAGGACCACCGTTAGGTGTGCCACAAGGAGGTGCAAAAGCCACAACTCTATCCTGTTCTACATAAGATACTT
>CAWEQF010000006.1:0-89954 GCA_963811195.1 uncultured Flavobacteriaceae bacterium
CATCGACGGGGGGGTTTGGCACCTCGATGTCGGCTCGTCACATCCTGGGGCTGGAGAAGGTCCCAAGGGTTGGGCTGTTCGCCCATTAAAGTGGCACGCGAGCTGGGTTCAGAACGTCGTGAGACAGTTCGGTCTCTATCTACAGTGGGCGTTAGAAATTTGAGTGGATCTGACTCTAGTACGAGAGGACCGAGTTGGACCAACCGCTGGTGCACCAGTTGTTCCGCCAGGAGCATCGCTGGGTAGCTACGTTGGGAAGGGATAAGCGCTGAAAGCATATAAGCGCGAAACCCACCACAAGATGAGATTTCTTTAAAGGATCGTGGAAGACTACCACGTTGATAGGCCATAGGTGTAGGGGCAGTAATGTCTTAGCCGAGTGGTACTAATCACGGAGAAAAGCTTACTCTATCTGTCCTGGGAGCAACGCCCTGGGGACAGGAAAACCTGATGCTGTTTTTATTCTATAGCGATCTTCTTGAATTGTTTATTTCCTTCTATGTTAACGTTATTATCTACGCTTCACAGGCGTGGAAGTTAAAAAGTAAAAAGTAAAAAAGTAAAAAGGATACAACCTTGAAACTTTTAAACCTGAAACTTTCTAACTCAATTTTTAAGGTGGCTATAGCAACGGGGCTCACCTCTTCCCATTCCGAACAGAGAAGTTAAGCCCGTTAGCGCAGATGGTACTGCTGTATTGTGAGGGAGTATGTCGCCGCCTTCTTTTTGAAAACCCCTTCATCTAATGATGAAGGGGTTTTTTTATATGTCTACACTTTAAGGATTACACCATTATCGGGCAGGGATTGCAGCAAGCTACCGCGTAGCGCGGAAAGCCCGGTTTTGTAGCAACGCGGAAAAAGCCCGCATTAAAATAATTAATCGAAGAGGGCTTTTACCAGGGCGAGAATGCCTTTGAACATGAATAAAATGGAACCTGCACAAATTAAAATTCCTACTATAAGTACTAAAATGTATAAGGGATGTTCCTGATTATGGAAAGCGCTGTATAAAATAGACGGTCCTAAACGTGAAAAGGGGATGGTTGACTGTATATTTTTATTCCTTTTGCGAGCAGGGAACGATTGGTGTGTTTTCTTTCGGGTGCTTTCATAATTATTGTATAGTGTAATTTACAAAATCGGTTTTGGAGATTCTAAAAGTATCCAAATGCAAAATTTTTAGGATTGGTTTCATTAATTATATTTCCTCTTACCGTTGTTGGTTGTGTTTGAAATGGACCTCCATTATTTGTTCCTGCCTGAGCGTTTAATATAAATAAATATTCATAATAGTCTTTTGAAATTCCCTCTAAATCTATTCCTACTTCTTCGCCGCTATGGAGATCTTTATTCTAAAATAGGCAAAAGTTCGGTTTCCATTAATAAACTCATCGTCTAAAAATCTGAAGGGCCAGATCTGAATAAAAAAACTTTATTAAATAATAATTGTTTTGGGATGGAGGATCGTTAAAATAGGCTTTAAGTTCAATATCTTTTCCATTAATTCCGCCATTATCTCCTTGTTCTACCTCTTGTATGGCAGGTACCGATATAAGATTTCCGGTGGCAGTATACTGTTGATTGTTGTAGCTAATCTTTAGGTGGTAGGTAGTATTCTGACGGGGGAAAAACTGTTGATTTATATAAATGCCTGCCTCTCGTTCTGTAAAAATAAATTCATCTCCATCATCGGTAACTACTTTTACCTGTGCCCCGGTTGCGGGGGGAATTTCCTGCTGAAAAAAGGGTGCCGTGAGTGTTAATTTTATAACCTGGTCTTTGCCAGATGTTCCTTTTTGCCATTTTATAGAAGCTTCTACCACCAGCCGTGGTTCTGAGGGTTTAAGATTTACCTGCACCACATCTTCACAACTTAAAAAACAGAGCGAAATTATCAATATCATATAAAAATTAATTTTTTTCATATTTAAAAACTAAAATTATAAGTTACCGAAGGGATTATCCCAAATAAAGACAGCCGTACCGCTTCATTATTTCCCGTATCGGAGTTTCTTCTGAAACTTAAAGAAACGGGATTTTTTCGATTGTAAAGATTATAGATACCAAAGTTCCAGGAAGAATGGTAAGTTTTAGTATTTTCAGGTTTTGGCGTATAGGTCGCAGAAATATCCAACCTGTTATAGGAGGTTAATCGATTGCTGTTACGAGAAGAATACACGGGAATTGTTAGATTCTCGTATTCATATTGTGCTGTAGGATAGGTGGTTGGTAATCCTGTCTGATAGATAAAGTTACTGTTTAACTGCCATTTGTTATTTACGATAAAACTTGCCGTAAGCGAGATATAATGGGTCTTATCGTAGGGAGTGTTATACCAGTTTCCACCATTTATACCAGTTTCTAAAGGAGTTCTTCCGGGTGTTTTCTGTTAAGACTTCGATAGGGTATAAGACAGCCAGCCCGTTAGGCGTCCTTTATTTTTTTTGAAGAGAAACTCCAGCCCGTAAGCTCTTGCATTTCCTGGTAAAATTACCTGTTCCAATGCATTATTGGCAATTAAATTTGCTCCATCTATATAATCAATACGGTGCCTGATATATTTATAAAACCCTTCAGCTTCCAAGGAATATTTAGATTGATTAAAATTTTGAAAATATCCTAAAGCTACCTGATCTAAAATTTGTGGTTGGATATATTTTCCGCTGGGGGCCCAAACATCTAATGGCGTAGGAGAACTAGTATTGGTAATTAAATGCAGATACTGGCTCATTCGGTTATAACTTATTTTGAGAGATTGGTGATCATTAAGACTATAAGACAACGAAAATCGGGGTTCTAAATTGATAAATGATTTTTCAACTTTGCTGGAGGGCAACAGATCAGTGCCTACAGGTTCGGCTTTCTGATATATCCCGTATTGTTCATTAAAAATTACCGGCTTGTTGTTTTTATACAAGTAAAGACTGTCCTGGCCAAACCGCGCAAATGTGCTCATTCTTAAACCATATTCAGCAGATATTTTATTGGAAAATTTCTGTTTAACCGAAAGATATACTGCGTTTTCGAAAGCAGACTTCCTGGTGAGTTTTTTATAATTTATTCCTGAAGTGGGAGTACTGGGTTCTATTTCACCGGGATTGAATCCATAATAAGTATTTTGAATTCCATAATTAAGTTTGATATGCTCGTTTATATAATGATCAAAATCATACTTTATATTCATATTTTTAATCCCACTATTCCAGTTGAATTCAACAAAATTAAGGGTTAAACCGTAATAATAATCGCTGTAGATTACCGATAGATTTGTGAAAATGTTCTTAGTAAGGGTATGGTTCCAGCGCAGATTAAATACCGCATTCCCGTACGTATTTTTAAAGCTGTCATTAATATTAAAAACATCTCTTCCGAAGTATCCTGAGAAGAGAATTTTGTTATTTTTATTTATATCATAGCTTAATTTTGTATTAAGATCATAAAAATAAGCTGAATTAGGGTTATTGGTTAATTTTAAAAAAAGATGTGCATACGAGCTTCTGGCACCTACCAAAAATGAGGCTTTATCTTTAACGATGGGACCTTGAAGCAGTAGTCTGCTGGAGATAACTCCAATTCCCCCATTTCCTTCCAATTCTTTACTATTCCCGTCCTTTTGGTAAATTTCGAGTACTGAAGATACTCTGCCGCCGTATTTAGCCGGAATTCCTCCTTTGTAAAGTTTTAAATTTTTTATGGCGTCCGGATTGAAAACTGAAAAAAGACCAAACAAGTGAGAAGCATTGTAAATAGTGGCTTCATCTAGAAGAATAAGATTTTCTCCCACGGCACCACCACGAACGTTATATCCAGAGGAACCTTCCCCTGCATTTGATACCCCCGGAAGTAATAATAACGATTTAACCACATCTACTTCTCCAAAAACCACGGGCATTTGCTGAATTGTACCAATACTCAATTCATTCACACTCATTTCCGGATCCTTGATTTTTAATTGGGATTTGTCCTGCTTAATAATTACTTCATCCAGATCTTCAGTTCTTTCTGATAGTAAAAAATCTTTAGTCTGGTTGGAGGAAAGGGAAAGAGCTTCATTGATTTTTTCATATCCCAGGTAGGAGATGGTAACTTGATGAACGCCCTCGGGAATTTTAAGTGAATAAAATCCATATTCATTGGTAACCGTTCCAATATGAAGAGACAGAACAGAAACCGTAACTCCCTGCAAAGTTTCATTATTGGCCGCATCTTTTACCGTCCCGTTTAGAACATAGCTATTTTGGGCCAGTAAAGAGTTGCAACCTAATAGTAAAAACAGCAGTAAAAATTTCAATACAATTTTTTATGTAAATATACATTACAAAGCTGCAATGGAAAAAGAAATGATCTTTATGGTAAATGTTTTATACATTTTGATGCTTTACCCAAAATTTATCCTGAATTTTAGATAGAATTTTGTGATACAGGTAAGAGTAATGAGGTCTTTTATTTTGGAAGAAATCTGTATGTTCAGATAGTAAATCTGAATTTTCTGCTCTTAGCCGATCGTGCATTTCTTTCTTTGCCTGCTGAACAAAAATATGGTTTTTGGTTCCTGTATGCTGAAAGATATGCTTATTTATTGAAAACTACTTAAAAAGCTAATAACATTGTCTTTATAACTACGGCTAATGGGAAGCGATTTTTTTTGAATTATGATTTCTTCATTGCTGAATGAATCAATTTTGTTCAGGTTGATAATAAAGGAACGATGGATTCTTATAAACCGCTTTTTAGAAAGCTTTTCGTGAATGTTTGAAATAGTTTCCCTTGTCACGATCACGTGCTTAGTATTCAGATGAATTTTTAAATAATCGCTCAGGCTTTCAATGTACAGAATATCTTCAAAATTCAGTTTCAGCATTCTCCTATCTACACGGATAAAAATAAATTGATTTTGGGATTCTTCAATTTGTATTGATTTTTCTGAATTTTGATGGATTTCAATAAAGTTATTCAGAGAATCTAAAAGCCGTTCGAAAGAAATGGGTTTTAGTAAATAATCTACTGCATGAAGATTAAATCCATCTACAGCGAATTCCCGGTAAGCGGTTGTGAAAATAATTTTAATAGATTTATTTACAGATTTGGCGAATGAAATTCCAGAAATTCCGGGCATATTAATATCAAGGAAAATCAAATCTATTTCCTGGGTATTTAAAACGTTAAACGCTTCTGTAGCATTGTTACAAGTATCCACTATTTGCACCTTTTCAATTTTGAAAAGATGATTTTTCAAAATATCAAGCGCCATTGGTTCATCGTCCACAAGTAGACATTTAATCATTTCGCTCATTCTTTATTATTTGAATTCAGAATTAATTTTACCTGATATTGATCTTTAGCATCAACTATTTTTAACGAATAATTATCCTTATATAATAAATTAAGTCGTTTTTGAATATTTTTTAGTCCAATTCCACGTTCAGAATCATTTTTGTTCATTCCCAATTCTAAAACATTTTTGGAATTGGCAATTTCAAATATAAGTTGCTCATTTTCTGCCTTTAGTAAAATATCGATTTTCAAATTTCCTGAAGTATCTTTTCCGTGTTTAAAACTGTTTTCTACAAATGGTAATAAAAGCATTGGGGGAATTTGTGTGAAATTATTAATTGTTTTCGTTTCAAAATTCACCTGTAATTTGTCCTGAAATCTATTTTTTTCAAGATCTATATAATCTTGAAGATGCTCAATTTCTTCAGAAAGAAAAACTAATGGCTTTTGAGTTTGGTACAAAATGTAATCTAGTAAATTGGAAAGTTGCAGAATCATTTTTGGAGTATGTTCGTTTTTGTTCAAAGCGAAGGCATAAAGGGTATTTAATGTGTTGAACAAAAAATGCGGGTGAATTTGCATTTTTAAATATTGTAATTCTTGTTCTTTAAGCTGAAGATTTCCTTCTAGAATTGAATTTTTTAGTTCTTCATTGGTGGAAATACTTTGATAATAATTTTTTAATAAAGTAAATAGGCAAACAAGTAGCACCACAAGGTATACCGCGATCATTATGAACAAAATGCTTTTAGAAACAGGGAATTTTGAAGATATTTTAAGCTGTAAAAGAAAGATAAGTCCGTAGAAAGTAGAAATTATGATATATATTCCTGAAATGATAAATGTGCAAAGTGAGTAAAAGGTGAATAAAAAATATTTTCTAGGTAATAAAAATTTTGGAATGAGATAATAAATAAAGGCATAGGTTGTGCCCACAGTAACAGGAAGAAGAAAGGAAGAAAACTGGAAAACCGTTTTGAAGCTTGTGCCATCAAGTCCCAAAAAGAACGTATAGAACAAAAGTACCGCTACCCACAGAATTCCGTGAAGAAGGATTTTTTTAAAGGTATATTTTAAAAAATGCCAAAGTCTCATTTAATTTTTAAAGATGCTGTTTTATATTGAAAATCTAAAACTTTTGCGATGGATTGCTGTTACAACAGGACGTTTAGCTAATTTTCATTCCTGATTGAGGTTGAGATGTAAAAAACAGCGCTAATTTTGTAACTCATCGCAAAAAAATAGTGGTTCCCTTTTTGGCTTGTAGTTTAGCAAGACTAATTTTAAACAAAACCTTATGTTGGCCTTACTGCAAATTTTATTTTTTCAAAATCACGGATTCTTCAAAGTATTATTAGCTCGTATGAGAGAGGGAGGCATTTTTTCCATGACTGTTATTCTTATCTGTTTCTTATTAATGATATTCCTTATTTTCAGGGCCTCTATTAAATTAAAAGCTAATAATTTAAAATTGGTTAAACCTATTTCGCTAATCAATCAAATTGCTCTTATAGCATTATCAATTGGATTATTTGCCCAATTAGTGGGTTTAATACAGGTTCTAGACACTGTTGAAAGTATTGATGCTATCTCTGCGGAACATTTTGGTGGAGGAATAAAAATGACGGTATTACCTCCATTATTTGGGGGAACTGTTTTTATAATTGGAAGGATTTCTACTTTTATTTTGAGCTGGTTACGGAAGGAAAATGAAGAAATAGAGGCAGTAAATTCTTAATCAACTTTTCAAAAAATTACTTCACTCATTTTACAATTTTAAAGATTTACTTTACTAATTTTAAAATCTAATTCTAAAAATTTTAGGACTCATGGCTAAAGAAAAATCTCCCTCTAAAAACTCGGTTAAAAAAGAACCGGTTCTTAGTTTAAAAGAAAAGCGTGCTGCTAAGGCCGCTAAGAAGAAGAACAGAAGTTAATTTCGACAGCCTCAGTTCGAACAACAATGAGAATTGAGGTGAAAGGTGTATAAATGAGAGGACATAAGTCCTCTTTTTTTGCTCCCTCTTCTTAGGAGACGGCCGGGGAGAGGCCTTTATTTCCTCCGATTCTGGTTTTTATCGCCCCTGGTTTTTGGCTTTTTGTACTTTTTCGCAATTTCCCTGCGGTAAGAACCTCCTAAATTCACTTTTTTGTTCTTATCCTTCTTTTCGTGAAAAGCCGGTCCCGCTTCCTCTAGATTTTGCTTATTAGGATTGTTGATTTCTTGAACTCGCGGTTGTTCCTCCGGAATTAATTCCGTAGAAATTACCACCTCTTCTGGTGTTTCATATTGGGGAACCTTCATATCCATCAAATTCTCGATCTTCAGCAGGTTTTCTTCTTCCTTTGGAGTCGTTAATAAATAGGATATTCCTTCTTTTTCGGCACGTCCGGTTCGCCCGATTCTATGCATATAATTTTCGGGATATTCGGGAGTATCAAAATTGATTACGTGCGAAACATTTTCAATATCAAGTCCGCGAGCCATTACATCGGTCGCCACTAAAATCCTGCAAAAACCTTCTCCAAACTGCCTTATGCTTCGCAGCCTGTAGTTCTGACTTTTATTGGAATGAATCACCGTACATTCTTCAGGAAAAGCGATGGATAAATCTTCAAAAAGCCTGTCTGCCAGTCGTTTGTAGCCTATAAAAATCAGCGTTTTGGTAAAGGTTTCTTTGTCTTTAAGCAGTACTTTCAGGAAATTGACTTTGGTGTTGAAGTTGGACAGTTTAAATCCGCGTTGCTCGATATTTTCAAGAGGAGTTCCGCTTAAAGCGACCGAAATTTTTTCGGGAACTTTAAAATTCGCATCTATCAGTTCTTCGACGGCTTCGGTCATAGTGGCCGAAAACATGATATTTTGGCGATTTTCGGGAAGTAATTCCAGAATATTATTAATCTGAAACCTAAACCCGAGATCCAGCATCACATCTACTTCATCGATTACCAGTTTTTGAACAGATTTTAATTGTAAAGCTCGTCGCAAAACCAGATCATAAAGCCTTCCGGGGGTTGCCACCACAATATCCTGTCCCTGTAACAAGTCCTGATGTTGCGTGTTGATATTCGTTCCTCCGTAAACCCCGGAAATACGAACATTCATATAGGCGGCAGCTTTTTCGAATTCTTCGGCCACCTGCACTACGAGCTCCCGTGTAGGCACCATTACCAATACTCGCGGATTCTTTTGTTTGCTGAATTTTAGCATTCTTAAAATCGGTAAAATATAAGCAAAGGTTTTTCCGGTTCCGGTTTGGGCAATTCCAACTACATCTTTCCCGGACATAATGGTTGAAAATGCCTGTTCCTGTATGGGCGTGGGAGTGCTAAATTGTAAATCGTCCAGTGCATTTAGCAGCGGGGTATTAAGATTGAGGTCGTGAAAGGTCAAATTCTTTAAATTTATTTGGCAAAGGTAAGCCATAAATCTTTTATAGAATTTCGGTATTTTTGGTGCTCTTAAATCCTGTTCATGAAAAAAATCTTAGCCTTTGCCGGTTCCAACAGCAGCACTTCCATAAATCACAGATTCCTGACTTACGTGACAGGGAGATTTTCCGGTCATGAAGTAAAGGTCATAAAACTGCGAGATTTCGACATCCCGATGTTCGGGGTAGACGCTGAAAAAGAAAAAGGATTTCCCATTGATATTAAAGTGCTCAAGAATTTAATCGATGAACACGAAGCGCTTGTAATCGCCGTAAACGAAAATAATGGAACCGTTTCTGCATTTTTTAAAAATGTAATCGACTGGCTTTCGCGCCTGGACCGAACTTTTTTAAAGGACAGGAAAATTTTATTAATAAGCACAAGTCCCGGTCGTAGAGGGGCGGCTTCCTCCCTGGCGTACGCAAAAGGCATTTTCCCCCGGTTTGGAGGTGATGTAATAGAAAGCTTCAGTTTTCCTTCTTTTAATGATAATTTTATAGATGAAAAAGTTCCCGATGAGCTGTTATTTATGGGAATTGAAGAAGTAGTGAACAATTTCGAGCAGGAAATAGAAGCATAATGCGAAGCAGTAAAAAATTTCAGTTAAAAAATCCTTCAGAATTCAGGAGAAAACTTCTTAAATGGGGAGATCGTTCCCACGAAGTCACCTGGCTGGATAGTAATGATTATCCACAAAAAACATCAAATTTCGATGCTGTGCTGGCAGTAGATGCTTTTACCCTGCTAAAAACAGATGCTCATAATGCCTTTGAGAAACTCCGGGAGTATCAGGAAATTACTAATGACTGGCTTTTTGGCTACTTATCATACGATCTTAAAAATGATGTGGAAGATCTGAAATCTTCTAATTTTGATGGACTTCATTTTCCGGAGCTTTATTTTTTTCAGCCACAGAAACTTATATTCTTGAAAGGAGATACCGCAGAATTTCTTTATCTAAGAATGATAGAGGAAGAAATGGAAACAGATTTTAACGAGATTAGAAACAGTTCTGTAGAAAAATCTGATAAAAACTCTGAAAAAGCAGAAATTCGTTCCCGGTTATCAAAGCAAGAATATTTGAATAAAGTGGAAGAAATCCTTCAGCATATTCATCGGGGGGATATTTATGAAGCGAATTTTTGTCAGGAATTTTATGCCGAAAACACCAATATTGAACCTCTGGAAGTTTTTGCAGATTTAAACCAAATCTCCTCTTCTCCTTTTGCTACCTATCTTAAATTTGATGAATTTTCGTTAATGTCTGCTTCCCCCGAACGTTATCTTCAGAAGAAAGGAACAAAAATATCTTCAGAGCCTATAAAGGGAACCGCACGCCGATCTGAAGATCCTGAACGGGATAAAATTATAGCTGAAGATCTCGCGAAGGATCCCAAAGAAAATTCTGAAAATATCATGATTGTAGACCTGGTGAGAAATGATATTTCAAAAATAGCTAAAAAAGGAAGTGTGCAGGTAGAGGAACTGTGTAAGGTGTATAGTTTTAAACAAGTGCATCAGCTTATTTCAACAATATCGGCAGAACTCAGTTTTGCATTCTCTCCTGTGGGTGCGCTTCAGGCTACTTTTCCCATGGGAAGCATGACGGGAGCTCCAAAAATTTCAGCTATGAAAATCATAGAGGAACTCGAAGAAACAAAACGTGGACTTTACAGTGGGGCGGTGGGATATTTTACACCCGATGGCGATTTTGACTTTAATGTGGTAATTCGCAGTATTCTTTATAATTCTAGTAAAAAATATGTGTCATTTTCAGTAGGTGGCGCCATAACATCTAGATCAAATCCTCAAAATGAATATGAGGAATGTCTTTTAAAAGCAAAAGCCATGCGTAAAGTTTTATCCTGAAAGAATCCTCCACAATTACAAATTTGTAGGGGTCTTTTGTATCTTTGAAATTCGATGGAAAAAGACTTCAAAAATCACTTAAAGACTAATTTTCCCTATCTGGGAACCAGTAGGGTTCTGCTTGCTGTAAGCGGTGGTTTAGATAGTATTGTATTAGCTCATTTGTGTACGAAAGCTAAACTTAACTTTGCCATAGCTCATTGTAATTTCAACTTAAGAGGCGAGGAAAGTGACGCCGATGAAAATTTTGTGCTGGATCTTGCAGATGCTCTCGAAGTAGAAATTTTCACAGAATCTTTTGATACTTTGAAGTATGCCGCAACCCACAAAATTTCTACGCAAATGGCAGCGCGCAATCTTCGATATAACTGGTTTAGGCATTTAAGCGCAACTTTAAATTTCGATTATACTTTAACGGCACATCATGCGAATGATAACCTGGAAACTTTTTTAATTAATTTAGTGAGGGGTTCTGGGCTTGAGGGATTTACCGGAATTCGGGAAGAAAATAAACAGTTGTTACGACCACTGCTGCCATTTTCGCGAAGACAAATTAGAGAATATGCCGATGAAAATTCCATTGCCTGGCGCGAGGATAGCAGTAATGCATCTAATAAATATCTTAGGAATAAGATAAGGCATAAGATTGTTCCTGTTCTGGAGGAAATAAATCCGCAGTTTTTAGGAAATTTTGCACAGACACAGTTGCATTTAAATGACAGCTTACAATTAGTAGAAGATTATATAAGCCTGGTATATCCCGAAATTGTTTCCAAAAATAAGTTCGGTTATGAATTAAACATTAGCGCACTCGAAAAAATTCCCAATACCAGAGCAGTTTTATATGAATTGCTGAAATCCTTTAAATTTACCCAATGGAACGATATATATGATCTGCTTTCTGCACAGCCCGGAAAAAGGATTTTTTCTGAAACCCACCGACTGGTGAAAGATCGGGAAGTGCTCATTCTTACTGAAAAATATCAGGATCCAACTCATACGGAATATTATATTCCCGAAGGGGAAGAAGTGGTAATGTTACCTCCAGGTAAATTTTATTTAACGGAAGTTTTAAAGATTACAGATACTTCAGAACATATAATTTACGTTAATGCCGATAAACTGGAATTTCCGCTAACTCTGCGGAAATGGAAAAAAGGCGATTTCTTTTATCCTTTTGGAATGAAAGGAAAGAAGAAAGTAAGCGACTTTTTTAAAGACAAAAAATTCTCCTTACCGGAGAAAGAAAATTGCTGGATACTTTTATCGGGCAAGGAAATTGCATGGATAGTTAATTATAGAGCAGATAATAGGTTTGCAATCACAGATCCATCTCAAAAAATATTAAAAATAAGTTACTTCGAATGAAATATCTCCTGAGTTTACTCATCTTTTTTAGCACTTTCACTTTTTTAAATGCCCAAAGTTTTACGCAATCCGGAAATCAGAGTCAATTTAAGGATCCTGTTTCCTGGGATGCGCATTTGGAAAAGAAAAATGACAGTATTTATACACTAATTTTCAAGGCCAATATTAGTGAAGGCTGGCATATGTATTCCCAAAAGGAAGCCGATATTGAAATCGCTCCCATTCCTACAAAATTTACGTTTAACGACAGCCTACCTGCTTATGAACTCGTAGGGAAAACAACAGAACCTGACGTTCCTTCGGTACATGATGAGGTTTTTGATGCGGATATTACCTACTTTAAAAATACGGCTACTTTTACACAACAAATAAAAGTAAATAATGCGAAAGGACTTGTAGTAATCGCCGAGGTGTATTATTCGGTGTGTAACGATGTACAATGTTTACCGCCGGATACCAAGCGTTTTAATATCGCAGTGGAAGAAAATAATATCACCCAGGGATTTACCGATCTTAAAGTGGGAGATAAGGATAAAACACTTACCAATGCACTCGATCTCCATGTACAGGGATGGGACACCTATAAACCTGCCGAAGAGACCGCAAATAAAAGTTACTTAACTATCTTTTTTCTTGGTTTTCTCGGCGGATTGATAGCTCTTCTAACTCCCTGTGTCTTCCCCATGATTCCTTTAACGGTTTCCTTTTTTACCAAAGGAGCTAAAAGTAGGAAACAAGGATTAATAAATGCCATTCTGTATGGGTTTTTCATCTTTCTAATCTATCTTCTTTTAAGCTTACCTTTCCACCTATTGGATAGTCTGGCTCCAGA
Source organism: uncultured Flavobacteriaceae bacterium (assembly GCA_963811195.1). Lineage (GTDB taxonomy): Bacteria > Bacteroidota > Bacteroidia > Flavobacteriales > Flavobacteriaceae > Gillisia. Next base: position 12,778 of record CAWEQF010000006.1, read on the forward strand.
GATACTGAATAATATTTCTACAAATGTTACGCTCAATATCATCTTCTTTGTAATATTTATAGTCTTTGCATTTTCATTTTTTGGATATTATGAAATTACCTTACCAAGTGCGTGGAGCAATAAAATGGATGATAAAGCTTCCAGTGTAGGCGGCGTTATCGGAATCTTTTTTATGGCTTTAACACTGGCGCTGGTATCCTTTTCCTGTACCGGTCCGATTTTAGGCTCTTTGCTTGGAGGTTCTTTAAGCAGCGATGGAGGAGCCACGCAGTTGTCTTTTGGGATGGGCGGTTTTGGACTTGCCCTGGCATTGCCTTTTGCGCTCTTCGCCCTTTTTCCAAACTGGTTAAACTCTCTTCCCAAGAGTGGAGGATGGCTTAACACCGTAAAAGTTGTACTTGGATTTATCGAAGTAGCTCTGGCCTTTAAATTCTTATCGAATGCAGACCTGGTAGAACATTGGGGGATCTTAAAACGAGAAATTTTTATAGGAATCTGGATTGTGGTAGGGCTTGGATTGACTCTTTATTTATTCGGATTGATTCGTTTTCCTCACGACGGACCTAAGAAAAAATTAAGCAAAACTCGTTTCGGAATTGGAATATTAACTTTAGCTTTTATTATTTATTTAATTCCGGGACTAACGAATTCAGCTTTTGCGAATTTGCGGTTAATAAGCGGATTTCCACCTCCGTTATTCTATAGTGTGTATGATAAGGAAACGGATGGGCCTTTAGGGTTAAAAGCGTATAACAACTGGGAAGAAGGTCTGCAGGCGGCTAAAGATCAAAATAAGCCGATCATGCTTGACTTCACAGGCCTGGCCTGTGTGAATTGCAGAAAGATGGAAGAACAGGTTTGGAGTGATCCGCAGGTGTATGAAACGATTAAGAACGATTACATTCTAATTTCGCTTTATGTAGATGACCGGAAAGATCTTCCGGAAACCAAACAGTTTAATTATATTCAACAGAACGGGAACATCAAGAAAATTACAACGGTAGGCGATAAGTGGGCTACTTTTCAGACCCTCAATTTCAAAAATAATTCTCAGCCTTTTTACGTGCTTTTAGATACCGATAAAAATTTATTGAACACTCCGGTAGGATATACTCCAAAAGCAAAAAATTATTTGGACTGGCTTCAAGAAGGAGTGAAAAACTTTGAAAAATAGCGTATTTGCTAATTTCTTTTCAGGTTTAAAGGCTTAATTTCTATCTTTAGGAACTTAAATTCTTAAAATATGAAATTAGTTAAAATTACTCTTTCCTTTCTGTTAGTGTTTTTTGTAAGCTGGCAGGGATTTTCTCAACTCGACAGTACGTATAATGTAGAAGATCACTACACCAAACAGGAAGTAGATATCGCGATGCGCGATGGCGTAAAATTGCATACCACCATTTATTCTCCCAAGGATACTTCTCAAAAATATCCTATTTTAATGCAACGCACCCCTTATAGTTCAAGGCCTTATGGTGAGGGCAAGATGCGTTCTAAAATCGGTCCTAACGAATACCTGATGCAACAGGGAAATATCATAGTTTACCAGGATGTTCGCGGACGCTGGATGAGCGAAGGACAATACGACAATATGCGGGCTTATATTCCGAATAAAAAAGGAAAACAAACCGATGAGTCCAGCGATACGTACGATACCATCGACTGGCTGGTAAAACATGTTAAAAATAACAACGGAAAAGTTGGAACCTGGGGAATTTCATATCCCGGTTATTATGCGGTTTGTTCGCTTATAGATGCACATCCCGCCTTAAAGGCGGTTTCTCCACAGGCAGGAATTTCCGATTTCTTTTTTGATGATTTTCACCATAACGGTGCTTATTTATTGAGTTATTGGCGCGCAACTTCCTTGTTCGGATATCAAAAAACCCAGCCGGTAGATACTTCCTGGTATAAATTTCCAGATTTGCCTACTCAGGATCAATATCAGTTCTTTTTAGATGAAGGACCTTTAACTAATCTTGATGAATATTATAAAAAAGATAATATTTTTTGGCAGCAGCTTAAAGATCATCCTAATTATGATGAGTTCTGGAAATCACGCGGAATTCTTCAATATTTAAATAACGTAAAACCGGCGGTAATGGTAGTTGGTGGTTTATTTGATGCCGAAGATTTATACGGACCTTTCCACGAGTATAAGAAAATAGAAAAAACCGGAGATAATTATAATATCCTTGTGTACGGTCCCTGGAGTCACGGGCAGTGGGCGAGTACCGAAACCCGCCAGTCGCTCGGAAACATCTATTTTGGAGATAATATTTCAAAGAATTTTCAGCAAAACTATGAAACCAATTTCTTTAATCATTTTCTGAAGGGAGACGGATCTAAAAACACAGATTTAGCTGAAGCACACATTTACGACACCGGTAAAAGGGAGTGGGACAATTATGCGGCCTGGCCTCCCAAAAATGTTGAGGAGAAAAAACTATTTTTAGGTCCCAACCAGTCACTCACCAATGAAGCTACTGATACAAAAGAATCTTTTGTAAGCGATCCTAATAAACCGGTTCCTTATTCTGAAGATATTAAGATGGTATTTACACCAAGAAAATATATGACCGACGATCAGCGTTTCGCAGCAAGAAGACCTGATGTTCTGGTATTTGAAACTCCGGTTCTGGATAAGGATATGAAATTTGCCGGACCCATAAAGGCAGCTTTAGAGGTGGCCACCACCGGAACTGCCGCCGACTGGGTGGTGAAAGTGATCGATGTTTTTCCAAATGATGCTAAAGATTATCCTGAAACTCAGAAATATCTGAAAATGGATAACTACCATATGATGGTTCGCAGTGAGGTAATGCGGGGACGCTTTAGAAACAGTTTCGAAAAACCGGAACCATTCGAGCCCAATAAGAAAACCAATGTATCTTTTGATTTACAGGATATAAATCACACCTTCAAGAAAGGGCATAGATTGCAAATCCAGATACAAAGTACCTGGTTCCCTCTTATTGATCTGAATCCTCAGACTTATGTTCCCAACATCTATAAGGCTAAGAAAGAAGATTTTAAAAAGCAAACTCATACCATCTATGGAGATTCTTATATTCAGTTTACCGAGCTGAAAGAATAAATAAGAAGGATTATGTTTAAAAGAGGCTGTCTAAAAAGTATAAAAACGTCATCCTGAATTTATTTCAGGATCTTAATAGTTTGATAATCAGTATTGATTAGAAGCTGAAATAAGTTCAGCCTGACGTAAACACAACTTTTTAGACAGCCTCCTTTTATTTGAAAACTATTTAAAAAAATAAATAGAAGGATGTATGGGCTTAATGAGACATTAACCAAAGCACCGCGTCCGGGAACGCTGCGGACCATTGTTTCTCGTTATGTTCTGCATTCGGAACGGATTGCAAATAAAAATGATTTGGGTTTAAACCTTTTGAAATTAATCGCGCTTTCATTTTCTTCATCAGCGGAACCATATCTTCACTTTCTTTTTCTCCCGCGCTGAAATAAATTTTAATATTTTTTAAATCTTCGGCAGATTTACTATCTGTAAAATCATTTATTTTATCTGAAAACCAGAAGCTGGGTGAAAAAACCAGGGCTTTTCCGAAGATATCAGGATACTTCAAAATAGAGTAGTAAGCAAAAAGTCCACCCAGAGAACTTCCGCCGATAAAGGTATTTTTTGCCGCAGTTTTAGTCCGATATTGTTGATCGATTTGGGGTTTTACGGTCTTCAGCAAAAAATTTAAATAGCTTTCCGCTTTGCCACCCCCGTATTTTTCGTTGGGAAACGGGGTGAGTTCATTTATTCTCTTATCATTACCGTGTTCTATTCCTACCACTATTAAATCCAGATGTAAACTGTCTAAAGTTTCATCAACACGCCACTCACCTGCAAACGAGGTGGATTTATCGAATAGATTTTGAGCGTCTTGTAAATAGAGAACCGGATATTTTTTATGGCTGCTACGGTAAGATTGCGGAAGGTAAACCCATATTTTCTTAATTGTATCCAGCTGTGGTGCTTTTAACAAGAAGGTGGAAACATTCTGAGAAGCTGAATTTTGAGCGATTATATTTGTGGTTCCTAAAAGAAGGAAAAAGATTAAGAATCTCTTCATCATCAATTGAATTTTTCTATATTGAAACTTAAATTCTGGGCCATTTTTAATGCCTGCGCCCAATCTATTTCATTAGAAATTCCGTCTCTCGCGTCATTCAGCAATACATGTACCTCCTCCTCGATATGTTTTTTATAATCATCGCAATCAGTATTCTGCCTTTTCAGATAATTGAACATGAGCAACAACTTTTTTATTAGAATAATATCGTGTTTACAGTAAGCTCGAATAGAGGCCATCACGTTGTAAAGCAGTTCCTGAAAACTTACAGAATTCAGCTTTATATACGAGGTATCGTCTTTTTTTACGATTACGTGATCTTTTTTCTGCATTCGCAGCGCAAAAAGTTCGGTTAAATAATCTATTCCGTTAATGGCGGTTCCGGGATCGTTAATTCCGGGAGACATTGCCTTTACAATGATTTCGGTTATCTGTTTAAAAGCCAGTACATAATTATCGGCTACCAGTTCGGGCCGGGCAAAATTGAAATTGGAAATAACCTTTTTTACGGTGTCTTCCTCCAATTTTTTTTCTGAACGAAATAAGGGAATTCCCTGTAAGACAAAAATTCCTTTTACGGGAAGAATATGAAGTTTAGTTTCTTCGTCTATACAAATATTAATTAGATTGGTGTCAGAAATATTCTGAAGGTATCCGCTTTGAGTGGTATAGTATTCATGCCACTCAGAAGTGTCAGGAAACTCCAGTGGACTGTCGGTCTCTTCTTCTATAAGCTGGTCCAGCCGGTTTTTGGCAGTACGGAAAATTCCCTGCAGAATGTTGCTTATCTGTATGCTCTGGGAAATATTATGAATAAAATAAATAAAGGCATACAGGCAGACTACCGTTGCTAAAATTCCTATCAGTACCGAAAAACCCGGAATTTGATATTTATCTCCTGTAGGCTGAATGGAAAAAAGAATAAAGATGTTATATAGAATGGTGGCCAGATAAATCCCCAGAATTATCTGATGGCGTTTATCTGAGATCAATCCTGGAAGTAAACGTGGCGAATAGTTGCTGGAAGCCTGGCTTAATAAAAGCATCACCATAGAAAAGCTAAAAACCACTACTGAAATCAGTCCGGAAATTAGTGCGCTCAGAATCGTCATTGCCGTATCACCATTATCAACCACGAGAATAGGCAAGTGCTCCACCAGGTATTTGGAAACGCCTAAATCTTCCATATAAATCATAAAAACGGCGAAAAAGAATCCGCAGAGAGCCAGGACTGTGGGATAAAAAGCGATGTTGCTTTCTACAACATTAAAAAATGAAAGTGTGCGGTAATAGAGTTGTTTCATAAATGAAGAATAGAGTGTAAATGTAAATATTCTCTTTAAACTGATGACTCCTACCCGGGTTTTATACAATAATTTTTATTCATTTAAGACAAAATGACATATTTACTGTTACTAATATATGACATAAAGACACATTTTTAATATTGGAATTTGATTTGCTTATGGAATTCTGAAAAAGGATTAATTAATAACTCTAAAATTATAAAGCTATGACTCTAATGGAAAACAAACAGGCAAATTGGCTGCCATCGGTTTTCGACGATATGTTTAAGACCGATTGGTTAGGTGGAACTACAAACGTTAACAGTATAGGCACCAACATTCCTGCTGTGAATATTCAGGAAAACGACGATAACTTCAAGGTTTTTGTGGCTGCTCCGGGAATGAAAAAAGAAAATTTTAATATTGAATTAGACAATGATATTTTAACCATTTCTTCCGAGATTAAATCTGAAAATGAATCTTCAGAAAAAAATGGAAAGTATACCCGAAAAGAGTTTAATTACAGCAATTTTAAAAGGGCTTTCAGTCTTCCGGAATCCGTAAACAGCCAGGAAATATCTGCTTCTTATAATAGCGGTGTTTTAGAAATAAACCTTCCTAAACGTGAAGAAGCTAAAGTTCAGGCAAAGCGAATGATTGAAATATCTTAATTTTAAGAGAAATCTGGTTTCAAAAAAACACCGTAGATCCTACGGTGTTTTTTTGTAAATGTTCAGCACTACCCAATTAAGTCCGGAACTTTGAATAGTATATACTTGATTCCCTGTAATGGAGGTTATTTTTAAGTCGTTAACGGGATCATAAAGATAATCACCATTTAAAAAGTTGATGCTTTTTGGGCTTGAAACTGGAATCGTCCAGGGAATTAAAGTAAGGATTCTTCCTTTATTAAGATTGGCTTGAGGTAAAGTGATTGAGGCAACTGAATTGTTTATTCGCAGGGTCGAAATTTCATCTGTAATTAAAAAGTCTCCATTTTCGCTGGCTGTGGAAGAATAATTACGCCTGTTATTATAACTCCAGTTCACATTTCCAGAGGCATCTGTACTAAGAATTTGTTCATCTTTACCTCTGCTTGCCGGGAAAATATATTCTTCGGCAGGAGTAAGACCAATACCAACTTTGCCTACAAAATATCCTGCATATACCTTGGAGCTGCCGTTACCAAAAGCAGAACTGTAGATTCCGTAGACGGTTCCCTGTCCCTGAACAGTCCCAATTTCGCTATAAATCCCATAATTGCTGCTATTGGCACCAAAAGTTCTTCCTACACGGTTAAATATACCATAGATGTCATTCGTTCCGGCATTCTGATAACTTTCATTGAATATTCCATAGTGAATACCTGAACCAATACCACCCACATTATTTTTTATTCCATATTTGTTACCGTTGGTGGCACTGCGGTTATCGCTTACAATCCCGTAGGTGGTGAGATTATCTGTTGCGGGGTTATTATTATCTATTTCCAGTGCTTTTTTAATTGAGAGGTCGGTAGTCGAATTAAGATACACCTGTAATTTAGCAGTTAAATCCTGTAGGCCTATCCCGATTCCCCCATTTCTGAACATAGGATCTGTAATGTTATTGGGCGTTATTGTAGTGTTAGATTTATAGAAGTTTCCCGCACCTGTTCCTCCAACCTGTTCCCATTTTTGGTTTGTATTATTCCAAAAGTAAAAGCCACTCGGTTGCTGAGCGATAACAGCATTAAGAAATACCAGCATTCCGTTTTGTTCTGCCGAAGGGTTTACAGTTGGAAATTTGTCTATTCTAGGGATTAAAATTCCATCTTTTACCGATGGATTTTGGGGGTTGGATGCTACTATATCCAGTTGTGCCTGCGGGCTGGAAGTATCAATTCCTACCTGAGCTTTGACCGTAAAAAAGCACAGGAGTAACCCTGAAAAAAGGACAAATATTTTCATATGAGCAGATTTTATCTGTCATAGCACAGGTAGTAATTAGAGATGGATAATTAAATATAATGAAATTAACCTACTGATAATGAGTTGTGTATAAAAATTAGCAAAAATTAATAAAATTTAACTTGCCTCTTTAGTTTTTCCCTGTAACATTTTAATTTCATCTCTTAATCTTGCTGCGGTCATAAAATCAAGTTCCTTGGCTGCGGTTTCCATTTCTTTACGTTTATTGCGAATACGTTGTTCCAGCTGGGTTTTGGTAAAATAAGCGGTTTCTTCTTCTGCAGCTTTTAAGGTTTGCTCTTTATCTGCCTTATAAGGTTCTTCTATTTTTTTGCGGATAAGTATATTGTTGAAGCTTTTAACTAACGCTGTTGGAGTAATATTATGATCGGTGTTATACTGTATTTGTTTTTCTCTTCGGTATTCGGTTTCGTCTATAGTTTTTTGCATACTATCGGTAATTTTATCGGCATACATAATGGCTTTCCCTTCCAAATGTCGGGCTGCCCGACCAATGGTTTGGGTAAGGGAGCGGTTACTTCGCAAAAATCCTTCTTTATCTGCATCTAAAATGGCCACCAGTGAAACTTCTGGCAAATCCAGCCCTTCCCTTAAAAGGTTTACCCCAATAAGAACATCGAATATTCCACGTCGCAGATCATTCATAATTTCTACGCGTTCCAGAGTATCCACATCAGAATGTATATAACGGCAGCGCACATCAATTCGAGTTAAATATTTGGTAAGTTCTTCTGCCATGCGTTTGGTAAGAGTGGTTACCAGCACTCGCTGATCTTTTTCTGCTCTCACCTGGATTTCTTCAATAAGATCATCGATCTGGTTTAAACTGGGGCGTACATCGATCTCCGGATCTAAAAGACCGGTGGGACGAATAACCTGCTCTACATAAATCCCTTCCGATTTTTGTAATTCATAATCTGCAGGGGTTGCACTCACATAAATTACCTGATTTTGAAGGGCTTCAAATTCTTCAAATTTTAGCGGGCGGTTGTCCATCGCTGCCGGTAGCCGGAATCCGTAATCTACCAATGTTTCCTTCCGGGAACGGTCACCGCCATACATAGCGTGAACCTGCGGAATAGTTACGTGGCTTTCATCTACAATCATTAAATAATCATCCGGAAAATAATCCAGTAAGCAGAAAGGTCTCGTGCCCGGTAACCTACCGTCCAGATAGCGGGAATAATTTTCAATTCCTGAACAATATCCAAGCTCGCGAATCATTTCCAGGTCGAAATTTGTTCTCTCTTCCAGTCGTTTTGCTTCCAGGTGTTTCCCAATATCCTTAAAATAATCGATTTGTTTCACAAGATCATCCTGAATGGAACGAATCGCTCCCTGTAAAACATCAGGTGAGGTTACAAACATGTTTGCCGGATAAATATTCAGGCGTTCGTATTTTTCAATAATTTCATTAGTCAGAGGATCGAAGGCTTCAATTTCCTCTATATCGTCACCAAAAAAGTGAATTCTGAAGGCATTATCGGCATAACTCGGAAAAACATCTACAGTATCACCTTTAATTCGGAAATTCCCGTGATTGAATTCTGCTTCCGTCCTGGAATATAAGCTCTGTACAAGGCGGTGAAGAAGTTTGGTTCTCGAAATGTGCATATCCTGTTCGATAGAAATTACATTTTTTTTGAATTCCACAGGATTCCCAATACCATATAAACAGGAAACGGAAGCCACCACAATCACGTCTCTTCTTCCGCTTAATAAAGAAGAAGTGGTGCTTAAACGCAGCTTTTCGATCTCTTCATTAATCGAAAGATCTTTTTCTATGTAAGTTCCCGAAGACGGAATGAAAGCCTCCGGCTGATAATAATCGTAATAACTTACAAAATACTCTACCGCATTATCGGGAAAGAATTGTTTGAATTCTGAATACAATTGTGCTGCCAGCGTTTTATTATGTGCCAATACCAGCGTTGGTTTTTGCACTTCCTGCACCACATTGGCAATACTGAAAGTTTTTCCTGATCCTGTAACCCCCAGTAACGTCTGGTAGCGGTCTTTTTTTTCTATGCCCTTTACAAGTTGGGAAATCGCCTGGGGCTGATCGCCGGTAGGTTTAAAATCTGATTTTACGTTGAATTTCATGAATGTCTTTTTCGTAGCCTCACGAAATTAAGCAATTATCATGCCTATTCAAACACCTGCCAAAAATGGAACATTTTTATAAATCCCGCTTTTTAAGAAGCCGGTAAGAGAAATACACGAAAAGCAGCGTCCATACTATCACTATCAATAATTGATACCAGTGAATAGCATAATCTTTATCCAGATGTGAACCTATTTGATTCGCCGCCGTTTGAATAACATTTAATCTACTAAAGGGTTCTACGATTAAATTGCTCATCGCCTGGAGCGGGAAAAACTGCATAACATGGGAGGCTACATCGGTGTCTCTAAAGAATTTCCATTTCAATAATCCGTATAGGATACTTTCGGTTATCCACCAGATAAATAGAAATCCCAGTGCAAAAGCAGAACGCCTTATTAAAACCCCTAGAAACATACAGAAGGAGAAAAACCCGGTAAGTTTTATAAAATATGCAAGGAGATATTCCATATCTGAGAAAACGATTGAAAATTCGGTATAATCAGAAAAAGAATAACCAAGGATCAGGGTGACAACAAACAAGAAAAATGTTGAAATTAAAGAGAATAACAGAACGGTAAGAAATTTAGATAAAACGAATTCCTTCTTGCTAAGCCCATCTATAAGGTTTTGTTTTAAGGTCCGGTAGCTGTATTCGTTAGACATCATGGAAACAATAACAATAGCCAGGAAAATCTTGAGCAATGCGGCAATATAGCTATTGAAATGCCAGATGAACGGAAAATTAAAAATTCCCTGATCTGCAAGCCGAAAATGCACATTTCCCAGATCGAATTCTATCGAAGCGATTAAAGCAATAAAAGTTATGAGTATAAAATAGGTGAGACTAAGAATTTTTGCCGAACGGCTATATCTTAGTTTGTGTAATTCAATGTTGAGTAATCGAAGCATTTACTGGGCGGTTTCATTAGTTAATTGAAGGAATTGTTCTTCCAGACTTTCTTTACGTTTATTTAAATAGGAAAGAACAACCCCCTTCTCAAACAAAAAGGAATTAAGGGAAGCGGCATCCATGGGTTCTTCCAGAATGGCAGTAAGCAATTCCCCATTTGTGGAAATTTTTCCAAACGAAGGATGGTTTTCTAGTAATGGAGTGAGTTTTCCTAAATCATCACATTTAAGCTCAAAAAAACCGTGGCTGGCATTCATCTCATCAACCCTCCCGCTGTATAGTTTTACGCCTTTTCGTATAATCACCACGTGAGAACATACTTTTTCAACTTCATCCAGAAGGTGAGAAGCAAGTAAGATGGTAGTTCCTGTATAGGCGATTTTTCGAATAATTTCCCGAATTTGATGTATTCCCTGTGGATCCAAACCATTCGTAGGCTCATCAAGAATTAGAATATCGGGGTCGTTTAAAAGGGCGCTCGCAATGGCCAGACGTTGTTTCATTCCCAATGAAAAGGTTTTGAACTTGCTGTTTTTTCTTTCCAGAAGTCCCACCAAATCCAGTTTTTCTTCTATTTTTTTCTGAGGAACTCCTTTTATCTTGCATACCAGCGCCAGGTTTTGCAAGGCGGTCATATAAGGATAGAAATTGGGATGTTCTATAATGGCCCCTACTTTTTTTAGCGCTTCATGGGTAGATTCGCTGCCATCAAACCAGTGAAAATCCCCGCTGGTTTTATTTACCACATTCAGTACCATTCCCAGGGTGGTAGATTTTCCGCTCCCATTGGGGCCTAAAATTCCATATACATTCCCTTTTTTTATGGTGAAAGAAAGATGATCTACCGCTACCAGAGATCCGTAATTTTTTGTTAGATTATTGAGGGTGAGAATTGTCTCCAAGCTTGTGTTTGTTTATTAATCTGACGATGAAGTTAACAATTTGTTACAGGTTAACTGATGAAGAAGCCTTATTTTTGAAAAAATCGCCTCTATGGAAGAAAAACTTATGTCCAGAAAAAAGCCTTCATTTCCTGTAAATGAAAGGTTTCATAAATACCTGGCAAAATATAATCGAAATACTAAAATTCCCGTTTTCTATGATGATCTGCTACGATTTTCAGGCTCTATTACCGTGTACGATCGGCATGATGAAGATACTTTATGGGTTCGCTGTTATTATCCCGACCATGAAAGGAACGAGATCGATGATTCTCTTAAGCATGTTTATACCATTTTGCATTCCGACGGCAGCGATGACTCCCTTGAATTTTTAAATATCGATGCGATAGATTACTGCACCTTCGGAAATTCCAAACCTTTCCGTATAAAAGTAAGAAATGTATTAAACGACAGTTTTACCTATTTTTATGTAAAACTTGCCGATGCCTCCCGTATTTATGGCCTGGAAGTAGAACATATACTTTCACCACACCGTATTAATTTCCTGGTTTATAAGGATACTTTAATTGAAGAGCATATCGCTGGCATTCCTGGAGACGTTTTTATTGAAGAAGAACTACCAACCTGTGATGAAAGGGCTAAAACCCAGATAGCTAAACAGTTTGTAAAATTTAATGAACGCTGCATGGTACGATTGCTGGGTGATATGCGTTCCTACAATTATGTGGTGATTCCTACCCACGATTTTGACCATGTAGATTATACCATTCGCGCGATCGATTTTGATCAGCAATGTTATGAGGGGAATCTAAAAGTTTACCGGCCTCAGTTTTTCAAAGAGAATTTTAAGATGGTAGAACTCGTTACACAGAAATTGCAGGAGAATTCTATCGAGCAATATCGCAAGGAGGAACGCTCCCTGTTAGCCAAAAGAATGATCAACGCACACACCCGATTTAAGGAATTAATTCGCTGTATGATTAACGACAATGTTTCCACACAGAAAAATGTGCGGGCGCTGCGCAAAGATCTTTATGAATTTACAAGAGATGTAAAGTTTAAAAGAGCGCGCACCATGGGTCAGATTTTACGCACTGCGTTAGAATTTGTTAAGCGAAATTACGAGGATGTAAATACTAAATCTCTCGGACTTTAACTTTTTTGCTCTTTATTGAAATACACCAGGTAATAATACATCTGGCGTTCCTCGTCCCAGCCTTTTTCCACAAATTTTTCTGCAGATTCCGGATTTATAAAATCCATTTTTATCTGAATGTTTGTATCCAGATTTATAGTGTTTTTAATCGATTTTCTTGCTGAAGTAACCGCCGCATTGGCAATAGGAAATTGAGTTAGATCTTCAATTTTATATTTTGGAGCTTTCTCGGTTTTATAATTCTGAAATTCCGGAAGTAAAGCCGGGTTATCGATTACGGAACTAAGAAATTTAGATTCTTCAAAATCATCGTTTTTGGCAAAATAATCTACACTACGGTTCATAAACATAACTTCTTCCTTTTTATCTTCAGCAGGAAGAACCACATCTTTGGCGAAATTCTGGCAAAACTTAAGGTATTTCTTAGTATAAAAATTCTCATCAGCCAGTACATCTACACCCAGGAAATTTTCCAGCCAGTACTTGGTGTCGTATTTATTGGAATCTACCGATAATATCTTATAACCTTCAGCTCTGTTGCTATTAAATATGAGTGCGCCTTTATCGAGTTTATTCAAATTTATTCCCTGCTGAATAATCATTTCGAGGATGCTTCCTTTTTCCTGAAACTGAAGGAAATCGTGTTTTAATTCAGATTTAAAAATCCCAATCGCAGAAGTTTTTTCGTTATTCAACATAACATTATCGAAATATACTACATACACTTCTCCACTTTTTATGTGAGGATGAGAGGATTGCTCAAAAAGCAGCGTGGTTATTTTTTTTGAAACCTGGTGAATATCTTTGGGAGCATCAAAAATTTGATTGGTAAGATTGTACAACTCATTGAATTCAAGATCGGCATCATGGAAAAACTGATAATAATTTTCTTCTTTTTCGCGAAATGGCTTCAGAAAATATTCTTTTATAAGCGGCATAATTTCATCATTCAGTTCAAAAGGACTTTCAGACAGAAAGATGTTCTCGTTGCGGCTTTTGTTTCCTACACGGTGTATGGAAAGAGATTCTATGTGGGCGTTATATAAGTTGATCATGGGTTAACTTTGAAGTTGAAGGTTGAAAAGTTAAAAAGTAAAAAGTTGAAATGGAAAAAAGGCAAAAAAACACCTCTCCTTTAGAAGAGGTCAGAACTGCTTTTGCAGTTCTGGGTGAGGTCTAGTTCCAGTTTTCATCGAAAGACAGATCGTCGTAATCGTCGATATCTAGATCTGAATCGTCTGCAAATTCATCTTTTTCCGCAATAAATTCTTTATCGGGCGCTTCCAGTGGAATCTGGCCATGAACAAACATTAAATTAGGGTAATCGCGACCATCTTCAGGTTCGGCAATTTCGGCAAGTTCAATCATAAATGTCCACATATTCAGGAAATCGTAAACATAGAGCAACCTGGTCTGATCTTCAGAAAGTATAGAATCCAGTACGGTTTCGTTCATAAGCCTTACCGAATCGAATCCTTCGCTAAAATCGAATTGCGAAATTTCCTCACCCTGATTCCATTCATTGTCACTTACATAAAAAGATGCCATTTCGGTACCGTCAAAGCCAAAGGAATTAACGATCGCGTTATGAAAATCTTCCAGTGTATGTTCCTGTAAAAGCTCAATATCTCTAAAAACGTCCTCTTCAGCATCTAAAATTACTCGAAATCTATAAACCATAATTATTAAAATTTGGCCGCAAAGTTACAAACTTTTGGTCGTAACCGGGGTACGGAATGTTTGCAATAATATATAAAATTGTAATCCGAAAAGCAGGGTGGCGATCATTAAATGTGTGGGCTGTGATAAAAGGGGGAAATTAAAATAATACATCGCTATTCCTGTGCATATCTCGATAATTATAAGTCCTATTACCAAATTTAATTTTGTAAAGCCTAATGCCTGTTTTTTGTTTTGCCACCACAGCAGCAGGTTTAGCAGGAGCACCAGGATAGAAAATGAACGGTGTACGTAAAAAAGAAGCCCCGGATTTGCCAGCCATTGCGAGTTAGCGTTTTCTCCCAGTAATTTTACCTGATCGTCTACAAATTGGCGAACCTGGGTTCCCATTGCAATCTGAATTAGTGTGAACAAACTCGCAAAAACCAGCAGGGTTTTAAAGTTCTTTGGTACCAGTCGCCCTGATTTTTCTGCGGAAGTTACCTGAAGTAGATATAACAGTACCGCAACAATAACAAGTGCCATGATCATATGTATTGTAATCTTGGCAGGTGATAATACAGAATATACAACTGTTGCACCGAGCCACGCCTGAAATCCCATCATAAATACGCTAAGCCAGGAAAGCAGCGGGATTCTTTTTTTTATTTTCCAATGGGAGATCGATAAAAACGCCATAATAAGCACCCCAAGTCCTGCGAGCGCTCCCATTAAGCGGTTTATGTATTCCACCCAGGTATGCATAGGATTAAACTGGGCATAATCATGTTTAGTATAAGGCTTCCAGTTCGCCGAATTAAATTCGTTTCCTGAAGTAAAATCTGTTGCTGCTACCAGTAAACTTTCGTTTTTAATGATTACCTGACCTTCTTCATATTCCCGTTGAGGTTGAAATTGAAGTTCAGATATTTCGTGGGGCGGAATGTAATAACCGAAACATTTTGGCCAGTCGGGGCAACCCATTCCCGAACCGGTCATTCGTACTAATGCACCTGCCAGAATAACCAGGTACACCAGGACAAGCGATATTTTTATAAAAGTTCTATACATTTTAGAGTTAAAAAGTTAAAAAGTTAAAGGTTAAAAATTAAAGAGTTAAGAAGTCAAAGGTTGAGAACATTTCCATTTCCAATTTCAAATTCAACATACCACTTACAGCCTAAAGTCTACAGCTTTCAGTTCACAGCCGTTAATCCGATTTCTTTTCCTTTTTTCAACATAAATTTTCGGGCAGCTTCATATTCATTAGGTATTTCTCCTTCTAAAATCGCTTCTTTTATGGCGTCTTTTATCATTCCTATCTCTCTTGAAGGTTTTAGATTAAAGACCTCCATTATTTCCTCACCGCTTACCGGCGGCTGGAAATTACGGATGTGATCTTTCTCTTCAACCTCCAGTATTTTATCGCGTACTTTTTGAAAATTGTTATGATATTTCCTAAATTTCTTTGGGTTTTTGGTAGTAATATCGGCTTCGCAAAGCGTCATTAAATCTTCAATAGTATCTCCGGCATCAAAAACCAGTCTTCGAACCGCCGAATCTGTAACATTCTCATCGGCAACAGCGATAGGGCGGGAGCTCATTAACACCAGTTTTTGCACGTACTTCATTTTTTCATTTAAAGGAAGCCGAAGTCGTTTAAATAACTTATAGACCATTTTGGCACCCACAAATTCGTGACCGTGAAATGTCCAGCCAATTTTTTTATGGAATTTCTTGGTCGGCGATTTTCCAATATCGTGCAGAAGTGCCGCCCAGCGCAACCACAGATCATTCGTGTTTTCTGAAATATTATCTACTACTTCCAGGGTATGCCAGAAATTATCTTTATGGCGCTGGCCCTCAATTTCTTCAATGCCCTGCAATGCTGTTAATTCTGGCATAATAATGTCTAATAATCCCGTTTTATAGAGCAAAGCAAAACCTTTGGAAGGTTTTTGAGAAAGAAGAATTTTGTTCAGCTCATCTACAATACGTTCTTTGCTGATAATTTTGATACGATCTTTATTTCTTGTAATCGCAGAAAGTGATTCTTCTTCTATTTTAAAATTAAGCTGAGAAGAAAACCGGATGGCTCTTAGCATTCGCAGGGGATCGTCAGAATACGTAATCTCGGGCTCTAAAGGGGTTTTTATAAGTTGAGACTTAAGATGCTCTAACCCGTGGAAGGGATCTAATAGAACCCCGTAATTGTCTTTATTCAAATTAATTGCCAGGGCATTAATCGTAAAATCCCGACGTTTCTGGTCGTCTTGCAGAGATCCGTTTTCCACTACAGGTTTTCGGCTGTCTTCACTGTAACTTTCTTTACGGGCACCTACAAACTCAATTTCCATATTCTGAAATCGAAGCATGGCGGTCCCAAAGGTTTTAAAAATCTTAACCTTCGGTTTAGCAGGTAACAACTCAGATACTTTTCTGGCAAGTTCTATTCCGCTGCCCACAGCAACAATATCTATATCTTTAACTTCTTCTTTTTTTAAAATATAATCCCTTACGTAGCCTCCAATCACATAGGTTTCCAGGTTTAAATCTGTGGCCGCTTGAGAGATATAATTAAATATTTCAGGGGTTAAGGCTTTACTGTAATTTTTCACTTCAGTTTGTTTTTCCTCACCTTTTTGTGGTGGAAAGATTCATATAAAATAAATTCACCCCTTTACTTTTTATTTCCAATTTCATCTCCCTTTTGTGGGAGGCTGGAATTTGCTCCCGATAGCTTTCGGGATAGGATGGGGCATTTTTTTATTTTCGTATCACTTTTACCGTTCCATCATTTCCCAGTTTAATAATTACCGAGGGCTGGGCGGTACTTTTTGCTGAAGGCAAATTTACTACATAGTCTACACCTTTTAAAATCTCCTGACTTATTTGATTAAAAGAAATTGGGGTAGGGTCGCCGCTGATATTTGCCGAAGTTGAAACCAAAGGTTTACGAAGTTTATAAATAAGTTTTTCGCAAAATATTTTATCTTTTACCACACGAATGGCTAGCGTATCATCTTCTCCCACCAAATTATTAGCTACGCTGCAAGGTTCATCGTAAATAATAGTGGTAGGTCGGGTGGCATGTTCAATAATATCATAGGCTGGTTCCGGCACCTGCTGTACATATTTTTCCAGCATTTTCACCGAATTTACCATACATATTAGCGCCTTGCTTTCATTTCGTTTTTTAAGTTTATAAATTTTAGCAACTGCACTGGCGTTCGTGGCATCGCAGCCTATTCCCCAAACCGTATCTGTGGGATATAAAATAATTCCCCCTTTTTTTAATATTTCCAGCGATTTTTCTATTTCCTGTTCAATAAGTTCCATTTAGCACTTTTTTATATTCTTGCAATGTTTGAAAAGCCATCATTTCTGAAGTAAATTCATTATGAAGTCTGTTTTTTGATAAATTTGTAAACTTTTCTTTTTCCTGTGGATTTTTAATAAGATATATTATATGTTCTGCCAGTTTTTTATAATCTCCTTTAAGAGCCAATAGTCCATTTTTATGAGACTCAATTACTTCCGGAATACCTCCAACATCCGTACTTACCACAGGAACTTTGTGGTAAAATGATTCATAAATAAACTGGGGTACCCCTTCGCTTTCTGAAGTCATTAGCGAAACATCGAACTGCGGAATAAAGTTGGCAGCATCAGGAATATGGCCCATAAAGCTGATATTTTTTTCCAGATGATATTTTTTCAGCAGCGCTTTTAACCTGGAGCTTAACCCTGTAAAAGAGCCTATTTGAACGAAGTGGAAATCCTGTTTTTTCCATTTGTTCAGAATTTCATCGGCACATTTTATAAAAATCTCCAGGTTTTTGGGCCAAATATGATTGGCTATATTCCCTATTATAACCGTTTCCTTCTTTAGATTTAAAAATTCCCGCAAATTATAAGGAGCCTTATCACATTTATCTCTTAAACTGGTGCCGTGATAAATAGTGGTTAGTTTTTCTGGATTTTCAATATTTTTTGAAGTAGTTTTTAAAGTAGCTTCAGAAACGCATAAGATCTTCCTGATTTTTGGGTAATTGTATTTATAAAGTGTTTGCTTTCGCGGTCTTATAGGAAACGAAGTTTTTTTGCTGAAGATAAAAGGAGGTAAATCCACAATCTTATCGGCCATAATAGCCAGCGTAAGCGCTGTGCTATCGTGAATATGAAGCAGGTCGTATTTCCCTGATTTGCAAACTGCGCCAAGTTTCAGAAAATAGCGCGGATCCATCTTAAAAGCCAGCGGTGCCGCAATAATTTTAAAATTATTTTCTTTCAACCGCTTGTGAAAGTCGGTATTTTTAATACAAAAAATATGATTGTCAAAAGTGGGAACAACAAATGCAAGTTCCCGGCATAAATTTTCTATATGCCTTTCGCCACCGCCCCAGCTCTGTACTGCCGAAAGATGTAGGATATTCATTCTGCCAGAATTTTTATTTTTTGCTCTTGTTTTATGGATTCAGAAATATGCGCTCCTCTTATTAATACTTTAAAAAGCGCAAAATATTTTGGCTTTACCAGGCTGCTGAAAAAATATCGAATCTGAAAATAGGTAAGAAGAATTTTATATGCCCAAAACCCGTAATGTTTGCGGATAGTATATAACAGAGATAATTTTAATTCGATCTTCATCTTCACATTTTTAACGGTGCTTACTCCTTTGTAATGTATGTACTGAAGGTGCGGATACAGATACGTAAGCTTATTTTTTTCCTTTAATAACCTTCTGCAAAGGTCAGATTCTTCATAGTATAAAAATAAATTGGTATCAAAACCACCAATTTCGTTAAAGTCGGTAGCTCTTATAAACATGAAGGATCCCTGAACATAATCTACCCTGGTAGGCTCTTCGTAAAATTTCTTTCGGTTTAAATATCGCTTCGGAAATAATACTTCCAGAACTGCTCTTTTCAAAATTTCGCGCTGAAGCGATGAAAAATGGTCTAAAGTCATTCTGAAATTCCTGTTTTCGTCCAGCATTTGGGGTGAAACTACCGCAATCTGCTTATTTTTATTCATAAAATCCTGTAAATGCAACAGGCAATTTTCGTTGGTTTGCAAGGTGTCGTTATTTATAAACGCATAATAGTTACAATTGCTGCAATGTTGCACTCCCAACATGTTTCCGCCGCCAAAACCTAAATTGATTTTACTTGGAATTAAATGGATTCTGTCTTTAGATAGCTGTGCAATTCCATTTTCGAGATTGTTATAATCTTCTTTTTCCGAAGCGTTATCAACCACAATAATCTCATAAGAAAAATCGGAATCATGAGTTTCTATTATCGATTTTAAACAATTGAGGGTGTAGCCTGAAGTATTAAAATTTATAATGATACAGCTTACATCAACCATTTTTTGCATTGCAGAAATTATTGCCACGAATAAAAATTGAAATTTCAAATATACTGGTTATAAGTCTAAAATTCTTTTAAAAATGTCTTCAATAAAGAATCTAATTTTATCGGATTTTAGAACTAAATCATTTCAAAACCTCTAAAATGAGTGATAAATTGTAGTTTTGTGAAGAATTTTAAAGAATAATATACCCGCCGATATTTGATGGAAATAATAATTTCAGATAAATATAAATATTCCCGCGAAGAACTTTTGGAGTGTCTTCAAAATTTTGAAAGTGAAGGCGAAATGCTGGGCGACGGAGCGCGAAATAAGATTAAAATCTTCAGAATTCACGGGAGACAGATCAATATTAAATCTTTTAAAATTCCCAATTCCATCAATAAAATTGTTTATCGTTTTTTCAGAAAATCTAAAGCTGAGCGCTCTTTTTACTATGCTCACCATCTTATTTCTAAAAAGATAGGAACCCCGTTCCCTGTCGCTTATTCTGAAGAAAACCAGGGATTTCAATTCGGTAAAAGTTATTATATAAGCGAGCAGGTGTCTTACGATCTTACTTATAGAGAATTGGTAGAAAACCCTAACTTTCCCGATCACGAAAAAATACTGCGGGCATTTACCCGTTTTACCTTTATGCTTCACGAAGAACGGATTTTATTTTTGGATCATTCTCCCGGCAATACATTAATTCAGCTCAATAACGGGAATTATAAGTTTTTTCTGGTAGATTTAAACAGAATGAAATTCAAGAATCTTGATTTTGAAACCCGAATGCGAAATTTTTCGCGACTTACGCCCAAAAAAGAAATGGTTTCGGTAATGGCTTCTGAATATTCCAAACTTATAAAAAAACCAGAGGAAGAAGTGTTCGAAAGAATGTGGTTTTATACCCAGGATTTTCAGAAAAAATACCATCGCAAAAGGGAATTAAAGCAAAAACTGAAGGGTAGAAAATCTTAAAAATGGCTTTCTATAAAGGTTGAAAGCTTTGGTTTTATAAGGTCTGGAGTAAATTTTTTATAAAACTCTGCACTTTCCTGCTTGATGGTTTTATCTGACTTATTCTTGAATACCTCTGGTTTAAAATCTTTTAAATGGAGCGAGATATTATTAATTCCGTCTTCAAAAGTTGCCCAGCCTAACTTATCTATCCAGGGAGAAAAAATTATAAATGCCGGCTTGTGCAAAGCTTTCGCCATATTTATCGCTCCACCATCATTGCCTATTATTGCGTCGCAATTATTCATTATCGCAATAAATTCACGCAGGGAATTTCCTTTTAAGTCGAAAAACAGTTGTTCCCGCGTAGATTCTTTACAAAGATTATAAATCGCTGTGGCTTCCTCTTCTTGTGCCGGAATGTAATTAAAAAGCAGGTTCACATCTTTCTTTTCGGCAATAAAATCTATAAGCTGCGCCATATATTCCGGCGGATATGTTTTGTTGGGAGCGCTTCCTAGAATGCTGAGCATCACTGTTCTTTTTGAAGTATCGAGACCGTGTGTTTCAAAAAGTTGCGTTGCAAATTCCTTTTCCTCCTCGGTGACGTAGATCTTCGGAATAGTTTCTGGCTTAAAAGGGAGGTGTAAAGGCTCCAGCAGCGCCAGTCTGTCTTCGATAATCCTGCCAATGTTGGAGGTAGGTTTTTCTTTTCTTTGTACCACATCTGTGTACAAAAAATTCATGTTCTTTTTATAATAGGAAATTTTTCTGTCTGCTCCGGAAAATGCTACTACCAACCAACTTTCAAGTTTGGAATAGGCATCGATCACCAGGTCGTATTTTTCTTTCCGTATAGATTTTAGCAGTGTAAAAAATTCCAGTTTGCTTTTGCGGTGCTGTGTCTTAAAAAGCACCAGAGAATCAAAGCTGGGATTTCCCTGTAAAACAGGTTTGGTAGATTCATATACCATATAATCTATTTGTGCTGCCGGATAGGCTTTTTTAAGATTCTCGCACAACAAGGAACTAATAAGTACATCTCCTATCATTTTTTGTTGTATCACCAGGATTTTCACAAATAGCTTATTTAATTGGATAATTTACAGATCTCGGACTTATCCAGGTATTTTTATTTAACGCATTCCCATAATAGTCGCATAATTTCGAGAAAATTAACCGGTTTACTTTAAGTTTTTGGCTGAAAAAAAACAGCAGACTTAGTATCGATAAAAGGCTTTTTTCCAGCAGAACTCCAAAGATCAATAAAGTATGCAGCGTTCCTCTTTTTAATCCGGAAAAATGATTTTGAATGTACACGTGCTTCGAGATAATCACTTCTGTTTTGGTAAGCGATTTTGTTTGTACGTTTATTCTTGAAGCGCCGCCGTGTTGATGATAAATTGTCGCGGCTTTGGTAACGCCAACTTTTCCGTGGTTTTTGGCAACTTTTTTACAAAGATCCACATCTTCAAAATAAAGCCAGTAATCCTCCTTCCAGCCGTTTACTTTTTGAAACCAGTATTTGCTTATAAAAATCACTGCACCGCTCACCCAATCCGGATAAAAAATATTGTTTTCAATTATAAACCGCTTTTTTAAATAGTCTTTATGAAATACTCGCCACACCGCTCGAAAACTCCCAAAGAATCTTGAGAAGGAGGGAAATAACAAATTCTGTTTATAATAGGTGTTGTTTTCATTGATCTGAAGGCAGGAAAGAATTCCTATTTCAGGCTTGGATTTATAGGTTTTCAGTAATACATCTAAAGCCTCTGCGGTTAGGGTGGTATCAGGGTTCAGAAAAAGAAAATAGTCGCCTTTTGCATTCTTTGCCCCCAGATTACAGCCATTCGCAAAACCGTTATTCCCGCTATTTTCTATAAAAGTAAAATCTGAATATTCAGATTGAAAATCGGCTAATTTCCCGTCGTTAGAGGCATTATCTACAATAATAACTTCAAAATAAAAATCGGGAGCGCTTATTTTCTCAAGAGAATCCAGGCAATCGCGTAAGGCATTCCAGCCCCGATAATTAACTATGATTACAGATATATCCAAACAGGAGATTTTTATTTAATTCTTTATAGAAACTCTAATTCCCGAGGGTTTTGGTCATTTTACCTCTCCTTTAGAGAGGTCGGAAATACTTGTTGGAGCATTTCCGGGTGAGACTATACCGCTACATTATATTCCCTTAACGCCTCGTTAAGCGAAGTTTTTTTGTTGGTGCTTTCCTTGCGTTTTCCAATAATCAAAGCACAGGGCACCTGATATTCTCCTGCCGGAAATTTTTTGGTATAACTTCCCGGAATAACCACCGATCTTGAAGGCACATACCCTTTAAACTCCTTAGGTTCATCGCCCGTGACATCAATTATCTTTGTAGAACCTGTAAGCACCACATTGGCGCCTAAAACCGCTTCTTTTTCTACGCGAATTCCTTCTACCACTATACATCGTGAACCAATAAACGCGTTGTCTTCTATAATTACGGGAGCTGCCTGTAAAGGTTCCAGCACACCACCAATTCCAACGCCACCACTTAAATGCACATTCTTGCCAATCTGGGCGCAGCTTCCCACGGTGGCCCAGGTATCTACCATAGTTCCTTCATCTACATAAGCTCCAATGTTTACATAACTAGGCATCATAATTACTCCGCTGGAAATAAAAGCTCCGTGTCTTGCAACGGCATTTGGTACCACCCGAATTCCTTTTTCCTTATACCCTGTTTTTAAAGGCATTTTATCGTGATATTCAAAAATTCCCGAGTGTAAAGTTTCCATTTTCTGAATAGGGAAATAAAGCACTACCGCTTTTTTCACCCATTCATTAACCTGCCATCCTTCTGCAGTGGGTTCTGCAACCCGCAGTTTTCCCAGGTCCAGTAATTCAATTACTTCGCGTATAGCGCTGGTGGTTTCTTCCTGCTGAAGTAAATCTCTGTTATCCCAGGCTGCGTTTATTTTTGATTTAAGATGTTCCATTCCATTAAAATTTTAGCAAATATAACGGCTTCACTTCAATTTTTATGGGCATTACAATATAAACCTTACCTTTGCTGAAAATTTTTATGGGTAGAATACTCGCGCTCGATTTTGGGGTAAAACGCACCGGAATAGCGGTTACCGATGAAATGCAGATTATAGCATCTGGACTGGCAACGGTGGCTACTAAAGAGCTGTTGACTTTTCTTGATGATTATTTTCAGAAGGAAAAAGTGGAACTGGTATTGATAGGAGAACCTAAACAAATGAATAATACGGCTTCAGAAAGCGAAGTTTTTATTCTTGAATTTTTAAAAAAATTTATCCAAAAGTTTCCAACGATGCCTACCAAAAGGGTAGATGAGCGGTTCACCTCCAAAATGGCTGTAAAAACAATGATCGATAGTGGATTGAAGAAAAAAAAGCGCAGAGATAAAGCCTTATTGGACGAAATTAGCGCCACTATAATTTTGCAATCATATTTATATAAATAAAATGTTGAAAGGGAGAAATTAGAAAAAAAGGCAATGCCTGGAATTCTATAACTTTGAACTTTAAACTTTAAACTTACAGAAATGATTTTACCAATAATAGCCTATGGAGATCCGGTTTTACGAAAGAAAGGAAAGGAAATTCCTGCAGATCACCCGGGTTTAAACGAACTTATAGATAATATGTGGGACACCATGTATAATGCATATGGTGTTGGGCTTGCTGCCCCCCAGATTGGGCAATCCCTTAGAATGTTTATTATAGACCCCGAACCTTTTGCCGAGGATGACGATTTAAGCGAAGAAGAAATTGAGCAGCTTAAGAATCTTCGAAAAGTTTTTATAAACCCTAAAATATTAACTGAAGAAGGCCAGGAATGGGCATTTGGTGAAGGTTGTCTGAGTATCCCGGAAATTCGGGAAGATGTGTTTCGCAAACCGGATATAACCATAGAATATCAGGATGAAAATTTTAATACGCTTACAGAAACATACACCGGTCTTGCAGCCAGGGTTATTCAACATGAATATGACCATATTGAAGGGATATTGTTTACAGATAAACTATCGAGTTTAAAAAAACGCCTGTTAAAGTCAAGGCTTAGCAATATTTCAAAAGGGAAAATACAGGCCGATTATAAAATGCGATTCCCGCTTCAGAAAAAAGGACGTTGATTCTTTTGTTTTTAGTGGCGTAGGTGTGATATTTGCGAGCCAAAAAGAAAATTTGCTATGGGTTTAGAAAAAATATTATCGATATCGGGAAAACCCGGTTTATATGAGTTAACTGCGCAAACCAGAGGCGGATTTATCGCGAAATCCATCACCGATGGGAATAAAATTGCAGTAAATGTGCGGCATAATGTGAGTTTGCTTAGTGAAATTGCCATTTATACCTATACAGAAGAAGTTCCTTTAGCCGAAATTTTTCAGAATATGTATGAAAAAGAAGATGGAAAGGAAGCAATTAGCCACAAAGCCTCTAAAAAAGAACTGGAAAATTATTTTGCCGAGGTTTTACCGGATTATGATGTAGATCGTGTGTACCAGAGCGATATTAAAAAGATAATCCAATGGTATAATCTTTTAATTTCTAATGGGTTTACAGATTTCAAAAAAGAAACCACCGAAAATAAAGACGAAGAAGAATAATCGAATTACAAATATCACAGAAAAGCAGCTTTTTTAAAGCTGCTTTTTTTGTTTAAAAAAATCTGATATATTTCTTCGGAGAAAAACTTTAAAAACTTACCAAATCGTATTTTTACAAAAAGCTACAAAATGAACTCACGAAAAGAGCAATTAGCAGCACTGGACAGGTTGTTGACCATTATGGATGAACTTAGGGAACAATGCCCCTGGGATAAAAAACAAACCATGGAAAGCCTGCGGCATCTTACTATCGAAGAGGTATACGAATTGGGCGATGCGATTCTTGAAAAGGATCTGGTAGAAACCAAAAAAGAGTTGGGAGATATCTTACTCCATATTGTGTTTTACGCTAAAATTGGGAGTGAAACCGGGGATTTTGATATCGCTAATGTTGCGAATAGCATCTGTGAAAAGTTAATCTCCCGACATCCGCATATTTACGGCGATGTACAAGTTGCCAATGAAGAAGAAGTGAAGCAGAACTGGGAAAAACTAAAATTAAAGGAAGGGAAAAAGAGTGTTCTGGAAGGAGTTCCTGCTTCGCTTCCTGCCCTGGTAAAAGCCAGTAGGATTCAGGATAAAGTTGCAGGAGTGGGGTTCGACTGGGAAGAACCCCATCAGGTTTTCGAGAAGTTAAAAGAAGAACTAGACGAGTTGCAGCACGAGATAAATATTCAGGATAAAGATAAAATTGAAGCAGAATTTGGAGATGTATTGTTCTCTATGATAAATTACGCACGGTTCCTTAAAATAAATCCCGAAAACGCCCTGGAACGCACCAACAAAAAATTTATAAAACGCTTTCAGTATCTTGAAAAAAAGTCAGGAGAAATCAATAAGCCACTTAGCGAGATGAGCCTTTCAGAAATGGATGTTTACTGGGAAGAAGCTAAAAAAATATAGCACTATTTCTCAAAAACTATCAGATCTTTATAAACTTCAAGCTTTTTAAACCCCAGGTTGGAGGAAATCCATCGTAAGGTTTTTTCAGAATAAAAGAAAACATGCGTGGGATCATTCTTATAATACCAGTTTTCAAAAGAAATATTTTCCGGCAATAGTGAAGTTTTGCAGTACAATCTTCCGCAGGGATTAAGCAGTTTATAAAGTTGCTGAAACTCTTTTTTAGGTTTATGAAAATGCTCCATGACCTCGCAACAAATTATAAAATCATATTTTTCCTCTAATACTTCCGGGTGATTTTCAAAATAAGGATCGAATAAGTTGATTTTATATCCTTTTTTCTGAAGTTGAAAAGTGGCAACAGGGCCTCTGCCACAACCAAAATCCAGGCCTTTTCCCGGGGTTTTAAAATCCTGCTGAATCTTATTGGTAATAGGACTTACAAACTTTTGATACCCCACATCGTTCACATCATTTTCATGAAAAGAATATCTTTCTGCTTCTTCATTTTGGGAAATATAAAAACGGGGAGACAGAAAAATAGCACCGCACGCCAGGCATCTATAAAATATTTTTTGCTGATATTTCAGTGTTTTTTTGCAATCTGTATTACATAAAACACATTTCATTTCGATACGATCAGATTATATTTTAGAAGTAAAAATAATATTTATTGTCTGTTCGGGCGGAGTCGAGAACTTTGCGATGTCCATTCGAGCAGAGTCGGGAACTTCTACTTAAAAAAATTAAGGTCTCTATTTCGCCAGACCGGACAAATAATTCTGGAATATAATATCTGTTGAACCTTTCTTCTTTTTAATAAAGGCTCTTTATTTTTTCCAGCTTTTCCTTCCAGATCTTTAATTGTTCCTTGTGGTCCTTTATATTTTTATGTACTTCCTGTACGAGCGGATTTTTATCTTCAACATTCGAAAAGAACTGAAGGTTGTTTTCCAGCTGACGAATCTCTGCTTTGGTTTCTTCTACTTTTTTGCTTAAGAAATAATGTTCATTACGCAGTTTTTTCTCATCATCTGAATCATTAATGGCCTGAAGTTTATTTTCATACTTCATCATTTCGGCCTTTTTCTGATCTACATCCAGTTTAGAGAATAGCTGATCCAGCTGCTTATTAAATTTGCCTTCAATAAAGCGTTTGTTATAAGGAACCTTTCCTACATTTTTCCACTCTTCGATAGTCGCTTTTATCTTTGGAAGATCCTTTCTTTTATCGCCGGTAAATTCGTGAGATTTTAAACTGTCAAGAATATCCTTTTTTTGTTCGAAAGCTTTTGTTTCCTCGGCATTTTCTTCACGGCTGGAAGAGTGCATTCTGTCAAAATAATGGTTACAGGCCGCTTTAAACTGTTTCCAAACCTTATCGCTGTCCCGCCGCGGAACATGTCCTATTTTTTTCCAGTCGGCCTGGATTTTTTTCATTAAGGGAGTTGTAGCCTTAAAATCTTCGTTGTCCTTATTGTCCTCGGCAATTTTTATAAGCTCTTTCTTCTTTTCCAGATTTTCATACTGTTCCTTTTTCAAGCCTTTGTAATAAGCATTTTTATTGCGGTTGAACTGCCTTACATTGGTTTTAAATGCACTCCAGGTTTCTTCATTTTTGTCTCTCGGCACTTTTCCTGCTTTAAAGAAACTATCCCTTAGTACTTCCAGTTCCTTTATTTTTTGTTGCCATTGGTTATGGGAAGTATATTTGGTTTCTGCCAGTTCTTTAATTTTTGCTATTATTAGCTGTTTTACCTCAAGGTTTTTCTCAAATTGTTTTTCGAGTTCATCATAGTATGCCTGGCGTAGGTCATGTATTTTTTTTGTAGCCACACTAAACCTGTCCCAGATATCTTCGCGAAACTCTCTGGCCACCGGGCCAAGTTCTTCCTTCCACATTTTATGCAGCATTTGCAACTCCCTAAATGCCCTGTTGGTATCGGTTTCCTGAGTTAGCTCTTCGGCACGATCAATAATTTTAAGCTTTTGCTCCAGGTTATGTTTAAAATCCAGATCTCGAAATTCCCTGTTTAAGTGCAGAAAATCGTAGAAATTTTCTACGTGATGGTGATACGTATTCCAAACGGTATTATATTTATCTCGTGGAATAGGCCCGGCTGTACGCCATTTATCCTGAATATCTTTAAAATGCTTATAGGTGGTGTTTATATTTTCTTCAACATCTATAAGCCCTTTTAGTTCTTCTATAATATCAAGCCGGTTTTGTAAATTCTTATTAAGATCCTGCTTAAGCTGCTTATAATAATTGTTGCGTTTTTCTTTGTAATCAAAATAAATGGAATTAAAACGCTTTTTAAGTGGAGTAGAGTAGTGGAAGTCTATAATATTACCGCCATCTGCTAAAAACTCCTCCTTTTTTTCTTCCAGTTCTTCTTCGAACTTGGCATTAAATTCTGCTCTTATTTCTTCTACATGTTCTTTGATTGTCTGGATTTTTTCCTTTTTAATAAGGTTTTCCAGTTCATCGGCAAGTTTTTCCTTGCTCATGGCATGGTAATCTTTTTTCTCGATCCCATGGCGCTCGTGCGAAGTTTCATCTTCGCTGTCTTCGGCTACACTTTCTTCAAATTCTGCCTGTGCGTTTTTCTTTTCGGCATATTTAGAAACAATTTCTTTGTCGTCCTCATCTTCATCTTCAGAAGATTCTGAAACCGTTTTTTCTTCAGAAGAACCTTTTTCCTGTTTAGCACTCTCTTTTTCTGAACTTTTTTCTGCTTCCGCTTCAGAAGGCTCTTTTTCTTTAACCACAGGTTCTTTTTCCTCTTCTTTTTTTTCTTCAGAAGATTCTGAAACCGTTTTTTCTTCAGAAGAACCTTTTTCCTGTTTAGCACTCTCTTTTTCTGAACTTTTTTCTGCTTCCGCTTCAGAAGTCGCTTTTTCTTTAACCACAGGTTTTTTTTCCTCTTCTTTTTCTACTTCAGAAGAAGTGTTTTCGGATAGATTTTCTTGTTTTATTGAATCGGATAATTTTTCTGTAGATTCTTCTTTTTTCTCACCTACTTCCTGTTCTTTATTGGCATTGTGATATTCCTGTTCTCTCTCTTCGGTTTCCTGGCTTTTACTACCGGAAGCGCTTTCATTTACCATCGCATTTTCAAGACTGTCCTTGTTTTCTTCAACCGAAACTTGTTCAGCAGATTCCGAAACAGGAGGGTGTTTCGGTTTTTCCGAAGATTTCTCCTTGGTTTTATCTGAAGTATTTACGGGTTTGGAAGCCGCAGATTTATTCTTTTCCAATTCTTCTTTAGGGAAATTCTTTGGGTTTTTTTCGTTTTCTGGCTGAGACATGTCTTTCAATGTTAAGGTTCGTCAATAAAAATCAATGCTGAAAGATAACAACTCCCCCAAAATCTGCCAAGTTTTAGCTGAATTTAAAAGTGAAAGATGAAAAAGGAAAAGGAATTAAGCCCTGGAATTCCATATTTGCCAGGCCTTTTCTGCCTGTAATTCCAGCATTTTTTGTCCGTTTATAACTTTCGCCCCTTTTTTAGCGGCTAATTTCATTAACCGAGTAAATGGCGGATTGTAAATAAGATCGTACACCAGGTGTTTCGGGCCTATATATTCCATAGGGATATGCGGATATTTTTCCACATTGGGCGAAGTTCCTAAAGGCGTGCAATTTACAATAAGTTGATGGTTGTGCATGATTTCTCCGGTAAGATCTGCATAGGTGAGATTTGCCTTTTTCCGGCTTCTGGAAACATATTGATAGGGAATTTCCAGTTTTTTTAAAGCGTAGGCTACCGCAAGCGATGCACCACCTGTACTAAGAATTAAGGCTGAAATTTTTCCGATAGACAGGAAAGGTTTTAAAGAACCCAGAAACCCGTAATAATCGGTGTTATAACCTATTTTTTTTCCATCGATAATTTTAACGGTGTTCACTGCTCCAATTTCCCGCGCAACAGGATCCAGCTCATCTAAAAATGGAATAACTTTCTGCTTATAGGGAATAGTAACATTTAAGCCATTAATCCCTGTCCACTTTTCAAAAAGTTTGGGAAACTCCTGAATGCTGTTGATATCAAAATTTAAGTAATGAGCATCTATTTTCTCTTTTTCAAATTTTTCAGAAAAATATGCCCTTGAAAAGGAATAACTTATATTTTTTCCTATAAGTCCGTAAGTTTTCATAGACGACTTTTTCTGTGTTCATACCATGCAAGTCCCAGCACGAGGAAAGCACCTATCCCAATAAAAACAATGGCAATCCAGGTGTGGGATAGCGAAAAATCGGGAAAATAACGATCGTAGTTGTCCAGGATTTTATTACCATGGCTATCAAGTAAATAGTTACCCTGACTATTCATTTTAAAAATTTTTTCCTTCCATGGCCACACAGTTCCAAGTGAACCCGTAATAAACCCAATAATGGTAGCGTAGGCTTCCTTTTTATAATGCTTCAAAATGTATCCCAGCAAATGGGAGAGGATAACCATACCGGCCAGAGACCCCAGAGTAAAAACGGCCAAAACGCGTATTAAGCGCATTCTTTCCGGATCGTAAATAAACGAAAAATCCCAGGTTACTATATCTCCGACGGTGTTGTAAAGAGCATTTACAGAATCTACCATCAGCAAAACGTAATTTCCCAGAAGGATAAGAATAAAAGATCCGGAGAATCCGGGCAATGTCATTCCCGAAACACCTATTATTCCGCAGAAAAATACAAACCAGAGGTTGTCGTTCTCTTTTGCCGGAGGGAGAAAGCTTATGGCTGCTCCTGCAATAATACCAATTATCATAAACATTAAGCTTCGGCGGGTCCAGTTATCAAAATCTTTGCTTATGTAATAAATGGAGCCAATGATCATGCCGAAGAACGTAGCCCACACAAAAAGCTCAAAATGATCCAGTAGAAAGTCTAATAATTTCGAGATACTGAAGTAACTGGTAACCATTCCCAGGATAAGAAGACCCAAAAACTTACCATTAACATAGGTGTACAGGCTTTTAAACCTGCCATTGATAAGGAGTAAAAATGCTTTACCGTTTATTTTTTGAAGTGAATAAATAAACTCTTCATAAAAATCTGCAACGAAGGCCACAACACCTCCGGAAACCCCAGGAACTTTATTTGCTGCTCCCATGGCTAAACCTTTTAGGACTAAAAGAAACTTGTCACTAAAGGTTCGTGTTCTCTGCATTTTCGGTTAAGGGTTTTTGGGTTGCGAAATATTCTAAGGTAAGAATTAAAAGGAATCCTGCCAGCATTAAAAAAAGTGAAATTAGCAAATGAGGATCTCCTTCATAATTTCCCGGTAAAACGGTCGCTTCTCTGGTAACAATTACTTTATCCTTAAAATGTACGCTTTCAAGGACTTCTTTCCATGGCCATATTTTTTTTAAGGAACCGGCAATAAATCCGGTAAGAATGGCTAAAGTTATATTGCTGTAATTATCAAAAAGCCATTTTAGAATTTTTGAAAAAGATAAAAGGCCAACAGCAGCGCCAAGTGCTAATATTCCCAGGGTTTGAAAATCGAAATTATGGGCGGCTTCCGTCACGGTTTTGTAAGCCCCTAAAAGTACAAGGATGAAAGCTCCTGAGATGCCCGGTAAGATCATGGCGCAAATAGCCAGAGCTCCCGCAAAAAAAAAGAACCATTTATTATGAACCGCGGCTCCTAAAGGAGGTAAGGAAACGAGATAATAGGCAAGTGCTGCCCCAATTAACAAAGCAAGTATAATTTTAAGATTCCATTTAGGAATTTGCCGGGCTACAAACCAGACACTAGCTATAATTAACCCGAAGAAAAAAGACCAAATTAGAACGGGATGCGCTTCCAGTAAATAATTAGTGATTCGCATCAACGTAAAAATACTTATTAAAATTCCCGTGAGAAGGGCGATAAGGAAGGTCCCGTTAAATTGTTTCCACATCGCCTTAAAACCATCGGTTTTCCAGGTTTTAATTAATGACATATCTACCCCGCTTATTGTGGAAATAAGCTCCTGATATATTCCTGCGATAAAAGCGATAGTACCTCCGGAAACGCCGGGAACAACATCTGCAGCTCCCATGGCCATACCCTTAAGACTTATAATTAGGTAATCTTTAAAATTTCGCGGCATTCCTGAAATAGATTAATGCTGCCAAAGATAATAATATCAGGATGCTTTTAGATAAGAATTAATAATTTCCTTAACACTTTTTCTGCTAAATATTTTTGGAAATAATTCTTCAATTATTATGTAATACTCAGCATCTATTTTTAAGCCGTTATTTAGGTGAAAATAGCCTTTATCCCCTTCATTTAAGCTGAAAAAAAGTCCGGCAAGTCGATATTCTATTTCTGCGGTTTCAGGATAAAATTCTAATGCCTGCATTAAATTTTGTATAGCCGTCTCATATTCGCCTAATCCTATAAGGAGATCACAACGTTTCACCCAGGTTTCCAGCTCGTAATTTCCAAGTTCAATCGTTTTTTGGTAGCCTTTTTCAGCTTCTTCGAATTTGGAGAGGCGAGTGTTTATTTTGGCGTAACGTTTCCAGTAAAGCACATTCTCCTCATCTATATTAATCGCTTTATTGATATAATATAGGGCCTTTTGAAAATTGTTTCTTTTGTAATAAAAATCGGTTATGGCAATCCAGCCTTTATCTAAAAGAGGATCTTCGTGTACGGTTTTTGAATAATGCTCCAGAGCCAGTTCTTCGGCTCCCAATTTTTCAAAACATTTTCCCATTCTTAAGTATGCGAAGGAAGTAGGGTCATCTAATTCTAAAGTAATCCTGTAATTTTCAATCGCTTCATTATATTTCCCCATTTTTTCCAGGACTTTTCCTTTTTCGAAATAGGCGCCTATAAAATACTCGTCGCTTATAATGGCAAAGTCGAAAGCGGCAAGGGCTTTGTCCAATTCCTTTAAATCGAAATATTGTTTACCCACCTGATGCCAGGCAACTTCGCAATATGGATTTTTATTAAGAAACATATTTAGATATTCGATAGCTTCAGTTTTCTGTTCCAAAAAATCAAAACAGTACATCACATTATAAAGAGCCGAATAATCTTCTTCATCTGCCTCCAGACATTTCATAAAGCTGTATTTGGCATTTTCAAAATCCTCCATAAATAGATATTCCATTCCTAACAGGGAATAGACATCAGCTTCATCGGCTGTGATATCCAGAGCCTTTTCAAGCATTTTTATGGCTTGGGAATGCTTGTCTCTTTTAGAAAAAATATTTGCTTTCTGGATATAGATTTCTTCATTAGAAGCCTCCAGCATGTGAAGTTCGTTTAAAATTCTATCTGCAAGATCCAGTTTATCTTCAAAAACAAGAATCTCTACCTTAAAAAGCTTAAGGTTGGTAGAAGTTGGATGTTGATTTAGCCCGAGTTTTATCGCTTTTTTAGCAAGGGCAAATTTTCCATTCTCTAGGTAATGTTGAATAATGTCTTCGAATTCTTCAGAATCGAAGAATAACACATCATTGGTTTTCAGCATAGATTCGAAGCGGGAGAGTGAGAAATTGTTTTCTTCGTTATGACTTAATTGCATACACTGGGGATTACGGGATTTCTTCAGTCTTAAAGTTAAACAGCTTAATCTAAAAACTTCGAGGAGCTTTAAGATTGTTTTTAACAAAGTAATGAACAGCTTAGCCCGTTGATTTTATTTCATTTAAAGTGTCAATAATAATGCCACATCCTTCTTTTATTTCGTCTTCTGTAATTGTTAGAGGCGGGGTGATTCTCACGGCTCTTTTCTCGAATAAAAGCCAGAATAGTATCAATCCTTTTTCCTGACATCTTAAAATTATTTCCGTGGCGATATCTTCTGAAGGAGTTATTAGGGCCAGCATTAACCCTTTTCCACGAATTTCGGAAATTAAATGATGCGAAAGTAATTTTCTTATTAACAATTCTTTATGAAGGGCGGCTGCCATAAGGTCAGTTTCCAATAATTCACTTAGAGTCGCTAATGCCGCGGCTGCTATGAGAGGGTTTCCTCCAAAAGTGGTGATATGGCCAAGTTTTGGATTATCCATTAACAAATCCATAACTTTCGTGGAGGCGGTAAAAGCGCCAACCGGCAAACCACCGGCCATTCCTTTACCCATCACCAGGATATCTGGTATTACTTTATAATTCTGAAATCCAAAAAGTTTCCCTGTTCTTCCAAATCCGGGTTGGATTTCATCTAATATCAACAAGGCGCCTACTTCCTGGCAGCGGGCTTTCACTTTTTCAAGATAATTGTCCCGCGGAACAATTATTCCCGCTCCTCCCTGAATGGTTTCAAGAATAACAGCAGCTGTTTTAGAAGTAATTTTTAGCAGATCCTCGGTGCTATTAAAAGAAATAAAACCTATATCTCCTATTAAAGGGCGGAAAGGTTTTACCCTTTCTTCATAGCTCATAAGACTTAAAGATCCCATGGTATTACCATGATAAGCGTTTTTGGCAGCCAGGATCTCGCTTCTTCCTGTGGCTCTTCTGGCCAGTTTTAAGGCCCCTTCTATAGCTTCGGTTCCCGAATTAACCAGATAAGTTTTTTCAAGATCATCGGGAAGATTTTGCGCAAGCAGTTTGGTGAGTTCTACGGCAGGTCCCTGAGCGTATTCGCCATATACCATTACATGCAAATATTTATCTGCCTGCTCTTTAATGGCATTAATAATTCGTGGATGGCTATGGCCAAGACTGCATGCGGAAACTCCTGCTACAAAATCCAGATACTTTTTATGATCTTTAGAATAAATATAGCATCCTTTGGCGTGGGAAACTTCCATTCCCAAAGGATGCGGAGTTGTTTGCGCCTGATATTTTAAAAAATCTTCTTTCAATTAATTACTGAGTCTTTAACTTTTTTATTCCTGCTCTGTATTGTATCCAGTACCGCCGGTTTTTCTACCTGTAAACTGTCAACTGGTTTTTTATCCTTTAGATCCCCGGGTTTTAAGCGGGAATTATCGTTTAGAAGCGGTTCTTTTTCATCTTGTTTGTCGAAGAAATCCTCGGGAGCTTCAGGTAAAGGAATCCCCTGTATTTTTGTGAGTTTTGGAGGGGGCTGCCCTGTAAACAGATCATCTTTTTTAGAAAGCTGTTCCTCTCCCCGCCAGTTAAATCCTTTTAGTTCACGCGCATTGGGTGGGAAATCTTCGGGAGGTGTAATGCTGCCGTCTACCTGTTTATAATAGTAGATATCCTGAATTTTTTGATCTTTAAAAAGTATGCGAATGGAACTCGACAGGGTTTTATCTATCCCGGTTAACTCGTTATCTTCATTTCGCATATAATATAAGGTCTCGGTATTTTTTAAAATATCAACCTGATATAGTTCATTATTCACAAATAATCCGGTAAGTTCTTTCCCTTTTATTTGATTATATCCTTCAATACTGTCTTTTTGAATAAGGAATGCATTGTCATAAACCAGGAGGGAATCCAGCTTACTTGTAGCGGTATCGCTTAAAATCCGGATAGTATCCCCTGTCATTTGATTATTATTCCCGGACCAGATGACCGGACTTCTTCTCTTATCTACCGAAGTTAATGTGGCCTTATTTAAATTAATGAGCTTGGTAATCCCTTTTTTCTGATCTACAAATACCGAATCACTTTTACCGCTCATGTCACTTTTGTATAGGCGAACGTCGTAAAACCCACGAATAATTCTGTTTTCTGGTTTTCCGGTAATCATTAAGGTATCACTGTGAATAAAGACTGAATCTTTATCCTGAAGAGTGGCTGCAACTGCTCGTTGGGTAATAAATACTGAATCTTTGGCCCGGTAAACTTCGGCATAATGCCCCGTGATAAGAGTATTATTTAAAGTATCGATCACTCGAATATTATTGGTTCCCGATGCGAAACTATTATTCCGGTTAAAGTATAGACTGTCTCCTTCCAGAATCCTGTTGTCGTAATCTATTCTCGAATTCTTCACAAAATAACCTGTATCTCCGCGGGTATCGTAAAATCCGCGTTCACAATACACGGTACTGGTTTCACTTTTAATGGTGGAAGGCCCATATAAAAAAGCATTCCCGCTTTTGGAATAAAAATCCAGTTGATTGGAATGGATTACATATTTGGGATTGGTAACTACAACATTGGATACAAAAGAATACTGGTCGTTTTCAAGATAATATCTCCCAATATCGCTTTTTAAAACACTGGCGGTATCGCGAACAGTCCCGCCGCTACGGTAGTAGGCCTGCTGTTTTTTACGATTAAAGAAGAGGGTATCGGTTTGCAGGGAAGTCTTCGGGCTGGTCATATTTACATTGCCACTGGCAAAAGCAAATTGGGTATCACCATTGTATTCTGCATAATTGCTTTGCATTTGCAGAGTATCACCCTGCTGCATCCTAACATTGCCATAGGCTTTAAAAAAATTATCCTTTTGGTAAAAAACTGCATTATCACACCATACCTCTATCCCTTCATGATTAAAATACACTTGCTTATTTATTCCGCTTAAAATAACGGCTCCTGGATATTTTTCTTCATTAATAATCTGGCGTTCGCTTTGGTAATCGATTTTTTTTACTTCCTGAGAAAAAATAACAGAAGTAAATAAGAGGAAAAAGAGAGAAAGTATGTTAGGATTCTTCAAGGCTTTGATTTTATATCAAAAGTAATCATTAATAATTTTCTTTCCTTCTAAAAATTCAATCGCCAATAACTGTTATCGCCTTGCCAAATTTTGCTAAACTTTTCTAAAATTTTAAGTTTTACAGCATATTATAAACGGTTTTGGCAAAAAATTAACGTTTGTTCCAAATCCACAGCACTTTTAGCAACGTAAGTTTAGTTGTAATCTAAAAAACAATTATTATGAAAAAACCCACAGTAAAAGTAGAGTTCTTGGATGATCCTTCTCAAAATTCACAAGTTAATTCCAACTCGCGAAGGAGATTTATTAAGTTAGGTGGACTGGCAATGGCCGGATCTGCAGTGTTATATGGTTGTTCTGATGATACTTTCGATCCCGCTCATATGGATAAAACTCCGCCTCCGGTAACCCCTCCCGAACAAACTGTTTTTGATTTAGGAAGTGGAGATTTAGGGATTTTAAATTATGCCTATGCATTAGAACAGCTAGAAGCCGCCTTTTATGTAAAAGTTCTGGCCGGTGCTTATTTTGACAGTGCTCCAGCAAATGAAAAGGAAATTTTTACCGATTTAAGAAACCATGAGGAAATTCACCGCGCGTTCTTTAGTACTGCAATTGGAGCGGCAGTTGGGGATAATACCGATGCCAAACTTCCCGATCTCGAATTCGATTTGAGTGCGGTAGATTTTGATAGCAGAGATTCTGTTCTTCAATATGCCCAAATATTAGAAGATACAGGAGTCGCCGCTTATAACGGTGCCGGAGATCTTATTTCTGATGCCGGATATCTTTTAATTGCCGGTAAGATTGTGTCTGTAGAAGCACGTCATGCTTCGGCTATTCGTAATTTAATTCAACCGGGTACAGCCAATTTTGCTGCAGATGATGTATTGGTAGATCTTGGTGGATCTGGAGTAGCCTATGATAAAGCTACACCGCCAGCAGATATCCTTGCCGCTGTAGGAGATACCGGTTTTATAACCACAGAATTTACGGCCGACAACCTGCCTAGTGCATAATTAAAATTTATCAACTTAAAAATACGACATTATGAATTTTTCAAAAATATTAGAAACTCTCTCAGATAAAGAACTTTTAAATGCTAAAGGTTCCAGAAGAGACTCCTTTAACCAGTTTAAAAGCGTGGGAAAAAATATCGCGCTCGCCTCTATTCCCTTTGGTCTTGCAGCCATGAATAATAAAACCAAAGCTGCTACCATGTCTATGGCCGCTGCTTCTATGCAGGCTTCGCCTACAGAGGTTTTGAATTTTGCTCTTACCCTGGAGTATTTGGAACGGGATTTTTACAGAATGGGATTAGATTCTTCAGGATTGATTCCTGCAGATGATCAGGCTGTTTTCGCGCAAATTTCTAAACACGAAGATGCTCACGTAGCATTTTTAGTTGCGGCTTTAGGAGCAGATGCCATTGATGAACCTACTTTCGATTTTACTGCCGGTGGTAATTTCGATCCTTTTAATGACTATCCAACTTTTATGGCAATGTCCCAGGGATTTGAAGATACCGGGGTTCGCGCCTATAAAGGACAGGCCGGTGCACTAATAGATAATAATGATCTTTTAACCTACGCGCTACAAATTCACTCTGTAGAAGCAAGACATGCTTCTCAGGTAAGAAGAATGCGGGGAGAAAAAGGATGGATCACTCAGGATAATACCACTTTACCCGATGCTTTTTCTGCGATTTATGCAGGTGAAGACAACACCGTACAAGGTGGTGTGGATCTTGCAGGAATGTTTCCCGATTATGGTGGAGATGACGCTGTAACTGAAGCATTTGACGAACCTTTAACTATGGAAGAGGTGAATGCTATTGCCAGTTTATTTCTGGGATAGACTTCATGTTAACACCGAAGTTTGAAAAGCTTCCCTTATATGGGAAGCTTTTTTTATGAAAAATAACAGCCACAATCCACGAATATAAATTAAACATATTCGCTGAATTATGGCTTAATTTTTTTTACTGAATTACGATAAATCCGAATTGCGATGAATGGTTTGCTTTCTATCGGGCCCGACAGAAATCACCGAAATCGGCACCTGTAATTCTTCTTCCAGAAAACCAATATATTCGTTAAGCGCTTTCGGAAATTGTGAAGCATCTGTCATTTTGGTAAGATCTTCTTTCCAGCCTTTAAATTCGGTATAGATAGGAGTTACATTTTCTGCTTCAATATTAAAGGGAAAGTGTTTTATTTCTTCTCCTTTATAATTATAGGCGGTACAAATTTTTAAGGTTTTAAATCCGCTTAACACATCGCCTTTCATCATTATGAGCTGAGTAATTCCGTTGATTTCGACGGCATAGCGCAAGGCCACCAAATCCAGCCATCCGCAGCGTCGTGGACGTCCTGTGGTGGCACCAAATTCGTTACCTACTTTGCTCATTGTTTTTCCATCTTCATCAAAAAGTTCGGTAGGGAAGGGGCCACTCCCAACCCGGGTGGTATAGGCTTTAAAAATCCCGAAGGCATCTCCAATTTTATTAGGAGCCACCCCTAATCCGGTACAGGCTCCGGCCGCAGTGGTGTTAGAGGAGGTTACATACGGATACGTACCAAAATCTATATCCAAAAGTGAACCCTGTGCTCCTTCGGCTAAAACCGTTTTACCTTCTGCCTGTGCATTATGAAGAAATACCTCACTATCAATAAATTTAAGGGATCTTAAAACTTTTATTGCTTTAAAGAATTCTTCTTCTAATTCGGCTAAATTATACTGGATATCTACATTATAAAAACCTATAAGGTCTTCATGCTTATCGGCAAGAGCGCGATATTTTTCTTTCCAGTCATCCATTTCAAGGTCCCCAATTCTTAACCCGTTTCTCCCAGTCTTATCCATATAAGTAGGGCCAATTCCTTTAAGGGTGGACCCTATTTTGGCTTTGCCTTTAGAAGCTTCAGAAGCTGCATCCAGCAGGCGATGGGTAGGCAGAATTAAATGTGCTTTACGTGAAATAAGCAGTTTAGATTTATATTCTATCCCGTGTTTTTCCAGATTATCAAGTTCTTTTTTGAAGATAACAGGGTCGATCACCACCCCGTTCCCAACAAGGTTTAAGGTGTTATCGTGAAAAATTCCTGAAGGAATAGTATGAAGTACATGTTTTTGCCCGTCGAATTCTAAGGTGTGTCCCGCGTTTGGGCCACCCTGGAACCGGGCGATAATATCATATTTTTCGGTGAAAACGTCTACAATCTTTCCTTTTCCCTCGTCACCCCATTGAAGTCCGAGTAGTAAATCTACTGCCATAAATAGTTAATTAGTAGGTTGCTTTTTAGTGCCGTAAAAGTATAAAGAATGTTTAGAAACATCAATATTAAATACTTCTTCAATTGTTTGTTTTATACTTTGGATTCTTGGATCACAGAATTCAATAACTTCGCCGGTATCGGTAAGAATTATATGATCATGTTGCCGATCAAAATACGATTTTTCATATTGCGATTGGTTTTGCTGGCCGAACTGATGTTTTCTTACCAGGCCACATTCAAGTAAAAGCTCTATGGTATTGTACAAGGTGGCACGGCTTACACGATATTTTTTATTCTTCATTTTAATATAGAGTGATTCTATATCAAAATGATCTTCATTATTATAAATTTCCTGAAGTATGGCAAAACGCTCTGGAGTTTTGCGATGTCCTTTTTCCTCTAAAAACTTGGTAAAGACATTCTTAACTACCGCCTGATCGTTTTTATTTACTACTTTTTTACTCATAATCTTAAATCCTTGCAAAGGTATAGGTTTATTCCCTGGACACCTTGTCTATACCATTTATTTTTTTAAGGTGATTTATAAGTGTGCTTAAAATGGAATTATTCTTTACAATTACCGTAATTTTTCCTGTAAAAACACCATCCGAGCTGTCAAAATTAATGTTGCGCATATTCACGTTCATACTTTTAGATATTTCCTGTGTTATATCGCTAACAAGTCCTAAATTATCGATTCCTGTAAGTTTAATTACGGCTTTAAAATCCTGTTGTGAGGAATCTATCCATTTGGCCTGGATAATCCGGTAAGCATAATTGCTTTGAAACTGAATGGCGTTAGGGCAGTCCTTTTTATGAACCTTAATTCCTTCACTCACCGTAATAAACCCAAAAACATTATCTCCCGGAATGGGGTTACAGCAGTTGGCCAGCTTATAATCAAGCGTTTCCTCTTCCTTTCCGAAAACCAGTTGATCATACTTAGAGGTGATTTCTTCCTTATTAAGATCTTCGGCCATTGGTGGCTTTCTAATCTTATTTTTTATATAACTCACAAAGGCATTACTCCTGGAGGAAGTAAATTCTTTCAAACTTTTATTATCGATCTTGCCTATTCCTACCCGGTAAAAAAGATCCAGACTGGTTTTTAATTTAAAATAAATAACAAGTTCATTTATAATCCTTTCGTTAAAAGGTAATTTCTGGGCTTTTAGTTTTCTGGTAAGTATGGCTTTTCCTTCTTCGGCAATTTCCTTCTTCTCGTCTTTTAAGGATGATTTTATCTTTGCCCGGGCCCTTGCGGTAGTTGCATAATCCAGCCAGTTGATGTTTGGTTTTGCATTTTCTGAAGTTATAATTTCAATCTGGTCGCCGCTTTTAAGTTCATGGCTTAAGGGGACCAGTTTATTGTTAACCCTTGCTCCCCGGGTATGCAACCCTATTTCTGTATGAATGCTGAAGGCAAAATCCAAGGGGGTAGCCCCTTTTGGGAGCGATTTTAAATCTCCCTGCGGGGTAAATACAAAAATTTCCTTGGCATACAGGTTTAATTTGAATTGTTCCACGAAATCCACGGCATTGGCTTCAGAATTTTCGAGTGCTTCCTGAAGTTTGTTCAACCAGTCTTCCATGCTTTTCTCTTCCTGCTCTTCGCCGTGCTTATATTTGTAATGTGCCGCATATCCTTTTTCGGCAACTTCATTCATACGTTCACTGCGAATTTGCACTTCTACCCAACGCCCTTTGGGCCCCATTACGGTGATGTGAAGGGCTTCATAACCTGTAGATTTAGGACTTGAAATCCAGTCTCTAAGGCGAATAGGGTTAGGTCTAAAGTGATCTGTAACTATCGAATAAATCTTCCAGGCAAGGAATTTCTCATTGGCAATATCACTTTTGTAAATAATTCGAACGGCAAATTTGTCGAAAACCTCATCGAAAGTCACGTTTTGAGCATTCATTTTCCGGCGAATAGAAAAAATGGATTTTGGCCGGCCTTTTATTTCATATTCTAAATTTTCATTATCCAAAGAGTCTTTAATCACCTGGTTAAAATCCTGAATGTAGGCATCCTGTTGCTCCTTGCTTTCCCGAATTTTGGTAAGAATATCCTGATAAACTTCGGGTTCCGTATATTTTAAACCCAGGTCTTCAAGTTCTGTTTTTATGCTGTAAAGTCCTATTCTGTGGGCCAGGGGAGCATAAATATATAAGGTTTCTGAAGCTATTTTCACCTGTTTATCGGGTTGCATAGCATCCATGGTTTGCATATTATG
Source organism: uncultured Flavobacteriaceae bacterium (assembly GCA_963811195.1). GTDB lineage: Bacteria > Bacteroidota > Bacteroidia > Flavobacteriales > Flavobacteriaceae > Gillisia. The sequence continues at coordinate 54,836 of CAWEQF010000006.1, forward strand.
TAACCTGTCTGCAATTTTTATAATGATTACCCTTACATCATCGTTAAGGGTGAGCAGCATTTTTCTAAAATTCTCTGCCTGCAGGGAAACATCTTTATCTTTTTTAAGATGCGAAATTTTGGTAAGCCCGTCAACAATCACCGCGACTGTATTTCCAAACATCCGCTCAATATCGTCGAGAGTATACTCGGTATCTTCAACAACGTCATGTAAGAGGGCGGCAGCTATAGAAGTGGCATCCAGTCCTATTTCTGAAGCAACAATTTTGGCTACCGCTATAGGATGGAAAATATAGGCCTCTCCCGACTTGCGACGCTGGTTTTTATGCGCGTCTACGGCGGTATCGAATGCCAGCCGTATTAGTTTTTTATCGTCCTCGCTAAGGGAGCGATAACTAATGCGTAACAGTTCTTTATACTGCCTGGCAATATTCTTGTTTTCTTTTTCAACAGCAGTTTCCGTCATAGTCTAAAAATACGATTAAGATTCAAAACAAACAACTATCGTTCACCCTTCAGGTTTTTAAATCTTTGTAAAAGTGTAGGGTGCGAGTAATGCACAAAAACATAGGATTTATGGGGCGTTAAATTACTAAGACTACTTCTGGAAAGCTTTTTAAGACTGGAGATAAGCGCTTCTGCATTAAAGGTTGTTCTGGCAAAATTATCGGCCTGATATTCAAATTTTCGGGAAAGAAAATTCATAATTAATCCGGTGATTTCTGAAATAGGGCTAAACAAAATTCCAAAGGCAATAAGCCCCATATGAAAACTGGGTATAGCTACTCCCAAAGCTTCAGAAAGTATAGGGTTACCAATAAAAACAGATAACAACCACAGGGTGAAACCGGTAGTAATTATGGAAGCTATTACATTGGCGATAATATGTTTTTTCTTGTAATGACCTACTTCATGGGCCAGCACACTTACTATTTCCTCTTCATCAAGTTCATTCATCAACGTATCGTAAAGGGTGATTCTTTTTTCTTTCCCGAAGCCGGAAAAATAGGCATTGGCTTTGGTGCTTCTTTTGGATCCATCAATAATAAATATATTATCGAGCTGGAATCCCACCTTATTCGCATAGGCTTCAATTTTTGAACGTAAAGAACCGTCTTCCAGGGGTTTTTGTTTATTGAAAAGAGGAACTACCAAACGCGCATAAAACATATTCATTAATAGGGTGAAAACCGTAATTAAAATCCAGGCATACCACCAGAAATTAATCCCTGCAAGGGTATAAATCCATACGATCAAAGCAAGGATTCCACCCCCGACTATTGCCATTAATGCCCAGGATTTAAGTTTATCTACAAAAAAAGTAGTGCGGCTGGATTTATTGAATCCATATTTTTCTTCAATAACAAAAGTGCTGTAATAAGAGAAAGGCATACTTAGTATATCGCTCACAAACATGATCACTCCAAAAAAGATAAGTGTAATAATTATAGGATTATCGCTAAAACTTCTGGCAAATCTGTCTGCGTATTCAAATCCGTGTAAAAAGAGGAATCCAAGTAGTAAAAGTAAAGACCAGGTAGAGGTTATTAACCCGAATTTATATCGTTCTTTTTTATAACGCTGGGATTTTTCATATTCCTCTTCGTTATAAACATCTTCCAGTTCTGGGGGAATAGGATCCCCAAAATGTTTAGCGTTTAAGGCATCCAGAATTTTATCTATAACAAAATCCAGTATAATAATTCCAACAATTATATAAAACAGCGTAGTTGCATTCAAGGTTTTTGGTGTTTAAAAATTTAAATTTTCTTTTTTATATACGTCTCAACTCCGCGCCACGTGACTTCGTGTTGAGGTTTTTCTGCTTAATTTTATATTCCGACTTGGTTTGATTGGGCTTTTATTTATTCATTATTAAATAATATTTTTTATATGTCAATTTTTGTTCCTAACTAATGAATGTCAGGTATAAAATAAGCTAATTCCTGCGCTGTCTTTTCGCTTCAAAAATCAGAATTCCCGCAGCTACTGAAACATTCATCGAATCAATCTTTCCCTCCATGGGAATTATTATATTCTGATCTGAATTTTCCAGCCATTCTTCACTAAGTCCTGTAGCTTCTGTACCTACTATAATGGCGCTCGATTCTGTGAAATCTGTCTCCAGATAACTTTTTGAAGCTTCCAGTTCGGCAGCAAAAACTTTAATTTTATGTTCTTTTAAAAATTCTATGATTTCTGAAGTGCTTCCGGTAGCAATTTTATTGGTGAAAACACAGCCTACACTGGAGCGAATAATATTAGGATTAAACATATCGGTTTTGGGATTGGCTATGAGTACCGCATCCAAAGCTGCAGCATCTGCCGTTCTTAATAACGCTCCAATATTTCCGGGTTTCTCGGGAGCTTCGGCAACTAAAATTAAAACATTATCAGAACTCAATTTTAAATTTTCCAGCAGCAGTTTTTCAGCTTTGAAAATTGCAATAATACCCTCTGTACTGCCACGATAAGCTATTTTGCTATAAACTTCAGCAGTTATTTCGGTAATTTTTGAAGAAGACAGGCGATGCTGAATAATTTCGTGAACTTCATGAGCAGAGCAAAGTGCTTCACAAAAAAACACTTCAGAAATTTCATACTCTCCCTCCAAAGCCAGAACCGTTTCCCGTTTTCCTTCAACTACAAACAATCCTTCCTTTTTGCGAGCTCTGGATTTATCCTGAAGCTGAAGAATTCTTTTTACAGAAGGATTTTGTAAACTGGAAAGTTGCTTGTACATATGGTAAAATTAATCAGATTAAAACACACAGAAAGAAAAACCTTCGGAATTTTCCGAAGGTTTTATGATTATTACAGCTTTTTCAGAAGAATTATTTTTTCGCCTGATTTTTATATTTATCGGAATAACGATGGTATAATTCGGTTTGATGCGTTTCCAGGCTTACCTCACGGCCCTGAACCCAGGCGTGAGTAAGTTTATTGGTTCGCATATCCAGGGCATCGCCTTCACTTATAAAAAGGGTAGCGTCCTTCCCTTTTTCAAGGGTTCCTGCAGTAGCATCAATCCCCAGAATTTTTGCGGTATTGGAAGTTATAAGCTTTAATGCTTCTTCTTTATCTAAGCCGCTTCCGGCAACGGTTCCTGCATAAAACGGCAGATTTCTGGTATTCATTTGTTCCATTTCCCCACTACCTTCCAAACCTACCAGGATTCCTTTATCTGTAAGTTCTTTTGCCAGTTTATAAGGTTTATCATAATCGTCGCCATCTTGTTCAGGTAAGCTGTGTGGGCGTCCTGCAAGTACAGAGATGTTATTTTCCTTCAGTTTGTCGGCTACTTTTAAAGCATCGTACCCGCCAACAATCGTCATATATTTTAAATTCTGATCTTTTTTAAACTGAATGGCATCCAGAATTTCCTTTTCTCCGTCCACATGAACAAACACTCTTTTTTCGCCACTGAAAACGGGTTGCATCGCTTTAAATAGAATGTTGATTTCTTTTTGATCTCCCTGTCCGTAAGCTCTGGAATTGTTAAAGAATTGTGCAAGCTCGGTCACTTGATCCTGGTATTCCTTATTCGGTTTCATTCCCGGATCTTCTCCCAGCCACCAGCGACCTCTGGTAAAGCTATTTGGCCAGTTTATATGCAAGCCGTCATCTTCTTTAAGTATCGCATCTTCCCAGTTCCAGGCATCTAGCTGAACAATAGAGGAAGTACCTGAAATCCTACCGCCCCGGGGCACAATTTGAGCCATAAGTACTCCATTGGGTCTCATAGTTTCCACAATCTTGCTCTCAGCATTATAGGCAATGATACTGCGAACATGGGGTAACATTTCGCCAATTTCATCTTCATCGTCCGAGGCTCTTACGGCATCGATTTCCACCAGCCCTAATGTGGTATTTGGTGCAATAAATCCCGGATACACATGTTTTCCTTCAGCATTTATAACCTTTCCGCGATATTGCATTTTTGTGGTAGTGGCATCCAGCACCTGAGTTAATTTTCCGTTTTCAAAAATAATAAGGCTGTTATCTATCACTTTACCATTTCCCAAATGAGCCGTAGCTCCTACAATAGTTACTGCTTCGTCCTGTTTTGAGGCGGGAGTTTGTTGGGCAGTCATTATTCCCGCAAAAGAAAGAAGAAGGACTAAGAGTTTTATTTTTAAAGTTTCCATAGTTTTTCTTTTAGTTGATTTCTCCTGTATCACAGGTGTTGTAGTGTTTTTCTTCTTTGGTAACCGACCGGGTTTTAGCCCCGCCGTTTTTTGCTTCCAGCATTTGAGTAACCAGAAGATTTTTTTGCTGTTCTTCTTCTTTTCGAAGTTCTTTATCTTTTTCAAGATCGAAATATACAGTTCCATCTACCAGCGTTTTTTCAGCTTTTGAATATACCGATAAAGGATTTCCGCTCCATAAAACCACATCTCCGTCCTTTCCTTCTTCAACACTTCCCACACGGTCATCTATATGTAAAAGTTTTGCCGGGTTAAGCGTCACAAATTTCCAGGCTTCTTCTTCTGGAATATCACCGTATTTAACACTTTTAGCGGCTTCCTGGTTCAATCTTCGGCTCATTTCGGCATCATCGCTGTTAATTGCTACCGTAACACCCGCGTTATGCATAATTGCAGCATTATAGGGAATTGCGTCCTTCACTTCATATTTGTATGCCCACCAGTCGCTAAAAGTAGAACCACCGGCTCCATGAGCTTTCATTTTGTCGGCTACTTTGTAACCTTCAAGAATATGAGTAAAAGTATTCACTCTAAAACCAAATTGATCGGCCACATGCATTAACATATTAATCTCGCTTTGAACATAGGAGTGGCAGGTTATGAATCTTTCTCCGTTAAGAATCTCCGCAAGAGTTTCCATTTCCTGGTCTTTTCTGAAGTTTTTATTATTCTTTTTGGCTTCTTCATATTCCTTGGCGCGCGTAAAATAATCTTCATACACCTGTTCCACACCCATTCTGGTTTGCGGGAAACGACTGTGGCTGTTCCAGTTAGATTGTTTTACATTTTCTCCTAAAGCGAATTTTATGAATTTAGGCGCGTTTTCATATAACAGTCCCTGAGCAGATTTTCCCCAGCGCAATTTTAATAAGGCCGATTGCCCGCCAATAGGGTTAGCAGAACCGTGAAGTAACTGAACTATGGTAACTCCGCCGGCAAGATCCCGGTAAATACTTATATCTGTCGGATCTACCACATCTTTCATACGAACCTCCGCACTTGAGTTTTGTCCCGCTTCGTTAATAGAAGAAGCTGCAATATGTGAATGTTCATCTATTATTCCCGAGGTAAGATGTTTACCCGTAGCGTCGATTACTTTAGCACCACCAGCACTTAAATTAGAGCCTACTTTAGCGATTTTTCCATTTTTAATAAGAACATCAGTATTTTTTAAAATTCCTTTATCCGTGTTTGTCCATACGGTCGCATTTTTAAACAGAATATCCTGTTGCTTCGGAATTTGGTCCCATCCATACGCCATATTAGGAAAGGAAACAGGAAGTACTGTATGTACCTCTTTTTCTTCTTTTTTGTCTTCCTTTTTCTGGTCGCCGGTTTTTATTGCCGTAAAATTGGTTTCGCTCCCATTTGCTAAAATGGCTTTTCCAGCGATCTGATTGGATTTTTCAGAAACTTTAGCTATCAGTCTGGTAAAATCTGTTTTTGTAGAATCTGATGTATTTAACAGCAAATTCATCCAGTTGTCTTTATAAGTTATTTTGGAACTAACCTTTTTATCATTAAGTGTAACTTCGGTCTTGGGGCTGTTAGCATCACCCGAAATTTTTAGGGAATAGCTTTTGCCATCTACGTTCAAATTATAATCGCCGGCCAGATCTATACTATTCAGATCTTCCAGAACGTTGCGTTTCCCCTCTACCCAGTTTTCGTACAGGGTAGTATTTTCTTTAAAGTAATCTCCTGAAGTGATAAGGAAATTTGCCCAGGCTCCTGGTTTTATTACGCCCAGTTTATTCTCCTGCCCGATTACACTTGCCGGAACAGTGGTAAGAGCGGCAAGAGCCTGATTTTTATCTAAACCATAGTCTATAGCTTTTAAAAGATTGGTATGAAATTTCTTTGGATCTTTTAGGCTGTAGGTGGTTAAGGTAAAAGGGATATTTTTATCGGCCATCATTTTAAGATTTGCCGGTGCTTCATTCCACACCTTCATATCATGCAGGCTTACATAATTGGTTAAAAAAGGATCTTCAACATCATAGGCATCAGGAAAATCAAGTGGTACAATGAAGGTGGCATTCGTGTTTTTTACTTCATCTAAACGCTCAAATTCATTTCCGCTGCCAAGGATCACGAATTGCATTCCTATTTCGTCGCCTACTTTGTCGGCACGAAGGGAATTTAAAAGGTTATCAGTACGAAAAATTTGAACAAGATTCTTATTTCGGTTAATAGCTTCTAAAGAAAGGTCCTTGGTATCTGAATTTCCACCGGCATACCAGTCGGCATCCATATAAACCTGGCGAATCAGGGCCATAACTCCCATGATTGAAGTTGGATAGGACTGTTGGGATTGCACACTTTTATCGAACGAATAATATTGAGCAGAACGGTCGTTTAATATGCGGTCTCCATCGGTACCTTCAGAGTTCAGAGCTACCAGCATTCCGGTCCCACGAATAATTCCGTCGGGCATGTGTGTGTTTACCACACCAAATCCGTTTTGCTGATAATTTTTGGCGACATCTTTATCATAATTAAAATGTTCTACGGCATTCGTAGTAGGACGAATATGATCGTTCCAGTAATAACCTTCACGGCTGGCTTCGTATTGAGGTTCTCCGTTGGATTTGGCTCTTTCGGGTTTTTTAATTCCGAATTCGCTAAAAAGGTCGATAAAAGAAGGATACACTTCTTTTCCATGTAAATCGATTACTACAGAATTTTTTGGAATATCGATAGATTTTCCAACCGCAGTTATCTTTCCGTCCTGAATGGCAAACATTCCATTTTCGATAATGGTTTTAGGATCGGTATGAATTTTTGCGTTTTTAAATACGGTATAATTGGTGTTTTCGGCTGCCTTTACCCCGGCATTGGTAGGGAAATATTTTTGGGCCTGTAAACTTATTCCGCAGAGAAATAAGAAAAATAGTAGAAATTTTAATTTCATAAAAGCGTGGGTTTTTGGTAAATAATTTTTCTTCTGAATTTATAAAGGCTGGAATTTAAGAAAATTTTAGGAAAATGCCGCTTTCCTAAATTGCCTTTTTAACACTTTGGAAGTAATTTACCAGAAGCGCCACTACATAGCTGTAGCTTTTCATTCCTTCAATTTGGTTATTCGCCTTTAAATATCCACCATAAGTAGATTGAAAATAGGGTTCTAACGGGTTGCTGTGTTTTTGCCAAAAAATACTTACTTCAGCATAATTTTTTAAAATTCCCGGCATTACCAGTTTTAAAAGCTCATCTCCTTTTTTAGGATCTCTGCGGTAAAGTTCGCTTAAGCAATGACTAAGGGCAAAGGTATAGCCGGAATACCTGAAGTATGGATCCGGGTTTTTCATGGTTACCAGGCAGGCAATGAAATTAGCTTCATTTTCTTTCGCAAATCCAAGCTGGTGGCCAATTTCGTGAGTGGCGGTAGTAGGAATTTTATAGGGAAGTATTAAAGTATTTACCTGGGCCTCGTTGGTTAAGGGATTTAAATACCCGTTAAAACCCATATAAGTTAAAGGAATGCTGAAAAGAGATCTTTTTAAGCTTTTGCCATGATATGCCAGTTCGGGAAAATCTTTTACAATATAAGAGTAACCTTTTACTGTCTTCTGAAGCATTTGGGCTTTTGAAAAATGATAAGGAACCGCCAGAGTATCATTATTTATGAGTTCTTTATGTACTTCATTCGATTTCTGAATAAGGAGTTTAGTAACCGAGACCAGCTCTTCTGTAGTATAAGAATCTTTAATGTGTAGCGATTTGTGCAAGGGAAGCCGGTAATAATTAAACCCCCAGAACAAATGAAAACAGGCATAAATTATTGAGAGGCTTGCCAGGGTTTCCACTATCCATTTCCCGGGATTTTTGAATCGGGTTTGTATCCGAAGAACAATCCAGCGAATTATCATAATTATAAAGAAGGCGTATAAAAAATCACCTATCGAAAAGGGAAATATTCCGAGGGAAAACCGCATAATACGGGAAAGAATGGGGTATAAGCCTCTGCTATAATAGGTTTCAACAAGATTGGGATACCCTGCTATTATTTTAACGAACGCAAACTGAACAGGGAGAAGAATGGCTAAAATAAGAGAGGAAGTCCTTTTCACGCTTTAAAATTATAATAAAAAACTCTCAAAGTTTCGTGCTTTGGTAATTACCAATATCTTTGTGAAGATACCAAATAAATATAGTATGAACGAAGAAATAAGAGCTCTTGAGCCAAAAACATTATGGAATAAATTCGCCGATTTAAATGCGGTGCCACGACCTTCTAAAAATGAGGAAAGAGTAGTGGAGTTTATAAAAGATTTTGGGGAGAGCCGCGGTTTGGAAACTACAATAGATTCCGGAGGGAATGTGATTATAAAAAAACCTGCGACGGCAGGAATGGAAAATAGACAGCCGGTAGTGCTTCAATCCCATCTGGATATGGTACACCAAAAAAATAATAGCACTAACTTCAATTTTGATACCCAGGGAATTGAAATGTATGTAGACGGAGATTGGGTTAGAGCAAAAGGAACCACCCTGGGAGCCGATAATGGTTTGGGCGTGGCCACGATTATGGCAATTCTTGAAAGAAATGATATCGAGCATCCTGCCATTGAAGCTCTTTTTACCATAGATGAAGAAACCGGGATGACGGGTGCCAAAGAACTGCAGGAAAATCTCTTAAAAGGTGAAATACTTTTAAACCTGGATACCGAAGAAGATGATGAAATAGGAATTGGGTGCGCCGGAGGAATCGATATCACTGCCACAAAAAAATATAGGGAAGTAGAAACTCCCGACGGTGCTGCCGCTTTTAAAGTGTTGGTAAACGGATTGCAGGGAGGCCATTCGGGAATGGATATTATTAAAGGACTTGGGAATGCCAATAAATTCATGAATCGTTTGCTTTTTGACGCTTCTGAAAATCTGGACATGCAAATAGCCTGGATTTCCGGCGGAGGTCTTCGCAATGCCATTCCACGGGAAAGTGAAGCGGTAGTAACGGTAGATGATCTTCAGAAAAAAGCATTTCTAAGCGAAATTGGGAAAATTTCAGAAGAAATCAGGCAGGAATACGCTTCCTTAGAACCCAGATTAAACATAGAGATTTCTGAAACTGAAGTTCCCGCAAAAGTAATGCATGAAGAAGACAGGGGATATATACTTAAAACTCTGTACGCTGCCCATAATGGTGTTTACAGAATGAGTCCTGATATTGAAGAATTAGTGGAGACATCCAATAATATCGCGAAAGTAGAAGTAAAGGAAGGACACGCAGAAATTAGATGCCTTACCCGTTCTTCGGTAGATTCTTCCAAAGAAGATCTGGTAAGAAGCCTTACTTCCTGTTTTGAACTTGGAAAATTTCATGTAAAACTTTCCGGCGATTATCCAGGGTGGACACCCGATAGAGATTCTGCAATTTTAAAGGTGTTAGATAAATTGTATCAAAAACTCAACGGGCAAAAAGCAGATATTGCTGCCTGTCATGCGGGGCTGGAATGTGGAATTATAGGTGCTCATTATCCGGAAATGGATATGATCTCTTTTGGACCTACAATTAGAGGCGCACATTCTCCCGATGAAAGAGCCAGTATTTCTTCAACAAAAAAATACTGGAAGTTTATTATCGAAATTCTGAAGAATATTCCTGAAAAATGAAATACGGCTATTGATTTTTTATGAAAATAAAAGGTAATAAATACTTTATCGGCAAAAAAAAGGGCTTTATTTTCAAGTCCTTGCAAAAGATATTTTTTTTGCTTCCTGCCCTCTTTTTTGTGTGTTTAATGTACTAATTTTAAGCCTTCAAATTAAAAATTCTAAGCCTTTTTCATGAAAACTTCCCGACATTTTGTTATCGATTTTGACAGTACATTTACTCAAGTAGAAGCCCTGGATGTTCTGGGAGAAATCTCGTTAAAAACCGATTCAAAAAAACAGGAGAAACTTACAAAACTTACAGATCTTACCGATCGTGGAATGAGCGGGGATTTATCTTTTAGAGAGTCCCTGGATCTTAGGCTAAAATTGTTGGAGCCTAAAAAAGAACATTTACAGCCGCTGGTAGAATTATTAAAAAGTAAAATTTCTACCTCATTCGTTCGGAATGAATCATTTTTTTCTGAGAATCGGGAAAATATTTATATCGTTTCCAATGGCTTTAAAGAATTCATTATACCCATTGTATCAGAACTGGGCCTTAAAGCAGAGAATGTTTATGCCAATACTTTTAAATTCGATGCCCAGGGAAATATCACGGGCTTTGATAAGGAGAATGTATTGTCTTCCAATAACGGTAAAGTAGAACTTTTAAAATCACTGGATTTAAAAGGAGATGTTTATGTAATTGGTGATGGTTACACAGATTATGAAATAAAAGCCGCAGGCCTGGCTAATAAGTTTTATGCCTTTACGGAAAATGTAGAGCGGGAAAAGGTTCTTAATAAAGCAGATCATATCACTCCCAGTCTTGATGAATTTTTATATGTACACAAAATGAATAAAGCAATTTCTTATCCTAAAAACCGAATAAAAGTCCTTTTGCTTGAAAATGTGCATCCTGATGCTTTGGCCATAATGAAGAACGAGGGATATAATGTAACAACCCACAGTGGTGCTTTAGATGAAGAGGAGCTTGCCGAAAAAATAAAGGATGTTTCGGTGTTAGGAATACGTTCCAAAACCAATTTAACTAAAAAAGTCCTGGAAAACGCGAATCGTTTAATCGCGGTAGGAGCGTTTTGTATAGGTACAAATCAAATTGATCTGGAGGAATGTTTAAAAAAAGGAGTAGCTGTTTTTAATGCTCCTTTTAGTAATACACGTTCTGTAGTAGAACTTGCCATTGGAGAAATCATACTGTTAATGCGGAATTTGCCTGATAAAATTCGCAAGATGCATGAAGGAAACTGGGATAAATCTTCGGCAGGAAGTTTTGAAATTCGAGGTAAAAAATTGGGTATTATAGGCTATGGCAATATTGGAGCGCAGCTTTCGGTAGTTGCAGAAGCCATTGGTTTTGATGTTTATTATTACGATCTGGTAGAAAAACTGGCCTTGGGAAATGCCACAAAATGCAACAGTCTTAAAGAGTTGTTGGAAACAGTAGATATAGTTACCCTTCATATAGACGGAAGAAAGGAAAATAAAAACCTTATAGGAGAGAAACAATTCCGACAAATGAAAGAAGGGACTATTTTTCTGAACCTGAGCAGGGGTCATGTGGTAAATATTGATGCGCTGAAAGATGCCATGAATTCCGGAAAAATAAAAGGTGCAGGAGTAGATGTCTTTCCTAAAGAACCAAAAACCAATCAGGATGCATTCGAATCTCCTCTGTGTGGTTTACCTAATGTGATACTTACTCCTCATATTGGGGGAAGTACTTTGGAAGCTCAGGAAAATATAGGGAATTTTGTTCCGGGCAAAATCATTGAATATATTAATACAGGAGGAACTTTTAACAGTGTGAATTTTCCAAACCTGCAACTTCCTATTTTAGAAAATGCGCATCGGTTAATTCATATTCACCATAATAAACCGGGCATTATAGCACAAATAAATAAAATTCTTGCTATGAATGATATCAATATTGTTGGTCAGTATCTTAAAACCAATGAGACGGTTGGATATGTAATTACAGATATAGATAAGCAATATGATAATGCTGTAATAAAAGAATTAAAAGGAATTAAGGATACTATTAAATTCCGTATTCTCTATTAAAAATAGAACTAAAGCTAAAAAAGGCCATCAAAACAGATGGCCTTTTTTTTTAATATTTTTCTAAAAATTTTACTTTATTCCAATCATTTCTATTTGGAAAACCAAATCGGTATTAGGAGGAATCACTCCTCCGGCACCTCTTTCACCATAGGCTAAATGGGAAGGAATATAGAGAACTACTTTATCTCCAACCCGCATTTGCTGCAGACCTTCCTTAAATCCGGGAATAACTTTTGCATCGGGACCGTAGGGAATTTCCATAGGTTGGTAACCTATCTGGTCTTTACGTTGCTGGCTAAAAGCTCCAGATTTAACAGCGAGATCTTCCATGCTGGTATCAAATAAAGTTCCGTCCTGGAAATAGCCTGCGTAGTCTACTTTCACAACATCTCCGGTTTTGGGTTGTGGCCCGTCTCCTTTCTTAAGGAAATAAATTTGCAGTCCGCTTTCCAGTGTTTTTGCATCATTCTTAAAAGAGGCAAATTTTTGTTTCGCTTCTTCCCTGGCGACTTGCTGTTTTTTAGCCGTTTCTTCTTCCTCTTTTTTCACTTTAGCCAGTTCGTTCTCAAAGATTTCTTTTGCGTTAAAATCTTTTGCTTCCTGTCCTTTTCTAATAATATTTACATTATTGATTTTCACATCCACTTCAGGTTTATCGCCGGGACCTGTTTTTACGGTTCCAATGCTGTCTACGGTTTCCTGACCTTTAATTACTTCTCCAAAAATGGTATGTTTCCCGTTTAACCATGGGGTTTCTTTAAGAGTGATAAAGAACTGACTCCCATTGGTGTTTGGGCCCGCATTGGCCATGGCAAGAATTCCTTTTTTATCGAACTGTAAAGAATCTACAATTTCATCTGGAAATTTGTACCCGGGATCGCCGCTTCCCGTGCCTGTAGGATCACCTCCCTGGATCATAAAATCTTTAATCACCCGGTGAAAGATTAACCCGTCATAGAATTTTTTTCCTTGATATAGGCTGTCCACCATAGAATGGCTTTTTCCTTCGGCAAGAGCTACAAAATTAGCTACGGTAAGAGGGGTAGCTTTATAATTAAGACGAGCAAGAAAAGAACCTTTAGAGGTATTGAACTCTGCATAAATTCCATCTTTTAGATCTGGATAATCTTCCTTGCAGGAAACCATTCCTAATAAAACAGTACAGATAAATAAGAATTTTAATTTTTTCATTTTAATTTTGAGAATTTTGGTTGTCTTTTTCAGTTATAGAGTGTAAGGTAACCCTGGTAATAACAGGAACATTCGTTCCTATTTTATTTTTGTCGCCATAATAGCCAAATGCTTTATGAGAAGGAAAAAGAAAGGTTACGGTTTCCCCTTCTTTCATAAGTTTAAGACCTTCACGCAGGCCGCTAAATAGTTCTTGTTTATCCATCACATAATTTTGGGTAGGTAATTCTCCTTCAGCATAGATAGGCTTCCCATCAAGAGTGGATATGGAATAATCGAAATTTATGGTATCGCCGTAATCGGGCGTTTTTGTGTTTAAGGTATCGGTAGATTTTTTATTGTAATAATACCAGAACCCGTTGGTGGACGCCAAATAGTTTCTTGTCGAATCTTTTTTAATAATTTCTTGTATAGTTGCTTCTTCTCGTGCAACAAGTTTTTTATTTCTTAAAATAGATTCATTTATAAAAGAACCCGATTTTTGGGTTACAGGTTTCCGTGCCTGCGGCGATTTACATGCTATAAATCCTGAGCAGAGCACTATTATATAAAGAATTCTTTTAATTATCATTTCAATTTCTCCTTATATTCTAGAAGCAACTTATTAAATTTTTCGGTAGTTTCTGCCATAGAAAGATTACTTTTTCCTCCTGCCGCATTTTCATGGCCTCCTCCGTTAAAATTGGCTCTGGCGAATTCATTAACGGAAAAAGCACCTTTAGATCTAAAACTTATTTTTATAATTCCCTCGGCCTTGTGTTCTATAAAAATAGCGGCAAAAATTATTCCTTCCAAAGTTAATCCATAATTTACAAATCCTTCTGTATCTCCTTTTTTGAAGTTATTTGCATCCAGTTCTTCTTGGGAAAGAGTGATATAAGCCGTTCTTAATTCTTGATTTACCCTTAGGTTCTGAAGGGCAACCCCCAATAATTGAAGTCGGCTTTCAGAAAATGTATCATAAATTCTTTGATGAATTAAAGCACCATCGGCTCCTTTATCTATTAAATCGGCTATGGCACGATGGGTATCACTTGTAGTAGACTTAAATCTGAAAGAACCTGTATCGGTCATAATTCCGGCGTATAAACACGTAGCTATATCGGCGGTTATTTCAGAAAGTCCATTCAGTTTTTTAATAAAGGTATAGATCATCTCGCAGGTAGAACTCATATGCGTATCACTAAATGTAACACTCGCATACTCATCCGGCATTGGGTGATGATCAATCATTATATATTTTGCGCAACTTGCCTGTTCCAGTAGAATCCCCATATCTCCGGACCGGTGTAAACTATTAAAATCCAAAGTGAAAATGAGATCTGCTTCAGCAATCAATTTCCTGCAGGATTCTGCCTGCTGTTCAAAAATTAAAATTTCCTCGCTACCGGGCAGCCATTTTAAAAATTCCGGATAATCATTGGGAGAAATAACCGAAACGTTTGCTGTTTTATTCTTTAAAAAATGGTAGAGTCCCAGACTGGAACCAATAGCGTCGCCATCGGGGCCTTTATGAGGAACAATTACAATTTTAGCCGCTGAGGTAATTAATTCCCTTGCTTCCTTAATTTTTTTATCTGTCATAATAGGGCGTAAAGATACAATTTAATACCAGTTGCAAAATAGTTCGATAGGTGAATTCTCCGGCTTTTCTAGAAGAATAATGAAGAGTTGTATTACTTAGGGGAGGTCTTGGAAACTTTAAATTTGAATTAAAAAGTAATATTTTCTTGGTTAAATGCCTTCTTTGCGTACTTTTGCAAAAAATTTAAAATCCATAAAATGGCTAATAACAGAACGTTTACAATGCTTAAACCCGATGCAGTAGAGAACGGGAATATTGGGGCAATCCTGGAACAAATTACCGCTTCCGGTTTTCGAATTGTAGCAATGAAATTAACAAGAATGACCCGTCACGATGCGGAAACTTTTTATGAAATCCATAAAGAGCGCCCTTTCTTCAGTGAGTTGGTGGAATATATGACCCGGGGTCCAATAGTAGCTGCTATTCTTGAAAAGGACAATGCTGTTGAAGATTTTAGAACTCTTATAGGAGCTACCAATCCTGAAGAAGCCGCAGAAGGAACCATTCGTAAAAAATATGCCGCATCTATTGGGGAGAATGCGGTTCATGGGAGCGATAGCGATGAAAATGCAGCGATAGAATCTGCTTTTCACTTTGCAGGAAGAGAAATGTTTTAAAAACTATTTTCTTCTGGAAAAATTAAAAAAAGCTGCACGTTTCGTGCAGCTTTTTGCTTTTGGTACTTTCTCTTTAAAACACTCTCTTTTATAAGGATTATCGCAGGATTAATTTTTTAATTAATTCTTTTCCCAGGCTTTCATTAAGGTTATTGATTATTTTTTCTTTCCCGTAACTTAATTCTTCTCGTAACACCGAGGAAGTAAGCATTACATATAATGTCGTGCCTTCCAGTTTTACCGCGTTGGTATATTTTTTAACAGCAGGACCCATCTGCTCATTCCAAACATCCCGGGCCTTTACTTTATTAAGTCCTTTTTCAAGTTTGTTGTCGTTTACAAATTCCTGAAGTGCTTCGCTTAATTTAAGATGTTCATTATTTCTTTTCATGGGCTTCTTCTAAAAGGGGTTTGTAGCGTTTATAATGATAAATTACACCGTTTTCGTTTTTAATACTCATAGTATTTTTTTGAGCAGCCAAAACGGTTTCTTTCCATTTATTATAGGGAGTGGAATAATATAAATATAAGCTGTCGTTTTTAATTTTTGCCGTTATATCTTCTTTATTTCCAGAATCAATAAAACTTCCATTTATCTGGGCTCTCACTTTTTTTCTGAAGCCGGTATGACTCCTGTCATCAATTTGCAAATAATCTACGTTTGCACTGAATTTGAACTTTCGAATAGAATCTTTGGCGAATTCCACCTGGTTAATTTGCCAATACCCGTTAAGGTTTTTTAATTGTTCCTCAGGATCCTGTTTTGAACAGGAAATAAATAAAATAACTAATAAAAACGCAATTTTTTTCATAACTACTTTTCTGAAATCGAAATTTATAATTTAAATATTTTATAAGACTGATTGCTTTGTTTTACCACTTTTTCTGTCCGCTGCGCGTGGGTGTCGCTAATAAATATCTGTCCAAGTTCTTCCCGGCTTACCAGAGCAACTAATTGGGTTACCCTTTGCTCGTCAAGTTTATCAAAAATATCATCTAATAATAAAACCGGATTGGCCTTTCTAATATTTTTTATAAAATCGAACTGCGCAAGTTTTAGAGCTATCAAAAAGGATTTTTGTTGTCCCTGCGATCCGAATTTTTTTATCGAGTGACCTTCAATCTCAAAGCTTAAATCGTCTTTATGTGTACCCACACTGGTATATTGAAGCACCATATCTTTTTGCAGGTTTTCTTTCAGCAGTTCTTCCAGTGGTGCATCGGCAAGTTTACTTTTATATTCTATAGATACCTGTTCTTTTTTATTGGCAATATCGGCATACCTGGTATTAAAAATGGGTATAAATTCATGGAGAAAGGCTTTTCTTTTTTCAAAAAGAACACTTCCCATTTGCGCCATTTGGGCATTGTAAATTTCCAGGGTATCACGGTCAAATTTGTGGTTTGCGGCAAAGAATTTCAGTAAGGCGTTTCGTTGTGCTACCACTTTGGTATACTGTAAAAGGGTGTGCAGATATTCAGTATCGCTTTGTGAAATCACCCCATCAATAAATTTTCGCCGGGTCTCACTGCCTTCCAGAATAAGATCACGATCTCCGGGGGAGATAATTACGGCTGGAATAAATCCTATATGCTCACTAAATTTCTCGTAGGGTTTGTTGTTTCGCTTTATTACTTTTTTTTGTCCTTTGCGGGCACTAATCAGGATTTGTTCGTCCCTTTCATTTTTCTCTACGTTCGCTTCAATAACAAAAAAATCGGCTTCGTGATTTATATTTTGGCTGGTAATGGGATTAAAATAACTTTTCCCGAAGGAAAGGTGATAAATGCTATCCAGAACATTCGTTTTACCTACTCCATTCGGCCCGACCAAACAATTTATTTTGGGGTCAAATTCGAAGGAAATAGAATCAAAATTTTTATAGTTGATTAATGATAAAGTTTTTATAAACATATATTGCTGATATTCAGCTAATTAAATTCAGTAATATTTTCAATAAAGGTATAAGATTGAGTTCGAAAATATTAAAAAATAAGAAATAATTTCCCTTTTAAATAAGAATAAAAATTTTATTTTTGCCACACATTAAACCGAATTTATGGCGACTTACAAGAAAAAAGGTACTAAACCGGCCACTAAAGAAGAACGTGCTAAGTTAGCAGAAGAAAAATCTACAACCGCAGGCGTTTTTAACAGACTTGACGAAGGTGCAAGCAAAACCGAGTTTTGGGTTGCCGAACACCAGAATTATATTTACATTATTGTTGGAATTGCAGCCCTAGTAATTTTAGGATATTTAGGATATGAGCGATTTATCTCCGGTCCAACCGAGAAAGAAGCTGCCAATGAAATGGCCGTAGCTCAAACCTATTTTAACAATGCATTGAATGAAACCGGAACTGCACAGGATTCTCTTTATAACCTTGCATTAAATGGTGGGGAAGGGAAATACGGATTTTTAGATATTATAGATAATTACAGCGGAACTCCTTCTGCGGATCTTGCTAATTATTATGCTGGCTTCTCTTACCTAAATACAAACGATTATCAAAAGGCCATAGATTATCTTGAAGATTATAACGGCGATGATGAAATCACAGCACCTTTGGCAGTAGAGGGAATAGGAGATGCTTTTATGCAACTGAACCAGCCTGAACAGGCTTTGAAGTATTACGACAAGGCAGCATCTATGCGTTCTAATACATTTACAACTCCAAAAGCTTTATTAAAAGCAGCAATTACTGCACTTCAATTAGATAAAAAAGATAAGGCGGAAGAGTATTTAACTCGTATTAAAGATGAATTTGCCGATACGCCCGAAGCTCAAAAAGTTCCTGTCTATATGGGGCAGGCACAGGCAATGAAATAAAAATATGGCTACTCAGGGTAAAAATCTTTCTGAATACGATAAAAATTCAATTCCAAACGCGAAGGACTTTCGGTTTGGAATTGTTGTTTCAGAGTGGAATGATGCCATTACTGAAGGACTTTTTAAGGGAGCCTACGATGCTTTAAAAGAAAATGGCGTTCTTAACGAAAATATTGTTCGCTGGAATGTACCCGGAAGCTTTGAACTTATTTACGGTTCTAAAAAAATGCAGCAGAGCTATGATATGCTCGATGCTGTTATTGCTATTGGAAGCGTGATCGAAGGAGAAACCAAACATTTCGATTTTGTTTGCCAGGCTGTTTCCCAGGGTATAAAGGATCTGAATGTTCAAAGCGATATTCCGGTGATTTTTTGTGTTCTAACAGATCAAAACATACAACAGGCAGTCGACAGATCTGGAGGAAAGCACGGAAATAAAGGGACAGAAGCCGCTATAGCCGCTATAAAGATGGCCCAACTTCGCAAAGACGCCCGGTTCTAAACTCTCCTTAGTTCGGCATTATTCTTGTTCATTTTATTTTGCTTGCTCTGGCTTCCTTTTGTGGGCCTTTTTAAGTAAATTTGAACATCTGTAAAATCCTTAATTTTGAAAATCAATTTCTTAAAATCCAGAAAAAACACCCGTTATAATTATACTCCGCGTTATTATAAAGGGAAGAATGACGGAAATATCTATGATTTTGATTCAAAATTTCAGAAATACAGGGATACCACCAATAATATCGATTTTGGATCCCAATGGGCACACACCCGTTCTACGATGCGCAATCGTGGAAATCGTGAAATCAACAAAACGGTGCTTTACGTAATAGTTATTCTGATTCTTATATTTTTATGGGTTATAGATTTCGATTTGTCCATTTTTGCGAAATACTTTTAAATGAGTGATGTTATCCATCTGCTGCCGGATCACGTGGCCAACCAAATTGCTGCCGGTGAGGTGGTGCAGCGTCCGGCTTCTGTTATAAAAGAATTACTTGAGAACTCCATAGATGCCGGAGCTAAGAATATTCAGATTTATTTAAAAGAATCGGGAAAAGTGCTTGTGAATGTGATAGACGATGGAGCGGGAATGAGTATTACCGATGCACGCCTTAGTTTTG
Organism: uncultured Flavobacteriaceae bacterium; assembly: GCA_963811195.1. GTDB lineage: Bacteria > Bacteroidota > Bacteroidia > Flavobacteriales > Flavobacteriaceae > Gillisia. Next base: position 74,077 of record CAWEQF010000006.1, read on the forward strand.
AAAGGCATGCCACTTCAAAAATTAAGCTCGCTGAAGATCTCTTCAGTTTAAAAACAAAAGGCTTTAGAGGGGAAGCTTTAGCATCTATTGCCGCCATTTCGCATGTGGAACTAAAAACCCGACGGGATGAAGATGAAGTTGGTACCTGCATAAAAATTGAAGGCAGCGAAGTGATATCCCAGGATGCCTGTGTTACTGCAAAAGGAACTTCCATAAGCGTTAAAAATCTGTTCTATAATATTCCTGCAAGAAGAAATTTTTTAAAATCCGATACTGTAGAACTGCGGCATATTATAGATGAATTTCAACGGGTGGCTTTAGCCCATCCACAGATTTCTTTTTCTTTTATTCATAATTCTTCAGAATTATTTCAATTACCCCCATCAATTTACAGGCAACGAATCACCAATATATTTGGAGGAAAAACCAATGAAAAACTGGTACCCGTTACTGAAGACACTGAAATTGTAAAGATTTCAGGATTTATAGGAAAACCTGAATTTGCAAAACGCACGCGGGGAGAACAGTTCTTTTTTGTAAACGACAGATTTATAAAAAGCGGATATCTTAATCACGCTATAACGACCGCTTTCGAGGGGTTGCTTCAGGATAAAGCGCGCCCCAGTTATTTCCTGTATCTGCAGGTAGATCCGCAGAGTATAGATATTAATATCCATCCCACGAAAACCGAAATTAAATTTGATGATGAGCAAGCGCTGTATGCAATTCTGCGAAGCGCAGTTAAGCACAGCCTGGGCCAGTTTAGCGTTGCTCCCGTCTTGGATTTTGATCGTGACCCCAATCTGGATACGCCTTACGATTATACCAACAAGGAGGTTTCACATCCAAAAGTGGAAGTAGATCGAAATTTTAATCCTTTTAAAAAAGGTTCTTCTAATTACAAAAGAGATGCCGGAAGCTGGGAAAGTTTATATAGCGAATTGGATAGCAGCAGGAGGCAAGAAGAAGAATTTAATGGCGTGGAAATAGAACTGGAAAGTGAAGAAGTAACTGGAAAATTATTTGAAGCAGGGCAAAATGAAGAATCTCAGAATACCACTTTTCAGCTGAATAAAAAGTTCATTATAAGCACCCTTAAAAATGGGATGCTGGTTATAGATCAGCATCGGGCACATACTAGAATTCTTTACGAAGAGCTACTTAAGAGTATCACTGTTTCTGCAGCTATAAGTCAGCAATTACTTTTTCCGCTACGTTTGAAATTCAATCAGCAGGAAATAAATTTGCTGAAAGGAATAAAAGATTCCCTGGAGCAAACAGGTTTTATTTTTTCTGAAATTGAATCAGATTCAGTAGAAATAACCGGAATTCCACCCGCGGTTTTGGAGAGCGAAGTAGAGCAGTTGTTGGAGTACCTATTATCGGATTTTCAGAATGAGATTCCCGGGAATAATTTTTCCCAAACCGATTTACTGGCTAAATCTCTGGCAAAAAGTATGGCCGTAAAAGCAGGAAGCTGGCTGGATAATACGGAACAACAACATATTGTAAACCGTTTATTTGCTTGCAAAGAGCCATCATTAACACCGTTTAACAAAGCGGTTTTTATTACCTTGCCAGTTGAAGAACTGGAAAAAAAATTCAATTAAATGGGAAGAATTACAGATACCGTAAAGGTACTTTTAATTATAAATATTTTATTTTTTGTGGGAACTATGGCCATTGGCGATCGTGCTTTCGAGCTGTTTGCCCTTTGGTTTCCCAAGAATGATCATTTTCATTTCTGGCAGTTAGTAACGCATATGTTCATGCATGCCGGTTTCGCTCATATTCTTTTTAATATGTTCGCGCTTTATGTTTTTGGTAGTTTGCTGGAGCAATCACTGGGACAAAACAGGTTTTTATTTCTCTATTTTTCTGCAGGTTTAGGTGCGGCAGGATTACAAATTCTTTTCAGCTATTATAATTTTGATCATGCCTATCAGACTTTTCTGGATGCCGGCGTAAACCCCGGAGATATCGACCATATGATACGCGAAGCGGCATCTGGAAGTTATCATCGTTATATAAATGTTCCCGAAGATACAGCAAGGCAGTTAATGAATGCGTATTATACGCCTATGGTAGGTGCCTCGGGAGCAATTTTTGGTGTAATGACAGCGTTCGCGATCATATATCCTAATTTGCCGTTGTATCTTATGTTTATTCCTGTGCCTATAAAAGCTAAATACTTAATTGGAGGTTACTTTTTAATCACGCTGTTTTCCGCAGTTACCGGCACTAGTTTTATGGGGCCTTCAAATACCGCCTATTGGGCACATATTGGGGGAGCTGTGATTGGAGCTATTACAATGTGGTACTGGAAAAAAAATCAGTTCAATCAAAATCGTTGGGATTAATGACCACCAGAGATAATTTAAGACTGAAGATACAAACAGCTTCTGTTGTAGAGAAAATTATCGCTCTTAATGTAGCTGTATTTGTTGTTTTCTTTCTAATTAAAACCATCTCCTTTCTTTTTCAGGTTCCCTCAGACTTTCTGTTACAGTGGTTTGTTTTTCCTCAAGATCCTTCAGAATATATTTTAAAGCCCTGGACCATTATTACCTATTCTTTCCTACATGCCGGGATTTGGCATATCCTTGGGAATATGCTTATTTTTTATTATGCTGGAGGTTATTTTCTCACCTATTTTTCTCCTAAAAAACTTCTGAACTATTACTTTCTGGGAGTTATCTTTGGTGCGCTGGTTTTTATGCTTAGCTATAATTTGTTTCCTGTATTTCAGGGAATGGGGAATTCTTATTTGTTGGGAGCTTCGGCAGGAGTTATGGCAGTGCTTATTGGGATTGCTACCAGAATTCCTTATATGCGTATCCGTTTGATGTTGCTGGGAAGCGTTAAATTTTGGTGGATTGCAGCTTTCCTTTTGGCTTTGGATGTTATTCAGATTCCTTTTAATAACCCGGGAGGACATCTGGCACATCTTGGCGGTGCATTATTAGGATATACTTATACAACCCAGTTAAATAAAGGAAGAGATATAGGCCGCGGGTTTGAAAAAATGATTGACTGGTTTTTATCTTTGTTCAATACCGGGAACAGAAAAAAACCTACTATGCGTACGGTTTATAAAAACAGGGCAACAACAAAGAATTCCTCACGAAGCTCTTCAAAAATCAACCCAGATGTAAAACAACAAAAGATCGATGGGATTCTCGATAAAATAAGCAAGAGTGGCTATGATAGCCTTTCTAAGGAAGAAAAGGATTTTTTGTTTCACGCGGGCAAAGATTAAATCATGAAAAATCTGCGATTCTTTGATAAAATTCTTTTTGTGCTGAATTCCCTGCTGGCATTCGCGTTGCTTTCTTCGTATTTAATTCCATATGTGCCGCCTCAAAAATTTCCCTTATTATCGGTTTTAAGTCTTGGAGTTCCGGTATTGATTTTAAGTAATTTTATTTTTCTTATATATTGGATTTTAAGATTAAAGAAGCATTTACTTCTGCCTCTAATAGTTTTAATTATCGGGTATAATTACGTTTTTTCGTGGATAACCATTAATTGGGATCAACCGGAAGTTAAAAGGAACAGCTTAAAACTTCATGAGCTATAATGTGCGGATGTTTAATAGTTATAAATGGACAACCCAAAAGGATATTCCGCAAAAAATTTCAAGTCTTATTGTTGAAAAAGATCCTGATGTTCTAGCTACCCAGGAACATTCGGTAGGGGCCTCTAATTTGATAGATATTTTTCCTTATCACTATGTTGTACTTAAAGGAAAGGCATCAGAGTTTGGATCTGCGCTTTTCTCTAAATATCCAATTGTGAAAAAAGGATCCCTCAATTTTCCTCAGGATGGAAATAATAATGCTATTTGGATAGATATTGTAAAACATCAGGATACATTGCGTATTTTTAATGTGCATTTTCAGTCACTTAGAATTCAGCCTCAAATCGATGAATTAAGAAAACAGGATTCCAAGAAATTAATTGGAAGGATTGGGTATGCTTTTAAACTTCAGCAAAGTCAGGCGGAAATGCTGCTTAAGGAAATTAACAGAAGTCCGTATAAAACGGTGATTATGGGTGATTTTAATAACACGGCTTTTTCTTATAGTTATAAAATCTTAAAAGGAGATAGATTTAAAGATGCTTTTTTGGCCGTAGGAAATGGTTTCGGACAGACCTTTAATCTGAATTATTTTCCGTTGCGAATAGATTTTATGCTAATAGACCAGCCGATAAAAATAGAATGTTTTCAGGTTTTTCGTAAAAAATATTCAGATCACTTCCCGATTTTTACCAGGATAGAGTGGTAAAATTACCACAGCTTTTTTAAATATTCCGAAGTATTTGGGCCTTCGCTAAACAAAAGATCCAGAACACATAAATTGTGTAAAAAGCCGTGTTTAGTTTCAAAAACCTGCGTGTAGTGTGGAATTTGCCACTTCTTTTTAGCATTTATTAAATCTCTTTTATCTGCTTTATCGTTAGGGCTTTTAATGTATTCTTCCGTTTTTTGATATTCGATATCCAGTTGCAGGGCTTCTATTAAAAAATGAAGACAGTCATAATTAAAATCCATCAAAAAAGAATATTCTTGTTGATATAAAGGCGCAAGCTCGTCTTCATAAAATTCGAAGAAGGGAGAAGTCTGGTAAGCCGTTTTTAAAGAGCGCCAATGCTGTTGCTGCCAGTTAAAATCATTTTCAACCTGTATATCTTTATATTTTTGATGTCCTTTTTTCTGGTGAGAGTGTTTTACGGGAATAGTTAAAGATAACTTGCCGTTAGAATCGTAAATATACATTCTGTTTCGGAAGGTCTGTTTTTGATAATTATCTTCATTTTCAAAATAAATTCCAGTAGGTTTTATTAATTCTGAAGCCTGTAAAACCGAGCCAAAATAAGGAAGATGCACTAAAATATCCTGCATGCTTTTTCCGAATTAAAATTAAGCGTTTTTGCGTTTTCTGAAGTAATTGAAACCTATAAGGATTACCAGTAAAATTAGGAAATAAGGCAGATAGGAAACAGGTTCTCCTTCGCCACCCACCGTTGTGAAAAGTCGGTCCCAGCGTATTTTATTGAATCCGCTGGCATTTTTATCCCAGCTCATCCAGATAAATACCGGTTTTCCCACTACATGATCTTCGGGCACATAGCCAAAATAACGGCTATCCAGGCTGTTATGGCGGTTATCTCCCATCATCCAGTAATAATTCTGCTTAAAAGTGTAGGAATCGGTGGGTTTTTCATTTAAAAGGATTTGTGTGCCATTTACAGAAAGTTTGTTGGAAATGCCCATTTCAGAACCTTCATACACTTCAATAATGCGTTTATAAAAAGGTAAGGATTCTGGGGTGAGTTTTACGGTCACTCCTTTCTTCGGGATATAGAGAGGCCCATAATTATCGCGGTTCCAGGAATTTTGTGCTTTCTTAGGGAACATACCGGTTTCCTTATTTCCGGCAGGATCGTTAACACGATGAATAGAGGCAACATTCGGGTGATTTTTAAACTTTTCAAAAGCTTCCTCAGTAAGGTTTAGTTGAAAGGTATTGGTATTAGGATTATATCCGTAAGGATCTGTAACCCCATATCTCTCGTACAAAAACCTGGGATCGAAAGGCTGTCCCTTTGTTGTTCCCTGATAGGAGTATTGAGGTCGCGCCCGTTCAGGCAATTGAAGCGGATGAGAATTTACATAGACTTTCCCATCTTTAATTTGAAGTGAATCCCCGGCAATTCCTACAGCCCTTTTTACATAATTCGTTTTCTTATCGATGGGTTTATAGTAATATTTATCGGTATAACGCATATTTTCCATGGTATCTACAGGCCAGTTAAAAACAACAATATCCGAACGATGGATTTTTTGAAAACCCGGAAAACGGAAATATGGAATCTGCGGTTTTGGCAAATACGATTTTATTCCCAATCCCGGGATGGTATCATGTACCATTGGAAAAGCGACCGCGGTCATTGGTGTTCTGGCCCCGTAATGAAATTTGCTTACAAAAAGGAAATCTCCCACCAGTAAGGTTTTCTCCAAAGAAGAGGTAGGAATGGTAAAGGGTTGAATAAAGTAGGTATGAACCAAAGTAGCGGCGATTACGGCAAACAAAATAGAATTCACCCATTCCCCGGCGGCAGTTCTGGGTTTTAAGCTACGGTCTTCAATATAAGGGGTGTCTGCAATATAATTTACGTAGTAAATATAAAATCCGAGGGTAACAATTACCAAAAAGGTATCCAGATTGCTGTTTTTTCCGAAGCTTCGGATGGTTTCCACCCAGATAACGGGAAACATAATAAGATTGATGATCGGGATAAATAGAAGAATTACCCACCACCATGGTCGGTTTATTATCTTCATTAAAACCACCGCGTTATAAACAGGAACGGCAGCTTCCCAGGCTTTTCGGCCCGCTTTAACATACAATTTCCAGGTACCTAAAAAATGAATAACCTGTACAATCAAGAAAAATATAAACCACTGGGATAAAGTCATAATTAAAATTTTATACAGTTATAGGTATCTTATAAGCCCTATATGTTACAGTTTATGAAAGATTTGCAAGCACATCTCTCATCGTGAAAATTCCTTTTTTGCCTTGCAGCCATTCGGCACTTAATAAAGCTCCTTTAGCAAAGCCCATTCTGGAATGAGCTGTATGAATGATTTCTATGGAATCTATTTCAGAGCTGTATTTAATTGAGTGGGTTCCGGAAACATTTTCAATTCTTTTTGCAAAAATAGGGATTTCGTTATTTCCGGCTTTGTTCAGTTTCCATCCTGTTTTATCTGTCTTTTCAATAATTTGTTTTGCCAAGGAAATTGCGGTACCACTGGGGGCATCAAGTTTTTGGGTATGATGGATCTCTTCTATTTCTACAGAATATTCATTAAAATTCTTCATTAAAGACGCGAGTTTTTCATTGAGTTCAAAAAACAAGTTTACGCCAATACTGAAGTTTGAGGCATACAAAAATGCGGAATCTTCTTCTTTACAAATTTTCACAGCTTCCTCATATTTTTCCAGCCAGCCTGTAGTACCACTTACCACGGGCACCTTATTTTTAAAACACGTGGTAATATTTTTGAAAGCAGCATTGGGGATACTAAAATCTATGGCTACATCTGCTTGTGAAAGATCGTATTCTTCAATATTGCTCGAAATTTTATAGATTATCTCATGTCCTTTTTTCAAAGCTATATCTTCAATGGTTTTTCCCATTTTTCCATATCCTAAAAGCGCAATCTTCATAATTAAAAATTATAATTTAAGGAAAGTCCGTAGCCGGTCTTGCCGGTATATTTATCAAAATTTACTGCCGGCTTAAAAGAGAGGTCTCCGTTCACGTTAAATTGTTGCAAATGGGCGTCTACATTGGCATCTATAATATTGAGAGCATAGATCCCTGCGGTAACCAGCAATGAAATCTCCTTGTTTCTGGCATAAAATTTTTGAGCGCGAATTAATCCCTGATCCGTAATTCTGGGATTTCCCTGGGAATCTGAGAATTCATCGTCTGTATAACCGGCTAAACGCCTTTTATAAGCAGTTCTATATCGCTCATAGTGATCGTTATTGGTTTTATAAAAATAAATTCCAATTCCTAAACCGGCATAAACTAAAGGAATTTTCCAATATTTGCCATTATAGGCCTGTCCTAAACCTGGAAGTACCGCGGAATAAAAAGCAGCTCTTGCAGGAGCCAGAGGATCGTAAGGTTTATAATTTTTCTTTTTTTCAACCAGTGAGTCCTTTCCGGTACTTATGGCAAGCGTATCCTTTTGAGCAACTAGAAAATTAGTGGCGAAAAGGAAAATAACTACCGGAAGAATATTTTTAATCTTCACCCTGGATTCGTTTTTTAATTCTTTCGAAATCTTCTTTAGAAGAAAAAGGGATAATGAGTTTTCCTTTGTTTTTAGTTGCCATTTTAATATCTACCTTGGCGTCGAGATATTCTGAAAACTCTTTTATTCCTTTTTTTAAGTCCTTCGGAATAGACTTGGTTTTTGTTGGTGTAGCTTTTCCGGAATTTTCGCCGTTAAGTTCCCTTACTAATTTTTCGGTATCTCTAACAGAAAGCGATTTTTCGAGGATTTTTTCATAAATGTCTAGCTGGGTCTGGAGGTCATCTATATTAATAAGTGCGCGACCGTGGCCCATAGATACAAATCCGTCGCGCATACCTGTTTGAATAATAGGATCTAGCTTTAGTAATCTCAGGTAATTAGCTATGGTAGAACGATTTTTACCTACCCGATCGCTAAGCTGTTCCTGGGTTAGATTTATCTCGTCTATTAATCGCTGATAAGAAAGTGAAATTTCAATAGGATCCAGGTCCTGCCGCTGAATATTTTCAACCAGCGCCATTTCCAGGGATTCCTGGTCGTTGGCAATTCGAATATAAGCAGGAATGGTCTCAAGTCCAATCAGTTTTGATGCTCTGTACCTGCGTTCTCCCGAAACAAGCTGGTATTTATTAAACTCCAGTTTTCTTACTGTAATGGGTTGTATAACTCCAAGTTCTTTTATAGAGGAAGCCAGTTCGCGCAACGATTCTTCATTAAAACTGGTTCTGGGCTGAAATGGGTTTACTTCAATAGAAGTTAAATCCAGTTCCACAATATGCCCTACCAGTTTATCGGCATTTTTATCTTCGGCAGATTTAATATCATGTTCCGGATCTTTCAGCAAAGCCGATAATCCGCGTCCTAATGCCTGTTTCCTTGTAGCTTTCGCCATGCTTAGCTGTTTTTCTTAATAATTTCGTGGGCAAGGCTCAGATAGTTCGAAGCCCCCTTACTGCCCGCATCATAATTTATTATGCTCTCGCCATAACTTGGTGCTTCACTTAAACGTACATTTCGCTGAATGATTGTAGAAAACACCATTTCGTTAAAATGCTTCTGAACTTCATCTACCACCTGATTGGAAAGTCGTAATCTGGAATCATACATAGTAAGCAAAAGGCCTTCAATATCCAGGTTCTTATTGTGTATTTTCTGAACGCTTTTAACTGTATTTAAAAGTTTTCCTAATCCTTCCAGCGCGAAGTATTCGCATTGGATTGGTATAATTACGGAGTCTGAAGCGGTAAGCGCATTTAAAGTTAAGAGACCCAGGGAAGGCGCACAGTCTATTAAAATATAGTCATAACTATCTTTAAGGTGTTCTATGGCTTTTTTCAGCATATATTCCCGCTGGTCCTGGTCTACCAGTTCTATTTCAATAGCAACAAGATCGATATGCGCCGGGATAATGTCCAGATTGGGAGAATTGGTTTTAATAATGGTTTTTTCTGCCTTTACGGAATGTTCCAGCAGTTGATAAGTTCCAAATTCCACACTTTCCACATCTATGCCTAAGCCGGAGGTTGCATTGGCCTGCGGATCTGCATCTATCAACAGTACCTTTTTTTCCAGAACTCCCAGCGAAGCCGCCAGATTAACCGAAGTGGTTGTTTTTCCCACTCCTCCTTTTTGGTTTGCAACAGCAATGATTTTACCCATTAAGTATCTTCGATTATAAAAGGTAAAAATACAATTTATTAAAGGTTTAAAAAATCATTTTGTTAACAGGTTTTACAGAAAATATCTTCAAGAGAAATTATTGTACTCAGGATATCAGTTATTTTTTTTAGATCGAATCATAGCTTCCAGCTGATCCCATAATTCTTCAGGAATAGCTTCCAGGATGTTAAACTGGCCTGCACCTTTTAGCCATTCGCCTCCATCGATGGTTATTACTTCGCCATTTACATAAGCAGAAAAATCTGATACCAGATATGCTGCAAGATTTGCAAGTTCCTGATGTTCTCCCACTCGTTTTAAAGGCACTTTTTTAGCAAGGTCGAATTTTTCTTTTAAATCTCCGGGAAGTAACCTGTCCCAGGCGCCCTTGGTAGGAAATGGGCCGGGGGCAATGGCGTTCGATCGAATCCCATATTTAGCCCATTCTACAGCCAGAGAACGTGTCATTGCCAGCACTCCTGCTTTTGCCGTGGCGCTTGGAACCACATATGCAGAGCCTGTCCAGGAATAGGTAGTAACAATATTAAGTATGGTTTTATTTTCCTGTTTTTTATCTATCCAGTGCTTTCCAAAAGCAAGCGTACAGTTTTTACTTCCTTTTAAAACAATATCTATAATGGTATCGAATGCGTGAGCACTTAATCTTTCGGTGGGAGATATAAAGTTTCCTGCAGCGTTGTTCAATAAAACATCAGCTTTTCCATATTCCGAAATTACTCCTTCCAGCATTTTTTCTACTTCCTCATAATTCCGAACATCGCACTGAAGAGGAAGACATTTCCCTATAGTTTCTGCTTCCAGTTCTTTGGCGGTATTCTGAAGTTTTTCAAGATTTCTGGAAGTAATGGCAACTTCTGCACCCAATTCCATAAAGTAACGGCTCATTGCTTTTCCCAATCCGCTGCCACCGCCGGTAACTACAATGGTTTTACCTTTTAGCGCGTTGTCCCGAAGCATTTTTTTTGTGTAGTCCATGGTTAGTTAGAAAGTTAAAAAGTTAGAAAGTGAAAAGTTAGAAATAATAAATTACTATTCGTCCAATAAAATTTCCAGTAATTGAATAGCTGCATCGCTAATTTTAGTGCCGGGACCAAAAACCGCTGCCGCTCCTGCATCGAATAAAAACTGATAATCCTGAGATGGAATCACACCTCCAACAATTACCATAATATCTTCGCGATCGTGTTTTTTAAGTTCTTCAATAACCTGCGGGACCAGCGTTTTATGGCCGGCAGCCAACGAAGAAACTCCCAGAATGTGCACATCGTTTTCTACCGCTTGTTTAGCGGCTTCAGCCGGAGTTTGAAATAATGGGCCTATATCTACATCGAATCCAAGATCGGCATATCCTGTTGCTACCACTTTTGCTCCCCGATCATGGCCGTCCTGTCCCATTTTTGCAATCATTATTCTAGGGCGACGCCCGTCTTTTTCCGCGAATTTATCGGCAAGTTTCCTCGCTCTTTTAAAGGATTCGTTGTCTTTCATTTCTTTTGAATAAACTCCGCTAAAGGATTGTATTTTCGCCTTATATCTGCCAAATTCTTCCTCCAGAGCATCACTTATTTCGCCAAGAGTTGCTCTGTGCCGGGCAGCTTCTACCGCTAAAGCTAATAAATTCTGATCTCCTTTTTTTGCTGCACCGGTTAAATTAGCCAGAGCTTCTTTAACTTTTTTAGGATTTCTCTCCGCTTTTATTTTTTTAAGCCTTGCGATCTGCTGTTTTCTAACCGTTTGATTATCTACTTCGAGCGTGACCAAAGGTTCTTCTTTTTCCAGTCGATATTTATTATTTCCCACAATTATATCGGTGCCACTGTCAATTCTAGCCTGTTTTTTAGCCGCGGCTTCTTCAATTCGTAATTTTGGGATTCCTGCTTCAATAGCTTTGGTCATTCCGCCAAGATCTTCCACTTCCTGGATTAATTTCCAGGCTTTTTCTGCAATTTCTTCAGTAAGACTTTCCACGTAATAACTTCCGGCCCATGGATCTACCGTTTTGGTGATATTGGTTTCCTGCTGAAGATATAATTGGGTATTTCTGGCGATTCTTGCCGAAAAATCTGTGGGAAGGGCGATGGCTTCATCTAAGGCATTTGTATGTAAACTTTGAGTTCCTCCAAAAGCAGCCGCGGCGGCTTCTATGCAAGTACGGGCTACGTTATTGAAAGGATCCTGTTCGGTTAAACTCCATCCGCTGGTTTGAGAATGCGTTCGCAAAGCGAGTGATTTTTCATTTTTCGGATGGAACTGTTTTACAATTTTAGCCCATAACATTCGTGCTGCCCGCATTTTTGCTATTTCCATAAAATGATTCATTCCAATAGCCCAGAAAAATGAAAGTCGGGGGGCAAAGCTGTCGATATCCATCCCCGCTTCCAAACCTTTCCGAATATATTCCAATCCGTCGGCTAAAGTGTACGCTAATTCGATATCGCAGGTGGCTCCGGCTTCCTGCATATGATAGCCCGAAATACTTATACTGTTGAATTTGGGCATATTTTTGGAAGAATATTCAAAAATATCGGAAATAATCTTCATCGAGGGAGCAGGAGGGTAGATGTACGTGTTACGTACCATGAATTCCTTTAAAATGTCATTTTGAATAGTTCCCGATAATAGTTCCGGTTTTACCCCCTGTTCTTCCGCAGCCACGATATAAAAAGCCATAATGGGAAGCACAGCGCCATTCATAGTCATGGAAACCGACATTTTATCCAGCGGGATCTGATCGAAAAGAATTTTCATATCCTCTACCGAATCTATTGCAACCCCGGCTTTTCCAACATCACCCACCACGCGTTCATGATCGCTGTCGTAACCCCTGTGTGTTGGCAAATCGAAAGCTACGGACAGCCCTTTTTGGCCCGCGGCAAGGTTTCTTCGGTAAAAGGCATTGCTTTCTTCGGCAGTCGAAAATCCGGCGTATTGGCGTATGGTCCAGGGGCGGCTCACATACATCGTGCTGTAGGGACCTCGTAAATAAGGAGGAATTCCAGCGGCAAATTTTAAATGTTCTGTATTTTCAAGATCTTTTTGGGTATAAAGCTGTTTTAGCTTGATCCCTTCTGAAGTTTTGAATTTCTTCTGCACCTCCAAATTTTTCTTCTGAAGAACTGAATCTTTTAATTTTATATCCTGAAGATTTTTTCTACTCATTTCCGGTTGATTTTTCCTCTCCTTCCAATCGCAATTTTTCTTCTTTTTCTGCCAATCTCCTTTCTAAAATAGGTTGAATTAAGGTTTTGCGCGGATTCATTTTAAGAAACGGATAAAGTTCGAGATCATTTTTCATCGTATCCTGTGGGTTCTCGTATTTATTTGTTCCTATCAAAATAAGCTTATCATCATCAAATAATTGCTGCTCTTGTTCTGAACTCTCATTTATTTTTTTCTGAATGGTGCCGTTTTTCAACTCTTTTAGAAATCCACCACCTTTTTCAATTTCTTTAAAAATCTCCAATGCTTTTAAGGCAAATTGCGAAGTAAGATTTTCTATATAATAAGCGCCTTCTACCGCATTGGAAACTTTGTTGAAATAACTTTCATTTTTAAGAATTAAAAGCTGATTACGAGCGATTCTATCTCCAAATTCATTGTTTTTATGATAAATGGCATCATAAGGTAGATTATAAATTACATTGGCGCCGCCTAAAATTGCACTCATACTTTGAGTGGTAGTTCGCAGCAGGTTCACATTATAATCGTACAACGTTTTATCCCGTTTAGTGGGAACCGCAATTATCCTGCAGGTTTCAGGCAAATCGTATTCTGCAGCCAGGGAAGCATATAATAATCGTAAGGCTCTTATTTTAGCTATTTCAAAAAAATAATTAGAACCTACCGAAATACAAAACTGTAATTCCTGGTTATTCAGTTTCTCTTTAAAGTGATTTAAATATTCATTTATATGAGCTAAAGAATACGCCAGTTCTTGCGGAATAGTGGCCCCGGCATTTTGATAAAGTGTCGCATCGACAGATAATATGGACTTAAAAGAAGTATTTTTTTCGATACTATTTTCGGCAATTTTATGATCTTCATTTAAATTATGAAACCAGTTGCCTGATCTTGCCAGATTCCCCACAATGTCAATTTGTAAAGAAACCAGATGTTTTTTATCTGAAAAAAAGTTGGAAACCTTCAGTATAAATTCATCAGAAAGAAATTCAAAGGCAAGAAAGATAGGGGTGTTTTGAATATCGATTTCAGAAAACAAAATGTTAAGATCAGTTTTTTCTGAAGGAATAATAAACCATAAACTTTCTGCGCCTTTTGTTAATGCCTCTTTTGCGTGATTATTACTTTTTGAAGCGGAAGCAACATATATTTTTTCGCAAATTTTCCAGTTAACCGGGGAGGGGATATGGTGAGGTTTTTCAGCATCATCAGGATGATAAAACGGTTTGATATCGATCCCGTGGCGACTTTTAAAAATTAACTTTTGGTTGTAATCGGCTCCTTTTAGATCATACTGAATTTTTTGCTTCCACTGTTTTGCAGAGACTTTCTCAAATTCCTGAAATAAAGGTGTGTCCATTTTTTGGTTATTTTTTTGAATTCTGAAGGTCGAAGAATTTAATTGATAGTATCGTAATCTATAATGTAAATATCTTCGTTGGGACGTTTCATATAATATTGCTGACGGGCAAAACTCTCCAGTTCCAAAGAATCATTAAGATTATCCATTGTAGCCTTATCTTTGGCTATTTCGGTTTGATAATAGGCTTTATTGTTTTGCAACTCGTTTATTTGCTGGTTGAGTTCGCGGTGAGTTAGCCAGGAATTGCTATCCAAAAAAAGCATCCAAAACCCAAAAATAAGAAGTATTAGCACATATTTATTGCTTATAATTCTAAACCATTTCTTTTTTCGCAGTTGTTTTAAACTCATATTGCTTATTGAAATCTGAAGAGGTTGCTTTGGTTTTAAATATACAAAATTATGTCAATCTGTCTTTGATTATTGTTTGAACGATATCAACAGCCACGGTATTATACCTGTTGGTGGGAATAATAATATCGGCAAATTCTTTAGTAGGCTCTATAAACTGCTGGTGCATGGGTTTTAGGGTGGTTTGATATCTCCATAAAACTTCCTCTATATCCCGACCTCGTTCACTAATATCACGCTTTAATCTGCGAATTAAACGTTCGTCACTATCTGCATGAACATAGATTTTTATGTCGAACATTTCCCGGATATCGGCATGGGTAAGAATTAAAATCCCTTCAACAATCACCACTTTTCGGGGATGAATTTCAATAGTTTCTCCGGTTCTGTTATGTTCTTTGAAGGAATATACAGGTTGTTGAATGGATTTGCCTTCACGAAGGTCTCTTAAATGGGAGACCAATAAGTCGAAATCTATAGATTTTGGATGATCGAAATTTATCTTTTTTCGATCTTCGAAAGATAAATGGCTGGTATTCTGATAGTAAGAATCCTGCGAAATTACATCTACTTCTTCATTTTTAAGTTCCTCGATAATCTGGTTAACCACGGTAGTTTTTCCGCTTCCGGTACCCCCGGCAATTCCAATAATGAGCATTTGCTGAAAATTTTGGAGCAAAGTTAATTATTAGTTTGGAATGTGTTTAGGGTTTGCTAAAAAGGATTTAAAAATTAGAGTTAAAACTATTCTTTCTTAACAGCTTTAACTTCTTCAAGTGTTACCGGCTTTTCAACATTATTGCTCCAGCTATGCATTACATAATTAAGAACATCTGTTACCTGTTGGTCGCTTAACTGCGGGGGAGGCATTACATTATTATATTGAGTTCCATTTACTTCTATTTCACCATTCAACCCAAATTTTACCGCATGAATGGCTTTTTGCCTTTTATCTTTTATCCAGTTAGAACCATCTAAAGGAGGAAAATTACCGACAATACCTTTTCCGTTAGTCATATGACAGGTAATACACAATCCTGCATATACTTTTTTACCGGCTTCATATTTCTGCGAATTTTGATCTGTTTCTTTCGTAACAGCCGATTCATTACTTCCCGAAGAAATAACCATTGGATTTTCTTCATTATTTTTTTTCTTATCAGAATTACAACTGGTAAGAACGGTGAGTAATGAAAATATAAAAAGTGATTTGAAAAAATTAGGACTGCTCATGACTTATAATTACTGACTAATTTCGAAAATACTATTTTATTTTTTATTTCAATTTAATTTTAGATTTTTTTAGGCTTCTTATAATATTTTTAAAACCTGCTAGGCAGATTGAAACTTATTTTTATATTTGCAGCCGCTAATAGGCGAACAGAAAAATTCGGGGTGTAGCGTAGCCCGGTTATCGCGCCTGCTTTGGGAGCAGGAGGCCGCAGGTTCGAATCCTGCCACCCCG
>CAWEQF010000007.1:0-150533 GCA_963811195.1 uncultured Flavobacteriaceae bacterium
GCTCCTCCTCTTGGGCTCGAACCAAGGACCCTCTGATTAACAGTCAGATGCTCTAACCAACTGAGCTAAGGAGGAAGTTGCATTTCTCTTTTGCGGTTGCAAATATAAACGAAATTTTAAATGCCCGCAAAACAAAAAATCATTTTTTTCGGCAATAAATTATTATTTGCTTGTACACAGCAAGATATAATTATTTATCCAAAAATAGCGCGATAAATATCGTTACCATTGGCAAACAAAACCAGTGCAATAATTATAAAAAACCCAACCATTTGGGCATATTCCATAAATTTTTCACTTGGTGCACGCCCTGTAATTATTTCATATAAAAGGAACATTACATGCCCTCCATCTAATGCCGGGATAGGTAAAATGTTCATAAAAGCCAGAATGATTGAAATTAAAGCCGTAGCCAGCCAGAATCCCTGCCAGTTCCACGCATCGGGGAATAAGCCTCCAATAGCTCCAAATCCTCCAACCTGCGTTGCCCCTTTTTTGGTGAAAACGTATTTAAACTGGGCAATATAATCGTGTAGAGTCCAATAGCCATAACTAAAGCCCTTTTTAATACTTTCACCCAAACTGTACTCATGGGTTTGAATATTAAAATCTCTTCTCGAGGTAACTCCTAATATTCCTTCTTCATCAGGGGTTATCCTGGTACTTGCAATTTTACCATCCCGTTCATATACGAGTTCTACTTCTTTGTTCTTGTTTTTAGAAGCTATAGGAGCCAGCTCATGCCAATAGCCAATTTTATTCTTATTCAGGGAAATTAAACTATCTCCTTTTTTTAATCCGGCAATGGCCGCGGCTTTTCCTGAAATTACCGAATCCACCACCGCATTTTGAATGGGCACAAAAGGCTGCATAACTCCTTCCTGAAACATGGTAGAACCTATATCTTCCGGAATCGTAATTGTTTGTTTATTTCCGTTCTGGTGCAAAACTGTAAGCGTATGGATATTCCGCATAAAAAGGTTGCGGTTAATATCCAGCATATTCTCCATTTTACTGCCATCGACGGTTAAAATTCGATCGCCATCTTTAAAACCATATTGTTTAAACTTTTGCGCTACCGCAAACCCTCGGGGCATATCGTTTACTCCTACATAACCGCTTCCCCAAACAAAGAGTACCATCATGTAAATAAGGAAACCAAGAATAAGATTCACAGTTACCCCGCCCAACATAATAATTAATCGTTGCCAGGCCGGTTTACTTCTAAATTCCCAGGGTTGCGCCGGTTGGGCCATTTGGTCTTTATCCATGCTTTCATCGATCATTCCTGCTATTTTCACATATCCTCCTAACGGAAGCCAGCCTAAACCATAGACAGTATTGCCAATTTTCTTCTTAAAAAGCGCAAATTTTAAATCGAAGAACAGGAAGAATTTTTCTACCCGGGTCTTAAAAAGTTTTGCAGGAATAAAATGTCCCAATTCGTGTAATACAATCAGCAGAGACAAACTGAGAATTAACTGTATTGCTTTTATTATAAATGGATTCATCGATCTTTTTACTTCAAAATTTTAAATCGCACAAAAGTAACCTTTTAAAAGCATCTAAAAAAGCGTTAATCTTACTGAGATGAATTTTAAATTTTAATACTCGATATGCTTCTATTTGATTTTCAGTCTTTAATTTTGCATAAAAATTGCAGACATGCTTCAATTCTTTTCAAAGTTCAAATATCTTGCCGTAGTTCTTTTTATCCTTTCAGCAATTATTATGTACTTTATTTATACCCTCCTTAAGCCTACCCCAGAATTACCCGTGTATCAGCCAAATATGGTTAGCGCTTCACTTGTGGATTCAACAGTTCAGTACGTAAAAAAATATCACCGGATCGCCAATTTTAAACTGGTGAACCAGAACGGAGATACCATTACTCAGGATACTTATAAAGGTAAAATTTATGTGGCCGATTTCTTTTTTACCACCTGTACTTCTATCTGCCCGATTATGACAGACCATATGGTAAAAATTCAGAAAAAAATAATGGACGATCCTCAGGTAATGTTATTATCTCATACAGTAATTCCTGCAACAGATACGGTAGCACAATTAAAACGCTATGCAATTAAAAAAGGAGTGAACGATTCCAAATGGAATCTGGTAACCGGGGATAAAAAACAAATCTACGATCTTGCCCGCAAATCCTATCTCGCCACCAAAACCAAAGGCGATGGTGGCCCTTACGATATGATTCATACCGAAAATTTCGTACTGGTAGATAAAGAAAAACGCATTCGCGGATTTTATGACGGTACAGACCCTAAAGCTATTGATAAACTGATGAACGACATCAAGATTCTGGAAGCGGAATACGACGATAAATAGTTTTCTCCATTAAACTTTTGTATGAGGTAATTTTCTGTTACTTTTGCCTTGTTTAAAATCAATCTAAATAAAAATGAAGCTTACTGTTGCCCATTTAAAGCGAGGTGACCGCGGAATTATCAAGGAGTTTTCCATAGACAATATCCCGCTGAAACTTCTTGAAATGGGCTGTCTTCCCGGAAATGAAGTAGAGCTGGTACAAACCGCTCCCTTTCGCGACCCTATGTACCTTAACATAAATGGAAGTCATTTGGCTATTCGAAAGGAAATGGCGCTTCTTATAGAAATAGAATTGCTATAATATGGCAAAACAAATTAATGTTGCATTAATTGGAAATCCGAATACGGGTAAAACTTCGGTTTTTAATCAGCTTACCGGGCTTAACCAGCAGGTTGGGAATTACCCGGGGATTACGGTAGAAAAAAAAGAAGGTATTTGTAAACTTCCGCGCGGCGTTAAGGCTCACATTCTTGATTTACCCGGCACTTACAGCCTTAATGCTTCGTCAGCAGATGAAAATGTAGTGATTGATCTCCTGCTGAATAAAAACGATAAAGATTTCCCGGATGTTGCTGTGGTAATTAGCGATGTAGAAAACCTTAAACGCAATTTACTGCTGTTTACTCAAATAAAAGATCTAGCCATTCCTACTATTCTTGTTATAAATATGGCAGATAGAATGAAGCGAAAAGGAATTTCGCTGGATATTCCTGTTCTGGAAGAGCGATTAAACACAAAAATAGTTTTGGTAAGTGCCCGTAAGCGTACTGGAATTGATGAATTAAAAGAGCTTATACTTAACTACAGGCAAATTTCTGCAGAGCCGTGTTTACATGCTTCGGTAATAGATCCTGAATATTTTGACAGCTTACGAAGAGCATTTCCAAATCAGAGTTTATACAAGTTGTGGCTTGTGATTACCCAGGATGTTAATTTTGGGAATGTAAACCGGAATTCCCTCATTAAAGATTCTCAGTTCAATACCAAAAGTACGAGCGATCTTAAACGGCTTCAGCAAAAGGAAACCATTATTCGTTACCAGTTTATTAATGGTTTGCTTAAGGAAGGCCTACACGTAGACCTTAATGCAGCCACCGATTTACGTATAAGACTGGACAGGATCCTTACCCATAAGGTTTGGGGATATCTTATTTTCTTTGTCATACTTCTGGTAATCTTTCAGGCGATTTATAATTGGTCCAGCTACCCCATGGATTTTATTGATGCCTCTTTCGCCTCGCTGGGGGAATGGGCAAGGAATATTTTACCGCCTGGACCTTTTACCAATCTTATTTCTGAAGGAATTATTCCCGGCCTGGGAGGAATTGTAATTTTTATTCCGCAGATCGCATTTTTATTTCTGTTTATCTCTATTCTGGAAGAGAGTGGTTATATGAGCCGTGTGGTTTTTTTAATGGACCGGATTATGAGAAAATTTGGCCTTAGCGGAAAAAGTGTGGTGCCGTTGGTTTCCGGAACTGCCTGTGCGATTCCGGCCGTAATGGCTGCCAGAAATATCGAAAACTGGAAAGAAAGACTTATTACTATTCTGGTAGTGCCTTTTACCACCTGCTCGGCAAGATTACCGGTGTATCTAATAATCATCGCCCTGGTTATCCCAAATAAAACTTTTCTAGGTCTTAATTGGCAGGGACTAACGCTAATGTTGCTCTATTTATTAGGTTTTGGGATGGCAATATTTTCTGCCTGGATCCTAAATCAAATTTTAAAGATAAAATCCAAGAGTTATTTTGTGATTGAAATGCCTAATTACAAAGTCCCCATGGTAAAAAACGTTGCTATCAACGTGGTAGAAAAAACCAAATCTTTTGTTTTTGGAGCTGGGAAAATCATTCTTGCCATTTCAATTATTCTTTGGGTACTGGCAAGTTACGGACCCGGAGAAGATTTTAATGATGCCCAACAAATTATCGCTCAAGATCACCCTTCAGAAAATATTTCTTCAGAAAAAATGCAGGAACAAATTGCCTCCTACCGTCTTAAACATTCGTATATAGGCATTATGGGAAGGGGAATAGAACCTGTGGTTACTCCGTTGGGTTACGACTGGAAAATAGGAATTGCCATTATAAGTTCTTTTGCTGCCCGGGAAGTTTTTGTAGGAACCCTCGCAACTATATACAGCGTTGGCAGCGGGGAGGAAGAAACGATTAAAAGCAGGATGGCCCAAGAGCAAAATCCGGTGTTAGGGGGCCCCCTTTTTAATTTTGCCAGTGGAATAAGCCTGTTGTTATTTTATGCTTTTGCCATGCAGTGTATGAGTACTCTGGCGATTGTAAAAAAAGAAACTAATAGTTGGAAATGGCCTATACTTCAGCTTGTTACAATGAGTTCATTTGCTTATCTTGTGGCATTGATAGCCTTTCAGCTATTAAAATAATGTAAGGAAATGAATTTGAAACGACTTTAATGATTATGGAACTCTTACAACAAATACTCGTAATTTTAACCTTCGTGTTCGCCCTTGGATATCTTATTACCAAGTTTATATGGAAGCCGGCTTTTCTGAAAGGAAAAAAAGATTCTGAGAAAGCCTGTGGAATTACAGATTGCGGCTGCGGACATTAATTATACTATAAATACTGGAATAGGAATCCTATGTCTTACACTGTCTACAGTGGTTCCAAAAATAAGATCTTTAAGGCCTTTATGACCATGCCCTCCCATTACCAATAAATCGAAAGCGCCTTCATTTATAATGGATGGGATTGCTCTTTTAGGGGTTCCAAAACCTAATTCAATCTTCACTTTATACCCTCTTTTTTCAAGTTCCGATTTATAGGCATTTAAAAAGGCTTTATCGCTGGAAGTCTCATAATCTTCAATTGAATTTCCATACATAAAGGCACCGGGAGTTTCTACCACATGAATTAAAGTATAGTTTGCATTCTTTCCCCCAAGCTGAATGGCAGAAGAAATACTTTTATTATCAGAGGTAGAAAAATCCACTGTTACAGCAATTTTTTTATAAAATGCCGGTTGAGAGAATTTTTCAATTTTAGCCTGGCTTATATGCGGTACCATATTCCTTTGTTTTGGCTTAACCTCTTTTAACCAGGGTTTAACGGTAATATAAATTAATAAAATCCCGGCTGCAACCACGAGAGGTACTATAAATATCCAAATAAAAACCGGATTTTCCGAAGATTTAATCCATCCGGTTACCTCATCGAAAACCAACTTCCCATTTAATCCTACGATAATTATAGTAATAAGCCAGGAAGCGATTTTGAGAGGCAGTTTAATATGAAAACCCTGCATTAATTTCTTATCGCTTACAAAATGAATTAAAGGAATCATTGCAAAGCCTAACTGAAGGCTTAATACTACCTGGCTAAGTACTAAAAGTTTACCCGTAGATCCTTCTCCAAAATAAATAACGGTAAAAAGTGCGGGAGCAATGGCAACCAAACGAGTGATTAATCTTCTCACCCAGGGTTGGATTCTTAAATTCAAATATCCTTCCATTACAATCTGTCCAGCAAGAGTACCGGTAAGCGTAGAGCTTTGACCAGCTGCAATAAGTGCAAGCGCAAAAAGAATTGGTGCCCAGTTGGTGCCCAAAAGCGGCTGTAATAATTTGTGAGCATCCTGAATTTCGGCTACTTCATACATTCCATTTTTATAGAATACGGCTGCGGCTAAAATAAGTATGGCGGCATTTACAAAAAAAGCAAGGTTAAGGGCAATGGCAGAATCTATAAAATTAAAGCGCAATGCCTGTTTTATTCCCCTTTTGGTGCGCCTAATTTTTCTGGATTGTACCAGGGAAGAATGTAAATATAAGTTATGAGGCATTACAGTGGCCCCTATTATTCCTATCGCGATATACAGAGCGGTATTTCCCGGTAACGATGGAATAAGTCCTGTCATAATCCCATTCACGTCGGGATGAGCAAAAAACATTTCTACCAAAAAAGAAAGTCCTATTACCAGAATAAGCCCAATAATAAAAGCCTCCATTCTTCTAATTCCCTTATTCAATAAAAAAAGCAATAAAAAACTGTCTAAAACCGTGATGGAAACGCCCCATACCATGGGGAGATTAAAAAGCAGGTTTAATCCTATAGCCATACCCACCACTTCTGCCAGATCGCAGGCGGCAATGGCAATTTCAGCCAAAATATAAAGAACAAAATTCACAAAAGGAGGATACGCTTCTCTGGAAGCCTGAGCCAGATCTCTCCCCCTAACAACGCCCAGCCTTGCACATAAACTTTGCAGCAAAAGCGCCATGATATTCGACATTAATAATACCCATAAAAGCGCATAACCAAACTGGCTTCCTCCGGCCAGATCAGTAGCCCAGTTCCCCGGATCCATATATCCCACACTAATAAGGTAGGCAGGCCCCAAAAAAGCCATTATTTTTTTCCAAACTGACTTCTTTCCAGACGTATTGATAGATCCATGAACCTCCCCTAAAGATTTATGAGGCAAATTATCTTTCATTTACAGAAGGTTTTATGTAAAGATTAGAGGCTGTTTTGTGAGATATGGTTAATTCCCTGGAATTTATTTGAATATTAAATGTATTATCGAAAGTTTCCTTTTCTAAAATTTTTATGGAAGCCCCCAGTTTAACATGAGATTTATCTAAATACTGAAGAAAAGCCGGGGAAGAATCTTTAACTCCCATCACAATCCCCGCATCCCCCGTACCGCAATCTGAAATAAGCTTTTTTGAAGTTCTTTTAAATTTACCTTCCTTGTTTGGAATAGGATCTCCATGGGGATCCAGGGTGGGATTGCCTAAAAAAGCCTCCAGCCTGTCGGTAAGTTGTTCGCTTTGTATATGTTCCAATTGCTCGGCAAGATCATGAACTTCATCCCAGGCGAAATTGAGTTTATCTACTAGAAAACATTCCCACAACCTGTGCTTTCTAATTACACGAATAGCATGTTTTTTACCATTCACACTTAACTTTGCGCCCTGATATTTTTTATAAGCCAGCAAATTCTTTTCTGAAAGGCGCTTTATCATGTCGGTGGCAGAGGAAGCTTTGGTATCCATATTCTCTGCAATGGCATTGGTAGGAACTCCCTCTGCGTATTGATTTTCGAGATGATAAATGGTTTTTAAGTAATTTTCTTCAGCAAGTGTCATCTTATAAACTTATCCCTCAAAGGTACAAATTTTAATGAACAAAAATATATTTTTAGATTAACCTAAAAATTGTTGCATACTTGTTGCTGAAAAGATGAAAATTGGCAATTACATTCCTCTTTCTTTCTGAATTTGCTCGTAAGCTTCCTGAACCTTAGTGAATTTTTCCTGCGCTCCTTTCCGATAGGCCTCATCCATATGGGTAAGTTTATCGGGATGGTATTTTTTAGCCATAGCGCGATAAGCTTTTTTCACTTCAGCATCTGTGGCAGATTTATCCACTTCAAGAATTTTATAAGCATTATCGGCACTCTTAAAGAACATGGCTTTTATACTTTCAAATTCTCTTCGGCTAAGGCCAAGATATCCCCCTATTTCAGAAAGTTTAGCCAGTTCACTTTCAGAAACCCTGCCATCAGCCTGGGCGATACTAAAGAGAAAATGCAGAATCTGAAGTCGCACCTCGTACCGGGTTCTTTCTCTTAAATAAGTACATATACGATGCGAAGAAATCTCCCGGTTTTTTATGACTTCATTAAAAGTTCTGAAGGTAGCATTCGCCCGTTCCCGCCCATAAGCACTTACAAAATAACTTCGCACATAATCCAGCTCGGTCTGGGTGATATTACCATCGGCTTTTATAACAATAGAGGCTAAGGACAAAAGATTGAGTTCAAAATCTCCCGGAGAAACATTGTTTGAGGCCTGCCTGAAATTCCTTTGAGAAGAGGAGGAAGTGGAAGGTCTGCTATAATTATCTATTAAAGTCCCTATAATAAAGCCCAAAACGGCACCGGGGTATCGGAAAAAAGAAAAACCTAAAATGGCTAAGATCCATTTATACATGAAAAATATTTATTTGGCGGCAAAGATAGTATTTTGAAGAAGTTTTCGGGGAGCTCACACGAGATAATTAACTAAAGCCATATAGATTGAAGTTATTGGTTTATAAGCATTCAAGATTAAAACCACTAAACTTAATTATGTATCTTTGTACTTTAAAAATCTAATAAAAAAACTATATATGTATCCAGCAGAATTAGTAAAACCAATGCGCGAAGACCTCACCAATGTAGGCTTCAAGGAATTACACAGTGTGGCAGATGTAGATGCTGCTATCGAAAAAGATGGAACAACGCTGGTAGTTGTAAACTCCGTTTGTGGTTGTGCGGCAGCAAATGCACGCCCAGGAGCAAGAATGTCTTTACAAAACAGCAAAACTCCAGATCATTTAGTAACCGTTTTTGCGGGCGTAGATAAAGAAGCAACCGAAAAAGCCCGTGAATACATGGTTCCTTTTCCTCCTTCTTCTCCCTGTATGGCGTTATTTAAAGATGGAGAATTAGTACATATGCTTGAGCGGCATCATATTGAAGGTCGCCCTGCAGAAATGATCGCAGATAATTTAATAAGTGCCTACAACGAATTTTGCTAAGCATTTAAAATATTCATTTAGAAAAGTCGGCTTTATCGCCGACTTTTATTTTATAAAGTGTTTTACGGTTTTTTGTTATCTTTCTGAAAAGGTGTAAACTCTTCATTATGAAAATTGTTATATATGTCCTGCTGTTATTTAGTTCAGTTTCCGGATGTCAAACCAAAGACACGGAAAGAGAGGTAACCCGGCAAGATCTTGAAGAACAACTTGGGGCCATACATTCTTTTATAGATGCCGGGAGTTGCAACGAAGATTCCAAATGCAGTTATATTGCCTACGGAAGTAAATCCTGCGGCGGACCCCAGGGTTATCTTGTTTTCTCTACTAATATCGAAGTAAAAACCCTAAAAGCTATGGTGAATAAATATACCGAAGACGAAAAAGTTTATAACAAACAAAACGGGGTAATTAGCGATTGCAGCGTACCCGCTCCTCCTAAAATAGTGGGATGCAAAAATGGAAACTGTGTTCGTATACAGTAAAAACTTCCTGAATTCTGTTTTATAACTTATTTTTGTGCCCATAATTTTTATGATGAAAAAATTACTCGCATACCCATTATCGGTTATTTGCTATATATTTTTCTTTTCCAGTCTGCTGTTATTTTCATGGCATACAATGGCTGTGTTTTAATTTAGGCGGCTACCTGCCACATAAAAAATCCGTAGATATTTTTAATCTGGCTTTAATGCGTTGTCTGAATATTTTAGGAACTCGTTTTAGTTTCGAAAATGATTATGAACTGCCGCTGGACAAATCATGCATTTTTGTAGCCAATCATCAGGGAATGTATGATATTCCCCCTATTATCTGGTTCCTGCGTAAATATCACCCAAAATTTATAAGCAAGAAGGAGTTGGGAAAAGGAATTCCGGGAGTTTCTTATAATTTACGTCATGGAGGATCGGTATTGATAGATAGAAAAAATCCGAAGCAGGCGATTTTAAGCATCTCTAAATTTGCCGGTTATCTTAATAATACAAAACATTCGGCCGTGATTTTTCCGGAAGGTACCCGAAGCCGAACCGGGAAACCAAAAAAATTCGCGGTGAGCGGACTTCAGATCCTATTCAAAAAAATGCCCGATGCGGTAGTGGTTCCCCTTACGATTAATAACTCCTGGAAACTTTTTGAATATGGCACCTTCCCTCTGGGAATAGGAGTTCATATAAAATTAAAGGTTCATAAGCCCATTCCCGTAAATTCGATGGACGCGGAAAGCCTTATCGCTCTTACAGAACGCACCATAATTACAGACATTATTTAATTTATTCATTAAATTCCAACTTATGAGTCCTCGTGAAAATGAGATTATAGAAAACACCCGCAACTATGTAAAAAGAAGCCTTGCCAATGCCGAAGGTGGCCACGACTGGTCTCATATTGAAAGGGTTTTAAACAATGCCAATTCAATTTCGAAACATGAAAATGTAAATTCGTTTATAGTGGCTCTTGGCTCGCTTTTACATGATATCGCAGATTCTAAATTTCACGATGGCAACGAGAAGATCGGGCCGGAAAAAGCAAAGGATTTTTTGGAATCCCAACATGTACATTCTGAAATTATCGAGCACGTGGTAAGAATTATTGAAAATATATCTTTTAAAGGAGGAAATGTTAAGCAAAAATTTACATCCCCAGAGCTGGAGGTTGTTCAGGATGCAGACCGTTTAGACGCAATGGGAGCCATAGGGATAGCACGTGCATTTAACTATGGAGGATTTAAAGGGAGGACCCTTTATGATCCTTCAGTAAATCCCAATCTAAACATGACTAAAGAAGAATACAAAGTTTCCACTGCACCTACCATCAATCATTTTTATGAAAAACTTCTTCTTCTAAAAGATCGTATGAATACCCGCACGGGTAAAGAAATTGCAGCGAAAAGGCATAATTACATGGAAGACTTCCTTTCTGAATTCTATATGGAATGGGAAGGAAAAAAGTAAAATTAAACTATCCCCACCACGCACTCCATGGAATTCTGGAAAGAATAAACAATAACGCCAGAGTATAAAAAATTGCTATCATTTTAAACTTCGGCGTGCTGGTAAGTTTCTTTTTATGCTTGGAATATCCTATGGTTATTAAGGCAATAGCAATTATCATCATTACAGGATGTTCAACATTATAAAGCCGTAGCGTTTCATCTTTCATAACCCCGCCTACTCCAACTTCACTCCACATTTTAAAATATGGAGTTGAAAAATATAATACAAGTCCAATCAATAGCTGAATATGCGCAATAATTAAGGTGAATAAAGCAATCCTGAAATTAGTGGCGCCATATTCCTTTTTTGAGAAATAACCCACAATACTGTTAATTACAGCGATTAATAAAACCAGGACAACAAGGTAGGCCCAGTAGGAATGTATAAATTTTACAGTTTGGTACATATTACGAATTTTGAGTAAAGATAGGAGTTTTCAATAAAAAAACCGCTTCAGAAGTTGAAGCGGTTTTCAAGGAATTATAAAACGGTTTTATTGCCAACGGTTTTCTGCCGGAGCACCTCCCCATATAAGAGTGGCAATATATGGATTATCGATAAAAGGATTTCGGTTACCCTGTGCGCCTTCAATTACGTTGTTACGTTGTATCTCGAATATGGAAACAGGATCTTCACGGTTCCATTTCAGAAACAGGTCCAGAGTACCAACTTTATCAATTTTTTCGCCGTAACGAATGTTTACATAGAATACCATTCTGGCTACATCGCCGCGCCAATCATCACCGGGATAAAATCCATTGCCATTTACCACATGATAGCTTCCACTGCCATCCACATAAGGATAATTCAATCTTAAGGAGTTTACACTGGCATCTGCAGAACGGAGGTGGTGTAAATCTGAAACTGCAACATCAGAATTTAATTTCGACTGCGGATAAATATGTTCCGTATTAAAGGTTTGCGGAGAATAAGGATTAGAATCTGAAGTATATTCTTTCCAGTATCTTGATTCACCTGAATACATTAAAATAACATTATCGGGATTATCAGGATCCTGATCGGCCTTATATAGATAATCGTGACGCTGACCGTAGGAAAGTATAGTGGTATGTTTGTGAATGGTAAGATCTGATACTACCTGGTAATTAGCTTCCTGATCGGTTGAAAAAACAACTCCTTTATAGTAATCGGCTAAATTGGAAGGAATATTGAAACTAACAGGATCGATTGTTCTTACAGTAACTGTGGCAGTAGCACAATTTGGTGTAGGATCGTCATCACAGATAGTGTAGGTAAAGCTGTCATCTCCTACAAAACCAGCTTGCGAGGTATAGCTTATCGTTCCATCCTCTTTTATAGAAACAGTTCCTTTACTGCCTGAAGATTCTATAGAAGTTATGACGGCACCATCTATCGCATTATCGTTATCTAACAGGTTGCTGAAGGTAGATTTTACAGTTCCTGCTTCTATAACCACAAGATCGTCTTTAGCGCTTGGGTTTCCTTCGTCTATTACATTAACTGTTATCGTTCCGGTGGAACAGGTAGGAGTTTCATCATCATCACAAAGCTCATAGGTAAATGTATCTTCACCAGAAAATGAAGTATTTGGAGTATACAAGATATCTCCATTATCCTGAAGAACTACTGTTCCATGGGCATTATCTCCATTTACTGAAGTAACTGTTGCCTTATCTATTACCTGATCGTTATCCAGATAATTTTTAATGGTTAGGGATTTATCTTCCGGTGTTTCGTAAGAATCATCCTCTGCCACCGGTGACCCACCGTCTCCCACAGCTATAGTAACTATTGCGGTAGAGCAACGATCGGTTGCGCCGGGAACGCACAATGTATAATTAAAAGTATCTTCTCCCTGAAAATTGGCAGGTGGCGTATAGGTATACGTATTATCGCGATTATCTACAATTTTACCTCCTTTATCGGTATCAGAAGATATATCGCTTATCCGGGAATTTTCTACAATGGTATCATTTCCTAATAAATCGTCTGAAGTAAAGGTTAATTGCTGATTTTCTGTTCCGGAAAGCGCATCATCTTTGGCTATCGGGTTTTGTTTTTCTACAGGTTTGGGTGCAGGAGTCGGGTTGTTGTCCTTACTACAACCTGCCATAATAAGCGCGGAGAGCGCGAAAAAAAGTATCCTTTTCATGAATTCAGTATTAATTTCAAAATAGTGAGAAGATATCTGTATTTTTTAAGTTTCAAATATCTGGTAATCTATGGTTTATTAAAGAATATAAAGCCTCTTATTTTTTAAGAATAAGAGGCTTTTATGATTTTTTAAGGCAAAATCGTATTAATTAAATACTACCCATTTCCCATCCGTTTTAATTAAATAGATAGAGTCATTACCGTTACTTCCATTATAAGTAGCATAAGTAATTAGGTATTTTTGGCCCTCTTCGGCATTTGGAGCCACTTTTTGATCAAGAAGAACGTTCATTGCTTCTAAAATCATTTCGGCTTTCCAATCTCTTGTATCAAAATCCGGATATCTTAAAAGACCTGCTGCTGCTGCTCCATAATCCGGGTATTGGCTGGCATCTGAAAAATGATTACCAATAAATGTGTAATCCTCCCCGCTTAATGTATACTTAATTGTATTATCTGGCTCCCAGGTGCCATTTACATTTCCAAATTTTATTGTTTGCTCCTTTACGCTAGGTACAACACCCCAGGAACCATTTTTGAAAACAAAGTTGGCATATTTTGTGTCAATACTGGAAGTACCATCAGAGTGGTGTACATACAAATCGTAAGCTACTGCCATTAAATCACCTTCTTCTGCATAAGGGAAATGTTGATTCAAGAAAATTCCAATTTTATAATACGCATCATCGGTATTAGAGAAATCTGGATAAGACAAGCCCATTTCGGTATAATCTGTATCCTGTAACTCATAAGGCATATTCCAGGTACCACTCGTAAAAGCAAACGTATCAGTTTTTTCAATAGTGGAAACCGTCGCATTGGTATCCTCTATAAAAGTTCCATCCTTTTTAACAAGAGACATCACTTTAAAAGAAGTACCGGTACCATCATAGATTTTATAAGTAACCTCAAATTGAGCACCATCAGCAGCATCTGGATAGGCATTGTTTAAAATTACATTAAAAGCTTCAACAAGCATATCCGGACTCCAGTAGTTGTCATTTGTAGTTTGGGTAGTAAAGCTATGATATTCAGCGGCATTTCCAGCAGGACCTGGGTAGGAATCTGCAAGTTCTGCTCCTGCCAATTCATAATCTGAATTTACAAGTTGATATTTAGTTCCACCAATAGCTACATAGTTGTTCCCATCAAATTTAACAGTCATGCTTTCTGTTGATGCAGAACCATTATAAACTGTATAAGAAACACTATAAGTTTGGCCTGCTACATCTGGAAATTGATCTGAAAGAACAATGTTAATAGCTTCCAAAATCATATCATTACTCCAATAGGCATCGTTACCGTCTCTTTTTTCAAAGTCATAATACTTAGCAGCTCCTGCGGCAGGTTTTGGATACACGGTGTCCAGGGCTGTACCTGCAGATACATAGTCTTCCTTACTGAATGTATAGGAAATCTCATCTGCCATTTTTTTATAGGTAAGCTTCACATAATCTCCCTCGTTCGCATCTGGAAACTGGTTTTTCAACAGCTTTCGGATCTGGTTAGTGGAAGTAACATATCCATCTGTAATACCTGCCGCAGTATAATCAGCGTCAGTTGCAGTATAACTATCCATTTGAATAGGGCTATATACATCAAACGTAATATTAGCGCTAGAGGTTGCTCCATACGTAGGATAATTCTCTTTCAGGAAATTAGGTATCAACTGCTTGGCATCGTCCACACTATTAAAGTTAGGATACGATAATCCCAAAGCAGCATAATCATCTGCAGTAAGAGCGTAATTAACATCACCTACCGCCAGTTGAGAATCCAACTTCTGATTTATCGCGTCCTGGACATCATTCATAGGCTGACAGCCAAAAATGGTCAGACCTATAAATATCATTAAAAAGTAATACGTATTTTTCATTGTCTAATTTTTTAGAAATTAATTTTAGTACCTACAGTCCAGGTACGACCAAAACCATACCATACAGAATCGTAACCTCCTGTAGCATCAGCAATATATTCGGTACCTAAAAGATTAAATACATTGGCGTTTAACCTTGCTTCGAAGGGTCCAAACTGGAAGTTGTGAGTTAATCCCAAATCCAATAAACCATAATCAGGCATACGAGTAGGATTGGCCATATTAGGTTCGTTCCTGCTTAATGGATCAAAATCTGCATAAAACCGGTCATAATAAGTAAACTCTCCTCTGATAGTGGTACCAGGCAATACTTCAAAGTTAGCTCCAAGAGCCATCGTAGTTTGAGCTGAATTACCTACAGGAACACCTGATATATATACATTTATAGGATTATCTGCATTCACCGGCTGCTGATTTTCATCATACACAATCACATTGGTAACATCGTTGTTCCATTTCCAGTCTCCTATAGAAGCCATACCTGTAATATGGAGTCTCTCAAGAGGTTGATAATCTAAATCTACTTCTACCCCCTGGTGTAAAGCGTTTACTCCGGAAATATTGGCGAAAAGCGCATTGCCATTAGTTACAGGAATAGATTTCACAAAGGTTCTATCACTCCATGTTGTTCTATAAACATTCACATTTGCTCTTAAGTTGGCCGTTCTGTATCCGTATCCAAGTTCTGCACTAAAAATCTTCTGATTTTTTGCATTCTTATTTACATCGTTTTTATAATTCTGAAAAACATCATTCGAGAATGGTGCTTTTTCAAAATAGCCAATATTTGCAAAAATATTGCTGCTGTTGGTAATGTTATAGTTGGCACCACCTTTTGCACTATATCCAAAGAAGTTTATAAAGTCTGTAGACTGGTTTGGATCGCTGTCTAAATAATTAAAATAGTCGGTTCTTTGATATCCGGTATTTGAAGCGGCAACAGAAATAAATGCAGAAAGATCATCTTTAGCATATTCCGTCTGAGCAAACAATCCTTCCCAAAGCACCTGGTTGGTGTTATGATAATCGATTTTAGCACCTGTTCTTGCAAGGTTTAGAGGATCATTATCATTAGAAGAATCTGCCCAATACTGACCTCCTAAAAGATCCTTTAATTGATGATAATGGTCTCCTTTGTAGTATCTTAAATCTACACCCCCTGTAAAGGTAATCTCATCGGTAGGTTTTGTAGATAAGGTAGAGATCAACCCGTACCATTGGTGATCGTTGTGAGAATCGTATAAAATAGTTTTAGCTCCATCTGCACCATTCGCAGCATTTTCTGCCACAACTTTATCTAAATTAAGCGGCTGATAAGGCGCACTACGATAAGGAGAGTCTACGCTTCTAAGATCCGCAGCTCCTTCGTATCCACCACCACCACCGGTACCAAAAGATACATATACAGCAGTAGATAAGGCTGGTATTTTCGTTAATATCCCAATAATGGTTTAAAGAGATTTCAGGTTTGTGATAAAAGTTATCCTGAACGTGGTATACCTGTCCGTTTAAATACCCCCAGTCTCCGTTGAATTTAATTCCGCGGTCGCTTCTTTCATAATCTTCAACAGAATATCTTGTCTCACGCTGTCCGTGACGTTGTGGCGCACCGAACATAGTTAAAGATAAAGTTTGATTTGTGGATATTTCTTTGGAAATGTTTAAGAAGTAACTATACCCTTCAAATTCAAGACCATCTGCAAAACGAGCACCAGTTGTTTGGGAAGCAGACACTGTTGCCGCCCAGCCATTCTCATTTTTACCTGTTGCAACGGTAGCTCCAAATTTTTCCAACCCGTCGTTTCCTGTCTCTGCCACTACACTACCTCCTTTTTCTGCATCAGTCGACTTGGTAACGATGTTGATAGTACCTCCCACAGAAGGAACCGCAACTTTAGAAGCACCAAGACCCCTTTGAACCTGCATTGTACGAGTTACATCTGCAAGTCCTGCCCAGTTACTCCAGTAAACATGGCCATTTTCCATATCGTTAACAGGAACCCCATTAATCATCACAGCAATATTTTCAGAGTTAAAACCTCTTAATCGCATTTCGGCATCTCCAAATCCACCCCCTGATTTAGTTACATACACACCCGGTGTAGTTTTAAGAATTTCAGGAAATTCCTGGTTTCCCAATTTGGTTTCGATTTCTTTGGCATGAATTGTTGAAACCGCAACAGGCGTTTTACGGTCTATCGCCAAAGAAAACCCTGTTACTACAATTTCATCAAGCGCATTATTATCAGGATTTAAAACAATTTTTCCAACATCTTTTGTTCCACCTGAAATTTCAAAATTGACAGATTTAGTTACATACCCAACAAAACTTATTTGCAAGACTCCGGAAGATTTTTTTACATCTAAAGTAAATTTTCCATCAAAATCGGTAACAGTTCCGTTGTTGGTACCAACAACCCGAATATTCGCACCGGGTAACGGCCCATTCATGTCAGAATCAATCACCGTACCGGTAAGAGTTCCTTGAGCAAAAATTGTAGCAGAAGTTAAAAACAACGCTAGAGCTAATAATCTCCTCATGTGTAATTTGTTTATTTTTTGGTTTATAAAATTCACGGCAAAAGAACTCAATTAACCCATAGGAAACTTTAACGGAATGTTAAGAATTGGATTTTTAACACCTTTGCCAAAAACAAACTTAAAACAATCTCTCAAGGTATTGACAGTGTGTAAAGTAAAAATACTAACGTTTTATTAACAATTGTAAAGTTGTTACTTTAGATAGAATTTTAAGAGTTCTTTGGTAGAACTATCATGCTCTTTAACATTACAGGTATGAATTTCATCCAGGATCTTGGTAGCCAGCTGTTTTCCTAATTCCACTCCCCATTGATCATAGCTATAAATATTCCAGATAACCCCTTGAACAAAAATCCGGTGTTCATACAGAGCAATTAATTTTCCAAGAGATTTAGGAGTTAGTTTATTAACTAAAATGGAAGTTGTGGGTTTGTTACCATCAAATATTTTGAAGGGCTTCAGTTTTGCTATCTCTTCTGAAGAAAGATCTTTAGACCTTAACTCCTTTTCGACATCTTCCGAAGTTTTACCCATTAACAGCGCTTCAGTCTGGGCAAAATAATTAGCCATGAGCTTATCCTGATGATCCTGATCTTTATATAAAGATTCTTTAAAACCTATAAAATCTGCTGGAATAAGTTTTGTTCCCTGATGAATTAGCTGAAAAAAGGCATGTTGCGAGTTGGTCCCGGGTTCTCCCCAGATGATATTCCCTGTTTGATAAGTAACTTTATTGCCGTTACGATCTATGCTTTTCCCGTTACTCTCCATAATGGCCTGTTGCAAATAAGAAGGTAATTTTTGTAAATATTGAGAATAAGGAATTACTGCCTCGGTTTCAGCCTTAAAAAAGTTATTGTACCAAATACTTAATAACGCCAGTTGTGCAGGAAGGTTTGTTTTAAAATCCTCATTTTTAAAATGCTCGTCCATTTCGTAAGCGCCTTCCAGCAAGGCTTCAAACTGGCTAAAACCAACCGCCAGGCTTATAGATAACCCCACGGCGCTCCACAACGAAAAGCGGCCGCCTACCCAATCCCACATTGGAAAAATATTCTGCTCCCCGATACCAAATTCCTTCACTTTATCAATATTGGTAGAAACCGCTACAAAATGTTTGGAAACAGCCTCTGCAGGCGCATGTTTTTTAAACCAGTCGCGGGCAGTGTTGGCATTACTTAAGGTTTCCTGAGTGGTAAATGTTTTTGAAACCACCAGAAACAAAGTGGTTTCGGGATCTAAATCTTTTAAAGTTTCATGTACATGATCTCCATCTACATTAGAGATGTAATGAACATTTAAATGATTCTTGTAAAATTTTAAGGCAGAAGTTACCATATGCGGACCGAGATCAGATCCTCCTATTCCTATATTCACAATATCGGTAAATGCCTTTCCGGTATACCCTTTTTTAGATCCCATGATGACAGAGCCCGAGAATTCCTTTATTTTCTCCTTTACCTGATAAACTTCTGGAATAATATTTTGTCCATTAACAAGCACCTCGGCATCTGCAGGCAGTCGTAAAGCGCTATGCAAAACCGGCCGGCCTTCGGTTTTATTAATGACATCTCCCTTAAAATAGGCTTTTATGGCTTCCTTCAACCCGCATTCATTTGCAAGTTCTGTTAGCAGTTCTCTGGTTTTCGAAGTAATACGATTTTTGCTATAATCCACATAAAAATCATCCCAATTTAGGGTAAATTTTATAGCACGATCCGGATCTTTTTGAAAAAGATCCTTCATCTGTATCTCTTTTATTTCTTCAAAATGCCGTTGTAATTTTTTCCAGGCTTCCGTTTTTGAGGGATCGATATTCTTCATTTTAAATTTCTTTGAACGGTATCTTATCTAATTTTTCTTTAATAGGGGAAATGGTTTTTAAATAATCTCCTTTAAGATTATCGGCAATAGGCTCTGCAGCAGGCAAATTTTGTTTAAAAGGATCCCTTTGTTTACCATTTACCCAAAAACGATAACACACATGAGGCCCAGTTGCCAGGCCGGTCATTCCCACAAAACCAATTACATCGCCCTGTTTTACATGCTGTCCTACTTTTACATTTCTTTTGGACATATGTAGATATTGCGTAGTATACTTGGCATTGTGTTTTACTTTAACATAATTCCCATTTCCTGAAGTATAGGAGGATGCTATCACCACTCCGTCTGCAGTTGTCCAGATTGGCGTTCCTGTAGGTGCGGCATAATCGGTTCCTAAATGGGCTTTCCACCGATGTTGTACAGGATGAAATCTTCGTTTAGAATAATGGGAAGAAATCCGGCTAAAGTTAAGAGGTGCTTTTAGGAAAAAACTTTCGAGCGGCCGGGCCTTTTCATCATAATAATCACTCCCTTTTTCATCCGGATCGGCATCATATTTAAACGCATAATAAGTTTTACCGTCATGAACAAATACTGCTCCTGTAATATCTTTTACCCCCGCATAGATACTGTCGTTAATATATCTTTCGGTATAAATGATCTTGAATTGATCCCCTTTCTGAAGTTTCCAAAAATCTATACTCCACTGGTAAATACTGCTCAATTCATGAGAAAGAAGTACACTTAGTCCCTGGTTGTCCATAGCCTCCGAAAGGCTGTTAATTATAACACCTGAAGCCGTTTTTTTACGGACGCTAACAGCTTTTTGAGCTTTATAAGCGGCAATATTATCTCCCACATTTACCACGGTATAATCTATCCTGTCATTTTCATAAATAAAAAATTCGGGAGTATGCAATGAATCTTTGCTTTTAAGCACTACATAGGGTTTCCCTACAATCAATTTAGTAGGATCAAATTCTTTATTTACCTCCTGAGTAACTTCATAAACCTTAGTACTGCTTACTCCCTGGGTATCCATAATCTTCCCGAAACTATCCCCTGATCGAATAGTATCCCTTACTACCTCATAGTCATCCAGCACAAAACCATACTCTTTCTGTACAGGTTTTTTCGCTACAACTTTTACTTCACTTACATCCTTCTGCGGAACACTTTTATTACAAGCAGCAACTACTAATAATAATAACAATGGTAAAAAGCTTAATTTCTTCAATGTAAAAATTTATTTTTCTCTATTATACAAGTTGGTAACCCATTCTTTTCCCCAATTTTCTTTTTCATCCGGGCTCCATAAATTAGGGAAAAAACTTATTTTCTGAAAACCAGGAGGCAGAAACTCTT
Source organism: uncultured Flavobacteriaceae bacterium (assembly GCA_963811195.1). Lineage (GTDB taxonomy): Bacteria > Bacteroidota > Bacteroidia > Flavobacteriales > Flavobacteriaceae > Gillisia. Next base: position 20,644 of record CAWEQF010000007.1, read on the forward strand.
TCCAGTTGGTTCCGCCTGTGGCCGCAAGAGCCTTGTTGTCTTTATTAAGGTAGCGATGTGCCGCACCCATATGAATAAGCAGCCAATTTATATTTATATTAATATCAAAAGTACGCAACGCCTCTATAAGCGTTTTATTTTCTCTTTCTTCTTTATCTAATTGCAAAAACTTATGATATAAGGTATTTTCTTTCACCCGGGAGGCAATCCTTAAGAATCTGGGGGTATATCGCAGTTCAAACTGTTTTAAGGTAAGGGTTTTTTCGCCGGTAGAAAGATCGATCCCTCCCTTTTTCCAGTACACATGTTCTAAAAGCTCTTCAATACTGTCTTTTGAAGAAAACTGCTCGCGCTCTTTCACCGGTAAAAGATGCTCCAGCGGAGTCGAGTTAATTTCAATCATTCTGAATCCTGCCGACTGGAAGCCACTGGCAGGAAGCAATGCCATTCTGAATTTTAAGAATTGCTCTTTTTCCATTCCTTTGATCATTACATCAAAAGAATTAATAAGGATACGAACATACCTGTTAATTCTGTTCAATTTTTCTATAAAAAAAGAGGCCGTTAAGTCTGAAGATTCTATAATTTGTTTTTGCTCATGAAGAATGAGCTTAAAATACAATTCGGTGATTTGATGATAAGTAATAAAAATTTCTTCATCGGGAAAATGTGTTTTCGGGACCTGCAAACTTAATAAGGTATCCAGTTGAATATAATCCCAATATGTAAGATAACGATCGTATAAAAGGCCATCGAGATAAGAACCCATATCCTGCCCTGAATTTTTAAATTTTTCCTCCAGCAGAAGTATTCTTTCAGCAATCTCGGGTTTAATTTCTTTCATTAACTATTTCATTATTATTTGAAGCGGATGTAATAATCCTTTAAATTCATCTAAATCGGCATCCAACGATCCCACGGCAAGATCGGCCTGAATTTTTAAGGGCATCTTATTCTTATCGTCACTCACCCAGAAAGTAAGGCTTTCCTTCTCTTTAAATACTCTTCCTGCCATCACATACGGCCTGAATTTCAATGCCGCAATTTTACCAAATTTTGTCTTTAAAACCTCTCTTCCCAGAAACTTTAACTTGAAGTCATGATTTTCTTTATCGAAAAACATATTTATTCGGTATTCCTGTCCCGGAATTAAAGATTGCTCATTTAGATCGTTCCTTATATAATAAAAAGCAGAAAGCAAATCCTGAACATCTTTAGCAGTGCTAAAAGTGTAACTTTCGTTGTGTTTATAATCTGTGACATGAGCTGTATGGGATTCCTGGTCAAAATCTATCTTGAGGTCTTTTGTATACCCTCCCTCATCGATCTGCCTGATAAAACGGTAAGGTTTAGTGGTTTTTTTATCCACATAGGTTTCATAGTTATCGTTTATTTTAAAAAATAAATGAAGCAGGCCTGTAGATTTTCCTTTTCCTACTATATGATATACCTCTTTATTATTAAGCCTGGTTTCCTCTACATTCAACGTAGCATAACTCGCATTAAACGGGCCATAATGTATTTTAAATTTAAACCATTCCCCATCTCTAAAAGCCTGTTGTGGAAACAGATATAAGGGGAGAATAAAAAGCAGGAGGACAAGGGTCGTAATTCTTTTATTCATGAACTTTAATTTTTTAATACCCATTATAAGTAGTGAATATTGAAGAAGAATTACAATTTCTGTTCCAAAGGTAGAAAAAGATAAAACCCCATCAAATTAATGATGAGGTTTTGTCTTGTTAACCAACTAAAACTTAAATTATGAAAAAAAATTTAAAACATTCTGGTAACCACTCCAAAAATGCGGTGCAAATTTCCGCATCTTTTTTAGAAAAACAAGCACCAAATGCTACTTTAACTCAAAAATTATGGTTCTATAACTATTTTATCTTTTTTGTTGCACAGTTGTTGGTTTTTTTATTATTTACTGAAGAGTTCCTCGTAAATCCTGCTCTCTTTCTATAGCTTCAAAAAGGGCTTTAAAGTTCCCTTTTCCAAAAGATTGTGCTCCTTTTCGCTGAATGATCTCGAAAAACATGGTGGGTCTGTCAAGAACCGGCTTGGTAAAAATCTGCAATAAATACCCTTCATCGTCTCTATCTACCAGCACTCCAAGTTCTTTTAAAGGTTCAAGATCCTCATCTATTTCCCCCACTCTTTCCAGCAAAGTATCGTAATAGGTTTCCGGAACGTTTAAAAATTCTACACCACGATCTCTTAATTTGGTAACCGTGTCTATAATATTATCTGTAGCCAGTGCAATATGTTGTACTCCGGAGCCATTATAAAAATCTATATATTCTTCGATCTGGGATTTTTTCTTTCCCTCCGCTGGTTCGTTAATGGGAAATTTAATCCTTCCATTCCCGTTACTCATTACTTTACTCATAAGCGCGGTATAGTCTGTAGAGATGTCCTTATCATCAAAAGATACCATTTGAGCGAATCCCATAACTTTTGCATAAAATTCACACCATTTATTCATTTCATTCCAACCAACATTTCCCACCATATGGTCTATGTATTTAAGACCGGTTGGTTGAGCCTGGCATCGTGGGGAGTAAGCTCTATAGCCCGGTAAAAAAGGGCCTTCATAGTTTTTTCGCTCCACAAAAAGATGGACGGTTTCCCCATAGGTATGGATTCCGGAAATTACTACTTTTCCATTACTATCTTCCAGCTCATACGGCTCTTTATAAGATTTGGCTCCGCGGCTGGTGGTTTCCTTATAGCTTTTTCGGGCATCGTCTACCCATAAAGCCACAACTTTCACCCCGTCGCCATGTTTATCTATATGTTCGTTTATTTCTCCTTTAGGCTGAAGAGGTGAAGTAAGTACCAATCTTATTTTCCCTTGCTGTAAAACATAGGAAACACTATCCTTTCTCCCGGTTTCCAATCCCGAATAGGCTACGGGCTGAAATCCCCATGCATGCTGATAATAATAAGCTGCCTGTTTGGCATTACCTACATAAAGTTCTACAAAATCGGTCCCCAGTAACGGAAGAAAATCTTCTGCCTGTGGAATTACTTTTTCTAATTGTAAAGAGGTGCTATCTGTACTCATAATTTCTTTTTTTTAATTTTTAATGATCCAGCCATGATTGATGGTAGGATTCATCTGCTATTTCCATAGCTTCTTCTGTAAGCATTAAAGGCTTAAAGGTATCTACCATAACGGCAAGTTCTTCAGTTTCTGTTTGCCCTATACTTCTTTCTACCGCCCCGGGATGCGGACCGTGAGGAATTCCCGCGGGATGCAGTGAAATATGTCCCGCTTCAATATCGTTCCTGCTCATAAAATCGCCATCTACATAATATAAAACCTCATCGCTGTCTATATTGCTGTGGCTGTAAGGGGCCGGAATACTTTCCGGATGATAATCGTACTTTCTAGGGCAAAAACTGCAAACCACAAAGGCATCGGTCTCAAAAGTCTGATGCACCGGTGGCGGCTGATGGATTCTGCCTGTTATAGGTTCAAAATCATGAATGGAAAAGGCATAAGGATAGTTATAGCCATCGTAGCCCACCACATCAAATGGATGTGTAGCATAAACCATATCAAAAATTTCGCCTTTTTTCTTGATTTTTATAAGAAAATCCCCTTTTTCGTCGTTGGTTTCCAATTCGTAGGGTTGCCGTAAATCGCGCTCGCAAAATGGAGAATGTTCCTGAAGTTGTCCAAACCAGTTTCTGTATTTCTTCGGAGTATAAATGGGCCTGTGAGACTCTACAATAAAGAGTCTGTTGTCCTCATCATCAAAATCTATTTTATAAATAGTACCACGGGGAATCAACAAATAATCTCCATATTTAAAATCCAGATTTCCCAGGTGTGTTCTTAATTTTCCACTTCCTTTGTGGATAAAGAGCAATTCATCGGCATCAGAATTTTTATAAAAATAATCCTGGGTAAATTCCTGTGGTGCGGCTAAAGCGATGTTCACGTCGCTATTGGTTAACACTATTTTACGGCTCTTAAGATAGTCGGGTTCGGGTTTTACCTGGAATCCTCGAAATCTATAGGATTGTAAGTTGTTTTCGCGGGCTATTTTAGGTTTAACACTATAACTGCCTTTAATTTCTTTTACCTGGGTAGGGCGATGTTCGTGGTAGCTGTTGGAAGACATCCCTTCAAAACCTACCGTACCAAACAATTGCTCATAATATAAACTCCCGTCAGGTTTTTTAAAAACCGTATGGCGCTTATGAGGGATCTTTCCTATTTTGTGATAAAAAGGCATATAATAAAGTATTTATTTTTGATTAGATCTTCAAAAATAACCGTAATTTTCTAGTTATTCTGAATTTTATGGCCGGTTAACACAAATATCGCTAATTTTTATGAAAAAGGGTCTTAAAGAAGGATTAAAACTGGGCTCTTTTTTAGAACCAAAAACCGATAGTAAAAAACCACTGACTTCTTTTAATTTCCGGAGAAATGGAATATTTAACTTCTACCGGACCCAGGAAAGTTTCCAGGCTGTACCCTAAAGCATATCCGGTATAATCCGGCGCACTAAACCAGTTACCGGTTTTATAAAGATTATTATCTATATTGGCAAAATTCGCACTCGCAATAATGTGGTTTTTTCTGAAGATCTCATAATCGAAATCCACCAATCCTTTTATATAACTGTCGCCAGAAATACTTATATAATCATATCCATAAAACGGAATGAAATTATTGATAAAATCATTCCCGTATCCTCCCACAAAAAAATCCATCGTGTTACTGCGGTCACTCCCTATTCTGAATCCAATTTCTGACGAAATCCGGGTGGTAAAATGTGTAAAAGGAGTAAAAGCATAACCCACCGCTCCTTTGGTAATAGAAAATTCAGAAAAATCGTTATTATAATCCGTAGAAAACAAATACAAGTGGAAATCCCCATCAAAATACAAGCCTCTGGTGGGAAAATATTTGTTATCGTAGCTGTCCAGTTTTAAATATCCGAAGGTGCTGAAATAATTACTTTTTTCGAAAACCGTAGAAGTATTGGAGGAATTTTGATTTTGAAGGGTCGCCGAAGTGATCTTTAAAAATTTTTGCTCTGCTCCTAAACCAAAAGAAAACATCTGTTTAAAAAGGGTTTCCACATAGAATTGATTTGTATAATCCTGATATAAAATTTCCAGCCGGTTAATTCCAATATCTTTCAACCCCGCATTCTGGTTAACAAAATCAAAACCCACACTTTTCCTAAAACTGTTGTAGCGCGAACGCAGTCCCACACTCCAGTAATAACCTTTATCTATATAGTACTGAAAATTATACCGGAAATTATCGCCCAAGATCACGTCGAGGGAAGCCACATCGTTGGTAAAAAGTGTACTTTTCTTGGTGAGGTTAATAAGGGCCCCGCTTTTATACAAATCATCGTAATGTAAGGCCAGTCGTAAAAAAGTTTTATTAGGGCTTTCCTCCAGCTGCATGGCCAGGGTATATGTACTATCGTGAGGAATTAGATTATAACTTATACGATCAAAATTTCCCGTTGCTGAAAGATTATTAATCCCACTGTTCAAATCTTTTAGAGAATATCTGAGTTTATATTTCATCTTTAATTTCCCCATTATATAAGAGCGTGGATAATTACTATTTCCCCGAAGGGTTAATGAACTAATATTTACAGTATCTCTGGAAATAATTTTTTTTCGAGGTTCTTTTAAAGGGGACTGATCCCGGGCTATTTCTTTTAAAATATTCATTTTAGAGCGTGCTGCCACGACACCCGAATCTATAATAGCCTGGCCTTTTTCAAAAGAAAGTATACTGAAGTTAGAGATATCGGGTTTTATATACACATCTGTAAGTTTTTTTTTCTCCCGCATATCATGAATGGTTCTAAAATTGTTTATCTGGGTAAGAATATCAAATGCGCCACGAAGTTGTTTCCTGTTCATAAGGGTATCCTGAACATCTATCCCAATAATAATATCGGCTCCCCGTTTCCGAAGCTCTTCTACGGGATAATTGTTCACTACGCCTCCATCGGTAAGCAATTTCCCATCGATATTAACCGGACTAAACAGCGAGGGAATAGCTCCACTGGCCGAAACCGCTTTCGCCAGAGAACCGCTATCTAAAATTACCTGTTCCCCTGTTTCAATATTGGCTGCCACACAAAAGAAAGGAATGGGCAATTTGCTAAAATCTCTAATATCCCCTAATGGAATGGTTAGCTGGGAGATTAGATTATAGATATTCTGGCCTTTGGAAAGGCCGGAAGGAATTGAGATTTTAAAATTTTTAAATGGAAGGGTAAGCGCATATTTTTCGGTTTCTTCTTTTTCGTAAAAAGTTTTAGAGCTTCGGGGTATTTCATCCTGGATAAGCAGATTGAAGTTGATCTCATGAAAAATAGAATCTAATTGTTTAGCAGAATATCCCGAAGCGTATAAAGCCCCAATTATTGCCCCCATGCTTGTACCCCCAATATAATCTATATGTATTCCGGCCTCTTCAATCACCTTAAGAGCCCCAATATGGGCCAGGCCTTTGGCACCGCCACCGCTTAAAACCAATCCTACTTTTAGATCTTTCTTTTCCTGAGAGAAGGCGAAGAGAGAAAACAGGAACAGAAGTAAAAGCAGCGATTTTCGCATAGCTATGTATGATATTTATTATAAATAATGGCGGCTTTAGAGGCTCCTATTACCTGTGCTAATTCCTCCAGGGAGGCCTCTTTTATCCTTTTTAGGGATCTAAAATTAGTTAGCAATTCTACCACTGTTTTGTCTCCAATGGCATTTATGGACTCAAGTTCGGTATTTAAAGCCGTTTTGCTTCGTTTATTCCTATGAAATGTAATCCCGAAACGGTGTGCTTCATTACGTAATTGCTGAATAATTTTAAGCGTCTCCGATTTCTTATCGAGATATAAAGGAATGGAATCGCCGGGATAAAATAACTCTTCCAGGCGTTTTGCAATTCCTATAATCGCAATTTTGCCTCGTAATCCTAAATCTTCCAACGCCTTTACTGCAGATGATAACTGCCCTTTCCCTCCATCGATTATAATAAGCTGGGGCAATTCCGCCTCTTCATTCAGCAGCCTGCGATAGCGCCTAAAAACCACTTCTTCCATAGAAGCAAAATCGTTAGGCCCTTCTACTGTTTTAATGTTAAATTTACGATAATCCTTCTTACTGGGTTTGCCGTTTTTAAAAACTACACAAGCGGCCACAGGATTTGTTCCCTGAATATTAGAATTGTCGAAACACTCTATATGTCGCGGTTCCTTACTTAACCTTAAATCCTCCTTCATCTGGGCCATAATTCGATTTACATGCCGGTCCGGATCTACAATTTTCATCTGCTTAAATTGTTCCTGCCGGTAGTATCTGGCATTCCGAAGAGATAATTCCACAATCTGCTTTTTATCACCAAGTTTAGGAATGGTTATTTTCACGCCTTCGCCCACCTGGACTTTAAAGGGCACATAAATTTCCTGAGAATTAGAATGAAATCGCTGGCGAATTTCCACAATTCCCAGCTCTAAAAGTTCTTTATCGCTCTCATCGAGCTTTTTCTTCATTTCGATAGTATGAGAACGTATGATCGCGCCGTGGGAGATTTGTAAAAAGTTTACATACCCATATCCCTCATCGCTTACAATAGAGAAAACATCTACATTATTAATCCGCGGATTTACCACTGTAGATTTGGACTGGTAATTTTCCAGCACATTAATTTTTTCCTTGATTCGTTGGGCATCTTCAAACTCCATGTTTTCGGCATGTTCCTTCATTTGCCTGCGGAATTGCTGCAGCGAATCTTTAAAATTTCCTTTTACAATCTGGCGAATGGCATCGATGTTTTGGTGATATTCCTTCTCAGACTGCTTGGCTTCGCACGGTCCTTTACAGTTTCCCAAATGGTATTCCAGGCACACTTTATATTTCCCGTTTTTTATTTTTTCTTCAGATAAATCATAATTACAGGTGCGCAATTGGTAAAGCCCTTTAATAAGATCCAACAGGGTATTTACGGTTTTAAAATTGGTAAAGGGCCCGTAATATTCGCTCCCGTCTTTAATTAATCGGCGCGTAGGAAACACTCTGGGGAAACGTTCATTTTTAATACAAATCCAGGGATAAGTTTTATCATCCTTCAGCATTACATTAAAGCGCGGCTGATGTTTTTTAATGAGGTTGTTTTCCAGCAGCAACGCATCGGTTTCCGAGGCTACCACAATATGCCGAATCTCATGAATCTTTTTAACCATGACCGAGGTGCGGTGGTTATCATGTTTCTTGGTGAAGTACGAAGAAACTCTTTTTTTAAGGTTTTTAGCCTTCCCTACATACAGGATCTTCCCATTTTTATCAAAATATTGATAAACGCCGGGGCTCTGAGGCAAAATTTGAAGCTGTACCTTTAGATCTGGTTTTTCCATTACCTCAAAGATATTACATATTCCTGGGAGCTGTAAATTATGATGAAGCCTTAAAATGTTAAAATTATAAGAGTTTTTTTAGAGATGACCCGTATCTTCAATTATAATTTAAGGTTGATATAACAAGCGTTAAGTTATCATTTTCTTACCTTGCAGATATGGAGAAAAAAGTAATAGGCCGGTTCGATAAAGCAGATTTCCCCTTACTAAATCTTGAAAATATTGCCATTAAAATAGACACCGGGGCTTATACTTCTTCTATTCATTGCGACAATATTGTAGAGAAAGATGATTCCTTATACTGTACTTTTCTGGATGAAGAGCATCCTTTATACAACGGGAAAGAATTCGTTTTTAAGGAATATGATGTTGTTTTTGTGAAAAGCAGCAATGGAGTTGTGCAAAAACGGTTTCAGGTGCAATCCACCATAAAAATTTTCAATAAAATTTACAAGATTTCACTTTCTTTGTCGGCTCGCCAGGAAATGCGGTTTCCGGTGTTAATAGGAAGAAAGTTCCTTACCAAAAAATTTATTGTAGATACCGAACTAAAAGATGTTTCTTTCAATTCAAAAATAAATGAACATAAAAATCCTATCCAGAAATAGCAGTCTTTATTCTACCCAGCGTTTAATAGAAGCTGCAAAAAAAAGGAATCACCATATTGAAGTTATAGATCCTCTTAAATGTGATCTTATTATAGAAAAGCGGAAACCTTCTATTTTTTATAAAGGAAGACTTATTGAAGGTACCGATGCGGTAATTCCCAGAATTGGTGCTTCGGTCACTTTTTATGGGACTGCGGTGGTAAGACAGTTCGAAATGATGGGGGTTTTTACAACCACCGAATCTCAGGCTCTGGTTAGAAGCCGAGATAAACTAAGAAGTTTACAGGTGCTTTCCCGCGCCAGGCTGGGTTTGCCCAAAACCGTGTTCACCAACTATTCTAAAGATGTAGGAGAGGTGATAGACCATGTAGGAGGCGCACCACTTATTATAAAGCTTCTGGAAGGAACTCAGGGATTAGGAGTTGTACTTGCAGAAACTCGAAATGCCGCCGAATCTGTTATCGAAGCCTTTAACGGTTTACAGGCCAGAGTCATTGTACAGGAATTTATAAAAGAGGCCGGTGGTGCCGATATTCGGGTTTTTGTGGTAGATGGCCATGTGGTTGGGGCAATGAAACGTCAGGGGAAAGAAGGTGAATTCCGGTCTAATTTGCACCGCGGAGGTTCTGCAAATGTTATAGAACTTAGCGACGATGAAGAAAATGCGGCTATAAAAGCAGCCAAAATCATGGGTCTCGCTGTGGCCGGGGTAGATATGTTACAAAGTTCGAGAGGACCGCTAATTCTTGAGGTTAATTCATCGCCCGGATTGGAAGGAATTGAGCAGGCAACTGGTAAGGATGTTGCAAAATCTATTATTCGTTATATAGAAAGAAATGTTTAGTAGATGGCGCACATAGATAAGAATGATATTCTTGAGATTTTAGGTAAAAAGATTTTGCCAGGAAAAGGGGCGGTAATCAACCTGAATATGGCAAAATTATATACTACCACTTCGGTAGAGGTTCCTGTGATTATTGAACGTTCTAAAAAACCGGGGCCCGTAGTATTGATTACCGCAGGAATTCATGGCGATGAAATAAACGGGGTAGAAATCGTTCGGCAAATCATTTCTAAAAATATCAATAAACCGGTAAAAGGAACCGTGATTTGCATCCCCGTGGTAAATGTATTTGGATTTTTGAATCAATCCAGAGAATTTCCTGATGGCCGTGATCTTAATCGAATGTTTCCCGGTACTAAAAATGGCTCCCTGGCCAGCCGGTTTGCCTATCAGTTTGTGAAAAAAATTCTTCCCGTTGCCGATTTTTGTCTGGATTTCCATACCGGTGGTGCCAGTAGATTTAATGTGCCTCAAATTAGGGTGAAAAAGGGAGATGAAAAAAGCATAAAATACGCCAGGATTTTTAATGCTCCATTCACCATATATTCCAAAACCATTGGGAAATCCTATCGTGAGACCTGTAGTAAATTGGGGAAAATGGTGTTGCTTTTTGAAGGAGGAAAATCTATGAATAGCAACAAAGAAATCGCACAATATGGCGTGGAAGGCGTGATGCGGATTTTGAAACATCTGGGGATGCTAAAACCCCGGTTTATTTGTCCGGATCCGGTAATGAACACCATTCTTATTGAAAACAGCACCTGGATGCGAGCCAAATACAGCGGGCTTCTGCATATGAAAGTGGAATGCGGAAAACATGTGGAAAAAGGAGAATATCTCGCTACGATTACAGATCCCTATGGAAAATTTCGACATAAAGTCCTGGCCCCCCACGAAGGCTATATTATTAATATAAACGAATCACCTATCGTTTACCAGGGCGATGCTGTTTTTCATATTTCAACAGTCTCACATATCCAGGATGAAGAATAAACTTCGGATTAAATATAAAGAGTTACGCCAAAAATTTTCTTCGGAAGAAATTGAAGAAAAAAGCCTGAAAATTGCCAATAACCTACTGAAAATGGATATCTGGCAGTATACTTATTATCATATTTTTCTTAGCATTTCAGAAAAAAGGGAAATAGACACAGAGCCTGTGTTGCATATTTTACAGGGGAAGGACAAGGAGATCATTATCTCTAAAAGCGATTTTAATACTCGCGAAATGAGAAGCTTCTTACTTACAGATACCACCAAACTTCAGAAAAACAAATGGGGAATTCCCGAACCTCTGGATGGAATAGAAGTACCTTCAGCAAAGATAGAGGTGGTTTTTTTACCCCTACTGGCTTTCGATATAACCGGCCATCGTGTAGGCTACGGAATGGGCTTTTATGACAAATTTTTAAGCGATTGTAAGCCAGAAATAGTGAAAATAGGGCTCTCATTATTTGAGCCCGAAGAAAAGATTCCCGGCATTTTAAGTACCGATGTAGCATTAAATTATTGCGTAACCCCAAATAAAATCTACAGTTTCAAAAAATAAGACCTTATATTTGTATTATTTTTAACATTGCGTTACATTTAGACAGCTTATCCTATAATTGATGCTCAACGACCTTCAGTTAAACAGTATATTAGAAGATTTTGATATAGCCTACTGGAAGATCAACCTTCTTACCAAAGAGATCACCTGGTCAGAGCATTTTGAGGGCCTTGTTGGAACACCTCCTGCACGGGAACCGCTGTTCGATTATTTTATAAATCACATACTTCACGAAGATTATCGCTACGATTTTAGAGTAGGCTTCGATAACCTTACCGCCAGTTCTGAAAACTTTAATCAGGAAGTGAAATTAAAACTTCACAACGATAAATTTCGCTGGTTTGAATGTCGGAACTTGAAAAGTAAAGAAAACAGTACTGGAGATACCGCGGTTCTTCTTTTTGTGAATATTCACCAGTCCAAGAGGGACCAGTACACTATAGAAGAGAATTTCTTTTATTACAGGGAGACTGCAGAAATGACCTCTACGGGAGGCTGGTATATCGATGCTGCTTCCAAAGCTATTTATTGGGACGACGTTACCAAAAAAATCCTGGACTGTCCGAAAGATTTTCAGCCCGATTATGATGAACGATTAAGGTTTTACGCTCCCGAACATCAGGATATAGCTTTAACAATGTTCGACAAGTGTGAGAAATATGGTATTCCCTTTAAGATCGAGCTAAAAATGGCAACGCTCTATGGAAGAGAATTTTGGGTTCGGGCCACCGGAAAACCCGTGTATAACGAGGAGCAAAACATAGTAGGTGTTCGAGGGGTGTTTCAGGATATCGACGAAAACAAGAAAAACGAACTCAACCTTCAGAATTCATTAGATATTATTGCTTCGCAAAATTCCAGGCTGTTTAATTTTGCGCATGTAGTTTCACATAGCTTAAGATCGCATACCAGCAATCTCAGCCTGGTGGTGCAATTACTGGAAGAAGCAAGAAGTGCACAGGATAAACTGGATTTAATAGATAACGTAGCTTCCATTTCAGCAAATTTGGATGGTGCCATCTCGCAATTAAACAGTATGGTGGCTCACCACAACCTGCTTAAAAAGGAAAGAAAACTGGTTTCCTTCAGCAAAGCACTGGATGTTGTAATTTCTTCCATATCCAGTTTAGTAAACCGGGAAAGTGCCACAATAGTTTCAGAATTTAAAGCATTAAAAGAAATTGAGTATATTCCTGAATATCTTGAAAGTATTTTATTAAATTTAATCACCAATGCGATTAAGTATAAACAGCCGGGTAGAAAGCCGGTGATATTTATCCAAACTTACCTGTTTAACGAGCAGGCATATATGGAAGTAAGCGATAATGGGATGGGTATAGATCTAGACATGTATGGAGACAAGATGTTTGGGATGTACAAAACTTTCCATCGAAATTCTGATGCCAACGGTATTGGATTGTTCATTACCAAAAATCAGGTAGAAACTCTTGGGGGGTCTATATCTGTAACCAGTACCGTTAATATTGGTACTACTTTTAAAATTAAATTCTAGTTTAGCGATGGGGCCAAAAATAGAACTTGCATGTATAATTGATGATGATAAGATTTATGTAAATCTGGTAAAAAAGATCATCGAGATTAAAAAATTATCTGAAAATCTAATTATTTTCAAAAATGGACTGGAAGCTTTGGAATACTTCAAAGTCATTCTGTCTAATATGACTGAAGATAAACTGCCGGATATTATTTTCCTTGATTTAAATATGCCGGTGATGGATGGATGGGAATTTCTGGGTGAGTTTATTAAGATAAAAAACAACTTTGACAAGAAAATTACTTTATATGTAGTTTCTTCATCGATTGATCCCCGGGACCTTGAAAGAGCGAGATCCTTTAATCTGGTAACAGATTATCTTATTAAGCCTATAGAGCTTAAAAAATTCGAAAATATTTTTAGTCATGTTGCCTAAAGACCTCCTTTTTTAGGGAAAGCTTTTTTATTGAAAAGCAACAGCAAGATTACTCCAATGGTAATGGCAGAATCTGCCACATTAAAAACCGGCTCAAAGAAGGTAAACTGATTTCCTCCCCAAATAGGTAACCACATTGGCAATGGCCCGTCATATAAGGGGAAATACAACATGTCTACTACTTTTCCGTGAAAAAGAGTGCCATAGGCCCCTCCCGGAGGAAAAATGGAAGCCACATGGCCATAACTATCGCTAAAAATAATTCCGTAGAAAACAGAATCTATAATATTTCCGAACGCTCCCGCAAAAATAAAAGCCTGAGCAGTAACTAAAATCCTGGAACCGCCTTTACGAACTGAATCCCATAACCAGTAACCGATACCACCAATGGCCACAATCCTGAACAGAGTGAGAAAGAGTTTCCCATAAGGGCCCGGTATCTTGGCACCCCACGCCATTCCTTCGTTTTCCACGAATAGAATTTTAAACCAGTTTAATGCACTTACCTCTTCTCCCAGTACAAAATGGGTTTTTACGTAAATTTTTGAAACCTGATCAATTATGAGGATCAGAATAATAATGAGGGTAGCTTTTTTTAAATTCATGGAGTGCCGACGTTAAACGGTTTCAAAAATACTAATATTATTTAGTTTTCCTGCACCTTAATATCCCCATTAATAGAGGTGAGTCTAAAGTGGTTTTTGCCGTTGGAAGCTGGAGGAAGATATACATTTCCGTTGCGGGAACTGGCTTCAATCTCCATATTGGTTCCAACCACTTTTATGCCGCCATCATAGGTGTTTACCAAAGCGCTTCCCATAAAATTAGAAAGAGAGCAAAAGCCGGACTGCAACTCAATTATCAATTCCTTATACCTGCCTTCTCCTATTACAGAGCCGATGTTAGACTCCACATATACTTTAAGTCCTTCCGGCACCTCTATAAAAAGCTCTAAAGAAAAAACTTTGTGAGCGCTTAATTTATCATATCCGCTCTGAAGTATACTGGGAAAGTTCGAGGTGATCTCCATCCGCTCTGGAGTTTGTTTAACATCCAGCGCGATATTATTGTAATATTCTCCTTCAGAAAGCGTATGTATTTTCACCTGTTTTTTTGTAGAGGTAGAAATATTTATTTTGTACACCTCATCTGTTAATACGTATATTTCCTTGGTTTTACCTGCATTGTAAACCTGAGTAGTGGTTTTTTGAGAAAAACACCTGCTTCCCAGGACACAAGAAAATAATAAGATGAATAGATATTTCATAGGTGTTTTAAAACAAAAAACGCTCCACGAATAATCCTGAAGCGTTTCTAATCAAGAACCTCCGGCAGCCCAGATGGTAATAAATTAAGAAAATAATTATACAATTTCGAGCATCCCGAACGCTTTCGGGATTGTGCTATTAAACCCTAAAAAAGGATTAAAAAGTATAAATTTTTATCGTTGCAAATTTTTAGCTTCAATACTGAGTGTAGCATGAGGAACCAGTTTTAGGCGTTCCTTTGCTATTAATTTACCGGTTACCCGGCAAATACCATAGGTTTTACTTTCGATACGCACAAGGGCATTTCTAAGATCACGAATAAACTTCTCCTGGCGTATAGCCAACTGGCTATTGGCCTCTTTACTAAGAGTCTCGCTTCCTTCTTCAAAAGCTTTAAAAGTGGGTGATGTATCATCGGTACCATTGTTACCATCATTTACATAGGCACTTTTGTAAAGTTCGAGTTGTTCCTGGGCTTTTCTGATTTTGCTTTGAATCAGCTCTTTAAATTCGGCTAATTCCGCATCGCTATAACGTTCTTTGGTTTCTGTTGACATGGGTTTAATGTTTTTTGATACACAGTTTAGTAGTAACCTCATCGAATTCAACATCCGTGCCATCGGTTACTACATCTGCAAATTCGAGATTAGCAGTAAGTGTTTCGTTTTTGATATAATTTATATTTTCTAAAACGGCATTCTCGACTATGCCATCTTTTTGTAGGGTCACATCAATATTATCGGTTACTTCAAAACCGGAATCTTTCCGAAGGTTCTGGATTCTGTTTACCAGTTCCCGGGCAATGCCCTCCTTCTTCAACTCCTCGGTAAGGCTAACGTCCAGGGCTACAGTAATATTACCGCTGCTGGCTACCAACCAGCCTTCTATATCCTGAGAAGTTATTACCACCTCTTCGGCGCCCAAATTAATCATTTTTTCATTAATAGCAACAGTAATTTTTCCATCCTTTTCCAACGTTGAAATTTCGGTTGGAGTAAAATTGTTAATGCGGTTTACCACTGCTTTTACTTCTTTCCCAAAGCGGGGTCCTAATACTTTAAAATTAGGCTTGGCCTGTTTTACAAGGATTCCTGAAGCATCGTCAATAAGTTCTATCTGCTTAACATTCACTTCAGATTTAATTAAATCTTCAACGGCCTCAATTTCATGTTTTTGTTTTACATCTAAAACAGGAATCATTATTCTTTGCAGGGGTTGCCTTACTTTTATCATCTCTTTTTTACGTAAGGAAAGCACCAGGGACGAAATAGTTTGGGCTTTTTCCATTTTATGTTCCAGTTCCTTATCTACAAAAACTTTGTCAAACTCAGGGAAACCGGCCAGGTGTACCGATTCGAAATCCTCTTTTTGAGAAACCGTATTCAAATCACGGTACAGCCTATCCATAAAGAAAGGAGCTACCGGGGCGCTCAATTTTGCAATATTTACCAAACACGTATAGAGGGTTTGATAGGCAGAAATTTTATCCTGCTGGTAATCGCCCTTCCAGAAACGTCTTCTGCTTAATCGTACAAACCAGTTGCTTAAATTTTCCTGAACAAATTCTGAAATCGCCCTGGTAGCACGAGTGGGCTCATATTCTGAATAGAATTTATCTACTTTCTTAATAAGCGTGTGCAATTCGGAAAGAATCCATCTATCAATTTCCGGTCGTTCTTCCAGCGGAATATCCTTTTCTGAATAGGTAAATTCATCAATATTTGCATATAGAACAAAGAAGGAATAGGTATTGTAAAGGGTTCCGAAGAATTTTCGGCTTACCTCTGTAATTCCTTCGATATCAAATTTCAGGTTATCCCAGGGATTCGCATTCGAGATCATGTACCAGCGGGTAGCATCGGGCCCGAAAGCGGCCAGGGTTTCAAAAGGATCTACCGCATTTCCCAAACGTTTGGACATTTTTTGCCCGTTTTTATCCAATACAAGTCCGTTGGAAACTACATTCTTGTAGGCAACATCATCAAAGATCATGGTGGCGATTGCATGCAGGGTATAAAACCAACCGCGTGTCTGGTCCACGCCTTCCGCTATAAAGTCGGCTTTTCGCTGTTCATTTTCAACTTTTTCCTTATTTTCAAAAGGATAATGCCACTGCGCATAAGGCACAGAGCCGGAATCGAACCACACATCAATAAGATCGGCCTCGCGTTTCATAGGTTTTCCGGAGGCAGAAACCAGCGTAATGGCATCGACCACGTTTTTATGAAGATCCACCAGCTCGTAATTTTCCTCGCTCATATCTCCAGGAACAAAAGATTCGAAAAGATCTTTCTGCATAAAGCCTGCTTTCACAGATTTCGCCATCTCTTCTTTCAGTTCCTTAACCGAACCGATGATGGTTTCTTCTTTTCCGTCTTCGGTTCTCCAGATAGGCAACGGGATTCCCCAATACCGGCTTCGGGAAAGGTTCCAGTCGTTGGCATTGGCAAGCCAGTTGCCAAATCTTCCTTCCCCGGTAGATTTTGGTTTCCAGTTAATGCCTTTATTCAATTCGTACATTCGGTCCTTGAACTCGGTAACTTCAATAAACCAGGAATCCAGCGGATAATATAAAATAGGCTTATCGGTTCGCCAGCAGTTTGGATAGCTGTGCAGGTATTTTTCAACCTTAAAAGCCCTGTTATCTTCTTTTAGTTTGATGGCTATTTCCACATCTACCGATTTTTCGGGAGCTTCGCCATCCTCGTAATATTCATTCTTTACGTATTTCCCTCCAAATTCGCCTAATTCGGGACGAAATCTTCCCTGAAGGTCTACCAAGGGTACGAGATTATCATTTTCGTCTTTTACCAGCATTGGCGGGATTTCTGGAGTCGCCTGTTTGGCCACCATGGCATCGTCTGCACCAAATGTTGGCGAAGTATGTACAATCCCGGTTCCATCATCGGTGGTAACAAAATCTCCGGCAATTACTCTAAATGCATTTTCCGGATGGTCGAAAGGCTGGGTATAAGGCAATAATTGCTCGTACCGGCTTTCTATTAAATCTTTACCAAAAAAGGATTTTTCTTCCACAAAATATGGAATCTTGTCACCCTGCTTATAGGAATCCAATCCGTCGCGGGTTTCAACTTTTTTAAATTTTTTATCTAATTGTTCGTTTATAAGGCTTTTGGCTAAAATCACTTTTATTGGCTCAAAAGTATACTGATTGTAAGTGGAAACAATTACATATTCTATTTTCGGGCCAACAGTTAGCGCGGTATTCGAAGGCAACGTCCACGGAGTGGTTGTCCAGGCGATAAAGAAAATATCACCGTCATATTCTGAAAGAAAATCGGGCAAGGTGTTTCTTACCGCTTTAAACATAGCGGTAACCGTGGTATCGGTAACATCCTGATAAGTTCCGGGCTGGTTTAATTCATGAGAGCTCAGTCCTGTTCCCGCTTTTGGAGAATACGGCTGAATGGTATAACCTTTATAAATAAGGCCTTTTTTGTATATCTGAGAAAGCAGCCACCACACTGTTTCCATGTATTTGGATTTATAGGTAATATATGGATCGTCCATATCTACCCAATACCCCATCTTTTCGGTAAGGTCGTTCCAAACATCTGTATAGCGCATTACGGCGTTTTTACATGCCTGGTTATAATCCTCTACACTTATTTTTGTACCGATATCCTCTTTGGTAATTCCAAGTTCTTTTTCCACGCCTAATTCTACAGGAAGCCCGTGGGTATCCCATCCGGCTTTTCGATTCACCAAAAATCCCTTTTGGGTTTTATAGCGGCAAAAAATATCTTTAATGGCCCGGGCCATTACGTGATGTATTCCCGGAAGCCCGTTTGCTGAAGGCGGTCCTTCAAAAAACACGAAAGGTTTGTGCCCTTCGCGGGTAGAAATACTTTTTTTAAAAATATCGTTCTCCTTCCAATAGTTTAAGATTTCATCTGCTACCACCGGCAAGTCAAGTCCTTTATATTCAGGGAACTTCGTGTTCATTTTATCGCATTTTCTAATAGGTTGCGAAATTAATGATTTTTAATAAAACTTAGGTCTGTAATTGCTGAAAATCACAAGCTAATATCCCTACCGGCTGTGTTAATGAAAAATTTCACTCAGGACACTTAAAGATCTCGGTTTTTTAAAGGATTCCAGGTGGATTTGAAAATAGGAAAGCAAGAACTCAAGAAAATTTTTTCTGAAGTTTTTATTCAGTTTAATGAAGGTGAGTTCTTTAAAGTCTGTATTTAAAAAAAGGGAAAGCAGTTTCACATTTTCACCCTCTACACAATAAGGATTGGTGTTTATTTCCTGAAAAACCCCGTCCAGCATATTAAAATAGGGTTTTTCTACGGAAGAATCGTCGGGATAAAAACCTAAAAAGCGGGTTAACTTTAATAAAAAAAGCAAATGAAAATTAGCGATTTCAGAATGGGTATCCATCCAGGTAAGGGAATACTCCAAATAATGATATAATCCTTCATTCTGTTCTTCTTCCTGAATGGTGTTCTTTAGCATTTCAGAAAGAAACATCACCATAGAAGATTTCACGATATTGATGTGAAGCGTCTCATACGGGTGCAGGATTTTTGCTTCTTTTAAATACTCCAGCGTACCTTTATCTTTATGATTGGCAACAATCTCCAACTGAGTTAAGGGTTGAAATAAAGAAGTTTTGAGCTTTCCTTTTTTCGATTTTAATATTCCCCGAAGCATATAGGTTTTTAGCCCACTTTTTTGGGTATAACACTTAACAATAAGATCGGCTTCTCCATATTTTAAAACGCTTATCACAATGGCGGGAGTATTGACGATCATCACAGAGATTTAAAAAGCAAATTAACGAAAAAAGCCGCATTGCTGCGGCTTTATTTTTATCTGAATGGCAAGATTTTACACGACACCCTGGGCAAGCATGGCATCGGCAACTTTTACGAAACCGGCGATATTTGCTCCTTTTACATAATCTACATGCCCATTTCCATCACTTCCAAATTCCACACATTTATCGTGGATATCTCTCATGATTTCGTGCAATTTTTTATCTACATCTTCTGCAGTCCAGCTGTAACGCATTGAGTTTTGAGACATCTCCAAACCAGAAGTGGCAACCCCTCCGGCATTGGAAGCTTTACCAGGCGAGAATAAAATTTTAGCTTTTTGGAATACTTCGATAGCCTCAGGAGTACAGGGCATATTGGCGCCTTCTCCTACACAAATACATCCATTTTTAACCAATGCATTTGCATCGTCTTCATGCAATTCATTTTGCGTAGCACATGGCAACGCGATATCACATTTTACATGCCACGGAGTTTTACCATCATGATATTCGGCATTTTTATATTCTTTTACATACTCGCTAATTCTGCCGCGTTTCTCGTTTTTAAGTTCCATGATAAACGCAAGTTTTTTCTCATCAATTCCTTCCTTATCAAAAATATATCCTCCGGAATCGGACATGGTTAAAACTTTCGCTCCTAACTGTGTAGCTTTTTCCGCGGCAAATTGTGCCACATTTCCGGAACCGGAAATAACCACGTTTTTACCTTCAAAAGTATCTCCTTTACGCTCCAGCATGTTTTGCGCAAAATACACATTTCCATAACCGGTAGCTTCGGGGCGAATTAAAGAACCGCCGTAAGCGAGTCCTTTCCCGGTTAAAATCCCGGTAAATTCATTTCGAATTCTTTTATACTGGCCGAATAAAAATCCTATCTCTCTTCCCCCAACACCAATATCTCCCGCGGGAACATCGGTATCTGCACCAATATGGCGTTGAAGTTCTGTCATAAAACTCTGGCAGAATTTCATTACCTCATTATCTGATTTTCCTTTCGGATCGAAATCAGATCCTCCTTTTCCACCGCCCATAGGCAATGTGGTAAGGCTGTTTTTAAATACCTGCTCGAAAGCAAGGAATTTCAGCACACTCAGGTTAACCGTAGGATGAAAGCGCAAACCACCTTTGTAAGGCCCTATTGCCGAATTCATCTGAATTCTAAACCCACGATTAATTTGGGTTTTCCCCTGGTCATCCAGCCATGGCACACGGAACATTATTACTCTTTCCGGCTCTGCCATGCGCTCCACGGAGCATGGTATTCTGATATTTTTTATTTTTTTCTATAAATGGAATCACTGTTTCCGCCACCTCATGTACGGCTTGCAGGAATTCAGGTTCATTTTGATTTCTTTTGGAAACACTTTCCATAAAATCTTTTACACTTTTCTCCATAGTTTAGCGTTAAAATTGAGATTTATAACGATTTCGTAATTATAGTGCAAATATAAAACGATTCTTTCGAAGTAACGCTTCTTTTCTTATTTTCAGATAAAATTAACGAAAGATGACAGGTTTGCTAACCTATTAGTATTGTTACAGTTTTGTTAAGTTTCATTTTATATATTTGCTTATACTCTATGGGTGTTAAAATGGCAAAGCTCCGATGTTTTTTATGGATTTTAGTGTTCTTCTTTTTAGCGAAAGAAAACACCTATGCCCAATTCGGGATTTCCCATGAAATTGGTGTTTTAGTAGGTCCTACTTCTTTTTTTACAGATTATGGCCAACGATATGATATTATAAACAATATTAAAAATGCAGGTTTTGGAGTAGGATTAGTCCATTATATGAATTTTGCGTATAGGGCGGAATGTAGCTGCTATACAACGGATAATTATTTTAACGATCACTTTAGAGTACGAACAGAAATAGATTATTTTAAAACGAAACTAGAACATCACGGGCCAATTGCGAGAAAAAATACTGGAGGAGGCAAACTATTGAGGGCCATGCATGGGGAAACTCAAACTCTAGAAATAGGAGGAGCTTTAGAATATTACCCTTTTAGTATTCGTGATTCCCGAGCTTACGGTTATTGGTTATCACCTTTTGCTACATTAGGCGTTCATTATGTAAGTTATTCTCCCAGTGCATATTCAGATTTTGGGCCTTTAAGCGATCCTGCTAATATTTTCCCCACTTTTGTGAACGGAATTAACCTGGACGGCGGTTCTACTTTTGCCATCGTGGGAAGCCTTGGTGCAAGATACAGGCTAGGGCCCGTAAGCGACCTGAGTTTTGAAACCCGTTGGCAGTATTATAATACCGACTGGCTCGAGGGATTGAATGTTCAGGGACCCCAAAACAAGAACAATGACTTTGTTTTCTGGGTAAACATAGGCTATATCTATTATATAGATTTTTAAACTTTCTATATAAAAAAAGCTCCTGCCCCTCTAAAATGAGGAATAAGAGCCTGTTAGTAGTTTATAGTTTTTATTTTTCTATTATCCTAGCGCCTGTTTTAAATCTGCAATTAAATCTTCATCATCTTCAATTCCTACGCTTAACCGTATCAAGGAATCTACCACGCCGGTTTTAGCCCTTTCTTCTGCAGGAATAGAAGCATGAGTCATACTTGCTGGATGTCCGGCCAGCGATTCTACTCCGCCCAACGATTCTGCCAGGGTAAAAACTTTGAGATTCTCAACAATTTTTACCGCGCTTTGGAGGGTTCCTTCGGTAGTGGTAAAAGAAATCATTCCTCCAAAACCGCTCATTTGTTTTTTTGCTATTTCATGGTTGGGATGATCTTCAAATCCTGGCCAGTAAACATTTTTTACTTTGGGGTGAGACTTTAGGAAATTAGCAACTTTTTCCCCATTTTCACAATGCCGTTGCATGCGAATATGAAGGGTTTTAATTCCGCGAAGCACAAGGAAACTATCCTGTGGGCCCGCAATGGCACCACTTGCATTTTGAATAAAATACAGTTTTTCTGCCAGTTTTTGATCTCTTACTACCAGCGATCCCATTACCACATCGCTATGCCCCCCAAGATATTTAGTGGCACTGTGCATTACAATATCGGCCCCCAGATCTAAAGGTTGTTGTAAATAAGCGGTGGCAAAGGTGTTATCGACCGCTAAAAGGATCTCATGCTTTTTAGCAATTTTGGAAACCGCTTCAATATCTATAATATTCATCATAGGGTTGGTAGGCGTTTCTACCCAAATGAGTTTTGTATTTTCGTTTATATATTCTTCAATATTGGAAGCATCCTTCATTCCCACAAAGTGGAATTTTAATCCAAGACCTTCAAAAATTTTGGTGAATAAACGATAAGATCCTCCGTATAAATCATTAGTAGAAATAATTTCGTCGCCGGGTTTAAATAATTTCAGCACTGCATCTATGGCTGCCAGCCCCGACCCAAAAGCTAGCCCGAATTGGCCATTTTCGATACTGGCGAGTGCATTTTCCAACGCTGTTCTGGTAGGATTGGCGCTTCGGGAATATTCAAAGCCTTTATGCCCTCCCGGGGTCGTTTGAGAATACGTGCTGGTTTGATAAATGGGTGGCATTACAGAGCCATAAGCTGGATCTGTATTTTCCTGGCCGCCGTGTATGGTTTTAGTATTGAATTTCATAGGTACAATTTTTGGTCCGTATAACCCTTGTAAGATCAGGATTTTTCAGGACTATTTTTAATATAAATTTAAGATCAAAGGTACTATTCCTATTGGGGATTGACAAAATAGCTTGTACCTTTATCCTCAATCTATTCAAGTTAATTTATTGTGAAAAAAATCTTTCTGATTCTTCCCTGTTTTTTATTGCTTTTGGGTTGCGAAAATGAAAAAAAACCGCTTCATTTTGAGGCTCTTTCCATTGAAAAAGTGGACGATAGAAATTGTGATCCAGATAAAGAAAACTGTACCTACATAAGTATAAATATTCCACAGGCAGAGGAAACAGAAGAAAATGCATCAAAAATAAATAAAGAGATAAGAAAACATGTAATCGACCTTATAGATTACAAAGAGGAGAAAAAATATGAATCTCTCGATGAATTTTCCCTTCATTTTATAAACGATTATGAACTTGCCCTCAAAGAATTTCCGGAAGAAAAAACTCCCTGGGAAGCTCAGGTAGAAGGAAAAGTAATTTATAAAACAGAAAATATTATTTCGGTTAAATTCAATCTTGAACTTTTTACGGGCGGCGCCCATGGATATGCCAGTAAAAGTTATCAGAATTTCGATCCCAAGACAGGTAAATTATATAATAAAGCTGAACTGTTTACTCCCGATTTTAAAAAATTTGCCGAAACCCTTTTCAGAAAAAAGTATAATATCCCCGCAGCAGATACCATAAACAGCACTGGATTCTTTTTTAAAAATGATGTTTTTCACCTCCCCGAAAATATAGGCTTTCAAAAAGATTCGGTAATACTTTTATATAACCCTTATGAGGCTGCTTCTTATTCTGAAGGAGATTTAGAGCTGAAAATTCCGCGAGAGAAGGTGGAGAGGTTTATAAAAATTAATTAAAAAAACATTAATTCTTTTATAAAAAGCCGGCCGTTTCGAACTATCTTAAGTTGCTTTGCAAATTAAAATACCGTCATGAAAAAAATATATTATCTCTCTTCCTGTAGCACCTGTAAAAGAATTTTAAAGGAACTGGACCCGCCATCCTCTTTTATTCTCAAGGATATAAAAGCAGACTCTTTAACCGAAAAAGAAATTGAAGAAATGCGGGAAATGACCGATAGTTATGAAGAGCTTTTTAATGGCAGGGCTCAGAAATTAAGAGAAAAAGATTTGAAAAAAGCTGATATGGAAGAAGATCAGTTTAAAAATTTGTTGCTGGAACATTACAGCTTTTTAAAAAGACCGGTAATTATAAACAATGATGAAATTTTTATAGGGAATTCTCAAACTACTGTCGAGGCGGCCAAAAAATCCATTAAAAATGGATAGACGGCTATTAGCCATACTTGCCGCCGCCGGCGCCAGTACGATATACGGTCTTAATCATACCATTGCCAAGGACTTAATGCCTGAGGTAATACAGCCGTATGGTTTTATATTATTAAGAGTTTCCGGAGCTGCAGTGTTATTTTGGATTATTTCCTTTTGGGGACCCAGAGAAAAAATAGAAAATGGAGACTGGCCCAGAATTTTAGGGTGCACGATATTCGGAATGGTAATTAACATGCTTTTCTTTTTTAAAGGTTTAAGCCTTTCCACACCTATTAACAGCTCTGTAATAATAACGGTTTCTCCAATTCTGGTTCTTATTCTCTCGGCGATTCTAATTAAAGAACGCATTACCTTTTTAAAGGTAATAGGAATTATTATTGGCCTGGCGGGTGCGCTGGCACTTGTATTCTTTAGTCATACAGAAATTTCTAACGCACCTAATATTCCCCTGGGAAACTTGCTGTTTATAGTAAATGCCTTTTCCTATGGGTTATACCTTATTCTGGTAAAGCCATTAACCGCAAAATATCATGCATTTACCTTAATGAAATGGTTCTTTTTGATTGCCATTTTTATCAATCTGCCCATAGGGATTTCTCAATTTACCGCCGTAAAATGGGCAACTCTTCCGTGGGATTCCATCTGGAAATTAGGCTTTGTAGTGGTAGGAACCACATTCTCAACCTATTTACTTAATATTTTTGCCCTAAAGGAATTAAGCCCCGGAACAATAAGCGCCTTTATTTATATACAGCCTTTAATCGCGATTGCTTTTGCTGTGCTAACCGGAGCAGATACGCTGACTGCAGTAAAAGTAATAGCCGCATTACTCGTATTTACAGGCGTATATTTGGTAACCAAAAAACCTAAGTCAAGGATTTCTACTTCTTAAGATCCTTGGGCCGTTTTCCAAATTTCCTGGTATCTTCCGCAGTAAGTATTTTAAAATCCTGAGTGTGGCTTAAATTATTCAGATTCTCAAACAATTCTGAAGGAAGGCCGGTGAGTTTTCTTTCTTTTAAATTTATCCACCCGCCCATCATTTCACAACTAGCCAGGTTTTTACCCTTTTCGTCATAAAAATTATGAATAAACTCAAAATACATTCCATCTTCAGAAATTCCTTTTAGTTCCAGCGTAACAGTGACAGGTTTCCCGGGAAAGATTTCTTTGAAGTAATAGATATGTTCGTAAAAAACAACCGGCCCAATATTATGAATTGCCAGCTCCTTATGACCGAAACCATTTTCCATTAAAAATCCCATTCGGGTATGGCTCATAAAATTTATATAGGCGCTGTTGGCCAGATGGCGGTTGGCATCGAGATCGCTCCAACGGATTTCAAATTTCTTTTTATACATACATTTAATTTTTGCCGAAAATTACAATTATTTAATATGCATGCATAATGAAGAAATAGGCTTAACTTTATTTTATAAAAGATTCCAGTTGCAATGCCCATAATTAACAGTACTTATATCCCTCCATTCATCTTTAGAAATTATCATCTTTCTACCATTTATGCCTCACAGCTAAGAAAGGCACCCGAAATAAATCAGAAAAGGCAACGAATAGAACTTCAGGATTCAGATTTTATAGATATTGACTGGAGTTTTGCTAAGGGCAATAGTGCCAACAAATTGTTGCTCATATTACATGGTTTGGAAGGAAATGCGCAACGCCCTTATATTCTTGGTATGGCCTCTATTTTTAATAAAGAGAACTGGGATGTGAGTGCTATAAATTTACGGGGCTGCAGCGGAGAGCCAAACCGCCTCTACAGGTCTTACAATGCCGGGGCCAGTGAAGACCTTCAGGAAATAATTCATTTTATTTTGAAGAAAAATAAATACAGGAATATGGCCATTGTTGGGTTTAGCCTGGGCGGGAATTTATTGCTCAAATATTTAGGAGAAGGGAATACCCTTCCTTCAGAATTAAAATCGGCGGTGGCAATTTCGGCTCCCTGCGATTTATTTGGTTCCTTAAAGGAACTTCAAAAAACCAAGAACATGTTGTATTCTTCCAGATTTGTAAAAAAACTGAAGGAACAGCTTTCGATTCGAATGGAAAGATTTCCGGAAAAAATCTCTGCTGAAGAAATTGCAAAATGCAGAACTCTTTATGAAATCGATGACCTCTACACCAGCCGGGCGCATGGGTATAAAGATGCCAGAGATTATTATAAAAATAGCAGTTCTCTCCAGTTTTTACCAAAAATAAGAATTCCGGTTTTATTGCTGAACGCAAAAAACGATGCCTTTCTTTCCGACAGTTGTTATCCCTTCAAAATCGCTGAAAAGAATTCCTGTTTATTTCTTGAAACCCCTAAATATGGTGGACATGTGGGATTTCTTCAGGATAAAAAACGCACGTATGCAGAAGAAAGAGCTTTAGAATTTATTGAAAGTTATGAGTGATCTCACCTGCTTAATCGTACTTGGTGCTGGATAAGATTTGTTTATCTTTGCGCAACCTTTTAAAAGTCACGCATGATCCAGTCAATGACAGGTTTTGGAAAGAGCCTTTTACAACTTCCAACAAAAAAAATTACTGTAGAGATCAAATCTCTGAACAGTAAAAACTTCGATTTAAACGCTCGAATTCCCGGGCAGTATCGTGAAAAGGAGCTTCCGCTTAGGAATTTAATAGCCCAGGCCCTCGGCCGCGGGAAAGTAGATTTTTCGTTGTATGTTGAGGCCACCAGTGCTGAAAAGGCCTCCAGCATAAATACTGAGGTAATTCAGAAATATATAGAAGAGCTAAAAGCCATTCCCCTGGCACAACAGCCTACCGAGGTAGAATTACTGAAATTGGCGGTACGGTTACCCGATGCCTTAAAAACCGAACGGGAGGAAATTGATGAAACCGAATTCTCTTCTATTGAAGAGGCGGTAGAAGAAGCCCTGAAGGAGATTTTGAAATTCAGAAATGATGAAGGTGCGGCACTGGAAAAAGATTTGATCCTGCGGGCAGAAAATATTAGAAGTTTATTGGGGCAGATCATTGAAATGGATCCGGATAGGATTGAAGGAGTTAGAGAGCGCCTTCGAAAAGGAGTGGCAGATTTAAAAGAAAAAGTAGATGAAAACCGCTTTGAACAGGAATTGGTTTTTTATATCGAAAAATTTGACATTACCGAAGAAAAAGTAAGGCTCGATAATCATCTGGATTATTTTGAAGAAACGATGAAATCGAAAGATGCCAATGGAAGAAAACTAGCTTTTATTTCTCAGGAAATGGGCCGGGAGATCAATACCATTGGCAGCAAATCCAATTACTCCCCTATGCAGCAGCTGGTGGTACAAATGAAGGACGAACTCGAAAAAATAAAGGAGCAACTTTTAAACGTACTTTAAAATGAAAACCGGAAAACTAATTGTTTTTTCGGCTCCTTCGGGCTCCGGAAAAACAACCATTGTACAACATTTACTCACTCAAAAAGAATTGAATCTGGATTTTTCCATCTCGGCTACTTCCAGGCCTCCAAGACCAGAAGAAGTAGAAGGGAAAGATTATTACTTTCTTACACTTTCCGAATTCAAAAAGAAGATTAAAAATGATGAATTTCTGGAGTGGGAAGAGGTGTACCGGGATAATTTTTACGGCACTTTAAAAGCTGAAGTACAACGTATCTGGGACCAGGGAAAGCATGTGATTTTTGATATTGATGTAGTGGGAGGTCTTGATATAAAACATATTTATCCCGAACAAACCCTTGCGGTTTTTGTAAAACCTCCCAGTATAGAAGAGCTTAAAATTCGGTTGAAAAAGCGTAAGACCGAAACCGCCGATAAGATTAACATGCGGGTGGCTAAAGCCAGTATTGAACTCGCCACTGCCCCACAGTTTGATTATATTATTGAAAATGTTAATTTGAACAAAGCTCTGGAAGAATCCTATGAGCTTGTTGCTTCCTTCATAAAAAACTAACCCGATGCGAAAAAAAATCGGACTATATTTCGGTACGTTTAATCCTATTCATGTAGGCCACCTGATTATTGCGAATTACATGGCAGAATTTTCTGATCTGGACGAAATCTGGATGGTAATTACCCCTCACAACCCTTTAAAGAAAAAAAGCAGTTTACTACAAAATCATCATCGGCGGGAAATGGTCTATCTGGCCTGTGAAGATTATGATAAATTACGACCCTGCGATGTGGAATTTCGCCTCCCGCAGCCTAATTATACAGTAAAAACGCTGGCCAAGCTGGAAGAAGATCAGCCGGAAAAAGAATTCTCCCTAATTATGGGAGAAGATAACCTAAAAACTTTTCATAAGTGGAAGAATTTCGAGGTAATACTGGAAAGACATTCCATTTATGTGTATCCTCGAATTTCAGAAGGTATTGTAGAAGATCAGTTTAAAGATCATCCAAAAATTATTCGGGTAGAGGCGCCTGTTATGGAAATCTCTTCCACATTTATTCGTAAAGCGATCAGGCAACGAAAAAATATACGCCCCATGTTGCCCGACAAAGTGTGGAAATATCTGGATTATATGAACTTCTATAAATAGAAAACTGTTTAAAAGATTTTCTTGACCGTTCTGTTTGAGTTAAATGAACCTACTTTTTTCATGGTGGAACAATAACTTAGCACTTCGACTGCGCTCAATGTAACCATCTCAAAAATTTTAAACAGTTTTCTTTTGGTTTATATCTTAGGCGGAATTCTTAATACCTGCCCTGGATATATTTTATTCGGGTCTTTTAGCATAGGCTTGTTGGCTTCGAAAATCACCTGATATTTATTAGCATTCCCATAATGTTCTTTCGCAATCCCACTTAAGGTATCTCCCTGTTCTACGGTATGAAAAATAGCTTCAGGTTCTTTATTTTCAACTTCCATATCATCCTCTACTTGTGCAATCCCTTCTACATTTCCTACTACAAGGATTATTTTTTCTCTTATAGACTGACTTTTTGCCAACCCGGACACGCTTGCCATATCTCCTTCTATCCCGATTTTTAGATCTTTAATTTCTAAATTATTATCGTAAATTTTTTGCTCCAATCTATGTGCGGCTTTAATATTTTCAGCCTCTACAGAGTCCTTTTTATTTTCATCCAGCTGGGAACTTTCTTCTTTGGTATCCTTATTAACGCCAAATAATTTTTCGCCTGCGCTTTTAATAAAATTGAATAAACCCATTAATTTTTTTTAGTTGTTTCTTCTAATGTACAAAATGGATGTAGTATGCCACTGTGATACCGTCATAAATTTTTGTTAGGATTTTCATTAACAAAACAGCGCCGGACAAATTATTATCCGGCGCTGTTTCACTAAATAAACCAATCAAAAAACTAAATGAAAAGCAATAGCTCCTTTTGCCTTCCTTATTGCTAACGGCAATTTTTTAATATCATTGTAAACGACCATATATAATTCGCTAAAAATTTTCATTCTTTTAATTTTATGTATTTTTGAACCAAGAAGAATTTTTATGGAGAAAACTCCCAAATTTGGTGTAATTGGCGGCGGTAGTTGGGCTACTGCGATTGTAAAAATGCTTAGCGAAAACCTGGACGAGATCTCCTGGTATATGCGAAGCCAGACTGCCATTCAACATATTAAAACGCAGGATCATAATCCCAATTATTTAAGTTCGGTAGAATTTGATATTACCCGGCTTCATTTAAGCAATGATATAAACGAGGTAGTTAAAAATTCTGACTATCTCATTTTTGTAATCCCTTCCGCATTTGTAAAAAGAGAACTGGATAAACTGAAAGTTTCCTTAAAGGATAAAATTATTTTCTCGGCTATTAAAGGGATTGTTCCTGAAAGCAGTCTAATTGTGGGAGAGCATTTTAATCAGGAGTTCGAGGTTCCCGACGAAAATTTTGGAGTAATTACAGGCCCTTGTCATGCAGAAGAAGTAGCCCTGGAAAGACTTTCCTATTTAACTATTGCCTGCCAGGACGAAGAGAAAGCTAAGACTATGGCCAAATATCTGCAAAGCGACTATATTACCTGCAAAACCAGCGATGATGTTACAGGAACAGAATATGCCGCCATGCTCAAAAATATTTATGCCATTGCCGCCGGAATCGCTCACGGACTTGGCTACGGAGATAATTTTCAAAGTGTTTTAATGAGTAATGCCATTCGTGAAATGAAAAAGTTCATTAAAAAAGTGCATAAAATGAAGCGTAATATCAACGATTCTGCGTACCTGGGAGATTTACTGGTAACCGGATATTCGGTTTTTAGCCGTAACAGAATGTTTGGCAATATGATTGGGAAAGGTTATACCGTTAAAAGCGCACAGATGGAAATGAGTATGGTAGCCGAAGGATATTATGCCACAGAAAGCGCTTACAAAATAAATAAGGTAAAAAGGGCCAAAACCCCCATTATCAATGCCGTCTATACTATTTTATACGAAGGGAAGAACCCTAAAAAAGTATTTAAAAAATTGGCTGAAAAGCTGGATTAACAATCTCTCTAAATAAATATTTCCAGTGCAGGTATAGCCTGCATTTTTAATGCAATTATATGAAGAACACCGTTTTAAAAGGAAGTCTGCTGGTAGCTTTGGGAGCAGCAAGTTATGGAACTCTTACCACCTTTGTAAAACTGGCTTATGCAGAAGGATTTACGACCTTCGAAATAAATTTCGCGCAAATGACCTTAGGCTTAGTGGGATTGCTTATAATTAACCTCTTATTCGTTAAACGCAAAACCAAAGATTTACCCGAACCCAAATCTAAAAGTATCCTAAAGCTTATGGCTGCAGGAACCTCTCTTGGATTAACAGGCATTTTTTATTATCTGGCGGTTAAATATATTCCCGTTTCCATAGGAATCGTGCTTCTTATGCAAAGCGTTTGGATGGGAGTAGTCCTGGAAATGCTATTTGCAGGAAAGCGACCGGGAACCTTTAAAGTTGTTGCGGTAATTGTAATCTTAATTGGTACTTTATTAGCCACCAATGTATTTTTCAACACCTTAAAATTGGATCTTTTGGGGATATTATGGGGGTTCCTGGCGGCACTTTCGTATACCATTACTATTTATACTTCTAACACCGTGGCCACTCATTTACCTTCCCTTCGCCGAAGTTTATGGATGATGGCAGGAGGAACCATAGTTGTGTGGTGTATCTGCATTCCTTTTTTAATCCATGATTTTAACCTGGATATTTTTTTAAAATGGGGGCCAATATTAGCCCTTTTTGGAACTATTTTACCTCCCATTCTTTTTACTGAAGGGATGCCCCAAATTAATGTAGGCCTGGGAGCCATTATCGCCTCGGTAGAACTTCCGGTAGCCGTACTTTTAGCTTTCTTTTTTCTGAATGAAGTGGTAAATTTCTACCAATGGGTAGGAATATTTGTTATTCTGGGAGCTGTTATTTTAATGAATTTACCCAAATTACAACGTAAATCACGCTAAATTTTTCCTTCAATAGTGCGTTTCATCGATTAAACGCGCTCTTAGTCGAAATAAACCTCTCATTTCAAGGGTTTTAGACGCTCATAAGGAAATTTTTCTATTTTTACTGTCCCAAATTATAAACTTAACCTAAAACCTATGAGTAAAAAATTACTAGGGCTTTTAACTATGGTATTTTCTGTAGTGGCCGCCTGTACTTCAGACCATTCAGATTTACCTTCTCATCAATCCAGCGAATTTAAGGTCACCTCTAATCCAGCGCAACTCAATGCTGCTGTAAATTTAAACGGAGCAGGAGTAATCGCCGTAAATTCTATAACCAAACAACAGGGGAAAGCTTCTGTTGCTGAAGACACCCCGCAAGTATCTAATATTGCTCTAGAGCAAATTGCGACAGTAGATCCTCCGGTATTGGACGGCCAGGCCATGCGTGCCACCCATGTAGCTGTTAATGGCAATTATGCGTATGTAGCATATACCAAAGAAGGAAGCACGTATCTTGGCGGTATCGATATAATAGATATTAGCGATAAATTCCATCCGGTTATTACAAGCCGGATGACTACAGGGGTTTCCGATATAAATGCGCTGTTTTATAAAGACGGGACTCTTTATTTTACGGGCGCAACCTCTCTGCCAGAAGCTACAGATCGTGCGATCATAGGAATGGTTTCTGCATCGGCAGGGGAATTTACCTCTGCTTTTTCCACTCATTCGGTAACCGGGCAAGCCGGTGTCGA
The DNA here is from genome assembly GCA_963811195.1 of uncultured Flavobacteriaceae bacterium. Lineage (GTDB taxonomy): Bacteria > Bacteroidota > Bacteroidia > Flavobacteriales > Flavobacteriaceae > Gillisia. The sequence continues at coordinate 53,137 of CAWEQF010000007.1, forward strand.
TATTTTCCCTTTAGAAAATAAGGTAGTGGCTTTAAGTGGCAGCGACGGAATTATTGGAGCCTATTCGGCTTCCGATTTAAGCATGGCCGATATGGGCGAAAAACCGTATTCAGATTTGCGTTCGGGAGCTTATTCAAACGGGAAATTAGTTGTTTTAAGCGGTACTTCAGGCTTACTTCAGCTGAAAACCGATTTTTTTGATACCGAAAAAAGCATTTCTACACCTAATTTGGTTGCCGAATCTAAACGTACTATCTCATTTTTAGGCAATTTGATAATGGTTTCTGAAGGAGCTAATGGAGTTGGAATTTACGATTTGGAAACCGGTACTCAGGTTGCCAGTCTTCCTATAAATATGTTGCCAGACACCCAGGTAATCCCTTCAGAAAAAGTTACCAATGCTGTGGCAACTTCAAACGGATTTATTTTAATGGCCAATGGTGGGGCAGGATTTGGAATTACCAAACTAAACGATTCTCATCAGATTTCTGAAGAAGGTCTTGCCGAGATTGATGGCTCTGCCAATTATGTGCAGGCAAAAGGAGACTATATTTTTATAGCATCCGGAACCGGTGGTCTTCGAATTTTAAAAATGAGCCAGGCTAATGATGACGAAATCGCGAGTGCAACTTCTGCCGATTTTATAGATTGTGATGCTTATGGACCTTACGAGGATAATAATTCTAATTTAAGCGTTCCTACTTCTACCGAAGTTGGATACAGTGGGGTTACCACCTTAAAACACCTGAATGTTAGCGGAACTTTTAATTACTGCGGAACTTTAAACATTGAAAAAAGCACCAATATAGACGGTTTTGGAACTTTTAATATGAGAGGAGCCCTTGCCGTGGGACAGGTAGGTAAAAACGAAAACTTTACTTTAACCTCAGGATCTGTTACCCGAATTGAAGGAAGCCTTATAGTATATGGCGACCTTATAATTAATAGCGATGCCACGCTTGAGTTTATGGGAGAAAATTCTACAGTGTACGTATATGGTGAAGTAAGAAAAGAGGATGGTTCTTCTGTATCTGGCAACTTTACGGATGAATCTAATAAATTATAATTTACCAGGAATCTTTAAAAATGAAAAGATTGTCTAAAAAGAATAAGAAACATTATCCCTAACCTGTCTGCCAACCAGGCAAGGCTTGTTTCTTGATCTTAAAAACTTAAAGTCAGCACTACAATAGAAGCTGAATCAAGTTCAGCTTGACGAAACTTTACTTTTTAGACAGTCTTTTTATTTATAATATCTAATTATTCAGCCAGAATCCCTTTTTGCTTCATTAAAGGGACTTCAGAAAGCTTATTAACCCTGATAGCGTTTTTCTTAAACAGAAATTTCTTTTCGTACATTTTATTATCGGCAAAAAAACTGAGGTAAAATTCGTTGTTTACCTTTAAAACATCTTCTTGCAGAAACTCGATTTTTGCAAACGATTTAGCAGGTAACACCTTTATAGAATGCCGCATGGTAGAGGTTAGCCGGGCATCAGAATATCCCTTACTAACAATTAGAACCATTTCTAAAGGTTTATTCCGATTATTAATTAAATACGCATTCCAATCCATCGACTGGAAATCCTCATTTTTTTCTCTTACGGCAACAACAAAAACATCGGTTACTTTAGGTATTTCAATATCTTTCTTCACTTATTCCAGACGATGTTTTATTTTTTCATACAGAATAAACAATATAATAGCGGCAACCACAAAAAGGACGGCTCCTACCACAATTTTAATAACCGCAATAATAAAGGTGATGTAAAGTATAACCGCAAAGATTATAAGTGCAAGAATAAAGAATAGAATTTTTTTCATAATGTAAATTAAAAAGGGACCCTCTTATATATGGAAAGTCCCGAGCCTATTTGAGAAATATTGGCCTGGTTTTCAATTAACAATAATACGCATCTATTCTATAAGGAAGACTTAAATTGTTCTAAAAATCGCACATCGTTTTCATAAAACATTCTTATATCTCCAATCTGGTATAACAGCATCGCGATACGTTCTATTCCCATTCCGAAGGCGAAACCTGTATATTCTGTAGGATCTATGTTACAGTTTTTAAGCACATTAGGGTCTACCATCCCACAGCCCATAATTTCCAGCCAGCCTGTTCCTTTGGTTATTCTATAATCGGTTTCAGTTTCCAGGCCCCAGTAAATATCCACCTCGGCGCTGGGTTCTGTAAATGGAAAATAGGAAGGTCGTAGTCTTATTTTCGATTTTCCGAACATTTGCTTGGTAAAATAAAGCAGGGTTTGCTTTAAATCGGCAAAAGAAACATCCTTGTCTATATAAAGGCCTTCTACCTGGTGAAATATACAGTGCGATCTGGCCGAAATAGCTTCATTTCTGAAAACACGACCGGGTGAAATGGTGCGAATAGGCGGCTGATTGTTTTCCATATACCTTACCTGTACCGATGAGGTGTGGGTACGAAGCAAAATATCGGGATCTGTCTGGATAAAAAAGGTATCCTGCATATCCCGTGCTGGGTGGTATTCGGGAAGATTCAGCGCGGTAAAATTATGCCAGTCGTCTTCAATTTCGGGGCCTTCAGAAACATTAAAGCCTATATTAGAAAAAATATCGATAATCTGATTTTTTACAATCGAAATAGGATGACGGGAACCAATTTCCACCGGTTCTGCCGGGCGGGAAAGGTCTCCGTAAATCCCTTTTTCCTGTACTTTTTCTTCTACCTCTTCTTTTAACTGATTTACTTTTTCCTGAGCCGCAATTTTAAGAGAATTAATCGCCTGCCCAAATTCCTTTTTCTCCTCATTGGGAACATTTTTAAATTCAGAAAAAAAATGATTCAGAATTCCTTTTTTACCAAGATATTCTATTCTGAATTTTTCCACCTCATCTGGAGAGGTTGCTGTAAAAGACTGAACCTTCTTAATATGTTCCTTTATTTGATCGATCATGAATTCGTTTCTTTAAAGAATTGCAAATTTACTAAAATTGGCCTTTTTGCCACCTCTTATTCAATATATTCCTTTTCCAGAAAATAGTGTACAATCGCCTCCTTCATTAAAACCGATTGTTCCCCGGCTTTAAGAGTGGGGAGTTGCTCCAAAATTTTATAATGGGGCCAGCCTTCTTCATCTACAAAATCAAATTCATAATAGCCGTAAGGTTCTAATAGCCGGCATATGGCGATATGCATAAGGTCTATTTTATGATCTTTCTTAAATCTTCGGTGAATTTGCCCTAACTCCTGTACGCCAACCAAATAAATCACTGCGTCCAGGTCCAGCAAATCTCCGTCTGCAAACTGATTGGAGAGTTTTTGCTGAAGGTTTCCCCATCGTTCTCTTAACTGTTCATCTCTTGCCATTTCGCAAAGATACGTATCTTAGTGCACCTAAAAATGCTCTAAAAATGAATATTATTGATGCTATTCTGGGTTTGCTTTTACTTTACGGATTAATAAGAGGTTTTATACGAGGATTTCTTGCAGAACTCGCTTCGGTAGTGGCATTTATTCTGGGGATCTACGGTGCGATCTATTTTTCTTATATATTAAAAAACTTCCTGGCCGCCCATTTTGAGTGGAATCCCAATTTTGTAGCTCTCCTTTCTTTTGCCCTTACTTTTGTTATAATTGTAATTGTAATTTCCTGGGTAGGAGCCATTCTTACCAGAGCGGTTAATATTGTAATGTTAGGCATTATAAATCGAATGCTGGGAGCCATCTTCGGAATTATAAAGATCGCTTTTATTACCAGTATATTTATTATGATATTTAAAAGTGTAAACAGCAATTATGACTACGTAGATAAGGAAACGGTAGATAATTCTGTTTTATATGGTCCTGTGAAGGCTACCGCCCCCACTCTGTTACCTTCCATTTTAAATGAAGCCGAAAGAGTAGGTCTTATAAATCAAAAAACCGACTCCTAAAAGCCGGTTTCTCCAGTTATAAAATTCGATTTCTAAAAGTTAAGCTGATACACTTTATCGAGTTCAGAATCATTGTACACATTTACATCAAGATCTTTAATTATCCCGTTATGAACGCCGTACACCCAGCCGTGAATTCCCAGCTGTTGCTTGTTATCCCAGGCATTTTGAACGATAGAGGTTTTAGCAAGATCGAAAACCTGTTCTTTTACGTTTAATTCCACAAACGTATCAAAACGTTCTTTTTCATCTTTAATAGAGTCCAGATGGTCTTTGTGAAGCCTGTAAATATCTTTAATGTGGCGTATCCAGTTATCAATTAATCCTATAGACTGGTTGCCCATCGCGGCATTTATACCCCCACACCCATAATGCCCACATACAATTACATGCCTTACTTTTAAAACATTTACCGCATAATCCAGTACACTTAACATATTCATATCGCTATGGATCACCATATTCGCGATATTTCGATGTACGAAAACCTCACCGGGTTCGGCACCTATAATTTCATTGGCCGGGACACGGCTATCTGCACATCCTATCCATAAAATAGGAGGTTGCTGGCCTTCAGCAAGGCGTTTAAAGAATTCAGCATCCAGTTTTAACTTGCTTTCTACCCATTTTTTATTGTTGTCTAATAATTGTTTATATAATTCCATATCAATTTTTTTTCTGAATTATAGTGCAGGAAATTCATCCTTTACATTTGCTTGAATAAATACGATTGCCTCCCTAAAAGTAGTAAAAATGTTTTCTTTGGCTATAAGATCAGGGATTATATCTATGCGTTCCATTAAAAACTTTGGTTGCTGCTGAAGATCGGTCATAAATACTTCAATATTATTATTATTGAGTTTCATTAAAACATCTTCCAGAGCATATAATCCCGATTGATCTATGTAAGGAACTCTTCCCATCCTGATTATTACATAGGAAGCAGTGGAAGGAATTTCATTAACTAAAAGTTGAAATTCATTGGTATATCCAAAGAAAAGAGGGCCTTCCAATCTTTTAATATATACTTCCTCTTTAAGATTTTCAGGAAAATTTTTCTCATCTGTCCATTCTGAATAATGTGCAGGTTTCAGCTTAAATACACTTGATCTTTCTGCAGCAACTTCACCCATTTTCTTCATAAAAACAAGAGAGGCATATATAAGCCCTATTGCAACCGCATATACCAGATTCCAGAAAGTCGCCAGCAATAAAACGGTAATCATGATAAATATTTCGGCTTTAGGCATATAAGGAATAGCTTTTAGGCCTTTGTAATCCATAACCCCAATTCCCACCGTAATAAGGATTCCGGCTAAAACCGCTGCAGGAATTTGCGAGGCAATGGGTCCTAACGCCAGTAAGACCACCAAGAGAACCAGCGCCGCAATCATTCCTGATAACCGGGTTTTCCCTCCTGAGTTAATATTTACTACGGTCCGGATAGTTGCACCCGCACCGGGCAAGCCGCCAAAAATAGCGGCAATACTGTTTCCTATTCCCTGCCCTACCAGTTCTTTATTTGGATTGTGCCTGGTTTTCGTCATATTATCTGCCACTACCGATGTTAATAGTGAATCGATAGCTCCCAGCAAGGCCAGGGTTAAAGCCATAAACAAATACGGAGTAACCGCACTAAGTTGAAATTCTGAAAATATTTCCAGGTGCGGCATAGGAAACCCTGCAGGAATTTGCTGAATGGGCCTGTAATCCAAACCTAAAAAATAAGCACCTCCAGAAACGGTAAGCAATGCCACCAGTGTACTGGGAATAGCGGTAGTAATTCTTTTAAACCCAAAAATAATTAATATGGTAAGTGCAGCCAGAATAAACTCCAGATAATCTACATGTTCCAAAGCTCTTGGTAACGATTTAATAGCTCCAAGCACACCGGAACTTGATGATTTGGCAAGGCTTTTTGCTTCCGAAGTAATTTCAGCAGCAGTGATGTTTTCGGCACGAACTGCGGTTTCCTTAATATTTTCTAACACTAAAATCCCCTCTCCCACTTCGTCTTTAAGTATTTTTTCCATTAATACTTCTTCGGCCTGAGGTTTAAAATTACTGATTAATTCCTGGTCGTCCTCTACATAATATCCCAGCAATGGAAGTAGCTGTGTTACCAATATAATTACGCCGATGGCCGTCATAAAACCCGAAACTACCGGATAGGGAATGTACTTGATGTATTTTCCCAGCTTTAAGATTCCCAGTAAAACCTGAAGTAATCCTGCCAGTAAAAAGACAAGCAAAATATAAGGTAAAGCTTTAACCACATCGCCATCATTACCAGCTATAATTCCGGCAATTACCAACATGGATACTGCCGTCATAGGTGCTGTGGGTCCTGAAATCTGCAAAGGAGTTCCTCCAAATAATGAGGCGAAAAAACCAATAAATATGGCTCCATATAAACCGGCATCCGGCCCAAGGCCTGACTGAACACCAAAGGCTAAAGCCAGCGGAAGAGCCACAATTCCGGCGGTAATCCCCCCAAAAAGATTACCTCTAAAATGAGTGAATATATTTTTCATAAAATTTAATAATATAGTCTATTTCAGGTTTTCCTGGAATAGTCAAGGTACTATAAAAAGACCTTCTAGTTTAATAATGTGTTATAAATAAGATGCAGGAGAGCATCCTTATAAAAAGAAATTACCCTAGCCGGGGAGGTGGAACAACGGGTGTTAGGTACACATCGATTGTATTCTGAAATCCTTTTGCAAGGATTTGCTTCTTTTTAGAACCCATAATACCTGAAGAAGAACAGAAATTATGTTTAATAAAAAAATGGGGAGAAACCGGCAATTCGGTGTCGCCTTCATCCTGATTATCTTCTTGAAAAAATGAAATCTTAGAAATGTCGCTTTTAATTTCAAGCATGGAAATAACAGGCGGAGCCAAAATAAAGGCTGAAAAAATGAAAAGAAAAATGTAATTATATGGCTTCACACTCCTGATTATTCGAGAATTGCAAAAATAATGGAATCCTTGAAGTGGAATGTTAAGAAATTCTTAAATCTAAAGCTTTTTAATGGCAGAAGTTTGTATCCAGCCTTCCGATCCATTATCAATTTGAATCTCCGTCCAGCCCTGAAAAGTACCTGTTACTTCTACTTTAGTCCCTTCATGCAAGGTAAAAGCATTATTAGATCTTGGATTGGGTTCACTATGCACCGGCGCTTCTTTAGAGAATACAATCGCATACTGGCTTTTATCGATGATATTTTTTTGATGAAAAGCAAAAATGGTAGAAAATATAGCCACGACCAATGCTAAGAGAGATACCGAAAAAAAGAGCCGCTTTAACTTTGGCGCAATACTGAAGTAATACAGAAGAAATATTATTGCAAAAATAAAACTACAAACTACCGCCGCCCAGGCCCAACCATTATATCCAAAAACTCCTATTACATTATTGAACATTTTAGAGATTCCTGTCTCAGGAACGCTCTTAATATCATCGATCACCATTTTTTGGGCAAAAGCAAGGTTATTCTGTATATCGGCATCGCCGGGTTTTAGTTGTAATGCTTTTTCATAATAATAAATACTTTCGGCTATATGGTTGGTCTTATAATTGGCATTTGCCAGATTGTAATAAAGCGCTGCCGAAGTTTCACCTTCAGTAAGAATGCTCTTATAATTTTTTATAGCGGTGGCGTAATCGCCTTTATTATATGCATTGTTGGCATTGTTAAACAACGAATCGGTTTGTGCCAGCATCGGCACACAGAATAATAATAAAAGATAAGTGAGTTTTTTCATGACTATAACTGTTTGTCTAACGCCGAGATCACTCTTGCTGCTTTTTCATAATCCTGTCTCATTTCAACGTTCGAAGAAGGAGTGTATCGGGCAAATTCACAACTCTCTATTAATGAAATAAATTCAGAAGTAGTTTCTGGTTTTACCTGTTTTTCCTCCAACAGATTACGAATTCTTTCCTTGCTCATTTCACTGGTTTGAATATGTAATTTTGCTTTCAGATAATTGTGAAGAGCTCTTTCCAGTGCAATATAAAATGCTTTTTGTTCTCCCAGGTTTTTCTTGGCTTCAGAAAGATATTTACGAGCAAGTTTATTTGCTTTTTTAATACGGTTTCCTGTAACATCGTTGGCAATCGCCGCTCTTTTTTTACCCAATAAGATTCCAAGAAGAATAAGTAAGAAAGGAACCAAAAGCAACATCCAGAAAAGCCAGCTGCCTAAAAAAGGTCCGGCATTTATAGTGTGTAGATTCGCTTTTAATTTTATGTATCTAAACTGTTTAGCAGTATCGCCAATTTCCTGTTTATTTACCGATGCAGGTCCCGAAGGCATAACAGCGCCGGCCGGAGCTTTATCTACATTTAAAATTATAGAATCACTTTTTATTGTTTTATATGTTCCGGAGTCCGGATTAAAATAAGAGAAGGAAACCGCCGGGATGGGGAACTTCCCTTTTTGAGTGGGAACTATGGTATAGTTATCGGTTACACTGCCGTGGGTGCCTGTTAGATCTGTACTTACATTTTCGGAACGTTCGGGCTCATATTGTTCCAGCGAGGATGGCATTTGTACTTTGGGAAGCTCAAAGAGCTTTAAATTTCCATTTCCGTTTACCTTGACTTTTAAATTTAGAGACTCGGTAGCCGCTAAATGTGTTTTGCTTGGAGTAACTTCAAAATCGAATTTTCCCACAGCACCGGTAAAATCGGCCGGTTTTCCGGTGGTTGGTAAAGGTTTAACATCAATGGTTTTTTTACCTGCGGCCACTGTTTTATCTACGGTAGTATATAACCTTCCACCAAAAATATCCCGCCTGTTGCTGGGAACATCTACCGAAACCGATAAGGTTAAAGGTTCTATATCCAGCTTTCCTGTTTTTTGGGGATACAAAATGGTTTTTCGAAGCACTACATATCGGTAAGGCTCGCCCTCGTAGGTTCCCTGTTCAATTTTAAGCTGTTTAATATCTATATTCTGGCTCCAGAAATCGGCAAAAACGGGACTGTCCATTTCCCGCCAGTTGCTCACGCTCACCTGCTGACTTACATATAATTTGTACACCACGGTAATGGCCTGGTTTAAATAGGGATGATCGTTAGAAATCTCCGCTACGAGGTGCAGGTTTTCTGATGCGACAAAATCTGAGTTATCGCCATCTTTTGGTTTATCTACAGCGGCCGTAACCTCCACCGGTACCGGCGAGGTTTTATAAATTTTCCCGTCTATGGTAATCTCTGCCTGCCCAATGGTAAATTTACCTCTTGCCGTGGGCGCTAAAAAATAGCTATAGGTTTTAGAATAGGAGCGTTTCCCGTTGATCCAGCTGTTGCTTACCGCCTGATTAGGCCCTCCAACAACGGTAAACCCTTTAAACGAAGGAGGATTAAAATTATCGCCATCCTGATTCATTTCAAAATCTACCCGTAAACGCTCGTTTACGCCAAGTTTGTTTTTACTAACATTGGCATCAAATTGTACCTGGGCAAAACCTGCCCCGGAAATCGCCATAAAAAATGTTAGTATTAAAATTTTCAATTTCATCCCTGTTTCAATAGAATCTGTTTTATAATTATATTTTTTTTCCTCTCCTTTGGAGAAATCGGTAGTGTTTTTTTACACTTCCGGGTGAGGTTCTTTACCAATCTTTATCAGTTTTTGTCTTTGCTCCTTTTACCTTGTGAGCATTGATTTTATCCTGGACTTTTTTCTCTTCATTGTTCATGGCTTCCAGTAAACTTTTTATTTGCTGCGGCGATAACTGTCCTTTTCGATGTTGCCCCTGCTGGGGTTGTTGTGGAGGCTGCTTTTCTTTATCATCTCCATTTTTCCCTTGCTGCTTTTTTTGGTCTTTAGGCTGGCCTTTATCATCGGGGTTTTTAGGTTGTTTCTGGGAATCATCTTTTTTGTCTCCTCCCTGATCCTGCTTTTTGTTATCTCCCTGCTTGTTATCTTTCTTATTCTTATCGCCCTGGTTTTTCTTATCCTGATCTTTCTTATTCTTGTCTTTATTCTGATCCTGATTTTTATTATTCCCCCCGCCTTTGTTGTTTTTCTTTTGTTTTTCAAGCATCTTTTTGGCCAGGGCTAAATTATACCGCGTCTGGTCATCGGTGGGATCGTTCCGCAGTGCATCTTCATAGGCATTTACGGCTTGCTGATATTTTTTTTGCTCCATATAGGAATTTCCCAAATTATGAAATACCTGATGTTTACCAGCTTTAGATTCGGCTACTTTTGCCGCCTGTTTATACCTGTTGGTCGCTTCAGAAGGTTTTTCTTTTGAATAATACATATTCGCCATATTGTAAGGTGCAGAAACCGCTTTTGGGTTTTTAGAAATGGCTTCCCGGTAGCTCGCTTCTGCTGAAGGAAAGTCATTTTCGCCCAACTGGGCTTCTGCATTCTGAAGCAGTTTATTGGTTTCTTTAGCGGTTTTCTTCGGATTTTTATCCGGCACTGTCTGCGCCTGAAGCGGGTGAAAAATAAGCAGCGCCAAAACCCCAAATATCCAGGGAAAACAGCTTTTTTTAGAATATGTTTTTTTCATCATTTTATCTTTTTCGTTCATTGAAAAGATTCAGTTTTTTTACCCAACCGGTTTTTCTTTCCAACAAAAATATATCCAGTAATAAAAACAGGATTCCCAGGGCTAAAAACCACTGATATTGCGATTTATAATCGGCAAATTTCTTGGTTTCAAATTCTGCTTTATTAGAATTTTTTAAAATTTCCTTTACATGATCAATTACATTAGAGGTTACATTCCCGGAAATATAATCTCCGTTCCCTGCAGAAGCAATCTTTTTTAAAGTAGTTTCATTCAGCTTGGTAATTACCGTTTCGCCATTTTTATCTTTTTTATAGGTTACCTGGTGGTCGCCTTCTTCTAAAGGAATAGGTCCCCCCTGCGGGGTTCCTACGCCAATGGTAAAAATTTTAATTCCCTGTTTCGCAGCTTCTTCAGAAACAGCATCTAATTCCCCCTGGTGGTCCTCGCCATCGCTTATTATAAATAATAGTTTGCTGGCTTTATCCTGATCATCAAAATAGGTGGTTGCCATCTGGATCGCTTCATTAATAGCTGTGCCCTGAGAAGAAACCATATCTGTATTCATAGCCTGAAGGAACATTTTTGCTGCAGAAAAATCTGTAGTTATAGGCAATTGTGGAAATGCGCTGCCTGCGTAAGCAATTATCCCCACCCGGTCGCTTGCCAGATTATTTATAATTTGCGAAACCAGTTGCTTGGATTTTTCCAGCCTGCTTGGCGCTACATCCCGCGCATCCATACTTTTTGAAACATCTATGGCAAAAACTATATCTACCCCTTCGCGCTTTACGGTTTCCATCTTAGTACCTATTTTAGGATTTACCAGCGCCAGGATAAAACAGGTAAAAGCCAGCATAAGCACTACAAATTTCAAACCAGATTTAAATCCCGACTTATCGGGAGTTAATTCCTTCAACATTTGCGGATTTGCAAAAGCACGCTGTTTTCTTTTTTTCCAATAGAGCAGCCCCAGGTAAACCAATACCAACACAGGAATGATGACTAATAACCAGAAATATTTCGGTTCTTCTAAAATATACATTTAATGCTCTTATATTTATTAAATAAAACTTCGGAAAACCGTATACCGAAGTAATAGCTCAAGAAGAAGCAAAATGCCAGCAGCTAGCAGCAAGGGTCTGTATTCATCTTGATAGTTATAATATTTAAATTCTTCAACTTTAGTTTTTTCCAGACTGTCTATTTCTTTATAAATAGATTCCAGTTTTTGATTATTAGTGGCCCTAAAGTATTTTCCTCCGGTGGTTTTAGCTATTTCCTGAAGCAGCTTCTCATCGATCTCCACCGGAACATTTCCGTATTGAAACTGGCCGCTGGGAGTTACTGCCACAGGAGAGAGCGCCATCCCGTTGCTACCCATTCCTATAGTATACACTTTAATTCCGTATTCTACTGCAAGTTCACTGGCAATTTTAGGATCTATAAACCCGGCATTGTTAACCCCGTCTGTAAGTAAAATAATAACTTTGCTTTTTGCTTTACTGTCCTTTAACCGGTTTACCGCCGTGGCGAGACCCATTCCTATTGCAGTTCCCCCCTCCAATACGGTATTGTATTTAATATTTTCAAGGGAATTAAGTACCACCGTTTTGTCGCTTGTTATAGGAGTAAGGGTAAAACTTTCGCCTGCATATTGCACCAGCCCAATCCTATCGGCAGGACGGTCTTTAATAAATTCACTCGCAACTTTCTTTAAGGCTTCCAGCCTGTTCGGTTTTAAATCCCGGGCGAGCATACTGGCAGAAACATCTATTGAAAGCACAATATCAATCCCGCTGGAAGAACTGGTTCTTTTTGAAACATCTGTAGTTCTGGGCCTGGCCATTGCGGTAATGAGCAGGACCAGGGCAAGTAACCTTAAAATAAAAAGTGCATGCCGTAAGGTAGGCAACATGCTTTTTTTCATTTTAAATCCGCCCAAACTCGAAATGCGCAATTCGGCCTGCTGGCGATTGCGCTTCCAGAAATACCAGGCAATTACCACAGGCAGTATTAACAACAACCAGAAAAATTGCGGATCTTCAAATGTAAATTTATCGAACATTAGCTTGAAGCGTTTTCAAATTCAACCGAGTTAATAATTCGGCTTTGGATCTCATCCAGATATTTATCATCATTATCATAAATAACTATTATTTGCTGAAAACCTCCATTTTGAGCAAAATTCAGGATCGCATATTCTTTCTTTTCGGTTTTACCAGATTCAGGATCTTTAATATCCATACTGCCATATACTTTTATACCGTCTATTCCATGAATAGTAGTAAAATCTTCATGTTTGGAGACTATATTTTTTGCTCCTTTATTTTCAAGGTAATTATATACCCCGTCTACAGAATTCTGTAAATCGAACTTTGCATTCTGCCTTAATTTTACAGTATTTAATACCACATACAGATCGCCGGTAAGACTTCCGGATTTAAAGGTCTCGCCACCCGCCATCATTTGCTGTACGCTATCGTTCATCTTTAATTCTCCACGTTTTAAAACTTTGGGAGTTGCTATAGAAACTGCCGGTTCCCCATAATCGCTGCTAATCCATTCGCCCTGTAAAAGTTCTTTAGAAGTGCTTCCAAAAACCAGGTCTTTAAAATAATCTACTCCTTTAAACGAAATAAGAGCCGTTACACCAATGCCAATAATAAGTATTGCTGAGATTGCCGCAACGGCTATCTTTCGCTGCTTTTTCCTTCTCTCGCTATTTTGACGATATAGTTCATCCTGAAGCAGTTCTTCTTCCGTGGGCTCCGGAATTCCCGCTTTGGTATCGGTTATAACATGTTCTATTTTGGAGCGGTCTTCTTTAGCGGTTATAATATCGGGACGGGAATTGGCAAATTTCGCCAAATCTGCCCGTTGCAAAATCTTTTTAAGATCATCGACCGTTTGCTGGCTCAATTTAAGTTCGCCTGCACTCATTTTAAGCTGCAAATAAGTAATAAGTTCTGATGATGTACTTTCCATCGCCCGCAGGTGTACCTCATCTTCAAGATAACGCCGTACCGCCTCGGTGAGTTTGGAATAATACTCTTTGGTTTGCCGGTTTTCAAGCAAATGCGATTCGTCCAGTTGTTTTAATTCAAAAAGAGCTCTTTCATAAGGCGGCAATTGCGCTTCTGCCTCTCTTTTTCTTTTTCTTCGGAAGAAATAAAAAGCTACTCCCAGTAAAATAAGTGCTGCCAACACCCACCAAACCCACTGGGGCATTACAAATCCCTGAGGTACTTCCATTGCTGGTTTTATGGGATACATTTTTTGTTTGGTGGTGTCTACCACGACTGTCGCCACCTGAACCTTCAAGGAATCTGTTAAAAAAGGCTGCTCGTTTACGAGTACTTTTTGCTGTGGAATGGTATAGGAACCTGAATCGAATTTTGTTAAAGCATATTTTTTTAAAAGAGTGAACCTGTTTTGAGATTTTGTAGTATCGGTCTTTAAAGCTTCCACCACTTCCATGGGGGCAAAAGATTTCCCGTCGGGAAAAACAACCAGGTTCGTAGAATCGGTTTCTACTTTTATTCCGTAGATAATTTGCTCCCCTATTTTTATCTGCGAAGTATCTATAGTTGCATTAACTTGGGTTTCCTGTGAATAACCAAGCAGGGAGGAAAAGCTGAAAAAACAAAAAAACAGATATGCGAGATACCTGTTTTTAGAATAAGCGTATACGCCGGGAAAGAATTTCGTAGTGAATTCTATGAGTGGTGCCAATGTTATGAATTTTCCTTTCATTATATCCCTTAAGCTCTTCTTTTAAAATAACCTAATAATTTTTTTACGTAGCTTTCATCTACCCTTAAATTGATAACTCCTGCGCCACTTCTTGTAAAACTCTCCTGAAAATAATCCTGTTTTTCTAAAAAATAAGCTTTATAAGCATTTCTAACCGATTTAGAACTGGTATTTACCAATTGGAGTTTCCCTGTTTCACGGTCCAACATTTGTACCAAACCCAAATTGGGAATACTTTCTTCTCTCTGGTCGTAAATTCTTATTCCCGTAACATCATGTTTCCCGCTAATAATTTTAAGGGTATGCTGATAATCATCTGTGATAAAATCTGATAATACAAAAATAATAGCCTTTTTCTTTATTAAGCTGGTAACATATTTTAAAGCTTCGGTAAGATTGGTTCCTTTTCCTGAAGGTTTATATTCCAGCAATTCCCTAATAATTCTAAGTACGTGGGATCTGCCTTTTTTAGGCGGAATAAAAAGTTCGATTTTATCGGTAAAAAGAAGCAGGCCGATTTTATCGTTATTCTGGGTAGCCGAAAAAGCCAACGTAGCGGCAATTTCGGTAATAATTTCTTTTTTAAACTGATCGCCGCTCCCAAACAATTCTGAAGCAGAAACATCTACTACCAGCATCATGGTAAGTTCTCGTTCTTCTTCAAAAACCTTTACAAAAGGCTCGTTATAACGGGCAGTTACATTCCAGTCTATATTTCGTACATCGTCTCCAAACTGGTAACCGCGAACCTCGCTAAAAGTCATTCCGCGACCTTTAAAAGTAGAATGGTATTCCCCTCCAAACACATGATTGCTCAGGCGCCTGGTTTTAATTTCAATTTTTCGAACCTTTTTTAGTAATTCTTTAGTATCCATTGCTTTTTTCAAAGCTCCTCGAGTTGGGAGGGACTGGTAATTTTAAGGATTTCTAATTCCGTTTGAGCGTAGTTTCCGGAAGGAATTATGGCACTTCTACTTCATTAATTATTTTATTGATAATATCTTCTGAAGTAACATTTTCGGCCTCTGCTTCGTAGGTAATCCCGATCCTGTGACGAAGAACATCATAAACCACGGCTCTTACATCTTCCGGAATTACATAGCCGCGACGTCTTATAAAAGCATAACATTTGGCGGCAGTGGCTAAGTTGATACTTCCCCGCGGAGAAGCTCCAAAATTTATAAGGGGTTTTAAATCTTCTAATTTATATTTTTCAGGAGTTCTGGTGGCAAAAATAATATCCAGAATATATTTTTCAATTTTTTCGTCCATGTATACTTCACGAACGGCACCTTGTGCACGTGCAATTTGCTCCAGGCTAACCACAGGATTTACTTTTTCAAAAGCTCCTTTTAAATTCGCCCTGATTATAAGTTGCTCCTCCTCCATTTTAGGATATTTTATTACCGTTTTCAGCATAAACCTATCCACCTGTGCTTCCGGCAACGGATAAGTTCCTTCCTGTTCTACCGGGTTCTGCGTAGCCATTACCAAAAACGGTCGATCCAGACGAAAAGTTTCTTCGCCAATAGTAACCTGTTTTTCCTGCATGGCCTCCAATAAAGCTGATTGCACTTTAGCAGGAGCCCTGTTAATCTCATCTGCAAGTACAAAATTCGCGAAAATAGGACCTTTACGAATACTGAAATCATTTACCTTCATATTATAGATCATGGTTCCTATAACATCGGCAGGCAAAAGGTCGGGGGTAAACTGAATTCGGCTAAAACTCCCGTGTACCGCCTGGGAAAGAGTGTTAATTGCCAGGGTTTTTGCAAGACCCGGCACTCCTTCAAGAAGAATATGGCCCTGCCCCAAAAGACCAATTAACAGCCGCTCGACCATTTCCTTTTGGCCTACAATAACTTTATTTATTTCGGAAGTGAGTAAATCTACAAATGCGCTTTCTTTTTCGATTTTTTCGTTGAGACTGGAGATATCAACGGAAGCGGTATTTTCCATCATTGAGAAACATTTAATTTAATTTGTGAAGGTATTCACAAAATGGGAACGATGCAAACTAATAATTATTGAAAAGTAAATGTTAAAATGAGGTTAAAAAAAAGACCGCCCTAAGGCAGCCTTTTTAATATTTTATTTCTATTTGAGCGATGATCTATTCTAAATAAATGGTTTCCAAGGTAGTAGTTTCCCCTGTGGTTACCTGAACATCATTTACCTCTTTAGAGGGCAATCCTGAAGTTTCAGCGGGGGTAACCGTAACTTTATATACTCCTTCCGGCACGCCATGTAAAGAAAAATCCCCATTTACATCTGTATAGGCAGAAATACTATAATCTGCACTGGTAGCGGTTACAAGGCTCTGGAACGTGGTAGGGTGTACAGAACCTTCGATAGTTCCGGTATCTCCATCAACAGAAACCCGGATTACAGGTTTTAAAATAAAACCTCCTGAAGATCCTGCGGTAACAACTGATTGATCTACATTAAAATCCAACAAAAAGGCATAGTCTTTTCCTGCCACAAGATCTTGGTTTACCTGTAGCTTTAACCCGGATTGCTGTGCACTGGGAGTGCTAAGCGGCTGTGTTTCTCCATTTATTACCACCGAATTATTATCGCCTAACACCAATCGAATCTGGCTTAAATGGCCGGCAGGGATATCGGCATCGGCCAATAATTGGGTTACGCCTCCTGTTAAAGTAAGAAGATCGTAAACACCTGTTTTTACATTATCGAGGCTTACCCAGCCTTGTGCATCTGCATTCGGAGCGGCATCATCCTGTATCATTACATCCTGTACATCAATAAGAACCGCATCGTACTGGCCCGGGGCATCTGTCATACTTACACTTAAGTGGGCAGACTGTTCATTAGGAGAATTGTCTTTGCTACAACCTGTCATTAAACCCAGTGCGGTAATCATTAAGATTCCTCCGGCAAGCTTCATCAACTTCTTTTTTCTAGTTCTTGTTTTCATATTTCTTAATTTAAGTTTTTCAACATTTGGTTGAGTTGGTAGAGAGAACGAAGAAAATTGTTTGAGATTTTAAAAAATATCTTAATTAACAATTTTTAACAGGGAACACGCGGGGTTTACTTAGTCTCTCGCCTAATATTGCCCATCTTTTTTATATCTTCCTTGTTCTAAAAAAAGTTATCATTATTATGAAAAAAACAGCATTGATTACAGGCGCTACAAGTGGAATAGGAAAAGCTACCGCTAAAGCCTTTGCCAAAGAAAAAATCGATTTAATTTTATGCGGAAGAAAACAGGAAGAACTTGATAATCTTGAAAAAGAGCTTTCTAAGGAGGTTTCTGTAACCACCCTGAATTTCGATGTACGCGATAAAGAAGACGTTTTTAAAAAAATTGAAAGTCTGCCAACTTCATTCAAAGAAATAAATATTCTTGTAAACAATGCCGGAAATGCTCATGGACTGGCTCCCATCCAGGAAGGAGATACCGATGACTGGGACGCCATGCTGGATATAAATGTAAAAGGCCTTTTGTATGTAAGCAAAGCGGTGCTTCCGCATTTAATTTCCGCTAAAAACGGGCAGATAATAAATATTGGGTCCATTGCCGGAAAAGAGGCGTATCCCAATGGAAATGTTTACTGTGCCAGCAAATTTGCGGTAGATGCGCTTACCAAATCTATGCGTATAGATCTTAATAAAAATGGAATTCGCGTAGGCTCCATAAATCCAGGACTGGTACACACTAACTTCAGCAATGTGCGTTTTAAAGGAGATGAAGAAAAAGCCGAAAAAGTTTATGAAGGTTTTGATGCTTTAAAACCTGAGGATATTGCAGATCTTATTGTTTTTGCAGTAACCCGGCCTTACCACGTAAATATTGCAGATTTAACAGTACTCCCCACCGCGCAGGCAAATAGTACCATTGTGAATAAGGAATAAGGCCCCACCTAACCTCCCCGAAGGGAAGGAAAATTTCCTGAGCTATGATCAATAAACGCCTTTTAATAAAACACCTGCTCGCACATAACGACGAGAACAGCTTTTATGATAAAAAGCGAAAGCTGAATATTAGTCAGAAAGAAGGAAAAGCGAAGTTTTTAAAACATATTTGCGCCCTGGCAAATTCCAACCCCCGCAATAACAGCTATATAGTTATAGGGGTAGAAGATGAAGATAATAAGATTACCGGCGTCGATTTTTTTGATGACAGTAAAATTCAAAATCTTATAAACGCCTATTTAT
The DNA here is from genome assembly GCA_963811195.1 of uncultured Flavobacteriaceae bacterium. GTDB lineage: Bacteria > Bacteroidota > Bacteroidia > Flavobacteriales > Flavobacteriaceae > Gillisia. The sequence goes on from CAWEQF010000007.1 coordinate 71,536, forward strand.
CCAACCCCCCCGTGGTTTCTTATGAAAATATTCCTTTTCCGCATTTACCAAACGATTTAGTGGTGGGCCTGGTAACTATAAGGCCCAATCAGGGCAAAATTTGTTCGTTGCGAAAGAATATCTGGAAATATTATGGTGGCGCTGTTTTTATTAGGGAAGGCAGTATAAGTATGCCCAAAAATTTTGGAATAGACATTAAAGATGACAATTCTGCTATTGTGACGGCCATAGAAAAAAATGCGCAAAATAATATAGAACTAACCCTGGACGGAGTTTTCGATTTTTTAGAAAAGAGAAGAGATTTTAAGCCTCATTATAAAGTTTTTAAAGAATATTTTGTGGTTTGCTGGGCGGGAAAAGAAAAGAAAACCAAAGAGGAAACGTATTATTCCCGCGTAGATATTGAGCTAATTAACGAACAGGTAAAACTGTTTTATTCAGAATTAGATCAGGTGAGCATTGGTATAAATCAAGATTATTTTAAAATTGTAGAATATGTACACCTGGGGCTTCAAAACAGCTTTCAGTATTACCCTTTGGAAGAAGTTCGTATTAGATTTAAAGAAAATGCCGGTTACGAAATAGAAAGTAAGCTGTTGTTTGAACCGCCCCAATTCGACAAAAAAATACTGTATCATATTTATAACTCCAACAATGCCCTGCTTTCAAAATTGAAGAAAAACAGGCCTCTTACCAAAAATGAAGAAAAAGATATTATAAATCTCGCCGGGACGTATTTAATTTGTTATCTCAATAATTTTGAACACGCTATCGAGAAACTGGAAGAAGCAAAAGAACTTTTAAAAATGAAGAATCAGGATGCCTATCAGGCCTGCAAGGAAAGTCTGCGTATTCTGCGAAAAGTGAAATACAATTAAAATGAAGAGAACAATTGCTATTGGCGATATTCACGGGGGTTTAAAAGCCCTGACTCAGTTATTGCAGCGAATCGATCTTACTCCAAACGATGAGCTTATATTTTTAGGAGATTATGTAGATGGCTGGAGCGATTCTGCGAATGTTGTTTCTTATTTAATACAACTTGCAAAACAAAACACCTGCATGTTCTTACGGGGCAATCATGACGATCTTACCCAGCACTGGTTAAAAACAGGCGATTTAAACGAACAGTGGTTACAACATGGCGGGCAGACCAGCATAGATGCATATAGGAATTTCTCGAAACAAGAGATCGATTCACATCTCGAATTCTACACTCAAATGCTTGATTATTATATCGATAAAAACAACAGGCTTTTCATCCATGCGGGATTTTCCAATCTCCACGGCCCGGAGCAGGAATATCATGCCACTACCTATTACTGGGATCGCACACTATGGGAAATGGTTTTGGCAATGGATCCAAAAATGGCAGAATCTCATGAATATTATCCAAAAAGATTAAAGTTATTCGATGAAATATTTATTGGGCACACGCCGGTGATAAGAATTGGAGAAACCCAGCCTGTAAATCTGGCAAATGTTTGGAATATAGACACAGGCGCGGCCTTTAAAGGCCCACTTTCAGCTATTGATATAGATACGAAGGAAATTTGGCAAAGCGATCCTGTTTTTAAATTATATCCAGAGGAACCGGGTAGAAATTAAAGGCTTTTGTAGTTAAAAAATCTTAATATCTTCATATCTTTGGCCTTAGAATAAATTTATTGCATCATTTTTGATCCATTAAGGAAAAATTGATTTGCCGACGCTGTACAAAATTGGAGTTTTGTAGTGTTAGGAAACGAAAAAATTAGAAAGAGCTATGGCATTAAATAATATACGTTTAGAAGTAATGCAAACTATCGAGAAGCAGGTTGATGGTTTTGTAGAAAAATATTTGATCCCGGTTGAAGAAATTTGGCAACCAACCGATCTTTTACCCAATTTGCAGAACGATAATTATGTCGATGAAATTGAACAAATTAGGGGAGAAGCCAAGGAATTAGGTTATGATTTTTGGGTGGTATTAGTGGCCGATATGGTTACTGAAGAAGCTCTGCCTACCTATGAATCCTGGTTAATGGATATGCAGGGCGTAGAACGACATGGAGCAAGCCAGGCCAATTCCAATGGCTGGGCAAAATGGATACGCCACTGGACGGGAGAAGAAAACCGGCATGGAGATGCTCTTAATAAATATCTATACCTCTCGGGAAGGGTAAATATGAAAGAGATCGAAAAAACCACTCAATATCTTATCAATGATGGCTTCGATATTGGTACCGGTCGCGATCCTTACCGCAATTTCGTGTACACAAGTTTTCAGGAGTTAGCCACCAATATCTCTCACAAAAGAGTGGGACAGCTTGCTAAAAAGAAAGGCAATAAAATGCTTTCCAAAATGTGTAGCATTATAGCCGGGGATGAAATGCGCCACCATCTTGCCTATCGCGAATTCGTGAAAACCATATTTGAGCACGATCCAAGTGAAATGATGCTGGCTTTTCAGGATATGATGAAGAAAAAAATTGTGATGCCAGCTCAGTTTATACGTGAATCGGGACAGGGAATCGCAGATGCTTTCGAAAATTTTTCCAATGCAGCCCAACGACTTGGAGTGTATACTACCTTCGACTATATAGATATTTTAAGTAAGCTTAATGAATATTGGGAAATAGATAAATTCACCTCACTTACCGATGAAGCTGAAAAGGCCCGCGATTACCTGGTAGCCTTGCCGGAAAGAATGAGCCGTATCGCCAACAGAATTGCCGTCCCACAAGACATACATCAGTTTAAATGGGTAGAACCAAACGGAATGATTTAATGACATACTTTTAAAATTTTTAAAACCGTTCTTTATGAGAGCGGTTTTTTATTGCTTTGTATTATATAAATAAACATTTGTACATTATTTCTCAATAATTATATACTAATTTCAAAAAAATTCAATCTTTTAGTGAAAAAATTCTTTTTCGGCATCCTGATTCTGCTTCTACTTTTTCTTGGGCTCACCTATTGGTCTGTCTCTAATACTCATAAAGAATTCGAAACCTGTAAGCTGATTAATTTCCCCGATAAATCTAAGGTGGATTATAAAAACAGGGATTCTGTAATGGTAATTCCCAGCACTCTCTATCAGGGAAATGCGGTAAAGAAATTTATGCAGGGCAAAAACTACAGGAAAGAGTGGGCCACACCCGTTAAAGTACCTGTTGTTTTTCTGGATACTTTATACGGCGGAATGAAAATTTTGAAGGAAGGTGGCGGCACCCAAACCCAGTCTTTACGGTTACGAAGTGCAGAGGGAACCGTGTATTCCCTGCGAAGTGTAGACAAGGATCCGCAAGCTCTAATCCCGCCTATTGCTCATAAATTGGGACTGGAAAATATTATTGTAGATGGAATTTCCGGGCAACACCCTTATGCCGCGTTACTGGCAGGTAAGTTAGCAAACGCTGCCGGAGTGTTTAATACCCATCCGTGGATGATATTTGTGCCTCATCAAAAGATTTTGGGAAAATACAACAAGAAATATGGAGACAGATTATATCTGCTGGAATACGAAACCGAAGGAGACAAAAACTGGTCTTCACTTAGCCACATCCAAAAAATAGCAGACACTGAAGATCTTCAGCATTTAAAAGAAAAGATGAAGGATTCCCTTTCTATAGATAAAAATCTCTTAGTAAGATCCAGACTTTTTGATATGGTTATAGGCGACTGGGACAGGCATGCAAAACAGTGGGGTTGGTTTCTTCAGCAACACAAAAACGGGATAACCGCAATTCCTTTAGCTGGAGATCGGGATAATGCTTTTTTTGATATGGATGGTATAATTCCTGCTATTCTTACCAACCAATATGTGCAGCCCTTAGTAAGACCTTTTGAGGAAGATATAGATTATATGCTAGGATTAGTTTATCCTTTTGATGTTTATTTTCTGAAAAACACTCCAAAAGAAGTTTTTATAAAGCAGGCCAAAATTTTGCAAACAAGATTGAACGACTCGGTCATCGATGCTGCATTCAAAGTCTGGCCCCCACAAATATATAAGCTGGACGGGAAAGAAATCTCCCGGAAAATAAAAAGCAGGCGCAACCACCTATTAAAATACGCCCATCAATTCCGAAATGTAATTCAGGATAGGGATGTTTTACATGAACCTTTAAAAGGAACCGATGGAAAATTGAGCAAAAAGGTAGAAGAATGTTTTGATTGTTAATAGATTTTAGGAATTTCGGAAAATCTACAGGCATCATTACAAAATCAGTATCCTTTATTGAAATCGGGGTTTTTAAAGTTTCATTTCAGGAATATCTCCCTCCACCACTAAAGTACCTTCAGTCGCTTTTTTAATTTCATCGACACTTACACCGGGAGCTCTTTCCAATAATTTGAATCCTTTATCTGTAACTTCTATAACAGCCAGATTTGTTACTATTTTAGTTACACATCCAACCCCGGTTAAAGGTAATGTGCAACGTTTTAAAAGTTTTGAGTCCCCGTCACGATTGGTATGCATCATGGCCACAATAATATTTTCAGCAGAAGCCACAAGATCCATGGCTCCTCCCATCCCTTTTACCATTTTGCCGGGAATTTTCCAATTGGCAATATCTCCGTTTTCGGCAACTTCCATAGCCCCTAAAATAGTAAGATCTACGTGCTTACCGCGAATCATTCCGAAACTCATAGCCGAGTCGAAAAAACTCGCCCCCGGAAGAGCTGTAATTGTTTGTTTCCCGGCATTAATTAAATCGGCATCTTCTTCTCCTTCAAAAGGAAAAGGACCCATTCCTAAAATTCCGTTTTCACTCTGGAATTCCACCTGGATATCATCACGCACAAAATTTGCCACCAAAGTAGGAATACCTATCCCTAAATTTACGTAATAGCCATCTTTTACTTCCTTAGCAATTCGCTGTGCAATCCCGTTTTTGTCTAACATATTAATGTGTTGATTTGAAAATATATTAATTTGAAAATTAGCTCTTTTTGGCTGAACTTATAATTTTAGAGATAATTTTCATGATACTATTTAAGTTATTTAGCAATTGAGAATTTGGTTTAGGTAAAAATTCTGATTTTTCACATAACTCCAACCAATATTGAGTTTCATCTGCTTCCTTAGCTGCAATTTTAAATTTATGAATAGAATCTGCCAGGCTTTCAGAATTCTGCGCTTCTCTAACATTGGCACCTATTGATGTTCCACTTTTAAATAGCTGCGAAGCCAATTCAAATTTTTTCCAAATTCTAAGCTCTTCTGTAAAAGAGATGATCTCTAATGAAAACTCAAAAGTCTTTTGAACAATAATATTTTCTTTATCGTTTCTCAACTTTCAAATTTTCAAATTGATAATTCTCAAATTATTTTTGTCTCATCGTTCGTTGTTCAATTCTCTTTTCATATTTCTCTCCCTGAAAAATTCGCTGTACGAAGATGCCCGGAATATGAATTTGATTAGGATCCAGGTCGCCCGGTTTTACCAGTTCTTCTACCTCAACTACCGTAACTTTTGCAGCGCCGCACATCAGCGGATTAAAATTTCTGGCAGTACCTTTAAAAATAAGGTTTCCGGCTTCATCGCCCCTCCATGCTTTTACAAAAGCAAAATCGGCTTTGTAGGCTTCTTCAAGCACATACATTTTTCCATTAAATTCTCTGGTTTCTTTACCTTCGGCGACTTCGGTCCCATACCCGGCGGGGGTATAAATCGCGGGAAATCCTTGTTGTGCCGCCTGGCATTTTGCGGCGAGAGTACCTTGTGGGGTTAATTCTACATCAAGTTCTCCATGCAACATCTGCCGTTCAAACTCGGCATTTTCGCCTACATACGAGGAGATCATGCGATCTATTTGCTTTTTTTGAAGCAATAGTCCAAGTCCGAAATCATCGACTCCTGCATTATTGGAGATACAGGTGAGATTTTTCACGTTAAGTCGTACCAGTTCAGAAATTGAATTTTCAGGAATTCCGCATAGACCGAAGCCTCCCAACATAAGGGTCATGCCATCTTCAATCCCAAGTAACGCTTCCTGAACACTGTTTACTGTTTTTTTGATCATGAATTTTTCATTTGCCGAAATTTACGAAATTCATGAGCGTACTACAACGTTTTCATAAAGTGAATTTCAGCAGGAAAAGAGGGATCATAAACTATGGGACGCAAAACTGCAAAATGGAATCTGATAGGAATTCTATAAAAAAATAAAACTCCGGAGTGTTTGTTATAGCACGAAGGGCAGCAAGACTAAAACCTCAATAAAAGATCAAAAATCGAGCTCATCTGGGATCGCCTGGGCTTTTTTGCCCTTTTTCCTATAATTAGCACAATCTGTTTCAATAGATAAATCATCAGGACGCGGAAAATCTCCTGCAGAAACATCCAGATCTTTATCGGCATAAATCTTTTTCATATATATTCCCCAGATAGGAAGCGCCATGGTAGCTCCCTGCCCGTAAGTGATCGTGGGAAAATGAATAGAGCGGTCTTCTCCTCCTACCCAAACCCCGGTTACCAGATTGGGTACCATTCCCATAAACCAGCCATCACTCTGGTTTTGGGTAGTCCCTGTTTTCCCGGCGATAGGATTTTTGAAATCGTAGGGATATCCCGTTACCGCTCTTTTATATTGCAGGGAGTTAGCGGCATAGGTGCCTCTTAACCTTCTTCCTGTACCAGATTGGGTAACTCCTTCCAGTAAATTGATAGTAACATACGCGGTTTCTTTACTCATGACATCTTTGGTCTCAGGCACATGCTGATATAAGACGGTACCGTTTTTATCTTCAATCCGGTTTACAATTACGGGTTTTACATACACCCCTTCATTTACAAACGCACTATAAGCAGATACGAGCTCGTAAAGGCTCATATCTGCCGTTCCCAAGGCAATTGAAGGAACTTCGGGAATATTTTGGGTATCTACCCCAAGTTTAGATAAAAGATTAATCACCGGCCGGGTTCCGGTTTTTGCAATAAGTCTGGCAGTAACAGAATTCACAGATTCCGCCAAGGCTTCTTTCAGCGTTAACATTCCCTCATAATCATCTTCAGCATTAGCAGGAGACCAATCTTGCTGATTTCCCATTTTTCCGGCTTCTATGGTAAAGCGGTTTTTAGGTAAGGTGTCGCAGGGCGATAGTTTTAACTGGTCTATTGCAGTGGCATATACAAAAGGCTTAAAGGTAGAACCTACCTGCCGCTTCGCCTGTTTTACGTGCTCAAACTGAAAATATCTTAAGCTTATTCCACCTACCCAGGCTTTTACCTCCCCTGTTTGCGGGGTCATGGATAAAAGTCCGGCCTGTAAAAAAGATTTGTAGTAAAAGATGGAATCCCGTGGCGTCATTACCGTATCTTTTGTTCCACTCCAGCTAAAAACCTGCATTTCGCGCTTAGTATTAAAAGATTTCTTAATTTCTTCCTCAGATTTTCCTTCAGCTTTCATACTTCTCCAGCGAGAGGAAATATGCATCGCATTATTAATGATGTGGTTTACTTCACTTTCGTTAATATCACGGAAAGGAGCTGTTTTATTGTTTTTATTCTCCCGGTCAAATTCCTTTTGAAGATGCGATATATGTTCATCTACAGCTTCTTCGGCATATTGTTGCATTTTATAGTCTACACTGGTGTACACCTTTAATCCGTCCCGATAAATATTGTAAGTTTCCCCATCCGGCTTTGGATTCTTTTCTGCCCAATCCTTCAAAAATCCTCTTAGATACATTCTGAAATAAGTAGCAATGCCTTCCTGATGGCTTTCCGGGTGATAATCAAGCTTCAACGGTAATTTCTGAAGGGAATCCTTTACTTCGTAAGTTATATAACCCGCTTTGGCCATCTGGTTAAGAACCACATTTCTTCTATTGGTAACCCCTACAGGGTTTCTGCGCGGGTTGTAAAGAGAGGAATTTTTAAACATCCCGGCCAGGACGGCAGCTTCTTCAGTCTTTAATTCCTTAGGTTCTTTTCCGAAATAAATGCGGGAAGCAGAGCGAATTCCATCGGCATTATTGTTAAAATCGTATATATTGAAATACATGGCCAGGATTTCACGTTTGGTATAATTCCTTTCCAGGCGTACCGCGATAATCCACTCTTTCACCTTCTGAAGCACTCTTCCCACAAAATTCTGGGAAACATCTTCTGTAAATAATTGTTTTGCCAGTTGCTGGGTAATCGTACTCGCGCCCCCACGCTGGCCTAGAAACACGGCTGCTCTCAGGGTTCCGCGGGCATCTATTCCGGAGTGTTCATAATACCTAATATCTTCGGTGGCTATCAATGCATGTACCAAATTTTCAGGCAGATCTTCGAACTTTACCGGAGTTCGGTTTTCGTTGTAATATTTTCCAAGGGTTTTCCCGTCTGATGAAAAGATCTCTGTGGCAACATTGGTTTCGGGATTTTCAAGCTCTTCAAACTTGGGCATCTCTCCAAAGGCTCCCCACCCGGCAAGCAGGAAAATAAAGATTAAAAATAATATTCCTAACCCAAAAAGGGTCCAAAACCCTATTATATATTTTCGGAAATTTCTTTTCTCCGGTTGTTTATCTGCCTTTTTTGATGGATTTGCCATGGATGCAATTACATTAGTTTTGGGTTTTTTCTATTCTGAAGCCTACTTCGGTAATTCCTTTTAGATTTTCAATGCCGGTTTCGGCTCCATTTTTACGCATTGCCTGCTGAATTTTTATCTGATAAGAACCACTTTCGTCGAACTTTACGTTCTCCTTATACCAGAGTTTGTTTTCCTTTTCATCTCCAGAGCCGGTGCCAAGCCATTTTCCATTCGGCGCCGCCATTTCGTACTCCAGGGTATCGGTAACTACCTTTCCCTGCGGAAACTGCATTTGAGTTATAAGGTATAGGTTGCTATAAGGAAAATCGTTATTGTTACGAAGGTTAATAAACAAATTATAGGTTTGAAGTGAATCTATATTTTTTAGGTTAAACGTAATAATTGAATCTTTATTCCATCCGTGAGGAAGAGATTTATATTCGTCATATACTCTTTTTGAATCGCAGGAGGTAAGAAGCAATCCTGCGAGGAGCAAAACCCAACTTAAATTTTTAAGCATTTTTAGATGGTTTACCTTTTCTACGCTTATTTTTACGTCTCTTTTTAGTTTGATTCCCTTTTGGTTTGTCGAATCGGGTAAGACTATCCTGTCCTACTACATTACTGAATTCAGTTTTTTGTGATTTTTCAGCCTGCACAAGTACTTCATATTCTTCAAGACTTGCGACCGATTCTTTTTTGGAATTAAGCTCTATAATTCTGTTTGCCTGCCCTGCACTTAGTTTATGCCAGTTCATCCAGTCCCCTTCATAAGCATACCATAAAAAGCCCTGGAAAATATCAATTTTCTGGCAGGTAGCTGTACCTTTGCTGGTGTGTAGTTTCACATCCGTCTTCGGAAATTCCTTTAGCGAATCCAGATAGGTATCCAATTCATAATTAAGACAACACTTTAGCTTCCCGCACTGGCCGGCTAATTTTTGAGGATTTAAAGATAGTTGCTGATATCTTGCTGCCGAGGTATTTACCGATCTAAAATCTGTTAACCAGGTAGAACAGCAAAGCTCCCTTCCACAGGAACCAATCCCGCCAAGTCTTGCCGCTTCCTGTCGAAAACCTATTTGTCGCATTTCAATACGGGTGTTGAATTCGCGAGCGAACTCTTTAATAAGTTGTCGAAAATCTACTCTTTCCTCCGCAGTATAATAAAAAGTGGCTTTTGAAGCGTCTCCCTGAAATTCGATATCGCTTATTTTCATGCTAAGATTTAACCTTATGGCTATCTCTCTTGCCCTGACTTTCATTTTATCTTCGCGGCTTCTTGCTTCCTGCCAAACATCGATATCCCGCTGTGAGGCTTTACGGTAGATTTTTAAAACCTCTTCACTATTAGGCTTTACCTTTTTCTTCTTCATTTGTACCCTTACCAGTTCGCCGGTAAGCGTTACTATTCCCACATCATGGCCAGGGCTTGCCTCTACAGCTACCACATCACCAATCCCTATACTAAGGTTCTCTGTATTTTTAAAAAAATGTTTTCGTCCATTTTTAAACCGTACTTCCACACAATCAAAAGGCTCCATCCCATTGGGGAGCGACATGTTGGAAAGCCAGTCAAAAACAGTTAATTTATTACATCCGTCAGACCCGCAGGTCCCATTATTTTTACATCCTCTAGGCTGACCGTCTTTACCGGTCGAGCAGCTACTACATCCCATATTCTTTATATTGATATCCTTACCCGTAGGCAGGATCCAGATTCATAATTAGTCTCTAAAAAGGTAAATATACCAATATTTATTGGCCCTTCTTAAGGAAGGGATAATAATTACCTTTTGAATTTCAATACCGGAGAACGCCCTTTTTTGAATATTTTGTTGCTGTTGGGGATTCCTTTTCGCAATGCTTTTTGTTCTTCATACGGCAACGCATGGATTTCCTTACACTCGTTGGAACAACAATTATCCATAGCTTTTGCACATTCTTCGCACTGAATAAAAAGAAGATGGCAGGCTTCATTCGCACAGTTTACATGTGTATCGCAGGCTTTCCCACATTGATGGCAATGAGAGATTACATCTTCTGTAATTCGCTCTCCTCTTCGGTGATCAAAAACGAAATTTTTCCCGATAAATTTATTTTCAAGTTTCAAATTTTCAACCTGTCGGGCATATTCAATAATCCCTCCTTCCAGCTGAAAAACATTTTTAAAGCCCTTGTGTTTGTAATAAGCACTTGCTTTTTCGCAACGAATTCCGCCGGTACAATACATAACAAGATTTTTATCTTCTTTATGATCTTTAAGGTCTTCTTCAATAATAGGCAGGGAATCTCTAAAAGTATCTACATCTGGCGTGATTGCACCTTGAAAATGGCCAATTTCGCTTTCATAATGATTTCGCATATCCACCAGAATGGTGTTGGGATCATTTAGAAGTTCGTTAAACTTTGTGGCATCTACATGAATTCCCTTATCGGTAACATCGAAAGTTGCATCGTTTAGTCCGTCGGCAACAATTTTGTCACGCACTTTTACCTTCAGTTTTAAAAAAGACTTCAGATCGTGTTCAATAGCGATATTTAAACGTACATCTTTTAGAAAGTAAATGCTGTCCAGAAATTCCTTGAATTCATCGAAGCGTTTTGCGGGAACAGAAAGCTGGGCGTTAATCCCCTCATGAGCCACATAAATTCTTCCCAGTACCTCCATCTGGTCCCAGGCGATAAAAAGATAATTTCGAAATAAATACGGATTGCCAATTTTGGCGTAGGCATAAAAAGAAAGCGTAACCCTGTCTTCCCCGGCTTCTTCAATAAGGGCGGCCCTTTCTTTTGCGCTTAATTTATTGTACAGTTGCATGCTATACCAATTTTAAGTTAAAAGAAATATTTGCGGCAAAGGTACTCCTAAAATTTGTTCCAAGAAAAATGCCCTGAAAATTTTATCCAGGGCATTTTTCTTGAATTTGGCTAATTCGTTATTAATTCTTTTTACTTACTATCATAAAAAAAGCAATAACGTTAGCCCCCATCAACCCTGCTGCTACAACTTAATAAAATTGTAGTGGCAGAACCGAATCGATTCAAAATTAAACTCGTTTTAAGAAACCTCATATTTGCTTCTTTGTATTACTAAGTAGATGCAGAAAAATAAAAAAGGTTGCGTGTTAAAATTGTCCTGCCCGAAAACTTATAGTATTTTAGCTCACGCATTTAATAAGAAAAATATGAGCAACGATAAAGAAAAAGAAGCCAAACTTAAAGCCCTTAAGCTTACGCTGGATAAAATGGATAAAACCTATGGGAAGGGAACGGTCATGAAGATGAGCGACCAGTCCATCTCAGATGTGGAAGCGATTTCTACAGGATCTGTAGGCCTTAACCTGGCATTGGGAGTGGGCGGTTATCCCCGCGGAAGGGTGATTGAAATATACGGTCCGGAATCTTCGGGTAAAACAACCCTTACTCTTCATGCCATTGCCGAGGCCCAAAAAAATGGAGGGATTGCCGCGTTTATTGATGCAGAACACGCTTTTGACCGTTTTTATGCAGAAAATCTTGGTGTAGACCTGGAAAACTTAATTATATCACAACCCGATAACGGCGAGCAGGCATTAGAGATTACTGATAATTTAATCCGTTCGGGAGCAATAGATATTATTGTAATAGATTCGGTGGCGGCGTTAACTCCCAAAAGCGAGATTGAAGGTGAAATGGGAGACTCTAAAATGGGGCTTCACGCAAGATTAATGTCACAGGCATTAAGAAAATTAACGGGAAGTATAAGCAAAACAAAATGTACCGTGATTTTTATTAATCAATTGCGTGAGAAGATTGGGGTGATGTTTGGAAATCCCGAGACCACCACCGGTGGGAACGCCCTTAAATTTTACGCCTCAGTACGTCTTGATATAAGGAGATCTACCCAAATAAAAGACAGCAATAGCAATGTTATGGGTAACAAAACGCGCGTAAAAGTTGTGAAAAACAAAGTAGCCCCTCCCTTTAAAACTGCAGAATTCGATATTATGTATGGCGAAGGAATTTCTAAAATTGGCGAGATTATAGATATTGGAGTTGATTACGAAATTATTAAGAAAAGCGGTTCCTGGTTTAGCTATGAAGACACAAAATTAGGGCAGGGCCGCGATGCGGTGAAAGCCCTATTAAAAGATAATCCAGACCTTACCGATGAGCTTGAAGAAAAAATTAAGGCGGCTATTAAAGTAGCCAAAGAATAAATAGTTTGCTAGGGTGAAAAATAAATCCTGCTTCGGCGGGATTTTCTTTTTTTTAACGCAACCTTTTTGCTAAATCTGCATCTGTAAAGTAGGATTAATTGATCTTGGAAACTGGAAATTAAGGGAAATCACTCCCCGAAGAATGCCCGGAGCTATCAAAAGATCCCGCCCCGTTACTTTTTAAGCATATTAACCCTAAATATGTTTAAATATCCTACACGCACTCCTATTTGGAGAGTTAACATCGTACAGGAAGGGTGCAAAATGTTTATTGAAGTGATGATCAGGATTTGTTCCTGACCCACAATTTTGAAAAGTTCAGAAACCCTTTTTGAAGGGGTTTCATTAAATTTTGTTGCAGAAAGGGATGATTTTCATATCTTTAATTTCTGGCAAAGTGAAAACGCAGCACCCCAACTCAGGATTTTACTGAGAAATGCCCTTCGCTTTCCAAAATTAAAATTAAATCAAAACCCTGCCCTTGAGTTTAAAACAGCTCATTCATAATTGTAAAAAAGAGGATATTAAAGCCCAGGAAGAGCTCTATAGGCTCTATGCAAATAAACTATTTGCAGTCTGTCTAAAGTATTCTAATAGCTATCAACAGGCGGAAGACAACCTGCAGGATGGTTTTATGATGATTTTTGAAAAAATACAGCAATATCAGGACAAAGGTTCTTTTGAAGGCTGGATGAAAAGAATAATGATTAACATAACACTTCAGAAATACCGAAAACAAAGGGTTTTTGAAATTGTAAATGAAGATCTTTTGAAGGAGCCGGAGTTAGAAATCGATGAAGAGCTCTTTTCGATAGATTTTTTACTGAAGATCATTCAGGAATTACCAGACCGCTACAGGCAGGTTTTTAACCTGTACGCTTTGGATGGCTATTCTCACAAGGAAATTGGAGAAATGCTGCAAATATCTACCGGAACCTCCAAATCTAATTTGGCCCGGGCAAGAATAATTTTAAAAGAAAAGATCGAAGCTAATCAACCAAATACATCGGCCCGATCTTCATAGAATGGAAGAAAGAAAGCAAATAGACAGGCTATTTCAGGAGAAATTCAAGGATTTCGAGGCTACTCCACGTGAGGAAGCCTGGCAGCGTATTTCTTCCCGACTCCAGGAAAAGAAACACCGCAGAAAAGTGATTCCTATGTGGTATAGAATTGCCGGAGTGGCAGCTCTTATCGCCCTCCTGCTCAACTTCGCCAACAATTTCTTTAAACCTTCTGCCGCTGGAAAACCGCCCCAGACGGCTTTTAATTCCCGCGATAATACTTACGGGGAATTTACCCTGGCCTCTCCCGAGTATACCCAAAAAATGATTCGCTCCTCCATGGTTTTGCAAGCTTTAATGCAGGAAACCGAAAATAAAAGAACCCGGGAATTATTATCACAGGAACGCACAAACCGTACGATTGCTGAAAATTCGGTTCCCAATCTTGAAATTTCGAATGTTATAAATCTTTCGGAAAGAATTGCAGCGAATAAGGAAAGGGACCAACTAGCTTCTGAAAAAAAATCAGGGAAAACTCAAAACCTTCGAGATCTTCCAATAGCAAATCCCAATAAAAAATCCCCTGAAGTATCTGATATCTCTTCAGAAAAAAGAATTAAAATAAGTACAGTTGCAGCACCTATCTATTATGATAATTTGGGCAACGGAAGTTCCATAGATGCCCAGTTTGCCCACAGCAGCAGCGATGGTGAGGTTTCCATGGCTTACGGAATTAATTTTGCTTATAAGATTTCAGAAAAAATAAGAATACGCTCGGGGGTTACCAAAGTAGGAATGAGCTATAATACCAACAATATCGCCTTTACTGCATCTGTGAATCCGGTTGCCTTGAGCGGGATAGATTATGGCGGAAATGTCCCTAACTACAAAATTGAAAACCGTAGTGTAAGCCGCTTTAGCAATTTACAGGCGTCCACAGAATTTAATCGCGCGAGTCTTGCTGCTCCGGCTTCAGGATTTCTAAGACAGAAGTTAGGATTTATTGAAGTGCCTCTGGAGATTGAATATGTGCTTATCGATAAAAAAATTGGGGTAAATATTATTGGAGGGGGAAGCACTTTATTTTTGGATGAAAACACCATCTCTCTTAATTCCGATAATTTTTCGACCACACTTGGCCAGGCCAATAACCTTAATAATATAAGTTTCACTACCAACCTTGGAGTGGGGATAGATTATAATATCTCACCTCAATTTCAGTTTAACATTGAGCCCACTCTTAAATACCAACTCAACACTTTTAGCGGGAATACCACCGGAACTTTAAACCCTTACTACTTTGGGGTATACTCCGGGTTTAGCTTCAGATTTTAAATTTCTTTCTGTTTAGAGAAATCTCCAATAGTTTTTGTTTACCTTGAGCAAAGTTACAAGCTCATTCGCGTAGGAATATTTCTTTTTTTACAGCGAAGGACTTTTCAATTCATTTAACAGAATTTCGTACACCTCTTTCTTTATTTCCCGCTTTTGGCCCTGCGTTTTATCCTTTGTGGGGATTGGAGAATGAATTTTTACTCGCATCTGGCCCGGGCTTCCGGAAAGAAATGTATAAGAAAAACGCTTTTTATTATCGTGAAAAGTAATAGGCACAATTGGAATTTGATGATCTATCGCCAGTCGAAAAGCTCCATCTTTAAAGGGGCTTAAATCAAGCGATTTATCATCCGGGACACCTCCTTCTGGAAAAATACACATGCTATTACCTTGTTGCAACCTTCGTTGGGCCTCTTTAAAAACCTGAAGTTTGCTTTGCTGGGAGTTCCTATCTACTAAAATACAGGTGCGTTTGTAAAAAAATCCAAAAAGGGGAATCCTTGCCAGCTCTTGTTTTCCTACAAATACAAAAGGATGATTTACCACCGCCAACATAAGCATGATATCGGTGATAGAGGTATGATTGGCAACGAACATATAGCTTTTCCCCCTTGTTAATTGGGCTTCTGAAATCTTTTTAGGAACAAATCCCATCCCGTATAGAATGGTAAGAGCCCAAATTCGTGCACAGGTAAAATACTGAGGGTAAAATCTTTCTGAAGAAGTAAATAATATAAGGAATGGCAACATAATAATAATAGGAAGCCCTAAAAGCACATAAAACCATACTCTCCAAAGGGCCGTTGCAAAAACCTTAATTATCTTCATATACTCCAAAAATACTAAAATGAATTAAGGGAATTGAACAAAAGAAGTACCTTTGTGAAAATTTAAAAAAGAGCATGGCCAGAATACTTACCGGAGTACAAAGTACAGGTACTCCACACTTAGGAAACTTACTGGGAGCGATTATTCCTGCTATAGAAATGGCAAATAACCCCGAAAATGATTCTTATTTGTTTATTGCAAATCTTCATTCCCTTACCCAGATAAAAAATGCCAAAACTTTAGAAGAAAACACCTATTCTACTGCTGCTACCTGGCTGGCTTTTGGGTTAGATCCCAACAAAACCGTGTTCTATAGGCAGAGTGACATTCCCCAGGTAACAGAACTCACCTGGTACTTAAGCTGCTTTTTTCCTTATCAGCGGCTTACCCTGGCGCATTCCTTTAAGGACAAGGCAGATCGGCTGGAAGATATAAATGCCGGTCTTTTTACCTATCCCATGCTTATGGCTGCCGATATTTTACTTTATGATGCGCAAATAGTGCCTGTGGGTAAAGACCAATTGCAACACATAGAAATGACTCGGGACGTAGCCACGCGTTTTCATGCACAAATGGGAGAAACTTTTGTAATGCCTGAGGCTAAAATACAGAAAGAGACTATGTACATCCCCGGCACCGATGGCGAGAAAATGAGTAAATCTAAAGGCAATACTATTAACCTTTTTGTGAGCGATAAAAAACTGCGAAAACAGATTATGAGTATCCAGACCGATAGCACTCCATTAGAAGAACCAAAAAATCCGGATACCTGTAATGTTTTTGCTCTTTATCGGCTTTTGGGAACTAAAGAGCAGGTGGCCGAAATGCGAAGGAATTATGAGGGTGGCAATTATGGTTACGGGCACGCCAAACAAGCCCTTTTTGAGCTGCTTTCAGATCGTTTTAAAGAAGAGAGGGAAAAATATAATTACTTTATGAACAACCCTTCAGAAATTGATAATGTATTGAAAGCCGGTGCAGAAAAAGCAGGGGAAATGGCTAATAACGTGTTAGCCAGGGTTCGCCAAAAATTAGGATACTAAATAGCTTCAAACAGTTTTCCCGGTAAAGGACGAATTGCCCCTTTAAGTTCCATTTCAAGTAAAATACCCGCCGCTTTAAAGGTGGGAATATTACAGTTTAGGGCAATATGATCTAGTTGTTGTTTCCCTTCAGATTTTAAATGATCGTAAACTAACTGCTCGTGAGGTTCCAGCTCTATAAAAAGCTGTTTCTGAATACCTTTAGAAGATCCCGGGGTATTCCAGTTAAGGATATAAATTAAATCTGCTGCGCTTGTAAGCAAATGAGCCTGCTGACTTTTAATAAGATTATTGCAGCCCTGGCTTTGAGCATCAGCAGGCCTTCCGGGCACGGCAAATACTTCCCGGTTGTACGAATTCGCGATATCTGCTGTGACCAGAGAACCTCCTTTTTCGGCGCTTTCAATAACGACGGTAGCTTCACTTAGCCCGGCAATGATCCTGTTTCTTTTTAGAAAATTATTGCGATCGAACTCTTTATGACTCCAAAAATCGGTAAAAAAACCTCCGTTTAATTCAACATCACGAACATATTTGGCATGCGTCTTAGGGTATATCTGATTGAGACCATGAGCCAGACATCCTATTGTTTGTAAATTATTTTTAAGGGCTGCTTTTTGCGCGGTAATATCTACTCCATAAGCAAATCCGGACACAACTACAGGATCCAAAATTGCGAGTTCTGCAATCATTTTTTCACAAAAAGCAGTTCCCTGAGGCGTTATTTTCCGGGTTCCCACAACACTAATGATCTTCCTGTTTGAGAGATTAATATTCCCTCTGGAAAATAACAGTATAGGGCCATCCTGGCAATGTTTTAGCTTTTCGGGATAGGAATCATCCTTATAAAAATGAACGTTTATTTTATTTCCTGAAATAAACTTTAGCTCTTGCTCGGCCTCTTTTAGAAGGTTCGAGCCAAAAAGACCTGAAGATTTTATTTTCCCTATTCCGGGGATCTTAAGGAGTTTATCTTTTCGAGTCCTAAAAATTTCCTGGGCGGAGCCAAGGTGCCGGAGCAATTTTTTAGCGGTACTGTCACCTAAATTCGGGACATTCTGTAGTGCCAGCAGGTATAAAAGTTCGTTCTGTTCCATAAATAAATTCCTGCCTACTATTTTCAGTATTATAATTTACTCCCTCATTATCAATTAATAAGACCTTGATAAGTAAATTAAATTTAGTTAAAAAAAGATTTGTTAATAAGATATGTTTAGGTAATTTTATGATTATCTATAAAACCTTACTTTTGTTTTAATGACCATAGAAAATCACATCTCCGACCTATTGTACCGATACGAATGTGTAATCCTTCCGGGATTTGGTGCATTTTTGACTCAGAAAGAATCGGCTTATTTAGATACGGATACCAACAAATTCTTTCCTCCAAAAAAGACAATTTCTTTTAATTCTCAGCTTCAGAAGAATGATGGGCTCCTGGCTAATTATATATCAGAATCCCTGAATATTCCCTATCCTGCGGCTGTTTATAAAATTGATGCTTTTGTAGAGGAGTTAGAAGAAAAACTTCAGAAAGAAGGAAACCATACTCTGGGAACTATCGGCGAATTTCATATTTCTGAAGAAGGTAATCTTCAGTTTGAGCCTGTGGCACAGCATAATTATCTCCCTGTCGCGTTTGGTTTGGGAAATGTTCCGGCTATTGAAGTAAAAAGAGAGGTTTTCAAAAAAGAAGTTCAGGAACTGGAAGAAAAAACATCATTCCTGTTTACGCCGGAGAGAAGAAGCGGTCGCACCTATTTAAAATATGCTGCCGTGGGAATATTGGCAATAGGGCTTTCAGGCCTTGTGGGGCTTAATATATACAGCAATAATGTAAATGAACACAATATTGCTGAACAAAAAGCCGCCCAGTCACAACTTCAGCAAAAAATCCAGGAAGCTACTTTTGTTATAGATAATCCGCTGCCGGAAATCACTCTCACTGTTTCCAATCAAAGTGGAAATTACCATGTGGTAGCTGGAGCTTTCAGAATTGAAGAAAACGCACATGATAAAGTAAAGGAACTTCGTGCAGAAGGCTATAAAGCACGATACATTGGAGCTAATAAATACGGATTACATCAGGTGGTTTACAGCAGTTTTAAAACCAGAGGCGAAGCCTTAAAAATGTTACGGCAGGTAAAGCCTGAAAATGAAGGGGCATGGCTTTTAATTCAGGAACTTTAATACTTCCTTAACTTGCCTGAGGAGCAGATGCGCTGTACCTTTGCCCAAAATTATTATTATGCAGGCCAAGTTCCCGAAAGACTCCCGAACTATACTTACCGATCTTGTATTACCCAGTGAAACCAATCCGCTGAATAATTTATTTGGGGGTGAACTTTTGGCAAGAATGGATCGCGCAGCCAGTATTGCGGCCAGAAGGCATAGCCGCAGAATTGTGGTTACAGCTTCTGTTAACCATGTGGCTTTTAATAAAGCAATCCCTTTGGGAAGCGTGGTAACCGTAGAAGCCGCTGTTTCACGTGCTTTTAAAAGTTCTATGGAAATCTTTATAGATGTTTGGGTAGAAGATCGTGAAAGCGGAAAAAAGACCAAAGCAAACGAAGCCATTTACACCTTTGTTGCTGTGGATGAAACCGGCGCACCTATAAATGTTCCTCCTCTTGAACCGGAAACACAATTAGAAAAACAAAGATATGAAGCTGCGTTACGAAGAAAACAGCTAAGTCTTGTGCTGGCCGGGAAAATGAAACCTGCAGAAGCCACGGAACTTAAAGCGTTATTTGATAATTAGCCTCCGGGGTTATGTAAATGCACCCTTATTCCAAATCCAACATACATAAGATTCAGATTATTAAAGAATTTCTTACGTTCAGGAATAGATTTAATATGCAACCTGTCTAAGTGCGTTCCCACCGTAGCATAAATGGCCATGGTCTGATTAAATCTATAGGAACCCTCCACTTTTAAAGAATATGAAGCTCCGCTTTCCCTGAATTTACTTTCTGCCTCGGGAAGAACATTTCTATAAGTAACTCCGCCTATTGCTGCTTTTACGTTTAAATTCCATTCCCGATTAAAGGCATAATAATAGCCTAATTCTATTCCCCCTCTATACATGCCGGTACTTTCGATGTTACCTACTAAAGACTTATTGGTAACTTCTGCAGTACTAAGGTTATAAAATGCGCCTAAAGTAACAGAAGGAAACATAAACCAGGTAAAACCAAAACTGACTTCCCGGTCCAGTTTATAGGCATGAGTAAGCGCTGTATTTCCATACGAAAAGTGTTTGGCCACCTCAAAATTAAAATATCCTACTTCAGGATCCTTAGGCTTATATCGGTTATTAGGAATAATATCCTTCTCCTGTTGGGCATTGGCCGTAAAAACAAACAGACTGAATAGAAGTAAAAACGTCTTCTTTTTAAAATTCAAAATTGATGGTGTCTTGATTGATTAATGGAATTGTTCTTGCCTGCTCCCCTGCATTCGAAGCTGAATAAAATATAATCAAATCACTGTTCTTTAAACTGTTAACCGGAATATTTGCAATATGGCCGGCACCTAAATCGTTTTTAACGATAACGAAATTAGAGAAATTCCTACTGGAAATAGTATCTCCCACATGCCTGTTTTCAATTAAGTACTGCTGAGCCGAGGCCGGAAATTTGATTTTGTAGTGTATAGTATCGCCGGTACTGTTTGTAAGTTTTAATACTGAAGTGCTTTTCTTCTTCAAAATTTGATTTTCCAGCTGAATATAACGCCCGTGATTATCGATCGAATCAATGTAATTCAGCGTTCCGTATAAAGGGTTATACTCTTTACTATCGGGTGGATTCACCGAAATAGCAAAATTCCAGTTATTGGTATCCAAAGACTCAAAGCTGATGTTGCCCTGACTATCTGAAAAACCTTTGCCAAGAACGGCTCCTGAATACACAAAAAAATTGAAAGGATATTCTTGTCCGAAAGACAGGATGGAAATCCCACTAACCGGGTTTCCTTCGCCATCTTTTAAGGCTCCAGTGATAGAAACCCTTGTATTGGGCCTTACACTTATATGTTCCCGGAAGCAGGAAACAAGAAGCATTATAAATACCAAGAAAAAGAAGCTTTTTTTCAAACGGTTTTATTTAGACTTAAAAATCGCAGGGAAAATAGGAATAATAGTTAAATATAGAGATTTTTAAAGAAATCGAAAGGATTCAATCCTGAGAGTAATTATAAATTAAATTTCTTTAGAAATCGTAGTGTTTAAAACTTCTAAAAACCGGTCGATAGCCCGCGGAAAAACTTCAGCTTCATCAAATTTGTTGTACATAATCCTAACTGACGTTTTAGGCCGTCCCGAAAAGAATTGGCCAAACCAATTTATTTCTTCCTTTCGGACTCCTCGTATGGTATTAAAATCTATTTCCTTTTTTGTAAATAAATCTTTAATAATCAGTTCATTATCACTAATATAATACCGGGTAAAGTATTGATTGATTAAAAACACCAAAAAGGCTAACGGGTAAAGAGCAAGAAAGATCCAATCTTTACCAATTATATACCTGTATGCGGCCATGCCTAAAAAGGCAAAGAAAACCACCAATATAGAACTTTTAAAAGAATATCTGAATTCTTCCATATTTACATTCTTAAGATCCAGTCTGCCGGATCCATTTTCTGCATGTTTTTATAAATAAGAAAATACAAAGTTGTTTTTCCTGTAGAACCATTTACTGCAATTTCTCCGAGCTCCTGTCCCAGGGAAACCACATCGCCTCTTTGTACATAAACTTTAGAAAGGTTATTATAAATAGTAAGATAATCTCCATGACGCACCATTACTGCCTTATTTGCACCGGGAACTGCCTGCACCTCGCTCACTGTTCCTGCAAACACAGATCGCGCATTAGATCCCTTTTCAGTCTCTATTCGAACCCCATTACTATTCACTGTAAGATTTTTAATAATCGGGTGGGGCTGTTTTCCAAAACGCATGACTACCACTCCGGACTTCACAGGCCAGGGCAGTTTCCCTTTATTGCTTGCAAAATTGGCTGCCAGGGCTTTCGCTTCGGGAGTAAGCTCGTAAGTATCCCGGGAAGAAGAGCCGTTTTCTTTATTGGTTTTCGCAATCGATGCTCGTATAATTTCATCGATTTTTTTATCGATGGAATTTACTTCCTGTTGTTTCTTTCGAATTTGTGCCGCAAATACACCTTCTTTTTTACGAATGCTTTTTATAAGTACCTGTTGTGATTCCTTTGTTTTCTCTAATTGCTGCTTAGTTTCCCTGTTTTCGGCAATAAGTTTTTCCTTTAATCTCTTTTGCTTCAGCAAACCTTCGTTTAAAGCCTGTAATTCTGAAGATCGCTCTTTAATTTCATCTCCCTGCTTTTTCCGGTAATTCGCATATTGCTTCATATACTGAAGCCTTTTATAGGCTTGCAAAAAACTGTTGGAAGAAAGCAGGAACATTATTCTGCTTTGTTGTGAGCGACTTTTATAGGATCTGCGTATCATGTGTGCATAATCGTCTTTTAAAGCCGATAATTCCTTTCTTAGCTGCTGAATTTTATTGGTGTTCGTATTTATATCCCGGGTAAGTAAATTTGCCTGCTGATTGGTAACACGAATAAGATTTTGGGTGGTGCGAATCTGCCGGTCCAGATCCTCCACCTGAGTTAAAACAGATTTCTCTTTTTTCTTATTGCTGCTTCTAAGCGTGTTGATGGTTCGAATTTCTTCACGAAGTTCTACCCGTCGTTTTTCCAATTCTTCTCTTGTGCTTTGAGAAAAGGATTTTAGACTTCCCATAAAAACAAGAAGTAACACCAAAAAATGTAGTCGAGAGTTTTTAATGCTCATTATTCAACTTCAATTTTATCATATCCATCAGGAATGTTAAACGGAAAACTTACGGGGCTATTTAGATCGATCGATCTAAAATCGATGTCTATCTGGGTGCCATGTCCTTTTTCATTAGCAATAATATGAATCTCTTCAGGAAACAGCTGCTGATCTATACTTTGGTAACCCGAATAGGTTACTGTAACCCCACGATTCTCTTTTTCCTGGGTGAGTTGCTGCGCCATAGCCCTATAGTTTTGTGGGTCTATGAGGAACATTTTTTTTATAGCCTCCAACTCATTGGAAGGTTTTAACTGGTATCCTCTTGTAGACTCGGTTAACTTATAATTATCGTCTCTTAAATTATAAACGGCCTGACCCAATAATAAATTTTGTAATTTTTCATAATCCAATGGGGTTCCCAGCCATTTATTTACCAGACTGAAATCGCCATCAAAATAGGTTTTTCCTATTTTTTCGTAATAGCTTACCCGCTTTTTAGTAATAAGCGCCTTGGCAAGAGGAATTCCCAGAACCTGCGCACTTATCCAGATAGCGCTGTCTTTTTTCATTCTGAAACTTACACCCATTCCCTGTGAGGTATTCTCATCCTGATATTTTATTTTTAAACGTCCGTTCAGGGTTTTAAAATCGGGGAGGCTGGCTTCATGGTTATTTATAATTTTTGCTGTTGCAGCATCTTCGATTTTTGTAGCCCTTCTTTTGGTCCCGCAGGACACCATTACAATACATAATCCAATAATTCCTATTGTTTTTCTAAACATCAATCTACATTTTTAGTAAGTTCCTTCTGCTTTTTTTCATATATCAAGGCTTGCTTTTCATTCCCCTGTCCTCTGGTGGCAGCTGCAAGTTCATTATAAAATTGTTGTGCTATAGAGGTGTCTCCAGGTAAATAATCGAGCCCAAATGTAAGTATTTCTTCTGCTTCTTTAAACTGTTTCATTTTATTTAAAGCCACTCCCTGAATTAAATATAATTGGGCCTGGGCGGGGAAAATATCCAGTGCTTTTTTGCTTATAATTACGACATTCTGATTTTTTCCTAATTCTAATTCCAGTTCCAGTGTTTTTTGATATAGATTATAATTATTATCGTTCTGTAGGCCAAGCTCAAAATAGGAGAGCGCCTGCTCCTTTTCATCTTTAGCCAGATAATACTCTCCTAAGCGCTGAAAAACCTCTGGAGTTTTTTCTTTTTCTGAAAAAATAGCCGCAACTTCTTTTAATTCCTTTTCATACTCGGGATGCTGATTTACGTACATTAAAAAATCATTGAGGAGTTTAAATTTCAAATTGGCATCTATTTCTTCAGCATTCAAAACGATTTTCATCGATTTTAGGGCTTCCTCCATATTCCCCGCATCCAGATAAAACTTGTACAATGCCAGGTGCACCACTTTTGAAGTTGGAAATTTTATCTTCATATCTTCTGCGGCTTCAAACGCTTTATTTTCCATGCCCTGATCACTGTACAGAAATATGAGTTTCAGATAATTTTTTTCGTTTTTAGGATCTACTTTAATCGCCTGTTTAACCGTTTCTATTTCTCCTTGCGAATTATGAGTCAACGCATATACCTCCTGGCGTAATTCATTCCGGTAATCATTAATTCCTAATTTTGCATCCAGTTGATCCAGCAGGCTTAAAAGTTCAGGATATTTTTGAGTTTCCAGATACAGTTTCGCCAGATAATCGTTATAACTGGTATCAAACTCTACTAATTTTTTTGCCACCAGAATGGCATCATCGTAATTTTTATTGGCGTAATACGCGTTTAAAAGGGCCATGAGGGTCCACTGCCGGTTAGGTTCCAGACGGTTAGATTCCTGAAAACTTGCAATAGCCTCTTCTGCTTTTTTTAACTTCAAATAGGTTTTCCCCATTTCAAAGTAAACCACCGCCTTGTTGGGTTGCAATTTTTGACATTCTTTAAGTTCTGTAAGCGCCTTTTCGTAATTCTCAATCGCTTTTTGCTTTAGTGCTTCAAAAAAATGTTCCTGGAAAGTATCGCTCACTTTTCCAAGATCATCTTGATTTACATTCTGAAGAGGATTTTCTACCTGAGCATTTCCCGTAAATGAAATAACTTCCAGCATACAAAAGACCGATACGAGAAAAATGTTTTTCATGTTACAGATTTTTTATCTCAAAATTCAGAATATTTTTATTCCAAAACCGAATAATCTCCTATACTAATTTCAGTAAAATCTCCATCAAACCGCGCATAATTACCAATCATGGCATTATTTAGATTTGCGTTTTTTACTTCCGATTCATTCTGAATTAAACTGTTTTTAATAGTTGAATCTATAATTTTACAACCATTTCCAATTGAAACATTCGGGCCTATTCTGGCATTGGTGAGCTCCACATCTTCTCCAATAAAACATGGTTCGGTAATTTCAGAATTAGTGATTTTAACCGAATCTGAAATCAATTTTTCGCCATCGTTATGAAGGAATTTCAACATTCGGGAATTGGTCTCTACCGTAACATTTTTGTTCCCGCAATCCATCCATTCATCTACTTTTCCGGGAACAAATTTTGCCCCATTTTTCTTCATGGCTTCAATCCCGTCGTTAATCTGGTATTCACCGCCACGAATTATATTTTTATCCAGCACATTCTGAAGTTCTTTTTTTAGAACCGCTACATCCTTGAAATAATATATTCCAATCACCGCAAGATCAGACACAAACTCCTGTGGCTTTTCTACCAAATCGGTAATTTCATTTTTATTATTCAATTTAACCACCCCATAGGCCGAAGGATTTTCTACCTGTTTTACCCAAATAACGGCATCGGCATCTTTATTAAGCGTAAAATCTGCTTTAAAAAGTGTGTCTGCGTAGGCAATTACAGCAGGGCCTTCCAGGGAATCTTTAGCGCACATAATGGCGTGACCTGTACCCAAAGGCTTATCCTGGTAATAAATCGTGCCTTTGGCATTCATGTTTTTGGCGATTTTCTTCAAATCGTTTTCCACTTTTTCGCCAAAATCTGCTCCAATAATAAAGGCGACTTCATCTATTTTTTCATCTAACACCTTCGCAATATCCTCCACCAGACGGTGCACAATAGGCTTGCCGGCGATGGGAATTAAAGGTTTTGGCACTGTTAAGGTATGTGGACGTAATCTGGAGCCGCGACCGGCCATAGGTACAATAATCTTCATGATTTTCTTCTTTCAAAATTCTTCTGAAAACTTTTCAGGGTTCTTTTATCCCTTTCAGAATATAATTTATTTTTTAAAATTTATTTGCTTCCGGTACTTCCAAAGCCGCCGGAACCTCTGGAAGTTTCTTCTAAAACCTCCACCTCCTCCCAGGAAATATGTTCATGTTTCGCGATTACCAATTGTGCAACCCGATCTCCGTTTTCAACAGTGAATGCTTCATTGGAAAGATTTACCAGAATTACACCAATTTCTCCCCTGTAATCTGCATCGATAGTGCCGGGAGAATTAAGAACGGTAATTCCTTTTTTCGCCGCCAAACCACTTCTTGGGCGCACCTGTGCTTCATACCCTATAGGCAATTCAATAAAGAGCCCGGTTTTTACGATGGCACGATCTAAAGGTTTTAACGTAACAGCTTCCGAAATATTGGCCCGAAGATCCATTCCTGCGGAAGCTTCCGACTCGTAATGAGGTAAGTTATGCTGAGATTTATTGATGATTTTAACTGTCATTTTTTAAAAATTAATTGTTTGATCGCTCTTTTTTCCTGACTAATAACCAAAATTAAAAAAGCTATCCAAAGCGCTATGCGTATATAATAGTTATTTCTGAAAACATAAAAGGAAAGCGCCGAAAGCACTATAGATAATACAAGATACGTTCCAATTTTTTGAAGATCGTAAGGGATTGGGTAATATTTCTGCCCCAAATAGAAGGAAAGCACCATCATGGAGCCGTAAGCCGCCACTGTAGCGATGGCAGAACCCATATAACTGATTTCAGGGATAAGCAAAAAGTTAATGCCAAGAGTAATTACAGCTCCCACCAACGAGATATAAGCGCCAAATCTGGTGCGGTCGGTAATTTTATACCAAACCGACAGATTATGATAGACTCCCAGGCAAAGGTTGGCCAATAAGATTAAAGGCACAATCTTCATAGCCTCCCAATAATCGCTGTTTCTAATAATCAATAATTTCAGAAGATCCGAAAAAACCACTACTGTTAAAAGAATTACAGAACCAAAAGCCACAAAATAACGGGTGATTAACGCATAGGTTTCCGGGGCATTTTTATTGGAGGCATGGCTAAAAAAGAAGGGTTCTATCCCCATTCTAAAAGCAGTCGCAAAGAGCGTCATAAAAATCGCCAGTTTATAGCAGGCGGTATACGCGCCAATATCGGTATTCGCAATACTTGCAGGCAATAACCAGTCTAATAGAATCCTATCGAAGGTCTCATTGATGGCAAAAGCGATTCCGGCCACGAGCACGGGATAGGCATAAACCATCATATTTTTCCAAAGTCCTTTACTAAAACGGTATTTTATTTTTAAGTAGAAGGGAGACATCAGCAGGAAAGTAAACCCGCTGGCTACCACCATCGAAAGGAAAATATATAAGATCTTATCGTTCGGGAAATAAATGCTTTCAAAAAATCCTGCAGGGTTTTTATGTGCAAGTTTTGGAAGAAGCAACAGGAAGAAAGAGTTCAGCACCAGGTTTACTGCAACATTCAGAATTTTAACCACCGCATAGCGAGTGGCTTTCTCATTGGCTCTAAGCCAGGCAAAAGGGATAATTACCAGCGCATCCATGGTTAAGACCGAAATTGTGTAATTAATATATTCGGTTTTTATGCCCGATAATTGTCCGAGTTCCGGACTTATTAAATAAGCGAGAATTAAAAATAAGACGGAAGAAAACACCAGCGAGATGCTGGAGGTTGAAATTACAAGTTCTTTCTCTTTTTCCTTATGGTAAAAGCGAAAAAAAGCGGTTTCCATTCCATAGGCCAGAAAAACATTGAATAATACAATCCAGGAAAAAATAACAGAAACCTCCCCATATTCTTTCACCGGAAGTACGGCAGTATAAAGAGGAACCAGTAAAAAACTCAGCATTCGGGGCAATACGGTTGCTAAACCGTAAATAAATGTCTGCTGGAAAAGCTTTTTTAAACTGCTCAATAGTTGGTTTTATTTAAAGCATAAATATCCTAATAAAAAGGCAAAATGTGCCCAATACCTGCTTTAAATTTACGGAATCAGGATTTTTGAGTAATCCCGGTAATTTTATAATATTTGGTTTTTCCCTTCTGGGTGAAAATTAGTACAGCCTCATCGTCCTTAAGATCAAAATTCATTTTTTTATCCAGGATTGGGACTTTATTCCCGTATTCATCAACAGGATTCGAGCTCATAATCATATCTCCCTTCTTGTTGAATTTTGCCACATATAAACCTTCTCTTTCCTCAGATTTTTGCAGAGCGGCTTTTCGGCCTTTATAATACACGCTGTCCAGGCTTACCAGATTTGTTTGAATGGAAGTAACAGGAATATAAAGTTCGATTCCATCTCCCGTTGTAACGATATAGGCCGGTTGTAAGTTCGCCGGAGCTCTTTCCTGAAGGTCTTTATTGCCGGCACATCCGGTAAAAAGCGCAGTAACCAAAACTGTACTGAAGAGGAGATAAAAATATTTCATGATTTTAAATTTTTAAGATTAGCATTAGTAAAACAAAATGAATGCCAGAAATCTGTTTCTCATAAACCCTTATGTTTTCTGAAGTTAGCTTTAAATATCAGTTAAATGCTGAAAAAAGGAAGAAACCGCTTAAAACCACGAATGCTCGAATAAATTATTCGAGCATTCGTGGCAAATTATAGGATTTTATATTTTTAAGGAAGCTCATACTTCGGCAAGCTCAGTATGGCAATTTTAAAAGCGCTTCGCCTAATTGTTCAGCACCTCCGCTCCGTTTGAAAATTTGGCTCCGCTATGCTTCGCCTAATTGTTCAGTGCCTCGGCACCATTTGAAAATTTGGCTCCGCTGTGCTTCGCCTAATTGTTCAGCACCTCCGCTCCATTTGAAAATTTGGCTCCGCTGTGATTCGCCTAATTGTTCAGTGCCTCCGCTCCATTTAAAAATTTGGCTCCGCTGTGATTCGCCTAATTGTTCAGTGCCTCCGCTCCATTTGAAAATTTGGCTCCGCTGTGCTTCGCCTAATTGTTCAGTGCCTCGGCTCCATTTGAAAATTTGGCTCCGCTGTGCTTCGCCTAATTGTTCAGTGCCTCGGCTCCACCCACAATTTCTAAAATCTCGTTGGTAATGGATGCCTGCCGTGCTTTGTTGTAAGAGAGTTTAAGAGCGTCTCTTAACTCGGTAGCATTATCGGTGGCTTTATGCATCGCCGTCATTCGTGCGCCATGTTCTGAAGCTAAAGAATCGCTCATCGCTTTAAAAAGTTGCATTTTCAAAGACTTAGGAATAAGATCCTTTACAATTTCTTCTTGAGAAGGTTCAGAAATATAATCGATTTGTTTGCTGTCTTCCCCTTCAATCTTCTGAATTGGTAAAAACTGTTCGGTAGTAACTATCTGAGTAGCGGCATTTACAAATTGGTTATAAACAAAAATCACCTCATCATATTTTCCTTCCAGAAACCAATCCATGATTTTTTGAGCTTCTTCAGCTACATGATCGTAATTCAGATCATCGTAAATAGCATTATTGTTGCCACTGATGTTCAAAGTTTTTTTAAGTACATCGTTGGCTTTTTTACCAAGCCCGAAAACCTCTACATTTTTTCCATTATATTTTGTGTTGGCAAGTTGCCTAACACTCTTAACAATATTGGTATTGAATGCTCCTGCCAATCCACGGTTAGAAGAAATGGCTACAATAAGCACATTTTTAACCTCGCGCTGCTCACCAAATTTACTGCTAATATCGTCGAGATTTGCACTTAAACTCTGAAGCAATTCTGTTAACTTTTCAGAATAGGGACGCATGGCGGTAATCGCATCCTGCGCCCTGCTTAACTTGGCAGCAGATACCATTTTCATGGCACTGGTAATTTGCATGGTAGAAGATACCGATGTAATCCTGCTTCGTAATTCTTTTAAGTTTGCCATAAGCCCCTCTTAATCTCCCCCAAGGGGAGAAATTGTTATTTCTTATACTTAGATGAAATTTCTTTTGCCGCAGAAGTCAGGGTGTTGGTTACTTCATCAGTAAGTTTTCCAGACTTCAAGGTATCTAAAGCATCACGATGCTTCAGATTAAGATATTCCAAATATTCTTTCTCGAATTGTTTTACATTCTCTACAGGCACTTCTTTTAAAAGGTTTTTAGAACCTGCAAAAATAATAGCGATTTGATCTTCCACCGCGAAAGGATCATTTTCTGCCTGCTTTAAAATCTCTACGTTACGTTTACCTCTTTCAATCACCCCTCTGGTTGCTGCATCAAGATCAGATCCAAACTTAGCGAAGGCTTCCAGCTCACGATATTGTGCCTGATCCAGTTTTAAGGTACCGGCAACTTTCTTCATAGATTTAATCTGAGCGTTACCACCCACACGAGATACGGAAATACCCACATCGATCGCAGGACGAACTCCCGAGTTAAATAAATCTGATGTCAGGAAGATCTGCCCATCTGTAATGGAAATCACGTTGGTTGGAATATATGCGGAAACGTCCCCGGCCTGAGTTTCAATAATAGGAAGTGCGGTTAAGGAACCTCCACCTTTTACTTTATCTTTAATTGAATCGGGAAGATCATTCATCCCTTTTGCTATCGCATCGTTATTTATGATTTTCGCCGCACGCTCCAATAATCTTGAGTGAAGGTAGAAAACGTCTCCAGGATACGCTTCACGTCCCGGTGGACGACGTAACAATAAGGAAACCTCTCGGTATGCAACCGCCTGTTTAGATAAATCGTCATATACAATAAGTGCAGGACGACCAGTATCTCTAAAATATTCACCAATCGCAGCACCTGCAAAAGGAGCATATACCTGCATAGGAGCAGGATCTGATGCATTTGCAGCAACGATAGTGGTATAAGCTAAAGCACCTTTATCTTCCAACACCTTTGCGATTCCCGCAACGGTTGAAGCTTTTTGGCCAATCGCCACATAGATACAATATACCGGTTCGCCGGCATCGTAAAATTCTTTCTGATTAAGAATGGTATCGATACACACCGCAGTTTTACCTGTCTGGCGGTCACCAATCACCAATTCCCGCTGACCTCTACCTACGGGCACCATGGCATCGATAGCCTTAATACCTGTTTGCATAGGCTCAGTAACAGGCTCACGATAAATTACCCCCGGAGCTTTCCTGTCAAGCGGCATTTCGAAAGTTTCTCCTTCAATAGCGCCTTTACCATCAATCGGAGTTCCAAGAGTGTTGATTACCCTTCCGGTAATTCCCTCTCCCACATTAATAGAAGCAATACGCTGAGTACGTTTTACTACAGATCCTTCTTTAATTTCTTTAGAAGGTCCTAAGAGTACAACTCCAATATTATCTTCTTCAAGGTTAAGAACGATTCCTTCCAAACCGCTTTCAAATTCCACCAATTCTCCATATTGAGCATTGGCTAAACCATAAATTCGGGCAATCCCGTCACCTACAGTTAACACGGTTCCTACTTCATCTAAAGAAGCTTTTGCCTCAAAACCTGAAAGTTGTTTTTTTAAGATTGCTGAAATTTCAGCAGGATTTACTTCGGCCATAATTATTTAGAAAAAATTGGCATATACAATACGCCGGTTTTTATTAAATTTTTGAAATATACGTGTTGTTCTTAAATTCTCTACCCAGAGTAGCGAGATTCCTGGCAACACTTGCATTATACTGAAGATCTCCTATTCGAAGGATAAAACCTCCAATAATAGCAGGATCTACTATGTTCTTAATTGTTGCACCGTTACCGGTGAGTTCTTTTATTTTATTCAGAATCTTTTCTTCAAGCAGCTTGTCCAGAGAAATAGCAGTAGTCACCGTAGCCTCCTGAATGTTATTTAGCTCGTTATAACGAACCATATAATTTTGAGCCACCACTTTTAATAAGGCTATACGATTGTTATCCACCAATGTGTCAAAAGCTCCCGTGGTAATTGCATTTACATTTTTAAATATTTCATGCAAAGCATCCTTTTTTGCTTTTGCTTTAATAACAGGGCTACTTAAAAAATCTTGAAGTTCACCACTCTTAATGATGGATTTTGAAATAGTTTCCATATCTGCATTTACTTCCTTAGCCAGATTTCTTTCCTTGGCCAATTCCAGAATTGCCTTTGCGTAACGATGTGCTGCCCTAGTTCCCTTCATTCTGTCTATTATTTAAAGCTAACATCTTCCAACATTTCTTCCACCAGTTTGCGTTGTTTCCCTTCTGCCGAAAGTTCTTTGCGAACAACTTTTTCAGCAATTTCAAGAGAGAGTGCAGCTACCTGATTCTTAATGTCGGCCATTGCAGCATTTTTTTCATTTTGTATGGTTACCTGCGCCTGCGCTACAATTTTATCGGCTTTTTCCTGAGCTTCTGAAGAGGCTTCATTAATCATTTTCTCCTTCATTTCACGAGCTTCTTTTAACAAAGCATCTCTGTCGGCACGGGCCTCCTGTAACAATTTTTCGTTATCAGATTTGAGATTTTGCATTTCTTTTCTGGCTCTGTCGGCAGATTCTAATGCATCTTTAATTCCTTCTTCGCGGGAATTCAATGATTCCAAAATAGGTTTCCAGGCATATTTTCTTAACAGGAAAATAAGTACGATAACAACCGCCAGCTGCCAGAAAAACAAACCAAAAGAAAAATCATTCCATAACTTATCCATACGATACTAATTAATTTTAATCCCTTATTTAGGGTTTAACTCCCCGAGGCAAGCCTCGAAATTTTAAATGTATTTTCCAATTCCTACCTCCTGGACTTGTCCCGAGGTTCTTGATTTTAAAAAACACCCCTGTAACCAACCGTCACAGGGATTGTTTAGGTGAAATGTTACACTGCGAAAAGTGCAGCAAATGCAATACCTTCAAGTAGTGCGGCGATAATAATCATCGCTGTTTGTATTTTCCCGGTTGCTTCTGGCTGACGAGCGATACCTTCCATCGCACCTTTACCAATTAAACCAAGACCAATACCAGCTCCAATTACAATTAGACCGGCACCTACCATTACTGGAATTTCCATAACTATCTATTTAAAATTAAACTTACTTCTGTTTTTAAAATTTTACAAAACTGGTGCTTCATCGCCATGATCATCGGGATGTTCATGATGATCTTCAACAGCCATTCCAATATATAAGGCACTTAACAGGGTGAAAATATACGCCTGTAAAAAAGCAACCAATAATTCAATTACCATTATAAAAAGGGAAAATCCAAAAAATGCAGGTCCTGCAAACCAGCTCTGAAATACTACAATTAATCCCAATAAACTCATAATAACCACGTGCCCGGCTGTCATATTCGCAAACAAACGTATCATTAAGGCAAATGGTTTTGTGAATATTCCTAATAATTCAATAGGAATTAAGACTATTTTCATTGGCACAGGCACTCCGGGCATCCAGAAAATATGCTTCCAGTAATGTCTATTCCCACTAAATTGTACTATGATAAAGGTTATAACCGCCAGACCAAAAGTAATTGCAATGTTACCTGTAATATTCATTCCCATTGGCGTCATTCCAAGCAGGTTTAACAACCAGATAAAAAAGAAAACCGTTAAAAGAAAACCCATATATTTTCTATAGTGAGGCCCAATATTCGGTTTGGCAATATCATCGCGAACATAAATCACAAGAGGCTCCAGGAAACGACCCATTCCGCCTGGTTGGGGACCTTTTTTATAACTTTTCCCTAAAGAGGCGAACATAAGGAACATCAGTGCTCCTATAAGAATCATTCCTACCACATTTTTAGTAATTGAAAGATCCAGAGGTCTATTGTTTACAGGATATTCGCTTTCTTCTTTATTATAATGGATTGTCCCTTCGGCATCGGTTTTGTAGATTTTGGTTTCAAACAACCTATAGGTCTGCCCATCGATTGTAACCAGATCCTCCCCATGGTGAAATCTCTCTGCAGAAAACACTTTTAAGCCATTATCCCACAGAATTACAGGAAGCGCAATTCCATAATGCTCTCCAGTTTCTCCATTCGCGGCAAAATCTAAATAATGAGAATCCTTAAGGTGATGGCCTATAAATTCTTTTATCCCTTCGCGAGTGTTTACTTTCCCATGCTCTTCCTTAGAATTATGCTCATTTTCCTGAGCATTCATTTGAAATGAAACAAGCACTAAAAGACCGGCTAGTAGTATTTTAAAAATGTTTTTCTTTTGCATTTTCAGTTATAGTTTCCATCTATAAAATTCGGTGCAAATGTACACAATTAAATAAAAAATAATCCTATAAAATTATCATTAAGTTTTGCCTATGCAAAAACGCTGTAATTAATTGTCATTATTGAAGTTAGCGCTATTCAGTTCGTTCAATAAGTAAAAAATTTCCACTCCCACACACACAAGAAAAGGGATAAAAAAGTGAAAAAACACCGATTTATTTAAATCGAAATTTGAGGTTTTTACCAGGTAAAGAAAGGCTGTTAATTTTAAGGTGGAGATCGCTAAAAATAAGTACCCAATATAAAATATCAACTTATCGCGAAAAAGAATAAAATTTAAAAGAAAAATATAAGTAAATCCGAAATTAAAAAGATAGCTGAAATTTACCAGCGGCATCACCTCCGGGTTTATCGAGACCAGCCGGGTATGAATTACATAAATAACTACAAGTAAGATAACAAACCCGACAGTAAACTTAGCGGCCTTTAAAATCATTCTTCTTTTTTATTGAGACTTTTTAATTGCTGAAGTACAATATATAATGAAGCAAAAACACCAAATAATACCAACCCGATGGTAAACCAGTTTTTTTCTGAAGGATATCGCTCGTCCAGTTTTTTACCAATCCACGCACATATAAATATTGTTGCCCCCATCTGTAGGGCAATTCCCGTAAAAATAGCCCAGTTTTTAAGCGGACTTTTCTTCTCGCTGTCCTCGTTTTCCTTCATTCTTTAGCGTTTTAATTGGGTTGGACATTTTACAGGTGGCATTAAACGTAGCTCCCGGCTCAATGACCAGTTTCCCGGTCGTTATTTCGCCTTCTATAACCGCTTCCGATCGAAGAGTGAGTGTTTCTTCCACAAGAATATTGCCGGTAAAGTTTCCTTCAAAATCTGCATTTTTACACTTTAATTCTCCCTCGATACGCCCTCCTTTGCTAATAACCACTTTGCCATCGGCTTTTAATGTTCCTTTTAAAATACCTTCTATCCTAAAGGCTCCTTTAGAAGAAATATCTCCTGTAATTATAGTTCCTGAAGAAATACGGTTTTGCTCTTTTGCATTTTCGGGTATAGATTTAGAATTATTGGAAGTAGTAAACATAATAAATAGATTAAGGGTTATTTTTTAATTCAAGATACTTATCCAAATTTTTATACAGCTGTATAATTCTGTAATTTTCTGAAGAAATTGTGATGGATTCCTTCTGCACCTTGTATTTATTATTGTTTTTCAGAAGTTCTGCAAAACCCTGCGCCCTGCTTTCATCGCTTAATCCATGTACTACTACAAATACGTGTGTGGGATCGTAAACATCTAAAGAGGTAGAAAGTTGATCGTAATGCAGGTCTTTAAGAGCTATATTTATCTTTTCCTGCAATGCCAAAGCCTGAGCTTTATTGTTTGAAGAAAACATATAAAGCAATTTCATATTTTCCTGGGGAGTTCCCATTTGAAACTGTAGATTCTCCAGTTGAGGGATGGCGGTGCTATATAGTTCCTGTGCTTTTTTCCCCGCATCTGATTGCGGATAATCTCTTGCCACTTCTATCAATGCTTTTTTATAGGCTTCTACCCCAAAGAGTCGTCCAGTTGCTTTTGCCTGTAACATTTCAAGTTTTGGTGCCAGTTCATTGTGTCCATATTCACCCTTATAATTTTGAGTAGAATCAAGCACCGCCTGGAAATGACCTTCTTCAAATAATTTGTAAAGAGTATCGAATTTTTTCTGCGCCTTACTTTCTTCTTGTAAAGCTAAATCCGGATTTTTTATCCTCGAGGCAAATCTGGAATCCGGAAACTCGTATAAAACCTTGTTTTTATATTTTTCTGCTTCAGCAAGATCTCCTTCTTCCTTAAAAATTTCATATAAATAATAGTTTGCGGGAGCCAGATACCTTTCTTCCTTTGTAAAATTAAGCAACGATTGAAGCCTTTTTTTAGCCAGTGTATTCTTTTTATATTTTTCCTTATAGATAAGTCCAAGACTATAATACGCATTGTTCCTTTGGGATTTAAGGCTGTCTATATATTCTGTATCCCGCGGAATTTGGGCCAGATACGCCTGTGGATCGTACTGTGGATTATTTTCTATTATCAGGCTGGAAACTTCATCCAACTCTCCCGGTTGTGCCGCAACCGCAGCCCCAGAATCTGTTCTCCAGTTATCTTTTAACTCACGTTTCCCCCAGGTTCTAAGAAATTGCTGCATTCCATTAGCTACTCTTGTAGGGTTATAGAAATAAAAGGTGTTACCGGGATTTGGACCTCCAATTGCAGGTGGCAGGGTAGAAGTAACAGGAACTTCCGCGGTGGGCGCGGCGGCCTGATCGGTTTTTTCTGCGGCGGCTTTCGCCTGTTCCTTGAGTTTGGCAGCATAGCGGGTAAAGTAGTTTAACCGTTCATCATCGGTCATAGCTACAAGATTCAAAATACTATCATTCTTCTCGGCAATTTTCTCGTATAAAATAACTTCCTTAAGATTATCCCGTTTTCGCGATATAACAAAATAATCCCTGGTATTAGTGGGGATTTGAGTTAAAGTGCTATCGTAATAAGCGCTTGCTACCTGATATTTTGCTTTATCGAAATTGATATTACCAAGGGTTTCGTAGCTAAGCGATTTTAAAAAACTATCGTTTTTAGTAGCTTCAATCGCTTTGTTATAATATTCCTGCGCTGCTTTTATGGAATCCAAATGATTATAATACTCGGCAAACTGGAAATAAATTTTATCCAGAAAAGGCCTGTTCTCTCGGTTATCTGCTAATTCATTAAGTTTTTGAAGTAACAGAGCGGGATTCTTTTCATCAAAATTGAAGTTTCTGGTTTTTGCCAGCTCTGCATTTATAAGATATTCCCTGGGAGTTTTACGGTTTAAATCTATTACTTTATTAAAGGCCAAATCTGCCCTGTCACGCATATTAAATCGGTTGTAAAGCTGTCCTTCTATATAATAATATCGTCCTTTTTTATCGTTATTATCTGTGATTTCTGCGGCTTTTTTTATAGGAACTATAGCACTATCCGGGGAGCCCATATTAATATAGGCCTGCGCCAGCATTGCATTGGCACTAACCCGGTCTTCTTTACTGAGGGTTTCAGCTTTTAAAAGCCTTTTCAGGTTTTTTATTGCCAACACCTCATTTTCCAGGCGGATATTGGTCTTTTCTCTCCAAATTTGCGCATTATTAATATTATTGCTGGCGGGATATTTATAAAGAATATAGTTGAAGGCTTCGAGGGCAGGAATAAACCTTTGATCATAATAACGTGCTTTTCCCAACAAGAGATAGGCTTCATCCATCTGCGGATTTTTTTCTTTTCCGCCAATCTGCATAGAATGTTTTTGAATTGCCTTAGTGGCTTTTTCTTCTGCAGTTTTAAAAAATTCATTTTTAGACGTGCCGGGGAGCGCGATATTATTGGACACCTCCATTCTTTCTACCGGTAAGATACTCCAGTAATTTTCAAAATAGGTGTCATCTATCTGTTTTTTACCTTCCTGAAGTGCAACATTCCCGTTATAAAGTGTATTGTATTCTGCCGTTATGGCATGATAATTCCTGTTGATGAAGGTATTTTTCTTTCTGGAGCATCCTGAAATACCAATCACCAATACCAGAACTGAAACACCAAAGGTAATTTTCTTCAAAATCAACGAGTTCTTGTTATAATAAATAACTGCCGGGCTATGGATTTAGTATGCTAAAATACGTTCTTTTTAAAAACTATCAGACCTGCTCTATATCTCCTGCTCTTCTTTTATAGAAATTTCTCCTGCAAAATACGCTTCCAGCTCATTTAAGGTAGCCTGGGAAGTTTTTATATCTTTTACAATTACTCCCTTATCCAATACCACAATGCGCTCACAGACCTCGGTAACATGAATTAAATCGTGACTGGAAATTAGTACGGTGACATCAGAATTTGCGGAAAGTTCTTTCAGGATTTTCTTTAAACGTATTTGTGTGGTTGGGTCCAGATTAGCGAAAGGCTCATCTAAAATAATTACTTTCGGGTTCCCAATAAGTGCTGCCACAATTCCTGCCTTTTTTTGATTTCCTTTAGAAAGATCGCGCAGATATTTTTTTCTTCCCAGTATTTCTCCATTAAAGAAATCTTCAAAAGCGGCTAAAAACGCATCGATATCTGCTCGATTTTGACCTCTTAGCTCTCCTATAAAATAAAAATATTCTTCCGGTGTAAGATATCCTATCAAAAAACTTTCATCTATAAATGAAGAGGTAAAAGGTTTCCACTCTTCACTCTGGCTCACAGTGATATCATTATTAAAAATATTTCCGGTAGAGGGCTGTATTAGATCCAGCAACAAACTAAAAAAAGTGGTTTTACCCGCCCCGTTATTCCCTACAAGTCCAAAACTTTGACCTCTGGGAATAGTAAGTTCGTCTATAGTTAGAACGGTCTCTCCATTATAAACTTTGCTTAAGTTGGTAACTTGTATCATGAATTTTTCTATTTCTTTTCGTTAAACGCCGCTATGGTTTTATATTTTCCTTTTTGATAAATATCTTCAATTATATTCAGAAAGAAATTTTTAAAAATCAAACCTAAAATTCCGCTTAAAGCTAAGGCAATAATACCTGCTTCAAAATTTATAAATTTATAAGGGATATAAAAAATAAGAACCGGTCCCAGCATTTTGGGTAATGCAATTAACATTTGAGTGGGATTAAAACCCTGAGTGTTACTAAATGCCTTGGCTTTTACGTTCAACTCCACGGGTACACGGTTTAAAGCCCCTCCAAATAAGGTAATAAAAGAATTAAGCCCTATATTAAAAAGCGCTCCTGCGGCAATTATTCCGTAGATCTTCCAGCCGTAATAAAGATAAGGCGTTGCTAAAATAAATGAGATTCCCACCGCACAAACCATTAAATACCATTTAGATTCGAGATATTTTCTATAAGAAATATTCTGACTCATAAGCATTTTATAGTACTCACTATCCCAGGAAGGCACCAATTGCCCAAATGAGAATAAAAATCCTCCGGTTATAAAAATAGAGGCGAAAGCC
Source organism: uncultured Flavobacteriaceae bacterium (assembly GCA_963811195.1). Lineage (GTDB taxonomy): Bacteria > Bacteroidota > Bacteroidia > Flavobacteriales > Flavobacteriaceae > Gillisia. The sequence goes on from CAWEQF010000007.1 coordinate 110,682, forward strand.
ATCCATGCGGGCATAGTATTGTAGGCTTTATTGGTGAAAAATATCAATCCATAAAACAAGAAGAATACGGACATTAGCAGCACTTTCTTGGGTCGTGCATTTCTAAGAATAAGTCGAATATCATTTTTAAGGAATATAGAAAGACTTCCAAATCTATTGAGCCAGTTCATTTCTGAAGTGTTTACTACTTTCACTTTTTTGGAAATCGCCGCATCCAGATAGAAATCTTTTTTAATATAGACATAATTCATTCTGAATAAAATAAGCATCAGAATAAAAGGAACAATTACCAAATAAGACGTAGAATATAATAAATTGAAAAACACTCCGGCCGGGTATGAAATAGAATAGATTTGAAAATATTGAAGCAGTCCAAAAACAAGTATCAATCCCGCTAATACATAAAAAACGCTGTTATTTTTATTGATTAAAAAATTGAGATAATTTACGCAGAGCGTGAAAAACAGCATGGAAAAAAACCAACCGGCAACCGCCAAAGGCCCATATCCCTTGGTGAGCAACACAATACTAAAAGGTAAAAAGAAAAACAGCGGCAAAAAATTGAAAAACGAAAAGCTGGTTTTTGTAAGCAGATAATTAATGATGGTTTTCCTTTTAATAGAAATAATCATATAAGGTTTTATATTCATAACCGGCAGCTGCTGCATAAAAAATCGTACGGTAAGATCTATAAGAAAGTAAAAAACCAGAAAATTATTCACCACCACTAAAGGATCTTTCTCCGGAAACATTTTCTTTAAAACAAAAAAGGCTCCTACTCCCATTAAAGTGAACATCCCTATAAAGTAGAGTGCCGCAAGAGCAATAAAAATCTTAATTGCTATTCCTTTTTGGAAATAAGAAGATCTTGAAAACTGCTTCCACTCGAAAGACAAAAACCGTTGGAACATAATAGCTTTTTATGAATTAGTACAAATGTTAAGAAAAAGTTACAATTTATTCAAAATGTTCGTTTAAAACTAGTTTTTCCGGTTTTCTGAAAAAGAAAATTTTACAATTGAGTGCTTTATGATTTTAATAAGTTAAAAAAAGAATCAGAGTTTGTATTTTTGCCCCAAATTGCTTTTTGATGAATACATTTTATCCGTTAAAAATAAAAGAAATTAACCGTGAAACTTCTCAGGCGGTAAGTTTAGCTTTCGAAGTCCCTTCAGACCTGAAAGAAACTTTCCGCTTTGAAGCAGGACAATATATTACCATTAAAATAAACCTGGAGGGAGAAGAACTCAGACGGGCTTATTCTATTTGTTCTGCCCCTAAAAGCGGGGAATTAAAAGTAACGGTTAAGGAGGTTGAAGGTGGAAAATTTTCTGTCTTAGCCAATAATAAACTTCAGGCTGGTGATGTGCTGGAGGTACATCCCCCCGAAGGTAAATTCGTTTTTAGATCCGGTCCCGGAGCAAATAATTATGCCGCTTTTGCCGCCGGAAGCGGGATTACTCCTGTCCTTTCTATTATAAAAACAGTGCTTTCAGAAGAAAATCACAGTAAATTTATTTTGGTATACGGAAATAAATCTACCGATGATACCATCTTTTTCAAGGAACTTTTAGAGCTGCAGGCCCAATATCCCGACAGGTTATTTATTGAATTCGTTTATAGCCGAACCCGTGAAGAAAATGCCCATTTTGGAAGAATAGAAAAAAGCACGGTAAACTTTGTGATTAAGAATAAGTTTAAAAATTTGCGGTTTAAAACCTTTTATTTGTGCGGGCCGGAGCAAATGATTTATAGCGTTAAAACCCTCTTGCTGGAGCAGGGCGCCCATGAAAAAGAAATTCTTTTTGAACTTTTTTCAACAGAGGATACCGGCGAAGTCGATACTACACTGGAAGGTGAAACCCAGCTTACGGTTTTGGTAGATGACGAAGAAACCACCTTTTCCATGGATAAAAAGGGGACCGTTCTTGAAGCAGCCCTTGATAATAATCTGGATGTGCCTTATTCCTGCCAGGGAGGAATTTGCAGCAGTTGTATCGCGAGAATTAAAGAGGGAAAAGCCGAAATGCGAAAAAATCAAATCCTTACCGATAGTGAAATTGAGGAAGGGTTAATTTTAACCTGCCAGGCGCAACCATTAACATCCACACTGAAAGTGGATTACGACGACGTATAAAATTAAACCCTACGCCGAGGGACTTCCAGGATTTCTAAAACTTTCTGAATAACTTTTTGGGGAGAAATTGTTCTCATAGCGTCTTCATAACCTTCAGGAACTTTATTTCCATAAACGGAGGTGGGAATCGCAGGATATTTTTCTAGATCGGGCAAAATACAATTTTCCATAGGTTGGTTAAAGGCCCTAAATCCCGCATAAGGATGGGTAACTCCCCACAATGTAACTACGGGGATCCCAAAAATAGCTGCCAGATGCGCATTGCCGCTATCCATAGATAGCATAAGATCCAAATTTGAAATAAGAGCGAGTTCCTCTTCAAAGGAAAATTTTCCGGCGACACAACGTGTGTTTTCAAATTTAGCAGCAAAATCTTCCAGTTTTTCAGCTTCTTCCCGGCCGCCACCAAATAAAAAAATCCGGTGATTTGTGCTCAATTTTTCCAGAACTTTATCCATTAAATCTAACGGATAAACTTTGGAATTGTGTTGTGCAAATGGCGCAATTCCTATCCATTTTAAACGATCCTTCGCTGCGACTTTTTTAATCTCATTGGGAAGGGAAAGCTTTACAAGAGGTTTATAAGTACTTATATCGACCGGATATCCAAGCTCGGTAAAAACTTCTGCATACCTTTGGTGAGTCGCTTTTAGTTGTTCAAACACCTTGTTTTTAGTAGATGTGAGAGCTTTTTTTTCGGCTCTTCCTTTATTTATCTGGTGGACCGGGATTCCATAAAAATAAAAAACCGACTTAAGAATATTGCTGCGCAATACATTGTGCAAATCTGCCACGGCATCGATCTCCAGATCGCGTAATTCTTTTGCCAGCCTGCTTAAACCAATTACCCCGCTGTGAACCCCATTAATATCCGCTTCGTAAACCGTAACATTATCCAGCGATATAAATAACGGCTTAAAAAAAGGACGGGTGAGAATGGTGATTTTTAACTGCGGATAGGTATCTGTAAGTACTTTTAGCACAGGAAACATCATAGCAACATCTCCCATGGCAGAAAGCCGTATAACCAACAAATGCGCACCTTTTCCCTGCGGAATTTCTCCTTTTTCGGGAGGAAGCGGGTTTTTTGGTCGCAAGGCTGTCATTACTTTGTATTTCTTAATACCGGGTTTAGTTCATCATCATTGTACATCTTCATTTGGCGATATACCTTCATGTATTTTCTTCCTTCTTCAATATCTTTTAAAAGCTGAACGATGGCGGTAGAGAGATCTACGCGTTGCTCTAAAAGAATATCCAGTTTCGCCTGGCATTTCATTTTATGTTCCTGAGAGGCATCTTCCCGTTTGGATTCCTCGTCCATATGATAGATTTTTAAAGCCAGAATAGAAAGTCGGTCTATCGCCCAGGCCGGACTCTCAGAATTAATACGAGCATCTTTCATAGGTTCAATAGCCTTATATTTTTCCAGAAAATAGCTGTCTATAAATTCTACCATATCGGTGCGATCCTGATTGGAAGCATCTATCTGGCGTTTCAATTTTAGCGCGGCAACCGGATCGATATGGGGTTCACGTATAATATCCTCGTAATGCCATTGCACCGTATCTATCCAGCATTTTCTGTACAACAAATGCTCTAATAATTGTTCATTTTTATCATACGGATTTTCAAAAGCCTGATCGACCGTATTTATTTCGTGATATTTTTCTATAGCTTCTTGAAAAATCTTATTCGCTTTGTCTGAAAACATTTTTTATTTTTTATTCAGGATGTGTAAATATTCTATAGTTTCTGAAGCCGCATGATTACGGTTTTCGGTTTTATCTGCTTTAAATCGCTGATATTTTTTGGTGACCAGATCATAACTTCCAAACTGCTCCATGAGTTGTTTTATCTCCTGCGGAAGCATTAACCCCTCATTGTTGTAACTTAAAAAAATATAGCTGAAATCGGCATTTTTCAGCAGATGTTCCAGCGATTCCCGCACTTCATTTTTACTGCAGTACGATGATTTATAATAACCAGGCAGACCGGTTTTTCCTTTGGGTACAAAGGTATCATATTTTGCGATAGTATTTAAAATATGGTAGTTGGCACCATATTGCCTGGAATTGTAAGGCGGATCCAGGTACAGAATGTCGCCTTTTATCTTTTTTATCAAGAAATTGGCATTTTCATTATACACATTATGGGTATTGGAAGTATTCTGGAAAGTTGCGGGTGAAATTTTTAAGGTTTTAGCAGCAGAAGATTTTATCTGTTTTAGGTAAGCACCGTATACCGAAGCGGTATTAGCTACTTTATCTGCGCTTTCAATGAGGGAACACAGCAGGAAATAGTACATGTTTTCGCCAATTTCTTTTTTGGCTTTCCATTTTTCGATCTGGGTTCTAGCGGCATCGATCTTTTTCCCGTTCTCTTCAGAAAAATAAAGCCTCCCTCCATTCCCTCCTTCCGAATAATTTTCAGAAATAAACCCACTAATTCCGTCTAAAAAGTTCAGTCTTTCCAAATAATCTTCATACTCGAGAGGGGAAGTATTTTCAATATAGTTTTTATTCAGAATAAAACTGTAATATTCAATATCGTTGGCGATTACCTGTTTTGCCTCGGTTTTAAAACTGCGGCCCACAATCCCGGTTCCCGCAAAAAGATCGCAAAATATCTTGTTGGACAGATCTTTGCCCACCACTTCTTTTACATTCGATTTTATAAATCCTGCTAGTTTGTTTTTGGAACCTATATAATTCATTTAACCGCCCAGATTATATCTGCATATGTGATTTTTTCTGAAGAAAAATGTAGTTTCTGCAGATTTGAAGCCTCAAAAGTAGTTACATAATTTTTAATAAGAGGTTCCAGCCACGAGATTTCAGATTTTAGTTTCCAATGTTCGCCGGTTCGGGAGTACACGATAATAAATAACCGATTGGCAAAATGCTGGCGTTGTTGGGAACTCTGGTTTTTATACAACCATTTGATTAAATGTTTGGGATTTTTTTGAGCATACTCGAGAGAATGTGGAAATGCATTAGGAAAAACACTTGTTTTATGGTCAAAGTCAATGCCTTTTAAATTGAAATCTTTATTTTTATCTTTAAAATTTACTGCCTTTTTAACCCCGGGTAATGCTGCGAAAACTTGCTCTACGGCCCGGGAACTCAAAAAATTATACCAGCGATTAATACTGTAGTTCAAAAACTTTTCGCGATTGAAATTGTTGGTTTTCGCGACTACATCAATTTTTAAAAGCAAGGCTTCCCAACTGGTTATTGTATAAATAAAGTTGGATTCTTTATCCCAAAAATCGTTTTGCTGTCGCCCCCATTCATAGGGAAATGAACATCTTTTTTTAAGTTCCTTTTCAATTTGAAGAAGATCCCGATCGCTCATGGCAGCAGAAGGATTAAAAATGGCATTACTACCAGTAAAATTAGAAGAATTTCTTTTACCACCCGTAAGCCTTTACTTTCAAAAAAATTAGAAATGATAATGGAAAGCGGAACAAACAGAAAAAGCAATTCACTCCCATCCTTGGTGGGTGCCAAGATCACCGCAGCCAAAGAAATTGCAAAGCTAATAAACACAAGGATGTAAGTAGGACGGGAACGTATACTCGATTTCTGCATTAACCCGAAGTAATATAAAAGTGCCCAGGCAGAGACGCCAAAAATAAGTAATAAGGGCAGGAGAAGCCTTAATTCTTTATAATTCTGAAATTCAAAAACACTGGGGTCAAACCAGGGCCTGAAATGATAAAATTCATTATAGGCCACCAAATGGAAGCCAAAAACCATTAAAAACACAATAAATATCCCCACGAAAGGAATAAGCCAGTTTTTAAAGTAGGTGGAGGCGTGAAGCAATATCCCGGCATAAACCAGAAATAAGAATAAGATAGACCAGAAATAAAATAAGGAAGCAATACAAATCCAGAAGGTGGCATCAAAGAGTTTTTTTCGAATATCCTTTCTGGATTTTAAACTTATAATTCGCCGAAGAGCCAAAAGAACAAAGAAATTAGCTGCAATTACCGAGCTGTCCTTTAAAATAGCCACAAAAGAAAGAGAAAATACCGCAAAGAACAACATTTTAAAAGCACTTCGCTTAGTAAGATCGTTTTTACGCGCAATAAAATCGAGTACGCTTATACTCAATATAAAAGTTGCTAAAGCCGCTATTTTACCCAGGGTTCTGTCTATCCGAAAGTCGGTAAAAATTGAATCGGAATTTACCCAAATAAAAAAAAGTGCCATAAAAAAGGCAATCGTCAGAAAATTAACCGGTTTTGATTTGCTAAAAAATCTTGTTAGCATTGTGGATTTTTATACTTTTGTAATATAATATAACAAAGTTATACCATGACAGATTTTTTTCACGGAATTGCCTGGCTTTTTGAAAACATACTTTTCATTCCTTATGATTTTCTAAGACATCTCCAAGCAGATTCCTGGTGGCTTGCTAACATTGTAAGCTGGATATTCATAATAACGGGAATTGTTGCTTTTTCTTATTGGATGCGCCAGTTAAAGAAATTTCACGACGAAGGCGAAGAGGATCGTGGCGAAAACACCAAACCTTTCTTAGGATAAATCGAATCCTATATCCTTTCTAAAATACATCTTATCAAAATGTACTTTTTTGGCATTTTGATAAGATTTTTTTATGGCCTCTTTATAATCCTTCGCTAAAGAAGTAATCGCCATCACTCTCCCTCCGCTGGTTAACACCTCGCCATCTTTTGCCTGGGTTCCCGCATGAAATACAAGAGATCCTTCAATTTTTTCCAGACCACTTATTTTTTTCCCTTTTTCATATTTTTCAGGATATCCTCCTGAAACCAGCATTATTGTAGCAGCAGAATCTCTTTCCACTTCCAAAGAAGCATTTTTTATAGTTTGCCTTGCGGTATTTTCCAGTAATTCCACCAAATCTGACTTTATTCTAGGAAAAACAACTTCCGTTTCCGGATCGCCCATTCTCACATTATATTCAATAACGTAGGGCTCGTCCCCCACTTTTATAAGCCCTATAAAAATAAAGCCTTTATAATCTATATTTTCGTTGCGAATTCCCTGAACTGTGGGTTTTACGATTCTTTTTTCAATTTTATTCAGAAAAGTTTCATCTGCAAAAGGAACCGGTGATACTGCCCCCATTCCTCCGGTGTTTAAGCCGGTATCTCCTTCCCCAATTCGTTTGTAATCTTTTGCCGTAGGGAGGATCTTATAATCTTTCCCATCTGTTAACACAAAAACACTTAATTCTATTCCGTCTAAAAATTCCTCGATTACCACCTTGTTACCGGCTTTTCCAAACTTGCTGGAAATAAGCATATTTTCCAATTCGGTTTTTGCCTCTTCAAGATTATTTAAAATTAAAACCCCTTTCCCGCCGGCTAAACCGTCTGCTTTTAATACGAATGGAGGTGTAAGGGTTTCCAAAAATTGTTTCCCGGCATCCAGACTTGCAGCCGTAAAACTTTCATAAGCGGCAGTGGGAATTTTATTCATCAACATAAATTCTTTTGCTCTTTCCTTACTCCCCTCCAGTAATGCGCCCCGTTTTGAAGGGCCAATAACCAATACATTATTTAATCTCTTGTCTTCAGCAAAAAAATCGGTTATTCCCTGTACTAAAGGATCTTCAGGTCCCACAATGAGCATCTGAATATTTTCTTTTAATACGAAATCGGCAATTGCTTCAAAATTGGTTACCTTCAAATCTATATTAACAGCTATTTCTCCGGTTCCGGCATTTCCGGGAGCAACAAAAAGTTTATCACATCGCGAACTTTGGGCAATTTTATATGCAAATGCGTGTTCCCGACCGCCGGAACCTAAAATAAGAATATTCATGGAGATGTAAATTTATGTTCTTGTGCCAAAAATAATTGTTTGTAAATTGAAGCACTAATATTTTCAGCTAAAATAAAGCTAATAACGCCTTTGAACTGGTTTAAACTTTCTTTGCAACTCAACAAGTTCCCTATAGACAGGGCGCAACAGTTGCTTTCTGAAATTAAGGATATTCCTACGGAAAAATATCGGGACTATATAGTAAAACAAAGAAAGCAGATTGTGGAATATCATTTACAACACAATTCTTACTATCGTTCCTTTTTTGAAAATAAAAACTTTACCGCTTGGGAAGAGGTTCCGGTAATGCAAAAAGCAGATTTACAGCGCCCCCTTAATGAGCGTTTAAGTGATGCGTTCAGCAAAAAAAACACATATGTAGGCAAGACATCAGGCTCCAGCGGGCATCCTTTTATTTTTGCCAAAGACCGATTTTGTCATGCACTAACCTGGGCAGAATTTATAGATCGCTATCAGTGGATTGGGATAAACCTGAATGCTTCATTACAAGCCCGTTTCTATGGAATACCCCTGGATTTTTACGGGAATCTAACTGAGAAATTTAAAGACAGAATGAGCTTGCGGAGGCGATTTAACGTTTTTGACCTTAGCGACCAAAAAATGCAGGCTTTCCTGGATCGTTTCAAAAAATCCAGATTCGATTACATAAACGGCTATACCAGTGCTATCCTGTTATTCGCAAAATTTCTAAAAAAGAAAAACGTTATTTTAAAAGATCTTTGCCCCAGCTTAGAGATCTGTATAGTAACTTCTGAAAAACTCTTTGAAAACGATAAAAAACTTATAGAAGAATCCTTTGGAGTTCCCGTGGTTAATGAATATGGTGCCAGTGAAGTGGGGCTAATAGCTTTTGAAAACCCTGAAGGAGAATGGATGGTAAACTCTGAAAGCCTTTTTATTGAAGTTTTAGACGAAAAAAACCATTCCCTGCCTTATGGTGAAGAGGGGCGCATCGTAATTACGTCATTATACAATAAAGCGCATCCTATGATACGCTATGACATAGGGGATACCGGAATGCTCTCTTCTAAAAGCACTTATAAAAGACCTATATTGGCAAAGCTTACGGGCAGAACTAATGATGTGGCAAAACTCGCGAATGGGAAAGTAGTTCCGGGCCTTACTTTTTATTACGTTACCAAATCTATTATCGAAGATGCCGGAACCATTAAGGAATTCCTGATTATTCAAACTCACCTGGACCGTTTTAAGATTGAATATGTGAGTGATCACGAATTTACTTCTGTACAGATCCAGAAAATCCTGCATGCGATAGAAACTTTTGTAGGCAAGAACCTCCAGGTGGAATTTGAAAGAAAGCAGATTTTAAAAAGAAATAAAAGCGGGAAACTGAAGCAATTTACCTCTCTTATTTAATTTCCTTGCGTTGCTTATTCTTCACAAAAAAATGTTCTTTTAAAAACATAAGCAGGCAGATGCTGCTTTTTAAGGTACTGTAATGAAGTACCTTTTTATAAATAAGATAATTATATTTCAACAATCCCGTCTTATTTTTAGAAATAGAATTATTCCCAATTCTATAGGTGGCCAAAGGCTGTAAAATTCCCTTTACGGTACTGGTTTTTTCAAGAACCTTTAACCATAATCCCCAATCCTGCCTTTTTCGAAGTTTTGGCGCATAGATCTTTCCCAAAACCTCTGCATTATAAATTCCGGTTAAATTGCCAACATAATTGGATTTAAGCAATTTTTTATAGCTAAGTTCCGGCAGGACCTCAATAATTTCCGGGAGCATATTTCCATCTTCATCCATCAATCTATAACTGGAATAACACATCTCCTGCTTATTTTTTTTCATAAACTTAAGCTGTTCTTTAAGTTTTTCGGGAAACCAGGAATCGTCTGCATCCAAAAAAGAAATAAAGCTGCCTTTGGCCTTCTCTATTCCGAGATTTCTGGCAACAGCCGTCCCGGAATTACAGTGATTTTTAAGAAGGTGAATTCGCGAATCCTTTAAGAAGGGTTCTACTTTTAAAAGTGTATCATCTGTAGAGGCATCGTTAATAATCCATAGTTCCCAGTTTGTATAGTGCTGAAGGAGTACCGATTGAATAGCTTCTGCAATATACAGTGCCGCATTATAAGCAGGCATAATTACTGAAACTAACGGCTCCTCTTTCATGGCCTACCTAAATTATCTTCTAATATGTTTGGAAAAATCCTTGTGCTCGCTTTTAAATAATTCTTCTTCGCTAAGGTTTTTAAAATAATCGTAGGTGATTTTCATTCCTTCAGAACGTGAAACTTTGGGTTCCCAGCCTAAAATTTCTTTTGCGCGGGTAATATCTGGCTGGCGCTGCAAAGGATCATCTGCCGGCAAGGGTTTATAAATTATTTTTTGCTGGGAATTAGTGAGTTTTAAAATTTCCTCTGCAAAATCCTTTATGGTGATTTCCTCCGGATTTCCAATATTCACGGGGTTGGTATAATGGCTGTTCAACAACCTGAAAATCCCTTCCACCTGATCGTCTACATAACAAAAAGAACGGGTTTGAGATCCATCTCCAAAAACGGTTAAATCTTCTCCTCGTAATGCCTGTCCTATGAAAGCAGGGATAACTCTTCCATCATTTAATCGCATTCGGGGCCCGTAGGTATTAAAAATACGAGCGATTCGGGTGTCTAAGCCATGGAATCTATGATAGGCCATGGTAATGGATTCCTGAAAGCGTTTAGCTTCATCATACACTCCTCTGGGTCCAATGGAATTTACATTTCCGTAATAATCTTCATTTTGTGGGTGAACCAGCGGATCTCCATACACTTCGGAAGTAGAAGCTATTAAAATTCTAGCCTTTTTTTCTTTGGCTAATCCCAGTAAATTTAAAATCCCCAGAGATCCCACTTTTAAAGTTTGAATGGGAATTTTAAGATAATCTATAGGACTGGCGGGCGATGCAAAGTGAAGTATATAATCCAAGTCTCCTTTTACATATACGAATTTGGTAACATCGTAATGATAAAATTCGAAATTGGGATTTTTAAGCAGGTGATTAATATTTTTTAAATCGCCGGTAATTAAATTATCCATTCCTATTACCTGAAATCCCTCTTTTATAAAACGATCGCATAAATGGGATCCTAAAAATCCTGCGGCGCCGGTTATTAAAATCCTTTTAGACATATATAAAATTTTCTATTCAACACTAAGATATAGTTCTTTTACAGCTTCTTTCCATTTTTTAGGTTCATATCCCAACTGAGCTTTTAATTTTTGCTTGCTAAGTACACTATACGCAGGGCGTTTTGCAAGGGTTTGATAAGAATTGTCTTCTTTTAACTCAACTTCAGGAAGTTTCCCGGAAACCTCAAGAATTTCCCTGGCAAACCCGTACCAAGTGGTTTCGCCTTCATTGCTAAAGTGATATATTCCATAATTATTATTCTCATCGAGAATCACTTTTACAATGCATTCTGCTAAGTGATTAGCATTAGTGGGGGTTCCGGTTTGCGCTGTAGTTATATTCAATTTCGCGCCTTCCCCTGCTTTTTTCAGAATAGTTTTATAAAAATTATGGCCGTACTGTGAATAAAGCCAGGAGGTTCTAAAGATAAAATGCGAGGGAAGGATTTTAGAAATTTCCTGCTCTCCCATCAATTTTGAAGCGCCATATACATTAATGGGAGAGGTAGGATCTGCCTCTGTATAAGGTGTTTTTGCTTCCCCATTAAATACATAATCTGTAGAAATATGTATTAAAACCGTATCGTTCTTAAGGCAGACATCGGCCAGATTCTCTGTTCCCTCTGCATTTACTTTAAAGGCTTTTTCGGTCTCGGATTCCGCTTTTTCCACATTGGTATAGGCTGCGCAATTAATACAATAATCTATACTTTTACTTTGGAAACATTCTTCGAGACTTTTTCTTGAAGTGATATCTATTTCCGCAGATTCCATAAAAAGCCAGTCTATTTCTTCGTTTTCCCGGGCTAATTTCTGAAGACATTTCCCTAACTGGCCTCCTGCCCCTGTAACTAATACTGTTTTCATGGAAATAATTCTTTTAAAGTAGGCAATTTGAGATCTTTATCTGAAATAATGAACTTTTCTGAAGATAAGGGCCACTCAATATTAAGATCGGGATCACTATAAATAATTCCCGATTCCTCGCCCGGGGTATAAAAACGATCGCATTTATAGGAAAAAACAGAGCGTTCTGAAAGCGTTATAAACCCATGGGCAAAACCCTGGGGAATAAATAACTGCTTATGGTTTACATCGTTTAAAAGCACCGCAAATTTTTGTTTAAATGTCGGGGAATATGGTCGTACATCTACCACTACATCTAAAACCTCCCCATGAATTACCCTTACCAACTTGGCCTGGGCAAAGTCTCCTTTTTGAAAATGAAGCCCGCGAATAACACCCTGAGCGGAAACCGACTGATTATCCTGCACAAATTCTATCTGCATTCCCGTGGCTTCCGTAAATTTCTTTTTATGATAACTCTCCAGAAAAAGGCCTCTTTTATCCTCAAAAACCGGAGGAGAGATTAAAAAACAGTCTTTTAGAGGAGTATTTTGAAATTCCATAAATATTTATGAATTGAATATTTGTTCAAGTATTTTTTCGGTAATCAGGTAAGTGGGCTTTACCCCTGTAGTTCCGAGTCCGCCCGAAGCCAGGGTGCTCCCTGTTTCTAATGGATTATCTGAAGCGTAATAAGCATACCTAACCTTCACATCTTCCCGAATATTCTCACGAAGCCTGGAGGCTGCCTGAATGGCTTTTTGATAGTGAGCGCCTTCCATTTCCAGTCCTATCACATTCCAGGTAGACTCCTGGAAGAATTTAAGCACATCTTTATTTTGAAGCGAAGTTCCCAATACGGTGATCATGGAACCATCTACCACCTTTATCCCATTCCCTTCCAGGTCTTCTTTTTGAAGTTCGTTATAAAAAGGATAATTATCGGCTGTACCTTCAAAAAGGTGAGCAGAAGGAATCATAATATCGCCTTTTCCTCCATCCAGAATTCCTGCTTTTCCCATAATGGATATGGAAACCACATTCATATGAATTTCGTTATCTTCAAAATTATAAGGTTTTAGCAGTTCGTCCATGGTTTCATAAGCCTGCTCTCCAAAGGCATAATCCATCACGACAATGACAGGTTTTTCTTCCTCCGGTTTTAGAGAAAAGGTTTCATTTCTAAATCCTTTTTTTAGTTTAGCAGTATCAAAAATCTGGACATCGATATTGGTGCCGCTGGCATCTTCAATAAATTTCATTCCGTTAGCCAGTGCAACTTTCATCACCTTATTACGAAGTTGCCCGTTACCGCTATCGCTAAGCTCCTCATAAATCTGCATGCTTTTTTTCTGCGTAAGATCTTTTGCCAGAGCTTCCGGAGTAAAAAGAGTATTCATCACGCTGTGCATATTCGCGCTTATAATGTGTATAGGACGATGCATTAAGTTGTTTTCCAGTAAATGATTTTTTATGGCATCTGCCCAAATCTCCCCGTGAATGTGGTGCCCAAGTCTTTCCCGTAATATCGGGCTAAAGGTTACGATACGTTTATTGTTGCCAATAATTTCTTCTATGGCAAGCTTACCCAGCCAGTAAATAATATGCAGGAACCGATCTTCATTATCGGGAAGCACAAATTTTGGATATAACATGGTCACCTCCTTAAAGGTTCGTCCCAGGATATTCGCGGTATGGGTAAGGGCAATTTCCCTTTCTATCTGGGTGAGCTCACCTTTTTGAACAGCGGCCTCAAGTTTGCTCCAGTCGCGGGTTACATTACCTTCCTCATCTATAATCACCCGTTTCATGATCTTGTGGGATTCTATAAAAAGAAAGGTGAAGTGCGTGAGAATATCATAAATTTCGGAACGACCACGGGTTACCTCAATATTCATTTGTTCCTCATCAATCCGGTAACAATTACGGCGACGTTTTGGTGGAATTATCGGCTTAAAATGTGAGTTTGCATATCCTTCGTCGCTGGTTAAATTGATAAAACGGCATTGTTCTATTCCTATAGGCAGGCGTTCTATCACATATAATAATCCATTAAGCTCCACCTTATCTTCGGCTACCGTACCGTAAATTTCCGGCCGTAAGGTTAGTAAAGATTCCCGGAGGGTTTCTCCGGAAACTCCCATAGGTTTATAAAAGCCCCGATTGAACAAATGTCGCATGGTAATATATAATCGCTCAATAGCATTTGTACTTTCCTGCGCCCGGGTTCTTCCCATTAGTTTTAAATTTCCCATATTTTAATTCAGTTTTTATTCCCTCAAGGCTCTAACCCGCTTACCCGCAGAGCAGGTATCCTGTTCTCGACTGGTTTCGGGAGAATGCCTAAAGATTTTTAATTTTTTCGAGTTCATCGGCGATTTTACGATCGTTCGAGAGCCTAGGTAACTTGTTTTGTCCTCCTAATTTCCCTATAGATTTCATATATAATTGGAAACCATTTGCTGGTATTTCCGTAATTTTTAATTGCTGAAGTACTTTTCCTTCAATAAGATCGTAATAATATGAATTTTGATCTTGCAATGCTTTATCAAGAGTTTTGGCAAAGGTATTCATATCCGGAGGATTTTTTTCGAATTCCACAAACCACTCATGAAAAGGCAGTTCGTCCCCCTGCACATTTATTTGCGGAGCCACCGTAAACTCGTTAATTATCGCTCCACTTTCCTTAATAGCAACCTGCATGGCTTGTTCCACTTCTTTAGCAATTACATGTTCTCCAAAAGCGGAAATAAAATGTTTAATCCTTCCGGAAACTATCAATTTATAAGGTTTTAGAGAGGTGAACTGGACAGTATCCCCTAAGTTATAGGCCCATAATCCCGCTGTACTAGAAACTATCATTACGTAATTCACTCCCGTTTCTACATCTTCAATTGTATATCGTGGATGGTTGGATTCAAAAAATTCATCAGCCTTTACAAATTCGTAAAAAATTCCTGAATTCAACAATAGAAGCATTCCGCGATCATTTTGTGTATTCTGAAAGGCAAAAAATCCTTCTGAAGCAGGATACAATTCTATACTATCTACTTTTCTTCCTATCAGCGTCTGAAAACGGGCTTTATAGGGTTCAAAATTTACCCCTCCATAGATGAACAAATTAAAATTCGGGAATAAATCCCCAACTTTTTTACCTGTTTTTTGCTGAAGTCTTTCGAAATACATTTGAACCCAGGAAGGAATCCCGCTAATGACCGTCATATTTTCATTTTGCGTTTCTTCCACCACCGCATCTACTTTTGTTTCCCAGTCTTCAATACAATTGGTTTTGTAACTGGGTAACCTGTTTTTCTGAAGATAGGACGGCACATAATGCGCAACTATTCCCGATAATCTTCCCAGCTGAACTCCGTTTTTATCTTTAAGTTTTGGGCTTCCCTGTAAAAAGATCATTTTCCCGTCTACAAAAGAAGAATTCCCCGTTTCTGCAATGTAACACAAAATGGCATTTCGGGCCGCCGCGATATGCGTAGGCATCGATTCCTTGGTGAGAGGAATATATTTAGCGCCGCTGGTAGTCCCCGATGTTTTTGCATAATATAATGGTTTTCCCGGCCAAAGAATATCCGGTTCCCCATTTACCATGGGCTCTATGTAAGGTTTTAATTCTTCATAATCCCTGATAGGTACTCTACTTGCGAAATCCTTATAGGTATGGATGTCCTCAAAATGATGATCTCTGCCAAAACGTGTATTCTTCGCTTTCTCAATAAGGTCTGAAAATACCTTTTTTTGAGTTTCTTCAGGATGAGAAGCCCAGCGCTGTATTTTATTCCGGATGTAGCCAGCAAAGAGCCTGGCGGCAAATGATTTTACAGACATATTATTTTTATTCGAAATCTATATAATCCTGCGGATTCACAGGGTTGCCATCCTTCCATAATTCAAAATGCAAATGTGGCCCCGTAGTAAGCTCTCCTGTATTTCCTGCCGTGGCTATTACTTCTCCTGCTTTCACAAAATCCCCCTGCTCTTTTGTAAGAGAGGCATTATGTTTATATACCGAAAGTAATCCGTAATTATGCTCTACAATAATAACATATCCCGTATCTGCACTCCATTCTGAAAATACCACCCGGCCATCTGCCACCGCCTTCACCGGCGTGTTCTTAGGCACCACAATATCTATAGCATAATGTTTACTCTTACGGTCATATTTAGAAGAGATAGTTCCTTTTACGGGCGGGAAAAGTGCAAATTTTACCGAAGAGCCTGCGGTTTCCAGCACATTGTATTTATCTTCCTGAGCAACTTTTTCTCTTAATAGGGAATCTGCCCGGGAAGGAGCCAGATTAACATTTTCAGTATCCGGCTTCTCAGCATTATCTATGGAATCCTTACCAAGTTTACCGGGTTCAAGATCGCCGGTAAGCACTTTTCTAATAGATTCATAATATTTGTTATTGAGCATCAAAACATTTTGAAGGGAATCTGTTTTGTACGCCAGTTCTGTAGCCTGCCTTTTAATTTCTGCCGAAGAATAGCCGGGAATATATTCCCGTAATCCCGTAAAAGCGATTAAGAAGGTTGTTGCGGCTATTAATAGAATAGCACCCAGGCCAAATGCCACAAAAACATTTAAACGGGTTAATTTGAAGGATAATCGCTCTTCAAAAGTGTCTTCATTTAATATTACCAATCTATATTTATGAAGGAGTTTTCGCGTGATTTTTTTTTTATTTTGCTTTTTTTTAGACATAATTTTTCTGCTTTCACAAAGATAGTATAAAGTTAAATTTATACTATTTTATTACTTGTAAACGTTTATATTAATGAATTCTTACTAAGTTTGCATTAACAAAATTTTTTATCATGACTGCACTGTTTTTACCATTAGTAATAGGGGCACCACAAATAATTTTAATTGTAGTAATTGTTTTGCTTTTATTCGGAGGCCGTAAAATACCTGAATTAATGAGAGGTTTAGGTAGCGGGATCAAAGAATTTAAGGATGCCTCAAAAGATGATGAGCCAAGTCACCCGACTCCTCATGAAGAAAACAAAAAAGTAAGCGAAGAACATAAATAATCCTCGAAACTTATAAAAAAGTCCCATTTTAAAATGGGACTTTTTTATTTTATTCAATTTTTAATTTTCGCAGACTGGAGTATGGCTTCCAGTTCGAACATGTTGTCTCGTTTAGCGGTAGCAGGAGAAAAAGCAAATCCTTCAAATATCACATATCTGTTATTAGCGGTATCCCTCACAGCATAATTAATAAATGGCCCGGCCATAAATGCGTTTTTAACTTCCCAAATTCCTTTGGTTTCGTAGGCGAAATGTCCATCCAGCTTGGTTCTGAATAAATAGGGTGCATAGGCATCTTCAGTAATCATATAGCTCCCCTCTACCGGTCCCGGTACATGAGCTTCACCAATGGAGTCCCGCATATGTATTATGTTACTAATTACGGTAGTATCTTTGTCTATTGTGTTTAAAGGCACCTGGTAAACCATTATTTCCATATTCCCTTTAGGAATGTCCTTTCGTATCCAGAAGAAGTTTTTATCGTCTATGGCATATCGATAAGCGGAGGGAAATTTTAGGGAAACTCCCAGCTGATTCTTCAATTTAGAATCATCTTTTAAGGATTTACTTATCCTTCGTTGCTTTTCCTTTATTTCTGTAGCCTTAAGCTTTTTAACAAGTTCATCTGCATTTTGCTGAATTTCATCTACAATTTCCTGATTGTTTTCTCCAGAAATAACCACGCCTGTTTGAGGATGGGCAAAAGGGTCGTTCAAAATTTCAAAATTCTTTTTGGCTCCTTTATGAATTTCTACATAAAGACGATTTTCCTTTACAAAACCCTTAAAGGCTTCGGGCGGCATTTGATTTAAACTGAACAGGGGTTCTTCTTGTGGCAGTCCGTCTACCGGCGCAGCCAACACCTTCCGAAGGGCTTCTCCAATTTCGCCTTCCCACATTTGATTGGGAATAACAATTGAAACATGATTTATAAGCCCGGAAGAATCGGAAAGAATACGTTTGTTTTTTTCACCCGAGCCATTACACCCAGTAAAAAAGAGAATTGCAAAAAAAACTAGCAAGAAAAATTTTTTCATAATTTATATTTTTAAGCTATCCCTTGGAAAGTTTAAGTACCATTCCCGGTTTTAGCTTAGAGTTGGTTATACCATTCCAACTCCTCAAATTTTGTACCGTAACGCCCGGAAACTTCTGCGAAATACTCCAGAGGGAATCTCCGCTCTTTACGGTATAGTGTTTTGCCGCTTTTACTTTTCCTGCCCGTTGGTTAGAATTATGAGCTATACTCACTGGTTTTCGGGGGTAAATAGTTAAATATTGTCCTACCCGGATATTATTGTTTCGTAAATGATTCCATCTTTTTATACTGCTTATTCCCACTCCATAACGTTCGGCAATTCTACCGAGATAATCACCATTTTTTACCCGATAGCGCACCTTGTCTTCAGCTTCATAGTAGCGCGGTAAAGGTTTATCCTCCTGGGCCAATTCTGTTTTGGCAAAATGGTAAATTTTATCTTCATTGTTTACGAATATGCCTACACTTTTCCTTGGTAACCGCAAGGCATATTCCTTATCATCTACATAGGGAATGATATCTAATTTGTAGCTGGGATTTAAAAATTCCAACATCTTTTTATCCACGCCGGTAACTTCAGAAATCTGATCGAAAGTGAGCAGTTGCTTTACGTGAATGGTATCGGTCTCGAAAAAAGCCACCTCTGGCTTCTTGGGCTGGAAATCGTGTTCGCTGGCATACTCAAATAAATATAAAGTGGCAAGAAATGCCGGCACGTAACCGGCTGTTTCACGTGGAAGATAAGGGCGTAATTTCCAGTAATTGGTAGAACCACCACTGCGACGGATTGCTTTTGAAACATTCCCCGGGCCCGAATTATAGGCCGCCAAAACCAAATCCCAGTCTCCAAAAGTCTTGTATAAACTGGCTAAATATTCAACAGCAGCCTGCGTAGAACGAGTAGGATCCATTCGTTCATCTACATACGAACTCACATCCAGATCGTGCATTTTCCCCGTAGTAAACATAAATTGCCATAAGCCTGTCGCTCCCACTCTCGATTTCGCACGTGGATTAAGAGCAGATTCTATTATCGCTAAATACTTGATTTCTAAAGGAACATCATAGCGATCTAATTGCTCTTCAAACATCGGGAAATAATAGGTACTTAAAGCCATAAGTCGCTCCATCGCCTGTTTATTCCTGGTGAGATAGGATTTTATTACCCTTTCCAGAATAGGATTATATTCTATATTAAATGGAGTGCGGGCATTTAATTTCTTTAATCTTGCCTTAAGGGTATCTGTAGGCAGATCTTTGTAAACCACATCTGCATAATCCTGATTATGAATGGATTTTTGCATGGTTTCATAAAGGTCTGAATTTAGGAGTTCCGACTTCCAAACGGAATCTATTTTTTCGGCTCGTGGAAGATCCTTTAGATTAGAAATTGTGGTTTTGTTGATCTTTGCAGAAATAGGAAGCCGGTCCTTAAAACTGGAATCTGGAGCCGCAAGTTTTATTTCGCCATTTTCCGGACGCTTAAAAACCTGTACTCTAAAATTTGCTTTTTTAACTTCCGTTTTTATTTCCCCGTTATCTTTTTTATGGGTTTTTTGAGCCATTACCCCTAAAAATGAAAACAGCATTAAAAAGGAAACTACATTTTTCATCTTATTCATATACACTTAACGGGTATAATTTCTGTTTCTTATTAATTATCTTCTATAGCTTGAATTCCAGGCAGCTTCTTGCCCTCCAACATTTCCAGCATCGCTCCGCCCCCGGTGGAGACATAGCTCATTTTATTTTCCAGACCAAATTCTTTTACGGCAGCCACAGAGTCACCTCCTCCAACAAGTGAAAACGCGCCTGCATGGGTAGCTTCTCCAATCGCTTTCCCCACTTCTATGGTGCCTTTTGCAAAAGGTTCCATTTCAAAAACTCCTACGGGGCCATTCCACAAAATAGTTTTAGAATTTTTAATTACTGCAGAGAAGTTTTTAATTGTTTCCGGCCCTGCATCTAAGCCCATCCAGCCATCCGGGATTTTATTAGTAGGGTAGATGTCCGTATCTGCCATCTCAGAAAAGCTGTCTGCCACAACCGAGTCGGTAGGTAAATAAATTACAACTCCTAATTTTTCGGCCTTTTTTAAAATCTTCAGGGCTAATTCCTGTTTATCTTCTTCTACAAGGGAACTTCCAATATTGCCCCCCTGCGCTTTAATAAATGTAAAAGCCATTCCGCCCCCAATAATCAAATTATCTACCTTATCCAGGATGTTTTCTATTACCGTAATTTTTGAAGAAACTTTTGCGCCTCCCAATATAGCGGTTACAGGATGTTCTGCCGATTTAAGAACTTTGTTTAAACTCTCTATTTCCTTTGCAAGCAGATATCCAAAACATTTATCTTTAAAATAATTGGCAACTATCGTGGTAGAAGCATGTGCCCGGTGCGCAGTTCCAAAAGCATCATTTACATAAATATCGCCCAATTTTGCTAGTTGCTGTGCAAAGTTTTTGTCCCCTTCGGTCTCTTCATTATGAAAACGAAGATTTTCTAACAGCAGCACCTCCCCGGATTTTAAATCTTGAGCAGCCTTTTCCGCTATTTCCCCAACACATTCAGATACGAATTTAACCTTTTTCCCAAGCACTTCAGAAACCTTATCTACAATTTGGTGCAGTGAATATTTTTCTTCTCTTCCTTTTGGGCGCCCTAAATGAGACATTAAAACAACACTTCCGCCATCCTTCAGGATTTTATCGATGGTTGGTTTTGCAGCTTCTATACGTGTAGCATCTCCTACTTTTCCATCTTCGTTTACAGGCACATTAAAATCTACTCTTATTAAAGCGCGTTTATTTTTAAAATTGAAATCGTCTATTGTTTTCATAAAGAATTGTATCTACCACAAATATAATTTTTTCTGAAGATATTAAAGTGCAGATTAATTATATCTTTGCTTATGCTTTTCTCTGAAGTACTGGGTTTACCACACATAAAAAGTCATCTTGTTACTACTGCAAATCGAGGCAGGATCCCACATGCGCAGTTATTTACCGGCAACCATGGCAGTGGATTATTGCCTATGGCCATTGCCTATGCGCATTATGTTCTTGGAATTGATAAACCCGATTTCCAAAAGGAAATCTCTTCAGAAAATAAAAAAGACAAGCAAAAAATTGCGCATCCCGATTTGCATTTTGCCTTTCCTGTTGCACCTAATGAAAAAATTAAAAAACATCCTGTTTCTGCAAATTTTATGGCAGAATGGTGGGAATTTCTAAAAGAGAATCCTTACGGAAGTTTATATGACTGGTATCAAAAATTAGGCATAGAAAACAAACAAGGCCAGATTGGGGTAGACGAGGCCCAGGATATAGTGAAATCCTTATCATTAAAATCTTATGAAGGAGGATATAAAGTAATGATTGTTTGGGGAGCCGATAAAATGAATACGGCCTGTTCCAATAAATTATTAAAATTAATTGAAGAGCCACTTTCTAACACGTTATTCATTTTAATTGCCGAAGAGGAAGATCAAATAATTCAAACTATTCTTTCCAGGTGCCAGCGCCTGCATTTCCCGAACTTGCCGGAGGCTGTTATTTCAGAAAAACTTACTGAAGATCATAAACTGGATATTCTTAACGCACGAAAAATTGCGGTAGAATCTAATGGCAATTATGCACAGGCCCTCCGGATTTTAAGTCAGGATTCTGAAGATGAAATATTTGAACAATGGTTTATAAATTGGGTTAGAACTGCATTTAAGGCAAGTGGGAATAAAGCTTCTATCTTGGATTTAATCTCCTGGAGCCAGGATATTGCGGCTAATGGACGGGAAACCCAAAAAAGCTTCTTATTGTATTGTCTTGATTTCTTTAGACAGGCTCTTTTATTAAATTATAAGGCAGGAAATCTGGTTTATATAAAACCGAAAACAGCAAATTTTAACCTCGCAAAATTTGCCCCCTATGTAAATGGAGCGAATATCCTGGCTATTTCTAAAGAAATAGAAGAAGCTATTTATCATATTGAGCGTAATGGGAATTCCAAAATAATTCTAACAGATCTTTCAATAAAATTAACCAGGCTATTGCATAAAAAGGCCTCATAAAAATAAGCTTTATGGAAACCGAATATCTGCATTCTTACATAACCGAAATCCTGATTTTAGGCTTTATTATGGTGACTTTTTTCCAATCCGGAATTGATAAATTGGTAGATTGGAAAGGAAATACCGGCTGGCTTAAAGAACATTTTTCCAAAACGTTTTTAGGCGGTGTGGTCCCACTGATGGTTGCCACAATTATGCTAATGGAAATTACCACCGGAATTTTAGCTCTTTTAGGGGTAATAGGCCTGTTATTTTACGGCAACCCGTTTTTTGCTCTTTTCGCCTGTTCCCTTGCCTGTGTCACACTCATTTTTCTCTTATTCGGTCAGCGTATTGCCAAAGATTATGCTGGCGCATTCACGTTAACCGGCTATTTTATTATCTCTTTATTTGGAGTATATATTCTGTCTTAAAATAAAAAAGCCATAAAGAAAACTTTACGGCTTTTTAAAAACTTTCAAAAAAATTTATTTCTTATAATTCTCATTTAATTTTTTCAGGATCTCATCGGTTATATCCAGGCCGTCTTTAGCATACATAATATTTGCAGACTCATTGCTCCCAAAGATATAAGTATAATTATTCTTCTTGCCATAATCCTTTACGTAGTCTTTCACTTTTGAAATTATAGAATCAATAACTTTATCGCTTTCCTTGCGCAACTGGCTTCCTTTCATTTGTTGTTGTTGCTGAATCATTTGCTGCTCTCGCATGAGTTCCTTTTCCTTTTGTTGTCTTTCTGAAGTACTCATGCTTTTCATATTGTTCTGATAGTCCTGCACTTTTTTCTGAAAATTTTGAGCCACAGAATCCAGTTGAGATTTCACCTGATCTGATTTTGAAGTGAAGTCTTTTTGAACATCCTCCATCTCTTTATATTCTTTAACCAGTCTTGTGGTATCTACATAAGCTGTTTTTTGTTGCTCACAGCTTATAAGGGCAGTTGCCAAAACAGCAACCATTAAAAATTTCTTCATAACTTTAAATTGATTTGTTTAACACAAAAGTACTAAAGTAAATGAGGGCGAATAGAAAAATTTATTTAATATATTTCCATATTGGTTAAAGCTATAATTGGGGCCCCCGCAATAGAAAATTCTAATTACAAATTAGCTTTTTTCCTTAAATTTAAGGAGTGTAAAAATAATTAGCTATGGATTTCTAATATAAGGAGAAAAAGAGGGTTTAAACCGCCTTAAAACGAATATCACCCCTGTTTACGGAAAAAATAACAGAGAGAGGAATACTCGCCACTGGTTCTGGCTTTCCAATTCGATTTTAATCCCACCAAAAAGGCCATGAAAATATTTTGCTTTTCTGTTTTATATTTTTGTGAGAGAATACTTACATAGAAGGAATCGAAAATAAGAGGTTTGATGTCGGTTTGTCGAAAACCATGAGGAGAGAATAATTTAGAAAAACTGTTTTTTGAAAAATGCCATAGATGCCTGGGAACATCGTAAGCTGCCCAAAATTCTCCATAATGTTTGGCATCGTAACTTTTAAAGTTAGGAACCGCGATTACTAATAATCCATTTTTTTTAAGCAAATGTTGAATTTCTACAATGCGGCTTTTAAGATCCGGAAGATGTTCCATTACATGCCAGAGAGTGATAACATCAAATTTCTCGGATCGGAATTTCGACAAATCTGATTCTAATTTTATTCCTTTTTCTAAAGACAATTTCCTGGCTTTCTCATCGGGCTCAACCCCATTTACTTTCCATCCTTTTTTCTTTGCGATTTTTAAAAATCCCCCTGTGCCTGCACCAATATCCAAAATCCTTCCTTTTTGAGGATATTTTTTTCGGATCCACTTAAGTTTTTTTTGGATCATTTTCCCTTTGATATACTGATAGATTTTATCGGTGATAGAGTCCCTGGAATCGGTATGGGAAATATATTTATCGCTCTTATAATAGACCGGTAATTTAGAAGACTCAGGTTGAGGGTACGTGATTAACATCTCCCATTCCTCATTATAAAAAAGCTGAAACCTTTCTCCACTTACAGTAAAATCTCTGCAGGTTAAGAAAGGAGTTTTTTTTGAATCTACCGAAAAATTGTTCACTTAAAGAAAATAATTTTAATAAAGTTCCACGTGGAACAACTAAATTTTAACGCCCCATATAAACCAATAATACAGAAATATCGCTAGGGCTCACTCCGCTTATACGTGAAGCTTGAGAAACACTTACCGGCTGAATTTTATTTAATTTCTCCCTGGCTTCAAAAGACATGGATTTTATATTGGAATAATCGAAATTCTGTGGGATTCTAATATCTTCTAAACGATGGAGTTTATCAGCATTGTTTTTTTCTTTATCGATATATCCGGAATATTTTACCTGGATTTCTGTTTGTTCCAGCATTTCTTCATTGAGTTCATTTTTCAAAATAAACTCCTCTACCCCACTGAATTTTCGAATATCATCCATCGCGATACTGGGTCGGGAAAAAACTTTAAAAATCTTATCGCTTTGTTTCATTAAAGAAGAATTCTTTTCTTCAAGAACAACATTGGCTTCCTCGGGAATTACACTGGTTTCTTTTAAAAAATCAACAAACTTTAGAGATTTTTGCTTTTTCTCTTCCATTTTTCGCATTCTCTCTTCTTTAGCAAGGCCCAGATTAAACGATTTTTCAGTAAGTCTGAAATCTGCGTTATCCTGCCGCAAAAGAGTGCGATATTCTGCACGGGAAGTAAACATTCTGTATGGTTCTTCTGTTCCCTTGGTAATTAAATCATCGACTAAAACCCCAATATAAGATTCATCTCTTTGAAGGGTAAAAGCATCTTTTTCCTGAACTTTAAGCGCAGCATTTATTCCCGCCATGATTCCCTGAGAGGCTGCTTCTTCATAACCTGTAGTTCCATTAATCTGACCTGCAAAATATAAACCCTCAATAATTTTGGTTTCTAAAGTGTGTTTTAGCTGAGTGGGTGGAAAATAATCATATTCTATAGCGTAACCGGGGCGGAAGAATTTTACTTTTTCAAAACCCTTCACAGATTTAAGAGCTTTATACTGGACATCTTCAGGTAAAGAAGTAGAAAATCCATTTACATAAACTTCTACGGTTTTCCATCCTTCAGGCTCTACAAACAACTGATGCCGGTCTTTATCTGAAAAGCGATTAATTTTATCTTCTATTGAAGGACAGTAACGTGGGCCAATACTTTTTATTCTGCCATTAAACATGGGAGAGCGTTCAAACCCTTCTTTTAGAATATTATGAACCTCAGGAGAAGTATAGGTCATGTAACACGACCTTTGTTTCTTTAATGGCTGTGTTTCGTCCAGAAATGAGAATTTTGACGGAATATCATCACCGGGTTGTTCTATCATTTTAGAATAATCCAGAGACCTTCCGTCCACCCGGGGAGGAGTTCCTGTTTTCATCCTGCCGGATTCAAATCCAAGTTCAACCAGTTCCTCCGTTATTCCGGTAGCGGCTCTTTCTCCTGATCTGCCCCCACCAAAATTTTTATTTCCTATATGAATAAGTCCATTTAAAAATGTGCCATTAGTTAATACTACAGACTTAGCACGAACCTCAATTCCTAAACTAGTTTTCACCCCGACAACCTGATCTCCTGCAATTAATAGTCCGGCAACCATTTCCTGATAAAAATCCAGATTAGGAGTATTCTCCAACCTCAGTCTCCAGTGCTCTGCAAACATCATTCTATCACTTTGCACTCGAGGACTCCACATAGCGGGGCCTTTTGATTTATTAAGCATTTTAAACTGAATTGCGCTGGTATCGCTTACTAATCCACTATATCCCCCCAGAGCATCGATTTCCCTTACAATCTGTCCTTTTGCTATTCCGCCCATAGCAGGATTACAACTCATTTGAGCGATATTTTGAAGATTCATGGTAATCAACAGGGTAGAACTTCCCATATTAGCGGCAGCAGCGGCAGCTTCACTACCGGCGTGTCCCGCACCCACCACAATCACATCATATTCTGTGTTAAACATTCAGTCCAAAATTTAGCGTTCCACGTGGAACAATTTCATTTTTTCGGTTTCCTTCTGCCTCATTAAAATAGTATCTCCGGGAGTTTTATCTTTATAACCGCATAGGTGTAAAACTCCATGTATCATAACCCGTCGCAATTCTTCATCGAAACTAACATCAAAATCAACTGCATTTTCTCTGACGCGTTCTTCACTTATAAAAACATCCGCCTGTAAATAATTTCCTACGGAATAATCAAAGGTAATAATATCGGTTAAGGTGTCATGACTTAAATATTCAACATTGATTTTATGCAAATATTCATCGTTGCAAAAGACATAGGTAATATTTTCCAATACTTTGTCTTCAGAATGAATTACATTTTCAATCCATTTTGCATGCTTCTTTTGGTCTTCCAATATAAAATTGGTTTCACTATAAAACTCAATCATTTTTATCTTCGAAATATTTACTAACCCGTAACCTGTAAATTTGCCGCAAAGGTAGAATATGTCTGTTTAAAATCTCTGTAGAATTAAAATATTCTTTTGCCTTAATAATTTGATCCTGGGCAGTATTCTTAAATTCTTTGGTATTGGTTCTGGATTCTCTCTTATTTTCATATTCCTGAGAATTTACAGCCTCTTGTAGTTTCAACATCCGCTCTTTGATCTTGTTCATTCTGTTTAGAGCTTCTTTTGTAATTCCGTTGTCTAATAATTGCTTTTCAGTTTGTTCCATTTCCTGCAATAAAGGTACTTTTCCTTTATCTCCAAGTTCCTGTAACCTGTCCTGCAACTGCATTCTTAACTCCTGTTGTTCCTTATAAATTTCGTAAAGACGGGAACTGTTCTCTTCTGAATACTTTGCCGGTTTGCCGTCCTCCCCGTCCCGGGTGTTTTCGGTTTGTTTTTTTAACTGATTGCCCATTTCAGAATTCAACTCTTCCTGGGATTGAATAATATCCGGCAATTGCATCCCGTTTTTACCAGCGCCATTACCTCCGCTGGGTTTTGCCATTTCCTGCATATTGGAAAGAACCTCGTCCAGCATATTTGCAAGTTCATTAGTTCCAGTCATTACATATTGTTGGCTGGCCGTGCCCTGGGAAAGCTCATTTTGTGAAAGTCTATCCAGAGCATTATTAATATCATACTCAATATTCGTGAGGCTGGAGGTAATTTTATCCGAAATCATGGGGTTTTTAAGGGCAAGAGAAAAAATACTATCGTCAATATGCTCAAAATGTTCCTTTAGGAGCTGTTGTTTTTTAAGTCCTCCGGCATAACCCGGGTTATTGATCCTCATTCCCTTAAAATCGTTCAGCAAGTCCTCTTGTTCAAAAGAAAAAGTCAATAAATTATCAAGTATCTTTCGCATAGCATCTATATCGATATTCAATTGCTGACCTTTTGCCGCCATTTGTGCAGATTTCATTTGCTGTGCCAGTTTTTTCATTTTTTTTGCGGCAGATTTTTGATTACTCCGGGCACTTTTATTTTCTTGATTTTGCAAGTCTTCAAGGGCTTTGTTTTGGTCCTGGGAAATACTTTCTTCAAGATCTTTATCCCGCGCAAGGTCCATGGGTTTTTTAAGCATTTTATTTTCATTATTAAGCGTATCCAGTTCGTTTTTAAGATTTTCGAACTTTTTATTGAGATCTTTCTGAGGGTCTGTTGAGCCAATAGAATCGTTTTCAGCTAATTGTTCCTGGACAGAGGAAAGTTTTTCAAGATTAGCGGCTAATTTTTGTGATTTACGATCTATATAATACCGTTTTGTAAGCTCCAGCAATTGTTGCAGACTCTTTTGTCTGGCGGAGTTTTTTTTGGCTAAATTCTCAATCTTTTCATTTAATTCTTCTTTATTTATTTTATTTGAAATCTCCTGAAGCTCTTTTAATAATTTTTCGTTCTCCTTTAACTTGTCTTCATTTTTCTTCAACCGATCATCCAATTGTTTTTTGAATTCATCTTGATGCGATTCCTGATCTTCCTGTAGGCTCTTTTTAAGTTTTTCAGAATAATTGCGCATCATTTCCTCCTGAGCTTTTTGTCTCTGAAGAAATTGTTCAAGCTTTTTATGATCGTTAAAACTTAGGTTTTCTTTCTGTTTCTCTTCCTGGGAAAAATCTTTAAATTCCTGTTGAGAAAATTCCATTTTATCCAGATTTTTGCTCATTTCGCTTATAGATTCACCCTGTTGCCTAATTGATTGTGATTCTATTTCATCATCAGATTTTTTTCTGAAATCGAACACTTCGCTTTTGGCACTTTTAGAACCATGAATAGCATCATTGTCTAAAACTTCAAAATAAACCTGATAATTTGTTCCTTTTTCAAGTCTAATCTCTCCCGGAAAAACATCAATAAATGTGGAAAAACTTCCTTTTTGAAATTGAACAGGTAAAAAGGTTTTCTTTTCTTCATGACCTACTTTATAATATACAAGCCTTATATTCTGTATAGCATAATCATCAGATGCATTCCCTTTAAAATAAAGAATCCCATCCTTAAGGCTGTCCCTTTTCATTTCGACCTTTATTTTTGGGGACTCGTCTTTTACTACATTTACCTGGTAATTCAATTTTTCATATTCTTTCACCTCTTCATTAGAGGTATTTATAGAATACGCTATGGAAGAAAAGAAGGGCCTTGAAAGCTGAAACTCCTTATCTTTTCTTGAAAATTGAAGAACCGTATCATTAAAAACTAAATTAACGCTCCGGGTGGCTTCGGTTTCTAATTTCCAGGACACCTCAGTGCCCTCAGGAATTATTGCATTGCCCGTTCCAAATATTTCCTCGTTGCGCCTACCTGTGTATGACGGATAGTTTAAAAACATTTTAAAATCTAAAAGATGCGGTACTTTTATTACCTGTATAGAATAGTGCGAAGAATAAATTTTATTTGCGTTTAACCGAAAATCAACAGGCTGATTAATCTTCGAAAATCGATATTCAAATTGATTTGGAGCGACCTGTTTAAGGAAATAATTTTCTCCTTCGTACTCTATCGAAACATTCTCGGGAATAACTTTTCCTTCGGTGGAAACCTTCAGAATAAAATCTGTCCCCTCCTCTACTTTAATTGGCTGTTGTGGTAAAATAAACCGAAAAGGAGCGGGTGGCGAATAAGCGGTATTATAATGGATTACCCGTGTATAACTATTTGAAAACAAAGAGAAATTCCCGGTAAACACGACAGCAAGTATTATAATCACCGGAAACAGGGCGTATTTCAGGTATTTTAAACCCGATTTAAAATTTACGGCCCGCGTAAAAGGAACCGGGCTTAGTTCCCGGGACTTTTGTGAAATACTTGCCAGCAACAATTCGGACTGGTACTGCGAATTATTAAGCTGCAAAACATTTATGAGTTTATCCTTTACCTCGGGAAAATGTTGCCCTACTATTTTTGAAGCTTCCATAAGATCGATTCCTTTGGAAATCTTTAAAAGTTGCATGACCGGAAAAACAATAAATCGCAGAAAAAGGACGCCCGAAATAGTTATAAATGTCCAGAATAAAATACTTCTATAAAACGGGCTCAGCCAGAAAAGATATTCAACAAATAAAATGATAAGAAAATACAACAACCATAAAGCCAGGAAAAGGGAAAAGCCCTTAAGCAATTCATTAAGGTAAAATTTCCTTACGAATGCGTTTAATTTCTCTTTTATAATGTGAAAATCGTTCATTTTTCGCCTGCCTAAACCAACTCTAAAACTACAAATTTCTTTTGATATTATAAGAGTTCCATAAATCCTTCTGAAGCAGAATAAATCTCACTCTTAGTCTTCAAACAGCGATAAAAACGGAAGAATCCTTTACCTTTGCGGACAAATTTTAGTGTTATGTCGAAAATACGTGTACGTTTTGCGCCCAGTCCTACCGGTCCTCTTCATATAGGTGGAGTTAGAACTGCCTTATATAATTATTTATTTGCCAAAAAGCATGGGGGCGATTTTTTGCTGAGAATTGAAGATACAGATCAGGCGCGTTTTGTAGAAGGAGCCGAAAAATATATTATAGATTCGCTAAACTGGTGTGGAATTCCTTTTGATGAAGGCCCCGGGAAAGAAGGAGATTGCGGCCCCTATCGACAAAGCGAAAGAGCGTATATTTATAAAGAATATGCAGATATACTTATTTCCAGCGGAAATGCTTATTATGCTTTTGATACGGCTGAAGATCTGGACAAACACCGCAAAGAACATGAAGCAAAAGGTAAAACCTTTATTTATAACTGGCATAATCGCTTAAAACTTGAAAATTCCCTTTCTCTTTCTGAAGAGGAAGTAAAAAAAAGAATTGAAGCCAACGAAGCTTACGTAATCCGGTTTAAATCACCCGAAAATGAAACCCTGGAGCTTACCGATGAAATCCGGGGAGATATGGAAGTAAACACCTCCATCCTGGATGATAAGGTGCTCTTTAAAAGTGATGGCCTGCCCACCTATCATTTAGCCAATGTGGTAGACGATCACTTAATGGCTATTACTCATGTAATTCGAGGCGAAGAATGGTTGCCTTCATTGGCCCTTCATACATTACTTTATCGCGCTTTTGGATGGAAAGCACCAAATTTTGCCCATTTACCCCTAATTTTAAAACCTCAGGGAAAAGGAAAATTAAGCAAAAGGGATGGCGACAAAATGGGATTTCCGGTCTTTCCTCTGGAATGGAAAGATCCTAAAACAGGAGAGGTTTCCAGTGGATATCGTGAAGAAAATTATTTTCCCGAAGCAGTGGTTAATATGCTAAGTCTGCTAGGCTGGAATCCCGGAACAGAACAGGAATTTTTTAATTTAAAGGAACTTGTAGGCGCTTTTGAACTCTCAAGAGTCCATAAATCGGGAGCAAAATTTGATCCCGAAAAAACCAAATGGTTTCAACAACATTATTTACAACAGGCTTCCACTGAAGTATTAGCTAAAAAATTTCAGAAAATCCTTTCTAAAAAAGGGATAAACACTTCTACCGAATATGTTTTAAAAGTAGTTTCTTTATTGAAGGAGCGCGCAACTTTTGTTGATGATTTCTGGGAACTGGGAAATTATTTTTTCGAAACCCCAAAAATTTACGATTCAAAAGCTGTTAAAAAAGCCTGGAAGGAAGACACTGTGCCAACCATGGAAAATATAGCGGTAAACATTGCCGAAACATATCCTTTTTCTGCAGAAAATTTACAAACCCGCATAAAGGGCTGGATTACGGCCCATGAAATTGGTTTCGGAAAAGTAATGCAACCCCTGCGATTATCTCTTGTAGGTGCTATGCAGGGACCAGATGTGTTTGAAATTGCCGCTACACTTGGCAAGGAAGAAACGCTTAAAAGAATTCAACTAGCCATAAAAAGATTAAATTCTTAAAAATAATAGGCAGCTCCAAAGATTACCAGACTAATGTGGCCTGTGAAATCTTTAGCGTGGGAATCCATAGCTCTCCTATCCTTTGTATTAAGACCTTTAAAGGCATTATTTACGCCATACTGATACTGAAGCCACATCTTAAAATCACGGAATCCTCCTGAAAGATTGGCTGCAAGATTTAGATTTACTTTGGAGATATCTTCGATGTCTTTTGCCTGTAACGTATATCCGTCTATATAATAATTTTTATAGGCTTCAGCTGGTTGCCATTTCCCGTTTATTTGCAACACTGGGCCTAATTCCAGATCCAAATGTTCTCCGGCAATCTTCTGCCCTACAAAAAGATTGATCTGCACTCCCAGGTCTTTAAAATCGGTTTCTTCGGCAGAAGCTAACAAATTCTGTTTTACAGAAACCCCTGTCACAAACTGGTAAAAATTTACCCCATAAACTACAATTAAGTCATTGTAAACATTAGCTCTTGTTGTAAAACCAGTCATAAAACCCGGTTTATCGCTGGTGGCAAAGTTATCGGTATGGATTCCGCCATAGGTTAAACCCGCCTGCAAACCAAGCCTGTTATAGCTAAGGTGGTCTCTATACTGAGCCTGAGATATTGATACGACAAATGAGAAGAGTATTGCTGTAAAATATGATAACCTATTCATGAAAAGAATTTAAATGCTCAAGATAACCTAAAATATCCTTCCACATTCTCTACGGGTAGCAAGTAAAACTGCATATTTATTTTTGATCTCTGCTACCGCATTTTCCTCAAGCTACTGCAATATAGTAATCCCCCCAGAAATCATCTTTGAAATAATTTGGTTCCAGATGTCTTTACTCCATAAAAGCTGATATCCTGCACCTTCAACAAAATGAAGCTCGCATCCGGGCAGTATTTTTGAAAACGCTTTTGCCACTGATACCGGAACCATAGTATCTGCGGTTTCATGCCATAAAAATATAGGAACGGCTAATCTATTTAAATCGAGGTGCCAGGCGTGACTAACCAGTAACATGTCACGATAAGTTCCTTCCGTTCCCTGTTTAAAAACCTCCATATTTACCAGGGTTCTTTTGTACGGCATTTGCATATTTCCCAAGCATTATCTTCAGAAGAAAAGGGGCATATTTAGCAAGGAAAAAAGCTATTTTATTTCCTGCTTGCATACCTTTTGAGGAGCGCATAATTTCCGGAGGTCCACCACTGGAAAATAAGGTAGCCGAAAAATGCACTTTGGGGAATGGATTGCACAGGCAAGAGCATAGGACCCCCCCAGAGCCTTCGGCCACGTGGAAATGATCAATACCCCATCTATCTGCGAGTTCCTCACTATCATTCCCAAAATCGCATATTTTTCGGTTGGGTGCCGGGTCAGATAGACCGTAAACCGGGCGTTCAGGAGTAATTACATGCATGCCGAACTTTTATATCCAAGAGGAATTTTCGAATCGTTTAAATATTCGGGAGCCCGGCGTTCCATGATATACGAATAACGGGATACCACCCACTTTTCCATATTCAGAAAAAGCAAGCATACGTCCGTCCTTAAGTTTTATTGAATGATCCTGGATTTTACTCCTAATTAGATTACTTTTTTGTTACTACCCGTTTAACACCAAAAAGTTTGGAAACTGCTTTTAAAACCAATGCTTTTTGAGCAATGGAACCTATCATATTTCCAATTATTGTTATGGGATTAAGACTTTCTTTGGTGTGTTTATAGCTGAGCTTTAACTCTTCTTTATCTATTTGATTCTGAAGTTTTAAAATCTTCAAATCTCTGTCTATTTCTTCAAAAGATCTATACTCTTTCATAATTTCTAATCGTTAAAAAAATTACGTGAAGATTTAATAAGTATGGTTCTTTGAATATATTTTTTTCCAAAGAGAAGAAGCAAAATAAGAATTACCACATAAAACCCGCCCACAATAAAGAACCCTGCACTTGGCTGGTCTAAGGCATTGCTTATAAGCATAGCTATAGCAATAGATAGAAATAAAAAGGCTATAAGGCTGATAAAGCCTATTAATAACATATTAACTAAGGCAATAGCTCCCTTTATAAATTTTTTATAAAGATCAAGTTTGTAATATTCTGCACTACTAGAGGTGAGTGCTTTTATATTACCATTTAACTCATGAATACTATTGCTTAGTTTTTCAAAAGCCATAAATTAAACTACGGCTTTTTTTGCAGAAGTATTACCTTCTTTCTTAACATCCTTTTGCAACTTTGCATTTTGTTTGCGAAGATCTTCCAGTTTCGATTCCATTGCAGCAAGAATTTCGTCTGCTTTACTACTGGCAGAAGACAGAGTCTCTTCTAACCGATTTTCAAAATCCAGTTTTGCTTTTTTAGCTTTGGTACTAAGATTAGAAGTCGTTTCGGAATATTTCTGATTGAATTTTTCCTGAGCTTTTTTAGATTCCTTATTTAATTTTTTGCGAGTTTCTTCGCCGCTTTCAGGAGCATAAAGCAATCCCACTGCAGCCCCTATAGCCGCGCCAGTTACTAATGCTAAGAAGGTATTTCCAGAATTTGCCATAATTATCTTATTTTAATCAATTTTTTTAGTTAACTCAAATTTAGTCAAACCTTTGGTTAATCTTGTTAACAACCGGTTAATATATATAATAGCTTTACTAAAATGTTCTTAATTGAAGTAGTTTAATGGGCTTTTTTGCTCCATGAATCCCGCAAGCTTACAGTACGATTAAAGATAAGGTTTTCTTTTGTACTTTCCTTATCTACACAAAAATATCCTATTCTTTGAAACTGATATTTTTCTCCTACGCTTGCAGTTTTAAGACCCGGTTCTACAAAACCGGTTACCACTTTTAAGGAATCAGGATTAATAAATTCCATAAAGTCGTGATCTTTATCTGTATCTGGAGATTCTACACTAAATAAGCGATCATACAGCCTTATTTCAGCCTTAACGGCGTGAGGTATAGAAACCCAGTGCAAAGTTCCTTTTACCTTGCGCAAAGATTCTTCTGTGCCGCTGCCGCTTTTACTTTTAGGATCATAAGTACAATGAATTTCTTTAATATTCCCGGCTTCATCTTTTACAATATTTTCCCCTTTAATTATGTAAGCACTTTTCAGCCTTACTTCTTTACCTAGAGTTAATCTAAAAAATTTTCGGTTTGCTTCTTCTTTAAAATCTTCCCTTTCAATATATAATTCTCGAGAGAAAGGAATTTCACGGGTTCCAGTGGTTTCGTCTTCAGGATTGTTCTCTGTCTCCAGCATTTCTTCCTTTCCTTCAGGATAATTTGTAATTATCAGTTTTATGGGATCCAGTACACCCATTACCCGGGGCGCCGATTTATTAAGGTCCTCCCGAATACAAAATTCAAGGAGAGAAACATCTATTATATTCTCGCGCTTGGCAATTCCAATGGTATCTGCAAATTTTTTAATGGAAGCAGGGGTATATCCTCTTCTTCTTAAACCAGAAATAGTAGGCATTCGTGGATCATCCCAGGATTTTACAACTCCCTGTTGTACCAGTTGCAATAATTTGCGTTTACTAACCACGGTATGACTTAAATTTCTCCTGGCAAATTCCCGCTGTTTAGGCTTTAAATCCTCCGGGCCGCTCACCTCTTTAATAAACCAGTTATAAAGTTCTCTATGCGGAAGAAATTCAAGGGTACAAAACGAATGGGACACCCCTTCAATAAAATCACTTTCTCCATGTGCCCAGTCATACATTGGGTAAATTTTCCATTCTTCACCGGTACGGTGATGGTTTTTGTGCAAAATTCTGTACATCACGGGGTCGCGCATCAGCATATTGCTGGATGCCATATCAATTTTAGCTCTCAGCACATGAGCCCCTTCCGCGGTTTCGCCGTTTTTCATTTTCTCGAACAACTCAAGATTTTCTTCTACAGAACGGTTTCTGAACGGACTTTCTTTTCCGGGGGTAGTTGGAGTTCCTTTTTGCTCTGCAATTACTTCAGAAGACTGGCTGTCAACATAGGCATCTCCATTTTTAATCATAGTTACCGCCCAGTCATACAATTGCTGAAAATAATCTGATGCGTAACATTCCTTATTCCATTTATAGCCTAACCACAGCACATCTTCTTTTATGGCATCTACAAATTCCTGTTCTTCTTTTATAGGATTTGTATCATCGAATCTTAAATTTACAGGCGCACCAAATTTTTCGCCGAGCCCAAAATTCAGGCAGATAGAACTGGCATGGCCAATATGTAAATAACCATTGGGTTCGGGAGGAAATCTAAATTTAAGATCTTCTCTTGAATAACCGTTATTTATATCTTCTTCTATAATCTGCTCAATAAAATTGAGGGATTTTTTTCCTTCTTCCATAGTGTTATATAAAATAGTGTGCAAAGTTATCAAAAATTCGGCGGGGAATCTTATATATACTCTCTTAAGAAAGGTTTAAATTATTTAGCGTTTCCACCTTTTTTTAAATAAGCCTTAATACCTTTGGAAAAAATATAAGGTGGGAACCATAAAATTAAAAAATATAAAGGTGTTTTCTTACCATGGATGCCTGGTGGAAGAAGAGAAAATAGGAAGCGATTATCGTGTTGATCTTAAGGTTAAAGGAGATTTACAAAAATCTGCAGAGAGCGATCATCTGGCAGATACTATAGATTATGTGCATTTAAATAAAATTGTAAAGGAAGAAATGGCTAAGCGCTCTAAACTTCTGGAAACGGTAGCAGAACGGATAATGAACAGGGTTATAGAAGAAATAGCACAAGTAAGTAAAGTAAAAGTTTCTGTATCAAAGATTAACCCTCCAATTGGAGGAAATGTTGGAATGGTAACTGTTTCCAGAAGCAAATCCAGGTAGTTTTATACGGGATACTGGAATTTTTTATTACATTTGCCATCCAAAAATCTGGCATCGTGGCCGAGTGGCTAGGCAGAGCTCTGCAAAAGCTTGTACAGCGGTTCGAATCCGCTCGATGCCTCAAAAAAGCTTCCTTTAGGGAAGCTTTTTTTATGTGTTTTCCTGAGCTTGACCAGGTATTAAAACTACATTATCGGGTTGTATGATCTCTATTTTATCCTGCAGATTTTCCATTTTATGCGGAAATACGCCTCTTACAATAAGTATCGCCCCGAAAACCACAAGTAATATACTTATGGCTTTTTTAACCCTGTAAATGCGGGTGGCAGGCAATGTCTGTGTAATGAGCCCTATTTTTCACAAAGAAAGACTGGTGGCCTTTACGGCGTGCGTGTTTCACCATTCAGACATCGGAGGACGCGTATCGTCCGACAACCACGATGTGTTTGAGGACGGCCTTTTCATCCCCCTTGTAAAACTTTATGACGCAGGGGTTCTCAACGAAGCGGTCATGGAAATGATCCGGTGGAATGTGCGAACTCCCATGAAGTGACCGGAGACATCCGTTCCCTGATCATCCGCTAATCACGTCTGTTCTGAAAAAATTGTTCAGATGCTCAGGGGAATATGAACTGGAAACCCTGGATGATCTGGCGGAACAAAAGATTTTTTCCCAGGACCGAAAAAAGCATGCGGGAGGCCATCAGCAAGGTTCCGGACGGCATTTATCGCTCCGAGGGCATTGTGGAACAGATGGAAGGCAAGGGCGATATTGTCATCAAGGTGGCGGTTGAGGTCAAGGGGAGCGACATCCTGGTGGACATGGAGACTGACTTGATCCTCCGGTGGGGGTGGATGGGGGGGCAATGTGGTCTGCAACTTTACGTTTGCTTACGTGTTCATGGCCCTCAAGAGCATGTTCGACCCGGATATCCCCAACAACGACGGGGCCGCGGCCCCGCTTTCCCTGACTGCTCCTGCCCAAGGAAGTGTGGCGAACTGCCGGTTCCCCGCCGCTGTTGCCGCCCGCATGCAGGTGGGGCATTTTGTCACGGAAATTATTTACAGGGCCATGGCCGAGGCCCTGCCGACAGGGTGATTGCCGGGAGCGGAGGAACGCCCGCCAGCATGAATGTTTTGTATGGCAAGAACAAGGATGGAAAATCGTGGCACTCCGTGCGGATCAGGGGAGGGGCATGGGCGCCAGTTCCGGGGCCGATGGAAACTTCGTTTATATCTTTCCCGCCAACGGCGCCAATACGCCGGTGGAGATCCTGGAGAGCGATACGCCTTTGATTGTGAGAAAAGAGAACTTATTCCCGACTCGGGCGGACCCGGAAGAATGAAAGGGGGCCTGGGAAGGAGGATGGTTCTGAGAATCCCCGACGATGAATACGCGCCCCTTCCACCGGTGAGCCTCGCCATGCAGTCCGGGAGATATCGGCATCCTCCGGAGGGCCTTTTCGGCGGAAAGCAAGGACAAAAGGCGATCTTCCTCGTCAATGGGAAAGAAGGCAATCCGTACGGACTGACCCACCTGAAGCCCGGAGATGTGGTGATGATCGATGCTCCCGGCGGCGGAGGGTATGGAAATCCCGTGGAGCGCGATCCGGAACTGGTGGAAAAGGATGTGCTGGAAGGGTATGTGACTCGTGACGACGCAGCCGAACAGTATGGGGTGATAATAGATCCGGGGACCTTGAAAGTGGATGTGGGGGCGACGCGGGAGAAAAGGGCGGCGATGGCATCCATTGGTTGAAACGGGTCAAAAGACGAATATCGGACAATCGAGTGCCGAATTGAAGTGTTAACTTCATATTCCTCGTTCCCACGGTCCTCCGTGGGAATGCATACCAGCCTCTCCTGAAGAATCCAATCCGCCGATTCCCTCAAACCCGCAACCATTTCAAATGCGGCACGGCACCGATGTTCCCTGCAACCACTTTTCCATGAAACCCCAAAAAGGCCCCCACGTCTGGGAGAAAGCACTGCCGGCCTCAACCCACCTCCCGGAAACGTAACCTTTTTAAGGGCTTACAGCAAACAAACCTGGTTTCTGAACGCCTCTCCCTTTTCGCTTGACGGAACGAAAGAGTTGCGAGTATCTTTTTAACTCGCCGGAAATGACTTAACACTTCGGCCGAACGTTCCCGAAGTTTTTTTTAGGGATAAGATCAACAAAAGCCCGCGCCCGTTTGACATAAAAGGGCGAACGGCCAGGCCGTACGCGGTTGTCCTCCAGGCAAGCCTTAAAAGAGTCCCGGAATCCTTGAACCGCGACAGCCCGGTCCGTATCTTTCTCAGCCATAAAACATCACTGCTTCAAATGCTTATAGCTTATTTCGCCCATCGCGACAGGGGAATAAATATATTACCGAGAATGAATGCCTATCAACATGTTGATTTATTGTGGTTTTTATTTTATGGACATCCGAAAAACCGCGCCAAGGAGATGAACGAGCCATGAATTGCGCCTTTTGTGGGGGGGAATTGAAAAAAACCACGGTGACATTCAGTCATGAGGAAGATGAGACCTACATTCTCGTTAAGCATGTCCCCGCCGAGGTCTGCCCAAAGGCTGGAGAAAGGTCTATAAGCCTGAAGTCGTGGATACCTTGTTGCAGTTTGCCAAACCCTGTTCCGGCACATTATGATGAATCCTCCTTTAAAGTCAGAAAGCCAGACCGGGCATCCTCGCGCGATCCGCAAGGAAACCGCGGACAAATATGCCTATTATGGCCTCAACGTCTACTTCCGGGGCCCGGCGTTCAAACTGGGAGGGCAGTCGGAAGAAGATATGATGGCCAGTTTCCTTTTGGAGCCCGAGGTTACGTCGCTGTTTCCCTATCTGAACGCGGTGGCGGGAACGAGCGGAGCGGGACCATAATCTCGCTTTTATCCGGTTTCCGCCTGAAAACCGGTTTTGTGTCCTTTATCCGCGTGCCGGCCTTGTAACGCCTGTCATCGACCGGCCTCAAGCCCGGTCGTTTGTGGAACGGCTGATCGCCTTTCTAAATGATACTTATTCCCTAAAAAACGAAATCACCCCCAGTCACCGCCTGTATCAAAGGGATTCGGTTCTTAACATACTCAAACTGCTGCCCAAGAGCAACTGTGGCCGGTGCGGCGACGCCACCCGCATGGCCTTCGCGGCGTCTCTCAGCCTGCAGGAATCCGTTCCCAAAAATGTCCCCATGTGCGATCGCCCATGAGGGAGCAGGCCTTTTACCCAGAATACGACGCCGCGGCAACCAGGTTTCCACCGTTATGATCAACATCAACACGGCGAAAATCGTGTTCCCCTAAAACAGACCCAAAGCGCCCCCGATGAAGACGGCAAAGCTTCACCCGGAACGGATGCCCGAACCACGGATATTGCCAACCATTCCCTGCCCGCGCCCCTGACGTCGCGGAGCGGGAAGTCCTTTGCATCCTGAAGGGGCCAGCAACAATTAAATTTCGCGCATGCTTAACATTAGCCCGCATACCGTAAAAAGCCACGTCATCCATATTTTCAACAAACTGGGCGTT
>CAWEQF010000008.1:0-35086 GCA_963811195.1 uncultured Flavobacteriaceae bacterium
CTCCCCCGGTTATTTAACACCCTAATTGCCACATTTTACCAAGCCTGTAATTAATTATAAATTGTTACTTTAGAAAAGAAAACCAACAAACACCCATGGCAGTTTGAAAACTAATCTAATTTTAGCGATTGTTTTATCATTCTCAGGTATTAAAATTTAACCTACTCATTTCCCATGCTCAAACTAAAAACCCTTTCCGTTTTATTGCTGTTATTTATAAGCATCTCCGGAGTTGAAAAAACAAAGCAATCAAAAAAGATCAACTTAGAAGAGCTGACAATAGCTAAAATTCACCAGGCATATAAAGACGGGACATATAACAGCCAGGAGTTGGTTGCCGCCTATATGAAGCGATAAAAGAGAAAAACAAGGCCATCAACGCCATTAGCATTATTAATCCCGGGGCTTTATCTATTGCCAAAGCCCAGGACGAAATTATCAGAAAACCAAAAAATTACGACCGCTGCAGGGAATTCCCATTGTTATAAAAGATAATATTAACGCTAAAGGCCTTCCAACAACGGCGGGCTCGCTGGCTCTTCAGGATTTTATTCCGAAGGAGAATGCTTTTGTCATCAATAAACTGGTTGCAGCCGGAGCGATTATTATTGCAAAAACCAATATGGCCGATGGGCATTTTCTGCCATGCGTACCGAGAGTTCCACGGTAGGAACTACTCATAATCCTTATAATCTGGAATATGTTCCGGCTGGATCCAGTGGCGGCACAGCAGCTGCGGTGGCTTCCAATCTCGCCCTGGGAGGTTTGGGTACCGATACCGGGAATTTTATTCGGGGCCTTCTTCGCATTGCGATTTGGTCGGCTTTCGAACGCCATGGGATTGATTAGCCGGGAAGGGATCGTGCCTTTATACTTAAGGAACGATCTGTGGGACCTATGTGCCGAACGGTTGAGGATGCCACAAAAATTTTGCAGGTCATGGTGGGTGTAGATCCAAAAGATTCCATCACCGAACATTCAATAGGTAAAACCCCGGAAAATTACACGCAATTCTTAGATAAAAATGGACTTAAGGGCGCCAGGATAGGTGTATTAAGAGAGTTAAGCGATTACAAGACCGATCCGGATGTAAAGAGATTATTCGAACAGGCGCTGCATGATTTGGATTCCTTAGGCGCTACGGTAGTAGATCCTGTTGTAATTCCCGATTTTGCGAATCTTAGGAAAA
This sequence comes from uncultured Flavobacteriaceae bacterium, assembly GCA_963811195.1. Classification (GTDB taxonomy): domain Bacteria; phylum Bacteroidota; class Bacteroidia; order Flavobacteriales; family Flavobacteriaceae; genus Gillisia. Next base: position 1,190 of record CAWEQF010000008.1, read on the forward strand.
ATCAATGGTGTGCAACCTTTAGGACAGATGTGAAGTTTTTTTAGCTACCTACGTAAAAAGGGATACTATCAAACCCTGGAAGATATTATTAGAGTTGGAACAAAATCTGATTACGCCAGAAAAAATCTGGCAGAAGAAGCCAAATTCAGCCGGGAGATATTGACGCCGGATATTCCCTGTGGCGATGCCTATCATGATGCAAAACGAATCGCTTTTAGAGAAGCCATAGAAAAAGTGATGGATTCTTTAAAATTAGATGCAATTGTTTATCCCACCTGGAATAACAAACCGGCAAAGATCGCTTATTTCGAAAGGGATTATAAAGGCGATAACAACCAGATTATGACCTCATACCGGCCAGCCCGCCTTCACAGTGCCAATGGGCTTTAGCCCCGGAAATTTACCGGCAGGACTTCAGTTTTTAGGACGCATGTATGCCGAACCTACTCTGATTAAACTGGTGTATGCTTATGAACAGGGTACACATCATAGAAAACCTCCTGAAATACCCTCAACATCGAAAAATTAAGCATATTCTTATAAAGTTCAGGAGTGAAAGACAATCTCTATTAATCTGATTTCCAAATAACTAAACATTGTTTAATGTATAGTTAAATTTATTAAACAAAACTTTTTTGTAGCTATATTTACCTGATAATCAAAAATTTATATAACTATGAAAACACAAACTATTATTTTAAGAAGAAGCCTGGGTATCCTCTTCTTTGCTTTCGCCTTTATTTTCACTTCCTGCCAACAGGAAAGCCTTCCGGAAGTTCTTAAAACAGCCGATTTAAGTTCCAACGCTTCTCCTGCTGCAACCAAAGGAGAAAAATCTATCGGGACCATTGCTATCGAAAACGGGAATTTCACACAATTAGTAGATGCATTGGTATATACGGGACTGGCCGATACCTTTGTAAACGGTACCGATCAACATACTGTTTTTGCTCCTACTGATGCAGCTTTCGAAGATTTGTATACTGCTTTAAACATCACCTCTATTCGGGATTTGCCGGTGGACCTTGTAAAAAACGTTTTACTTTACCACGTAACCGATGGCAGAAGATTTAGCAACAGCGTATTACCAAAAAAGAAGACAAAAGAAATTCAAACGCTGAACGGAAAATCTTTTTATGTAAATGCCGGCGGCGGTATTGACACTAATGATGCCGATCAGGACGATAATGCTCAAATAAACTTCGCTTTAGCGAATATATCGGCTAGCAATGGGGTAATTCACGTAATAGACCACGTGCTTTTACCACAGTAAATAATTAGAAGCCTTAACGGGGCTGTCTAAAAAGTATAAAAAACGTCATCCTGAATTCATTTAAGGACACCTTAATAGCTTGATAATCAGTATTGATTAGAAGCTGAAACAGGTTCAGTTTGACGAAATGCAACTTTTTAGACGGCCTCTTTTTTTATGGCCCAAAACGATCATTCATAAAAAGAAAAGATTGCAGCGCTTATTGACTATAATTTGAGTGTAATTCTGTTTTTAAAGGATTTTCTTAAAGAATATCTATCTTGTAAGAAGTATTGTGTATTAAATTTTTAAAGATGAAAACCTTTCTACTCGCAGCAGTTATGATCTCGGGATTACAGCTTTCGGCACAAAATAAAGATAAAATCGCCATCAAAAATTTACTGGAAAAAGAATCGGCTACCTGGAGATCCGGCGATGTGGAAGCACATGCCGAATGCTGGGAGATCCAACCCTACAGTAGAATTCTAATCTCAACCGGCGACGGAAAAGTACTGGATTTGCCCCCGGAATATATGATCCATCCTCCCACAGGTATGATTGGCGGTGGCGGTTCTTCAGAAAATTCAAATTATAAGATGAATATCAGCGGCAATAACGCGTGGGTGAGCCATGATGAAGTTTCTATTTCCAAAAACGGCGAAAAAACGTATAGTTCCGAATTCAGGATCCTGGAAAAAGTCGATGGGAAATGGAAACTGGTGGGCCAGTCTATCCATATCAGGAAAAGAGAATGAACTTCTCTTTAATTAAACTTAATAGAAACCCTGTTTCTTCCCGTCGTCAACAATGAAAATACAACCAGAAGAACTAAGAGAAAGGTATATTCTGATAAACTGGAACATAACCAAATCGTACTTTTTAAATTTCGTACTTCTGTGGAAGAAATTAATTTTAAATAGTAATAAATTGTATTGAAAACACCTGTTTTTTCTATCAGGGATTACAAAAATCACAAAACATGGGTTCTTCGAATAATTTGGTAGGATTGGGATGTTCCTCCATATAATTGCATTTCGTGCAGGAGTACAGGTACGTGGCAATAGATTTTGTAGGCATCCCACATTGTTTACATTTTAGTCCGGTTCTAATATCGCTAATCCCAAACCCCGGAGTTCCACATGATTTACAAAAAGTATTGGCTTTAACTATCATAGCCGCGGTAGCTTCACCAATTACTTTCATTCTTGTGGGGTTAAAATTTGCCCTCATGTCTGTTTCTGCAAAGGCTTCTCCATAAAGATCTTTTAAAAGCCAGAAATTTTTAAGCAAATCCTCTAAATTAGAGATTCCTTTAAAGATTTTCCCGTTATCACTTTTCCTGTTCCTTAAAATGAGGGCGTGAGAAGGAAAATTGCTTTTCTCGGCAAAATCAATCAACTCCCTCTCTGTTCTGCATACACTCCCATTAAAATTGGTTTCGACACTCAACTTTTTTCCAATTATTTCCAACTCATTTTTTTTGTCTATTAACATTACCAGTTCTTCATTGGCCGCAATAAAAGGAATCCCAGGATGCTGCCCAAAAGAACCCTCGCTACCCGTGCCTAAATCGACACCGCTTATTTCCATGGCCATTTCACATTTTTTTCTCAAGGTAGAGAGCGGGTCCAGTTTTCGTTCAATTTCACCAGAAAAGGTTCCTAATATATCAGTATCCAGCTCCAATGGGACAAAAGGACTAACCCCCAGATTTTTGGATAGCAAAGGTGACATAATTTGCTCTTTTTTATGCTTAGTGGCGATTACCAGTTTTCGTCCCTCAAAAACATTCATTATTCTTATATTTTTATCCAATTATAATCACCTTCATATTTTTGGTCTACTTTACCGCTTTCATTCATTAAGAACAGATGCATCCATTCATTATCAAAAAGATCACGAATAGAAGAATGTTTTTTTAGAATTGAATTAACGGCCAGTTCAGGAGCTTCTATTATGACCTTTAATCTCACGGGATCGTGCCTAAAATTGCTCCCGTCATGGATGGACTGCAGAGGTAGTCCTATTCTTAAATCACCCGAAAAGCCTTCTAAAACTCCAATCCCTGAGGTAAGGTTGTGTAAGGTTTTATTTCCTGCGCCATAGTGATTATTGTCTGTTGTTGAAGCAAAATACTGGAGATTGATCCAGTTTGTTACTACCAGGGGTGCGGTCATAATAAGTTCAAGAACAGAAAAATCTTTATCTTTTTTCCAGTTGTAGGAATGCAAAAAAGATTGGCCGTCTAAACTTATGTTTTTTGTTCTTTCCCGGGATGTCACTACGAAGGCAGAACATCCTGCCAATCCCCACTCGGGACGTACCTGAGACCAGTCTTTGCTTCTGATTTTTATTGCCGAATCTATATTTTTATACACACCCAGTTTTGGAGATCGTTCTGCACGGGAAATTTTTCCTGCTTTCTGTAACGAGCGTTTTAGTTTTTCTAAGGCATTTACTTTTTCCTCAGGAACATCATATTCGTTCAGCACCTTAACTTCATCGGTAGTGGTGTCATGCAAACAGGCTAAAAAAAGGCTATTCTGCGGAATAAAGATATTTTCGTTTTCCAGTTTTTGGCGTACTTCCTTTTCATTAAAAATTGATGCTGCTACTCTGGCATTTGCTTCACCAGAGCGACCGCCACAGGCTCCACAGTCAAGTCCGGAAGCATGGCGATTATTCACCGTTGTTGAACCGTGACCTACAAGGAGTACAAACTCCGCAAAATTTTCAGTAAGAGACATGGCTGTTAAGGCATTTTTGGCCATTTGCACTTTCTGCTGCTGGGGAATTCCCACGATCATATCATTAAAAGAACCTTCTTTTGTAGAAATACTTCGGTTCTTTATTTGATTTTTACTCAAGCCTTCTGTTTCCGGCCTGGGAACGGTTCTTGAAATATTAAAAGAATCCGTTAACAGCTTTGGCAGATAAGTAAGCCCCAACGGACTAACAAAGCTAAAGCAGGTAACAGCACCCGACTTAAAGGAACGCCAAACCTGCTGCACCTGATTTCCAAGTACTCTTTTTTGGAAAGCAGCTTTATTTTCCTTTTGATTCCGAACTTCTTCAAGAACCGTAAAACCCGGATTGATTAGAACAGGACATTGGGGTTGTTCTTTTTGGTGGGCTATAGGAATAAAATTAACAGGAAAACCAAAGAACCCGGCAAAGCCCAGCGTCTCTATTTGCCTGTCTACAATTTCAAGATTTCTTCGGTAAATTTCAGACCGCACATCAATACAAAAAACTGCCTGAGCCAAGACTCCTGTTTTCTTTTCTGTTATAGAATCAATTTTATTTCTGTTCAGTTTTGAAACAAAGTCGCGCTCTATCGCCAGGTCAAAGGCTTCCTGTAAAACCAGTTTTTCTGCAAGGTTTTGATCAGTTTTAATTCGAGTATTCCTGTGGAAACCAGGTTTTTTTACTTCTTGCCATTTCTCTTTTGCTTCAGCACTTTTAAGGGTCTCATAAAAACAAAATTCCCAGCAAATTAAGATCGACAGAAACTCCATAAGCTTCTCATTTTCTGTGTCGTTTGTTTGTTTATTTTCCCAATCCAAACGGGCGATATAACCCGCCCATCCTCCTGCTCTAAGCAGAAGACGGTAGAGATAATCTTCCAGTCCTTCTTGGACCATATCCATTTTTTCAAGTGCGTTCTTAGCTGCTTTTATAGGATGATCCGGCAACGCCTTCACCCTCTTTCTAAAATTTTTTAGTCCGTTTATTTCCGGTGTTAGATCTATTTCAGATTCTAGCTTCCAGGCAGTAAATATGCCCGCTTTGTGGTAGGAAGCCACCCATCCGGCCTGGCCATTATCAAAGTAAGAGGCTGCCCAGGCTGAAATTCTTGAAAGAATAAATTCATTCCAGTTTTTTTGTGTAACCTGCGTAGCAATGTCGGCAAAGGTGGCGGTACTCCCTGGTTTATTTTCATAGGAATCTCGGGATTTAAGGTTCTGAAAAAACTCTTTCACATCACACTTTAAAGGAGATTTTGAAAGAGCGATTTCTATATCTTCCTCCGTAATTTTTCCTTCCCTGATCTTATTTTTATAAAAAGCCCGCGGCATAGTAAGTTGCACCCCTCCCACCTGGGAATGATAATGCGCGGTATTTTCAAATTTCTGATCTGTAAAACCTAAAAAAGGATTAACGGCAACAAAGTTTTCCAGCGACCAGACAGGAGCTATCTTTTTACAGGCACTGCTCATTTTTTCTGCAAATCCCGAATTTTTATTCTGAATTTTTCTTTCTAAAATTTGATTTGTCATTAGTATTTTTTTTTAGTGACTTAAGAAGATATTTCCTGTTTCAATGAATTGATTGTTAAAGTATCGTAAGGTTCTCTAGAGAATTCCGCAATCTTTTTTTCGCGATACCTTACCTTAGTTTTTAAAGCACCAACTATTTTGTCGAAAACAGCATTGGCATAAAAACCATTTCGAACGTGAATTGCCAAAGGAATGAACGAAGTCTGGGGAAGCTTTGGAGAAATAATCTGTATAAAAACTGTCAAAGCAAATAGAACTAAAAGAATTCCTGCGGCAAATAGCATAAAACCTGAAGGTTTAGTAAGTTCCGGTATTTGAGATGCTATTATATGATGCGTACCTGATTCCAGTACAAAAAAAGCTATAGTTACCATTAATGCCATCAATGAAGATTGTAACCATATTTTCCAATTCCATTTTCGGTTTAAGGCTGAAGTAAAAATTCTTGAAACCCCCAGAAAGATAACTGCTCCAATAATTAAAAGCGAAAATTCCCTTTGGGGATCTATTCCCCATAAAAGAGCAAAAAGAACATAAAGAAAAAGAGCTGCAAGAATTCCCACAATAATCTTTAAATAGTTCCCTGCACCGGGTACTTTATAAATTCTGGATGCCTTTAGCACATCAAATCCGCTTCCAGAAGAAAGAAATGAATGTGCTTTGTAGAAAGAATGAGCTATAAGATGCAATAGTGCAGCAGAGTAAACGCCCAATCCACAGATCATTAAGCTAAAACCCATGTGCCCCACACTGGAATAACCCAGCGAGGTCTTAACAGAGGTCTGGGTCAAAAAGACAACCGAGGCGAAAAGAGCAGTGAGTCCTCCAACGATCATTAAAAAAGTAGAAGCAAAATAACTCTCATTCATTAAGGTAGCCATTCGAATTATAAGAAATGGGCCGGCGTTCAAAAGTCCAGCATGTAACAAGGCGGAAACCGGGGTAGGAGTTTCCATTACTTCAATTAACCAGCCGTGAGTGGGAAATTGTGCCGATTTTAAGATAGCTGCAAAAGCCAAAAGTAATGCCGGAGCTCCAACACCTGAAAACGGTATATTGCCGTGAGCGTTTCGAATCTCCAAAAAGATCATTTCAAGATTGCCTGTTCCAAATTGCCTGTACAAAAAAACGATAGCCACAAGCAAACAAACATCACCCAACCTGGCCAGAATGAATTTCTTTTTCGCAGCCACCTGAGCAGCCGGGCGATCCGGATAAAAAACGAGGAGCCGGTGCAATGATATGCTTGTAAAAACCCAGGCGATAAAGAGCAACGCAAGATTTCCGGAAAGCACAAATAACTGTACCGAAGCAATTGTTGCTGCTAATCTTCCTATAAAAGCACCGTGCTTAGAATCTCCTTCCAGATAATTCGCGCTAAATCGTATTATCACCAAACTTAAAACAGCGATCATTGTTAACATTACTACACTAACTGAATCTAACCTAAGACTGAATCCCAGATTTGCAATCCCCATGAATTTAGATTGTAAAAGATTAAATTTCCAGACCAGACAACAGCTAAAAATGGCTAAAACCAGATTGAGTCCTGTAGCAACTTTGCTTATACGAAGGACACCTTTAGGATTCCTCCCTCTCTGGAACCAGGAAGCAACAGCGGTTAAAATAAAAACTAAAGGAGAAAGAATTTCGAACAGTAAAATAGAATTTTCAGACATTATTATTATTTTATACAAGTTTTATGACGATTTCGGCACAGAGCTGAATGGTTTTTCCTGTGTCCTTTCCCTGTGTTATTAGATCTGTAGCTTTTTGACGGGCTATTTTTAAATCGTGTATTCTTTTCTCTGAAATTTCATCCTGATCCCCGTACCTAATCTTTTTACTAAAGATTTTTAATTCATGAAAACTTATTTTCTTCGAGAATAAAGCACTTACAATTTCCGTTGCTTCTTCGGGAGTAAATTCGCCCCTTACTAAATCATAAGTTTCGTTACCTATAAAATTCAGCGGGCGTTGAGTTTTTAAAGTCATATTAATGAGTTTTTAATTTCACTTCAAAATTTGTAAAAATTAATCATATATTTTCATTTATATTTGTAATGATATACATATAACTTTATTTATGCATTACACGATTAATCAGTTAAAAATTTTTCTCAAGGTGGTACAGCATCAAAGCATCACAAGAGCTTCGGAAGCGCTTTTTATGACGCAACCTGCCGTTTCAATTCAATTAAAGAACTTTCAAAATCAGTTTGATATGCCTCTCACAGAAGTAGTGGGAAGGCAACTTTATGTAACCGAATTTGGGAAAGAAGTGGCCTCTATAACAGAACGCGTTCTTGAAGAGTTAGAAAATATCACAATTAAAACCCAGGCATTTCAGGGCCTTTTAACCGGAAAGTTAAGTATATCATCGGCCTCTACGGGAAAATATGTTATTCCCTATTTTCTAACGGGATTTCTTGAAAAACATAATAAAGTAGATCTGCTGCTGGATGTAACCAATAAAACCCGAGTGGTTAAAAGTCTTGGCAACAACGAGATAGATTTTGCTCTGGTATCGGTTTTACCGGAAAAAATGGATATAGAAGAAGAAATCCTTTTGGAAAATAAGTTGTTTTTAATGAGTAATAATTCAGAAAAAAATGAAGAAAAACCTTTAATCTACCGGGAAGAAGGTTCTGCGACGAGACTGGCTATGGAAAAATATTTCGCTGTTCATGAGAGTAAAAAACATAAAAGTATAGAACTTACGTCGAACGAAGCGGTTAAGCAGGCAGTATTAGCAGGTATAGGCAATTCAATAATGCCTTTAATAGGGATGAGAAACGAACTTACCAATAGAGAAATCCATATTGTTCCAGCACCAGAACTTCCTATAACGACAGATTGGCGTATCATCTGGTTAAAAGGTAAAAAGTTTTCACCTGTAAGCCAGGCATTCCTGGAGTATATAAGGAATGAAAAAGAAAATATTATAAAGAACTCCTTTTCGTGGTATCTTAGTTATTTAAAATAAACTACCCTGATATCGGCTACTCCTATTATATTCCATAAAAATAAGCAGCAGTTGCTCCCCCATCTATTAAAAAATCGGCTCCGGTAATAAATGCCCCGGCATCGGTTAACAGCAATTCTGCAACATTAGCTACTTCATCTGCAGTACCTGCCCTTCCTGCCGGACTTTTGGCAAACATATTTTTATAAAAGTCGCCCCGTGGGCCGTTGATTTCATCTAAAGCCAAAGGTGTAATAATAATTCCCGGGGAAATGGAATTTACTCTGGCTCCTTTTTTACCCCATTTTACCGCTTCCGCCATTACCCGTTTTGCGTTACAGCGTTTTGCGAGTTGATAAGCGTGAAGAGTATCTTTTATATTTTTGGGATTTAGCACTTCCAAATCCAGTAAAGCATTGGTAGGTGTAGTGGCCAGTTGTTTGTCGGTTTCTGCACCCAGCGCAGGCATTCTGTGACCGGACTGGCTTGAAATAGTTACTGCAGCCCCGCCCGGGGCGATTACTTTTCCAAACTCTTCCAGCAAAATCGCCGTTCCGTATAAATCAACTTTTAAAATTTGCTCCACAGGCGCCTGACTTGGAGAAACCCCTGCCGCATTTATAAAAATTGAAATTTCGCCTTCTTTCTTTGCCCGATCAATCAATTCGAGCACCGATTCGCGGGATGAAATATCCACTTTCACAGGAATTCCATCAAACCCGGCTTCTTTCAGGGTTTTTGCAATAGCATTGGCATTTTCCATTTTCCAGTCGGCAACAACTATTTTCTTTCCGTGCCCTATCCGCCGGGCTATAGCCATTCCTATTTGCCCCGCTCCCGTTAATACCACTACTTCTTTATATGATTTCATTCTGATTATTTGATGTTTTAAACTCAGATATTCTGCAAAGAAACGTCCTTTTCCGATAATTGTTGGGATGTTTCAGGATCTTAACAACCCGAAAATATTTCTTTTAGAAGCTGAAACGAGTTCAGCTTGACGGCCCCGAATAATTGATGAATTTTGAGTGCGTTTCAATTTCTTTGTCCAGCCATCTTTCCATCGTTTACAGGAAAAGTAAAAAATAAAAAAATATATCTCACTCCTTCTCTATTCCCTTTCCGGTTGCGGCATAGTAAATGCCGCCATATAGCATATCCAGAAAATACTGATTTTCCCAGATAGCCGGAATATGGCCCAGAGCCGTATAAAAAGCACGGCCGCCATCGTAGGTGTGATACCAAACCACAGGATGCATTTTGCCCATTCCTTCGCCGTGGCGGTCTACCAGCTTTCCATTTTTGTCTTTATCACGGTCTTTCCACGTCACCACCGGATTATAGGTGTTTTCATCTACCCGCACTAAATAATGAAGGTTATCGGCCTGTTCTTTTTGAAATTCGTACCATTCATCGGTCCACAACATCGTGTCCGGCCAGGATTCCAATCCCGGAAAATTATGATCTATAACCCGTAATTTCGCAGTTTGCTGTGCAGGATGAATATGGAACATTCTGCCTACCAGTTTATTATACCACGGCCAGTCATATTCGGTATCGGCAGCAGCGTGAATGCCCACATAGCCTTTACCGGATTCTATAAAATGCTCGATGGCTTTTTGTTCGTCGTCGTTAAAAATATCTCCGGTGGTACTTAAAAAAATGATCGCCTGGTATTGTTTGAGACTTTCTTCGGTAATGGGAATAGCGTTTTGCTGAACATCTACTTCAAAATTGTGCCTTTCAGACAGTTTTTTTACGGCATCAATTCCGTTTGAAATAGACGCGTGATGCCAGCCGGCAGTTTCTGTGATCAGCAACACCTTGAATTGCGATTGTGCCTGCAGCTGAAAGGAAATCAGAAGAAAAAGGGCAACGAAAATACTTGATAGAAAACCCCATTTTTTAGTAAGCATAAAATTTAATTTTGAAGATATATATCTATTGTTAGACAAATTAGTTATTCAACAATATGTAAGCGTCATACTGAACTTGTTTCTGCATCTCATTCCACCAGTCTAAAGTCCCCGCAACGAGTTAAGGGGGACGATCGAAATGAATTATAAAGTTAGCTGACACAAAATATTTAAAGTTGAAGTTCCATAAAAATAGGAAATATTTTTTCAACTCCCGGTTTCTTTATTTTTCGCTTTCCCGGCAATATTTATAGTTTCAGGAATAAATGACTTAAATTTATGGCTTGTACAACAAAACCAACAATATGAACCGATTTTTTATTTTTTCACTGTTTTTTGCCACTACTCTTCTAACGGGTTGTAAAAATGGGGAAAACAACAATTCTTCAGAAGGAGAAGCTGTAGACTCTACGCAAACAGCTTCAGAAAACATTCAGAATAAAGTAAATCAGTATGCCCAAGTGAAACTGACTTCAGACCTTTCTGCTCTTTCCGAAAATCAGAAAAAAATGATCCCGCTGCTTATAAAAGCTGCGAAAATTACCGACAGTCTTTTCTGGGTACAATCTTTCGGCGGAAGAGATACGTTAATGTCAAAAGTTGATGGAGCTACTCAGCGGTATCTGGAAATAAATTACGGACCCTGGGACCGTTTGAACAATCTTGAGCCTTTCGTTGAAGGATACGGTGCCAAACCTGCCGGCGCCAATTTTTATCCGACGGACATGACCAAAGAAGATTTTAAAAATGCCGACGCGCCCAATAAAGACAGTCAGTACACATTTTTACGCAAAGATGAGAATGGAAATTTAAAAGCGATCTGGTACCATGAAATGTTTCCGGAGCAAACCAAGAAAGCGGCAGATCTTTTAAAACAGGCCGCCGATCTTGCCGAGGATCCCGGTTTTAAAAAATACCTGAATCTAAGAGCTGAAGCTTTGTTGACCGATAAATATTACGACAGCGATGTGGCCTGGATGCAAATGAAAAACAACACCCTCGATATTGTAATTGGCCCTATAGAATCTTATGAAGACCAATTATTCGGATTAAAAACAGCTTTTGAAGCCTATGTGCTTGTAAAAGATAAAGACTGGAGCAAACGCCTGGCAAAATATATTTCTTACCTGCCCATGCTTCAGAAAGGATTGCCGGTTGAAGATAAGTACAAGAAAGAAACTCCCGGAACAGAATCGGATTTGAACGCCTATGATGCCGTTTATTATGCAGGGCAAAGCAATGCGGGCAGCAAAACCATCGCGATTAACTTACCTAACGACGAAAGGGTTCAGGGAAAATATGGCAGCCGCAGGCTTCAGCTTAAAAATGCGATGCGCGCAAAATATGATAAAATCCTGGTGCCTATTGCCGATGAGCTAATAGTTCCAGAACAGCAAAAACACATCACTTTCAACGCGTTTTTTGCCAATACCATGTTCCACGAAGTGGCGCACGGACTGGGAATAAAAAATACCATCAACAACAAAGGAACGGTACGGGAAGCCTTAAAAGAAAATTATTCGGCGTTGGAAGAAGGAAAAGCCGATGTGTTGGGAGTGTATATGATTACCAAACTTCACGAAAAAGGAGAACTGAAAGATGATGATCTAATGGATTACTATGTGACCTTTTTATCGAGTATTTTCCGTTCGGTTCGTTTTGGAGCCGGCGATGCCCACGGACAGGCGAATATCGTACGCTTCAATTATTTTAAAGAAATGGGCGCGTTTGAAGAAAATGAGAACGGTAAGTATAGTGTGAATCAGGAAAAATTCAGACAGGCTATCGATTCTCTTTCCAATGATATCTTGGAATTACAGGGAAATGGAGATTATGAAGGAGTCGGAAAATTATTGGATGAAAAAGGAAAAATAGATGCGGATCTTCAGGCTTCACTCGATAAACTTGAAGAAAAAAACATTCCTGTAGATGTGGTTTTCGATCAGGGAACCGATGTTTTGGGATTAAAATAAACCAGAAACCTCAAACAGGGAAGCTGTCTAAAAGATTAGAAATGTCATCCTGAACTCATTTCAGGATCTGGTACACGAAAATCGCGGTTAATTAGAAGCTGAAACAAGGTTCAGCTTGACGAACCGCTACTTTTAGACAGCCTTTTTTTTTCGCTTTAGCAATAACTATTTTACGTAAATTAGAGTTTGGTTTAAAAGCTAATTATTTTCTATGCAAACAATACTCGGTTCTGGTGGCGCAATTGGTACAGAGCTCGCCAAAGCTCTTCCCGCTTATACTTCTGAAATAAGGTTGGTAAGCCGAAATCCTAAAAAAGTAAACGAAACAGATCTGCTTTTTCCTGCCGATATTCTGGATTTTGAACAGCTAAAAAAAGCGGTACAGGGATCTGAAGTAGTTTATCTTACCGTAGGATTCGCGTACGATCGCAAAATTTGGGCCTTAAACTGGCCTCCTCTTATTCGGAATCTTATTGAAATCTGTTCCGAAGAAAATATAAAATTTGTTTTTTTCGATAATGTATATATGTACGATAAAAACCATTTAGGAACAATGACCGAAGAAACCCCGGTAAATCCAAGTAGCCGAAAAGGAGAAACACGGGCCGAAATAGCCGGAATGATCATGAATGAAGTCACTAATGGAACGCTTAAAGCCTTAATTGCACGCTCTGCCGACTTTTATGGTCCGGGAATCGGCCAGACAAGCCTTTTAACAGAAACGGTTTTTAAACCGCTTAGTAAAGGAAAAAAAGCTAACTGGCTGGTTAGCGATTCATTTAAACATTCTTTTACCTTCACACCCGATGCCGGCAAAGCTACTGCTCAACTGGGAAATACAGAGGATGCTTATGGAGAGGTCTGGCATTTACCGACAGCGCCCAATCCTTTTACAGGAAAGGAATGGGTGGAGAATATCGCCGCAAAAATGGGCGTAAAATCTCGTTACCAGACCGTTCCCGTTTGGCTTATTAAACTGCTGGGAATAGTAAATCCGGTATTGCGGGAAAGTTTGGAAATGAGCTATCAGTATGATCGGGATTATGTTTTTATAAGCGATAAATTCGAAAAGAAATTCAATTTTACCCCTACTTCCTATTCGGAAGGAATCTCCAAAGTTATAATGGAAGATTATCCAAAATTGGCAAAGAATTTATAAATAGATCTAAAAAATAAGAAATTCGGAATTTCTAAAAGGATTCTTATTAAACAAGCTTCAACTTTTCTTTATCTTTAAGCCTTTAAAAAAAATAATCTATGATCTTAAAATTTTCCGAACGTAAAAATTTACGTTTCTGGTATGTGCTGGCATTGGCCGCATTTCTTCAAATACATGTATTTGCTCAAACCGACTCCCTTCGAACTCATATTAACGGAAGAGTATATTCCCCTTTTAAAACATATAAAGCAACTCATGATAAGGTAAACGATCTGGTGCACACCAAACTGGACGTTTCTTTCGATTATGAAAATGCGTATTTATACGGAAAGGAATGGGTAACCCTGACTCCTCATTTTTACGCGGTAGATTCTTTAGTGTTGGATGCAAAAGGAATGGATATTAACGAGATTTCCGTGGTTAAAAACGGTAAAAATCAAAAACTTTCTTACACTTATAAAGATGGGTTACAACTGCATATAGCTTTAGATAAAACCTATAAAAAAGGAGAAAAATATACACTCTATATCGATTACACAGCCAAACCCAATGAGCTTAAGTTAGGCGGTGGCGGGGCGATTGTAGATGCCAAAGGTTTATATTTTATAAATCCGAATGGTAAAATTCCTTCCAAACCAACCCAAATCTGGACCCAGGGAGAAACAGAATCCTCTTCGGCCTGGTTTCCAACGATCGATACTCCAAACCAGAAAACCACAGATGAGATCTCGATGACGGTCCCTTCGAAATATGTGACTCTTTCCAACGGATTAAAAACAGATGAAAAAGATAACGGCGACGGCACCCGTACCGATACCTGGACCATGGATCAGCCGCATTCACCCTATTTGTTTATGATGGCAGTGGGAGATTTTAAAGTAACTCACGATAACTGGAAAGGAAAACCCGTAGATTACTATCTGGAACCCCAATACGCCCCTTATGCCAAAGACATTTTTGGAGATACGCCCGAGATGATAGAGTTATATTCTAATCTCCTGGGAGTAGATTTTCCCTGGCAAAAATATGCGCAAATTGTAGTGCGCGATTATGTATCTGGCGCTATGGAAAACACCACCGCTACTCTTCACGGGGAATCTGTTCAAAAAACTCCCCGGGAATTACTGGACGGAAGTGCCGAAGAAACTATTTGTCATGAGCTTTTTCACCAGTGGTTCGGAGATTATGTTACCGCCGAAAACTGGAGCAATATTACCCTGAATGAATCTTTTGCAGATTACAGTGAAACTTTATGGGATGCCCATAAGCACGGGAAAGATGCTGGAGATGAAAAGAATTATGAGGATATGCTTAAGTATATGAGATTGCCGGATCGCGCCCACAGGAGCCTGGTAAATTTCTATTATACAGATCCGTTGCGAATGTTCGATCTGGTTTCTTATCAAAAAGGAGGCCGGATATTGCACATGCTGCGAAATTATGTGGGCGATGATGCTTTTTTTGCCAGCCTGCACGAATACCTTACCACCTATAAACACAGCAACGCCGAAGCACAGCAACTTCGACTTGCTTTTGAAAAAGTTACAGGTAAAGATCTTAGCTGGTTTTGGGATCAGTGGTACTACGGAAAAGGCTATCCTGTTGTAGACGTAAAATATTCGTATGATGATGCCTCAAAAACGGCTAAAGTATTTTTATCTCAGTCACAGGATGAGCAGCGCATTTTCCGTTTGCCTATGAAGGTTGATGTTTATTCTGAAGATGGAACAAAAACCAGAATGGATTACACCCTCGATTCTAAAGAAGATACTTTAAACATTCCTTATCCTAATGGCAATAAACCTAAACTTATTGATGTAGACGGCGAAAAAGTGTTATTGGCTAAAATAAATGACAGCAAAACTCTGGAGCAGTATATTTACAGTTACGATCACGCCGGGATTTATGTAAACCGCAGACAGGCAGTGGAGTTTGCAGCCCAACACCAGGACGATCCAAAAGCAGTTGATTTTTTAATGCGGGCTCTTAAAGATCCTTATCACGGGATAAGACAGCTGGCAGTTCTAAATCTGGATATGAAAAATCCTGAAGTTGTAAAAGCCGCCTCGAAAACTTTAAAAGATCTCGCTAAGGATGATGAAAAAGCGATGGTTCGCGCTTCGGCTATTCACGATCTGGCAACGCTTGAAGATAAATCTAACCGGAATTTATTTCTTACTTTGTTAAAAGATCCTTCCTACACCGTGGAAGCGACTGCCTTAGATGGACTTTTTGCTCTTGATCCAGACGAAGGGTATAAGCAGGCCGTAAGCTTCAAAAAAGATAATCTTTCGGCTTTAACCCGGGAGCTGGCACAGGTTTTTGCAGCAAAAGGAGGAGATAACGAACAGGACTTTTTTCATTCTACATTTGAAAAAGCTTCTATTTTCGGAACTCGTAGTTTACTGGGTGCTTATACCAGCTGGCTAAAACGGGTTCAGGATGAAGAAATAGTTCGAAACGGAGTTCAGCAAATCTCAGATCGTTTAAACTCTTTTAACAATGCCCGGTTTATTCAGGGAGGAATCCAGGATCTTCAAGAGCTGAGTAAAGCCAGAACTGGTAATGAGTCTCTTCATAACTACATTGAACAGCAAATTTCACTATTAAAAGATCGTGCCGACTCTCTAAAATAAATTATAATTTAAATTTCTTAAAAAGGCAGTTGAGTTTAAACTTTTCTGCCTTTTAAATGTTGTTTTGTTACGATTTCTAACCTAAAAATTATTGTTAAACATCATATTACAGACTAGGAAAAAATAAATTTATTTTTTAAATTACCAGTTTTAACAAATGTTTCAGCACTATGGAGATGGATTAGCAAACCCCATTGCTTTTCTTTTTGAATACATATATGATAAACAGTATCCTTACTACTAAAAATAAGTTAATAACAAATCATCCTTTATTGATATTAACGGATTTAGAAACATTTCAAATAAAATTCTTAAATCCCACCGTGGAGAAACTCCTGGGGTACTCATTCAACAATTCTAAAGAAAAACTTCCTCAATTTGAAAAAGAATACATTCATCCCGAGGATTGTTGCACCTATACAGATTTTATTAAAACTCTTAAAAACTCTTCAGAAAATGAAATAAGAGAGGTTGAACTGCGGCTAAAATCGCAGGAAGAAGGATGGAAAAAATACAAATTTATCTCCCGATTATATAATTATAAGTTCGATGGTGACAACCCAATGGTTATAAGCCTTGCCTTTCCTGCCTGTACCGAAAAAAAAATTCCTGAAGGTCAGGAAAATGATTATCTCGAATTAAAAAGCGAATATCAGCATTTATTAGAATCCCTGGATGAGGCCTTTTGCATCTTTGAAATGATTTTCGACAAAAATGGCAATCCCGTAGACTATCTGTTTATAGAGACCAACTCTGCTTTTGAAGAACAAATTAATCTTAAAGATGTCGTTGGCAAAACGATGCGGGAACTAATTCCAAATCATGAAGAAGACTGGTTCAAAATTTACGGTAAAGTAGCCAGAACTGGAGAATCTATACGTTTTAAATTTCAGGGGAAAAAATTAGATAATGCCTGGCTGGATTTATATGCCTTTAAGCTTGCAGAGCCTGAAAGCAATCAGGTTGCGGTAATCTTTAAAAATATTTCGGAACAGGTAAAGCTAAATGAAGAGCTTAAACAGGCTAAAACTACTCTGGAAAAAAAAGCCACACGGCGGGAGAAAGAGTTAAAGGAGAGCAACGATTTGCTTCAAACAGTGTTTGATACCACTAATCTTGGAATTGCAGTATTTAGAATTATTTATTCCAAAAACGGAACTATCGAGGATTTTGAATATTTGCGTATTAATGAGGTGTTGAGAGGAATGGCTGCTGACAAGGAAATCCTGGGAAAACGATACGGTGAAATTACCACTTATGGGGTTAAAATGGGAATATTTGATGCCTTTAAAAAAGTAGCAGAAACCGGAAAACCTCTGGATAATGAATTCTATTTTGATCATGAAGGCTATCATAACTGGTTTCGTGTAACAGCAAAAAAGCAGGACTCTCTTTTAGTGGCGACACTGGAAGATATTAGCAAAAGAAAGGCGGAAGCCCAGGAGTTAAAAGAAACTATCCGGTTTAAAAGGCAATTAGTTAGAACTTCGCCGGAAACTATAATGATTATTAACCTGAATAATTTCACAGTCAGGTATATAAATAAAGATATTTCTGTAGAAGCCGGGATGACAAGGGAAAAAGTGGAAGGAAAACCTTTAGAGGAAATTATTCCTTTTATTCACCCGAGGGATCGTGAAATTCTTATAGGTCTTCATAAAAAACTGTTGAAATCTACCGATGATGATATCTATGATGTTGAAATAAGACTAAAATTAGGTGGAAATGACTGGGAATGGTTTAGTGTGCGTGGAAAAATTTTTCACCGGCGCGATAATGACTGGGTAAACGAATACGTGTTGCTGGTAAGAAATATACATCAGCAAAAAATCACTCAAAAAGCCCTTTTAAAAGCAGAGAAACTGTCTATTCAGGGAGAGATTGCCAGGACTCTTGCTCACGAACTTCGCAATCCTTTGGCAAGTATTGGAATGGCTACCGAAGTTCTGGAAAAAAAGCTCCAAGACGAAAAGAAAGAAAATTTCAGCAATTATCTGAATATTTTAAGCCGAAGCACAAAAACCCTGAATAACCTTATTACAAATTTGTTGAATGCTTCCAACTACTCCCCTGCCGTTTTAAAGCGTACAGATCTGGCACAAATTATTTTAAAAGCCATCCAAAAAGCATCCGATAGAATTTATCTTTCCGGCATTCAGGTAATTCATAATTTTCAGGGGCCCTATTTTATAATGGCCGATGAAGAAAAACTGGAAATAGCCATCCTTAATATTATTGTGAATGCGAGTGAAGCTACAAAACCTGAAGAAGGTATCATTCAGCTGGAAATAGAAAAACATAATTCCGATTTTTTATTAAGTATCACCGATAATGGCCATGGCTTGAAGGAAGAGGAAATTGAACGGCTTTTTGAAGCTTTTTACACCAGTAAAAGTACGGGGGTTGGGGTAGGATTGAATTCAGTAAAAACTATTCTGGAAGATCATGACGCCAACATTAAAGTATCCAGCACTCCAAATGTAGGCACCACTTTCAAATTATTTTTCCATAATGCCGATATAAAATAATCTTTTCTTTTTCTGTTATAAAAATTGCTCTTTTCGGTGTATAACAAAATTTTATTACATTTAGTGCCACCTACGTAACTATCATTGTGGTAATAAATAATCTCCCCATCTTATGGCTATTCCTTCCTATCGCAATTTTGAGTCTATAACCGAAGTTCATCTGGAACATTTTTTTAATATTTCTCCAGATTTTTTATGCGTTGCGGGTTACGACGGCTATTTAAAAAAGGTAAATCCTTCTTTTGTAAATACTATGGGATACTCTGAACAAGAGCTTATGTCCAGACCCATTAACGAATTTATCTATGATGGAGATAAGGACATTACTTCAAAGTTAAGAGATAATCTTCGTAAAAACATTCCGCTGTTAAATTTTGAAAACAGATATGTTACCCAGGGCGGGGAAATTATCTGGTTGCACTGGACATCTATTGCAGATCCCGAAAACCAGGTTATTTATGCGATTGCTAAAGATATCACCCATATAAAAAATCTGGAAGAAGAAAGGAATTCCCTTTTGGCCAACCTTACCAGGATAAATGCAGAACTTAAACAGTTAACATATGCTACTTCTCATGATCTGCGTGCACCGGTAAATAATCTCTTATCCCTATTTAGTTTGATCGAAATCGAAAAAATTCAGGATAAGGAAACCAGGCAGTATATAGAGATGGTGGAAACTTCTGCAATTAATTTAAAAAAAACTATTAATAAATATATAGATGTTTTAGGGGAAAAGGATAAACTGGAAATTAAACTCGAATCCATTAATTTAAAGGAAACCCTTCGGAATACACAGCAATCCATAAAAACACTCATTAAAAACTCAAACACTGTTTTTCAAATTGATTTTTCTGAATTTGGAGAATTGAATTTTAATTCGGTATACCTGCACAGTATTTTTTTAAATCTTATTTCAAATTCTATTAAATACCGCCAACCGGGAATAGCTCCCATAATTTCCATTACTTCAAGAAATTCTGAAAATTTTAAGCAACTTATTTTTGAAGATAACGGGAAGGGTTTCGAAATGTCTACCGTAAAGAATAAAATTTTTGGACTGCATCAAAAATTCCATGAACATGACGATAGCAAGGGCATAGGTTTATACCTGGTATACAATCATATGGTAAGTCTTGGCGGCAGTATTAGCGTAGACAGCAAGATAAACCGGGGAACCAGGTTTATTCTTTCTTTCAGAAATTAACAGTTATTTATCCTTTCTATTCATTTTATCGTCCTGCATTAAAAACGCTAATAAATCACTGAGTTCCTCGTGGGTCAATGTTGCGCCATAGGCAGGCATATTTTCGGCACCATTTACAATCCGAATGGTCATTTCCTGTTTAGTTAAGCGTTGTTGAACCGTGGTTAAGCTGGGACCGCGAATTCCTCCCCTATCTCCCACTTTATGGCAATAAATACATCCCTGCGTATTGAATAATTCTATCCCGTGTTTTATGTGTTTATCTGGCTTTGGAACCGTGGTATAAACAGACAACGTCCTGGCATGAAATCTTGGAGACCAGGGAGCCATATAACCAATATACCAAAAAGAGCCAATTGCCAATATTACTATAATTACTCCTGTAATCGCCCAGGGTCTTCTAAGCGGGCTTCTTTCACCTCCTTTTGTAAGAAAAGGGATCGAAAACATTAAAATAGCGCCCACCAAAGGAATAAAAACAATCATAAAAGATTCTATACGGAAGGGCATAAGCGCGAAAATGGCATAAATCCAGGTAAAATACCAGTCGGGTTTAGGGTGTGCATTTATAAAAGTAGTATCGGCTTCATGAGCTAAATCGGGAGCTCCTACCAACCAGGCTAAAAGCAAAAGCACAATTAGAACCCCTACGCTAAAAACGGCATCTCTCCAAATAACATCCGGAAAAAAAGGTTCCCCTTTCTTTTTCAGCATTTTACTATACCATTTTCTGTACGTTGCGGGATTTACTTTTTTTCCTGGTTTTGGGGGTTCAGAAATTCCATTTCTAAAAACCAGATAAAGATGATAGCCCAACACCGAAAAAAGTAGCGCGGGAACTAAAAAGGTATGCATGGAAAAATACCGGTTAAGAGATTCTCCCCCTAAAGTGCCTCCGCCAAGGAAAAAATGAGCCACCTGATCTCCGATAAAAGGGATTCTGCCCATTTGTTCTGCTCCTACTACAGCTGTCCACACTCCATTGCTGTCCCAACGTAATAACTGGCCGGTGAAAGCCATAGTAATAGTTAGGGCAAGCAGAAGAACACCGGATATCCAGTTCATTTCCCGCGGATATTTATAAGCGGCATACAAATAAACCCGGCACATATGTACCCCCAGCAAAACAATCATACACGATGCTCCCCAATTATGCAGACCCCGAATAAAATGCCCCAGAAAAGCCTGGTTCTCTATATACTGTAACGATTGAAATGCCGCATTAGTAGTGGGCTGATACAAAAATGCAAGCGCAATACCCGTAAATACCTGTACTACCAAACAGAACATGGTTGCACTCCCCCAAACATAAGCCCATTTAGTCCCGGGGGGCACAAGATGTTCTTTTAGTGGTTTTAACATTTCACTAAAACCTCCCCTATCGTCCAGCCAGTTTAGAATGTGTTTAATCTTTTTTTTCACGCTCCTATATTTGTAATTGGGATTGCCTGAGTTTCTATTTGTACTTTATCCTTTTTCAATCTGATAGGATAATTGTATAAACCACGAGGTGGTGGCCCTGCGGCTCTGGAACCATCTTTATTGAACACTCCGCCATGGCAGGGACAGAAAAAAAGTTGGGCGTGTTCTTCCCATCGAACAGGACATCCCAAATGAGCACAATTCACCGAAAAAGCCAACAACTTTCCATCCTTTTCCCGTCTAACATAAGCGGCAGTATTGAATAATTTTCCGGTCCAGTCGTAAATACTGGCATTTCTAAAAGTTACCATTTTGGTTTCCCCTTCTTTAAAGTCTTTAAGTGCACCTACCGTTCTCCAGCGGTGCTTCCCTTCTCTGGTTAAAGGATCCAACATGGCCGTTATAACCGGCAGGGAAAGAATTCCCCCAATTCCAGCCCCTATACCCATTGTTAATTTGGTAAGGAAGCTTCGGCGGCTGTTCTTTTTATTTTCATCAGAATTTTTCTCACAATTACAGCTCATTTTTCTTCTTTTTTCTGATTCTTTAATTCTTTATACAACTCTGTAATCCATCCACCAAGTGCAGTAGAAAAAACAATTATCCCCACCACCCACACAACCCAGGTGGTAATAATTCCCCAAAATATAAAAATGGTCCCCATAGCCAGGAAAAAAGGCCAATACGTGGTTTTGGGTAATTTTATAGGCTTTGCTTTATGACTTTTGTCCATTATTATTTAATTTTTTTCAGGTTTTCCAAACTCCAACTGATTTTTTCCCAATCCCTCTTCCTTTATTTTTTTCAAATTATTTTTATCCATCCATTTTACCAAAATATGCACAGAAGCTGTAACATAGAAAACACAGCCCGGAACCCACATGATCATTCCGGCTAATTCCTGATCTGTTCTCACGGAAAGAGGCAACGGGTTTCTATAGACGCTTAAAAAAGCCGATGCCTGTGCCACAGAGGCTGAAGATGCCGAAAACGCCACCCATAGGCCTAATAAAGAACAACTAACACAGGAAGTAAACAGGAAAATTACACTTTGCAAAGGGGAAATTCTTTTAGATTGCTGCGGATGAAATACCGGTTTTAAGAATACCAGTCCGGCGATTATCAGGCTACTTAATATAGCCCATTCTGGAATTCCCAATATCCAGGCAGGAGTATTTTTACCGGTAACCCCGCAGATGGCAAGCCCTGTTTTTGAAGCGAGTTGAGCGGCCGTTAAAAAATGAGCTCCCCACATTACTAAAGCTCCCAGCACCCAGGATCCTAAAACTGCTAATTTGCGAGGTGTTTTAGTTTTTTCAGAATAAAATTGTATAGGTAGCGCTTTCCATAAAAAAACTGGTACTATAAGAAGCAAGACCACCTGTTGTATCATAGTAATACTATGAAGCCCAAATTGTTCTAATTTGCTAAGCGGCGATGCGGTAACCACATAAATAAGTGTTAATGCTACCGCAAACGAAACCAGTTTTTTTAATTGTGGCCTAAACCAGAATAAATAAGCAATAAAAAATATTAAAATGGCTACTGCGACATTTAAAGACCAGTTTTCAGAAAATAATATGTAGCTGGATAAATTCATAATAACGGAGTAATATATACATAGAAAAACACCACTAACCATACAATATCTACAAAATGCCAGTAAAGTTCAACGCCTCCCATCGCGGACTGCGTAACTATCCTGAATTTACTAAAGGAAAGCCCAAATACCACCGATAAAATAATTAGCCCTATTACCACGTGAAGACTGTGGAAGCCGGTTAAAGTAAAGAATATCGAGCCGAAGACATCTTTGCTCATAGTTACCTGTTTTTTATAAAGATCCATATATTCCTTCATCTGGCCAATCATAAAAATAATTCCCAAAGCCAGGGTAATTGCCATCCCGATTTTAAAGTTCTTTATTTTATTCTTCCGAAGATTTTTTTTGCTCCATAATAGAGAAAAACTACTTCCCACTAGTGAAGCTGTAAAAATCCCGGTTTTAACCTGATGCAGATTTTGTGCAACTGAACTGGTTGTATGGGTTACATTTCGGTAATATACGTAGGCAATTATGAGCGCTATGAAGAAGAAAGCTTCAGAACCCAAAGCAAAATACATCAATAATTTTCCTTTATCCTTCATTAGTTAAGTTTTTTATCGGGGTTTTCCGGATGTTTCATATCCCATAAGGGCCGGCGGCTATGAACCACGGGGAGTTCTTCAAAATTTTTAAGGGTAGGTGGAGAACTCGTATACCATTCCAGCGTCCATGCATCCCAGGGATTTGCAACGGCGTATTTTTCCTTTTTAAGGGTTATGTATAAGTTGTACAAAAAGATGGCCACAGCAATAAACATCATGACCGCACCCAGGCTTGAGATCACGTTAAAACTTCTCCAAAAAGGCAAAAGAGGATAGGTGTATACTCTTCTTGGCATTCCCATAACTCCTAATATATGCTGAAACATAAAAGTCATATTAAAGCCTATTACAAATAACCATAACTGCCATTTTCCCAACTTTTCAGAAAGCATTCTTCCGGTGATTTTAGGAAACCAGTAAAAGACACCCGCAAAAATTGAAAAAGCAGTACCTCCCAGAAAAACATAGTGTATATGCGCCACGACATAATAAGTATCTGTAAGTTGCCAGTCCAGCGGTACGATAGCGAAGGAAACCCCGCTTAAACCTCCAATTGTAAAATTGATTAAGAACATAAGTACAAACTGCATAGCGACAGTTAACCGGATTGAACCTTTATACATAGTACCAATCCAGTTTATAATTTTTACGCCGGTTGGTATGGCAATCAGCATACTACTGGCCGCAAAAAAACCATTCATAGTATTCGTCATTCCCACGGCAAACATATGGTGTACCCATACCCCAAAAGCCAGTAAGGCAATGGCCACACTCGAAACTGCCACGAAAGTATAACCAAAAATGGGCTTACGTGAAAAAACAGGAATCACTTCAGAAATAATTCCGAAGGCCGGAAGAATTAGAATATATACTTCGGGGTGGCCAAAAGACCAGAAAAAGTGTTGCCATAACAAGGCTGAACCGCCCGTTGCCGGTAAAAAAAAGTGAGCATCCATCTGCCGGTCTATAAGCAGCATAAACAATCCGGAATTAAGAAGAGGGAAAGCGCCGAGAATTAGAAAAGAATTAATAAAAACCATCCACACAAAAAGCGGCAACATTTTCATATTTATTTCGGGAAGGCGCAACGTAAGGATTGTGGTAATAAAATTAAGCGCAGCGCCTATACTTCCTATTCCCGTAACAATTAAACCTATTATGTAATAATCTATTCCCACGCCGGAATAGTTGCCTTCGCTAAGCGGCGCATAATTAAACCAGCCGGCATTGGGTGCACCGCCGGCAAAAAAACTGAAATACAATAAAAATCCTCCCATACAGGTCATCCAGAAACTAAAAGCATTCAGGCGGGGAAATGCCATTTCATTCGCCCCAATCATGAGTGGAACAAAATAGGTTGCAAGACCTATTAATGCAGGCATTAATACCAAAAAAATCATGGTAGTACCGTGCATCGTAAAGATTTGATTGTAAAACTGAGGAGAAATTATATGTTTATGAGGGAAAGCAAGCACCGTTCGAATAAGCATGGCTTCGAGTCCTCCTATTATAAAAAAGAATAAAGCGAGCCACATATACATTATTCCAATTTGCTTGTGATCTACGGTAGAAAACCATTGCAATCTGCCCTTATCCTCTTTAAAGGTGGGTATTTTTTTGTTGTCTTCAGGAATGTTTAATCCTATGCTCATTTTAAGCTGGTTAAATAAGTTTGAAGAGCTTTACGTTCTTCTTTGGTAAATATGAAATCGGGCATATTAGCTCCGGGTTTTACTTTTTTAGGATACTTCAACCAATCCTTTAAATTGGAATGATTGTTCAATAAGCTATTGCTTAAAAAATATTTTCTGGAAGCAAAATGAGTGAGATCCGGGCCAATATCTTCATTAGAATTTACGCCTCTAATTGTATGGCAGTTCACGCAGGTTTTCTTTTCAAAAAGGCTTTTCCCGCGCATACTCAAAGAATCCCTGCTACTTATTGCGGGTTGTAACTGATGTAATTTCCACTTTTTAAAATCTTCCGGGGTTTGAGCTACAACACGTATACGCATCCAGGCATGTTCTGCCCCGCAAAACTCATTACAGGATCCCAAATACTCTCCAGGTTTATCGGCGTAAATCCTCATATAATTATCCCTTCCCGGAATTAAATCCATTTTACGTCCCAGTTTGGGAACGTACCAGCTATGGATTACATCTGCAGAGGTAAATTTTACCATTAGCTTTTTACCTATAGGAATATGTATTTCGTTGGCAACTACGAGTCCATCGGGTTTATATTTTGCTTCCCACCACCATTGATGACCGGTAATTACTAAATCGGGTATGGGATGATCGGGAATATTTTGGATTGCATTCATGGTATTTATGGTAAGAAAGAAAAATACCACAATAATTGTAGTACTTAATAAAGTCATTCCTACTTCAAACTTACGATTGCCATGACTTTGCTGGGGAGTTTCATCCTGACTTTTAGCTTTATATTTTTTAGCGAAAAAGATGACTGAAAAAAATACGGCTGCAAAAATTAAAAAAGCTACAATCCCAAAATAAAGCCACAGCTTATTAATTCTTTGTATGTCTTCAATTATAAATACAGGAAAACTCTGTAGCATTGTTTTTTGTTGCTATTAAAATTCTTTTTCAATTCAAGAATTGGATAAAATTAAAAGAGAATAAATTACTGATTAAGAACAGTAAATTCCGGTCAATAAACTCGTGTGAAGTCAGAGTATCTCAGGAAAAAGAACTTTTTTTACATCTCTCAATTTTGTCCTCTTTCTAAAGTTAAAGGAAAAAATGATTACGAAGAAGCATCTACCTAAAAAGTAAAAAATGTTAGCAGAAATTTAACAAACAACTGTTAAAGTCATTAAAAACTTACCCCCGCAGATAAAATTTTAATTTTTAACCACTGAAGATTCTTCCGTGTTTTTTTCTTTCGTGATTTTTTTTACCACTTTTCCCACCGTTAAGCCCTGAACGATAATTGAAAAAACCACTACTATATAAGTAATTACCAGGAATAAACTGCGGTGCATTCCTTCGGTTAGACTTAAAGCCATCGCGATGGAAATTCCCCCTCGCAATCCGCCCCAGGTAAGGATGAAACCCGTATGTTTAACAAAATTCAGTCTTTTTTTAAAAAATATAATGGGGATTACCAGCGACAGGTACCGGCACGCTAATACCACCGGAATAGCAATGGCCCCCGCGTATAAGTAATTCATTTTAAAGGTAAGCAACAACATTTCCATACCTATAAGTACAAATAAAATAGTGTTAAATAAAATATCGATGAGTTCCCAGAACTTATCTACATAACTCTCTGTAGTTTCAGACATACTGGAGGCTCTAATATTCTCATGTCCTACGATTAAGCCAGCCGTTACCATAGCCAACGGAGCGGAAACACCGAGCTTATGAGCAACCGCGGTCCCCACCATTACGGTGGCCAAGGTTCCTATTACTTCAATAGTATAATCGTCTATACTTTTTAATAATCTATAAGTGATATAACCTAATAACAAGCCCAATAAAATTCCCCCTATCACTTCCTTACCAAATAATTTTGCCACCTCAAGAATTTCTATCTGATCATTCCCGCTTACTGCCAGATTAAAAATAGTAGCAAAAACCACTACTCCTACTCCATCATTAAACAGAGATTCTCCCACAAACTTTGCTTCCAGCCGTTTTGGGACTCCCGCCTGTTTTAATATCCCCAATACGGCAATTGGATCGGTTGGGGAAATTAAAGCTCCAAACAGAAGGCAATGAATATAAAGGACCTTCATATGTAACAACTGTAAAAAATAATAGGTAGCAGTGGCTATAAGGAAAGTAGAAACAAGAACTCCTAATGTGGCCAGAACCAGAATAGGCCACCTTTGTACACGCAAGCTTTCAAAATTAGTATGCAAAGCTCCGGCAAAAAGCATAAAACTCAACATAATATCCAGGAGTACCGTTTGAAAATCTACCTGTCCTATTATATTTTCTTCAATATTCAACAGAGTATCATCATAAAAGCCAAGCCCGTACACGGCAAGAGTAAAAAGAATAGTGATGAGCGTTAATCCGATGGTATTCGGCAATTTTAGCACCCGGACATTTACATATCCAAAAATTGCAGCCATACCTACAAGAATAGTAATAATTAAAAAGATGTTCATTCTTTAAAAACCTATTTTATCAAATATAAATTTATAAGCCATAGTCTCCCATAAAAGCCGATAATTTAATGAAATCTTTAACGAAATATAGATCTCTGCAAGCAGATGTATTTAACTTTGTACTATAAAAACCAAAAATGGATCACCAGCATTTTAAAATGTATAAACCCTATGGGTATTTAAGTCAGTTTAAAAACAACCAGTCTATCCGAAAAAATAAGAAACTACTGGGAGAGCTGTATAATTTTCCTGAAGGAACTATGTCTATAGGCAGATTAGATGAAGATTCTGAAGGGCTCTTATTACTTACTACCGACGGAAAAAAAAGTGCTGAAATAACCAGTAAAGGAGTCGAAAAAGAATATTATGTGCAGGTGGATGGTAAAATAGATTCCTCTGCGATCTTAAAGCTTACCCGGGGAATTGAGATAAGCATACACGGAAAAAAATATAATACCCTTCCCTGCAAAGCAAAAATACTTAACGAGATCCCAAATTTTCCTGAAAGAGCTAAAAAGATTAGAAATGAGCGCCACGGTCCTACTTCCTGGATTTCGATAACGCTTACTGAAGGTAAATTTAGACAGGTAAAGAAAATGACAGCAGCGGTAGGGTTTCCTACCTTGCGCCTTGTGAGATATAGAATTGGGAATGAATTTGCGGGTAATTTAGCCGCAGGCCAGGTACTTGAAAAGGAATATTTTTCAATATAAAATCAGCTCCCTGCCTCTTTCTATTTAATCAGGGTAAAAAATGACAATTTTTAGATTCTCTCACCTTTTAGTGATGATGTAAAAGCAGCGAGTTAACTTGGTATAAACGAGGATTTATTAGCAAGATTTTCCTTATTTATTCTGCTGGCGTAAACTTAATTCTTTAAACTTATTCCGCATCCTCATTTTCGTTCTCCTTGTTATTTAAATCTACTATACTATCCCGAATCTTGTTTATATTCTTTCTTTGCTCATCGTTATCTGCATTAATTTCATCGAGATATTGATAAATTTGATTTACCGCGATTTTATTTCTTCTAATCCTTTCCCGAACTTCTTCATGCTGAATCATATTAAAAACTACTTTTTTTAATAATGGTTCCAGTTTTTCTGAAAGATAGGCCATGTGTTTCTTTGAATAAATCCTGTAGCACCGTTTAAAATAGTGTTTGCTGCCAGTTCATCATCATCTATAGCGCCGGTTATAAAAATAAAAGGGATCGTATCATCGATAGAAGATGTGAGATTAAGAATATCCATTCCACTGCAGGTGGGAAGGTTATAATCTGAAAGCACTACATCAGGAATAAAATTCTGCAGCTCATATTCGGCATCCTCCAGATTATCCACCACCTTAATTTTGGGTTTCTCAACAATTTTCTGAATTTGGGAGCTTATAAGATGAGCATCTGTTTGTACATCTTCTACAAGTAAAATACGTAAAGAAGTAGTAATCATAAGTTCTTTATTAAATATGTAATTAATCCCTGAATTAGCGAATCCAGAAAATTGTTCCTTTTCCAGCTGTAGTTCCAATCCAGATATTTTCGGAGACACATAAATCCTGACCCCTGGCTTTAGTAATGTTTATTCCCGGCATTTCTCCTTCTACCAAAATTAAAGGTTTTATTATTACAAGGATCTATAACAAGAAATACCCTGCACTTATAAAATATATTGTAAAGATTATTCTCTTACCAGGGAACGGTTACGGCAGGTTCCTTTACCATTTATTCGGTTTTTATCTTCACATAAAAAGTACTTCCCACTCCCGGTTGTGAATCTACCCACAGAGAACCTTCGTGCAGTAGCACAATTTTTTCAACATGTGCCAGTCCTACCCCTGTTCCATCATATTTATCCTGGGTCGGTGCTCTGTTAAAAATGGTAAAAATATTTTGTTGGTCTTCTTCAGAAATTCCTATTCCGTTATCCATGATAGAGAATATCCAAAATTTACCCTCGGGATAGGCAGAAATTCTTATTTCAGGTTTTCTGTCCTGAGACGTATATTTTAAGGCATTGCTAAGCAGGTTTTGAAAAAGCAATCGCAACTCCACCTCAAAAGCCCTAATTTTAGGAAGATTCCCCACATGCACCTGGGCTTCTGTTTCTTTTATTCTTTTCCCCAGATCGTATTTTACCACCTCTACCAGTTCTTTAGTGTTCACCAGGGTTTTTTTGGTATTTCTTCCTATTCGGGAATGCTCAAGTAGAGCTTTAATCTGGTTGGAAAGACGGTCTGAAGCCTTATCTATATAAGATATATATTCTTTCCCTTTTCCATCCAGTTTTTCTGAATAGATTTTCCCTAATACATCGCTACCAAATTTAATTGTAGATAAAGGTTCCTGAAGGTCATGGGAGCAAATAGAAACAAACTGTTCCAGATCGCGATTCGCTCTTTCCAAATCGGCTTTTTGCTGTTTTAGTTCTTCCTGAACTTTTTGCAGTTCAGAAATATCCACACAGGTAAAACGATTTGCCACTCCATTTCCTTTTTCATCAAGTTCTACGGTAGAATGCATGATAATAGGTATTTTCTTACCCGTTTTGGTAACCATTTCCTGAGAAACATTTACCAATTCCCCTTTCTCTTTAAACAGCTTATTTAGCCTTAATGCTTTCAACTGGGCTTCATCTTCATAAAGTTCGTAAATAGGCTTTCCAATAATATCTTCCTTACTATCATATTCCAGTTTACTTACGGCTTCTTTATTACATTGAACAATTAACGAAGTCTTTGGATCTACACTAAAATCCATGACAGGATCTTCTTCATAAAAAGATTTGAAGCGTTTTTCACTGGCAATTAATTTTTCCTTAGCCACCTGCAAAGACTCAATATCTATAAATGTAATTACCACGCCGTTAATAGTTCCATCCTGAGTTTTATAAGGCGAAATTCTGCGTAAATAATGTATTTTTTCGTTGGAGAGAATAG
This sequence comes from uncultured Flavobacteriaceae bacterium, assembly GCA_963811195.1. Lineage (GTDB taxonomy): Bacteria > Bacteroidota > Bacteroidia > Flavobacteriales > Flavobacteriaceae > Gillisia. Next base: position 31,751 of record CAWEQF010000008.1, read on the forward strand.
TTCTTTCTAAGGTTTTACCTGTATTCAAAACTCTTTTGCACCTAACCAACAGATTGCTTTTTCCAATATTTCCTGTAAAATGATTTATTGGTCTTCCAATATCCGAATTTAGAAAGCTGAAGTGATCTTTTATGGTGGGTGTAAATTTCCTTATACGTAAATCGGTGTCCAGGAAAATTGTACCTATATCTGTGCTTTCCAGAAGATTATTCATATCTGCATTAAGAGCCGATAAATCATCCATTTTCTGAACATTTTCAGCATTTACCGTATTAATTTCCTCATTTACGCTTTGCAGTTCTTCATTCGTACTTTGTAATTCTTCGTTGGAAGCCAGTAATTCTTCATTGGCAGCCTGTAGTTCCTCGTTGCTGGTTTCTGTTTCCTCGAGAGAGGTTTGCAACTCTTCTTTAACCTTTTTAATCTCTTCTTCTAACTCTTCAATATATTCCCGGTGCCTGCTGCCCACCGTTACTTTAGCGGCCTCCTTAATCCCGGAAAGTTCTATTTCTTTTTCTACAAAAGTAATGGCGTAATTAATTTCGTTATCCAGATTATGTAACTGAAAAGGTTTTACAATAATATCTACTGCCCTCGTTTTTTCACCGTCCTTATAAACCGCATTCTTATAATATATCTTCTCGTTAGCTTTGTGTGCCTTTTTTGCTGTAGACTCGATTACATGTTTCAAATCGCTGCTAAGCATTTCCAGTAAATTGATGGAAAAACCGGTTACGGGTAAACTGGCATATTTTCTAAATTCCCCTATTCCCTGTAAAATATTATAATCTGAATCCACAAAAACGCTGGCCCCTCCAAATTGTTCCAATATCGCCTCGTTTAATTCATGAACAAATTATCATGCTTGGTTTTAGGTTGAGAGCGTGTAACCGGAGTTTTATGTGGTACGGTAATCTTTTTCTGAAAGTTTCGAGAAGCTGAGGAGTGCAATTCTTCAGGATTCAACCTTTTACGGGGAGTGGCATTTCTATATATTTTCCATTTACGATCAATATCTGTAAAAAACTTTCGGTGGCTGTTTACACTTTCACTGGTTCCCAGAACTAAAAACCCGTTTTCTCTAAGTGAATAATGCAAAACATCCAAAGCTTTCTTTTGAATAACAGGTTGAAAGTAAATGAGCAGATTACCGGCAAAGCACCATATCCATATTGCTGAAAGGTGGATTTTTAAGCACATAATGCTTAGAAAATATCACCATTCTGCGTATTTTTACCGCGAGCAGATATCCCTGGCTTTTATTAGTGAAATATTTATTGAGCAAATGTTGATCTACGTCGGCAACAATGCTTTCCGAATAAATACCTTTTCCTCCTATTTCCAAATGTTTTTGAGCTATATCGGTAGCAAAAATTTTTATATCCAGCTCCTTACCCTGTCGTTCCATTTCCTCATTCACAAACATGGCGAGCGAGTAGCTTCTTCCCCTGTGCTGCAGGCAACATCCCAAATTTCAAGTACTTCGCCATCATCCTTACTTTCTATTAATTCAGGAATAACCTGATCTTCTAAAATTTGCCATACCTGGGTATCTCTAAAAAACTTGGTAACTCCTATTAAAAACTCCCGGGAAAGGATTTCCACCTCCTGAATATTGGATTGGAGTAAAAAATAATATTCATTCAAAGAGTTGCATTTACATACGTTCACTCTTCTTGCTACCCTTCTTACCAAAGTAGAAGATTTGTATTCCCTGAAATCCAACCCGGTTTCCTGATCTACTAAATGAAGTATTTTGAAGAGGGTTTTCTCGTCATATTCTATATTATCTTCGGTATAATTAAGTGCAGAAGTAGCATTAATAAAGTTTTCCAGCTCCCCACCCATTTCTTCTACCGGTAAAATATAATCTACAAGACCGGTATTAATTGCGCTCTTAGGCATTCCATCAAACTTGGACTGGGTTGGATCCTGAACCATCACAAGTCCGTCTTTTTCTTTTATAGCCCTAATACCTCTTGTTCCATCGCTACCGGTACCACTTAAAATAATCGCAACGGCCAATTCTTTATTTAGGCCAGGGATTTTAGAAATAAATCGATAGGTAAATTAAGCTTATGATCCTTAGGTTTTTCTTTTAAACACAGTTTATCTTTTTCCAGAACCAGATTGTTAACCGGGGAATAGGTCATCCTTCCGGTAAGACTTTCATATTATCCTTGATCTCTTCAATTATAAGATTGAGTAGATTTTCCCAGAAGTTCCCCCATCATACTTTTATAGTCCGGGGATAGATGTTGTATAATTACATAACTGTTAGTATCTCCTGCCGGTAAATTAGCGAAAAAAGTTTTTAACGCTTCCAACCCTCCTGCACTAGCTCCTACTGCAATTAATCTGGAAATATTTTGTAGGGATTTTTTCTGGGGAATAGTTTTTAATTTGGTTTTGCTCATATTTTATTATAAAGAAAGCTTCTCGATAAGAATTGGACATGAATTAATAAGCAAAACTAAAACTTTCCTTAAAAGGTTATACCCACAGGAACACTCATATTTTGCCGGATTTATCATTATTATTAATAGGTTTAATAAGAAATTAACATTGTATTAACACTTTAAAAAAATTGATGCGTTAAGAAAATAAATTTTACAAAATGGTTTTCTAAAAATGCTGTTAAATCTGTATTTCATTTTCTTTATTTCACATTTAATTAATGAATCTTTATCAAATTTTATAAAAAACAGGGTTCAAAGCATTCTTCCTACAACTCTTGCTTCTTAATACAGGAAGATACTTTTAAGATTTATTTTGGTTTTTTTACAAAAATTTATGGAAAGCCTTTTAAATAGAAGCTTCCCAAACGTTTGTTTCGCTTAATTTTAACAGCATTCCCTCGTGAACTTAGTATATTTGGAAGAAATATTCTGCCGCTTGAAAAAGATCTTACGCAAAATTTTAAAAATACTAATGTGGATAGTAGGAGGTGTTATAGGGCTCTTTCTTCTTATAGTTTTACTTATACAAATTCCGGCTATCCAAAATGTGATAAAAAACAAAGCAGTAGGATTTATAGAAAATAAAATTAACACTCCTGTCAGTATAGATAAACTGGAAATAGGACTGCCAAAAAAAATAATTCTTAAAGGGTTTTATTTTGAAGACCAGCAACAGGATACTTTGGCTGCCGGGAAAAAATTATCTCTAAACATCAGTTTATATAAACTTTTAAGTAACGATCTTGAAATAAATTCTGTAGATCTTCAGGGAGCTGTGACAAAAATTTCCCGAGATAAAGATTCTGTTTTTAACTATCAGTACATCCTGGATGCGTTTAGTACTCCTACCGATACGACCAGTTCAAAAGCGATGAAA
>CAWEQF010000009.1:0-185656 GCA_963811195.1 uncultured Flavobacteriaceae bacterium
TTTTATTTATTTTCCTACTCTATTTTGTAAATGAGATGGATATCTGTCGCCTTGTACATTGGTTTTTTCAAAGGCTGCATCGATTTCCTGAATATCACTTGTGGAAAGTTCTATCGAAGCACCGCCAATATTTTCTGTCAAACGATGGGATTTTGTAGTTCCCGGTATTGGTACAATCCAGGGCTTTTGAGCCAATAACCAACCCAAAGCAATTTGTGCAGGAGTAGCCTCTTTTTTTGCGGCGATTTCACCTAACAAATTCACTAATTGTTGATTAGCTTTTCGGTTTTCTTCGCTAAAACGCGGCACGATATTTCTGAAATCGTTCTTATCAAATTCAGTATTGGAATCAATTTTTCCTGTGAGAAATCCTTTTCCGAGTGGACTAAATGGCACAAAACCAATCCCGAGTTCTTCTAAAGTTGGAATAATTTCTTTTTCAGGTTCTCTCCACCAGATTGAATATTCGCTTTGCAAGGCAGTAACTGGTTGTACTGCGTGGGCTTTTCTAATAGAATTTACTCCAGCTTCTGAGAGCCCAAAATGTTTTACCTTTCCTTCTGAAATTAGATCTTTCACCGTACCCGCTACATCTTCCATAGGAACGTTAGTGTCCACTCTATGTTGGTAAAACAAATCAATAACATCTGTTTTTAAACGTCTTAAGGATTCTTCGGCTACCTGGCGAATGCGTTCAGGCCGACTGTCTTGTCCATTTTTCGCACTTCCACCTTTAAAACCAAATTTGGTGGCAATGGCCACTTCTTTTCTAAAGGGTGCCAGGGCTTCTCCAACTAATTCTTCATTGGCCTGCCCATAGGCTTCCGCAGTATCAAAAAAAGTAACGCCCTGCTCGTAGGCCTCTCTTATTAGTTTTATTCCTTTCGATTTGTCTATAGCTGGGCCATAACCGTAACTCAACCCCATACAACCCATTCCGAGAGCTGAAACTTTTAATCCACTATTTCCTAATGTTCGTGTTTTCATAGTTTTGTTTTAATAGTTAATTGTTCAAATGATTAGCTCCGCTTTTTTTTTAGTCGATGCAAAATCACTCTTCTATTTTACTGGCATGCATTGCAAGTACTTTCCAGGGGTTGTTCTCGTTGTGTCGTGTAAAAACTTCTATATAAGATAAATGAATTTTCTTTTTTTCTCCGGATACCGTAACTACAAAAATCCCTTTACCGATTACAGTAGCGGTATTATCGGCAATGGTTGCCCTGTTTTCTACTGTATCAATGCTGTTGTGGACAAAATTTCCGCTTCTTAAAAGCGACATATATTCTTCTTTGCTTTGACTATTTCCATTACTGCCAACAACCGTAAATCGATTGTGGAAAACATTTTCGAGAGCGTCTATGTTTTCGTTCACTTCCCATTTGAATATTTGGTCAGACAGATTTAAAATTTCCGTTTCTTCCTTTGACTGTGCAGCTATTGATGGTAAGGTAAGAAGTTGAATACCTATAAATAATATGGATAATCTGCTCATAATCTTTATGTTAAGTTTAATTGCATTACAAATTTCACTAATTAAATATCGGAATCTGTATATGCATTACTGATGTTAGTACCATTATCACTTAATCATAGTAGAAAACCATTTAATAATTTCAGGGTCTCTATGACTAAAAAACGAACTTTCATTTAAATCCATATTTTTAATAGCATCCATATCATCATCAGATAGCTCAAAATCAAACACATTGATGTTCTCTTCAATTCTACTTTTGTTTACAGATTTTGGAATGACAACAATGTTTCTTTGAATTATCCATTTTAAAGTAACCTGTGCCACAGATTTACCATACTTATTACCAATTTTCTTAAGAACTTCATTAGTAAACATATTGTGCTTTCCTTCGGCAAAAGGTGCCCAAGACTCCATTTGAATATCATTGTTCTCTAAGAATTCTGAATTGTCCCATCTTTGAAAAAAAGGATGGGTCTCAATCTGATTCAAAGCGGGTTTTACCTTATTGTTCACCATTAAATCCATAACTCTATCGGGGTGAAAATTACTTACCCCAATGGCTTTTAAAGTGCCACTTTCATATGATTCTTCCATAGCTCGCCAAGAACCGTGAACATCTCCGTACGGCTGGTGAATAAGATATAAATCGATATATCCTGAATCTAGCTTATTAAGCGATGTCTCAATTGCTTTCACGGTTTTTTGATACCCGTTATCTGAAATCCAAAGTTTTGTGGTAACAAAAATGTCTTCACGCGGAATACCACTTTCTTTTATTGCTTGACCCACTGCAGCTTCATTTCCATAACCGGCAGCAGTATCTATCAACCGGTATCCTGCCTTTAAAGCTAGCAAAACGCTTTTTTTACATTCATCAAAATCAGGGATTTGATAAACACCAAATCCCAGAATTGGCATTTTCAACCCGTTGTTTAATGTTGTATATTTCATCTGATTTTTTTGATTTATTGATCGTCTTCTGTCATTGTAAGCAAACCTTCATTAAGTCGCGCTCCTTTTATGTCGATTCGTTTTAACTCTCTATCAATCTCTTCAAGATCATTTTCTGTAAGCTCTACATTAACGGAAGCGAGGTTTTCATCAAGATATTCCAATTTGTCCATACCCGGAATTGGAACTATGAATGGTTTTTGAGCCAATAGCCAGGCCAATGCAATTTGAACTATGCTTGCATTTTTCTGTTTTGCAATTTTATTCAACATTTCAATCAAAGGCATGTTTGCTCTAATGGCATCTGGTGTAAATCTTGGAAATGTGGCACGTAAATCATTATCGCTATCAAACTTCGTGTCTGGTGTAATTTTTCCAGTAAGGAATCCTGTTCCTAGTGGTGCCCAAGGCACAAAGCCAATTCCTAATTCTTCACATAAGGGGATTACGTTGTTTTCAGGTTCTCTCGCCCAGAGGGAATATTGGTTTTGAACTGCCGCCACAGGTGTAATATCGTGGGCTATTTTTATAGATTTTGCACCGGCTTCAGAAAGGCCTAGATGTTTAACTTTACCTTCTTGAATTAATTCTTTTACCGTTCCTGCAACGTCTTCCATCGGTACATTGGGATCAACTCTGTGCTGATATAATATATCAATATAGTCGGTCCGCAGTCGGTTCAAAGACTCTTCAACCACTCGTCTAATTGTTTCCGGGCGACTGTCTGCACCTGTAACAGCTCCATTATCGTGAGCAAAACCAAACTTAGTAGCTAAAATCACATCATCTCTAAAGGGCGCGATAGCTTCCCCGACTAATTTTTCGTTGGTAAAAGGGCCATAAAGCTCTGCAGTGTCAAAAAAATTAATTCCTTTTTCATACGCTGCACGAATCACTTTTATTCCGTCTTTTACATCTCTTGCTGGTCCCGTACCAAAACTCAGGTTCATACATCCAAGACCAATAGCAGATACTTCCAACCCGCTATTTCCTAATTTTCTTTTTTTCATTTTATTTAGTCTTTATAGTTCTCAACTTTTAATGGTGCAAAGTTCAGACACTAAAAGAAGGATTTTTGTATACGGATTACGGATGATTATACCTTTATTACTGAAATAAGACCTATGGTTAACAATCTTATCTTAAGTGTTTTATCTTTGTATGATAATTTTGAATTTTAAAACAAATGGACACAATATTAAAAGTGGATAAAATATCACAGTACAACGAATTAAAAGGGGTAGAAACATTACATCCCCTAATAAGCGTTTTTGATAATGCCAGTGCAAAACCACTTCCTAACCATTGCCGTATGAATTTGGGTTTGTACGCTATTTTTTTGAAAGGGCGTAATTGTGGACCTATTAAATATGGTAGAAACACCTATGATTATGAAGAAGGAACTCTTGTCTTTATTGGCCCTGGCCAGGTAATCGAAGTTGAAAATGAAGAGGATTATCAACCTACTGGATTGTGCATCGTATTTCATCCGGATTTTATTAAAGGCTCAGAATTGGGGAAGCACATTGACGACTATTCTTTCTTTTCTTACGAACTACATGAAGCACTCCACGTATCAGAAAGAGAACGCCAGACTATAACAGAATTATATAGTAAAATTCAGTTTGAAATAAGCCAATCTATTGATAAGCACAGTAAAAAAATTATCACAAAAAATATTGAATTGTTATTGAATTACTGTATACGTTTTTACGATAGGCAATTCATAACCCGTGAAGATCTCAATCAAGGGATTCTTTCAAAATATGAATCGTTGCTTAACGAGTATTTTAGATCCGGAAAAACGCAAGAACTTGGTCTTCCCTATGTTGGATATTTCGCTGAACAATTAAATCTTTCGGCCAATTATTTTGGCGACTTGATCAAAAAGGAAACTGGGAAATCTGCCCAGGAACATCTCCATTTGAAATTGATGGACATAGCAAAAGATAGAATTTTTGATACCGATAAATCGGTTAGTGAAATTGCATTTGAACTTGGTTTTAAGTATCCTCAACACTTCAGTAGAGTGTTTAAAAAGAGTACCGGGTTTACTCCTAATGAATATAGAAGTCTAAATTAGAGTACTCTGTCTGGGTTTATTTAAGCCGTATGTATTTTCCATATTGTCGGGAAAATGATTTTATTAAACCGGTGTAAGAAGTTCTAATCTAAAGGACATCATGTGAAGTAAATTTTTTAAATAGAAAAAATTAATGTGAAGGGGGAATAGCAAGAGGGTAACACGCTACGCGATGTTACATTTTATAAACACCTTTATTTCAGTTGTTTATAAATTTTTATTCCCCTTAGTTTTATTAAATTTGCGTCAAACGCTTTTGGGATACCTCTAAACAGGTTCATTTTTGCGACAAATTTTCTGGAAAGTGAAATTAAAATAGTAACTGATGCAGCCTCACCACATTTCCTTCCACTGCCCAAAAGCTTCATTTCAGGAAAAGAGGTACGTTGAATAATCTTGGACACGAGCTAAAAAGCTTACAGAATTTTGTTAGAAAATAAAGAATCAGGAATAGCTTTTTACCTCAAGTCCGCTTGAAACATTTTCATGATTCGTTTAGAATAAGCATACTGATCTGCATTCACTATTTTCGATTAACTTTCACAGCCTTACCTTTTGATGCTCAAAAAACAGAATTGGAAATTAGCGGCCTGCATAAAGCCGCTTCGCTTTTTATAAGGCCTTACTAATTTCCAATCCTGAGAAAGTAAAGCTGCATCATAAGGTAATGCGTACAGCTCTGAAAGAAGTAAATAGAAAATTAAAGATAAATTTTCATTTGATCGTATGTAACTATACTAACCATCACAAAAGGAAAATGCACCAGGTAAAAAAAGTAAATAGATGATGTATTAATTTAATTTTTGATAAATTTTTTATCTTTATAATATCAAAGACGATCAATTAAAATTAGTCTTATTGTTCTTTCAAGTTTAGTGAATGATTCAGTGAATAAATCCACTCAAGATAAGATAAAGTGGTTGGTAACGGGCTTTAAAAGAGCCTTCTAATTTCCTGCCACCCCGACCAAGACCATTATCAAATGGCACTAAAACCTTGTTAATCGTATGATTATCAAGGTTTTTTTTTTATATGAAATAATATTTTTTTTTGGATAGTTCCCTTCATAGTAACATAATAAATACCAGAAACCTTCTTTTTTTTTAACACAATATTAAGATGTAATTATTACCTTTCCCTTTCCAGTGTCTGAATGACATTTTTTGGCTGTTTGAGATTATTACGATGGGAATATGAATTTATTAAATGAAGAATTCCTGAAATCGGTGATCTAATCCTAAAAACATAATTTTAAAATGCTGTAAAAGGTTGATTTTAAAAGTTTTTAAATGTTATTTTTGGTGCGACAATTAATAATTTAATACTGTTATTTTTAATTGTGAAACTAATTTTGAATGAGAAGAGCCCTAGTTATACAGGAGGATATCATTATACTTAACATTCTTCAGCGATTAATGAAGATTCACAATTATGATTGCCGGGGCATTCGCACTTTGAACGAACTTGATATCGAAGACCAGGAGGTAAATTTCGATATCATTATTTCTGATATTTTATTTGAAGGTATAGCTCCTTTAGATTATGTTTTTCAAATTCAGGAGATTATCCTTCATAAATCTCTTATTATAGTTACTAATATGGGGCAGAAAAAGGTGCAGCTTGAAATTATGGAATCCAATCAGGTAGATGGATTTTTTGCTGTACCCTTTGATATGGATGAAATAGAAAAACTTATAGCATAGTATGTTTGACTTCTTAATGTTTATAGTACTTAAGTTGCTAATAACAATTTTAATTATTTTATGGATAACTATTTCCATAAGTATTATTTATCGGAAAAGAAGAAAACGAAAAAAGGATGTAATCGAGAAGACTTTTGCTGAAGTAACCTCGGCGTATTTATATCCTTTGCCAGATGATGAATTAGATCTGGTAAAAATGCAGCGAAAATTCAGGGAGGTGGGAATTGTAGCTGATAAACCCAGAAATGTTCAGTTTTTAATAGATTTAATGATTAGAACGCAACGAGCTTTACTCGGTCAAAACTATATTAAACTGGAAAAATTATATGCGCAAATCCCTCCTTTCAGAGCTTCTATTAATAAAGTAAGACGTAAAAAATGGCATATAAAAGCCAGAGGTATTCGGGAGATTTATGAAATGGACCAGGGGAAGTATATTAAAGAAATCCTTAGAGAAAGAAATAACCCTAATATTTATGTGCGTCGTGAGGCCCAAATTGCAATGGTGGTCTTCCTGGGGTGGGAGAGTTTGCGTTTTCTTCCGTATTTAAAAAGGGAAATGACCCTATGGCAGCAAATTAAAGTGGTAGAAAAACTTCATGATCTGTACCCGGATCCTAAAGTAGAGTATCTTCAGAGGGCTTATGAGAGTGATAAACCTTATGCCCAGGAGCTGTTAATGAGAATAATACGTAAATTTAATTTATACACTGAGATTGATTTTATTTTGGATTTTATAGATCATCCTGCTTTTGATAAAAGGGAATCTGCTATTTATTGTATTTCTTCTTTTAAACTTGATAGCCTCAGACTTGATTTATTAAAGGAGAAGTTCCATAAAATTCCCAATACGGAGCAACAAATTCATTTGTTGAAATATATTGATCGTATTACTATCGAAAAAGATGTAAATTTTTATAAAGATTTACTATATACGGCAAACGATATTATAAAATTAAGCGCCGCGGAAATTTTATGGAATAGCGGGCATATTGAAGAGGTCCAGGAATTTTATTATCACCAATACACAAAACAGCCAGTTCAGGTATGATTTTATTTTTGAATTTTAGCTCCACTGCACACGATTATCTTTATATAGCTTATGTATTCATTAATAGTTTCTTTTTTTTATATGGATTAGCCCTTATTTCAATTTATATCATGGGCATGATCTTATCTAATCGCGCGGTTGTTCGAAATAAAAGACGCTCCTACTTCTTACAGGTAAACGATATTGTAAGTGCTACTGATATACCTTCGGTAACGTTAGTAGCTCCTGCATACAATGAAGGACTAACTATCGTTGAAAATGTAAAATCTTTACTTTCTATTCAATATCCATTCTACGAACTTATTATTGTAAATGATGGAAGTACAGATAATACGATGGAGCTGCTTATAGAAAAATATCACCTGGAGCCTGAGGAAGCTACTTTTGTTACACAGCCCATTCCAACAGCTACGGTAAATAAAATTTATAAAAGCAGTAAAACCCAGTACAGACATCTTACTGTTATTGAAAAAAATAATGGAGGTCGGGCAGATGCCCTAAATGCAGGGGTGAATTTCGCTACTACCGAATTGGTTCTTTGTACAGATGCAGACTGTATTATAGAACAGGATGCTCTTATAAAAATGGTGAGACCCTATTTGGAAGAAGGCCACCAGGAAATTATTGCCTGCGGCGGAGCAATTGGGATCGCTAATGATTCTATAGTACAAAATGGTATTCTTAAAGAATTAAGACTCCCCAATGATTTCGTGCCTATGGTACAGGTGGTAGAGTATATTAGAGCTTTTTTAATAGGAAGAATGGGATGGGGGGAAATTAATGGATTAATGTTAGTATCCGGTGCATTTGGAATGTATCCGCGATCACGTATGATAGAAGTGGGAGGATTTAATGCCAAAACCGTGGGTGAAGATCTTGAACTGTGTATAAGAATGCGCGCTCATATGGAAAAGATTAAAAAACCCTATAAAGTGGTGTATGTTCCTGAAACTCTATGCTGGACAGAAGCTCCGCCAGATTATGGGGTGTTTATTAAACAACGGGATAGATGGGCTAGAGGTTTATGGGAAACTATGAATCTTCATAAATATTTATTCTTAAATCCAAAATACCGAAACATGGGCGTTTTCTTTTTTCCATATTGGCTCGTATTCGAATTTAGTGCTCCTATTGTTGAATTTATGGGGATTCTGGCTATCCTGTTGTTTGGGTATATGGGACTTATAAACTGGCATAATGCGGTCCTTATATTTGCCGCGGTTTATTTGTTTGGATGTATATTTTCTACTACGGCCATCTTTTTCTATGTTAAGAGCTTTAAACATTATTCTACCCCTAAGCAGGTTGCAGAGTTATTATTAGCTTCTTATTTAGAACCTTTTTTATATCACCCGGTTTTGGTATATGGGCAGATGAAAGGATATTATAAAAAATTATTCAAAATAAAATCTTCCTGGGGAACTATGAATCGGCGCGGATTTAAATCTGCCACCAACTCCAAAGACTAAAATCTATAACGATATCCTACGGTTCCTATCAGCTGATTTCCCCTGCGGTTACTGGTAATATCTTCATATAACAAACCCGCTCCTAACTGGAAAATATGGTGAATTCCTATGGTTTTATTAATACCTATATTCCCATAATAAGCATTCAGTTTAGGATTTTCCTGTACCTGGGAAAAGAGGGTGCGTTCATCTGGGGATATTCCGCTTCCTAATCGAAGGAAAAGGTAATTATCTGCACTTTTAAAATAATACCGAACATTGACCTGATAATTCTGAACTAGTTTATCTAATCTCTTTGGTCCAAGAAAAGTCCTGGCATTTAAATAAAATCGTCCTTGGTATGCAGTCATCCCAATAATCCCGGTAAAATAACTTTTCTTATTGAAGAAAAGCATCCTCCCTCCCGTTTCCATTTCAAAGACTTTAGCGAAATTGTAAAATAACGAGGCACTGGCACGAACGTCCGGAAAAATAGTTCCATCTGAAACACCAATATTGGTAAAAGCATATAGCCGGTCATTAAACACCGGATATGCTTCCAACTCGTACAAAATACCCTGGTCGTAACTTCTGTCAGAATAATTAACTCTTCCAATTACCGCAGTACGATTAAAATTATGCTGATATTCAGTACTCAGACTTTGCCAGGGATCGTTTCGAGTATAATCTTTGCTAAAATGTATATATTGATAGTTTACTGCGATTTCATCGCTCACCGTTCTATTTAATAAAGTTTGAAGTCCATAGCGTTGTGCTCCTGTAAGCCCGGAACTTTTTATAAGTTCTAAAGCCAATGATCGCGATTCTTTGCGCTTGCCGGCTTTTAAAAGATATTGAGACTTGGAGATCTCGAGACTGAGATCATTAGGGTAAACAAGTTCTACTTTTTGAATAAAGACTAAAGCCTTTTCGGGGTTTTTAAATTTTGAAAGCCGGGAAATAATAAGGGGTTTTGTATCTACATAGTCCGGCGCATTGGTCAATAGATAGTTCAAATCTGTATCTGCTTTGTCCATTTCTCCTAATGCCCAGTAATCTCTAATCTGAAGAATTCGAATATCATGATATTGTGGAGCAAGTTGAAGTCCTCGTATTGTTAATCCCAGAGATTTTTCATAATAAGCAGCTTTATAAAATTGAAGTGCCTGAAAATAGATAGAGTCCGTATTTGTTAGATTTATTTCCTGGCAAGAGGCAGAAAAGGATATACAGCTAAAAAAAACGAATAACAAAAATACTTTTTTCATAAGGGGCTTGGAAATGTAGGGCTAAGTTAAAATTGCTTATGCAAATGAATGAATTTTAGTTCATAACTTTAAAAAATAATATAATTTTCGCTAATTTCTAACTATAAGGTCTTCAAAACTTTATCTAATTTGAGAGAAATTGCCTTTTTCTTCTACTTTCTGTATTAGAATTAACAGTCCTCTAATTATCTTCGAGAAGAGCTTTTGTTAATGATATCTTTAAAAAACAATTTAAAATTATGTTTAATAAAGATTATATAAAGAATATCTTAATTGAATAGTTAAAAGATGTAGGAAATAGTATTGTGTTACGGATGGTAACTTTATTGCTGTAGGACTTTTTTATTAACATGAATTCACATAGTTTTAACTATTATACAATTTATTGAACTTAATTGCTAAACAATTTAACTTATGAACCAAATTACTCTTAGAAGGATGCTGATTTCTTCAGCTTTCCTGCTTTTTTGTATGGTGCAGGCTCAAGCGCAAACAGTTTCCGGAACGGTCACTGATGCTAATGGTCCTTTACCGGGTGCCAACGTAGTAATACAAGGAACCAATAATGGAACTATTACCGATTTTGACGGGAAGTATACCTTAAATAATGTACCCACAGATGCGATTCTGGTATTTAGTTTCGTTGGGTTTAATACTCAGCAAATTCCTGTGAGGGGAAGAAGCACTATCGATGTTACTCTGGAAGAAAATGCCTCGGCACTTAGTGAGGTTGTTGTTATTGGGTATGGAACTCAGTCTGTTAAAGATGCTACCGGGGCGGTCTCTGTAGTCTCTTCAGATGATTTCAATAAAGGAGTTATCTCTTCTCCAGAACAGTTAATCCAGGGAAAAACCGCTGGTGTTCAAATCACCCAATCCAGTGGTGAACCTGGCGCCGGCATAAATGTTCGAATAAGAGGTACAGCTTCAGTTCGTTCGAACAACAATCCCCTTTTTGTAGTGGACGGTGTTCCATTGGCTGCCGGCGATACGGAAGCCGGAGGATCTGATATTGGCGCGGGTGCCAGTTCTGCAAAGAACCCATTGAGTTTCCTTAACCCTAATGATATTGCAAGTGTAAGTATTCTTAAAGATGCTTCGGCAACGGCAATTTATGGATCCAGAGGAGCTAATGGTGTTATAATCATTACTACTAAAAGCGGTCAATCAGGCGGGGGAGGTAAATTTGAACTTTCTGCCAGCACCAGCTATTCAACTCCTGCAAATAGATTTGATTTACTGGGTAGAGAGCAATATTTAAGTGCGGTTACCCAATATGGGGGTGATGCTACTGCTCTGGATTATGGTAATAATACCAATTGGCAGGATGTTATTTTAAGAAATACGATTTCTCAAAATCATACACTTGCCTATTCAAATAATTATGGTTCCGGATATGTACGAGCCTCCCTGGGGTATGTAGACCAGTTAGGGATCGTTGAAAATTCTTCTCAGGAAAAAATTACGGGAAGGTTAAATGGTTCTCAGAAATTTTTTAATGATAAATTAAAAATAGACTTTAATGGAACTTTATCTAGAGTTAATGATGAGTCCCCTTTAATTAGTAATAATGCCGGATCTGCTGGAGATCTTTTGGGAGCAGCATATTTTGCCAACCCTACCTGGCCAAATGATCCTGATTTCAGTACAGGTGCCGGAGATTTAATTCCTACCGCATTATTAACCTATTATCAGGATTTAACTCATACTGACAGGACACTGGCAAATTTATCGGCTTCTTATTCAATTCTTGATAATTTAGTAGCTAAAGCCACAGTTGGTTTCGATGAATCTGATTCGAATAAAAATCAGGCTCTTTCAAGTAAGGTAACAGGTTTCACTAATGGAACACCCGGAAACGGACGTGCAGTATATGCAACGGTTTACACCAAAAGTAAACTTTTAGATTTTACCTTAAACTATACCAAGGAATTCGAAAATTCAAAATTTGAAGCTTTACTTGGATATTCATACCAGTCTTTCCTTAGAAAAGGAAAAAATGTATTTGGATTCGGATTTGATACCACCGACTTAAGCCAGATGAGCGATCAACTGCAAAATTCTTCTAATAACATTGAAGGTAATATTTCAGGTCGCTACCAACAATATGGTTATACCTCATCTACCGGATTGTTCATAAACCGATTGTTCCCCGAGATAGCTACCGATAATGTTGCAGGACCTTCAGGTATTGCTGTTCAATCTGTTGCGGAAGACCTCTATGATTATATAGATGAGTTACAATCTTTCTTTGGTAAATTCAATTATACCATTGCAAATAAATATTTATTCACCGCTACCTTAAGAGTGGATGGGTCCTCAAGATTTGGTCCTAATAACCGTTATGGATATTTCCCTTCAGGAGCCTTCGCATGGAAGTTGGACCAGGAAGATTTTGTGGGAGATAACGTCTCTACCTTAAAATTACGGTTAGGATATGGGATTACAGGTAGCCAGGAAGGATTAGGATATGGTAATTTCACTTTGCGACAACGATATGCAGGAATATCAATTGGTAACGGAGGAGAAATAAATGTTCCGGGAACCGAAACCGTTTCCTTTGTAAACAACGATCTTAAATGGGAATCTACTTCTCAGGCGAATATAGGGTTGGATTTTGGTTTTAATAACGATCGTTTTAACGGATCTATAGATGTTTATTATAAAAACACTTCAGACCTTCTATTGAAAAAAGAAATCGCACAGCCTTCAAACCAACCTTTTTCTTTTGAAAATTTGAATGCACACGTTATTAATAAAGGAGTAGAGTTAGCTCTTAATTATGATATTATTCAACAAGAAGACTTAACCTGGAACGTAGGATTTAATATTTCTTACAACGATAATATGGTTAAAGACTTTGATGGTCAAATACCAACAGGGGAGCTAAATGGTAATGGATTAACCAATGCCTATGCGCAATTACTTGCAGGGGGATAACCTTTATTTTCGTACTATCTAAGACCTTTTGCAGGATATGACGAAAATGGAATATTGATTTATCCTCAGGGTGACGTTCAGCAGTTTGTAGGTAAAAGTGCCTTGCCTGATGTTACAGGTGGTTTAAATACGACAGTTTCGTATAAAAACTGGGATCTTAGTGCTTTCTTTGATGGACAATTTGGACAGTATGTATACAATAACACTGCAGAAGCCTATTTTACCGCAGGAATTATTGGAGTAGGAAAAAACGTAACAGGAAATGTGCTTACAAACGGAGAATCTAAAGCGAATGCGCCGGATCCTTCCACTAGATTTTTGGAGAAAGGAGACTTTGTAAGATTGCAAAACACTACTCTGGGATATAATTTTAATCTTAATGAAGATTCCTTCTTAAAATCATTCAGATTATCCCTAACCGGCCAGAACCTTTTTGTAATAACAGGTTATTCCGGTCTGGATCCTGAAGTAAACGTTCCTAAATCCTTAAATGATATCCCATCCCTTGGAATCGATTATACTTCATATCCAAGAGCGACCACAATTACATTAGGCTTAAGTGCAACGTTTTAAAAACAGTATTATGAAAACTATAAAAATATATAAAATTTTAATGTGCACTCTCTTGGTTGGATCATTAGGATGTACAAATCTTGAAATTGAACAAACCGATTCTGTATTTAAGAATCAGATGGGTGAATTTACAGGAGTAGATCCTACAGCTAGCCTTACAAACCTTTACAATAGTTTAAATGGGGCTATTACTACACAGGAAAACTTTTATGCCTTGTCTGAAGCTACTACAGATGAGTTGTTAATTCCAACTCGAGGAACTGACTGGGGTGATAATGGAGTTTGGCGTACCCTGGAATCGCATAATTGGGATGCAAACCATAAATTCATTAAAAACACCTGGAATACCTTTAACCAGATGATTTATAATGCAACCGCTATAATTGACAGCCGAAGTAATACTTCCGATGAGCAAGCCGCAGAAGCTAAATTCATTAGAGCTTATTGTATGTATCAAATTTTGGATATGTTTGGGCAGGTTCCATTCAGAACTCCAGATGAAGGTGGTGATGTAAATCCTGAAGCCATGTCCAGGGCAGATGCACTAGATTTTGTTATGCAGGATTTAAATGATGCTATGACCGTTTTACCATCTAGCGGCCCGAGCGCAGATTTAAATAAACCAACTAAAGATGCCGTGCGTACTTACTGGCCAGAGCTTACCTTAATAAGCATATATTCCTTGGAACAGGAAGCCCTGCTGCCGAAGACATGAATAAAGTAATCGAATTGGTAGATGCTATTAAGGCTGATGGATATGCTCTTCAGGAGGGGTATTTTGATATCTTTACAGAAAGTGTAGATTCAGAAACTATCTTCTTTGCAAAAGCCGATGTTGGTCCTAAAATGTGGAGTGCTCTGCATTATAAACAAAACACCCCCGATAATACCGGTGGAGGTTGGAATGGTTTTGCTACACTAGCTGAATTCTATGACCTTTTTGAAGGAGATCCGAATATAAATGTGCCTGGATCAGGACAAGAAGAAAGAAGAGGTTTTGTGCCTACCGATGGCTCTCATTATGGAATTGGTTATGGTTTCTTAATAGGACAACAGTATGATGAAACCGGTGCTGCCATGACAGACAGGGTTAGCAATTGATTATTTTTCACCAGAGATTTCCCAGGACTCTTGGAAACAATGAAGATACCGGTATCCGCCCGCTTAAATATAATCCTGAAAATGGAGCGTTTACTTAGCATACCGTCCTTTTCCGATATCAGATGCTTTTTTAATGTAAGCTGAAGCCATTATGAATGGCGGTTCTGGAGATGCCACTGCGCTAGAAATGGTAAATCAATTAAGAACTATAAGAAATGCTGACCCATTAACTAGTCTTTCTGCTCAGGATCTTTTAGATGAAAGAGGAAGAGAGCTTCAGATGGAATTTGTAAGAAGAGATGATATGATACGATTTGGTAAATTCAACTCCCCTTATGAGTTTATGGATGTAACCGACGAGTCTCGTTAGTTATTCCCAATTCCTGCAACCGCTAGAATCACGAACCCTAATCTGGTTCAGAATCCTGTTTATTAGTATAAGTTATATAAGTTAGAATTTTTAAAGGCCATCGAAAAATGGCCTTTTTTTAATGGATTTTCTTAAAAATTTAATTTCCTATTTTAAAGATAAACCCCTGATTATGTATGTTTTCTATTTTGATAGAGGCAACCTATTGAAAATATTTTCGTAAATGAGATACAAAAACATTTAAACTCTTACGGGTAAAGTAATCATTTTTTCCCCATAGATTATTTAATATATCCCTGTGAGTACATAATTCATTAGGCCTGGCTGATACAATTTGAAGAACATCATTCTCTACTGGTTAAAAAATTTTTTATCAATCTATATTAATTCCAGCTTTGAGGTTTGTAAAGATATTTTCCAAGATATTTTTTTTTTTTTTTTTTTTTTTTTTTTTTTTTTTTTTTTTTTTTTTTTTTTTTTTTTTTTTTTTTTTTTTTTTTTTTTTTTTTTTTTTTTTTTTTTTTTTTTTTTTTTTTTTTTTTTTTTTTTTTTTTTTTTTTTTTTTTTTTTGGGGGGGGGGGGGGGGGGGGGGGGGGGGGGGGGGGGGGGGGGGGGGGGGGGGGGGGGGGGGGGGGGGGGGGGGGGGGGGGGGGGGGGGGGGGGGGGGGGGGGGGGGGGGGGGGGGGGGGGGGGGGGGGGGGGGGGCCATTTTTGCTCCACGTGATATTAAAGCCCTTCATTTTAAGGTATTCTGTTAGTAGATACCCAAGAGATTCATTGTCTTCAACTAATAAAATGTTTCTTTTGCTTTGCATTTATTTAAGTAAGGGAATTTTCAATATAAAATTAGAACCTTTATTTATTTCACTTAATAATTCAATTTTTCCTTTATGATTTTTAATCACCTGTTTAACGTAATTTAATCCCAATCCATACCCTTTAACGACATGTAAATCCCCAGAGGAAATCCTGTAATATTTATTGAAAATCGCTTTTTTATCCTTTTCTGCTATCCCAATCCCGTTATCACTAATTTCAATAATCATTTTTTTTTTAGCTTTATAGGCATGTAAGATAATGGTTGAATTTTCTCCGGAATATTTTCTAGCGTTGTCCAGGACAGAACTAATGGCATTTTCCAGATGATTAGGTTCTGCATACACAGGTAAGGATTCTTCAGTAATATTTGATTCAAAATTTATATTCTCTAAAGCGGAAATTTGTTTAAACTCAAGTATAATTTTTTCCAGAATGGGCTTAAAATCTATTTCTTTTTTAGAGAAAACGGTCTTTTTGCCTTCTATACTTGCTAACTCCATAACTTTATCTATCTGGGTTTTAAGTTTATCGGTTTGTTCTCTTATAATATTTAATACATTTTTTCCTTCCTCTGGGACCTTATCTTCCAATATTTTAGTGGCAATTCCAATGGAAAAGACCGGAGTTTTTAATTCATGAGTAAGATTATTAATAAATTCATTTGTTGTGGTAATTACATTTCTCTGCCAATAAAAGGATCTTAATACCCATAATACTACTACAATTATGGCAATTAAAAAAAGTAAACTGGGGATGGTAAGTCCGTTTAATTGAAACAAAAAATAGTTATTTATATTCTTGAATTTCAATTAGAGAATTAGCTTTTTGCGAACTATATCAGGAAGATATCCTGAAAGTTGAAATGGGTATTTTAACGTCTCATTATCATTGAAACTATGGGGGGATTTTAAATAATCTGTAGAATCTTTAGAATAAATTATATAACTAAAGTCAGTTTTAATTCCATTTTGAAGCAGTTTTTCTTTAAGATAATCGTTCATGAAAAATCTTGCCGCATCCTGCACGCTGTCAAGGCTTAATTTAAAATAGGAATCATCACGCGTCATTGCTTTTCCCGCCAGAAAGGTGAGTTCATTATTTTCTACAAGTCCTTCCTTTATATCAATAATAGCATTGGCTATCTTTTGGTTAAATTGCACCTTGGCCAGGTTTAATCCTATTCGCAGATATTGGTATTGTATAAAAGCCAATCCAATAACAGAAATTATAAAGATTAAAAGATATCCCCTTTTTATATTCATGTATTGCTAATTTGCACAATCATTTACTGGTTAAAGTTCTGCTTAACCTTTCGTTAGTTATATTAACCTTTTATTAATCTTTTTAATCTATCATTCACTTCAGGGCGGAATTAAAGCCTTAATTTAGTGCTATAAGATTAGTGGTTCAGTCTTACAAATAGAATAGTTTATATTCATAAGTTAAATTTCTTAAAGCTAACATTATTTTTAGCTTTTTGAATATAGAGTGATAGCATATTTAAATATTACCATCCTAAACGACATGAAAATTAGAGTTTTTAAAAATACCTAGGTCTACTTATTATTGCCCTCTCACTATTTTCCTGTGAGCCAAAAAAAAAGAAATTACACAAGAGTCAAATTCAGAACAAAATAATCCATTATTCACTTTGATATCACCTGATTCCTCAGGGGTCAATTTTTTTAATAAAGTAGTTAACCAGAAGAATTTCAATATTTTCAAATATCGGAATTTCTACAATGGAGGCGGAGTGGCTATAGGAGATATAAATAATGACGGGCTTCCGGATATTTATATGACGGCCAATATGGGGCCTAATAAATTATATCTCAATAAAGGAAATTTCAAGTTTGAAGATATATCTAAATCGGCAGGGGTGGAGGGAAATAAGCCTTGGTCTACCGGTGTAAATATGGTGGATATAAACAATGATGGATTACTGGATATTTATGTGAGCAACGCTGGAAATATGGAAGGCAAGAATCATGATAACGATCTTTACATCAATAATGGCGATTTAACCTTTACCGAAAAGGCTACAGAATATAATCTGGCTGAAACAGGATTTAGTACCCATGCAACATTTTTCGATTATGATAAAGATGGGGATCTTGATGCCTATATCCTTAATAATAGTAACATTCCGGTAAGCAGCCTGGGATATGCCGGACAACGTGAAGTACGGGCCCAGGATTGGGAAGGAGTCCCAAAGATATTTCGAGGGGTGGGAGATATGTTGTTGCGTAATGATAATGGTAAATTTGTAGATGTAAGTGAAAAGGCCGGTATATATGGTAGCCTTATAGGTTTTGGGCTGGGTGTTATGATTAGTGATGTTAACAGTGATCTTATCCGGATATTTATATTTCCAACGATTTTTACGAAAGGGATTACCTGTATATTAATAATCAGGACGGGACTTTTAAGGAAAACATCGAAAATTGAACTTCGCATTTAAGTCTTTCTGCCATGGGGGTAGATATGGCAGATATCAATAATGATGGCAATGCCGATATTTTTATTACCGATATGCTTCCCGAAGACGATAAACCGAAAATCGGTCATGGAATTTGAGGGGTATAATATTTTTAAACTGAAGCAAAAAAAAGATTTTTATCAGCAGTATATTCAGAATACCCTTCAGCTAAACAATGGGAATAATACTTTTTCTGAAGTAGCTTATTACAGCGGAATGGCAAAAACCGACTGGAGTTGGGCAGGGCTTTTATTCGATATGGACAATGACGGGTACCGTGATATTTATGTAACCAACGGTATTAACCACGATCTTACAGATATTGATTATGTGAAATTTTTCGCAAACGAAATTAAGCAAAAGATGGCGCTAAAGGGTAAACAAGGAAGCAATAGATTCTATTATCAATAAAATGCCTATAACCCCTATTTCCAATTATGCTTATCGTAATAATCACGATATTACCTTTAGCAATGAAACTAAAGAATGGGGACTGGAATATCCCGGAATGTCCAACGGATGTGCGTATGGCGATTTAGATAACGACGGAGATCTTGATATTGTGGTTAATAATGTGAATATGAATGCATTTGTGTACCGAAATAATGCAAATAAGCTAAATAAAAATCAACTATCTGAAGACTTAAGTTTATTGGAGGTCCCAAAAACACATTTGCGATAGGAAGCAGTGTGAAATTATATGAAAATAACAGTGTTATTTTACAGGAACTAAATCCTTCCCGAGGTTTCCAGAGTTCCATGGATTATACTATGACGATCGGTCTGGGTAAGATTAAAAAAGTAGATTCTATAAGAATTATATATCCCAATAATTATACCCAGAAACTTACAAATGTTGAGGTAAATCAAACCTTAACCTTAAATCAGGCCGATGCCAGTGAAAAGTATAAAATTCCGAAGAAAAAAATTATAAAACCTCTATTGACAGGAACTTACCGAAAACCATGTAGAAAAGCATAAGGAAAATTTCTATACAGATTTTGATTATGAAGGTCTTGTATATGAAATGTTGAGCCAGGAAGGACCCACTCTTGCGGTGGGAGATATTAACGGCAACGGGGATGATGAAATTTTTATTGGAGGTGCAAAAATGCAAGCCGGAACCATTTATAAAAATGTAGGGAACGGGACCTTGGTTAAAATCCCTCAGCCTTCTTTAGATGAAGATTCAGAATATGAAGATACTGCTTCAGCATTTTTTGATGCAGATGGTGATGGCGATCTGGATTTAATGGTAGGAAGCGGTGGAAATGAAGTGGGTATGCAGAAAACCTATAAGGCTCGTTTATATTTAAATAATGGGAAAGGAATTTTCAAAAAAGCCTCGCAGGACTTGCCTTCTACCTCTAAAAACATTTCGGTTATCGCACCCTACGATTATGATCATGACGGGGATATGGATGTATTTGTAGGTTCCCGAAGTGTAGTTGGGACCTATGGGATAGATCCTAACCATTTATTTCTTGAAAATAATGGCGATGGAACTTTTACAGATGCTAGCCAGCGTGTAGCCTACGACCTTAAAGATGCCGGGATGATTACCGATGCGAAATGGGCAGATATGGACGGGGATGGGAAAGAAGATCTCATTACAGTTTCTGAATGGGGTTCTCCAAATGTATATTTGAATAACGGACGCAGACTTATAAAAAGTAAAGGTAATCTTAATGATTTAACCGGATGGTGGAATTCGGTTGAAGTTGCCGATCTTGATAAAGACGGAGATAACGATCTTATTTTAGGTAATAAAGGAAGTAATACTCCCTACCAAAGTTCTCCGGAACATCCTATGAAAATCTGGATTAATGATTTTGATAATAACGGAACCATTGAACAAATTGTTACCAGAAATTTAAATGGCAGGGATATGCCTGTGGCTATGCAAAAAGATCTTACTTCACAAATGTCTTCGCTTAAAAAACAAAATTTAAAAGCTTCAGAATATTCCACAAAATCTATCGATGAACTTTTTTCGCCTGAGGTATTTAAAAATTCTATAATGAAAACAGGGAAAATTCAGGAAACTATAATTGCCGTGAATGACGGAAATGGAAAATTCAGCGTTAAGAAATTACCTGGAAGAGTACAAATGTCATGCGTGTGTGGCATAAACTGCTCAGATATTAATGGAGACGGCAATCTGGATTTGGTAATGGCAGGAAATAATTTTGAATTTAAACCGCAGTTTTCCCGCCTGGATGCCAGCTACGGAAATGTTTTATTAGGCGATGGTAAGCTCGGCTTCAACTGGCAGGATTATAATACCAGCGGTTTTGCTATAAAAGATGAGGTAAAACATATTAAAAAATTCAAGGACCGGCACGGGAATACCTATCTGGTTGCTGCTATTAATAATGAAAAACCCAAGATATTTAAAATAGATGAAAAATAATGCTTTTTATATTACTGCATGTATGCTGATGTTGGGTTGCGGAAAAAAGCAGGACAGCTTATTTACCATGCTCGATTCTAAGGACTCCGGCATTACCTTTAACAATAAACTTACCGAAACCGAAGACCAGAACATTTTCGACTACCTTTATTTTTACAATGGGGGGGGAGTGGCCATAGGCGACATTAATAACGATGGGCTTCCGGATATTTTCTTTACCGGCAATCAGGTTAAGAATAAACTTTATCTCAATAAGGGAAATCTAAAATTTGAAGATATCTCTCAAAAAGCCGGAATTGAAGGGGAAAGCACCTGGAATACCGGAGTAATCATGGGTGATGTAAATGGCGATGGCCTTTTGGATATTTATGTTTGTGCGGTGGTGGGAATAAATGGTTTTAATGGTCACAACGAGCTTTATATCAATAACGGGGATAATACCTTTACGGAAAGTTCTGCAAAGTATGGTCTCAATTTCGATTCCTACAGTTCTTCTGCCGCTTTTTTTGATTACGATATGGATGGTGACCTGGATTTATATTTGCTGAATCATGCGGTTCATACTCAGGAATCCTTCGGAAGTGCTGACTTACGGAATAAACGGGATTATGCTCCGGAGATAAACTTTTAAGAAATATGGAGGGAAATTTACAGATGTAAGTGAAGACAGGAATTTATGGAGGAGTAAACGGTTATGGATTGGGAATTGCTGTTTCCGACCTTAATCAGGATGGTTGGCCTGATATTTATGTGGGTAACGATTTTCATGAAGATGATTATTATTATATCAATAATCACGATGGCACTTTTACCGAGAGTTTAAAGAAATATTTCGGGCATACCAGCCGTTTTTCGATGGGGAATGATATTGCCGATATAAATCATGACGGCTACCCCGATATTATGACCCTGGATATGCTTCCTGAAGATGAAAAAGTATTGCAATCCAGTATGGCCGATGATAATTACCAAATGCAGAAAATGAGAATAGATCGTTTGGGATATAATTATCAGTTTACCAGAAATATGCTGCAGGTAAATGAAGATGGGAAATATTTTGCAGAAACTGCTTTAATGAGTGGGGTAGCAGCAACCGACTGGAGCTGGAGCGCTTTATTTGGAGATTATGATCTGGATGGTGAACAGGATTTATTTATAAGCAACGGGATCCCTAAGCGTCCCAACGATCTGGATTATATTAAATTTGTATCTAACGATCACATTCGCAACAAAATGAACAATACCAAACTGGTAGATAAAAAAGCCCTGGGAATGATGCCTTCGGGAAATGTTCATAATTATATATTTAAAGGAGAGGGTCATACCCGATTTCAGGATATGTCCGGAAACTGGATATCTAAAGACACTATTATTTCTACGGGGGCTGCCTATGGCGATCTGGATAATGATGGAGATATTGATCTTGTAACTAATAACATAAATGTGCCGCCTTCAGTTTATATCAATGAATCCAAAGGGCAGAATTTTTTAAAGGTAAAATTTAAAGATTCCGGGAAAAATCCGTTTGCTGTCGGTGCGAAGGTTTTTTCCTATTCCAAAAATGGGCTTCAGTTTAAGGAACTTTTTACTACCCGCGGCTTTCAATCTTCCTCCGAGCCCACCCTGTTTTTTGGCTATGGAAAAACTCCTGTTATAGATTCGTTGGTGGTGGTTTGGCCCAATAATACGTTCCAGGTAATGCGCAATGTGAAAACAAATCAAACTCTAACTGTAGAGCCGGAAAATAAAAGGCTCGCATATACCTATAAACCTATTCGGGAGCCCAGAAGAATGTTCGAAAAAACCAAAGGAAACCTGGGGATAAACTTTACACATATCGAAGATAATTATGTGGATTTTAATGCCCAAAAGCTTATTCCATATAAAGTTTCAGACCGTGGGCCGGCGACAGTGGTAGGAGATTTAAATAAAGATGGCAGGAATGATATTTACTTCGGAAGTTCTAAATACTATCCTTCTGCCATTTATGAAGAAGGCGACACCTCTTTTGTACTTAAACAACCCCTAAGTATTATAAAGGATTCTATAAATGAAGATGTTTCTGCTGCCATTGCAGATTTCAATAATGACGGGAGTAATGATCTACTAATAGGCACTGCGGGTGGAAATTTCTACGGAAAAGCCAAACCTCTTTTAGATGGATTATTACTTAAAAAAGATACTTCTTTTACTCCCTCTTCTTTGCCGGAACTTTATGAAAATTCTTCAGTAATAAAACAGGCAGATTACGATAAAGATGGAGATATGGATGTTTTTATAGGAAGCAATTCGGTTTCTTACAATTTCGGGAAAATTCCCAATTCGTATTTGTTATCTAATCAAAAGGGAACTTTTTCTGTGGTGAAAAACGATGAGTTGCAAAAAGCTGGAATGGTAACCGATGCGGTATGGACAGATTTTAATAATGACGGATGGGAAGATTTAATTGTGGTAGGAGAGTGGATGTCGCCGCAGTTTTTCAAGAATAACCACGGAAAACTGGAAAGAATGGAACTTTTGGATAAAAAGGAAAATGGACTTTGGCAAAGCATTATTCCTTATGATATTGATGCCGACGGCGATATGGACTATCTTGTTGGTAACTGGGGTACCAATACAAAATTTGAAGCATCAGATAAATACCCGTTAAAAATGTATTATGCAGATTTTGATGGTAATGGTTCCACAGAAACCATACTTGCTTCAGAAAAAGATGGAAAATATTATACGCTGGATGGGTTAGACGAGCTTTCCGATCAATTAAGTACCTTATTGCGCAAAAAGTTTCCAAATTATAAATCTTTTGCCGGTAAAACGGTAGAAGAAGTAATTGGCGAAGATTTGCTCTCCAGGGCAACCTTACTTGAAGTAAATAACCTGCACTCGGGATATCTTAAAAATGAGAATGGGAAATTTACTTTTGTTCCTTTTGGAATGGATCTTCAGGTTTCTCCCATTACTTCTTTCCTTTCTTATGATTTTGATGGCGATGGGAAACAGGAAATTTTGATGGCAGGTAATTATTTTGGAGTTAAACCATATCACGGGCGTTTTGATTCATTTGCCGGCGCTTTGCTGAAAGATGAAAAAAATGTAATTTCCGGCGAAATGTTAGGATTGGATCTCACTAAAAAATCGGTTAGGCATTTGAATATTATCGATTTTAAGAATCAAAAATATTTGCTGGTTACTATTAACGATGGACCGGCAGAAGTCTATAAAATAAGCGGGATACGTAAATAACAGATTATGTCGGTTTTAAGCGAAGTCCAGAACTTTGTAACTTACTTATCTCTCAAAAATCATTATTATAATTTTAAATCATGGTACGCAAATCACTACTTCTATTTTTAATCCCTATATTTTTTGCAACTTCCTGCAAAAAAGAAAATAAGCAGCATATCAAAGTGGCGGCGCAAGATTATCACAAAGCTGTAGATTTAGCCACAGATGTTATGGTTCATGATATTTTTTCACCTCCTGTGGTTAGCCGAATATATGCCTATCCTAATGTTGCAGCCTATGAAATTATCGCTTCCCATAATCCTACCTATAAAACGCTTGTGGGACAGATAAAGGAGCTTACACCCATTCCAAAACCGAAAGATACCACTCATTTAAATTATGATCTGGCGGCGCTGATAGCACATCTTGAAATTAGTAAAAGTCTTATATTTTCTGAAGACTGGATCCAATCCTATCAGGATAGCTTATATACCAACTGGAAGAAAATAAATCCCGAAGAATTTGAAACTTCCAAGTCGTATGCAATGAAAGTGGTAAAACACATAAAAAAATGGATGGACGACGATAATTATAAGGAAACCCGTACCATGTCTAAATTTACCGTTATAAGCGATGACCCTGGAAGATGGCAGCCTACACCCCCTGCCTATATGGATGGGATTGAACCTCACTGGGACAAAATTCGAACGTTTGTAATTAATACGGCAGATCAGTTTAAACCTGTTCCGCCCCCGCCTTTTTCTATGGATAAAAATTCTGAATATTATAAACAGTTAATGGAGGTTTATAATGTAAAACTTCAAATGAATAAAGAAGGAGATGATGGAGAAAAACTGGCTATTGCACGGTTTTGGAATTGTAACCCATATGTTTCTGTAAATGTGGGGCACCTTATGTTTGCAAAGAAAAAAATAACTCCCGGTGCCCACTGGATAGGGATAACAAAAATTGCCTGTAAAAAAGATAATGCCAATTTTGATAAAACGGTAATGGCATATACAGCATCTTCTATAACCCTGGCCGATGCGTTTATTAGTTGTTGGGCCGAAAAATAC
This sequence comes from uncultured Flavobacteriaceae bacterium, assembly GCA_963811195.1. Lineage (GTDB taxonomy): Bacteria > Bacteroidota > Bacteroidia > Flavobacteriales > Flavobacteriaceae > Gillisia. Next base: position 24,978 of record CAWEQF010000009.1, read on the forward strand.
CGAAGCAATATGATACGTCCTGAAACTGTAATTAATAAATATCTGGATGATAACTGGATGCCCGCTCTTCAAACTCCGCCTTTTCCTGAATATACCAGCGGGCATTCCGTAGCTTCAGGAGCTGCAGGAATTGTACTAACAGATATTTTTGGAGATAATTTCAGTTTCGATGATGATACCGAAACCCCTTATGCGCTCCCTGTTCGCTGGTATAAATCTTTTAATGATGCTTCAGCAGAAGCTGCCATTAGCAGATTATATGGAGGTATTCACTATCGTGCTTCTATATATGAAGGTCTTAAGGAAGGTAGGAATTTAGGCAGATATGTAGTTCAGAATCTACATTTAACCGAAAATAAAAATGACTTAGCTGCCGAATAAAAAATGAAGAAAATCCTTTACGCCTTTCTTACTATAGGACTGTTGGCGATTATCTGGTATTTATTTATCAAAAAATATGATTATCAGTTCAGGTTCAATGCTAAATATGGTCCGGCTTCGGTGTATAAAGAAATTCTACAGTGGGAAAATTTTGATGAAAAGGATTCGCTTTTCCATATTAAACTTGTTAGCAAGCAGCCATTTAAAGAGATTTTACAAGAGATAAATCTTAACGGCAATAATACTCTTCAAATAGAATGGGAGCTGGAGTATAAAAATGATACCGTTACTCGCGTGCTGGTTAATACTCTTAATTCTACACATTCTCTAAAAAACCGCCTGGAGATACTCAATCCATTTAAAGAGAGCCCTTATATTGCCCGGTTAACTCCTAAAATTCGAAGATTACTCCAGGATCTTAAAAAGAGGCAAAGCTCTTACTTCATAAAGCTGAAGGATACCGCCACCTCTCCCTCTGTTTATTGTGCATATATTCACGCAAAATCTACTGCGGAAGGAAAAGCAAAAGCTATGACCTCCTATGTTGGGGAATTGGAAGATTATTTGCAGGAAAATAATCTAAAACTAAAAGGACATCCTATGGTTAAAATTACCCATTGGGATTTGGCCACGGATAGTATCTATTTCGATTTTTGTTTTCCCATAGCTTTTAACGAAGGATTGCCGGAAACTGGAGATATTAAATTAAAAAAATTGGAAGGTTCCACATCTTTATTAGCAGTTTTTCATGGCAATTATGGGCTTACTCATCTCGCGTGGTATGATCTTTATGATAAAGCTGAAAGACAGAATATACCTATTGAAAATAGGCCCCTGGAAGTTTTTTATGACAACCCCATGATGGGAGGCGATGATAGCAAATGGAGGGCCGATGTTTTTATGCCAATTAAAAAGTAATATGGAGAAGATAAAAATTTCACTCTGAAATATTTCCTTTTTTAGGAACCTGCGTGGTGACTATTAAAACACCTATTGCAGCTAAAACCGCCCCGGCAATAAAAGGAACTACAAAACCAAATCGCACAGCATAGCCGGATAAAAAAGAGCCTAACGAAATTCCCAGTCCAAAGGCCATGGTAACTACCGAAAGCTGGGAGCCGGTTTGGCCTTTTTCGGTTAAATCTCCTGCCAGAGCGAGGGCCGGTGCAAAAACCATAGCAGAACTTATTCCCTGGAGGCCACGCGCGGTAATCATTTCCCAGGATTGCGTAACCATTCCTTCTGCCAGAATTATGGGGATAAGGCAAATTAAGCCAATGATTATAAAAATTCTTCTGCCAAATTGATCGCTTGCTTTACCAATTATTGGCTGGGCAATGGCCAGTGTAGCTATAAGCGCACTAAATTCTAGAGAGAACATAAATGCCCCTTGTGTAAGTCGCTGATTGGTTTCAGTTTCGATAGGGGCGAGGAGGGAAAAACCGAAACTCATAATTAAAGTAGCGAGTGCAAGGGCAAAAATTGGATCCAAAAGCCTCCCTTTTTCTTTGGAACTAAGGCGTATCTTCATTTTCTTTTTACTGGGTTCTGTAGTTTCAGGATCCGACACCAGAAATGAAACCAATATTGCACTAAGCAATGCCGCTGCCGAGGCTACACAAAAGGAAGCTACAAATCCATCGATCGTACCAATAAGCGGAAGAGTATAAGGGCCGTTTTCAGCAAGTATTCCGCTGGCGAGGGGTCCTAATCCAAACCCAATTAATCTAAAGGAATTGTAAATCCCCATATTTCTCCCCCGGGTTTTATTCTGGCTTAATTCACTTACCAGGGCCAGGCTTGCTGTAATGGTAAATGCTGCGGCAATACCCTGAGTACTTCTAATTAACATAAGTAACCAGTAACTGTGGGCGAGTGAATACGAAAAGTTAGCGACGGTAAATATTGCGAGCCCCAGTAATACAAATAACTTTCGCTTTCCGAATTTATCTGATAGCCTCCCTGCAAAGGGCTGAGAAAAACTGGTGACCAATCCAAAAAGTCCTAGAATAAGTCCTGTTATTAATGTTTCAGAAAGCCCGAATAATTCTCCGGTTACACTTTTGCTGGCAATATATAGTGGTAGCACTACAATGAGAAAAGAATTGCCAAGCGAATCGGCCATTCTTGCAATTCCTAATATTACTATCCTTCGATCTGTGCCAAATAAATTTTCAATTTTGCTATTTTCCAATCTTCTTCTTTTTACTAACCAATTTTTAAATGGTAATTTAAAACTTTTACTTCAGCTTTAAAAGAAGGAGATATTCCTTAATCCTATTATTATAAGTAATTTATAATTTGTTATACTTTTTTTAATTTTTAAGATTTCATAAAACCGCTTTTGGGAACTTCAAAATCTTGTAATATCGCCGTATATTGCAATACCTTATAACAATCCATAGAAAAAATAGATGTTTCCACAGTTAAAGCAAATATTTGGCAGCCAGTTTGAACCTGCTCTTATTGAAGAAATGGAAAAAGCAGCCATATTTTCAGAACTTAAGGAAGGAGAAGTCATTATTAAGCCTGGGCAGTATATTCGATCTATCCCTTTACTGCTGAAAGGAAGTATAAAAATTATGCGTCCCGATGGCAATGGAGAAATGCTTTTTTTATATCATCTGGAAGAAGGTGATACCTGCGCTGTGACCCTTAGTTGTTGTATGGGGCAAAGCAAAAGCGAAATAATGGCGGTTACGGAAACCCCGGTGGAACTCTTAAATATACCCGCCGCCAAAATGGAAGAATGGTCCAGCCGTTATAAAAGTTGGAGAAATTTTATTTACAGCAGCTATCAGGAACGAATGATGGAGCTTTTGGAGAGTATAGATAATATTGCTTTCAATAATATGGAAGAGCGGCTGGAAAGATATTTAAAGGCCAGGGCAGAAGCTACTTCCCGTAAAAAAATAGAAGTAACCCATAAGGAGATTGCAGAGGATTTACATACCAGCAGGGTGGTTATTTCGCGGTTGCTTAAGAAACTTGAAAATAACGGAAAGCTTTCACTAAATCGCAGTTTTATTGAGTTACTGTAACATACATTACTAAAATTGTGTATTAGCTGTCCTATCTTTGCATTAAGAAAAACAAAAAATGGAGTTAATACACATAGTTGGATATTGCTGCGCGTTGCTAATTGGATTGGTTTTAGGACTTATTGGAGGAGGAGGTTCTATTCTAACCGTTCCAATTTTGGTGTATTTATTAGCATTAAACCCTGTTACTGCTACCGCCTATTCTTTATTTGTTGTTGGGTCGGCATCCCTGGTGGGGGCAGCTAAAAATCTTCAAAAGGGATTAGTGAAATTTAAAACAGCTATCGCTTTTGCCATCCCCGCAGTTATTTCTGTTTTCAGTACGCGAAAATATCTGGTTCCGGCCATTCCCGATAAAATTTTTAGCATTGGAGACTTTGTACTGACAAAAGATATAGCGATTATGCTGTTTTTTGCGATTTTAATGCTGGTAGCTTCATTTTCAATGATAAGTGATCGGCAAAAATTATTGGGTGCTAAAAAGAAAGAAGAAAATACCCCAAATTATTTAATGCTTATTCCTTTAGGGTTTTTAACCGGTATTATTACCGGCCTTGTAGGAGCTGGAGGAGGCTTTATTATAATCCCTATTTTAGTTTTGATAGCCGGGTTACCTATGAAAAAAGCCGTGGGAACTTCTCTGTTTATCATTGCCATTAATTCATTATTGGGATTCCTGGGAGATATTGGCCAAATTAATATAGACTGGCCCTTTTTGTTAATATTTTCTGCACTTTCTGTGGTAGGGATATTTATAGGCGTATACCTCAATAAATTTATAGATGGCAGCAAACTTAAAAAGGGTTTTGGCTGGTTTGTTCTTATTATGGGGATTTATATTGTTTATAAAGAATTAAGTAAATAAATTAAAGTATTAAAAATGAAAAATTTAAAAAATAGCGATTGGAAGTTAGCACTGGAAAATGATGAGAAAGGAATGATGATCGATGCAAGAACTCCGGCCGAATGGAACGAAGAAGTTATAGATGAAAGAGCATTTTTTATGAATGTATTGGATGAAGCCAATTTTCTAAAAAAAGTAGAGGATTTGGATAAATCTAAAAACTATTACGTGTATTGCCGAAGCGGGAAAAGAAGTCACAAGGCCTGCGAAATTTTGGAAAACAATGGAGTAGATAAGACTTTTAATTTAGAAGGTGGAATCCTTGACTGGGATGGAAATCTGGATCATATTTAACCTTGATTAGCCTTTTAAATATAGAGGGAGTATTAAAATTAAAATTATATACCATGAAAATTAAACAATTTGAATATAAACCTTTGTCTCATTATTCCTATGCTGTAATAAGTAACGGGGAAATGGCCGTGATAGATCCGGAAAGAGATCCGCTACAATATTATAAGTTGGCAAATGAGCACAAAGCGGTAATAAAAGCAGTTGTTCAAACCCATCCTCATGCCGATTTTGTGAGTTCTCATCTTCAAATTCATAAGGAAACGGGAGCCACAATATATAACAGTGCAAAACTGGGAGCAGATTATGAGCATAGGGCTTTTGATGACGGGGATACTTTAAAAATAGGAGAGGTTACTTTAAGTGCGATAAATACACCGGGACATTCTCCGGACAGTATTAGTATTATTGCCAAAAAGGATAAGGAAACAGCAATGTTCACTGGAGATACGTTGTTTATTGGAGATGTTGGTCGCCCGGACTTACGTGAAAATGTTGGTAATATGAAAGCCAAAAGAAAGGATCTTGCCGAGGCTATGTTTAATACCATTCAAACAAAATTTAATGATCTGCCAGATGATACAATAGTGTATCCCGCGCACGGTGCAGGGTCTCTCTGCGGAAAAAATCTTAGTAGTGACAACAGCAGTACTCTGGGCAACGAACGTATGGGGAATTGGGCTTTCAAAAAGCAGACCCAGGAAGAATTCGTGAATACTTTATTAGATAGTCAGCCATTTATTCCTTCCTATTTTGGATACGATGTAGATACTAATAAGCGGGGAGCTCAAAATTTGAGAGAATCTATTGCTAACATCCCGTTGAAACTCAACACCAAATTATCGAATCCGGAAGATCTTATTGTAGATATTCGCGAGGAAGCAGATTTTAAAAAAGATCATTTTCCCGGGAGCATAAACCTTATGGCGTTATCACAAGACTCAAAATTCGAAACCTGGCTTGGGGCCATTGTAAAACCTGAAGAAGAATTCTATCTGGTTTTAAATTCCCCTGAAGATGCCGAATATATTCTGAATAGAGTGGCCAAAATTGGATATGAAAAACAATTGCAGGGTCTTTTAACTTTACCCTATAATTCAAAAGCACAGATGGATGTTTTAGATATAAAAGATTTTAAAGAACATCCTGAAAATTATACCATTGTGGACATTCGAAATGCTTCAGAAGTTGCAGAAGGTAAAATTTTTGAAAGTGCGATTTCCAAACCTTTAAATGATTTACGAGAAACTTCAGATTCGGTTCCAAAGGATAAACCCATTGTTGTGCATTGTGCAGGAGGGTACAGGAGTGCAGCGGGAAGCAGTATTTTAGCACGCAAATTCCAAAATGTAAAAGTGTACGATTTAAGCGATCACGTTAAAGATTTTCAATAAAAGAGGATAAATTTATATTACAAATGCACCTGTATACCAATACTGGTGCATTTTTTTTACATTCAATGACCCCTAATTTATGTAGCTGAGTTATTCAAGATTCTCGAAATAATCTTTAAAGTCCTTAGATGAGTAGTCTCCAATCCCAATATGAGTAAGGCTTAATTCTCCTTTGGAGTTTATAAGATAAGTGGTGGGTAAATTGCCGCTGTTGTACATTTCTGGTAAGGGACCGTTCATTCTATAAATTGGGAAACTGTATCCTTTTTTTTGCTGAAAAGCTTTTGCGGTTTTAAAATCATCATCCATAGAAACCATTAGGAAAACGTAATTATCTTTATTGGTCTCTTTATACAAATTATTAATATCGGGCATTTCTGCAATACAGGGAGGACACCAGGTAGCCCAGAAATTAAGAAAAATGACTTTTCCTTTAAAATCTCGCAGTGAAACCAGTTTGCCGTTTGCATCCTGAAGATTTAAATTAAAATCGGCAGGAGGATTTTCTGGTGTGGCCTTTTCGGTTTGCTCAGATAGAGAATTTACAAGTCCGGTTTTTAATAAGCCTCTTTGTGCAAGCCCCATTACTTCGGGAAGTAATCCCGAAATATATAATATCAGCAGAACACCGCCTATAACGGCAATTTCTATAAGATCTCTTTTTACTTTCTTTTTCACGAATAAAATACTTAAAGACTTATGCTAAAATACCCTTTTTTCTGAAGTTGAAGGTCATATAAGATCCCATTCTTTACTATTTTGATTTGCGGGGGTACCTTATCTTCCTCTATACCAAACTTATGGAGAGAGAACCCGCAGGCTACTATGTTCACTCCAAGTTGTGAAGCCTGGTCCATAAAATCCTGTATCTTTTCCGGATCTGTAATATCGCCAATACTTTTTCCGCAGATGATTATCTGGAAATCCCCAAAATTTTTTCCGTCTTCCTTTTTAAGGGATTCTGCAGTAAGAAGTATGGGTTTAAGTTTTGGTATTTTTTGTGTTAGCACTACATAATTCTTTTTGCCGGAGGATTTTTCCTGTGAAAAACTTTGAAAGGAAATCAATAAGAGAATACCAATTAATAAATTTCTTATAAGCTTCATAAAATAAATTTAGAATGAGATTAATGTTTAAAGACTATTATAGTTGAATATAAATATAAAAGAGCGGTAAGGAAATTATTGTAACAATTGTTACTGTGATGGGTGTAAAAACCCTTTTCTTTGCTAAAAAATTTATATGAATTGGATTTATGAGCCCTGGCCGTGGTATCTCGCCGGTCCATTGATTGCGCTTATTATGTTTTCATTATTATTCGCTGGCAAGAAATTTGGGATGTCCTCTAACCTTCGCACAATTTGCTCTATAGGCGGAGCGGGCAAAATAAGCAGTTTTTTTACATTTGATTGGAAAAAGGAGCGTTGGAATTTAATGGTAGTTATAGGGGCAATAATTGGAGGATTTATAGCTTCTCATTATTTATCTGACAATATTGTAAAAATCAACCCTGAAGTGGCTCAGGAACTTTCCACTGACTACGGAATAACTAGTGCTGAAAAAGCTTATTTACCTACCGAAATTTTTGGAACTCAAAACCTTACGAATCCATTTTCGATTCTCATTTTATTGATGGGTGGATTTCTGGTAGGATTTGGAGCCAGGTATGCTGGTGGTTGCACTTCCGGCCATGCGATCTCTGGATTGAGCAATCTGCAATTGCCATCGTTAATCGCGGTTATAGGATTTTTTATAGGAGGTCTTATAATGGTGCATTTTATTTTTCCATTAATATTAGGTGTATGAAGTATATAAGTTATCTAAGTATAGGAATAGTATTCGGGATTGTAATGTTTAAATCTGAAGCTGCCTCTTGGTTCCGAATTTATGAAATGTTCGAATTTGGATCGTTCCATATGTATGGAATTATTGGTTCTGCCCTTATAGTGGGAATTATCGGGGTTCAGATTATTAAAAGAAGAAATATTAAAGCTTTTGGGGGAAGAGAAATGCGTTTAAAGCCTAAAAAAAAGGGTGTACAGCGATATTTTTATGGAGGAATACTTTTTGGTTTAGGCTGGGCTCTAGCTGGAGCATGTCCCGGGCCCATGTATGTTCTGGCCGGCGCAGGCTACTGGTCTATATTAATAGTTATTGCCGGGGCTTTAATAGGAACTTTCCTATATGGATTATTAAGGCACAAACTTCCTCATTAAATACAATCCTATTCTAAAATAAAAAACCGGGGTAGAGCCCGGTTTCTTTCTTTATATGGATTTTTTATTGAAGCTTATTAATGGAATTTGTGTGCTGGATTCTACTCTTTTTACCAGGTCCCGGTGGAATAAATTTTTAGCCGGAGTTCCTTTTTTCCTTTCAAACATACCTATAACATTCGTATCATTATCCTTAAGATATTTTTTTAAGGTTTCAAAAATATCTTTTCCGTAAACCACTTTAAAATTTACGAGTTCTGTAGAAACTGTCTTCTGAAGATTGTTCTTAAATTCCTCTATTTTTGCCAGCTCTGTCTTTTCCTTATTCTCTTCAATATGAATAACTTCTAACTCACGTAAAACAGGAGCGAAGATCTGGGTAATTTTATCTATGGCTTTAATATCATTGTCCATCAGCGTAGTGCCATATACTATTTTTTGAAATATATCTGGGGTGGCTTCGTGAGGCACAATCATTACAGGAGCGTTAGATTCAGAAATCAACGATTTTGTGGTACTTCCCATAAAAATTTCCTTTAAGGGGCTCATCCCTCGTACTCCCATAATAATAAGGGTAGGTTTAGCTTCTGCAGAATAAGCCAGAATTCCATCTTCGGCATTGTTTCCATTTTTTAACGCCAGGGTTACCTTTTCTGTATCGAACTCAGGGCCCAAATGTTTTACACAAAATTCTTTTAAAAGTTTGCGATAGGCTTGTGGCGCTCCTTTTTCAAAATCGGTGAAATCCGGCTTGGGCACGTCACTGTTCCAGATGGTGGGATATTCAATAATGTTTAAAATAGTTAATTCGGCTCCTGTTTTTTTACTTAATGAAAAAGCATACTGTAAAGCTGAAACGGAGCTTTTGGAATAATCTGTAGCACAAAGAATTTGGTTCATAATAAAAGAAATTTTTCTAATGTAAAATTAGTGAGGGAAAGCCTATAGAGATTATGATAATTATCAGTAAACTCTTGATTTTGTTTTGCCAAACACTAATGTTTAAAGTTGGTTATTAAAGTTGGTTGATATCTAATATACAATTAATAAATTCTCAATAAAAAACTTAGAGGGTAATCTCAGTTATTTTCGTTTTATTTAAGAGGGAATGCTATTCTTCTTTGGTTCCGGTTTATTCTCTATTAATGTTATTAATTTTTTGTTAAACTTTTTTTATTTTCATTAACCTCCCAAAGATAGAATTTCTTTAATTTTAATGATCATGTTCATTTTTTTAGAACTAACCAATATGAAAATTAAAAAAGTTTATCTTTTGGCTATTTCCGTGGGAATAATTTACCTGTGGTTTGGATTGCTGAAATTTTTTCCGCACTTGAGTCCGGCTGAAGAATTAGCCAAAAACACTATCAATGCTCTTACTTTTGGGTTAGTTTCTCCCCGTCTGGGAATTAAGCTTCTTGCTATATGGGAAAGCGCCATTGGTCTTATGCTGCTTCTCCATATATATAGAAAAGTGGCCGTAGCACTCGCAATTCTTCATATTATTCTCACTTTTACGCCACTCTTCCTTTTTCCGGAGCAAATCTTTTCCCAGGGCCCCTTTTCCTTATCTTTTACAGGCCAATATATTATAAAGAATATTATAATTTTAAATGTGCTTGTTGTCCTTGCTCAAAGCGGTTATGCTTCTTTTTCCAAATTAAAGTTTAGAAAAATAATTTACTATTACTGTATTCCTGCAAGAATCAAGGCTTACTATTACCAAGAAATAGAACGTTAGTACTAACCTTGACTTAACGAAGAGTTTTTTTGTATTTGAAACTGCCTTAATCTAAAAAATTCACTCCATCGAATTTTAATTTTCAGGATTTTTCATCGAATTCCCAAATATGCAAAAACCAAAAACCTTGATAATCATAAGATTAACAAGGTTTTTTTTGTCGGGATGACAGGATTTGAACCTGCGACCCTACGCCCCCCAGACGTATACGCTACCAGACTGCGCCACATCCCGAATTAACTAAGTTGCTCAAAATATTCTTTTATCCAAAGTCCTTCTAAAAAATATAGAACTTTAGTGGGGCAGCCTGTCCTGAGCCTATGGAGAAACTCCCCTAAATTTTGAGTGGCAAAAATAGTTAAAATGTAAATTACTGCCAACTATGAATGTTTTTTATTTTCACTTAAAGACAAAAGAGAAATCTATTCCTTCCAAATGTCATATTTCCTTAAAATGAATGTAATTTTGGGAGCCGAGAATCGACTGGATAAAATGTTTACTTTAAACTTTTTAATATGAATTTTCTATCCTTTTTTACCAATAAAAAATCTTCAACAGGTAATTATATTTCGGGTGGAAAACCGGAATATCAAAAATATTTGAAAAATGAAGGCAGGCCACAGTTCATAGATGTGAGAACCCCAGCAGAATTTAAGCAGGGACATTTAAAAAATGCTGTAAATATCAATATTTTCGATCCTGAATTTCTTACTAAAACCAAAAAGTATCACAACGATTTACCTGTTTTTTTTTATTGCAGAAGTGGGGGCCGAAGTAAAAAAGCTGCGAAAAAATTAACTAAGAATGGATTTCATAAAGTAATAGATTTAAAAGGCGGTTACAAGGGATGGGTAAATTCGTAATATCTGGATCTTCAGAAAATTAGTGAATGGAAAATTTAGAGTTTGCAAGATTACAGATGGCTTTTACGCTGGGCTTTCATATTATTTTTGCGTGTATTGGAATGGTTATGCCTTTTTTTATGATCGTATCGCATTATAAATGGCTTAAAACCAGAAATCCCATATTTTTAAAACTCACCAAAGCCTGGCAGCAGGGGGTCGCCATTTTTTTTGTTACCGGCGCAGTGTCGGGTACGGCTCTTTCATTCGAATTAGGTTTGCTCTGGCCGGAATTTATGAAAAATGCCGGCCCGATTATAGGAATGCCTTTTTCCCTTGAAGGCGCTGCTTTTTTTGTAGAAGCGATTGCCATCGGTTTTTATCTTTACGGATGGAACAAACTTCCTGAAAAATTTCACTGGTTTACGGGAATTATTATTGGCGTTAGCGGCGTTGCCTCAGGAATACTTGTAGTTGCTGCCAACAGTTGGATGAATGCTCCCACAGGGTTTAGTTATACTAATGGGGTTTTTAGCGATATTAATCCTATACAGGCATTATTTAATCCCGCGTGGTTTCATGAAGCGCTGCATATGGTACTTGCGGCGTTTGTAGCCACCAGCTTCGCCGTGGCAGGAGTTCACGCTTTACAGATTCTTCGGAAGAAAAAAATAAAACTCCACCTGGAAGCTTTTAAAATCGCTATTGTTTTTGGGGCTGTGGCAGCAATTCTGCAACCTCTTAGCGGTGATCTAATTGCTAAGCAAGTCGCCGAAAGGCAACCAGCCAAACTCGCGGCCATGGAAGCCCATTTCAAAACCGAGAGAGGAGCCCCTTTATATCTTGGCGGAATTGTGAATGAAGAAAATCAGCAGGTTAATTATAAAATTTCTATTCCCCACGGACTTTCCTTCCTGGCATTTGGCGATTTTAATGCGGAAGTAAAAGGATTGAATGAAATCCCAAAGTCTGAACGGCCACCTGTAGCAATCGTGCATTATGCTTTTCAGATAATGGTAGGAATTGGAACGCTGCTAATGTTGGCAGGAATCTTTTATTTTTTAAGCATTAAATGGAAGACCTGGAGAGACAAAAAAATATTCTGGCAGCTTTTTACTATTCTTACACCTTTAGGATTTATAGCGCTGGAAGCGGGTTGGGTGGTAACAGAAGTGGGCAGGCAACCCTGGATTATTTATAAGATTATGAAAACCAGCGAAGCGGTAACACCAATGCCCGGAATGAATTTTAGCTTTTATATGTATGTGTTTGTATACATGCTTTTGGGAATAACTATTACCTGGCTCATGTGGCGGCAAATCAGTGTTTTAAATTCATCTAAAGAGGAATTATGATTTACGTGGTGCTATTTTTCCTGGTATTTTCCTTATTCCTGTATGTTTTATTGGGAGGAGCCGATTTTGGTGCGGGAATAGTAGAACTTTTTTCTTCAAAAAAGAATAAAGATATTACCATGCATACGGTCTATCGGGTTATGGGCCCTATTTGGGAAGCTAACCATATCTGGCTTATTATTTTAATTGTAATCCTTTGGATCGCGTTTCCGGCCTATTACAATGTGCTTATAATTTATTTGCATATTCCCATAACTCTGATTTTAATGGGAATAACTATGCGCGGGGTAGCTTTTATTTTTAGGCATTACGATGCGGTAGTGGGAAAATCCCAGCTTTTCTACAATTGGATGTTTCGTATTTCCAGTTTAATTACTCCCATTTTTTTAGGAATGACCTTTGGCGCTCTTACCGGTGGAAAAATTTTGATCACTCAAAAATATGCAGAACATGGATTCGGAGAGCTTTTTATACTTCCCTGGCTGAATCTTTATAGCTTTTTATTAGGATTGTTTTATGCCGCTCTTTGCGCATTCCTGGCGTCCACATTATTAATTGGTGAGAGTTTTGGAGATTCCCGGAAAATGTATAGCCGCAAATCGGCTCAGTTTACCATAACCTTAGTTTTATTGGGGTTATTATTGTTATTATATGGATATTTTAATCATATTTCTTTTATAGTAGATTTTATTCATAATCCGTTTTCTCTTATTGCAGTACTGTTATCGGGAATCTTACTTATTCCTTTATGGAAATCTATAAGACATGAAAATCGAATACTTAGCAGATTGTTTGCAGGATTACAGGTGGTTCTAATTTTAATTGCAGCCTTTTACGCACATTTTCCTTATTTAATAATCACTTCTTCTGCAGAGATTAGTCTTTTAAAAGATGCTGCACCGCCCGCAGTTATAACATCCCTGGGTATTACTTTAATTATTGGAGGCTCAATAATATTACCCGGTCTTTTTCATTTGATGACATCCTTTAAGATGATCAAGACAATTGATAAATAATGTACACCTAGAAACATAGCAAATGAATTATAAAGCTTTGGGAAAAATCCCTTCGGAAGATCTTATTAAGGAGATAGAGCAGTCCCAACATTACATTAGGGGTAGCTTCATGAATATGGAGCCTACTTCTTTAAATCCCGAGAATGCTTCATTCTTTAAGATATTAGGCTCCTGGCTGAATAAACCAAAATCCACAACACCTTCAGAAGAATTGCCTTATATAGAAACCGATTTAAAATCCTTAAAAGCAGAAAAACCCATTGTAGTATGGTTTGGACATTCATCTTATTTTCTTAGAATCGGTGATTTTAAAATTTTGGTAGATCCTGTTTTTAGCGGGAATGCAGCACCAGTAAATTTCTTTGCCAAAGCATTTCCTGGTGCCGATAACTATTCTGCAGAAGATTTCCCCGAAATAGATTTATTGGTGCTTACCCACGATCATTACGATCATCTGGATTATGAAACTATTAAAAACCTCCATTTTAAAGTGCATAAAATTGTTACCTCGCTTGGAGTATCGTCACATTTGGAATATTGGGGCGTATCTGCTTCAAAAATAACTGAATTAGACTGGTGGCAGGAAAATCAGGTTTCCGAAAATGTGAAGATAACCGCTACTCCTTCCCGGCATTTCTCCGGCCGGGGTCTTAACCGCTTAAAAACTTTCTGGAGTTCTTTTGTGCTGGAAATTAATGATTATAGAATATTTATTGGTGGAGATTCCGGATACGATCATCAATTCTATGAAATAGGGGAGCGCTTTGGTAGTTTCGATATAGCTTTTTTGGAATGTGGGCAATATGGTAAATACTGGCCTAATATTCATATGTTTCCAGAACAAACCGTAAAAGCGGCGCAGGATTTAAATACAGATCTCCTATTTCCTGTGCATTGGGCAAAATTTCAACTTTCCACACACCCCTGGGATGAACCTATAAAAAGAATGACCCGGGAAGCGCATAAAAAGGGATTAAAATATGTTTCACCTAAAATAGGGCAGGTTTTTACCCTTGGTGAAGATTTTCAACAAGAAGAATGGTGGAATTTATAATAACATAACCTTCTCTTAACACTAATACCAAGGCCTAAGCGTTAATTAACTGGTACTGGCATGGTTTTTGAAACTTTATAGATGTTAACCCAAAGACTAAAAAACGATATTATGAAAAAATTAATTTTAAGTTCAATATTACTTTTATCTGCATTTTTTATGAATGCACAGGAATGGAAAACCGATATTTCAACGGCTGAAAAAGCTGCCGCTAAAGGCGATAAACCAATTGTTTTGGTATTTGAGGGGTCCGACTGGTGCGCGCCTTGTATCAAGCTTCAAAAACAGGTTTGGAATACTTCCACTTTTCAGGAGTATGCGAAAGATCATTTTGTGATGTTAAAAGCAGATTTTCCCAGGAAAAGCAAGAATTCCCTTTCTGAAGATCAACAGGAAAAAAATTCTGAATTAGCTGAAAAATATAACCCTCAGGGATTTTTTCCCCTCGTAGTGATTTTAGATAAAAATGGTAAAGTTCTGGGTAAAACCGGTTATAAAAATATAAATGCAGATAAGTATATTAGCCTTATAAATTCATTTAAAAGTTAAATTTTAACCTGTGGATTTTTATAAATCTTGACAAACATTTAGCAAATTCATTCTTAATAAGTATATGAAAATCTGTACTTTTAAGGATGAATTTTCGTTTTACCACAACATACGTTAATCATCATATATCTTCAGTAATGAAAAAAAGAATTTTATTAGGATGCCTGCTTTTAGGAATATTGAGTTCCTGTACGGCCGTAAAGGAATACGAAAGAGTAAATTTAAACGATCCTGATATGGCATTATCTTCAAAGAAAGTAGATAGGTTCGAAAACAATTTTCATTCCTACCGGGAAGCGGCTTCGGGTGCCAATGGCGGTAAAACCGGTGGTGGTTGCGGATGTAATTAATCCCTTTTCAACTCCTGCAAAATAATGAATGAAAGGTTTTTTAATGACCAGCTTTTTAATGATCTGGATTTTGCTTCCCAACCTTTGGAGAAGGGCGAATACGATCATTGCGAATTTAAATCCTGTAATTTTAAAGAAGTAGATCTCGCGAATTTTAGATTTAGAGAATGCATTTTTGAAGATTGCGACTTAAGTCTGGTAAATATTAATCATACCGCTTTTAATGATATTGAATTTGTAGACTGCAAACTCGTGGGTGCCAAATTTCAGGATATAGATTCTTTTCTACTTTCCTTTAACTTTAGAAACTGCAATCTTCATTTTAGTTCCTTTTATAAGCTTAAACTTAAAAACACTCATTTCAAAATGTGCAATTTGCAGGAAACAGATTTTACGGAAGCCGATCTTACCGGAGCGGTTTTTCAGGAATGTGATCTTGGAGCCGCTGTTTTCGAAAACTCGGTGTTGTTTAAATCAGATTTCCGCAGTTCTATTAACTACAATATCGATCCCGAAAAAAATCAGATTAAAAAAGCTAGATTTTCTTTAGATCAGTTACCGGGATTGCTTAGAAAATACGATATTGAAGTCGATTAGAACTTCATTAAAATGGCTCATTCTTTCAATAAGATTATAAAAGGGTATAAACATATTACCTATTCTTCAGAATCTTTTTCTGAAGATGAAATGCTTGAAAAGAGCAGGGAGTTTTATAAATGGGCAGATAATCGCCGTTCGGTACGGGAATTTTCTACTAAACCCATTCCTAAAGAAGTTGTTGAAAACATAATAAAAACAGCTTCTACCGCGCCTTCGGGGGCTCATAAACAGCCCTGGACCTTTTGTGCGGTTTCCAATAAAGAGTTGAAATCCAGAATAAAAACCGCTGCCGAAAAAGAAGAAAAAGAAAATTATGAATCTCGCATGAGCGAGCGCTGGAAAGAAGAATTGCGCTCGCTGGGAACCGATGAGCATAAACCGTTCCTGGAAACTGCACCCTGGTTAATTGTGGTATTTAAAAAGACTTATGAATTCGATGCTTCCGGAGAAAAACAGAATAATTATTATGTAAACGAATCCGTGGGAATTGCCTGTGGATTTTTAATTGCTGCTATCCATAATGCTGGCCTGGTGACGCTTACCCATACACCGAGTCCCATGAATTTTCTAACCGAAGAGTTGGAAAGACCCTCGAATGAGCGGGCTTTCCTGTTATTGCCGGTTGGCTATGCTGCAGATCCTACATATGTGCCCAATCTTACCCGAAAAACTTTGAATGAAATAAGCCAATTTTACGAATGATTTTCAGCTTCCCACTTCTCAAATAATAAATTTACATTCGGATCTACTTCTATATTTTTCAATGATTTTTGAAGATCGATAGTATAACTTTCCTGTTTCTTATTTACCTGAAAAGTTTTAATTTCTGAAGAGCCATCGGCATAATTAAGTTTTATTTCCAGAGGAAAATGAAATAAGTTTTCCTGTTTTTGTTCCATTTTAAGCTGAAGCTGGGTTTTACGAATCTCTTTTTCGATCTTTAGAACCGGTTGTCCATATTGCAGTGTCCAATCTTTAAAAAATTGATCCAGATTTTCCCCGGAAACTTTTTCGAATACCTTTTTTAAGTCGGCAGAAGAAGCATTGCTAAACTGGTATTCTTTATAATATTCCTTAATCGCTTTCCAAAAGTTTTCATCTCCAACTTTCCGGCGCAGCATGTGTAAAGTCCAGGCGCCTTTTTGGTAAGAGTTAGGATTCAACAGTTTCATATAATCTGTTCGGGAACTGTCTATAATTGCGGTATGCGTAGTTTTGCTGAAGTTAATCACTTTTTGGCGCTCTTCTCTAAGTTTTTCCTGCAGCTTTTCTTCGCCATATTTATCTTCGGCATATAAATCTGTAAAATAGGTAGCAAAACCTTCACTTAAATAAAGTTGCGACCAGTCGGTCTCTGAAGCGGAATCGCCAAACCATTGGTGAGCGATTTCATGAGCCATCAAAAATTCGGTTCCGTTGCCGTTTACAGATTTCTCTGAATAAAAGATGTTTCCCGCATTTTCCATTCCGCCGTAGCGGGTAGAAGATTGTACATTGGCAAGTTTAGAAAACGGATATGGGCCAATATGACTTATATAAAATTTCAGAATTTCGGGAGCATAGGCATAATTTTTAAAACCTTCGGTTTTATTTTCGGGATACACCCAGCTGGAAACAGGAATATTTTCAGCATCTGGTAAATGTTGCACAGCAAATTCGGTAGCTCCAATCACCATGACTTTGGTGGGTAAAGGCACTTTACACAGATAATGATAAAATACAGAACTGCTATCTATATTAGTTTCTTCCATTAAAGTTCCATTCGCGATTACCTGATAGTGGTTAGGTGCTGTTACCAGCCATTCCACCAGCGCTTTATCTGAGGGGTGATCGATTACCGGAAGCCATTGGTGGGCGCGATTGGGCCAGTTATCTCCAAAAAATGTGCGATCACCGTATTTATTTTTTCCTATTATGAGTCCGTCTTTAGGAATTCCGTGGTAATAAATTAACACATGATCAGTATTATTTGGAACTGTAATCATTAATTTTTCTGAAGCCTGATTAAATTGAAGTTTTTTTCCACTGTTTAAAATGCTGTCCACCTGCATTCCTTTGCCCGAAGCCTCTAATTTTCCAAAATCTAAAACCAGTGTAGTTATTGGATTTAATAGCTTATAATCTATTTTGGCAAAAGCATCAATACGATTGCTCTGATCGTTAAGCTGAATGCTGAAAGTGTATTTTTGAATATCTACATCCTGGTTCTGAGAATAAAGAAAACCGGTAAAAAGAAGGAAAATAAAAAGCAGTGTGCGGAATAAGAATGTGGTTAATTTCATACAGGATCAATAAGAAGGGTAAATTCAGATTTCTATAAAAGTATAAATAAATGAAATTCCAGACAGTATAAATATGAGAATATGTAATTTTAGCATTCTTAAATGGTGAATATGAATTTTAATGAGGAATTTTATAATTTTTTGAACACTCATACTCTGGTCGGTGTTAAAGGAGGAGAAGAACGAGACTCGTTTTTAAATATCTGGATGGTAAAGGTAGGAGGCCGGGTTTTTTCCCGAAGCTGGAATAAATCTGATAAAAGTTGGTTTACGGCCTTTATTACGTCCGGTAAAGGCGAAATTAAATATGGAGAAAAGATAATTTCTGTATATGGTAAAAAACTTGATAAAGATTCTGAAATTCATAGAGCTATAGATAAAGCTTACCTGAATAAATATGTGGAACCACACAATAAAAAATATGCAGAGGGCATTTCCCAACCTGAATATCATGACTATACCATGGAATTCTTTCCAAAGGAATAAGTCTTTTGTAATGATCACACAATATTTTCGCCTAATTAACTGATTAATAAAATAGTAGTTGAATAAATATGTAAAAATAATTGAAGATTCCTTTACCGGTTATTTTCACTACCTGGTAAAAGAAATTACGCATCCTTCCTGGAACGATTATTTTTACTGGCTTTTGGGCTTGTCTTTGTTGGTGTGGCTATTGGAATTAATAATTCCGTGGCGAAAAAATCAGCCGGCTTTTCGCAAAGGATTTTGGCTGGACTCGTTTTATATACTCTTTAATTTTTTCCTTTTTTCATTAATTGGTTACAATGCCCTTTCCAATGTGGGTGTGGAACTTTTTAATGATTTTCTTGGGTTATTCGGAATAGATAATATTGTGGCTTTTCAAGTTCAGAATTTCCCGGTGTGGGCCCAGTTGCTCATAATGTTTATAATAGCCGATTTTATACAGTGGAATGTTCACCGGCAATTACATAAACGGGCTTGGCTCTGGGAATTTCATAAAATTCATCATAGTGTAAAGGAAATGGGTTTTGCGGCTCAGTTTCGGTTTCATTTTATGGAAACAATTGTATATAAATCTGTCCAGTATATTCCTCTGGCCATGATAGGGTTTGGGATCCAGCAGTTTTTTGTGGTATATATGTTCAGCGTACTGGTGGGGCATTTAAATCACGCCAATGTGGGGTGGAATTATGGAATCTTGGGCTATGTATTTAACAATCCTAAAATGCACATCTGGCATCATTCCCGTGAATTTCCCGTAGAACGGCCTTATGGGATGAATTTCGGCTTAAGTTTAAGTATCTGGGATTATATTTTTGGAACTGCTTATATTCCTAAAAGCGGTAAGAATATTGAAATTGGTTTTGTGGGAGACGAAGATTTTCCTGAAACATTTGGAGACCAGATGCTTTACCCTTTCCGAAAAACAAAAGAAAAACAAACAAAATAAATAAATAATTTCTCAAGCATCTACCCCCGGTAGCTGGAATCTCACTCACCTCTCCTTTGGAGAAGTTAGAACTGCCTTTTTTGGTCCCGATAGTTATCGGGATGGGTGAGGATTTTTCATAATTTCTTTATAAAAAGCTCAAAAATCCCCTTAGTATTTTTTTATATTTACAAAAAAGGGTAAAAACCCTTTGTTTTAATTAATAAATATGGATAATAAGTATAAGGTTAAGGTAAATGATGATTATGACTTTTCATTTACCAAGGCTCAGATTTCTTCCCTTGACAGCCAGGAAACCCATCCCGGAAAATATCACCTTTTAGAAAATCATCGCTCGTTTAAGGCTGAAATTCTTCAGAAAGACTTTTATAATAAGAAGTACCAGATTAAGATAAATGCCAATATTTATGAAGTAGCTATCTCGAATAACCTGGATATGCTTATTGAAAAAATGGGACTTTCTTTAGGTTCAGCCCTTAAAATGAGCGATATAAAAGCTCCCATGCCGGGCCTTATTCTCGATGTAAATGTGAAAGAAGGCGATGAGGTAAAAGAAGGCGATTATTTGCTGGTTTTGGAAGCTATGAAGATGGAAAATACGCTGACCGCTCCGGGAGATGGTATTATAAAATCGGTTAAAGTTGAAAAAGGGCAAACAGTAGATAAAAATCAGTTGTTAATAGAGCTGGAATAATTTCAGAAATAAAAAAAATGAAAAAGATATTAGTAGCGAACAGGGGAGAGATCGCGTTACGCGTTATGAAGACCATTCAGAAAATGGGGATTAAAACGGTAGCGGTTTTCTCTGCGGCAGACAGGAATGCACCTCACGTTAAATTTGCAGATGAGGCTGTTTATATTGGGAAAGCGCCTTCTAACGAATCCTATTTGTTAGGAGATAGAATAGTAGAAGTGGCCAAAGAACTAAATGTAGACGGAATTCATCCCGGCTATGGTTTTTTAAGCGAAAATTCCAATTTCGCAAAATTAGTTGAAGAAAATGGTATTACCTGGATTGGACCCGGTTCCAAAGCCATAGAAATTATGGGAAGTAAACTGGCTGCAAAAGATGCGGTTAAAAAGTATGACATTCCTTTAGTTCCCGGCATAGATAAAGCAATAACCGATGTTGAAAAGGCTAAAAAAATAGGCAGGGAAATTGGTTTTCCTATTCTTATAAAAGCTTCTGCCGGTGGTGGCGGAAAAGGAATGAGGATTGTTGAAGAGGAAAAAGATCTTGCCGACCAGATGAAAAGGGCTATAAGTGAAGCGGAATCTGCGTTTGGCGATGGTTCAGTTTTTATAGAAAAATATGTGGGATCTCCCAGACATATCGAAATTCAGGTCCTGGCAGATACTTTCGGAAATACGGTTCATTTATTTGAAAGAGAATGCAGCATTCAACGCAGACATCAAAAAGTGGTAGAAGAAGCTCCTTCGGTAATTTTAAATAACGATTTAAGAAAGCAAATGGGCGAAGCCGCGGTAAATGTTGCAAAAGCCTGCGATTATGTGGGAGCGGGAACGGTGGAATTTTTAATGGATGAAAATAAAAATTTCTACTTCCTGGAAATGAATACGAGGTTGCAGGTAGAACATCCTGTTACCGAGCTTATAACGGGAATCGACCTTGTGGAACAGCAAATAAAAGTTGCCCGAGGAGAAAAACTCGAATTTAAACAGGAAGATCTTACCATTAAAGGGCACGCCCTGGAATTGAGAGTCTATGCTGAAGACCCTATGGAAAACTTCATGCCCAGTGTAGGCACTTTAGAGCGCTACAGAGGTCCTAAAGGAGAAGGAATTCGTTTAGATGATGGCTTTGAAGAAGGAATGGAAGTTCCTATTTATTACGACCCTATGCTGGCAAAACTTATTACGTATGGCAAAACCCGGGAGGAAGCCCTTCAGTTAATGATTCAGGCTATAGATAATTATGAAGTAAAAGGAGTAATGACCACCTTGCCTTTTGGAAAATTTGTTTTTGAACACGAAGCCTTCCGAAGCGGGAATTTTGATACCCATTTTGTAAAGAAATATTATTCTCCCCAAAAATTGCAGGCCGAAATTGAAGAGGAAGCAAAACTGGCAGGATTAATTGCCTTAAAACAGTATATAAAAGACCAACAACTGGTAAGGTTGCCAAAATAGGTCTTAAAGAAAAAGTCAATATTCAGAATCATTTGATTGTATGAGTGAAAATATAAAGAAATTACAGGATAAAATTGCTGCTGCACATTTGGGCGGAGGCGAAAAAAGAATTGCAAAACAACACGAAAAGAAAAAATTAACCGCGCGGGAACGAGTAGAATATTTGCTGGATGAAGGATCTTTTGAAGAAATTGGAATTTTGGTTACCCACCGTACTACCGATTTTGGAATGGAAGAACAACAATATTACGGCGATGGAGTGGTAACGGGTTATGGAACTGTTCACGGCCGACTCGTATATGTTTTTGCACAGGATTTCACGGTTTTTGGGGGAGCACTTTCTGAAACTCATGCCGAAAAGATTTGTAAAGTCATGGATCACGCCATGAAAGTAGGCGCGCCTATTATTGGGTTAAATGATTCGGGAGGAGCAAGAATCCAGGAAGGAGTAAGATCTCTGGGAGGTTACGCAGATATCTTTTACAGGAATGTTCAGGCTTCAGGAGTTATTCCTCAAATTTCAGCTATTATGGGACCTTGTGCCGGGGGAGCGGTGTATTCTCCTGCCATGACAGATTTTACCCTTATGGTGCAGGATACCAGCTATATGTTTGTAACAGGCCCGAATGTGGTAAAAACCGTAACCAACGAAGAAGTGACTTCAGAAGAATTAGGTGGCGCGAGTACCCATTCCACAAAATCGGGAGTTACGCATATTACTTCTTTTAATGATATTGCCTGTCTGGAAGATATTAAAACCCTGCTGAGTTATCTTCCGCAGAATAATAAAGAAACTACCGAAAAACTTTCCTATAAACTGAATGATGAAATAAGGGAATCGTTGGATTCTATTGTCCCGGACAGTGCTAATAAACCTTATGATATGCATTCGGTGATAAAAGGAATTATAGATGAAGATTCTTTCTTCGAAATTCATAAAGATTATGCCGATAATATTATTGTAGGTTTTGCTCGTTTGGGAGGCAGAAGTATTGGAGTTGTAGCCAATCAGCCTATGAGCCTCGCCGGGGTTTTAGATGTGGATTCTTCAAAAAAAGCGGCTCGTTTTACCCGTTTTTGTGACTGTTTTAATATTCCGTTACTGGTGCTGGTAGATGTTCCGGGATTTTTACCAGGAACAGATCAGGAATGGAATGGGATTATTTTACACGGGGCCAAATTATTGTATGCTTTAAGCGAAGCCACTGTTCCCAGAGTTACGGTAATAACCCGGAAAGCTTATGGAGGTGCTTACGATGTTATGAATTCCAAACATATTGGTGCCGATTTGAATTTTGCGTGGCCAACTGCTGAAATTGCCGTAATGGGAGCAAAAGGTGCCAGTGAAATAATCTTCAGAAAAGAGATAAAAGAAGCAGATAATCCTGAAGTAAAACTTTCTGAAAAGGAAGCCGAATATGCTGAAAAATTCGCCAATCCTTTTGAAGCTGCCAAACGCGGATTTATAGATGAAGTAATTATGCCGAGAGATACTCGTAAAAAACTGCTGAAAGCCTTCAGTATGCTCGAAAATAAGCATATTTTAAGGATAGATAGGAAGCACGGGAATATTCCGTTATAAGCTAAGTTAAAAGTTAAAAGTTAAAAAGTTCAAGGGAAAAGTATGAAGTACAAAATACTAGTACAAAATCTTGATCCTTGTACCTAAGTTTTATCAATAGAAGATAAACCGAAGGAGGGAAGTGAAATTTTATATTTTACAACCACGAGCCGAATGCTGATCACGATGAGAGAAGTCACGATGTAAATTAGATCTTTCTCTACCTTCAGGTTGTGCAATATTATAAACACCAGACCACCAAAGATACTGGCTGTTGCATAAATTTCCTTTCTGAAGATCACAGGGATTTCATTACAAAGAATGTCACGTATAACTCCGCCAAAGGTTCCTGTCATGGTCCCCAGAGCGATAGAAATTATTGGATCCAGACCGTGTTGGATTCCTGCTTCAACCCCGGTAATTGTAAATATTCCCAGCCCAATGGTATCAAATAGAAACAGCGATTTCTTTAAATAATAGATTTTATTACGAAAGATGATTGCTACAATAGTAACAATTCCTATCAGGTAAACATACAGCGTGTTTTCCATCCAGTTCACGGGGACATCGCCGGTTAGAATATCACGCACCGTACCGCCGCCTATGGCCGTCACAAAAGCAATGATAAAAATCCCGAAAAGATCCAGTTTTCGGTTCATGGCTGCCAATGCCCCCGATATGGCAAAAGCTATGGTTCCTAATAGATCCAGGATATTAAAAAAACTCCAGTGCATAGGAAGTAAAGATAGTTTTTATGGGATTATTTTTAATTTTTAGACAGGAATTTTCGAAATTTATAGCAATTAAATGCGACAAAAGATATCGACAGATTATCAATAAATAATAAAACTTAATAACATTTGCCGTAAGTTTAGGCGTAAAGTTTCTATTTTTACACTATAAAACAACAGAAGAAATGACCGATAAAATCGAACGAATTAAATGCTTAATCATAGGCTCGGGTCCTGCAGGATATACTGCAGCTATTTATGCTGCCCGGGCAGATATGCACCCCGTAATGTACACAGGAATGGAACCCGGCGGGCAATTAACCACCACTACCGAAGTTGATAATTTTCCCGGGTATCCTGATGGGATTGATGGACCTGCCATGATGGTAGATCTTCAGAAACAGGCGGAACGGTTTGGAACCGAAGTTCGTTTAGGAATGGTAACCGAAGTGGAATTGAGCAAAGAAATTGGCGGTATCCATAAAGTATGTGTGGATAATTCGGTAAATCTGGAAGCGGAAACCATTATTATTTCAACAGGAGCAACTGCCAAATATTTAGGATTACCCAGTGAACAAAAACTTCGTGGAGGAGGGGTTTCTGCCTGTGCTGTTTGCGATGGGTTCTTCTATAAAGGCCAGGAAGTAGCGATCGTGGGCGGGGGAGATACCGCTGCAGAAGAAGCTACTTATCTTGCCAATATTTGCAGTAAAGTAACTATGTTGGTAAGACGGGACGAAATGCGGGCTTCCAAAGCCATGCAACATCGGGTAACTAACACTAAAAATATCGTTTTAAAATACAATACCGAAGTAGATGAGGTTCTTGGAGATCAGGTAGTGGAAGGACTGAGAATGGTTAACAACAAGACGGGAGAAAAGGAAGAGATAAAAATTACCGGTTTATTTATTGCTATTGGACATAAACCCAATACCGAAATCTTTAAAGGACAGTTGGAAATGGATCCAATGGGCTATTTAATTACGAAGAATAAATCTACCAAGACCAATATTCCCGGGGTCTTTGCTTCCGGAGATGTTCAGGATAAAGAATATAGGCAGGCAATTACTGCAGCTGGAACCGGATGTATGGCCGCTCTCGATGCCGAAAGATATTTATCTACGGTTGAAGAAGCTAAAGAAAATGAAGTTACCGCCTAAAAAGCGAAGATTTTATAAAGAAAAAAGCTGCGAATTTTCGCAGCTTTTTTGTGGGTTTAAGTTTTTAATGAATTTATCGGTTCATTTCTCTTTAGCTTTCAACGATCTTAACTTCAGAAAGTGGTGAAAAACTTTCATCACAGGTTAGCTGAGACAAATGTTCCATTTTCTGAATGTTTTTATCTTCTACATGATAATCTGCAGAGGCATCCAAATCTACCAGGTTAGAAAAAAATCCTACGAGTGTTGCTATTAATAATTTAGATAAAGCTACCATTTTAGTTGTTTTTTATTTGAATTCCATGTTTATCTATTCTCACCTTATTCTCATTATTCTTATCTACCTGTACCCCGTTTTTATTGATATGAATATCTACTTTCTCTGTAGAATCGCTATTTTCAATATGAATTCCGTTCTCATCTTCATCCCAGGAGGAGTCATTATTCCAGGAACCGTCTTCCATCTGAATTTCGGGACAGGTCGGGCATTTTGTACCATCTTTGGTGATAGTTACAAAATTTTCTAATTGTCCGTTTTTAAGGACACCTCCTTCAAAATTTGAATACCGGTTAAAATCGGCAACATTCTGGTCTGCATAAAGAACACTACCTTCCGGAAGGTAAAGAGTTACTTTTACTTCCTGATTTCTGAAATTATCCTCGAGAGGTGAAGTAAGAAATGAATCCAGATACAATTTATTACCTTCCAGTTTAGTGCTATACTTAATATGTTGGGCCCTGTCTTTAGCATCTTTGTAATTACGCCCATCTGATGTTTTTGTAACTTCCACAGAAGCGATAGAATCTGTAGTGGGTTTTACCATGAAATCGAGATGGGTGATATACATTATTTTTCGATTCTGTTCATCATATTTTATTTGCACGTCTCTCCGCCACATATGACTGGAGTACAATGGATTGG
This sequence comes from uncultured Flavobacteriaceae bacterium, assembly GCA_963811195.1. Classification (GTDB taxonomy): domain Bacteria; phylum Bacteroidota; class Bacteroidia; order Flavobacteriales; family Flavobacteriaceae; genus Gillisia. The sequence goes on from CAWEQF010000009.1 coordinate 50,954, forward strand.
ATTGCATGGCGACATATAGCGTATCATTGGATTTAACAGGAAGTGTTTCTGTGGCCACTACTTCGCCATCAAAAGCGCGTTGAGTAGCCTGTTGTATTCCAAGTATTGCCAGGCCAATCACAGCCAGCAGCCATAATCCCAATAAAACCAGTTTCGCAGTGGTCCCTATAGATTTAAGTTTTTTTACCAGAATCTTCAGTCCTAAAATAAAGAGAAAGAAGAAGGGGATTCCAACTGCAATAAAAGTTAATAGGGAAATCACCCAGAGCGGCGCTCCTATTGCTGCCATTTCGATATAATCACTCCAGGGAGCATCAAAAAGACCAAAAGTTCCTACGGTGAATAAACCAATAAAAAGCGAAATAAGTACACTTCCTGCCACCAGGATAATGATGATTCCAATAAATTTCACAAAAATATTAAGGATAAAAAGAATGGCTGCACTTACTCCTGTTGCTGCAGAAGAGGCTCCGGATTTGGCTTTTCTTCCATATTTTGCATAATCTGCATTTTTCACTTTTCCTGCTACATCATCGAAACCCTCACGAATCTTTTTTTCAATATTGCTGATGTTTACCTCTTCGCCCCGCATAGAAAGTTTGTCCGCCGTGGTCTTTGCTTCGGGAACGAAAAGCCATAAAGCAATATAAATAAGGATAAAAGCTCCGCTGGAAGCTACGGTAAGTAGCACCCATAATAGTCGTATCCAAAGAGCTTCAATTCCAAGATAGTGTCCTAATCCTGAAGAAACCCCTCCAATATAAGAGTTATCGGTATCTCTAAAGAGTTGCTTTCCTTTGGTGGTACCTGCAGAAGTATGGGAGTAGGAAGGTTCATCTTCAAAGATTTCTTCATCTACCATATAATCTTCCGGTTGTCCCATTATAGAAATCACCTCGTCTACTTCTTTAGTGCTGATTACTTGATGCTCATTTTTAATTTTTTCACTAAATAATTCAGCAATACGGGCTTCAATGTCGGCTATGATCTCCTCCTGTCCCTGTGTATCATGCAAAGAACGTTTAATTGCATCCAGATAATGTTGTAATCTGGTATAGGCATCTTCATCAATATGAAAGAATATGCCTGCAAGATTTATATTTACTGTCTTATTCATGGTTACTTGTTTTTTGAGGTGGTTACTATGCTTACAGCAGTTTGCAGTTCTTCCCAGGTATGGGTGAGTTCTTTTAAAAATAATTTTCCTGTATCGGTCAGGCCGTAATATTTACGTGGAGGTCCACTGGTAGATTCTTCCCATCTGTAATTGAGCAAACCTGCGTTTTTTAATCTGGTAAGAAGAGGGTAAATAGTACCTTCCACCACCAGCAGTTTTGCGTCTTTAAGAGTGTCCAGAATTTCTGCCACATACGCATCGTTGTCTTTTAAGACCGAGAGAATGCAGTATTCCAGCACCCCTTTACGCATTTGTGCCTTGGTGTTTTCGATCTTCATAGCGTTTCGTTTTGAGTGTTGTTAAACTGTTCATTTTTTGATTGATTTTTTCCAACCGAAGTGGGAGTGATGAAATTGATGGTGATAGGATATTTATAAACCAGACCTTCATTAGCTTTCATAGCTGCCGTGATGATGCAGACTATTTCCAGGATGAATAGCGCCAGTAATAAAGTACCAATAATTCCTGCGAAAATGAATAGTGAAATAGTTCCTGTAATATTTCCCAGGTGAATAAAATTATGGGAAATTTCCATAGTGTCTTCCCAATGGAGTTGAAATCCCCAATAAAGCAATCCGCAGACTCCTATTGCACATAACAGAACAAAATATAGAAAGGTGCTTATTTGGAAATTGAGGGCCTGCTTTCCATTTTCGTCTACAAAAGGATCATCCTTTTTTGCGGTCCATAATATTAGAGGGAGTATAAAATTTCCGAAGGGGAAAAAATATTTCGAAAAAGTAGAGATGTGGATAAATGTGGCCACGGTTTTATCTTTATATATAGTTTCTGTAGTCATGATGATCAATTTATTTTTCTGAAATTGTAGCCTCTGCTACCTTATTATCGCCTTCAAAAATGGTTACTTTCTGCGGCATTTCTTTTGTGAAAGAGAAGGTAAGATCTCTTTCCTTTGTGAAAAACCGATAGCGGGATTCGGGAAATAAAACAAAGGTTTTACCCATCGCTTCTAGTTCCAGCCTGTCCTTTAGAGCTTTTACTATAATAATATCTTTTGAAGGCATTAAATATTTACCTTCAAATTGTTTCAATTGTGTAGGGCTCACCGATATTTTTGTTTTTTGACTTACGTAGCTGGGAGGCAGATGATCATAGCTAAATACCCGGTGCATTTTCCATTTTCCATCTTTTAGAAGCCAGAGATGAAAAAAACTGGCTTTTCCCTCAACTTTTTCAGCAGGATCGCCGCTCTTATAAAAAACATGTTCTCCGGTTATAATTGCGCCGTAAACCGAATCTTTATCCTCTAAAGGAAAAACAGCCACAGTCTTTGGTAGAGCTTCTCTTCGAAGCGTATTTTTTCCGGTTTTACATAAACCTTTATTTAAACTTTCCACCAGGTTTTGGGAGCCTTGTAAAAATCCGTTAGTATCATGATAAAACTCCAGATCGGAACTAAGATACTTTTCCATGGTAGCAATATCACATTCGTTATAGGCTTTCCAGAAGATAGAATCTTTTTCAAGAATAGTTTTTTTAACCGTTTTTTCCTGAGCATTCATCGCGTAAAACGAGATAAGAAAAAATGGTAGAACAAAAAGTCCTCTAGAGCTGGAACAGAAAGTTTCAAAAAGGGTTTTCATGATTATGTTTTTTGATTGACGATTAACATACCTCTTATTATCTAATACAAATATATATCTAAAAAAAGGTATTATGCAAAACAAAGTACTATATTTTTTAAAAATGTATTGATTTTAACATTTCTTCTTCAGCCTAAAAAAGCCTACTTTTATAGAAAAATCAACCTTTCCCATATGCAATTAACTGCCAAAAACCTTAACAAATTTTTATTTTTAAAATTACCCAGTGCCTGGATTACAGGGGTTAGAGTAAAAGAAATAGATGAACAAAGCTGTACAGTAGGAGTAAAACATAGATGGATAAATCAAAATCCTTTCAATTCCATGTATTTTGCGGTGCAGGCGATGGCTGCCGAATTAAGTACGGGAGCACTTGTTATGAAAAAGATTCGGGGTAGCGGAAAAAAGATTTCGATGCTGGTAGCCCAAAACAAATCGGTATTTTCAAAAAAAGCGACGGGTAAAATTCTTTTCGTCTGTAATGATGGAAATAAAATTAATACCGCTATTTCTAAAACAATTTCTACCGGCGAAGGACAAACCTTGTGGATGAAGTCTCTTGGGACTAACGAAAATGGTGATATAGTTTCCGAATTTGAATTTGAATGGACCGTAAAAGTAAAATAGTTTACAGTTTGCAGTAAACATGCTTATATTTATAGTACAAGCTTTTCTATATTAGAAAATACTTATCAATTCAGTTTAAAGTTTAGGACATAAAGATTCAACTTTTAAACTTTCAACTTTTAACTTACAAGTTATGAACGCACATGAAGTAGATTATCAGATCTTTGGCGAAGAAATGCAATATGTGGAGCTGGAATTAGATCCCCAGGAAGCTGTAATTGCTGAAGCCGGTAATTTTATGATGATGGATACCGGAATTAAAATGAACACCATTTTTGGTGATGGTTCTAAACAAAATGAAGGCTTTTTAGGCAAAGTTTTGGGGGCCGGAAAACGATTGTTAACCGGCGAAAGTTTATTTATGACGATCTTTTCCAATGAAGTGGAGGGTAAGAAAAAAATAAGTTTCGCATCTCCTTATCCCGGGAAAATTATTCCTATAGATTTACAAACACATCAGCAACGTTTTATCTGCCAGAAAGATGCTTTTCTTTGCGCTGCGAAAGGAGTATCTATCGGAATAGAATTCAGCCGAAAACTGGGCCGCGGATTTTTTGGTGGTGAAGGATTTATCATGCAAAAACTGGAAGGAGACGGAATGGCTTTTGTTCATGCCGGGGGAACTATGGTTAAAAAAACCTTATCTCCGGGAGAAAAATTAAATGTGGATACAGGCTGTATAATAGGTTTTACGGCAGATGTTCATTATGATATTGAGTTTATAGGAGGTATACGCAATACCATTTTTGGTGGGGAAGGACTTTTCTTTGCCACCTTAACAGGACCGGGAACCGTTTACATTCAGTCTTTACCTTTTAGCCGGCTGGCAAACAGAATTTTACAGGCCGCGCCTCAGGCTGGAGGTAAAGACAAAGGCGAAGGAAGTATACTTGGTGGATTGGGAGATATTATTAGTGGAGATAACCGATTTTAGGGGGGCTACGCGTTTAGAATTTGTTAAAATCCAATTCTTTACGCAAACGTTTTCGGAAAAGTTGTATATTGAACTGAATTTAAAATTTATTCTCGCCTATTGCTCAAACAATTACATTTTTTCAATCTAAACAATAACCTAAACCAAGTATCCAATTATGGCGAGAGCGATGTTTGAATACACCAAAACCATACTTTCAAAAGTTAGTTTTGATGCCGTATTGTTCTGTAAGGAAGTTAAAAAAGCGATTCAACGATTGTTACCTCACGAAATAGAGGAATTAAAAGTCTGGATCCTTTCTTTAATAAAGCAGAACCCAGAACTAAATCAATGTTTAATATACTTAAATTAATAAAAAAAGCGACCTAATGGTCGCTTTTTTGATTTTCATAGTTTTTTCTGCGATTCAACGGACTTATAATCTTTACATTCTGAAACGCAATAGCTCCTTTTATTACTCCTGCTATGGTATTTTGCAATGCATCTATAATCTGCATTTTTAGCTCACTTTTGTTATAGATAAGACTTACTTCTCTGGCCGGACTGGGCTCATTAAACATTACAAGGTTTTCTTTTTCCTTATCATTTAGATCCAGCGTATGTAAAAAGGGCAGTAAGGTCATTCCCAGGCCTTCGTTGGATAATTTAATTAATGTTTCAAAACTTCCGCTTTCCAGTTGAAAATGATCTCCTTCATAGTTACGGGAAGCCTTGCACAGGTTTATAATTCCATCTTTAAAGCAATGTCCATCTTCTAATAGTAACATATCATCTATATCCAGGTCTTCAGCCTCAATTCTGTTATAGGAAGAAAGCCGATGGCCTTTTGGGATATATGCCACGAAAGGTTCGTAATATAAAACCTGTTCCTTAATGTTGTCAAGTTCAAGAGGGGTGGCAGCTATCGCAGCATCCAAATGTCCTTCTCTAAGTTTTTCTATAATCGCCTCAGTTCCTAATTCTTCTATTTTTAATTTTACTTTAGGATATTTCTTTATGAAATTATGGAGAAACATAGGAAGCAAGGTGGGCATAATCGTAGGGATAACTCCAAGCCTGAACGTCCCGCCTATAAATCCTTTTTGCTGGTCTACAATGTCCTGAATTCGGTCGCTTTCATTTACAATATTTCGAGCTTGGGTAACTATCTTCTTACCGGTTTCGGTAAGTTGTATAGGCTTTTTACTGCGATCAAAAATTTGAACATCCAGTTCATCTTCCAGTTTCTGAATCTGCATACTCAGAGTAGGCTGAGTAACAAATACTTTCTGGGCGGCTTTGGTAAAATTTTGATGCTCTGCCACTGCCAGAACGTATTGTAATTGAGTAATTGTCATAAAGATTTCGTTTTAATAGCCACAAATGTATCAATTTTTTCTATTAAAATTTTATGAAAACTACTTTTTATCTATTGCTTTTATTCAATTTTGATATCCAGATTTACCGGAGTATTGCCTACTTCAAATTTTGCTTCATCCCATTGTGGAGGCCCATCATAATTAATAGCATTATTTGAAATTCCATAAGGTTCTTTAGGCATTCCGGTAGGTTCAAAATCCATCTGTCCATTTCCATTCAAATCGTGAAAGCAGGAAACAGCGTACGTACCGGCGGGAATTCCGGCAAAAGTAACTTGTGCGCTACCATCCTTAATCTCACTTTTAGCATGATACAAAGGAGCTGCTTTTAAAAAGTTGTTTTCGGTATAAAGCCCAAATAAAACGTTCCCATCATTTGTACTTAGGTTATTTACAGTAATTGTAACGCTGGTAGAATCTGTCTGTGCCTGAAACTGTTGAGCGATAAACATAGCGATTAAAACGGCAATTGTTCTCATAGTTAGTTGTTTAAAAGTTATAAGTAAAAGTAAATGGATTTTAGGCAGTTACCTTCATAATAAAACCGAACTGTCAGATTATCAGGATGAATTGTAAAATTTGAAATGATTGAACAATAAGAATTATTCCACTACCTCTACGTCCATTCTTATATTTTTAAGTGGCCATTCACTTTCGTCTACCGGCTGATTGTTAATAGTATCTACAACATCCATCCCTTTTATTACTTCTCCAAATACGGTATGCTCATTATCTAAATGGTGGGCTCCCCGATGGCTTTGTACAATAAAAAATTCATACGGAGAAGATGCTTTACTCACATTTTGCTTTGCATATTTCGCTGCAGAAAAAGCTCCTCTCACATGGGTGTGATGGGGGCTAAATTCACTGGGAATAAGATAACTCCCAATATTATGTCTTTTTCTGTTGGTGGAAGGATTGTCTGAATTGCCTCCCTGATCCACGAACCCCTTTGCAACTCTATGAAAATAGGTGTCGTTAAAATAACCGTGTTTGGTAAGAAAAATAAAATTTGCTCTATGCAAAGGAGTATCCTTAAAAAGCCGTACAAGAATATCTCCAAAACGGGTTTTAATCCTGATTTTCGTTTCAGGATTTTCTTTTCCGTATTTGGTTAAAAATGGAATGAGTTCTTCCTGAGTAATCAGTGGTTCGTCACTCAATTTCACTTTCGGCTTCGAATAGTTTATTTTTACACTATCCGGATTTATGGAATTCTTCTTTACAACCGAAGCTTTAGAGGTATCAGGTGTATTAGAATGTGCCTTTTTTTGCGTATCTTCACAACTTGCGAAAATCAGAAAAACTACGCTACAGGCTATAAACAGGTATTTTGACATGGATTTTTCAGAATTTAAATATAAAGTTTCAAATTTAAGAAATTTAGATCTTCCCGGCGAAAAGGCGCAGTTTAAACTTGCTCCCCAAATGCGCCGGACGGAGCTGGAGAAAATTGATATTCCATCAAAAAAACCTAATAAAGCCGGGGTACTCGCAGTTTTTTATCCTAATAAAAATGGACGTACCTATTTAGTTCTTATTCTTCGGAAAACCTACAAAGGAGTTCATTCCAATCAGGTAGGCTTTCCCGGCGGCAGAGTTGAACTTTATGATAAAAACCTCAAGCATACCGCCCTGCGAGAGACCGAAGAAGAGGTGGGAATTCCTAAAACAGATGTGGAAATAATTAAAAAACTCACCAAATTATATATCCCACCCAGCAATTTCTGGGTCCATCCTTATGTGGGTATATTAAGTAAAACCCCTAACCTCATAGCGCAAGAAGAAGAGGTCGAAAAAATTCTTGAAATCGATGTGGAGCAATTTTTGGATGAAAAAAGTTTAATAATGAAGAATTTAAGTACTACTTACGCTCAAAATATAAATGTACCTGCGTTTAATCTTAGTGGGTATACTGTTTGGGGAGCAACCGCAATGATGTTAAGTGAATTAAAGGAAATGTTAAAATCTATACTGTAATCATAATTACTATATTTGCAGCCTTTAAATACAAAAACCAGTTAAAGAAAACGCTTCATGGGATTGTTAAAAAAGAATCCATTTGGACATCCTCTCTTTTTTAAAAAATGGCTTATCCGAATCTTTGGGTTGCTGTCGCACCGCCGGTACCGTGGATTTAATGAACTTCAAATAGAAGGTTCCGAAATCATTAAAAACCTTCCCGATACAAATGTTTTATTTGTGTCTAACCACCAGACATATTTTGCAGATGTTACCGCCATGTTTCATGTGTTTAATGCAAGTTTAAGCCACCGGGTAGATTCTATTAAAAACGTAGGGTACTTATGGCAGCCTAAACTAAATATCTATTATGTGGCTGCAAAGGAAACCATGAATGCGGGATTATTAACCCGGCTAATGAAATATGCAGGGGCAATTACCGTAGAAAGAACCTGGCGCGAAAAAGGAAAAGCAGTAAAAAGGGATGTGAATTTTAACGATACCGAGAACATTGGTATTGCATTAAATGATGGATGGGTAATTACATTCCCTCAAGGAACAACCAAACCCTTTAAGCCAATAAGGAAAGGGACTGCTTATATTATAAAAGAATACAAGCCTATTGTTATTCCTGTAGTTATTGATGGTTTTAGAAGATCTTTCGATAAAAAAGGTTTGCGTATTAAAAAGCGGGGAATACTTCAGACTTTCCAGATTAAAGAACCCCTGGAAATAGATTATGAAAATGACTCTGTAGAAGATATTGTAGAAAAACTTGAATATGCTATAGAGCAGCACTCATCATTTCTTAAAGTAATTCCGCAGGAGGAATTAGATGCTATGGAAGAATTAAATAAAACCCGCCAGTGGGATTATTAGAAGAAAGCAAAATAAATTGTGAAAATACCTATATAGAACTGGACGATCTCATTATATAGGAAATCAGAAGTTTGTAAATAGGAAAGCCTTGACAGAGTCAAAGCTGCACATACTGATTCAGGCAAACATCCAGAGGGGTTCAATATAAAAAAATTTACTGAACAGCAATAAGAGAGTGCTCAGAACCACAAACTGAAAACTTAAACTATAGATGCAATCCACATTCGGTTTTGGGGTGGTTGTTCCATCTCCCGGTGCGATCTTCCCCGGCAACAGTGCAATGTGTACAACCAATGGAATGATAACCTTTTGCTACCAGCGGATGAAAGGAAAGAGTATGTTCTGCGATGTATTTATCTCTTTCTTCTTTTGAAACGTCCAGCAAAGGATAAAACTTCAGAATATCGCCGCGATTTTCAAAAATATCAAGGCCGGCACGGTGATCACTTTGCCATTCCATAAGACCGGAAACCCAGACTGTATATTTACTTTTTATTATATCTAATGGTTTCACCTTATTGATGGAACAACAGAAATCAGGATTTTTTTCCCAGGTTTGATCTTTAGTGGTAAACTCATGTTCTTCCTGAATAGCTTTTAAGGAATGAACATTAATTCCATAGAGTTCGGTAAGTTTCTCCTTATATTCAAGGGTTTCGGGAAAGTGATACCCGGTATCTATAAAAAAAATGGGTTGTTGTTTATTTACTTCAGAAAATAATTTTAATAATAACGCAGACGTAGCGGCAAAAGAACTGGTAAGCATGATCTCTGCCACTTCAAAATCCTGATAAAGAGTTTTTATTCTTTCCTCTACAGTAAGTTTGCGGTATTTCTGGTTAAGCTGGTGAATTTCAGTTTCAGAAACTGTTCTTTTTTCTGCAATTATCTCCATAAATTCTTTGGCTATTCTTTAGCTCCTTTTTTAGGCATTGGGCCTCGCAGATGGATCACCAGCCCATTAAGGAAATTCCTTAAAAACTGATCGCCGCACTCCATATATTTTGGGTGATCTTCTTTTCTGAAAATCGCTCCCAGCTCACTTTTGGTTACTTTGAAATCTACCAGAGCACAAATTGCCACAATATCATCATCGCGCAATTTTAGAGCTACCCGTAGTTTTTTAAAAATATCATTATTGCTTAATGCCATATAGCAAAAGTAGGAATTTATAAATATCCCACATAGCCGTAAAGTCGAAAAAACAACCTGAAATTTTTTTAAACCCAATAGTTGTAAAAAAGATTTTTACTTTTCATAAAAATGAATTTCTTTAGCAACTGAAAATTAATATTCCTAATGAATACTTCCCGCATTTCCCCTGTAGATCTTAGTTTATATACACTTACCAATAAAAATGGAATAAAACTGAAGATACTGAATCTGGGCGCTGCCATTTACAGTCTTGAAATCCCCGATAAGCAGCAAAATCTGATAAATGTGGTGGTTACCCCCAAACATCTTAAGGATTATACTTTAGAAGAATATTTTAATGAAAATCCGTGTTTCGGAGCTTCCGTGGGCCGCTATGCGGGGAGAATTACCAATGGAAAATTTCTATTGGAAGGAAAATTACATCAGCTTTACCAACAAGACGGTGTTCATCTTCATGGGGCTTTCGCGGATTTCAGTATAGAATATGGGAGGTGGTAACTAAAAATGCTAATTCTATTCGCTTATCTTATTTTTCTGAAGATGGCGAAGAAAATTATCCAGGGAATTTAAAAGTAACGGTTACTTATACTCTTACCCCAGAGAATGAACTTCAAATTTCTTATGAGGCAGAAACCGATAAGGAAACACCTGTTAATCTTACAAATCATTCTTATTTTAACTTAAACGGAGGGGGAAGTGTGAGCGATCATATTCTTGAAATAGCTGCCTATAAAATTCTGGAAACAGATTCTAAACTGTTGCCCACGGGAAATTTCATCAATTTAAAAAACGATGCTAAAGGTTTTTCTGAAGCAAAATATATTGGAAAAACCGCTGTAGATGACACCTATATTCTAAAAGGAGGCAGAGAAGAGGCGGTTAAAATTTACTCTGAAACAACCGGATTCCAAATGGAAATTAAAACCAATCAGCCGGCGACTGTGGTCTATATCCCTGAGCAAATCTCTCCTAAATGGGAATACCAGACAAAGGTTGAAGAATTCCCATCGATATGTTTTGAGATGCAGAATTTTCCCGATGCTCCCAACCATTCTAATTTTCCGAATTCTGTGATCTCGCCGGGAGAAAAGTACCTTAATGAATCGGTCTTTAAATTCTCTTTGGTTAAAAATCCTAATTTGTAAAGGTATCAGGTACAATTATATTCAGGAAAATTTTATATTTAACAAATTTTAAGACTTATATATTATGATCGGTATTTTATCTTTTGTAGGGTTTACAGCTTTAGTGGCAATTATTTCTTATTTCGCAACCCGTACAACAGATGAAGGGACGAGTGATGGATATTTCCTGGGGGGGCGGAGTCTTACAGCAGGGGTAATTGCCGGTTCTATCCTGCTTACCAATCTTTCTACCGAACAAATTGTAGGCCTTAACGGGCAGGCATTTAGCGAAGGGATTCTGGTAATGGCCTGGGAAACTCTTGCCGCCATTGCAATCGTAATAACTGCCTTGTTTTTGTTACCAAGATATTTAAAAGGAGGATTAACCACGGTGCCGCAATTCCTGGAACGCAGGTTCGATAAGGGTACCAAAACCATCGTTTCTGCACTTTTTCTTTCGGGTTATGTTGTGATTCTTTTACCTATTGTATTGTATTCAGGAGGGCTTGCCATAAGTACTATGTTCGATGTGCCCAATTTATTAGGGGTGGGAAATACGGCCGCTCTATGGATATGTATCTGGGCTATTGGGATAATAGGCTCTATATATGCCATTTTTGGAGGCCTTAAAGCCGTAGCTGTTTCAGATACTATAAATGCTTTGGGATTACTTATTGGAGGACTGTTCATTCCGGTTTTCGGCTTAATGGCGATTGGGGATGGAAGTATTTTAGGAGGCTTGCAAACCCTTATTACTGAACATCCCGATAAATTTAATTCAATCGGTGGGCCCGATGCTTCCGTGCCATTTTCTACAATTTTTACAGGGATGATGCTGGTTCAGTTATTCTATTGGGGAACCAATCAGGCAATTATTCAGCGAGCTTTGGGGGCAAAAAGCCTAAAAGAAGGCCAGAAAGGACTTATGCTTGCCGCCTTTATTAAAATTTTAGGTCCGATCATCGTGGTTTTACCGGGAGTAATAGCGTTCCAGATGTTTCACGGGGACCTTGCCAATGCAGATAAAGCATATCCAATGCTGGTAAATGCGGTGTTGCCTAAACCTCTGGTTGGATTCTTTGCAGCAGTTCTTTTTGGAGCGATTTTAAGTTCTTTTAACTCTGCATTAAACAGTTCGGTTACCCTCTTCGGAATCGATATTTACAAGCAGTATTTTAATCATGAAGCTTCAGAAAAGAAGGTGGTGCAAAAGGGGAAACTCTTTGGAGTATTCTTGGCATTCCTTTCTATGTTTATAGCTCCGCTTATTGCAAATGCCCCAAACGGATTATTCGGATATTTACAGGAAGTAAACGGATGTTACAGTATTCCTATTTTAACTATCGTGGTTGTGGGTTACCTGACTAAAAAGGTTCCGGCAATCGCTGCAAAACTGGCCATCTTCAGCGGAGTTGGACTATATCTGGTGTATCTGGGCCTTAAATATTTTGTGTTTGGAGCAGATAATGTACCACATTATCTTCACATCATGGCCATTATTTTTGTGATCAATATCGCTTTGATGTTGATTATTGGGAAATTTAGACCACGTGCTCAAGCCTACAACGACAGTTATACCAAGCAAGTAGATATTACCACCTGGAAATATGCCACTCCTATCGGGATTGTGATCTGTCTTATTGTAATTGGCGTGTATATCTATTTTGCTCAATTCTAAACAGGACCTTAAAAAATCGATTCTTGTAAGCAACAAATTTTTACAGCAATAGCTTTCTGTTCGGGAGGAAGATGTTCTATTTTTTTCTGAAGTCTTTTCTGTTCTTCGGAAGAGAGAAAGCCTGACCGGGAGTATTTAATCGCCACTGAATTCGAATAAAATTCTATGACTGAAAATTCTACGCCATATTATACAGATCAGGACCAGATCTATGTAGCAACAGATTGTATTATTTTTGGATTCGACGACGGAAAATTGAAGCTTTTAATTTTTAAAAGAAGAGTGGAACCCTTAAAAGGGGCCTGGTCGTTAATAGGGAGTTTTGTAAAACGAAATGAAGATGTAGATAAAGCTGCGCAACGAGTGCTTGCCGAGATCACGGGACTGGAAAATGTTTTTATGGAAGAACTTAGAACATATGGAGCGGCAAACCGCGATCCGGGAAACCGATGTATCTCCATCGCTCAATATGCCCTTATCCGCATTAACGATTATGACAGGGAACTGGTGGAAAAGCACGGCGCAGACTGGTATCCGTTAGATCAGTTGCCGGAGTTGGTGCTGGATCATAATCAAATGGTAGATGATGCAAAGGAACGGTTAAAAAGAAAAGCCCGTTTTCAACCCATCGGATTTGAATTATTGCCCCAGAAATTTACCATTCCACAGCTTCAGCAATTATATGAGGCCATTTATGAAAAAGAACTCGACACCCGTAATTTTCGTAAAAAAGTGCTTTCGAACCAGGTTTTGATTAAATTAGAAGAAAAGGATAAAAGCAGTTCCAGGAGAGGGGCTTTCCTATATAAATTCGACTACGATAACTATAAAAAATTGTTGAAATCGGGATATAATTTTGAAATAAGCTGAAAACAGAAAATAGAGAATAGAGAAAAGAGGTTTTATTTTTTTCTTCATCGAACTAGAAACCAAAAATAATGGCAGCAAAATTAAGCAGAAGAGAGGTTATTAAAAACCTCGGACTGGCATCTGGAGCGATAAGTTTAGGCGGAATTCTGCCTTCTTTTGCTTCCGAAGTCTTACCGGGTAAAGACATTAAGGAGACGATTGAAACTAAGGTAAACCATTCGGTCTGTCGCTGGCCTTATGCCGATATCCCGCTGGGTTCTTTCGCAAAGTCCTGTGCCGAAATGGGCATAAAAGCAATCGATCTTTTAAAACCTTCAGAATGGAATACCGTAGAAAAAGAAGGATTGGTTTGTTCGCTGGCTACCGATGATTTTGCCGATATTAAAAACGGATTTAATGAAAAGGCTAATCATTCCCGACTTCAGAATTTATACAAAGATCTTATCGATAAAGCATCTGATCATAACATTAAACAGGTAATTTGTTTTTCGGGTAATAAACGGCAGCTGGACGAGAAAACCGGCATGGAAAACTGCGCAATTGGTCTTACGCCTTTGCTGGAATATGCACAGGATAAAAATGTAGAGCTCATTATGGAGTTGTTAAACAGCAAAGTAGATCATATAGATTATCAATGCGACCATACAAAATGGGGCGTAGATCTGTGCAAAATAATACAGGCTTCAAATTTTAGGTTGCTGTATGATATTTACCATATGCAGATTATGGAGGGAGATATAATACGCACCATCCGTGATAATCACCAGTATCTTAGCCATTTTCACACGGGTGGTGTTCCGGGGCGGAATGAAATTAACAATTCCCAGGAACTTAATTATCATGCGATTGTACAGGCAATTGCAGATACAGGATATACAGGATATATCGCTCAGGAATTTGTTCCTACCTATCCAAATAAACTTAAAGCTTTAAAAGAGGCAATTTCCATCTGCACGATATAATTTCGGGGGAATTATAAAAATTCAAAAAAAAATAATTGTAAGGATTACGTTTATTAAATTTAGGACGTAAATAAATAGCTTTTTCTTTTTAAGCTATTTATTCAAAATCTGTATTGAAAATGGTAAAGGCCAAAGCCGGAATCGCCAGTATTTTGCTAAAGACAAATCAGAAAAAAATAGATTGTCACTAAAGGGAAAACGAAGGATTAAAAGGGGCAGACTCAAATTATAAATTAAGTAGTATCCCGAGTCTCCTCGACCGGAGTCGAGGGGTAAAAACGCAAAAAAATGAAATTTAAAACTAAAATAGTTACCCTATTCCTTATTTCTTTCAGTCTTGGAATGTTTGCCCAAAAATCGCATAAGGGGAATGTGCATGTCGATAAAAATGGGGTAATGCGCTGGGAAAATGGCGATGAGGTAAAGGGTTTCGGAGTAAATTATACGGCTCCTTTTGCACATGCGTACAGGACTGCCGGAAAATTTGGAGTTGATATAAAAAAATCAATCGATAATGATACTTACCATTTTGCCAGGCTGGGATTCGATTTATATCGCATTCACGTTTGGGATACCGAAATTAGCGACACTCTGGGAAATTTATTGGAAAATAAACATTTAGATGCGTTCGATTATCTGCTGAAGAAATTAAAGGACCGAAATATCAATTTTGTACTTACACCCATTGCTTACTGGGGAAATGGCTGGCCGGAACCCGATGAGGATACGCCCGGCTTTTCTCATAAATATGGCAAGGCAGCAGGAATTACCAATCCCGCGGATATTAAAGCAGAGAAAAATTACCTAAAACAGTTTTTAAATCACGTGAACCCTTACACCGGCGTGGCCTATAAAAATGAGCCTAATTTAATCGGGATCGAGATCAGCAATGAACCTCACCACCGTGGAACCCCACAAGAAGTAACCAGTTTTGTAAAGGGAATGCTGGAGGCGGTAAAAAACACGGGCTTTAAAAAGCCTGTTTTCTATAATACCAGCCACGCAGTTTATATGGAAGGTGCGTATTTTAATGCGGGAATCGATGGGGGAACTTTTCAATGGTATCCCACAGGGCTTGGTTTTGGAAAAGAGCTCGAAGGAAATTTACTTCCGAATGTAAATAAATATAACATCCCCTTCGATTCTATTATTCAGCAGCATCATGCTGCTAAAATTGTGTATGAATTTGATGCCGCCGATGTGAACAAATCGTATATATATCCTGCGATGGCCCGAAGTTTCAGGCAGGCTGGAATCCAGATCGCCACGCATTTTGCCTATGACCCTACGTTTATGGCCTTTGCCAATACCGAGTATAACGATCATTATATGAACCTGGCATATGCGCCTACAAAAGCCCTGTCGTTAATGATTGTTTCTAAAATCTTTCACACGGTTCCCAGGTATAAAGATTTTGGGCCGTATCCTCAAAACACCAGTTTTGGTAATTTTAAGGTGAATTATAAAAATGACCTTGCTACTTATAATTCTGAAGAGGAATTTATTTATACCAATTCAAATTCTGAAACACCCAAAAATGAGAAAAAACTTGGAAAAATAGCCGGGTATGGGAATTCTGAAGTAGTAAAATACAAAGGTTTGGGTGCTTATTTTCTTGATAAAATCAATAAAGGAATGTGGAGACTGGAAGTAATGCCCGATGCAGTGCTGGTAAACGACCCCTTTGGAAGAAATAATTTTGAAAAGAATATTAGTGTCATCAACTGGAAAAAGTGGCCTATGCAGCTTAATTTGCCCGATCTGGGTTCAGATTTTAGTATAATCCCTTTGAATGAAGGAAATGAGTACACAACTTCCGCCTCTTCTGCGAAATTTGGAATACAACCCGGAGCTTATTTACTGAAGGAAAAGGGTATCAGCAAAAAAATAGATAAAGATCAAAAGTTGGGTAATTTCAGTTTAAATGAATTTACAGCACCAAAAAGCAATTTAGACAAAACGTATGTGGTGCATCAACCTTATTCCGAAATAGATGAAAGCGGAGAGTACGAGATTCGATCTACTATTATTTCTCCAGATTCCATCGAAAAAGTTTCGGTGGTTTTTAACAATGGAAGGAATTTTGCCAATGTCGCGATGGAAAACGACAGCGCTTACAGCTATACTGCCAAAATTCCCGAAAAAGTGCTTACTCCTGGATACTTGGAGTATCGTATTGTAATTTCTACTCCCCAGGGAAAAAGCGTTTTTCCAGGGAATTTTAAAACCGATCCATTTGCCTGGGATAATTATCATTCCGAAAGATATATTACCGCTGTTGTGCCGGCGGCCGATGCCGTTTATTTATTCAATGCAAAAACCGACACGGATAAAATTGTAGGCCAATGGAAGCCCGATAATAAAAATGTGCCGTTAAGTCCTACGGAAGCTGAATATCAGGTGCATTTGGAGAAATTATTTACGGTAGACCCCGAAAATATAAACACGAAACCTGTATATGATTATTCGTTCCGGTATAATTTTGAACAAAAAGTAAAAGGAAGAGAATCAGATTTATCTGCTAAAACAAAACTGGTTTTTAAAGCGGAAAGCCTCTCTAATCATCCTGAAAAAATTCAGCTGGCTATAGTAAACGCTAAAGGATATTCCTTCGGAAAAATAGTAGAAGTGAGCCCGGGAATCAATGAATATTCAGTAAATATTTCAGATTTAAAACCGGTAAAAACTGTGAGCCTTCCAAGGCCATATCCTTCGTTTTTACCATATTATTTTGAACATCCCGATGATGGTTCTTTGGAGATAACTTCGGCTGAAGCGGTTCAGTTTTCGATAGGGCCGGGAATCGAGGAGGAAAATTATCAGAAACCGCATGAGATTGGTATTATAAGTTTGCGGTTGGAATAATAACAATAAGCGGTAAACAATGACATCTCGACTCCGCTCGATATGACATCCCGTGCTTTCGCTCGATGTGACATCTCGACTTCGCTCGACGTGACATCCAGGTTTCGCTCGATGTGACAAACTTTTTTTGTTCGATGGTACAGAAAAGAAAAGCCGTTGAAAAAATTTTCAACGGCTTTTTCTAAGTAGCATCAAATAATAATTTATTCCATAATAGAATATACACTATAACCGTTTGCGGGTGCTTCGATGTCTACCGTTCCATCTGAAGCTACCGTAGGAGAATAGGTAGTATGATTGCTGTAATCCATCAGTTTTTTACCATTCCAGGTGGTTTTGATCTGGCGTCTCTTGGTATTCCCATTAATATTCATGTAGAATATCAATCCCGGGTTAGTTCCATCTCCGGAACGTTTCATAATATATTCATCATCATCGTTATAAAGTACCTGCACATCACCGGTTGCAATGGTATTATGAATAAGAATCAGGTTTTTAATTTCATCCTGAAAAGCGGCATTTTCATAATCTGAATAGAAAATACATGGATATCCGTCATGAGTTAAAATATAAGCATACGCCTTCATTTTATTACCCGGGGAAATATTATTATCGGTATTGGTATCTTTCTCGGTATCGTGATTGGAAACAAAGGTTACGGCTTTATCCGGAGAAGTCTTTCTAAGCATATCCTTGCCTAAATACGTAAGGTCATGGTTTCTGTCCATAGCTTCATCAAGCTTGTAAAAACAGGCGAAATCGAACGCATCAATTCCTGTATCTTCTACCCATTGTTCCAGGACGGCACCGTTGCCGTCCCAATTTTCACCTACAGCAAAGCCTCCTACAGACTGCATCCAATCCTTAATCACCCAGGGCTCGTAACCTTTTACGTAATCGAAACGCCAGCCATCGAATTTCATAACATTTTTATAATATTTTGCCACAGAATTATCGTTCTTCCAAAGCCAATCCTGCACGTGCTCCCGGTGATGATCCAGGTTGGTTTCAGGATAAAACAGGCTGTTATCAAGATAATTATCTACACTGTTAGGATAAAAATCTTCATAATTCCTGTTGAACATTCCTGAAGCATTTCCGTGGGTTTCATCAAATAGAGTGTAAGTCATTTTATCTCGGTATGGGTTATATTCTTCACCACCGCCAGAATTGTGGTTAATTACAATATCTGCAATCACTTCCAGTTTACTGGCATGAGCTTTTGAAATAAGGTTTACCAGTTCATCCTTGCTTCCAAAGCGGGTTTCTACTGTTCCATGTTGATTAAAATTTCCAAAATCAAAATAATCTGATACATCGTAGCCCATAGAATATCCGCCGGAAGCTCCTTTAGATACTACAGGCAACCATATACGGTTTACCCCGGCATCGGCCCAGCCGGAAACTTTATCGCTTAGCACATTCCACCAGTCCCCGCGAGGTTCTACATCCCAATAAAAGGCCTGCATCATTACACCAGAACCGTTTTCGTAATCTTTTAAATTAAGGGCCTGTGGTTCTTCGGTCGGAGTTGGAGTTCCGCCTCCGTTAGTTCCCCCCTGAGTTGGAGTAGTGGGAGCACTATCTTTGGAACACCCTGCCAATGAAAGAATAATTAATGAGGCTAGTGCTAATTTTCTTAAGTTTTTAATCATAGTGTTTTTATTAAAAAAGCCCGACGAAATGCCGGGCTTTTGTTCTTAAAAGCCGAAGCCTTTTAAGGCTTCCGCATCAACTCTAATTTTTGGTAAGAGTGTAAGTGTAATGTCTTGGGTTACTTAAATCCAGTGTAATAGTATAATTACCTGCTTCTGGTACTCCAATATTATCTCCACCGAATTCTAAAGAACCGTCTGCACCTGTATCTCCAAGGTTAAGGTCCCAGGCATCATTAGCGCGGAATTTTAACCCGTTGTCTGTAGCTTCCTGCTGAGTAAGATCAAGAGTCACGCTCCAGGTTTTAGTATCAGGATCGTAAGTCATATTCGTGTCTGCATCCCATCCGGTAGGGGTGGCATTTCCTATTACTCCCCAGGTAGTTTTTGTAAGGCTATAAGATAAAGCTTCGGTATCGGCTTTCACATAAAAGTATCCTCCGGTTCCATCGGGAGTTCCGGCATTCACTTCGCCTTCTTGTTTTAATACTCCGGTATAGCTTCCGTCGCTGTCACCGGCATCTCCATAATCGCCTGTAAAATCTACGTTGGTAGGAAGGAATTTGTATTGAGGAGCGTCAACATCCATATTTACAAAGCCTTCAAAATCTGTTTTACCAGTGGCAGAGGCTGCTAAAGGAGCTGCATCGGCAGGAGTCCAGTCTGCACCATATCCGCTGGCGGCAAGGAAATTACCTACTACAAATATTTTTGGAAGTTCTTCTGCTCCGGGAGCAACTGCTTCCGGCATTTTTACGGTTAATGCTTTAATTTCAGAAGTTACGTCCATTCCGTTTCCTCCATCTGTTCCTGCATAGGCACGAACTCTAAAGTAAATTTGCCCGGTATTTGGAGCATCGGTGGTAGGATCGTTATCTAATCCTGCATCTGAAGCTAATGTCATAAACTGACTAACTTTTACCGCCAGGTTATTTTCAGTCGTGTTGCCAAGAACATCAAAATTGGTAAAATTAGGA
Organism: uncultured Flavobacteriaceae bacterium; assembly: GCA_963811195.1. Taxonomy (GTDB): domain Bacteria; phylum Bacteroidota; class Bacteroidia; order Flavobacteriales; family Flavobacteriaceae; genus Gillisia. Next base: position 70,781 of record CAWEQF010000009.1, read on the forward strand.
TCTGTAGACCCCTGCAGTTCATAGGTTATATTTGTAGAAACTCCAAAATCAACGGTATTCCATACAAACCTTTCGGCCACGTTACCTGAAGTAGCGGCAGTTAGTACATAGGGGTCATTAAAACTATTTGTAAAACTGATACCATTGGTATCGGGTTGGGCTATAAACTCAACATCATCACTGTGAGTACAGCTGCCAAGTCCTATAATTGCAACAAAAGCAAATAATAATTTTATAGATTTTTTCATTTTAATTCGTTTAATATTAGTATCCTGGATTTTGTGTTAGATTTGTATTTTGCCCTAAGTCTGAAGCGGGAATAGGCATTAGATTTCGGTAAGGCTGAGTTGTTTTTCCCTGAGGAACCCCTCCTTTAAACGCCCAAACTTCATTCTCGGTAAATTTGTTGAATCTTATAAGGTCTGTTCTTCTGTGAGCTTCCCAGTATAGTTCTCTTGCTCTTTCATTAAGAATAAAGTCTAAGTTAAGATCTGAGGCTGTAATGTTATGAGAAGAATCTCCAAAAGCGCGTTCTCTTAAAATATTGATGTAAGAAACCGCATCATCCATACTTCCTCCGCCACCTCTAACAGCTGCTTCAGCATACATTAAATAGGCTCCGGCAAGTCTGAACATAGGGAAATCTGTATCGGGGAAATCTCCGGTACTATCACTTCCTGCTTTTCCCGTACTGGTTACATTCTTATACTTGGTAACGGCATAACCATCGGTAAATGTAGGAATAGAATTAATTTCTTTGTTCTGACCATCGGTATAGAACATAGCTCTGCTATCTGTAGAAGTAGCAGCGTCCGGGAAAACATCCACGAAGTGGGAAGTTGCTCTTAAACCGGCCCAGCCACTGTTAACGCCAAAATTAGCAGGATCCATACTTCCACCGATTGCTGCGTGGATTATAAAAGTCATCCCCCCATAGGACTGAGTGTTGATGCCATCAAAGGTAATTGGGAAAATAATAGCATTTTGTGCGCCATTTTTATTATTGTCTGCTAAGAAAAGATTTTGGTAAGGTACGTTCGCAGTAGAATATCCAGCATTTATTACTTTACTTGTATAAGTAATTACATCGGCATACCTGGGAGTGCCTGTATAAACTTCAGCATTAAGATAGAGATTGGAAAGAAGCATCCAAACCGCACCCTGATCTGCGCGACCATATTCATTTTGTCTGGCAGGAGTGATTTTTCCTTCAATATCAAGTAATTCGCTTTCTACATAGTCAAAAAGATCTTTACGGCTTGTTTGTTTTGGTAAAAATGCCCCTATAGGGTCGCTTTCTGTAACGAAAGGTGGATTTCCGAAGAGATCTAAAGCATGGTAATAACTTAAAGCTCTAAGGAATCTGGCTTCATATCGATATTCGTGAATTTTGGCTTTAGTATCTGCATCTACCCCACGGCTATCCAATTTAGCATCATCGGTTTGGCGAAGAAATTCATTGGTTAAACTCACCTGATACATAATACGGCTGTACATGGTTCTTATAAACTCATTTCCGGAAGTCCAGGTTTGAGCGTGAAGATCGGCAATGGTACCATCGTTCCAGCCAATTACAGCTTCATCGGTGGGTAATTCCTGCATCATAAAATATAATCGCAGGTAGCTGGAAAAACCTTCATCCAGTCCTTGAAGATCGGGATTACCAGCAGGGCCTTGTTGACCACTTACTGCCATTCCTGCATATAATTTGGCTAAAAATTGTTTATAAGAAGCAGGATCATTAAAAGCAGATGCCGAAGTCTGGCGGGTATCTTCAGGTTTAAGATCCAGATTATCCTGGCAGGAGGCTAAAAGCATCACGCTGCAAAGGATAATAAAGAAAGGTCTGATTTTTTTATACATAATAGTTCCTTTTTAATAGTTTTTTTTATCTAAAATGAGAAATTAAGTCCTAACACAAGCGATTTAGATCTTGGATAGAAGTTATTATCAATTCCATTGCTGTGTTCCGGATCTAAACCATCGTAATTAGTAATGGTTAGTAAGTTTGTTCCTGTTAAACTAACCCGGAAATCCACATCATCGCCTGGGAAAAGGTATCCTAAAGACACATTATCCAGTTTTACGAAATCTGCCGCCTGTATATAATAATCTGAGAATAACTGGGCATTCTGGAAGTTCGTTTCCAATACATTGGAATTTAGGTTCGAATAATAAGCTTGTGGAGTTACAGTTCCGGCAGCTACAAATCCGTTACCGGATTGAGTATTGTTATACACGTAGTTTCCAAAACTTCCTCTAAAGGTAAAACTCAAGTCGAAATTTTTATAGTTTACGGTATTTGTTAATCCCATATAAAAATCTGGTGTTCCTTTTTTATAAGGCTGGCGATCTGCTTCAGTAATCTGGTTATCTCCGTTCACATCTACGTACGCACCTTCAATGGGTTTCCCCTGGTCATTATAAACCTGGCGGTATACGAAGAAAGTGTAAGGATTGTATCCTTCTTTCCAGATTTGGATTTTATTACCTACTCCTCCTGAAATTCCTCCCTGAGGAATAAAGAAATTAGGATTGTCTCCTAGAGATAGATTAGTAATTTTAAGATCCTGGAATGAGATGTTATAGTTAAGATTCCAGTTAAAGTTTTCTTTTTGAACTATAGCCGCATCTAAACTAACCTCAATTCCACGACTTACAGTCTGTCCAACATTAGTCGTCAACAAATCTGAAAGGTTGGCTCCCGCAGGAACAGGAACAGTTGCAAGAAGATCGCGAGTTTCACGATAATATCCGTCAACACTACCGGTAATTCTGTCTTTGAAGAAACCAAAATCTAATCCCACATTCGATGTACGTAATTCTTCCCATTTAAGATTTTGATCAAATTCCTCTGGACGTAATGTACTTACGAAATTAGGTGAACCATCTGCATTATATCCAAACTGAACACTGGCTCCGCTTTGGCTTGGAGTATAAATTCCTAAATATCCGTAGTTAGGGCCAATTTCCTGATTACCTGTAATCCCGTATCCTGCTCTTAGTTTAAGAGTGGAGAATAGATTACTGTCTTTCATAAAAGGTTCATTCATAATTTTCCATCCCACAGAAACTGCTGGGAAACTACTCCAGCGATTATCTTTAGAGAATCTTGAAGAACCATCTCTACGATAACTTCCTGAAATCAAGTATTTATCGGCGATATCAAAACTTGCTCTTGCAAAATAAGACTCAAGGGAGTTACGGTTTATACTTTCAGGAGGATAAACCATTAAATCGTTCTGAGTATAATGACTTATACTACTAATGTAGAATTCCTGATAAGAGTGGCCGGCGGTTACATCTACATTAGTATTAATGGCATCTATAGAATTCTTATAGTTTAGGTAAAAGTCCAATAAGGTGTTTCTGTTTATCCCGTCATAAACATTTTCATATTTAATGGACTGGTTGTTTGCAGCTGCGCTTACTGGTCGGGTTTGATATCCGTGAAGCTGACTATAATCGTAACCTGCGTTTAAGTTGAATTTCAATCCTTCTAAGAAAGGAAAACGATAATCCACCTGTAAATTAGTAATATTACGCTGGTTTTTAGCATTATTATTATTTAATTCCAGTAAAGCTAATGGGTTTCTTGTTGACTGAGTAAGGGCACCATTTGCATCGTGAAATTCAAAATATCCATCAAAATTTGCTGTGGGATCATAAACGGACTGGGTAGGATCGAAACCTACGGCAGCTCCAATGGCTCCCTGATCTGCATAACGGTTTTGATCGATAATACCTTTAGAATTAAGAGTTAACTTTAAGTTATTATCAAAAAGGTTTTGAGTAAGCGTTAGGTTGATAGCATTACGCTGGTAAGTATCTGTTTTTAAAACTCCTTCCTGGTCGGTATGGTTAAAATTCACTCGATACGTAAAATTATCGAAGCCCTGACTAAAAGTAATATTGTGGATTGCACCTACGGCAGTTTTATAAATTTCACCCTGCCAATCGGTGTTAGAGTTACCTAGTAAGGAAGGATCGGTACCCGCTGTGTTTTCCACTATATTTCTGAATTGATCTCCTGTCAGAACATTTACCTTATCTGTTACTGAAGCTACGGAAGTTTTTAAATCGTATTCGGCTTTAAAATCTGAATTCATACCGCCTTTTTTAGTGGTGATAAGAATAACCCCGTTCGATGCACGTGAACCGTAAATGGCCGTTGCAGCAGCATCCTTTAAAATTACAAAATCTTCAATTTCGTTAGGGTTAATAGCATTCAGTTGATTCCTTACCCCCTGAACTCCACGCTGATCCAATGGAACTCCATCTACCACAATTAGAGGAGAGTTGTTTCCGGAAAGAGAAGAACCGCCACGAATACGAATTTCGGCTCCGCTACCCGGAGCTCCATCGCCCGGAGTAATGCGCACCCCTGCAGACTTCCCAGCAATAAGTTGCTCGGGAGAGATTACCGCCCCCTGGTTAAAGGATTCCGGTTTTATTTTTTCGACGGCCCCTGTAGCATCTTGTTTTGATGTGGAACCATACCCGATTAAAACTACTTCATCTAGCGCAGCTTTGCTTTCATCCAGCTCCACATTAATAGTGGATTGTCCTTTATAAGGAACTTCTTGGGTGGTGAAACCTAAAAAAGAATAAACAAGGATATCGCTTTCTTTAACATTTTGGAGAGTATAATTCCCATCGAAATCGGTAACAGCGCCGTTCGAGGTGCCTTTAACAATAATGTTTACTCCTGGAATGGGCATTCCAGTCGCAGATTCTTTTACATTTCCGCTTACGGTGTTTTGTGCAAAAAAGCTCATTGGCAGCATAAATAGCAGGAACAACGTGCTTTTAAATAATGTTTTCATAAATTTTTCGATTAATTTGAATAAAAAATTTGAGTTATATTTTCTCTTCCGGCTGTTAAAAGTATGTAAATTAATAGGAAAGATTTGGCGACTTTAGGGTAATAGTCCTCCGAAAACGTTTTCGTGTTGAAAACTTTTTTTAATTAAGGTTTATGCCGTTTTTTTATGATAATTTTACCGAAAAAGGATCTATTTCGGCCCTAACCGAATAATGCGTATGAGAAAGAAATTAACTTTAAAACAAATAGCCCGGGAACTGGACGTTTCAGTTTCCACAGTTTCCAAAGCCTTAAGAGATAGTGTAGAGATAAGCGAGGATACCCGTAAAAAGATAAAAGCTTTTGCAAAACTCTATAATTATAAACCTAATAACATTGCTTTAAGCCTTAAAAACCGCAAGACAAAGACTATAGGGGTAATTATCCCTGAAATAGTACATCACTTTTTTACCACGGTAATTCAGGGAATAGAACAGGTGGCCAATGAAAAAGGATATCATGTTATAATTTGCATGTCCAATAATTCGTTCGATAAAGAAGTGATTAACATGGAGCTCCTGGCTAATGGGAGTACAGATGGATTTATTTTATCGGTTGCAAAAGAAACACAGCAAAAAAAGGATTATCATCATCTTACTGAAGTCATTAATCAGGGAATGCCTTTAGTGATGTTTGATAGGGTAATTGATGAAATTAACTGTGATAAAGTGATTATAGATGATACTGTAGGTGCCAGAAAAGCGGTACAATACCTTGTGAAAAAGGGGTGTAGGCGTATTGGGCTTATTTCTACGGTAGATTATATTAGTGTAGGGAAATTACGTACCGAAGGATATAAGCAAATACTTAAGGAAAATAATATTCCAATAGAAAATGATCTTATTCTTAAAATTGATGATTTTGAGTGTAGTGAAGAAGCCATAAGGGAATTTTTGAAAAATAAGGATATAGACGGGGTCTTTGCCGTAAATGAGCATTTTGCGATCTACGCGATCAAAGCTTTTCAGGAGCAGGGATTAAAAGTTCCGGATGATGTTTCTGTAATTGGGTTTACAGATGGAGAACTTTCTAAAAGATTTATTCCCAGCCTTACTACCGTCAGTCAGCACGGAGCCGAAATGGGTGCCCAGGCTGCAAGATTGCTTATTAAAAAACTGGAAAACGATAACCTTGAAGAAGAGCCGTACGAAACTATAATTGTGGAAACAGGACTAGTGGAAAGAAATTCTGCAAAAAAATAAGTAAAGTTTGCTCTTTTAAAAAATTGTATATCTTTACCTTTTTAAAACACCTGTCAAAACCTATATTTTCACTTCCGTAATAAGTTTTGACGAGACTTAGTGCTTGTCGTAGTTATATTAAACCTTACGATATGCAGAAACGCACCCTTAGTTTTTGGGAAATCTGGAACATGAGTTTTGGTTTCCTGGGTATCCAGTTTGGCTTTGCATTGCAAAATGCCAATACTTCCCGAATTTTTCAAACCCTTGGCGCCCATGTAGATGCTATTCCCATTCTCTGGATTGCCGCTCCCGTTACGGGACTCGTAATTCAGCCTATAATTGGATATTTTAGCGATCGTACCTGGACCAGATTAGGACGCAGAAGACCTTATTTTCTAGCCGGTGCACTGCTCTCTTCGGTAGCGCTATTTATTATGCCTAATTCGCCCACTTTATGGGTGGCCGCGGGCACTTTGTGGATTATGGATGCCTCCATTAATATTTCTATGGAACCTTTTCGTGCTTTTGTAGGCGATAATCTACCGGCAAGACAGCGAACACTTGGATTTTCCATGCAGAGTTTCTTTATAGGTATTGGGGCCGTTGTGGGTTCTTTACTACCCTATGTATTTACCAACTGGATTGGATTAAGCAATACCGCTCCCGAAGGAATCGTTCCCGATTCTGTAAAATGGTCATTTTATGTGGGTGGGGTCGTTTTTCTTTCAGCCGTTTTGTGGACAGTTATAAAATCGAAAGAATATTCTCCCGCAGAACTTGCCGCTTTCGAAAAAGCCAATAAACCTTTAGAAAAGCAGAGAGTAGAATTAATAGACAAAGAAAAAAATATTAAAAAGCAATTCACTGCCGGATTAATAATGGCATTAATAGGCTTAATTATCTCCTTTATTATTTATTCTGAACAGTTTACGAAGGAACTTTATATTCTTTTTGTAGGATTGGTGGTGGCCGGGGTTTTATTTATGATCGTTTCTCAGCTTAGAAAACGAAACGTACGTAACGGATTTACCATTATAGTAACCGATATGCTGAATATGCCCACAGCTATGAAACAATTGGCCTGGGTACAGTTTTTCAGCTGGTTCGCATTATTTTCAATGTGGATATACACTACGCAGGCTGTAACGGGCCACGTCTTTGGAACCCAGGATACCACTTCTGAAGTTTATAATGATGCTGCCGATTGGGTTACAGTGATGTTTACCGTGTATAATGGCGTTGCCGCCGCGGTAGCCTTCTTATTACCTGTACTTGCCAGAAGAACCAGCAATAAATTCACCCATATGCTGGCGTTGACAGCCGGGGGATTAGGACTTATTTCCATTTATTTTCTTTCAGATAAAGTGGGACTTCTATTGGCGATGATAGGAGTGGGAATTGCCTGGGCAAGCATTTTGTCTATTCCGTATGCGATGTTGTCCGGAACCTTGCCTTCTTCCAAAATGGGATACTATATGGGAGTTTTTAACTTTTTTATTGTGATTCCTCAAATTGTAGCGGCCACTATCCTTGGCTTTATAGTAAAGGAACTTTTTAACGATGAACCTATTTATGCTCTAATTGTAGGAGGTTGTTCTATGATCCTCTCTGGAATACTAACTTTAAGAGTACAAACCCAACGAAAAATAAATATAAGTGAAGAAGAATAAAGGAGTAATATTCGATTTAGACGGTGTAATTGTAGATACCGCCAAATTTCATTTTCTGGCCTGGAGAAAGTTGGCAAACAACCTGGGTTTTGATATCACTCAGGCCCAAAACGAGCAGTTAAAAGGAGTGAGCAGGAAAGCTTCGCTGGAAAAAATTCTGAAATGGGGAGATAAAACTCTTGAAGAAGATGAATTTATGGAGCAAATGGCTCTTAAAAACGATAATTATCTTTCTTACATAGCGACCATGAAACCTGCCGATGTTTTACCTGGTGTACAACAAATAATCGATTTCCTTTCTGAAGAGGGGGTGCCATTTGCCTTGGGATCGGCCAGTAAAAATGCGAAGCCTATCCTGGATAAAACCAACCTTCAGCAACGATTTTCGGCCGTGGTAGATGGGAACGATGTTTCTAAAGCTAAGCCTAATCCGGAAGTTTTTCTTATCGCGGCTAAAAAATTAGGAGTCCCGCCGGAAAACTGTATCGTTTTTGAAGATTCTGTTGCGGGCATAAAAGCGGCAAATATCGCAAATATGACGAGTATTGGAATCGGGGATAAATCTGTGTTGCACGAAGCCGATTATGTATTTAAAGATTTCACAGAAATCGATTTAGAATTTTTTAAAAAACTTTTGAATAAATAAGATGAACCAGAATTATATTCAACCGGACAATTGGTCTATTATCGAGGAGGGTTTTGAAGAGGCTCGCGTCAAATCTTCAGAAAGTCTATTTAGCATTGGAAACGGAGCGATGGGACAGCGTGCGAATTTTGAAGAGCAATACACAGGCCCATCCTTTCAGGGAAGTTATATCGCGGGAGTTTATTATCCAGATAAAACTAAAGTGGGATGGTGGAAAAATGGCTATCCCGAATATTTTGCCAAGGTTTTAAATGCGCCCAACTGGATAGGAATTAATGTTTTTGTAAATCAGGAACCACTGGATTTATTCACCTGTAAAAAGGTAGAAAACTTCAGGAGGGAATTAAACATGAAGGAAGGCTGGTATAAACGAAGTTTTATCGCCACTCTGCAAAATGACCTTGAAGTAAAAGTTACTGCTTTACGCTTTCTTTCTATGCATTTAGATGAGATAGGGGCCATAGATTATGAAGTAGAAGTACTAAATGATGATGCCACTATTACATTCCAGCCCTATGTGGACAGTGGGATTACCAATACAGATGCCAACTGGGAAGAGCGTTTCTGGAAGACCCTCGAGGTAAAAACCGATGGTCATCAGGGATTTATTATTTCGAAAACTCTTAAAACCGAATTCCACACCTGTACTTTCATGGAATCTAAAGTTACCCTGGAAGGGAACGAAGTTCAAATGGAGTTTCAAAAAGAAACCCGGGAAAATCAAATAATTTTTTCCTATAACTTTCAGGTTAAGAAAGGAGAAAAGGCAAAACTTCAGAAATTTGCCGGTTATGTAACCGACATGAATCACGACAGGCAGGATCTTATTTCGGCTTCTAAATCGGTACTTTCCAAAGCCTATACCACCGGTTTCGAAAAAATGCTTTCCCGGCAAAAGGAGGACTGGGCCAAAATCTGGGAAATGGCAGATATTACCATCGCGGGAGATGTGAAGGCGCAGCAGGGAATACGTTTCAATATTTTTCAGCTAAATCAAACCTATTCGGGTAAGGATGAAAGATTGAATATTGGACCTAAAGGATTTACCGGCGAAAAATACGGCGGAAGTACCTATTGGGATACCGAAGCATACTGTATTCCTTTTTATATGGCTACTAAAGATCAGAAAGTAGCCCGCAATTTATTAACCTATCGTTACAATCATTTAGAAAAAGCAATAGAAAATGCGCAGAAATTAGGATTTAAAGATGGAGCTGCTTTGTACCCAATGGTCACTATGAATGGGGAAGAAAGCCATAACGAATGGGAAATCACCTTCGAGGAAATTCACCGGAACGGGGCTATGATTTTTGCTATTTACAATTATGTGCGTTTTACGGGAGACTTCAGTTATATTCCCGAAAAAGGACTCGAAGTAATGATCGCCGTAGCCAGATTCTGGAAACAACGTTCCAATTTCAGCAAACATAAAAACAAATATGTGATCCTTGGCGTAACCGGCCCTAATGAGTATGAGAATAACATAAACAATAACTGGTATACCAATTACCTGGCTAAATGGTGTATGGAATATTGTATGCAGATGCTGGATAAGGTAAAAAAGGAATATACCGAAGATTATAAAAGAATTACAGGAATTACTGAGCTTAAAAATGCTGAAGTTGAAAAGTGGAAAGAAATTACACAGAATATGTATTTTGCTTATTCTGAAGAACATGATGTTTTCCTTCAGCAGGACGGCTTTTTAGACAAGGAAATTATTCCGGTTTCAGAACTTGATAAATCGCAGCGACCCATTAATCAAAAATGGAGTTGGGACCGTATTTTGCGTTCCTGCTACATAAAGCAGGCCGATGTTTTACAGGGGTTTTATTTTTTTGAAGATCACTTCAGCAAAGAAAAACTGGAAAGACATTTCGATTTTTATGAGCCTTTAACCGTTCATGAATCATCGCTTTCCCCTTGTGTTCACAGTATTCAGGCAGCGAGATTAGATCGCATGGCACAGGCCTATGAGTTTTATGTGCGAACCTCCAGGCTTGATCTGGATGATTATAATCACGAGGTAAAAGAAGGTTGCCACATTACCAGTATGGCTGGTACCTGGATGAGTATTGTAGAGGGTTTTGGTGGTATGCGTGTAGTGAACGACCAGCTTTCGTTTTATCCGCGGATTCCGGAGCAGTGGGAGGCTTATTCTTTTAAAGTGAATTTCAGGAACCAGATTGTAAAAGTGGAAGTGAAAAAAGAAACAACCAATTTTTCTCTGGAAGGAGAAATCCCTATAAATATTATGGTAAAAGGAAAAACGGTAGAAGTACGCCCCAATTCTTCAATAACTGTATAAAAAATTAAATTCTTCAGAAATTCTGAAGAAAAATAGTATAAAATGAAATATAAATTTTTATTGATTTTGCTTTTTTCATGTTTCTTCAGTCACGCGCAGATTGATAGGATAGAACCGCCATTCTGGTGGAGTGGTATGAAAATGAATGAACTGCAGGTAATGTTTTACGGCAAAAATATCGCCAATTATAAGGTTTCTGTAGAACAAGGAGTAATCATAAACGATATTACAAAAACCGAAAATCCCAATTATGTATTCGTAACGCTGGATACCCGCAATATAAAACCGGGAACGGTAAAAATAAATTTTCAGAAAAATGGGAAAATCGCTTTTACCCGGGATTATGAATTTAAGGAACGAGATAAAAATTCCGCCTCCCGAAAAGGTTTCGATGCCAGTGATGTAATTTATTTGCTGATGCCCGATCGTTTTGCCAATGGAAACCCCGATAACGATTCCAGCCCTAAAATGGTTGAAAAAGTAGATAGATCCAAATCGGGAGGCCGTCATGGAGGCGATATTCAGGGAATAATAGACCATTTGGATTATATAAAAGATCTTGGAGCCACAGCAGTATGGAGTACCCCTTTACTGGAAGATGACGATCCTTCTTATTCGTATCACACCTACGCGCAAAGCGATGTTTATAATGTAGATCCACGCTATGGCACCAACCAGGATTATAAAAAATTAGCCTCAGAATTGCATTCCAGGAATATGAAGCTAATTATGGATTATGTAACCAATCATTGGGGAGCAGAACACTGGATGATCAAAGATTTACCAACTTATAACTGGATTCATCAGTTTCCGGGTTACGCGCAATCCAATTATGAAATGACCACCCAGATGGATCCGCACGCTTCCCAACGTGATTTAAGGTATTGCGTAAGTGGCTGGTTCACCAAGACTATGCCCGATTTGAACCAAAGCAACCCGTTGGTGCTTAATTATTTGATCCAAAATGCCATTTGGTGGATAGAATATGCCAATCTGGACGGCCTTAGGGTAGATACTTATTCTTATAACGACAAGGAAGGAATTGCAAAATGGACGAAAGCGATTATGGATGAATATCCAGATTTTAATATTACCGGGGAAGTCTGGATGCACGACCAGGCTAGAATTTCCTACTGGCAAAAAGACAGTCCAATTGGAGCCATCGATAGTTATAATTCCCATTTGCCAACTGTGATGGATTTTACGCTCCATGATGCCATTACTACCATGTTCAATGAAGAAAATAATGCCTGGGGCCAGGGAATGGTAAGAGCTTACAATAATTTCGTAAATGATTTTCTTTATGCCGATCCTTATAATATTCTGGTTTTTGCAGCAAATCACGATACCAACAGGATCAATGAGATTTTTGACGGCGATCTGTCAAAATACAAACTGGCTATGACCTTAATTTCTACTACCCGCGGAATTCCGGAGATTTATTACGGAGATGAAATAGGAATGAGAGGGGATAAAAGCAACGGGGATGGAGATATTCGCAGGGATTTTCCCGGTGGCTGGAAGGGCGATAATCAAAATGCATTTGATTCAGCAAGCAGGACCAAAACTCAGAAGGAATACTATAATTTTACCAAAAAGCTGCTGAATTACAGAAATGATCATGAAGTATTGCATTTTGGGAAACTGCTTCAGTTTTTGCCACAAAATAATGTGTATGTATATTTCAGATATAACGAAAATTCACGGGTGATGGTAATATTGAACAATAATCCTGAAGAGCAGGAACTCGATTTATCCAGGTTTGCCGAGGGTTTAAACGGAAGTACTTCGGGTACAGAAATAATCTCGGGTAAACCAGTTAATCTAAGCGATAGTCTCAAAGTGCCCGGTAAAACACCAATACTTATTGAATTAAAATCTAAATAATATGAAAAAACTTCTTTTCTTTTGTCTAACAGCAAGTGTTTTAACCAGTTGTAAAAACAATAATGCAGCAGAAAATAAAACTTCTGAGAAGGTGAGCGATAGTATCACCCCAATAAACGATGATGTAGTGGAAAATGCGGTTTTATATGAAGCCAACATTCGCCAATATTCTCCAGAAGGGACCTTTAACGCTTTCACTAAGGATATTCCCAAATTAAAAGATCTGGGTGTAAAAATCATTTGGCTAATGCCGGTATATCCTATTTCAAAGATTAAGAGAAAAGCTGCCGATGGCAGATTTGCTTCAGAAATTAAAGATCCTAAGGAGCGGGAAAAAATTCTAGGAAGTTACTATGCGGTTTCCAATTATACCGCCGTGAATCCGGAATTCGGCACCATGGAAGATTTTCAGAATTTAGTGAATACTGCCCATGAAAACGGAATGTATGTAATCCTGGATTGGGTTGCCAACCATACCGGCTGGGATAATGTATGGATAAAAGAACACCCCGATTATTATACCCATAATGATAAAGGGGAAATTATAGACCCTATAAATCCGGAAACCGGAAAATCCTGGGGCTGGACAGATACGGCCGATCTTAATTACAATAATAAGGATCTCTGGACCGCCATGACCAACTCTATGGAATATTGGGTAAAACAACATAATGTAGATGGTTTTAGATGTGATGTGGCCTTAGGAGTTCCTACAGAATTTTGGAATCAGGCCGTAAAGAAAATCAATAAAATTCATCCAATTTTTATGCTGGCCGAAGGTGACCTGCCCGGGTTATTAAAACAGGCCTTTGACATGGGATATAACTGGAGAGGTCTTCATTTAATGAATGAAATTGCCCAGGGAAAGAAAACGGTCGATGCCTGGGATAAAAATATGAAAACTGTAGATAGTATTTATGAAAGGGATGATATTTGGATGAATTTCGTTACTAATCACGATGAAAATTCCTGGAGCGGGACTGTAAAAGAACGTTTGGGGGATGCTTCTAATACTATGCTGGCGCTTACCTATACGGCTCCCGGTATGCCTTTAATTTATAGCGGACAGGAATATGGCCTCGACCGCAGGCTGAAATTCTTTGAAAAAGATACAATTCCTAAATCTAAAGGAGAGGTATATTCCTTAATGGAAAAACTAGGAAAACTTAAAAATAATAACAAAGCCCTTAATGGTGGAAAACAAGCTGCATCCTATACCAGATTAACAACTTCAGATAATTCAAAAATTTTGGCTTTCCGCAGGGAAAAAGGAGATCAGGAAGTGGTATATATTGCAAATATGACTAAAGACTCGATAAATTTTACTGTAAAAGCCGTAGGGAATTATACAGATTATCTTTCTCAAAAGAATATCGAACTAAAGGAAGATACAGAAATGAGTTTTTCTCCCTGGGAGTATAAAATTTTAGTAAATAATTAATTTTAGTCCTAAAAAAATAGAAAAGAGCTCCCGAAGGGGGCTTTTTTTATGACTTATTAACCGAAAACGTTTGAGTATAAGCCTAAATTAGGTTATATTCTTTAAATCAGATAGTTTTACATTAATGCAAGAAAAAATAAGGAAAATAGGAGTGTTAACCTCAGGAGGAGATGCTCCGGGAATGAATGCCGCCATTCGTGCTGTTGTACGCTGTTGTTCATATAAAAATATTGAATGTGCAGGAATTTTTCGTGGCTATCAGGGGCTTATTGAAAATGATATTGAAGATCTGAATGCCCGTTCTGTAAGGAATATCATCAGCAAAGGGGGCACTTTTTTAAAATCTGCCCGATCGCTGGAATTTAAAACTGAAGAGGGCCGAAAAAAAGCACATACAAATCTTGTAAACGCTGATATAGATGCTTTAGTAGTAATTGGTGGAGACGGGACTTTTACCGGGGGATTATTATTCGATAATGAGTTCGATTTTCCGGTGATAGGTATTCCTGCTACTATAGATAATGATATTAAAGGTACAGATTATACTATTGGTTATGATACGGCTCTTAATACGGTGGTGGAAGCCATAGATAAAATAAGAGATACCGCCAGTTCCCATAACCGCTTGTTTTTGGTAGAAGTAATGGGGCGGGATGCAGGAGATATTGCTCTAAACAGCGGAATTGGTGCCGGAGCAGAAGAAATCCTTGTTCCGGAAGAAAACAGAGGAATAGACCGACTTCTTGAATCTTTACGCAAAAGTAAAAAATCAGGGAAAACCTCGAGCATAATAGTAGTGGCTGAAGGCGATAAAAGCGGAAAAAATATATTTGAACTTGCCGAATTTATTGAAGAGAACCTGGACGATTATGAAATTAGAGTTTCAGTTCTCGGGCATATTCAACGGGGAGGTTCCCCCAGCTGTTACGATCGCGTTTTAGCGAGTAAACTGGGAGTAGGGGCAGTAGATGCGTTGTTAAATGGGGAACGAACTATTATGGTAGGTATTCACCATCAACAAGTGGTTTCTGTGCCTTTGCAAACTGCCATACAAGGCGGATTAAAATATGATAAAAATTTAAGAAGGGTGGCAGACATCACTTCTGTTTAAAAATTAAATTACAAAAAATGAGTACTAAAATTGGAATAAACGGTTTTGGCCGTATTGGAAGAATTGCTTTTAGAAATGCAGTTAAGAATAACGATGTTCAGGTAGTAGCCATAAACGATCTTGTAGATGTAGATCAACTGGCCTATTTGTTAAAATACGATTCTGTTCACGGGAATTTTGATGGTGAAGTAGCGGTAAAAGACGGTCACTTAGTGGTAAATGGAGATACTATTAGAATTACCGCAGAAAGAAATCCTGAAGATTTAAAATGGGACGAGGCCGGAGCCGAAATCGTAATTGATTGTACCGGTATTTTCACTACCAAAGATATGGCAAAAGCCCATTTAAAGGCAGGAGCTAAAAAAGTGGTGATTTCGGCACCTTCTAAAGATGCACCTATGTTCGTTATGGGAGTTAATCATAAAGATGTTAAGGCAGAAGATACCATTGTTTCAAATGCGTCTTGTACTACCAACTGTTTAGCGCCCTTGGCAAAAATCATTGACGACGAATTCGGTCTGGTGGAAGGTTTAATGACTACCGTTCATGCAACCACCGCTTCAGAATTTACAGTAGATGCACCCGCCAAGAAAAATTACAGATTAGGTAGAAGTGCCTTAAATAATATCATTCCCACCTCTACAGGAGCTGCGGTGGCAGTAACTAAAGTAATTCCTTCGTTAAAAGGAAAACTTACCGGAATGGCCTTTAGAGTTCCAACTGCAGATGTATCTGTTGTGGATTTAACCGTCCGTACCGAAAAATCTGCTTCTTATGATGATATCAAGGCAGCATTTAAAAAGGCAGCAAATGGTGCCTACAAAAACGTAGTCTCCTATACTGAAGAAATGGTGGTTTCTCAGGACTTCGTATCGAACACAAATACCTGTAATTTTGATGCGGAAGCAGGAATTGCTCTTAACGATAATTTCTTTAAATTAATAGCCTGGTACGATAATGAATATGCTTACTCTGCAAAACTTATCGAGCTTGCAGCTTACGTAGCGACTGTCTAGTCTTTAGTTAGATTTTATAAGATCACAGGGCTGTTTAAAAGTATTTTCAAACTGCTTTAAACAGCCTTTTTTATTACTATAAAAAACTTATCATGATTTTAATAGCCGATGGTGGCTCTACCAAATGTGACTGGATCCTGCTGGATAAAAGCGGAAATCAGGTTTTTAAAACCAGAACTAAAGGGCTTAATCCTGCCGTCTTTCCGGAAATAATGCTGGAGCAAAGGGTTCGTGAAAACGAAGATTTGCATTCTGTAAAAGAAAAGGTAGAAAAAGTCCATTTTTTTGGTGCAGGCTGCGGAACCGAAAATCCAAGGAAAAGACTCGAGGATATCCTTGTGGCTTTTTTTACGATGGCTTCTGAAGTATTAGTGAAAGAAGATACTGTTGCAGCTGCATTTGCCGCAACTACCCAACCCGGTATCGTTTGTATTTTGGGTACAGGTTCCAATAGCTGCTATTTTGATGGTACAGATGTTTATAATGCAGTTCCTTCCCTGGGTTATGTTTTAATGGATGAAGCCAGTGGGAATTACTTCGGAAAAAGATTAATCCGTGATTACTATTATAAAAGAATGCCTTTGGAACTCGCCGAAAAATTTGAAAGCTTATTCAATTTAGACAGCGATGAGATAAAAAAGAATTTATATCGAGAAGAAAATCCAAATACCTATCTGGCCTCTTTTGCAGAGTTTATCTTCAGCAACGAACGAAACGGGTATTTTTATAAACTGGTTTACGAAGGAATTCAGGATTTTTTCCATTCCCGTGTACTTTGCTTTAAACAGGCACAAAGTTTACCGGTTCATTTTATTGGGACTATTGCCTTTTTTAGCGAAGATATTATTAGAGCGGTGGCAAAACCTTATAATATCGAGATTGGGAATATTGTTAGAAGGCCAATAGATGCCTTGCTTGAACATTACCGAAAAAACGTGTTAAAACTATAAAAATATAAGAGGCTGTCTAAAAAGTAGTGTTTCGTCAAACTGAATAAGTTACAACTTCTAATTCAGTCCTGATTTTAAGGATATTAAGACCCTGAACATCCTGATGATAGTTCTGGGGACAGGATGACGTGTTCTAATGCTTTTTAGACAGTTTCTTTATTATTTTTAAGTGCAATACTCTACTTCAGCAATTCTAAAGATTTTGATGTTCGGTAAAATTTTAAATCTCTGAAAATCATAGCCTAAAACATAAATTTTACTACATTTAGTTCAGAAATCGGAATAAAAAAATATTTTTTACTTCCCAAATTTTGAATTCTTTCTGAATTAAATAAATGTAAATGCTGGTAAAAATTTATGGGAGTGCTGTATTTGGGGTAGAGGCTACTACTATTACCGTAGAGGTAAATGTGGCGACCGGCATTGGTTATCACCTGGTAGGATTACCCGATAATGCTATCAAGGAAAGCAGCTTTCGAATTGCGGCAGCACTTCAGAATAACAAATATAATTTTCCCGGTAAAAAGATCACTATTAACATGGCTCCTGCCGATCTACGCAAAGAGGGCTCCGCATATGATCTTACACTTGCTCTTGGAATTCTTTCGGCTTCTGGACAAATAAAATCTGAAACTATTTCAGAATATATCATCATGGGAGAACTTTCCCTGGATGGCAGTCTGCAACCTATAAAAGGAGCGCTTCCTATCGCCATTAAAGCAAAGGAAGAAGGGTTTAAAGGATTTATACTTCCACAACAGAATGTAAAGGAAGCGGCTATTGTAAGCGGGCTTGAGGTGTACGGTGTGAATAATATCAAAGAGGTAATCGATTTTTTTGATAAAGGAGAAGCCCTGGAAAGAACAATTATTAACACCCGCGAAGAATTTTATAAAGATTTGGAGCACCCGGAGCACGATTTCGCCGATGTAAAGGGGCAGGAATCTATAAAACGCTGTATGGAAATTGCGGCGGCCGGTGGCCATAATGTTATTCTTATTGGTCCTCCCGGCGCGGGAAAAACTATGTTGGCTAAAAGATTACCGAGTATTCTACCGCCAATGACTTTGCACGAAGCCCTGGAAACTACAAAGATTCACAGTGTGGTGGGGAAAGTGAAAGAGAATATGGGCTTAATGTCTCAGCGTCCTTTCAGAAGCCCGCACCATACTATTTCAGATGTGGCTTTGGTGGGCGGTGGTGCCTATCCACAACCGGGAGAAATTTCGCTTTCTCATAACGGAGTGTTGTTTTTAGATGAACTTCCCGAATTTAAAAGAGGAGTGCTGGAAGTTCTTCGGCAACCGTTAGAAGATCGGGAAGTAACCATTTCCCGCGCAAAATTTACCGTTACCTATCCTTCCAGTTTTATGCTGGTGGCGAGTATGAACCCGAGTCCCAGCGGATTTTTTAACGATCCCGGAGCTCCTCAAACTTCTTCGCCGGCTGAAATGCAGCGCTATTTAAGCAGGATTAGCGGCCCTTTATTAGACAGGATAGATATTCATATTGAAGTAACTCCAGTTCCATTTGAAAAACTGAGTGAGGAAAGAGCTGGCGAAAGTAGTGTACAGATAAGGAAGAGGGTAACCGAAGCCAGGGAAATTCAAACAAAAAGATTTACCAATTTTGAAAATGTTCATTATAATGCACAAATGAATGTAAAGCAGCTACGGGAATTCTGCCCACTGGATGATGCGTCTAAAGTACTGCTGAAAACCGCTATGGAACGTTTAAATCTTTCGGCCAGAGCTTACGATCGAATTTTAAAGGTTTCCCGTACAATTGCCGATCTGGAAGCTTCAGAAAAGATTTCGGGAGCTCATATAAGCGAAGCGATTCAGTATAGAAGTCTGGATCGTGAAGGATGGTTGGGTTAAATATTTCCCAGTTTTTAATACCTTTTGCCATATTTCAATATATTTGAAAAATTAACCTTCTACTTAGCAGATACAATCTTCCATAAAATGAAAAGAATTTTTATTACCTTCTTATTGATCTCCTTAATTGGTTGCAAAGGTAAAGACCGAATTAAAGCCGATGAACAATTGAAAACGCCGGATACTTCTTCGAATTCAGATCTCTCACTAAGTAAAGTTCTTAATGGTGGGGAAACTGTAAAACTTACTTTAGAAGAAGCGAATAAGCTGGTAGAATTACCATTAGCTTGTATAAACACAGAATATCCCAATAAATTGGGGCAAACCCTTTCAGGTAAAGAAGATATTAAATCCCCCAGTACTCTGCATCCTGCATTTTATGGGTGTTTCGATTGGCATTCTTCGGTTCACGCACACTGGTCTTTAGTACGGTTACTTAAGGAATTCCCTAATCTGGATAAAGAAGATGCGATTAAGGCGGCACTTCAGAATTCACTTTCCAAAGAAAATATTCAGGGAGAGCTCGCCTATTTTAAAAAAGATAATAATAAAGATTATGAACGCACATATGGCTGGGCCTGGCTGCTTAAGCTAACCGAAGAACTTTCTACCTGGGACACTGATTTTGGACAACAGTTATACGCGAATGTAAAACCACTTGCCGATTTGATTGTGCAACGGTTCACAGATTTTCTGCCCAAGCTTAATTATCCTATTCGGGTAGGGGAACATACCAATACAGCTTTTGCGCTCAGCTTCGCCTACGATTACGCACAGACTACCAAAAACACCGATTTTCAGGGGTTAATTGAAAAAAGAGCCAAAGATTTTTATTTAAAGGATGATAATTGTCCGATAGATTGGGAGCCCAGCGGGTTCGATTTTCTTTCGCCCTGTCTGGAAGAAGTAGATGTGATGCGAAAAGTGCTTTCTAAAGCACCATTTTCGCTTTGGATAGATGATTTTATGCCTCAGTTAAAAAATCCCGATTTCTCGCTTGAGCCTGGAAAGGTTTCCGATCGAACCGATGGGAAACTGGTGCATTTAGATGGTCTTAATTTTAGTCGTGCCTGGGTGTTCTACGGTCTGGCCAACGAATACCCCGAACAGTACGGGCATCTGGGCGATGTGGCAAATCAGCATGTCTCAGCTTCTTTTCCTAATCTCATGAACGATAATTATGCCGGAGGTCACTGGTTGGGAACTTTTGCTATTTATGCTTTGGAACAGCAAAAAGCAACTCCAGAAAAGTGAGGAACTGGCTGAAAAATGTTGGACCTGGTATCCTGGTTTCCGCTGCTTTTATCGGTCCTGGAACAGTAACTGTATGTACATTAGCCGGAGTAAAATTTGGATATTCGCTTTTATGGGCGCTGGTATTATCTATTATAGCCTGTGTGATATTGCAAGAAATGGCCGCCAGATTGGGAATTGTGGCCCAAAAAGGACTTAGTGAATGCATTCGCGACCAGATAAAACAACCTGCGGTGAGAGTCCTTGCTCTAATTCTTGTTTTTTCTGCTATTGTAATTGGCAATGCGGCTTATGAAGCCGGCAATATTACGGGTGCCGTACTGGGAGTATCGGCAGTAACACCTTCTTTAAATATGCAATTAGGAAACCTTACCCTGGATGTGTGGCCGGTTATTATTGGTGGGATTGCTTTTATACTATTGTCTATAGGAAATTATAAAATTCTTGAAAGAATATTTATAGGGCTGGTAATTCTTATGAGCCTTGCTTTTCTGGTTACTGCATTTTTGGTAAACCCCGATTTTTTATCAATTTTAAAAGGGATGTTCATACCCCGGAGTTCTTCTGCAGGGATATTAACCGTAATTGCCCTTATAGGGACCACCGTGGTGCCATACAATTTATTTTTGCATGCTTCGCTGGTTCAGGAAAAATGGAAGAAAACCACCGATCTCCCTTTGGCTCGTAAAGAATTAACTGCAGCTATAATTCTTGGAGGTATTGTATCTATGGCCATTGTGGTATGTGCCTCTTCGCCTTCCATCTCCCAGGTAAGTTCTGCTGCAGATCTTGCCCTGGCTTTGAAACCGCTTTTTGGAAGTTATGCCACCTGGTTTATTGCTATTGGATTAATGGCCGCCGGAATAACATCGGCTATTACCGCGCCGCTCGCTGCGGCTTATGTGGTAAAGGGCTGTTTAGGCTGGAAGGGAGGGCTGAAATCCCTTAAATTTAAATCTGTATGGATTTTAATTTTATTATCAGGAGTTGTATTTTCTTCACTGGGATTAAAACCATTGCAGATTATTCAGTTTGCCCAGGTTGCCAATGGGCTTTTATTGCCCATAATTGCTATTTTCCTGTTTTGGGCGGTAAACCAATCTTCTTTAATGGGAAAATTTGTGAATTCCAGGATCCAGAATATCCTGGGGATTTTAATTATAGCAATTAGTATCTTTTTAGGGGCAAAATCTATTTACACAGTATTAATAGGCTAAAACTATGGAAACACTACATCTTAACTGCGACCTTGGAGAAGGAGGCGAGTATGATGCTTTAATTATGCCTTTTATATCTGCCTGTAATATTGCCTGTGGGGGTCATGCCGGGAACGAGGAGACTATGAGAAAAACAGTCTTGCTGGCAAAACAGCATCAGGTAGAGGCTGGGGCTCACCCGTCTTATCCCGATAAAGAGCATTTTGGACGTACTTCCATAAAACTTTCTTCAAAAGAACTTAAAAAAAGTCTTCAGCAGCAAATAGAGCAACTAAGGGAAATCGCTTATTCTAACGGAACAGATTTAACCCATATTAAACCTCACGGTGCACTTTATAACGATGTGGCTAAAGATGCCAGACTTGCTGAAATTGTACTGAAGAGTATTTTAGATTTCGATGAAAACTGGAAATTATACGCGCCTTTTAATTCTGAAATTTCGCGCCTGGCGCAAGGAAAAATAGACGTGGTTTTTGAAGCCTTTGCAGATAGAAATTACAACCCGGATTATAGCCTGGTTTCAAGGCAAAAAAACAATGCTTTAATCACTCAAAAAGAAGAAGTTTTTAAACACCTTTTTTCGATGTTTTTTGAGAAGAAAATACGTTGTGAAAACGGGGAGGAAATCGATTGTTTTGCGACTACTTTTTGCCTGCACAGTGATACCCCGAATTCGGTTGAAATTCTGCAGTTTTTAAACCGAAAATTTTCAGAAAACAACATCTCTATAAAAGCTAAAAAATGAAAGATTTTCCTAAGATTCAACCCCTGGGGGAGACTTCAATTTTGATTCAATTTGAGCCGGAAATCAGTGAAAAATTGCTGGAAAAGGTATTGACTTTTAAAAAAATACTTCAAAAAAAATACATTAAAGAAAAAGTCGAAGTAATCAATACATATGACTCATTATTAATAATTTATGAAGCAAGTATAGAGAGTATCTATGATGAAATTTTAACACTTAAAACCCTTATTACTACAACGAAGATAGCAAAATTACCCGAAAAAAAAATTTATTATATCCCCGTATGTTATGAGGAGGAATTTGGGATCGATTTAAAGTTGATCGCTTCAGAAAAAAACCTTTCAGTTTCCCAAATTATCCACCTACATACTCATCCGATTTACACGGTTTATTTTATCGGATTTTTACCTGGATTTTTGTACCTGGGCGGTTTGGAAAAAGCACTTGAAATTCCCCGTAAAAATTCCCCTCGATTACATGTGGAAAAAGGGGCTGTTGGAATAGGTGGAAACCAGACCGGAATTTACCCGGAAATTAGCCCCGGCGGATGGCAGATTATAGGGAATTCTCCGATCGATTTTTTCGATAAAAATTCGGTTCCTCCCTGTCCGATTTCGGCGGGTGATAAAGTGAAGTTTTTTGCTGTTTCCAAATCGAACTTTTTGCACATTGAAGAACAGGTGAAATACAAAACCTTCAATTTTAAAACCGAAATCTATCATGGGTGAAATTGAAGTTTTACAACCGGGTTTATTTTCCAGTGTTCAGGATTTGGGACGATTTGGTTTTAGGAAATTTGGAGTGCCACAAAGTGGCGTTATGGATTCTTATGCGGCAAAAATGGCAAATCTTATCGTGGGAAATAAAAAGGAAGCTGCGGTTCTTGAAATTACCCAAATGGGACCCAAACTTCAATTTAACTCCGATGCGATTATTGCGATTTGTGGTGCAAATCTTTCGCCCCGGCTCGACGGCGAGACAATTCATAATGCTAAAATATACAATGTGACCGCCGGAGCTGTTTTGTCGTTTGGAAAAAGAAAAACAGGTTGCAGGGCTTACCTGGCCTTCAAAGGTGGTATCAATTCAGAAGAAATCCTGAATAGTAAAAGCTGGTATAAAGGCCTGACCGAAGATTTTAAGCTGGAAAAAGCCATGAAGATTCACTGTTTTAAAACAGAAGAACTTGCTAACATTACTAATACAGCGGTAAAGTTTAGAACAGAATATTTGCATTCTGAAAATCCTGGAAGTTTTTGCTGGACCGGAATTTGAGCTTTTGTCCCCGGAACAGAATGAAAGGATTTTTCATCAAAGCTTTACAATAGATAAACATAACAACCGAATGGCTATACAACTTCAGGAGGTACTTCAAAATAAGCTACAGTCTATTGTCACAGGTCCGGTAATACCTGGAACAGTGCAACTTACCCCTTCTGGAAAATTAATCGTTTTAATGAAAGACTGTCAGACCACCGGGGGATACCCTCGAATTCTGCAGTTGAGTGAAGTAGCAATAAACAAAATCGCCCAAAAAGTTTTGGGCGATAAAGTCAAATTAACTCTAAAAAAAATCTAATAAATTCATCTTAAAATTATAGGCATGAAAAAGTGCCGTTTCGGTGTTTGTAAAATATCAAGAGCCCTACCTAATAATATTTTTCACTTTAACGACACTTTTTAACCCCAAAACACTTTAGCTAACTAAAATGATAATTCAAATGTAGAAGAAAGGAACACGTACATCAAGGGGAAAAATCCCCTTTTTTACAAAAAGGATAGTTTCCTGAATCGTTAATTTTATTTACATTTAACAAAATGTTAAGACCCTGCCGTTTTAAAATTAAATTATGGAAAAACCAACCAAAACCATCAGCGTTCCAAAAGCTAAGGAATATCAAAAAAAGTGGGTAGATACCCGGGCACTCGATATTGAAAAAGGCCAGGGCTATAGAGATACCCGCGAATTCTGGTATAGTGTAGAGGAACTCCAGGATTACCTGGACTATGTAAAACAGGAATCTGCCGCGCAGGGCGTAAAACATCCAGGCATCAGGATTTATTTTGCGGCATATCCCACCTCTTCGAACCAAAAAAGCCTGGCGACCGTTTTTTTAGCGCCTACCAAGGAAAAAGGGAGAGTAGAAGGAGAAGAAGAACTCTCGCAGCCTGCCAATAATGAAAACAATTATGATATTGACCCTTTAAATGAGGGAGGCACCTTATGGCCTCCTTATCCCTATTAGTCTTTTTGTATGTTTGAATATTTTTTAAAAAGTGTTGCGGTAGGAGATTCTGCAGAATTTGTTGCGGCTCTTGCCGGTACTTTTTTTCTTGCTCTTAGTTCAAATCCTCCTAAAGCGCTCCGGCAATTTGCTTATTTTATGTGGTTTATTATGATTTCTGAAATCTTGGGATTTTATTCCATTTATGCGTATATCACAGAGTATGTTACCCTGCCTTTTATTAAAGGAACTCCTTTTGTCAGAGGATTTTGGATGTATAACGTATGTGTTCCGTTTACCTACTGTTTTTATATTTTATTTTTCAGGGCGCGTTTAAAATCTGAAAAAAAGAAAAAATGGATTAAATATGGAGTCCTTTTTTTCCTGGGTAGCACCCTTATAAACTGGATTTTTTCCGGAGGTTACCTGTATATGTATTCGTCTTATACTGCTATCATCGGCACCCTTTTGCTAAGCTTAACTATTATGGCATATTTGTGGGAAATACTTATAAGTCCCGATATTCTTTTATTTTACAAACGCTTTAGTTTTTATGCGGCTGTTGGTATTTTATTGCGCTATCTGGTGGTAACTCCGCTTTTTATTTATGCTACGTATTTTAGCCTGGAAAATCCCGATTTTATCAGGTTTTATACAGATATTCTGGCTGCTGCCAATGTTTTTATGTACGGCTCTTTTACCTTAGGTTTTATACTATGTTATCGAAACAGGAATTCTTACTCATTCTCTATTTTATAATCGTTATTTTCCTGTTAACAGGATTTGCGATTGTATTCTTTGTAGCTTTCCAAAGAAGAAAGAATAAAATGCTGCGCGATAAATACGAAGCCGAAAAACTCTTTGAAAAAGAATTGGCCGATTCACAAATTGAAATAAGGGAACAAACCTTAAAGAATGTGGGCTGGGAACTGCACGATAATATCGGGCAGTTATTATCTGTGGCCAAAATGCAGTTGGGGATGCTTGCCAATACTACCGAAAAGGGGTCGCTCGAAGCAGTTTCAGAAATAAAAGAAACCGTGGCTGCTTCGCTTCAGGAGGTGAGGGCCTTATCAAAATCGCTGAACAACGATGTTATTGAATATAACGGCCTGGAAGAATCGGTTAAAAATGAACTTGCCAGGTTCGATCGCTTGAGTGTTCTAAAAACTTCTTTTGAAGTTGAAGGCAGGAAAGCAGAAATTTCAGCAAAAGATACCATCATTTTGTTTAGAATCCTTCAGGAGTTCTTTTCGAATGTTTTAAAACATGCAAATGCAGATGCGGTGAAGGTGAAATTTGTGTATTCCGCTTCAGCATTGAAAATAGAGATAAAAGATAACGGAGTGGGATTTGATCCTGAAGAAATACAAAAAAACTCAGGGTTGATTAATATGCAAAGCCGTGCCAACCTTATTAATGCCCAATTAGTTTTGAATTCTGCGATTAATAGCGGAACTTCGTTAACAATTAACTATCCAGTCAAGAGCCTCCTAAATGAAGAAATCCATCATAATCGTTGATGATCATAAACTTTTTGCGCAATCTCTTAAACGTTTAATCAACTCTTTTCAGGAGTATGAAGTATTAGAGGTTTTTAATAATGGAGAAGAACTAAAAAACTATTTTCTGAACAATGCTGCCCCCGATCTCGTATTGCTTGATATACGAATGCCGGTGATGAATGGCATAGAAACCATGGCCTTTTTACGGGAGAATTTTTCAGATCAGAAAGTTCTCGCGCTTAGTATGGAACACGATGAGGAAATCATTATAAAAATGATACGCCAGGGATGCCGTGGATATATTCTGAAAGATATTGAGCCCGATGAGTTTTCGAGAGCTCTGCGTGCGGTGCTGGTAAACGGTTATTATTTTAACCGGGAGGTTTCTGAAGCTTTAAACAGCAAGACGAAACCAGTGGTTATCGAAAGTCTTACTCCCCGTGAGGAGGAATTTTTAGCCTTTGCCTGCTCAGAAATGACTTATAAAGAAGTGGCGGCTAAAATGAATCTAAGTCCTAAAACCATCGACGGCTATAGAGAGAATCTTTTTCAGAAGCTCGAGGTAAAAAGCCGGGTGGGATTGGTGTTATTTGCCATTAAACATAAAATGGTAGAGATTTAAACGGGCAAGCTTTCCGAAGTGAAAGACAATTCGGTAAATATAATTTTTAAAGCTTTTTTCATTTTATTCTGTTTAGGACTTTTGCAAATTCTTTTAAAATCAGGTATTTCCGCTGTATCTTTGCCTTTTTAAAATTAAAGAGGTAGTGATAGATTCAGCGAAGATAGAATTAAGGAATTTGAACGTTAAGGATTATGAGGAATTAAAGATTTCCATGATCAAGAGTTATAGCGCCATGCCAGATGAGTACTGGAGCAAGGGAGAAATAAAAACCCTTGTTAACAAATTTCCCGACGGGCAGTTTTGTATAGTGATAGACGATAAAATTGCAGGCTGCGCGCTCTCCATTGTTGTAGATTACGATAAATTCGATGAAAATCATACCTACGAAGAAATCCTGGGTGGCGAAAATTTTTCTACTCACACCAAGAACGGCGATGTCCTTTACGGGATAGATGTATTTATACATCCGGAATATCGGGGAATGCGTTTAGGTCGCCGTTTGTATGAAGCCCGGAAAGAGCTTTGCGAACAACTGAATTTGAAAGCGATCATTTTTGGAGGCAGAATCCCTAATTATGCCGATTATGCTAAAGAACTTACTCCCAAAAAATATATTGAAAAAGTAAAGTTGAAAGAAATTCACGATCCTGTACTTTCCTTCCAGCTTTCTAACGATTTTCACGTAAAAAAAATCATTAAAAATTATTTGCCCGGCGATCATGAGAGCAAGGAATTTGCAACCCTGATGGAGTGGAACAATATTTATTACACCAAAGAGCAAAAACTTATAGACACCAAAAAAACTGTTGTTCGCCTGGGATTGGTGCAGTGGCAAATGCGTTTGTTTAAGGATTATGATGCCTTAGTGTCGCAAATAGAATTTTTTGTAGATGCGGTGAGCGACTATCAAAGCGATTTTATTATGTTTCCTGAATTGTTCAATGCCCCGTTGATGGCGCAGTTCAATCATATGAACGAAGCCGAAGCCATTCGCGGCCTTTCCTCCTATACCGATAGGCTTTTGGAAACCTTCAGGGAGTTTGCAATTAACTATAACATTAATATTATTACCGGAAGTATGCCGCAAGTGGCAGGCGAACATATGCATAACGTGGGATTTTTGTGTCGTCGCGACGGAAGTGTGGAACATTATGAAAAACTACATATCACCCCTGCAGAAGAATCTGCATGGGGAATGAAGGGAGGCACTAAACTGCAGACCTTCGATACCGATTGCGGGAAAATAGGCGTGCTTATTTGTTACGATGTCGAATTTCCCGAATTATCCAGGTTGCTGGCCGAAGAAGGAATGAACATTCTTTTTGTACCTTTTATGACCGATACCCAAAACGGGTATTCCAGGGTGAAAATATGTGGCCAGGCCAGGGCCGTAGAAAATGAATGTTATGTGGCCATTGCAGGCTCGGTAGGGAATTTGCCCAAAGTAAATAATATGGATATCCAGTATGCGCAAAGTGCTGTTTTTACACCATCAGATTTTGCGTTTCCTGTAAATGGAATTAAAGCGGAAGCCACACCCAATACCGAAAGTACTTTATTGGTAGATGTAGACCTGGATTTACTTAAGGAAATCCATAATTTCGGAAGCGTTCGCAATATGAAAGACCGCCGTAAAGACTTATATTCGTTAAAACGGAAGAAATAATTTTTGCTTCCTTGTCCTTTCGACGTCGGCAGAGCCTGAAATCTCAAAGTTGCAATCCAGCATTTTTTCCTTACGAAATCCAGAAACCATACAGGATATGCGAAAAAAGCTCATTTCGAGATGACTGTAAGGGATATTCATTATCAAAAAAGGCTTTCCGCTTAGGCGGAAAGGGGATATCTTCCCAGTAAAAATTAGGATAGTTTTATTTTTTAAGTTTTCCTGCTCTTAAAATTATTTTCTAGGTTGCCTGCTTTTCAGATTTTTCCTTCCATAATGGTCGTAGCTTTTTTTCAATAAGCTTTACAGGATCCTCATAAGTTTGGTCTTTATACCGCTGCACTGCAGACCAGCTTTTAAAAAGTCCCAAAAGATCATTTAGAGTGATTTCTTTTTTAAAATTAAAATCAGGAGTTTTTACTTCTTCAAAAGGAAACGGAAGTGATTTGTACTCATCGGAAACCAGTTTATTCTCTTTTTGCCAGAATTCTCCAACCACATTATCGTGAAAATAGTTGATTTCTGCAGCTATCTCTTCTGAAATAAATGGTAAAGTATACGTCCAAACCGCTACCACACCTTCAGGTTTAAGAACCCTTTTTACTTCATCATAAAATTTATCGAAATTAAACCAGTGAACGGCCTGGGCTACCGTAATTAAATCTGCCGAAGCGTTTTTTAAGCTGCAATTTTCTGCCTTTTCTTTTTTATAAATAATATTGGGTTTGGCGCTTGCATTTTCCAGTTGTTGCACGCTTGCATCTGTGGCATATACTTTTGTAAAATAATTGCTCAGGCCCAGGGCCGACTGGCCATTACCTGTGGCACAATCCCAGGCCAGGTCGTGGGCGGCAGTTAGACTATTTAAATATTGAAATAGTTCACCGGGATACCCGGGCCGGTATTTTTTGTAGGCGTGTGCCTGTTTGGAAAAATGATCTTTAAAATCCTTCATAATGCCGGTTGCCTAAAGTTCTAAGATACTATTTATAAGGAAATTTTTAAATCCCGGGTTAATGAAAGTTTACGGAGGGCGAAAAAGTTTTTCTTTTGTTAAAATTCAATTTTTTTGAAATTATAATAATTTTAAATATACTTTTACATTATGATTTCAATACGTCAGATAACAGTAGAACGCTTTCATTTTAGGCCAGGATTTATCAGGTAATCCTGCATTTCCTCTCGTTCCTTAGTTTACTATTATTTGAATTTTATTACATTGAAAAACACCCAAAGCATACATATTCTTTTTACTATTACTTTCAGAAATTTTTCTGAAATAATAAGGCGTCCCCGCTTTTTTCGCCGCACCTAGTGCGTGTGTCTATCTCCCGGAGCAAGGTGAGTCCCGCTCTTCTTTTTTAAACAATCATCAAATTATTTTTTTTTCATCCTTAATAAATTTTCAAGATGAAGATTACCATAGCCAATTTAAGTCATTCAAAGTACGCTCAGGAAATTTGCGATACCATGGAAGAATCTGCCAAGGTTCGCGGAACCGGTATCGCCAGACGCGCTCCTGAATATATCATAAAAAAAATGGAAAACGGGAACGCAGTTATCGCGCTGGAAGGCGATAAATTTGCAGGTTTCTGTTATATCGAAATTTGGAGTCACGAAAAATTTGTAGCCAACTCCGGGTTGATTGTCCATCCCGATTATAGAAATCACGGTCTTGCCAAAGATATTAAAAAAGCCATTTTCGCCCATTCCCGCACTAAATATCCAAATTCTAAAATCTTTGGGATCACCACCGGACTCGCCGTTATGAAAATTAATTACGAGTTGGGATACCAGCCTGTAACCTTTTCTGAATTAACCGAAGATGAGACTTTCTGGAATGGTTGCCAGACCTGTAAAAACTACGATATTCTCACCCGTACCGAGCGAAAAATGTGCCTTTGTACAGGAATGCTCTACGATCCTGCCAAGAAAAAAAATGCGCAAAAGCATGAAAAATTAAATGAAAAAGCCTTCAAGCGGTTAAAAAGTATTAAACAAACCTTATTTTATAAGAAAGATAAACTGGAAAGTGGTTTGGAAATGAATAATAATATAATAAAATGAAAAAAGTAGTTATAGCATACAGCGGCGGTTTAGACACTTCGTATTGCGCCAAATATTTATCGAAGGAAGAGAATTTTGAAGTACATGCGGTAAGTGTAAATACCGGAGGATTTTCTGAAGCCGAAATAGAAAAAATTAAAACCAACGCCGAGAAAATGGGCGTTAAAAGCTATAAAAATATCGATGCGGTTTCCGGATTTTATAAAAAGGTGGTTAAATACCTGATCTTCGGAAATGTATTAAAGAATAACACCTATCCTTTATCTGTAAGTGCCGAGCGTATAATTCAGGCATTGGAAATTGTAAATTATGCCCGAAAGATTGGTGCCGGTTTTATCGCCCACGGAAGTACCGGCGCCGGTAATGACCAGGTAAGGTTCGACATGATTTTCCAGACCATCGCCCCCGAAATTGAGATTATCACCCCTATTCGCGATAAAAAACTAACGCGTCAGGAGGAGATTCAATACCTTCAGGAAAACGGAGTAGAAATGAATTGGGAAAAATCTAAATATTCTATTAATAAAGGACTTTGGGGAACCAGCGTGGGAGGTTCCGAAACTTTGAAATCCAAAGAACCTTTACCCGAATCTGCATATCCGTCTCAGGTTTCAGAAAAAGAGCCACAGGAAATCAGTCTTACTTTTACAAAAGGGGAATTCACTGCCCTTAACGAAAAAGAAAATTCTCCCGAAAAAAATATTCAATTGCTGGAAAGCATCGCTTCAAAATATGCCATTGGCCGGGATATTCACGTTGGTGATACTATTATTGGAATTAAAGGCCGGGTAGGATTTGAAGCTGCTGCGGCCTTGATTATAATTAAAGCCCATCATTTGCTCGAAAAGCACACGCTTAGCAAATGGCAGTTGCAGCATAAAGATTATCTGGCAAATTGGTATGGCACGCACCTCCACGAAGGTTTATATCTGGATCCTGTAATGCGCGATCTGGAGGCTTTTTTAGAGAGTTCCCAGGCAAAAGTTACCGGAACAGTATACATTAATTTACATCCGTACCGGTTCAGTTTAAATGGAATTGAGTCTGATTTCGATCTTATGAATAGCGATTTTGGAAGTTATGGCGAAGAGAATAAAGCCTGGACGGCCAATGATGCCAAAGGATTTATAAAGATCTTATCGAATTCGGGTAAGATTTATCAAAAGGTAAATCAGGAGTCATGATAAAGGCAGGAATTGTTGGCGGGGCAGGATATACCGCCGGAGAACTTATTAGAATTCTGCTGAATCATCCCGAGGTGGAACTGGATTTAGTCTACAGTACTTCGCAGGCCGGAAAACCTGTTGCTTCCATTCATCAGGATCTCACCGGGGAAACCGATTTAAAATTTTCGCGCAATATAAATTCTGCAGACGATGTGGTATTTCTTTGTTTAGGCCACGGAAATTCAAAGAAGTTTCTTGATGAGAATAATTTTTCTGAAGAAACCGTAATTATAGACCTTAGCAACGATTTTCGTCTTGCTTCGGAGGGCAATGATTTTATCTACGGAATCCCGGAATTCAATAAAAAAGATATAAAAAAATCGAAGTTTATTGCGAATCCCGGGTGTTTTGCCACAGCGATCAACCTGGCGATTTTACCTTTGGCGAAAGCGGGTAAACTATTCGATGATGTTCATATAAACGCGGTTACCGGCGCTACGGGCGCGGGCGTTTCGCATTCGGATACCACTCATTTTAGCTGGCGGGATAATAATTTTTCCAGTTATAAGGAATTTGGGCATCAGCATTTGGGCGAGATAAAGGAGCAGGTAAAAACTTTACAGCTTGGTTTTTCTTCAGAAATAAATTTTATTCCGAATCGTGGGAATTTTTCCCGCGGCATTCATTGTTCTGCTTATACAAGATTTGAAGGCGGTCTTGAAGATGCTAAAGAAATATATCAAAATGCGTATAAAGATGCCGCTTTTACTCATGTTTCTGAAGAACCTCTTCATTTAAAACAGGTAGTTAACACCAATAAATGTCTGGTGCATTTACAAAAACATGGAAATAAATTGTTGATCACCAGTGTACTCGATAATTTGCTGAAAGGCGCTTCGGGACAAGCGGTCCAAAATATGAATATTCACTTTAATTTTCCTGAAAATCAGGGATTAAAGTTAAAAGCAAACTTCTTTTAATATGAAATTATTTGACGTTTATCCTTTGTACGATATTACTCCCGTTAAAGGGAAAGATGTATTTGTGTACGACGAAAAAGGAACCGAATATCTTGACCTTTATGGCGGCCACGCAGTGATTTCCATTGGTCATGCGCATCCAAAATATGTAAATGCGATTAGCGGACAGGTTCAAAAATTGGGATTTTATTCAAACTCCATTAAAAATCAGTTACAGCAGGAACTGGCAGATAAGCTGGAAGAAGCTTCTGGTTGTAAAGATTATCAGCTTTTTTTATGTAATTCCGGTGCCGAAGCCAACGAAAATGCCTTGAAACTCGCCTCTTTTCATACCGGAAGAGCAAGGGTGATTTATTTTACTAATTCCTTCCACGGAAGAACCAGCGGCGCTGTGGCGGTAACCGATAATGAGAAGATAAAAGCGCCTTTTAACCTGGGGCATAAATTCACAAAACTTTCTTTCAACGATTCTGAAGTTCTTAAAAAAGAACTTCAGAAAGGAGATGTTGCCGCGCTAATCGTGGAAATTATCCAGGGAGTGGGAGGACTGGATGAAGCTACCACCGAGTTTTATAAAGATTGTGAAAGACTCTGCCGTGAATTTGGAACGGTATTGATTGCCGATGAGGTTCAGGCGGGATATGGCCGCACCGGTAAATTTTTTGCTTTTCAGAAACACGATATCACTCCCGGAATCATTTCGATGGCCAAAGGAATGGGGAATGGCTTTCCGATTGGCGGTATTCTTATTCATAAAGAAATAAAAGCCAGTTATGGATTGCTGGGCACTACTTTTGGAGGAAATCATCTGGCTTGCGCCGCGGGAATTGCCGTTCTGGAGGTTCTTAAAGAACAAAAACTTCAGCAGAAAGTAATTTTACTTTGTGAATTTATAAATGAAGAAGCAGCAAAAATTCCGCAGATTAAAAAGGTAAAGGGCCGCGGACTCATGTTGGGATTGGAATTCGATTTTGAAGTGGCTGCCCTTCGGAAGAAATTGTTGTTTGAACATCATATTTTTACCGGCGCCGCTTCCAATAAAAACCTGTTGAGAATTTTACCTCCATTAACAATTGAAAAACAACATTTTCAGCATTTTTTCGAAAAATTAAAACTTGCCTTAGAAGAATAACATGAAGAATTATATAGACTTATCTGATATTGAAGATCTGCCGAAAATGATAGCAGAAGCAATTCAGCTAAAAAAAGAAAATACAGCCGGTACCCTGGGAAAAGGAAAAACTCTGGGAATGCTTTTTTTCAATGCCAGCCTGCGAACCCGCTTAAGCACTGAAAAAGCTGCGAAATTACTGGGAATGGAAGTTATGGTGATGAATGCGGGAAGCGACGGCTGGGCACTGGAATTTGAAGATGGCGCGGTTATGAACAGCGATAAGGCCGAACATATAAAAGAAGCGGCAGCCGTTCTGTCCCAATATTGTGATATTATCGCCGTGCGGGCATTTCCCGGGTTAAAGGACAAACAAAAAGATGAAGCTGAAACCGTGATGAATGCTTTTAAAAAGTACGCTTCGGTGCCCGTGGTAAATATGGAAAGCGCTACCGGACATCCTTTACAGGCGTTAACCGATGCTATTACCATTACCGAACTTCAGCAGACCAAAAGACCAAAAGTGGTTTTAACCTGGGCGCCGCATCCGCGGGCTTTACCGCAATCGGTTCCTAATTCTTTTGCCCAATTTATGCAGAAAATGGATGTTGATTTTGTGGTCACCAATCCTGAAGGATATGATCTTAACCCCAAAATCATAGGGAATATTCCCGTAATTCACGATCAAAGGGACGCATTGAAAGCCGCCGATTTTGTATATGCAAAAAACTGGAGCTCTTATGATGATTATGGGCAAATTCTGAATACAGATCCCTCGTGGATGCTTACTTTAGATAAGCTAAAGGCTACGGCGAAAGTAATGCATTGCCTTCCGGTACGAAGAAATGTGGTAATTGAAGATGAGGTGCTGGACAGCGACCAGAGTGTGGTAATTCAACAGGCGAATAACAGAACTTTTGCTGCACAGGCGGTTCTTAAAAAATTGCTTGAAAACACTTAAAATGAAACAGGTAAAACCAATACTGAAGATAGTAAAAATAGGAGGGAAGCTCATTGAAAATGAACAGATGCTTGCGGAATTCATCTCTGATTTTGTAAGTCTGAAAGGACCGAAAATCCTTATTCACGGCGGTGGAAATCTTGCCACCGAGATTGCAACAAAATTGGGATACGAAACCAAAATGCACGAAGGCCGGAGAATCACCGATGAGAATTCTATGAAGGTGATCACAATGGTTTATGGCGGATTGTTGAATAAGCAAATTGTAGCAAAACTTCAGGAAAAAGAATGCAACGCGCTTGGACTTTGCGGTGCCGATGGAATGAGTATTATTTCTGAAAAAAGACCGGTGAAAGAAGTGGATTTTGGCTTTGTAGGCGATATTGTGGAGGTTAATGAAGGATTTATTTCAGGTTTGTTGAAGCAAGGCCTGGTTCCTGTATTTTCGGCTATTTCCTGTAGCAGAAAAGGAGAGTTGTTCAATACCAATGCCGATTCGGTGGCTTCGGAGATTGCGACAGCTATGAAGAATTATAATACCGAGCTGTATTATTGCTTCGAGAAAAAAGGAGTGCTGGAAAATATACATTCCGAAGATTCGGTGATTCGGGAATTGGATCATAAAAAATATCAGAATTTAAAGGAAAAGGGAATCATCAGTGATGGCATGTTGCCAAAACTTCATAATTGTTTTGAGGCGCTTAAAAATGGTGTTAAAAACATTTATTTGGGAGATTCTTCTTTACTAAAATCTGGTGCCATTTCTACTAAAATCACTTCATGATGACTATAAAAGAACTTCAGCAGGATGCTATACGCTTACTTCAGGATCTTATTGAAACCCAATCTTTTTCAGGAGAAGAAAATGCTACGGCAAATTTGCTGGAAGAATGGTTTAAAAAAAATGCTATTCCATTTGAAAGACATTTAAATAATGTCTGGGCTAAAAATCTTCATTTTGATGCAGAAAAACCTACGCTGCTTTTAAATTCTCATCACGATAGCGTAAAACCCAATTCCGGCTACACCCGCGATCCTTTTACTGCTGAAATTGAAGAAGGGAAACTCTTTGGTTTGGGCAGCAACGATGCCGGCGGCTGCCTGGTGTCTTTGCTAGCGACTTTCACCTGGTTTTATAAAGCCGAAAATTTAAATCACAATATAATCTTTGCGGGTACGGGAGAAGAAGAAACCAATGGAAAGAACGGGATTGCCGCTTTGCTTCCCAATTTGCCTAAAATCGATGTGGCGATTGTAGGAGAACCCACGTTGATGGAGCTGGCAGTTGCCGAAAAGGGCCTGGTGGTTTTTGATGTGAAGGTAAAAGGAACTGCTTCTCACGCGGCTCATCCAAACGACGATAATGCTATTTACAAATGTGCCGAAGTGCTGGAATGGTTCAGAAAATACGATTTTCCGAAGGAATCTGCTGTGTTGGGAAAAGTGAAATTGACCGTAACACAAATCAATGCCGGCAGTCAGCATAATGTGGTGCCGGCAGAAGTAAATCTGGTAATAGACGTTCGCGTAAACGACAAGTACAGCAATAAGGAAATTGAAGAAATTCTGCAAAAAGAAGCCCCTGTTACCGAAATTAATGCCCGATCATTACGCTTAAATTCCTCTTCGATACCTGCAGATCATCCAATTGTGGAAGCAGGAATTTCATTAGGAATGAAAACCTATG
The DNA here is from genome assembly GCA_963811195.1 of uncultured Flavobacteriaceae bacterium. Taxonomy (GTDB): domain Bacteria; phylum Bacteroidota; class Bacteroidia; order Flavobacteriales; family Flavobacteriaceae; genus Gillisia. The sequence goes on from CAWEQF010000009.1 coordinate 106,947, forward strand.
GCTCTCCAACCTTATCAGACCAGGCAATGTTAAGCTGTCCTTCTTTAAAATTAGGACCGGGAGATTCCACTCGATCGCATTCGGCAGATGAATTTATATTTGTAAGGGAAATCGAGGAAGGAATAGAAAAATACATCCGATTACTTGAAAAATCATTAAAAAACTAGAGAGATGAAACTTTGGGATAAAGGAATAGAAACCGATAAGAAAATTGAACATTTTACGGTTGGAAATGACAGGGAACTGGATATGTTTTTAGCCGAATACGATCTGAAAGCTTCGGCAGCACACGCTAAAATGCTGGGGAAAGTTGGAATTTTGTCTGATAAGGAAGTTGAAGAAATAGGCAATGAAATTCATATCCTGGAGCGGCAGGTTTTATCTCATGAGTTCGAAATTGAAGAACATTTTGAAGATGTGCATTCTAAAATTGAATTTGAATTAACCCAGAAACTAGGCGAAACGGGAAAAAAAATTCATACGGCAAGATCCCGAAACGATCAGGTTTTGGTAGCGATGCAGCTGTATTTTAAAGATAATATTCAGCAAATAATGAATTCTTCGGGAGAACTGATAGAAGTTTTACTAAAACTTGCTGATAAGCACCGCGAAAAAGTACTGCCGGGTTATACCCATTTACAGGTTGCGATGCCTTCTTCCTTCGGGTTGTGGTTTTCTGCATACGCCGAAGTTTTAATTGACGATTTGTATATGCTGGAGGCAAGCCTGAAGATCGTGGATCAGAATCCGTTGGGATCTGCCGCTGGATATGGTTCTTCTTTCCCGATAGACCGGCAGTTTACGACGGATCAGCTTGGATTTAAAACACTAAAATATAATGTGGTAGCCGCACAATTGAGCAGGGGCAAAAGCGAGCGCAGTGTTACTTCTGCTATTGCATCGCTCTCGAATACCTTGTCGCGATTTGCAATGGATATCTGCCTTTATATGAGTCAGAATTTTGACTTTATAGGTTTTCCGGAGGAACTTACCACGGGTTCCAGTATTATGCCACATAAAAAGAATCCAGATGTTTTTGAACTGGTGCGTGCAAAATGTAATAAACTCCAGTCTATCGCCAACGAAATGATTCTTATTACCAATAATCTGCCCAGCGGCTATCATCGCGATTTTCAGCTGTTGAAGGAAAATAGTATCTACTCGGTAGAAAATATTAAAGAAATCCTGGATGTTTTCACTTATTCCATAGCTCAAATAATTGTGAAGGAAATAGACCTTTCCGACGAAAAATATAAATACCTGTTTACTGTAGACAGTATTAACGATTTGGTAATGCAGGGAAAATCTTTTCGCGATGCCTATCAGGAAATAGGAAGCCAGGTTCAGAATAATACGTACAAACCGGCAGGTTCAAAAAGTCATACCCATCTTGGAAGTAAAGATAATCTTGCTTTGGAAGAAATACGAAAAAAGAAGGACAGCCTTCTCTCACAGATATAAGTTTAAATAAGCTCGTAAATATCACATTTTACGGGCTTTTCTTCTCTATTTCCCCTCTTCAGCGATCGTAAAATAACTTATTTCAATGCTCTGAATATCAATAAATTGTGTTTATTTTCTTTCTTCTGAAAATAATTATTGATTCTTTAACTCTTCCATCTGAAGTATGTTTAAAAGTAATTTTAAGCAAATTTCAGATGTTAAAAAGATAATGGAGAATAAATTCAGTAAAATTCTTACTCAAAATGATTCCCAACCCGCCTCCCAGGCAATGTTGCATGCGGTTGGACTTACCAAAGAAGACTTTAAAAAACCTTTTGTAGGGATTGCCAGTACGGGATACGAAGGGAATCCGTGCAATATGCATTTAAACGATCTGGCGAAACTGGTAAAAGATGGCTGTAATGTCAACGATCTGGTAGGACTTATTTTTAATACTATTGGTGTAAGCGATGGCATTTCTATGGGTACGCCCGGAATGCGATATTCCCTGCCATCGCGGGACCTTATCGCAGATTCTATTGAAACGGTAATCCATGCAATGTCTTACGATGCGCTGGTAACCGTGGTAGGTTGCGATAAAAATATGCCGGGCGCGTTAATGGCTATGTTGCGCATTAATCGTCCTGCTATCCTGGTTTATGGAGGAACCATAGCTTCCGGTTGCCATAAAGGCAAAAAACTGGATGTGGTTTCGGTTTTCGAGGCCTGGGGACAAAAAGTTTCGGGAGATATCAGCGATGAAGATTATGGTCAGGTGATCGAAAAAGCCTGTCCGGGCGCCGGCGCTTGTGGAGGGATGTACACGGCTAATACTATGGCTTCAACTATAGAGGCTTTAGGGATGGCACTGCCATATAATTCTTCGAATCCCGCGGTGAGCCATCAGAAAAAAGAAGAATGCGAAGCCGTGGGCAAAGCGATGAAATTGATTGTTGAAAAAGATATAAAACCCAGAGATATAGTTACCAAGAAGTCTTTGGAAAATGCCATACGCTTATTAACGGTTTTAGGCGGGTCTACCAATGCTGTCCTCCATTTTCTCGCAATAGCAAAAGCTGCAGAGATCGATTTTAGTATAGATGATTTCGAAAAAATCTGCGAGAGCACTCCATTTTTAGCCGATTTAAAGCCTAGCGGCAAATACTCTATGGAAGATTTGCACGATGTGGGAGGTATCCCGGCAGTTTTAAAATATATGCTGAACCACGGAATGCTTCACGGCGATTGTCTAACGGTTACCGGAAAGACATTAGCTGAGAATCTAAGGGACGTTCCGGACTTAGAGGAAGGTCAGGATGTTATTCACCCTTTATCAAACCCCATAAAAGCAACCGGCCATATTCGAATTCTTTATGGAAACCTTGCTGAAAGAGGTTCGGTAGCAAAAATTACCGGGAAAGAAGGACTTCAATTTACTGGCTCGGCAAGGGTTTTTAATAGCGAATATGAAGCTAATGATGGAATTTCCACCGGAAAAGTGAAAAAAGGAGATGTAGTAGTTATTCGTTTTGAAGGACCCAAAGGAGGCCCCGGAATGCCCGAGATGCTAAAACCTACTGCCGCAATTATGGGAGCCAAATTAGGTAAAGATGTAGCTCTTATTACCGACGGAAGATTTTCGGGAGGAACTCACGGTTTTGTAGTGGGCCATATTACTCCGGAAGCTCAGGAAGGCGGATTACTGGCATTTTTAAAAGACGGGGATCAAATAACTATTAATGCCGAGACCAATACTATTGATGTTGCTCTTAGCGATAAAGAAATAGAATTAAGAAAGAAGAACTGGCAGGCGCCACCGCTTAAATTTAGTAGGGGAGTGCTTTACAAATATGCAAAAACAGTCGCATCTGCATCTGATGGATGCGTGACAGATGAATTTTAATAATGCAGAATATGGAAGTAAAAACAGCGAGTTTCCAGAAAGTTACGACTTCAAAAAAAACTAAAGTTACCGGTGCGGAAGCCGTAATTAAGTGTTTGCTCGAAGAAGGCGTAGAAACACTTTATGGGTATCCCGGGGGCGCGATTATGCCAGTTTACGATGAATTATATAAATATCAGGATAAACTTCACCATGTTCTGGTGCGCCATGAACAAGGGGCAACACACGCGGCGCAAGGCTATGCAAGGGCTACAGGAAAAGTAGGAGTCGCCATTGCAACTTCAGGACCAGGGGCCACCAATTTAGTTACCGGCATTGCCGATGCGCAAATAGATTCTACTCCGCTCGTGTGCATTACCGGCCAGGTGGGATCTCATTTACTAGGGAGCGATGCTTTCCAGGAAACTGATATTGTTGGTATTTCCACTCCGGTAACCAAATGGAATTATCAAATAACAAAAGCTTCAGAAATCCCTGAAATTATGGCTAAAGCTTTTTTTATTGCGCGTTCCGGCAGACCGGGACCGGTTTTAATTGATATCACCAAAGATGCCCAGTTCGATTCGCTGGACTTCAGTTATAAAAAATGTTCGGCTATACGAAGTTATCAGCCGCTTCCTGAAGTTAATTTACTGGAAGTAGAAAGAGCTGCAGAACTAATCAATTCGGCTAAAAAACCTATGATCGTATTCGGGCAGGGTGTTATTTTGGGAAAAGCCGAAAATTTATTAAAAGAGCTAATTGAAAAAACAGGAATTCCTGCGGCGTGGACCATATTGGGTCTTTCGGCGCTGCCGTCTGATCATTCTCTGAATGTGGGAATGGTTGGAATGCATGGGAATTACGCACCAAATATGCTAACCAATGAGTGTGATGTTTTAATCGCCATAGGGATGCGGTTTGATGATCGTGTCACCGGAAATTTAAATCATTATGCCAAACAGGCAAAACTTATTCATTTTGAAATTGATCCTGCGGAAATAAATAAGAACGTTCACGCTGACATTCCTGTTTTGGGTGATGTAGGAGAAACTCTTAAAGTGTTGCTTGAACTTTTAAGTCCTAATAAACATACAAAATGGCATCAGAAGTTTAAGGATCTTTATGCAATTGAATTTGAAAAAATTATAAAAAACGATCTTAAATGTCCTACTGAAGGATTGGGAATGGCAGAAGTGATAGAAGAGATTAATAAATCATCCAAAGGTGATGCCGTGATTGTCTCCGATGTTGGGCAACATCAAATGATTGCGTGTCGCTACGCTAGATTCAACCAAACCAGAAGCAATATTACTTCCGGCGGATTGGGAACTATGGGCTTTGCTCTTCCGGCAGCAATCGGTGCGAAAATGGGAATGCCACAAAGAGATGTGGTTGCTGTTATTGGCGATGGAGGTTACCAGATGACCATACAGGAGCTGGGAACAATTTTTCAGACAAAAGTGCCGGTAAAAATTGTTCTTCTAAATAACGGTTTTTTGGGAATGGTGCGGCAATGGCAGCAGATGTTTTTCGATAAGCGTTATGCTTCCACCGAAATGACAAATCCCGATTTTGGAAAAATTGCCGAAGGATATTTTATAAAAAACAGAAAAGTAACAGAAAGAGCTCAATTGGCAGAGGCTGTAAAAGAAATGATGGAATCTTCAGAAGCATATTTTCTGGAGGTAAAAGTAGAACAGGAACATAATGTTTTCCCAATGATTCCAACAGGGAAAGCGGTTTCAGAAATATTACTTGAGTAATGGAAAAGCAAAATTTCACGGTTTCAATTTATACCGAAAATAATATCGGGCTTTTAAGCCGTATTGCCGCGATTTTTCTTAAGCGGCATATAAATATTGAAAGTATTACAGTTTCGCAAAGTGAAGTGCACGAAGTAATGCGCTTTATTATTGTGGTACATATTACCGAAGAGCAGGTGCAAAAAATAATCGGCCAAATTGAGAAACAAATAGAGGTAATAAAAGCCTTTTATCACACCGATGATGAAACGATTTACCAGGAGACTGCACTTTATAAAATAAGATTCACCGATTTTCTTGAAGACCTGGATATGCAGTCTTTTATAAAAGAAACCAATGCAAGAATTGTTACCGTAACGCCAAAATTTTTTGTAATTGAAAAAACAGGAAAAAGGCACGAAACAGAAAGTCTCTACGAAAAATTAAAACCTTACGGATTAATGCAATTTGTAAGATCCGGTACCATTTCGGTATCAAAAAATGAGATGCAAATCTCTTCATTATTAGAAAAATTTAATACAACTACAAACTAAATAACAATGACTAATTATTTTAATACCCTCTCCTTAAATGAAAAATTAGCCCAGCTGGGCACCTGCCGTTTTATGGAAAACGATGAATTCAGCGATGGCATAGCAGCTTTAAAAGGAAAAAAGATTGTCATTGTAGGTTGTGGCGCTCAGGGGCTTAATCAGGGCCTGAATATGAGAGACAGCGGGCTTGATGTTTCATACGCTTTAAGAGAAAGCGCTATTAAAGAACAGCGGCAATCTTATAAAAACACTACTTCAAATAATTTTAAAGTAGGAACTTATGAGGAGTTAATTCCGCAAGCCGACCTGGTAATTAATCTTACCCCAGATAAACAGCATACTCCGGTTATTAAGGCCATTCTTCCGTATATTAAAAAAGGAGCAGTGCTTTCTTATTCTCACGGTTTTAATATGGTGGAAGAAGGAATGCAGATTCGCGATGATATCACTGTGATTATGGTGGCTCCTAAATGCCCCGGAACCGAAGTAAGGGAGGAATATAAACGCGGTTTCGGGGTGCCAACCCTTATCGCAGTACATCCTGAAAACGATCCTGAAAATAAAGGGAAAAAATGGGCAAAAGCCTATGCCTTTGCTACCGGTGGCCACAAGGCCGGAGTTCTGGATTCTTCTTTTGTAGCTGAGGTGAAATCTGACTTAATGGGAGAACAAACCATCTTATGCGGAGTTCTACAAACCGGATCTATTCTAAGCTTTAATAAAATGGTTTCTGAAGGGGTAGAACCGGAGTACGCCGCTAAACTGATACAGTTTGGCTGGGAAACCATTACAGAAGCTTTAAAACACGGTGGAGTTACCAATATGATGGATCGGCTTTCCAATCCTGCTAAAATTAGAGCTTATGAAATTTCCGAAGAACTGAAGGATCGAATGAGACCTCTCTTCAAAAAGCATATGGAAGACATCATGTCCGGTGCTTTTAGCTCCAGAATGATGAAAGACTGGGCCAATGATGACAAAGAGTTGCTGGAATGGCGAGCCGCTACCGAAAATACTGCTTTTGAAAAAACAGAGGCTACAGATAAGGAAATTACCGAACAGGAATATTTTGATAAAGGAGTTTTGCTGGTTGCTTTTGTAAAAGCCGGCGTAGAACTGGCCTTTGAAACTATGGTTTCTACGGGAATTATTGCAGAATCTGCCTATTATGAATCGCTTCATGAAGTTCCGCTTATCGCTAATACCATAGCCAGGAAGAAATTATATGAAATGAACCGGATTATTTCGGATACTGCAGAATACGGCTGCTATCTTTTTGATCATTCGGCAAAACCGCTTATTAAAGACTATGTAAATGGTCTGGAACCAGAGGTGATAGGTAAATCTTTTTCCAAGGGAAGTATAGGTGTCGATAATAAAAAGCTGATTGAAATTAATGATGCTGTAAGGCAACATCCCGTAGAAAAAGTAGGAAGCAGGCTTCGAAAAGCTATGACAGCAATGAAAAAAATACACGAATAGTGGAAACTATTTTAAAAAATATCGACTATAAACCTCAACTTTCTGATATAAGGGAAGCTGCAAAGAGGATCTCACACGTAGTGGAGCGAACACCTTTGGCTCCTTCGTTTACTTATAGTAAAAGGTATGGAGCAAATGTTCTTTTTAAAAGAGAAGATTTGCAGCAGGTAAGATCTTATAAAATACGAGGCGCTTATAATAAAATTTCAAGTCTTTGTCAGGATGAACTTAAAAGAGGTGTAATATGTGCCAGTGCGGGGAATCACGCCCAGGGCGTTGCCTTTGCCTGTAATAAATTAAAGGTAAAAGGAGTGATATTACATGCCGGATACCACCCCGCGGCAAAAAGTGGAACAAACCGAAATGTTTGGTGGAGATTGGGTAGAAGTGGTGTTGGAAGGAGATACTTTTGACGATTCTTATAAAAGTGCACTAAAATATTGTGAAAAACACGGTCTTGTTTTTATACATCCTTTCGATGATGAAAAAGTAATCGAAGGTCAGGCTACCATTGGGCTCGAGATTCTGGAACAAGCTAACGGGCCTATAGATTATATTTTTGCTCCTTTGGGAGGAGGGGGATTACTGGCCGGAATTTCTACCGTGTTTAAGGAACTTTCTCCCAATACCAGGATTATTGGGGTTGAGCCTGAAGGTGCTGCATCTATGACCTCATCTTTAAAGGAAGGTAAGGTAGTTGAATTAGCTAAAATTGAGCGATTTGTAGATGGTGCTGCAGTTCAAAAAGTAGGGAGTAAAAATTTCAGAATATGCCAGAATAATCTGGATGAAATGATCACAGTTCCTGAAGGTAAGATCTGCCAGACAATTTTGGATCTTTATAATCAGGATGCGATTGTGGTAGAACCTGCCGGCGCAATGTCTATTAGTGTATTGGATAATTTTTCTGAAGAGATAAAAGGAAAGAATGTAGTATGCATTTTAAGCGGCAGTAACAGCGATATTACCCGTACCGCAGAAATCAAAGAACGCGCCTTATTATATTCCGGTTTAAAACATTATTTTATTGTGCCTTTTCCGCAGCGGGCGGGTGCTTTAAAAAAGTTTGTAGCCGAAGTTTTAGGGCCTACAGATGATATTACCCATTTTGAATATTCTAAGAAACACCATCGGGATAATGGCCCGGCTGTAGTTGGTATAGAACTAAAAGATCCTAAAAATTATGGCCCGTTAGTGCAACGAATGAAAGCCCATAATTTCTTTGGGGAATATCTAAATGATAAACCTGATCTATTCCAGTTTTTGGTCTGAAGTAGTTAACATCTTTTACTTTTATCGGTTTTTATTCAAAAAACGAGTCCCGGAATTACTTAGTATCTCACAAATATTTTGAAGTCATGAAAATTGCTATTATTGGGACTGGAAATCTTGGAAAATCTATCGCCAACGGCTTGCTTGTTCAGAATACGTTTGAAAGTTTATATCTGGCAAGGCGAAAGATTACCGAGTTAAAAGAATACGAGGATGCAGAAAATGTCCATCTTACCACTGAAAATACTAAGGCCGTAAAAAATTCTGAAATTCTTATTCTCTCTGTTCAGCCTCACCAGATAGAGGATATTTTAAAAGAAATTCAGCCAGTTTTAACTTCGAAACATTTAATCATTTCTGCCGTAACCGGATTTTCAATCTCAAGAATAGAAAAGATAATAGGCGATATACCCGTTGTTCGTGCCATGCCCAATACAGCTATTGCCATTGGTAAATCTATGACCTGCCTGTGCAGCAATAAAAAGGGAGAGGAAGGTATTCTTGAAGCACAGGTTATTTTTAATGCTCTGGGTAGTAGTATAATTATTCCTGAAGAAAAAATGCAGGCAGCCACTGTTATTTGTGCCAGTGGAATAGCTTTTTGGATGCGCCTGATTCGCGCTACCACTCAGGGAGCAGTTCAGCTGGGATTCGACGCGCAAGAAGCTCAGGAACTCTCCATGCAAACCTGTTTGGGTGCGGCAAGTTTATTGATAGAATCCGGCAATCATCCCGAGCAGGAAATAGATAGAGTAACCACTCCTAAAGGATGTACTATAGAAGGCTTAAACGAAATGGAACATAACGGATTGAGTTCCTCTCTAATCAAGGGAATTCAGGCTTCTTTTAAAAAAATAAACGATATTAGTCAGGCTTAGATAATCGTCATCTGGCCGAAATTAAGATTTTCGTTATTTATTCTGTTGCCGTCTGTTTCGCTAATTACTCCTTCAAGAAAATCACCGACTTTTTCAGTAGAAAATGAACTGTCTTTATTAATATCCTGAGTGCAGATATTCAATTTTATACTTAAATCTACTGCTTTTCTAATTGTTTCAGCTTCTTCGGTCAAATTGAAATGATCTAACAACATCGCGGCCGAAAGTATGGCCGCCACAGGATTTGCAATTCCTTTACCGGTAGCCTCGGGATATGAACCATGTATAGGTTCGAACAAGGCATTTTTCTCTCCAATAGAAGCAGAAGCCAACAATCCGATACTTCCTGTAATTACACTGGCTTCATCTGATAAAATATCGCCAAACATATTTTCGGTGAGAATCACATCAAATTGTGTCGGATTTAAAATTAATTGCATGGCAGTATTATCTACAAAGAGAAAATCCAGTTTTACCTCGGGATATTCCTTTGCCAGGCCGGTGACAGTTTTTCTCCACAATCGGGAGGTTTCTAAAACATTGGCTTTATCTACCAAAGTGAGCTTATTACTTCGCTTTTGAGCAGCTTTAAAAGCCAGGTGCGCGATTCTTTCAATTTCCCCAACAGAATACGTACAGGTGTCGGTTGCACTGCTTCCGTCTTCGCTTAAGCTTTTATCGCCAAAATAGATTCCTCCGGTTAGTTCACGGTAAATTACTAAATCTGCACCTTCTATTCGTTCCTGGCGAAGCGGTGAGTTAGATAAAAGTTTTTTATAGGTGCTTACAGGCCGGACATTTGCAAACAGCCCCAGTTCTTTTCTTAAGCGCAATAATCCCTGTTCCGGGCGAACTTTTGCTTCCGGATTATTATCATATTTGGGATGGCCGATAGCTCCAAAAAGCACCGCATCAGAGTCGTGACAAATATCCAGGGTCTCCTGCGGAAGGGGATCTTCAAAAATATCTATAGCAATCGCTCCAACTGGAGCTTCCGTAAAATAAAATGTATGATCGAATCTATCTGCAACAGCCTGCAGCACTTTTACCGCCTGATGAGTTATTTCGGGCCCTATCCCGTCTCCGGGTAAAACAGCAATTTTTAGTTTCATTTTCTTTTTCTTTAATTGTCTCCTTCTCCTGGAAGAGTTGAACGTAATCAGGAAGTTTTATTGAATCTGAACTTCCGTTTTATTTTTTTTCAATTTCTTTCTTTCATATTCTTTAATAGCCTCCAGTTTACTTGTCAGGAAATCGATATCATCGAAACCATTGATAAGACAAGTTTTTTTATAGGGATCAATCTCAAATTTTTCTGCAATCTCTTTGGAAGGCACTTCGACTTTTTGATTTTCCAGATCGATTTTAAGATGAACTTTAGGATTCTTTTCAATTTCTGAAAACAGTTTTTTCAGAAAATCCTGACTTACCTGGAGGGGAAGCAGGCCGTTATTTAAAGAATTTCCTTTAAAAATATCGGCGAAGTAACTCGAGATGACTACTTTAAAACCGTATGCTTTTAAAGCCCAGGCGGCGTGTTCGCGACTGGAGCCACAGCCAAAATTATTTCCTGCCACCAGGATCGAACCTCTGTAGGTCGGGTTGTTTAAATTGAAGGCGGGATTTAATTTTCCTTCTTTATCATATCGCCAGTCTCTAAAAAGATTGTCCCCGAATCCGTCTTTATCGGTTGCTTTTAAAAAGCGGGCAGGGATAATCTGGTCGGTATCTATATTTTCCATTTCCAATGGAACTGCAGAATCTGTAATGCTGATAAATTTTTCCATTGTGTTAGTTTTTATTGAAGTAGGTGATTCTGCCGGCAATCGCAGTAGCCGCAGCAGTTAAAGGACTTGCCAGTAAGGTTCGGGAACCCTGGCCCTGGCGGCCTTCAAAATTGCGGTTACTGGTGGAAACACAATATTCCCCGGCCGGAATTTTGTCATCATTCATGGCTAAGCATGCAGAGCATCCGGGTTGACGGAGGGTAAAACCGGCTTTTTCAAAAATAATGTGTAATCCCTCCGCCTTTATTTGTTCTGCCACCTGGCGCGATCCTGGAACTATAAGTGCATTCACATTTTCGGCTTTTTGCTTTCCTTTTATATAAGCTGCCGCTTCTCTAAAATCTTCAATTCTGGAATTGGTACAACTTCCTATAAAAATATAATTTACCGTTTTTCCCAAAAGGGATTCTCCTGCTTTAAAACCCATATATTCCAAGGCTTTCACATCGCTTTTTGCTAAACTTGCAGGTATGTTATCGCCTATTCTTATTCCCATTCCGGGATTGGTACCATAGGTAATCATCGGCTCAATTTCGGCTGCATCAAAGGAATATTCTTTATCAAATTCGGCATCGCCATCGGTTTTTAGCGTTTTCCAATATTGTATCAATTTTTCCAGTTCTGCTCCTTTGGGGGCAAATTCTCTTCCTTTTACATATTCAAAAGTTGTTGCATCGGGGGCGATTAACCCTCCGCGCGCACCCATTTCAATACTCATATTGCAAACGGTCATGCGACCTTCCATAGACATTTCTTCGAAGACATTTCCGGCATATTCACAAAAATATCCGGTACCGGAATTTGTTCCTAACTGACTTATAATGTATAAAATAACGTCTTTTGGCAGCACTCCTTTTTTGAATTTGCCGTTAACATTCATTCGTAGCTTTTTAGGTTTTTCCACCAGCAAACACTGGCTTGCAAACACCTGTGCCACCTGGCTGGTGCCGATGCCAAAGGCAATCGTTCCAAAAGCCCCATGAGTAGAGGTGTGGCTGTCTCCGCAAACTATCGTCATTCCGGGTTGGGTGACACCAAGTTCGGGAGCAATTACGTGTACAATCCCATTGTAGGGATGGCCCAGACCGTATAATTCGATCCCGTTTTCCTCGCAGTTTTCACTCAACTGTTTCAACTGTTTTCGTGAAAGCAGATCCTGAATAGGTAAATGCTGATTTATTGTTGGGGTATTATGATCTGCAGTCGCTACAATTTGATCTGGCCTAAAAATGGGAATTTCCCTGTCTTTTAACTCCTGAAACGCCTGCGGACTTGTAACTTCGTGAATTAAATGTTTGTCGATATATAAAATATCCGGGCCATTGGGTATAGATTCTACCACATGTGCATCCCATATTTTATCAAAAAGTGTTTTTTTCATTAGGCGATGGCTCTGTCTTTTTTGCGTGACATTTCCATGATCACGTGAATATCATTATCGGCTACTTCTTTACGCATATCAGCGTAATCCAAAAATTCTGAATACACCACATCCAGTTGGATTTTGGTAAGTTCGTAGCCCATTTTTTTAGCTTTATAAGCAAGTGCGGCTCTCCCGCTTCGGGCGGTTAATATGATTGCAGATTCGGTTACACCTACATCTTCGGGACATATAATCTCATAGGTTTGTTTGTTTTTAATCATCCCGTCCTGATGTATTCCGGAACTATGAGCAAAAGCATTCGCACCCACGATAGCTTTGTTAGGTTGTACCAGCATTCCCATTTCTCGGGAAACCATAGTGCTGAGATTATACAACAATTTTGGATTGATGTTGGTATGTAAATTAAGCGTATCATGTTGCCTAAGGATCATTACCACTTCTTCTAAAGCAGTATTTCCGGCGCGCTCGCCTATACCGTTAATAGTGCATTCAATTTGGCGGGCACCGTTAGCTATTCCGGAAATAGCATTGGCCGTAGCCATCCCAAGGTCATTATGGCAGTGGCAGGAAAGTGTGACATTATCTATCCCTTTTACGTTTTCTCTTAAAAATTTTATTTTTTTACCATATTCTTCGGGTAAACAATAACCGGTGGTATCGGGAATATTAAGAACGGTGGCACCCGCTTTTACAGCTGCTTCACAAACTTTAGCCAAATATTCATTATCTGTTCTCCCGGCATCTTCAGCATAAAATTCCACGTCTTCAACGAATTTTTTAGCATAGGAAACAGCTTCTATTGCCCTGGTAATAATTTCCTCCCGAGTACAATTGAATTTATATTTAATATGGGTTTCAGAAGTTCCTATTCCTGTATGAATTCTTGGTTGCTTCGCATATTTTAAAGCTTCGGCAGCAACTTCAATATCTTTTTTTACCGCACGCGTTAATCCGCAAACGGCAGCATTTTTAACTAATTTAGAAATTTCTGAAACCGATTTAAAATCCCCAGGACTAGAAACCGGGAATCCCGCTTCAATAACATCCACCCCCAGCTCGTCCAGACGTTTGGCAATCTTTAATTTTTGTGAAGTGTTCAGTTTACACCCCGGCACCTGTTCGCCATCCCGAAGAGTAGTATCAAAAATTTGTACTTTTTCTGTACCCATAACAGATTTTTTTTGTTTTATCTTTAACTAATGTATTGGATACTTCTGCACTTGAGGAAAAAATCCTCTCAGGATTACGATAATTAACAGTAAAATATAAGAATTAATATACTGATTGTGAGCCTATTAAAAACCTGAACGTTACAATGACCAACGATTTAACCGAAAACCTCTTCAGCTTAATAAAATCATTATCTTCTTCTGAAAAAAGACAATTTTCGTTGTATGTAGGAAGAATTGGGATTAACAGTGACAGTAAGTTCCTTAATTTATTCAAGGTGCTGGATAAACAATCTTCCTACGATGAGAAAGCTATTTTAGGAAAAACTAATGTTAGCAAACAACAGCTTTCCAATGTAAAAGCACATTTGTATAAGCAGATTTTAATAAGTCTTCGCCTTAATCCGGTGCATCAAAGTATTCCTGTACAAATTAGGGAACAACAGGATTTCGCCCTTATTCTCTATAGAAAAGGATTATATAAGCAAAGTTTGAAATTGCTGGATAGAGTAAAGGCCACTGCCATGTATTACGAGGAAAAAAACCTGGCTTATGAAATCCTGGAATGGGAGAAAATAATAGAATCTCAATACATTACGCGAAGTATCTATAATCGGGCTGAGACACTCATCCATCAAACAGAACAACTAATAAAGTTAAATTTAATTGCAAGTAAATTATCTAATTTGTCTCTGGATATTTACAGTATTTACTTGAAAATGGGACACGCCCGGACAGAAGAGGAGACCCTGGAAATTAAAGAAAAGTTTGAGAAAAACCTTCCCGAATATACTTTTTCTGAATTGGGTTTTCGGGAGAAATTATTGCTTTATAAGGCCTATTTATGGTATAGTTTTATAAACCAGGATTTTCTTGCCAGTTATCGATATTCGCTAAAATGGATCGATCTTTTTAACGAAAGCCCACATATGGTTTCCTTGCACCCGGTTTCTTATTTAAAAGGGAATAATTACCTTTTAGATTCTCTATTTTATATGAACCATGTAAAGGTTTTTGAAAAGGTTCTTGAAGATATGGAAGCCAGGATAAAAGATCGCAAAATTCCAGATGATGATAACACGGCCGCGCTTTCCTTCCTTTATGTATATTCTCATAAATTGAATTTAAAATTTATGAAAGGAGATTTTGAGAATGGAGATCTGCTGGTAGATAAAATTCTTCGGAAAATAAAAAAATATGAGGACCGGCTTGATGCCCACCATATAATGGTATTGTACTATAAAATAGCCAGCCTTTATTTTGGCGATGGCGATAACAAAAAGTGTATTTTTTATCTTAAAAAAATCATTACCAATCATTCGCTGGAAATGCGCGAAGATCTTATGTGTTTTTCAAGGATCCTGAATCTTGTGGCGCATTACGAAGCGGGACAGGATTATCATCTCGATCGCCTTATACGTTCTACTTACAAATTCCTTATTAAGATGAACGATTTGCATGAGGTGCAAAAGGAAATGATAAAATTTCTTCGAAATTTACCTGAGATTTCACCTTTAGATATTAAAGATGAATTCAGAAAATTATATAACAAGCTTAAGGAATACGAAGATCATCCTTATGAACGTCGGGCATTTTTATATCTGGATATACTTTCCTGGTTAAAAAGTAAAATTGAAAGCCGCCCGGTAGCAAAAGTTATTCAGGAAAAAGTGGCGACCTATAAACGTTAAATATCCAGTCCGCCAAAGGTATCACCCTATTTAAAAATAGAGATTTTTACAATACGAAAGCAACTCAATTTTCAGCAGCATTCCATAAAGTATCATCGGGAACCGGAGCTGTAATTTTTATTGATGTTTTTTTTACGGGATGTATAAATGAAAGCTTCCTTGCGTGTAAATGTATGCTGGCATCTTTGTTGCTGCGGTCAAATCCGTATTTTAGATCCCCTTTAATAGGACACCCAATGGCCGATAGCTGGCTCCTAATCTGGTGATGCCTGCCTGTATGAAGATCGATTTCCAGCAGGTAATAATTGTTAAGGTTTTTAAGAAGCTTGTAATCCAGGATCGCTTTTTTGCTTTCCGGAACTTCTTTAGTATGAGCATAAGATTTATTTTGTTTCGGATTTCTTTTTAAATAATGAATTAAAGTTCCACTTTCCTCAGGTGGAGCATTTTTCACAATTGCCCAATAGGTTTTTTTTGCGTCTTTGTCTTTGAACAATTTGTTGAGTCGGGGCAGTGCTTTTGAAGTTTTCGAAAAAAGAACAATCCCGCTCGTAGGGCGATCCAATCGGTGAACAACTCCCAAATATACATTTCCGGGTTTGTTGTATTTCTCCTTCAGAAAAGATTTTACTACTTCGCTTAGAGGTTTATCTCCGGTTTTATCGCCTTGAACAATATCTCCAGGCCTTTTGTTTACCACAATAATATGATTGTCCTCGTACAGAACCTCAAGGTTGTTTTTATCTGAAACTGTTTTGCTCAAAAGGAAATTCTTATGGAAAATTGAAATTCTGAATTTTGATTTATTTCTCCTCCCCTTCGGGGAGGCTGGGAGGGGCTTTTAATACTGTTCCTGATCGTTTGGAAAATCACCGGATTTTACATCATTTCGATAATTTTCAAAGGCGGTAGTCATTTCAGAATATAAATCCATGTAACGGCGAAGGAATCTGGGATTGAATTCGTGCGTCATTCCAATCATATCGTGAAGTACAAGTACCTGGCCGTCTACGCCATTTCCCGCACCTATTCCTATTACGGGAATGCTCACGCTTTTAGCAACTTCAGCAGCAAGTTTTGCCGGTACTTTTTCCAATACCATCGCGAAACAGCCCAATTTTTCGAGCATTAATGCATCGCTTTTAAGTTTTTCTGCTTCCTCATCTTCTCTTGCACGAACGGTATATGTTCCAAATTTATAAATGGATTGTGGAGTTAAACCTAGATGTCCCATGACGGGAATACCCGCATTTAGTATTCGTTTTATAGATTCTTTTACTTCTTTTCCACCCTCGAGTTTTACGGCATGCCCGCCGCTTTCTTTCATAATTCTAATGGAAGAACGCAGGGCTTCCTTGGGGTCGCTTTGATAACTTCCGAAGGGAAGGTCCACCACCACTAATGACCTGTCAATCGCTCTAACTACACTGGCCGCATGATAAATCATCTGGTCCAGGGTAATTGGAAGAGTGGTTTCATGGCCTGCCATCACATTACTGGCAGAATCGCCTACAAGAATTACATCGATCCCTGCGCCATCCACAATCTTGGCCATAGTATAATCATAAGCCGTAAGCATGGCTATTTTTTCCCCCTGGGTTTTCATATCTACCAGAGATTTGGTGGTAACGCGTTTGTATTCTTTTTTGGCGACTGACATATTTTTTTGTGTTTTTAAGAAGGGTAAAAGTAGTAAATTACGCGTCAGCATTCAAACAACACAATTATGAAGAAATTATATTCCCTGCTTTTTATTTTCATCTGCTTTTGCGGATATTCTCAAAATAATTCTGAAGTTGGAACTGCAAAAAAAACCATTGAAGATTTCTTTACTGCTTTTCATGCTCAGGATTCTCTGTCTTTAATGCAAATGGTGGATCCTGCAATTACTTTAAAATCTGTTTCTGAAGATTCCCTGGGAAATACTATTGTTAAAACTGAAGAGTATAAAGAGCTTGTAAAAAGTATTATTTCCATTCCGAAGGATACCAGGTTCAAAGAGGAATTACATTCTTTTGATATCCGTATAAAAGGAATGTTAGCTCATATTTATGCGCCTTACACCTTTTATTTAAACGGAAAAATTAGCCATTGCGGGATAGATTCCTTTGAGCTCGTAAAACATCACGACGAATGGAAAATCCTTTCTATTACCGATACCAGAACAAAGGAGGGATGTAATTAAATTAACCGGTTAAAAAAAGCCACGAATACACCAATGTTTTTGGTTTATATCGAAAAAGGTAAAATTAAGATGACCTCTCGACTCCGCTCGAGGTTACATTCAATTCCTGTTGAGATGACACTTCTGACTTCGCTCAATAAGAAAATTGGAATTATTCGTGCATTCGTGGCAAGACTTAAATTATAGTTTTAATACCACTCGGAAGCGTGCTTTATTATTGATCATTTTGTCGTAAGCTTCAGCAACTTTGTCCAATGGAAACTCTTCGATCATAGGTTTAGTATCTGTCATCGCACTGAATTTAAGAGTGTCTTCAGAATCTATTGCGGTACCGCTTGGCCATCCGGCAGCAGATTTTCTTCCCATTAATAATTGCATAGGTGAAACCTCGATAGGCTCCCCTGTAGCTGCAACCATTAACAATTTGCCGTCGATTCCCAGTCCGTCAACAACTTTGCTGATAGCATCGCTATGCGGAGCCGTAGCCAGAATTAGTTTTGCCCCACCTAGTTTTTGCAATTCTTCAGCAGGATCTTGAGAATCTGTATTTATATAATGACGAGCTCCCAGTTTTTGAGCCAGTTCTTTTTTATTATCAGAATGAGAAATAGCTACCGTTCTCATTCCCATTTTTGCTGCATACTGAACAGCAAGATGCCCCAGGCCTCCAATTCCCTGTACGGCAACCAAATCTCCTGCGCGAATCCCGGAATTTCGCAGCGCATTATAAACGGTAATTCCCGCGCATAATAAAGGAGCCGCTTCCGCCGATGATAATTCATCTGGAATCGAAGCAATGGCTTCCTGCGGCGCGGTCATATATTCAGCATAACCACCGTCATAGGAAATTCCACTTATTTTTCCATTTTCGCAGTTTATAAAATCACCTCTTCGGCAGGGTTCGCATTCAAAACAATGTCCTCCATGCCAGCCCACTCCAACCCGCTGGCCTTTTTTCCACTGGCTTACATTTTCTCCTGTTTCTTCCACAATTCCTACTACTTCGTGCCCTGGAACCCGGGGATATTCAATCCCTGGAAAAAGTCCTTCTTTTACCATGGCATCGCTATGGCAAATTCCACAAGCTTCTACTTTTATCAAAATTTCATTCGATTTTGGAGATGGTTTTTCCATATCCACGACTTTAAAATCGCCCCCTTTTTCTTGTACTTGAACAGCTTTCATATTTCTTTTTTTTATTAAAGTTTAATTTACAAAATATCCTATTCAACTATTTATAAGTCTATGTTAAAGGGTGGGGAAGATTTTAGGAAAGATTAGAAATAACACGGTAATATTATTCATGGCATGAAAGAGAATGGACCATAATAATGAGCCATTTTCAATTTTAATTTTACCTAAAAAATATCCGGCGATCATTCTGGGGAAAACGAGTAGAAAAAGAACAAGGTTTATTTGAAAAACATCCACGTAGTTGAAAATGTGAACCAGGCCAAATATAAAGGCGGAAAGAATCCAGACGATCCGATAGTTCTTATTTAAGAAATAAAGACTTTTTCGTTGAGTTTTATGGGGAATCACTTCTTTTAAGAAGAGGAACATCAAAAGAATAAAAAGTGCTAAAAATGCATATTTAAGTAACCAGTAAATATTTGCAGGGATAAAAAAGGAGGCGAAAACGGTTAAAAATGCACACAAAAAAATTATCAGATCATTTTGGGAAGGTTTTACCAGGGAGCGAAAAAAGCATTCTTCGATTGCCGGAGCCAGAATTAGAACCAAGAAAACTAATTTCCAGGGGTTTTCAGAAACAAGTTTATTAAGTTCACTTTGTTGATATTGATTAAAATCCAGCTCCGGAAAGAATGATTTTATATATCCTAAGGCCATAAAAAAAGCCAGATAGCACAATATCATCCAGCCATAATTGCGAACAATATTTTTAATTTTTTCTTTAAAAGTATATTTATACAATTCTTAACCTATTTTTAACCCGGAAGTTTTTAGCAGTCACTTAGGTTTACTTTAACCGCCAGCCCGCCTTCAGAGGTTTCCTTGTATTTGGAATTCATATCTTTTGCTGTATCCCACATGGTTTCGATCACTTTATCCAGAGGGACTTTTGCTTTGGAAGCATCGCTTTCCATAGCGATTTCTGCTGCATTAATCGCTTTTATGGCACCCATCGCATTGCGTTCTATACAGGGAATTTGCACCAGACCTGCAATAGGATCGCAGGTAAGCCCTAAATGATGTTCCATCGCGATCTCGCTGGCCATTAATACCTGCTCGGGAGTTCCTCCCATCAATTGGGTTAAAGCTCCCGCCGCCATTGCCGAGGAAACTCCAATTTCTGCCTGACAGCCACCCATCGCTGCCGAAATAGTAGCCCCTTTTTTAAACAGACTTCCAATTTCCCCTGCCACTAACATGAAACGTTTTATATCTTCAAAAGTGGCATCGTGATTTTCAATCACCATATAATACATTAACACTGCCGGAACGGTTCCTGCACTTCCATTTGTTGGAGCAGTAACTACGCGACCCAGTGCCGCATTTACTTCATTAACACTAATTGCAAAACAGCTTACCCATTTAAGAATCTGGCGAAATTTCACTTCGGTTTTTCTGATTGCATCCAACCATTCCTGTGGGTTATCGTAAGACACGTCGCCCATTAAGCGCAGATTCATTTCAAAAGCGCGCCGGTGTACATTCAATCCGCCAGGAAGGGAGCCCTGGGTGTGGCACCCAATATACATAGATTCCAGCATTACGTTCCATATAGCTTTTAATCCCTTGTCGATATCTTCTTCAGAACGCAGGGATTTTTCATTTTCAAGAACAATTTCTGAAATGCTTTTGTTTTCAGATTTGCAATATTTAATAAGATCTGTTGCTTTCTCTATTGGAAAAGGAAATTCCTGAAAGATTTCCATTTTCCGTTTTGCATTTTTTCGTTCCTCTTTCACCACAAATCCGCCACCTATAGAATAGAATGAAGAAAAGGTTTTTTTTCCATTTTTAAGCAATGCGCGAAAAGTGATGCCGTTGGGATGAAAAGGAAGGAATTTTCTATTGAATTTAATATCTTCTTTACAGTTGAAATCTATTTTCTTTTCTCCATTGAAATTAATGGAGTTGGTTTTTTTGACTTCCTCAACTTCAGGATTTATGAGCTCTATATCCATTTTTACAGGATCAAATCCGGAAAGACCTAAAATTACGGCAATATCTGTCGCATGGCCTTTTCCTGTTAAAGAAAGTGAACCATACAGATCTACATGGATTTTTTCTACTTCTTCAAAAGTGTTTTTCGTTTTGAGTTCTGTAATCCAACGTTGTGCAGCCCGCCAGGGACCCAGGGTATGAGAACTGGAAGGACCCACGCCAATTTTCAGCATATCAAAAACACTAATGCATTCTATTTTTCGCATTCCTGAAATTTATTTGAGCAAAGTTATCATTTTGGGATTGCTTTTAAGAATATTAAAAATAAAAATTACGTTCTTCTATTCTTTCTTCAGAAGTAGTTATTTAAAGTGGAGTGACGAATAAAAAAATAAATAATCGATGTTTTGATTAAGTTTTTGAAGATATCAATTTTTGCTGGTGTTTATTTGTCTTGTATAGAGTTAGACGCAGCGGTTGTTTAAGAAAATTTATACTGGATTTTTATTGTTATAGAATTTATCGTACATCAGATTCTCTACGTTCGATCCTTAATAAGACATATTGTACATTCTTTCGTTAAAGTGGTTTTTTCTCTTATTCAATCATTTAAAATACAGTTATGACATCCTGTCAGAAGTTTTCTGCTGGCATAAAGATTGACTTTAACTAATCGGAATTTGAAACAATATTATAAAAACCAACGTATAAAGTTATGAGTAAAATAATTGGAATCGACTTAGGTACTACCAACTCGTGCGTTGCCGTAATGGAAGGTAACGAACCCACGGTAATTCCTAATGCCGAAGGAAAAAGAACAACACCCTCTGTAATCGCATTTGTAGAGGGAGGAGAGATAAAAGTAGGAGATCCTGCAAAACGCCAGGCTGTAACTAATCCTACTAAAACCATTTCTTCTATTAAACGTTTTATGGGGAATAAATATTCTGAATCTAAAAAAGAAGCAGAAAGAGTTCCTTATCACGTTAAAAAAGGAGATAATGATACCGCCAGAGTAGAGGTAGACGGAAGAATGTATACGCCTCAGGAATTATCTGCAATGATTCTTCAGAAAATGAAAAAAACCGCTGAGGATTATTTGGGGCAGGATGTAACTGAAGCGGTTATTACCGTGCCTGCCTATTTTAACGATTCTCAGCGTCAGGCAACTAAAGAAGCCGGAGAAATTGCAGGACTAAAAGTTAGCCGAATTATTAATGAACCAACCGCCGCTGCATTAGCTTACGGATTAGATAAAAAATCTACCGATCAAAAAATTGCAGTTTATGACCTTGGGGGTGGTACTTTCGATATTTCTATCCTGGAACTTGGGGATGGTGTATTTGAAGTATTATCTACAAACGGGGATACCCATTTAGGTGGTGACGATTTTGATGAAGTGATTATAGACTGGCTGGCAGACACTTTCAAAAAAGCTGAAGATATCGATCTTAGAAAAGACCCGATGGCACTTCAACGTTTAAAAGAAGCTGCAGAGAAAGCGAAAATTGAATTATCGTCCTCTTCTCAAACCGAAATCAATTTGCCATATGTTACTGCAACTGCCAGTGGTCCTAAACACCTTGTGGAAACTTTAACCCGTTCAAAATTTGAACAACTGGCTCATGAGCTTATAAAAAGATCTATGGATCCTGTTCAAAAAGCACTTAACGATGCCGGACTTTCTAAAAGCGATATCGACGAGGTAATTCTTGTTGGAGGTTCTACCCGTATTCCTAAAATTCAGGAAGAAGTAGAGGCATTCTTCGGAAAAAAACCTTCAAAAGGTGTTAATCCGGATGAGGTGGTAGCAATTGGTGCTGCAATCCAGGGTGGTGTACTTACAGGAGATGTAAAAGATGTCTTGCTACTGGATGTTACTCCGCTTTCCTTAGGAATTGAAACTATGGGAGGAGTAAACACCAAATTGATCGAATCTAATACCACGATTCCAACCAAGAAATCACAAACATTCTCTACTGCGGCAGATAATCAGCCTTCTGTAGAAATTCACGTATTGCAGGGGGAACGTCCAATGGCGGCAGATAATAAAACAATTGGTAGATTCCATTTAGACGGGATACCGCCAGCGCAAAGAGGTACGCCACAAATTGAAGTAACTTTCGATATTGATGCCAATGGGATCATTAAAGTAAGTGCTACCGATAAAGCAACCGGTAAGTCTCAGGATATTCGTATTGAAGCTTCTTCAGGATTGACAGAAGAAGAAATTCAAAAAATGAAGAAAGAAGCAGAAGCCAATGCCGAGACAGATAAAAAAGCAAAAGAGAAAGTAGATAAGCTTAATGAGGCCGATTCTATGATCTTCCAGACTGAAAAACAGTTGAAGGAATTTGGAGATAAGATTTCTGATGATAAGAAAAAGCCTGTGGAAAGTGCTTTGGAAGATTTGAAGAAAGCTTATGAAACCAAAGAGGTTGAAAAGATTTCTCCTGCTTTAGATAAACTTAATGAAGCATGGAAAACCGCTTCTGAAGAGATGTATAAAGCACAGGCCGAAGCCCAGGGTGGAGCTGCAGGAGCACAACAAGGTGCAACCGGAGCCCAGAACGGACAGGAAACCGAAGGAGATTCTAAAGAAGGAGACGACGTAGAAGACGTTGACTTTGAAGAAGTGAAATAAGTCCTTTATATATCTTCCCATTAAAGAGAAGATATAAAAAGCGCGGTCACCCGAAAATATTGGGAATGACCGCGCTTTTTTATGTTTTTAAACCGCTAAAGTATAAATATAAACCAGGTTAAAAAGCACAAGAATTCCGAAACATACAAGGCTGAAAATTCTATAGCTTTTTCCCGGCCTGTCTTGCTCCGGCATTTGCTCTCCGGTAATAAGTTTATAGTTAAACCAGGCTAGAAAAGGAGCAGAAAGAAAGGAAAGGGCGGTGGCAAAATCTATCAGGTTTGTGAAAGAAGATTTAAAAAAGTACAATATTACCAACGAAAGCGATGGAATAAGTAGAACATTGATTCTGTAGTTTTTCCAGGTAGAGCGTTCGGTAGAGTCCGTTTTTAAATTGGCAAAAACTTCTGAAATCACTCGCGGAAACGCGTCGGTAACCGCGAGAGTAGTGCTAAACATGGTTATAAAGGCAGCGATTCCCACTATAGGTTTGCTCCAGTTTCCAAGAGTTTTTCCATATAAACTAATTAACTGCCCCGAAAACTCTACTGCGTTACCTGAAAAGCTTACTCCACTGCCAAACATAATTAGAGCACCCATCAAAAAAAATAAGAGTCCGATAAATGCTGCAGCCAGATAACCAATATTGAAATCGGCAAAAGCTTCTTTAATACTGGTTTTTCGATTTTTACTTTGGGCTTTTTCTTTTGTCCAGATGGAATGCCACACCGCGGCATCTAAAGGAATAGGCATCCAGCCCATAAACGAAATTATAAAAGCAATTCCTACTTTATTCCAAACCGAAGCAGGAGTTTGCTGTAATACATTTTCAAATCTTCCGCCACCAAAAGCAAGGGTTACCGCTATTAAAGTAGCGACTCCCAGAATGCTTACAATAATTTTCATGCTAGTATCCAGCGCCGGATATTTTCCTATCAGCAATAGGGCTATACACCCGGCTAAAATAATCACACTCCATAAAAACGAGGACCATCCCAACCCAAAAAGCTGTTCTGCAATTCCTGCGGTAACAATGGTTACGGCAGCCTGAATTATAAACATACTGCCCACGGTTATAAAAACAAAGGTCCAGAAAGGGAATTTTCCCAATTTTTTATATCCGGTGATAAGGTTTTTGCCTGTTCCTGCCGCAAAGCGAGGCCCGAATTCCAAAAATGGATATTTGGTCACACAGGCTAAAATCAAGACCCATAAAAGTAAAAACCCATAGTCTGCTCCGGCACGGGTGGCCTGCACGAGGTGG
Organism: uncultured Flavobacteriaceae bacterium; assembly: GCA_963811195.1. Classification (GTDB taxonomy): domain Bacteria; phylum Bacteroidota; class Bacteroidia; order Flavobacteriales; family Flavobacteriaceae; genus Gillisia. The sequence goes on from CAWEQF010000009.1 coordinate 131,459, forward strand.
GAAACGCCAATAGCTGCACCGGCTAAAAGAAATCCCGGCCCCAAAGTTTTAAAAACTGAAGATTTAGATTTTGAAGAAGAATTTTGTTTCATACATTAAGAATTCGTGAATCCTCAAAGGATTTGAGATTTAACCAAGTTCATAAATTATCTGCTTATTTAAATCGTGCCCTCCTTTAAAAGTGATGATTTTAAAATTTTCGGGAAATAATTTATGCATTCTTTCTTCTTCAATTTTCACAATTCCCTTTTTAAGATATTCATCGTTAGTTCCATAAATAAAAGTGAATTCTGTATTTTTAAGAAATTCAAAATCTTCAGCAGTTAGTTCAAGGGGAATTTTTCCGGAATGTAAAATGAGTTTAGAGCAATTAATTTTTCTTCGTGAAACCCAACGGGTAGCGATGGAAACGCCTTGAGAAAAACCTAAAACGTATAAATTGGTTGCAGTTTTAAGATTTTCAGCTTTATATAGAACATCCAGATAACGCAACACATTTTCCATTTCTTCTTCGGTTTTTTCTTTAGTAAGCCAGGAAGCTCCAACGTGAGTATATTGATTGTTCAAATAATATTTTGCCTGTGCCTGTGGCGCTATAATATAGTTTTCTTCGGGATCTAAATTTTTAAATAGCCTGATAAAGTATTTACTTAAATACCCTATTCCGTGAAAAACCACCCAGATATTTTTTGTTTTGGAGGTGCGTTCATTTAAAGTACTGTAGGTATTTGTAATCTGGTAAGAAACCTGCTTTTCTTTACTCATATTTTATTTATCGTTTTGTATTTTTACAAAGAACCAATCCTATTGAAATGACAAACGAAGAAGTTTTGGATCTCTGCTCTAAAGTATGTAAAAATACCTTGATGGAGACCCTGAATATTGAATTTACCGAAGCCGGAAAAGATTACCTTATCGCCAAGATGCCGGTCACTTCAAGAGTTCATCAGCCGGATGGTGTTTTACACGGTGGTGCCACAGTAGCTCTTGCAGAAAGCGTAGGCAGTATGGCAAGCTATGTTTTTCTTAATACTGAAGACTTTTTTGTGCGGGGAATAGAAATTTCGGCTAATCATTTAAAAAGCATTACAGAAGGAGAGGTTTTTGCAAAAGCAACTTTTATTCATAAAGGCCGAACTACACAATTGTGGAATATTAGAATTACCGATGCTGAAGATAATCTTATTTCAATCGTAAAATTAACTACGATTACCCTTCCAAAAAATAAATAAATGATTTCAACTGAAGAATTTTTCAATCAGCTGTCCTCTCAATTCGAGCAGAACCTACCTTTTGTGGCTTACAAAAAACCTCAAGTTGACGATATTAGTGCTTTTCTTCAAAGGGATGCCAAGCTGTATAAAGCAAAAAACTACACAGAAAGTGGATTTATTTTCGCTCCTTTCGACGATCATTTAAAAACCACTATCATTCCCCAGTCGCAATCGCAAATAATAACCACTCATTTCAATAAAAATGATATAGGAAATACCGAATTACCAGGGGAAGTGAAAGAAGAAAAAACTTGTAAAGATGAACATCTTGAGTTAGTTCGAAAAGGGATTCAGGAAATTAAAGAAGGAAAACTGAAAAAAGTGGTGCTTTCCCGAACCGAAGAACTGTTTTTTGAAGAACCTTTAAAAAAGTCGGCGGTTTCCATTTTTAAACGCCTATTGCTAAAATATCCTAATGCCTTTGGCTATATATGGTTTCATCCTGAAATTGGCCTTTGGTTAGGAGCGACTCCCGAAACTCTTCTTAAAACCGAAAGAAATTATTTTGAAACCATGGCTTTGGCGGGAACCCGACATAGTAAGCATGAAGATGAAGTAAATTGGGGAGAAAAGGAGAAGGAGGAGCAACAAATAGTTACCGATTATGTATATAAAAATCTTTTGAAACTGGATTTTTTGAGCGATATAAAAAAATCTGATACCTATACCTCCAGAGCCGGAAATTTACTTCATTTAAGAACCGACATTACCGGAAAAATAGAAAACACCCATTTTTCTGAAGAAGATTCTGAAGAAAAAAAATCCAATCTGGAAAAGCTCATTAAAACAATTCATCCAACTCCCGCAACCTGTGGTCTTCCACGGGAAAAAGCAAAGAAATTCATCCTGGAAAATGAACATTATCGTCGTGAATATTACACTGGATTTTTAGGAGAATTAAATCTGAAAAAAGAAAAAACCAGAAACACGAATCGAAAAAATCAGGAAAACAGTGCTTATACAAGTGTTTCCAAATCTTCCACCTTATTTGTAAACCTGCGATGTATGAAATTTGAAGACAAAAAAGCTCAACTTTTTATTGGCGGGGGGATCACTGCGAACTCGAATCCGGAAGACGAATGGAAGGAAACACAGCATAAAGCGGAGACAATGAAGTCTATCCTTGTTAAATAAACACTTAATATGTTTCCAAACCTTTTAGGTTTACCAATAAATTTGAAAATCATTTCATGAAATATTCTAAAATTCCGGTTGCACAATCCATAGTATCTTTATGTGTGGCAAAAAATATAACTCATGTGGTAATCTCTCCCGGTTCCCGTAACGCTCCTTTAACCATAGGATTCACGCATCATCCGGAAATTAAACCGTATAGTGTGGTAGATGAAAGATGTGCCGCTTTTTTTGCTTTGGGAATGGCGCAACAATTGCAAAAACCCGTCGCTCTTGTTTGTACCTCGGGGTCTGCCTTACTAAATTATTATCCTGCGATTGCCGAAGCTTTTTACAGCGATATTCCTTTGGTGGTTATTTCTGCCGACAGGCCTGTGGAACGCATAGATATTGGAGACGGACAAACGATTCGGCAAAAAAATGTGTACGAGAACCATATTTTATATTCGGCCAATCTCTATTCTGAAATTGTGCTCGATGAGATTTCCCACGATAAAAAACTTCAACAAAAACAGTTTGAATCTCAAAAACATAATGAACGGGAAATAAATCTTGCGCTTAATAAAGCGTTGGAAGAAAATGGCCCTGTTCATATAAATGTTCCCTTTTATGAGCCTTTATATGATATTGTGGAAAGTAAAGATGTAAATCCTTTACAGATAATACCCGAAGTCACCCTTAAATCCTATTCTGAAAAAGAACTTCAGCATTATGCGGATATTTGGAAGAATGCGAAACGTAAAATGGTAGTTGTAGGGGTTGCACAGCCAAACGAAGTGGAACAAAAATTTTTAGATCAGTTGGCAACTGACGATTCTGTACTGGTTTTTACAGAAACCACTTCAAATTTGCATCATCCTGAATTTTTTACGCGCATTGATACCTTGATTGGTCCCATTGAAAAAGCAGAAAATAGCCGGGAGCAGTTTAAAGCTCTACAACCCGATATATTACTCACTTTTGGAGGAATGATAGTTTCAAAAAAAATAAAAGCATTTTTAAGGAATTATCAGCCGCAACAGCACTGGCATATAGATGCAAAAAAAGCTTACAACACTTTTTTCTGCCTGAATAAACATTTTGAAACGAAGGTGAATACATTCTTTAGTAGTTTTTTTCCTCTTACACAATCCGTACAAAGTGATTATGCCAGATACTGGAAAGAAGTAAAAACCAACAGACAGAAGCGACACGAGAAATATGTAGAAGAAATTCCCTATTCAGATTTTAAGGCGATGCAGGCCATTGTGCCCCAGATTCCTAAAAACTGTAACATTCAGCTGGGCAACAGTTCTACGGTGCGATATGCGCAGTTGTTTAAATGGGATCCTTCGCACAAAATTTACTGTAATCGTGGCACCAGTGGTATTGACGGTTCTGTTTCTACCGCCGTAGGCGCAGCTGTAATCCAGAAGGAACAAACATTGCTCATTTGTGGTGATCTCAGTTTTTTTTATGACAGCAATGGTTTATGGAATAAAAATATTCCTTCAAATTTTCGGGTTATCATCCTTAATAATCTGGGAGGAGGGATTTTTAGAATATTACCGGGAAACAAGAATTCTGTAAATTTTGACACCTATTTTGAAACCATCCATAATCTTTCTGCAAAACCTTTAGCCGAAATGTATGAATTTGAATATACGAAAGCACACAATTCTGAAGAAGTGGAAAATGAATTGATTTCTTTCTTTTCGGCTTCCGAAAAACCAAAAATTTTAGAGATTTTTACTCCCCGGAAAGTGAATGATGAAGTATTGCTGGAGTATTTCAATTTTATGAAATCGTAATTTTCAAATTCTTTTAACCAGAAAATATTAAAGTATCTTTGCAATCTAAAGAATTACTATGCTTACCATTGGTGAATATCACAACTTAATTATTGACAGGGATACTCCTCCCGGCTTATTTCTGAAGAATGAAACAGGCGATGAAGTATTGTTACCTAATAAATATAAACCTTCGAATTTTGCACTTGGCGATGAGCTAAAAGTGTTTGTGTATCTGGACCATCAGGAGCGGCCGGTTGCCACCACGATCGATCCTTATGTAAAGCTCGATGAATTTGCTTTTTTAAAATGTGTGGAAGTATCTGATATTGGAGCATTTTTAGATTGGGGATTGGAAAAACATCTGTTTGTTCCCTTTAAAGAAATGGCTTCAAAAATGCGAAAAGACAGCTGGTATCTTATTTTCTGTTATTTAGATGAAGAAACCGATAGGCTGGTGGCTTCCAGTAAAACAAATGCTTTTTTGGTAAATTCAGACCTTACCGTAAAACCATTTGAAGAAGTAGATTTAATAGTAGCCAATCATACCGATTTAGGGGTGAATGTTATAGTAAATGAACTGCACCAGGGCCTTATTTTTAAGGATGATGTTTTTCAGGAATTGCATCCCGGCGATCGTTTAAAAGGCTGGATCAAGAAAACGCGTCCGGACGGAAAAATTGATATTACCCTTCAACGCCCCGGCTACAGGAGTATTGAACCTAATGCTAAAAGTATATTGAACGAGCTTGAATTAAAAGGTGGCTATTTAAAATTAACCGATAAGTCTTCGCCCAAGGAAATTCAGGATCAGCTTCAAATGAGTAAAAAAAGCTTTAAAAAGGCAATTGGAACTTTATACAAACAACACGAGATAGATATTAAGGAAGACGGGATCTATCTAATAAAAAATCAATAAGAATAAGTTCTGTAGAAAGGATTATAGCTGTTTAAATAAAACGCTCCCGTGCTAATCCCCGCATCCTGATAAACTGAATTTTGGGTTGTATTAGAAGGGAATTTCGGAACAAAGCTGTGAGTAGAAAAGTTGTATTCTTCATTAGGATGTGCCGAAAAACTGAAGGTTTTTGGTTCTTTTGAAATTTGTACAGGTGCATCAAGAGAAATTAATCTTGATTGTTTTTCCTTTTCGTCTTCCATAGCCAGTTTGGCAATATCTATTTGTCTGGGATTTAATTGTGGAGCATCAAAGTTTACAGCTATCACGTTAAAGTGTCTCATAATAGGAATTTCCGGGGCTAAATTGGAAAGAGAAGGACGTATGTTTAGTCTTTTTATTACAAAGCCTTCCTGGGTATTCTCGGGTAATTTTTTAAGCTGAGGAATCTCCTGACTGTAAAGCAGTGAAGAAAATAGGATACATAAAAGTAAAATTCCCCGCGTTTTCATTATCGAAATTTTTTCAAATATATCAAGAATTATGCAAAACTTGGAAATAAGAAGGAAAGGATATTTTTGATTTAAAAGTCCTATTTTTACAAGAAATTATTGAAATATGAATCAGATTGAATGGCAAACAGCCAAAGAGTTTGAAGATATCACTTATAAAAAATGTAACGGTGTAGCCCGAATTGCATTTAATCGACCTGAAGTTCGTAATGCTTTCAGGCCTAAAACCACCAGCGAATTATATCAGGCATTTTATGATGCTCAGGAAGATACCAATATAGGAGTAGTCTTATTATCGGCAGAAGGTCCTTCATCAAAGGACGGGGTTTATTCTTTTTGTAGCGGTGGCGATCAGAAAGCTCGAGGTGATCAGGGGTATGTGGGAGAAGATGGAATGCACAGGCTGAACATTCTTGAAGTTCAGCGGCTGATACGGTTTATGCCTAAAGCTGTAATTGCAGTAGTTCCCGGCTGGGCAGTAGGAGGAGGCCATAGCCTTCACGTAGTCTGCGATCTTACGCTGGCAAGTAAAGAACATGCTATTTTTAAACAGACGGATGCAGATGTTACCAGTTTTGACGGTGGTTACGGTTCGGCATACCTGGCCAAAATGGTAGGCCAGAAAAGAGCACGCGAAATCTTCTTCTTAGGTAGAAATTATTCGGCGCAGGAAGCTTTTGAAATGGGTATGGTAAATGCGGTAATCCCTCATGAAGAACTTGAGGAAACTGCTTACCAATGGGCACAGGAAATATTAGCGAAATCGCCTACCTCGATAAAAATGCTGAAATTTGCCATGAACCTTACCGATGATGGTATGGTTGGGCAACAGGTTTTCGCAGGAGAAGCTACAAGATTGGCATATATGACTGATGAAGCCAAAGAAGGAAGAAATGCTTTTTTGGAAAAAAGAAAACCGAATTTTGAGAAAAAATGGATTCCTTAATATAAAAACCTCACAGGGTTTCAGAACCTGTGAGGTTTGTTTTTATTAAAATTCCTATCTTAATTTAGGGAATTTTTCAGGGTTTGTTTCGTGAATGATACCATATATTTTTTCAAAAATATCTTCGACCGATGGTTTAGAGAAATAGTCGCCATCGCTTCCGTAAGCAGGTCTGTGCGCTTTTGCCGTTAGAGTTTGAGGTTTACTGTCTAATTGAAAATAGGCGTTTTGTTCTTCCAAAATTTGCTGTAGAATATAAGCAGAAGCCCCTCCCGGCACATCTTCATCTACTACCAGCAATCTGTTGGTTTTGCTAACGCTCTTAATGATATCATGAGATAAATCGAAGGGCAGTAAGGATTGTAAATCTATAATTTCCACTTCAATTCCTGCTTCAGACAGTTCTTGAGCCGCCTCTTCTATTAGCCTGAGGGTGGATCCGTAAGAAACTACTGTAATATCATTTCCTTCCCTTATGGTTTCTACTACGCCTACCGGTGTGGTAAATTCTCCCAGATTTTCAGGAAGCTTTTCTTTAAGGCGATAGCCGTTCAGGCATTCCACAATAAGGCCGGGCTCATCGGCCTGTAATAGGGTATTATAAAAACCGGCTGCTTTTGTCATATTTCTGGGAACCAGAATATGGATTCCTCTTAATAAATGAACCAAAGCTCCCATAGGAGAACCACTATGCCAGATTCCTTCCAGCCTGTGACCTCGTGTTCTTACAATTAAAGGAGCTTTTTGCTTTCCTTTGGTACGATATTGTAAAGTTGCAAGATCATCACTCATAATTTGCAGTGCATATAATACATAGTCAAGATATTGAATTTCGGCGATTGGCCGCAATCCGCGCATAGCCATTCCTATACCTTGCCCCATTATAGTAGCCTCCCGTATTCCTACATCGGCCACTCTAAGTTTTCCATATTTTTCCTGAAGCCCTTCAAGTCCCTGATTCACGTCTCCAATTTCTCCACTATCTTCCCCAAAAATTAATGTTTCGGGATAAGTGGAAAATATTTTGTCGAAATTATCCCGAAGAATAATTCGGGCATCCACTTCTTTCGTATCCTCTGAATAAGAGGGTGAAATTTCCTGAATACTGGATGCTTTATGAGGGGTTTCACTATAAAGATGACTGCTAAACTCCGGCTGAGATTCTTTTTGATACCTGGTTATCCATTGTTGTAACTCAGCCTTTTCTTCAGACTGAATATTTATAAGATAATGAAGGGTTTTGCGCGCGGCTATAAGTAAATCTTTGCGCAGCGGAGTTTTATTATCTTCCAGCTTCTTTTTAAGCTTTATAACATGAGATGGATTACTGCAATTTTTTGCGATTTTATCCAGAAGGGGGAGCAGTTCCCTTTGTTTGTGGATCATGGGTTGAGTATAAGCGGTCCACGCGGCTTTTTTCCCATCCCTTACCTGTTTTTTTATTTCTTTTTCCAACTCCTCCAGGTCTTCTTCAGAAGAAAAATTATTTTCCAGAATCCATTTGCGAAATTTTAAATTGCAATCATGTTCCTTTTCCCAGTTTAGTCGGTTTTCATCTTTATAACGTTCGTGAGACCCGGAAGTTGAATGCCCCTGGGGCTGAGTTAGTTCTTTTACATGAATAAGGACAGGTGTATGTGATTTTCGCGAAATTCGGGAAGCTTTTTCGTAAGCTTCCACCAGGGCCGGATAATCCCAGCCATTTACTATTATAATTTCGTAGCCGTTGGAATCTTCATCTCGCTGAAAACCCTGGAGAATTTCAGAAATATTTTCTTTTGTTGTTTGGTGTTTTGCGTGAACAGAAATTCCATATTCATCGTCCCATACGCTAATTACCATAGGAACTTGTAAAACCCCGGCAGCATTAAAAGTTTCCCAAAAATAACCTTCGCTGGTACTGGCATTTCCAATGGTGCCCCAGGCTATTTCATTTCCGTTATCTGAAAATTTTTCTGAATTAATACCTTCAACATTCCTATAAATTTTGGAAGCCTGTGCCAATCCTAATAATCGAGGCATTTGGCTGGCCGTAGGAGAGATATCTGCACTGGAATTTTTTTGATCCATCAAATTTTTCCAGCTCCCGTCCTCATTCAGACTATGAGTAGAAAAATGACCTCCCATTTGCCTTCCGGCACTCATAGGTTCATTTTCTATAGAGGTATCTGCGTACAAACCGGCAAAAAACTGCTCTATACTTAACTCGCCAATGGCCATCATAAAGGTTTGGTCCCGATAATAACCGGAGCGAAAATCCCCCTTCTTAAAGGCTTTGGCCATTGCCAATTGTGGCAATTCTTTTCCATCTCCAAAAATTCCAAACTTGGCTTTTCCTGTTAAAACTTCACGGCGACCAAGCAAACTGCATTCCCTGCTAGTAACAGCAGTTTTATAATCTTCAAGAACACGTGTTTTGAAATCTTCAAAAGATATAGCTCCTTTAGGCTGGGTTTCACTTTGCATATATTAATTTTCGATTGAAACAAATATAAAGAAAACAAAGGTTAAATACAATTCAAAAATAGGAGGTAATAATTTAATAAATTCTTAAATATTATATAATAATTGTTGAATTGATAATATTTACGGAATAAGATGGTTTTTATTACGAATTCTTTAATATGGATTTGAATTGACTTTTTTTATCTACATAAAAAAACTACAACCAATTTTCTTCTAATACCATTCCCGGGTAAAGAGTTTAATTAAGGTATTAATATCTAAAGTTACAATAAACCGTATTTTTTGGTCGTAGTTGTTTTGCCCAATTTCCCACCCCAGATTAGAATATACAGGTAGGTATACTTCAAAATAATCGGCGACCAGACTTACACGTATACCGGAGTCGTATAGAAATTTGGCATTATAGTCCTGATTTTTCATCAATCCCAGATCTCCGTAAGCGTAGATCCATTTCCAGAGATTAGTACTTCCATTTAGAGTTGTAATCCATTGATTGGCAAATGCCGGTTCTAATTGCGACTTAAAGCCGCCTTCTGCTAAAATAATTTGCTGGCTGAATAACCCGCTACTCTGGCTTCTTCCGTAGTAATTATAATCGAACAGGTAATCGGTGGGTCGATCCAGGGCAAAGCTGAAGTAATCATTATCATTTTCGTCGTTATACAAAAAAGTACCGGCATAAAAACGCATATTAATCTGCCTGTTATTGCGAAACAATTTTCGATATTCAAGGGTAAGGGCAACTTTGCTGAAATTTTTTGCGAGCTGGTAATCTATACTTCCCGAAAGATAATCCACCAGATTTTTATCGCTGTAGTAATAAGAAGCATCAAAAACATTGTAGTTTGGCTGTTTTACAGGATGTTCTGGATCTTTGTCCCGTCTTACATTTACATTTCGTATCACCAGGCTTTGGTGCTCATTATCACGTAAATAAGAATTTCGGAAATTGAATGAAATATATGGGGTGTATTTTTGGTAGAAGAGATTATATCCATAAGAGAATCTGGTTCCCCCAATTCCATAGCGTATAGCAAAAAGGTTTTGATCTTCAAGCCAATGCGTATAACTCACAGACCCTGAGCCCACAAAGGTTTTACTGGTGAAACCGTATTTCGGGGAAATTTTAAATTCAAAATTGCGATTTAAAAAAGTCTTGTTATATATCTTAGGACCTATCGCCAGACCATCGTATAGGTTATAATTGAATTCCGGCATAAAAAAGAGCTGGTTGTAGTGAGGATCTTCAATATCCAGAAGCAATCGAAACTGCAGGGGTTTATTAAGCAAAGTGGTAACTTTTTTATAATTATCACGCTGGTTTACCTCGGGGATTTCTCCTTCATAATTTACCGCCACCCTTCTTACGCTATCTGCAGGTATGGTAATGGTCTTTGATTTGTTAACATTGGAAACCCAGGTTTTGTATACCACCTTCCCGTGATTAATTCCATAAACCGAAACAGGCATATTATTTTTCTTTTTGTTCTTAATGGTTACCTCCAGGGAGTCTTTCTTTTTTTTAACCTTTTTAATCCTGAAGTCCATTTTGACATCGGTATTCACATAATCCTTAAAAAACCAGGAAAGATCTTTTTGGGAATTAGACTGTAATATTTTTTCGAATTCTGAAGAGCTGGTGGGTTTTAATACATTTCTGGAATAAAATTCTGAAATGGATTTTTTAACGGCATTAGTTCCCAGGAAATCTTCTACATATTTTAAACCGTCTCCCGCCTTATAAGCATTAGCGATATTTTTATTGAATTTCACAAGTGAATCCTGCGCTGTTGAAAGCGGCTGATCTAAATTCATACGAGCCATGTGAAGGTACATGAATGGATATTGGTCATTAAATTCCATATCGGCAGCATGAAACCAGCGAACTCCTATTACATCACTCAGGCTGCCAAGAATTTTCATTTTTGGATAATATTTATCTACATAATCCATAAGTAATGAAATCTGTATGGCATCGTAAACCCATTGTTCTTCTCTGGGGTTTAAAAAAATAGAATTTTTGAGGTAATGGTCGGTAATGGTTTTAAATTGTTCTAAATCATATTGAAATCCATCGGGGAAGGGCCTTATAAAATGAGGCAATTGGTTAAGGCCGTATATGGGATTGTTTAAATAATCATCGTTGGTAACCATTATTGCAGGTTGAGGGTACTCTCCCAGGCGATCCTTTAAAAAACCCATAATTCGATACAGGATAAGACCCTTCATTTTTTCATTGAGACCTTCATCATCCAGATTGCTTAGGATTTTAGTATCATGCACCACAAAATTTTCAAATCTGAAGGTTTTAGTTAAATAGAGTTCAGAATTTACAATAGAATTTCCTGTGAGATAAGAAGTTTTGTACTGGTTTTCTGTTGCAAGTCTAACCCGGGTAAGGGGAGAAGCCACATATAAGTAAGGTCTCGTAGATAATGTGATATTGATATTTGCCGGTGGAGTGTATTGATTTCCAAGGTTTTTATCGCTGTAAATTTCCCATTTCCCATCATAAACGGTAGGAGTTATATACCAGTACTTTAATTTAAAATTCCCCTTATCATCATACCCGTAACGGGTAAATTTTTCTGAAGGAATTTTTACTTTATAAAGCAGCTTAAAGGTTACCTGCTCGCCGGGAAGCAGAGGTTTCTTAAGTTGAAGCCTAATAATATCGGCATATACGCGTTGCCAGCTAAAATTAGTTCCATCTATATCTGTAAAGGAATAGATAGTTGTATACCCCCGTTCTTCTTGCCGGGCAAAGTGAAAGCGTCTTAAATAATCTTCAGCAAACCGATGCGCAAGGGGAGTGGTTTTATCTTTGAAACTGTTGGCCCAGTCATTAAGATAAATATAAGAAAGCGCAGTCTTACTATCGTTTTGATACGTTATTTCCTGTTGAATATTAAAAGTATTGGTGCTATCATTTAACACCGCCGTTATATCCATAGAGGTCTGGGCAAAGCAAAACCCAGAACCAACTACGAAAGATATAAATAAAACGACTTTTAATTTCAAAAGATCAAGAGCATTAAGTAGTTGTAGACAATAAAATTATCAGGTAAATATACTTAAAGAAGTATTAGATTTTAAGGGAGACTTAAAATTTTAGAAGTTCGGACTCAGGTTATATTCTCCGTAGAATTTATCCAGAATATCTATCACTTCATCCTCGGTATCTACCACCTGTACCAGATCGATGTCCGATTCTCCTATATTTTTAAAGGTATCTAATAATGTATTTCTAACCCAGTCAATCAACCCGCCCCAGAATTCTGTGCCTACCAGAATGATGGGAAATTTATCTACTTTATTGGTTTGTATAAGAGTAATGGCTTCAAAAAGTTCGTCTAATGTTCCAAATCCTCCAGGCATTACTACAAATCCCTGTGAGTATTTTACGAACATAACTTTTCTCACGAAGAAATAATCGAAATCCAGGCTTTTGTCCTGATCTATATAAGGGTTGTCGTGCTGTTCGAAGGGAAGATCTATATTTAAACCTACCGAGGTTCCTCCACCCAGATGTGCACCTTTATTTCCAGCTTCCATAATCCCGGGACCACCCCCGGTAATAACTCCATATCCATGGTCTACAATTTTTTTAGCCACGCGTTCTGTGAGTTCGTAATATTTTTGTCCAGGTTTGGTTCTTGCAGATCCAAATATGGATACACAAGGACCAATAAGACTTAATTTTTCATAACCTTTTACAAACTCTCCCATGATCTTAAAGATCGCCCAGGAATCGTTTGTTTTTATTTCGTTCCAGGCTTTGTTACCTTGTTTAGCTCTCATTAATTGATTGTTCAATGTTTTAATTTTTTAGTTCCTTTTTTAAGAATTGTGCAGTATAACTTTTTTTATCCTTTGCTATTTCTTCAGGAGTTCCTGTGGCAACCACCTTTCCTCCGTTTTTTCCACCTTCGTACCCAATATCTATAATATAATCGGCCATTTTAATCACATCCAGATTATGCTCAATAATCACAACGGTGTTTCCCTTATTGGTTAATTTGTTAAGTACTTCCATCAATACCCGTATGTCTTCAAAATGTAAACCCGTGGTGGGTTCATCTAATATATAAAAAGTATTCCCGGTATCTCGCTTAGAAAGCTCGGTTGCAAGTTTTATACGTTGTGCTTCTCCCCCCGAAAGCGTCGTGCTTTGCTGGCCTAAAGTAATGTAACCTAAACCTACATCCTGAATGGTTTTCAACTTACGATAAATTTTTGGGATAGATTCGAAAAATTCGGTAGCCTCATTAATAGTCATTTCTAGCACATCTGAAATGGACTTTCCTTTATATCGAATTTCGAGGGTTTCACGATTAAATCGTTTTCCCTGGCAGGTTTCACATTCCACATACACATCGGGCAGAAAATTCATTTCTATCACGCGTAATCCTCCTCCTTTACAGGTTTCGCATCTTCCTCCTTTTACATTGAAACTGAATCTCCCGGGTTTGTAGCCGCGTATTAAAGCTTCGGGAGTTTTTGCGAAAAGACTTCTCACTTCTGAAAACACACCGGTATAGGTTGCAGGATTGGAGCGTGGCGTTCTTCCTATAGGAGATTGATTAATATCGATGACTTTATCTATATTATCCAGTCCTTTGACTGAGGTGTATGGCATAGGTTCCTTAACTCCATTGAAATAGTGAGCATTCATAATGGGGTAAAGAGTTTCATTAACCAATGTGGATTTTCCACTTCCTGAAACTCCTGTAACCGCGATCATTTTACCTAAAGGAAATTCTACCGACACATTTTTGAGATTGTTTCCGGTTGCTCCTTTAAGTACAATCTTCTTTCCGTTACCCTTTCTGCGTTTTTCGGGAACTTCAATTTTCTGGGTGCCATTTAAATAACGGGCGGTGATGGTATCATGTTTACAAATTTCTTCAGGAGTTCCTTCACTAATAATTTCGCCCCCGTGTTTCCCTGCATGGGGTCCAATATCTATAACATGGTCTGCACGTTCTATCATATCCTTATCGTGTTCTACCACGATCACTGAATTTCCCAAATCTCTCAACGAGATTAAAGAATTTATAAGTTTTTCATTATCTCGCTGGTGAAGACCTATACTTGGTTCATCTAAAATATAAAGAACTCCCACCAGTTGCGATCCAATTTGGGTGGCAAGGCGAATTCGCTGTGCTTCTCCTCCCGAAAGAGATTTTGAGCTACGGTTAAGCGATAAGTAAGTGAGGCCTACATCTACCAGAAACTGTAGACGGGTTTTAATTTCTTTTATTACTTCTGAAGCGATTAGCAGTTGCTTTTCAGATAATTTTTCAGCTAAACTTGAAAACCAATCAGAGAGATCGGTGATGTCTTTTTCAGCAAGTTCAGCGATATTAAGTCCATTTATTTTAAAATATAAGGATTCCTTTCTTAGTCTGGAACCTTCACATTCGGGACATACCACTTTATCCATATATTCTTTAGCCCATCTTCTTAAAGATCTTGAATCGTTATTGTGGTAAGTGTTTTCTATAAAATTGGCAATCCCTTCAAAATCTATTTTATAATCTCTTGTGATTCCCAGGGATTTGGATTGTTTAGAGAATTTTTCTTTTCCGCCATAAAGGATCATTTTTAAACCATCTTCCGGGATATTCGCAATAGGATTACTTAATTTAAAGTCGAAGCGTTCTGCAATTAATTCCAATTGAGAGAAAACCCAGTTTTTCTTTTGAGGCCCATGGGGAGCTAATCCACCCGCTTTTATACTCCTGGAAGCATCGGGAATTATTTTTTCGATATTAACCTTATGTAGAGTACCAATTCCATTACAAATAGGGCAGGCTCCTTTAGGAGAATTAAAAGAAAAATTATTGGGTTCGGGGTTAGGATAGGAAATTCCCGAGGTGGGACACATTAAATTCCTGCTAAAATATCTAACTTCGTTAGTGTCTTGTTCCAATACCATTAAAACATCGTCCCCATGATACATGGCGGTTTTAATGCTTTCGTTTAGGCGCTTGTGAGTATCTTTATTTTCTGAAATTTGAAGCCTGTCTACCACAATTTCAATATCGTGGGTTTTATAGCGATCGAGTTTCATTCCTTTTATAAGATCCCTGATTTCTCCATCGGTTCTTACCTTCACAAAACCTTGTCGCGCAATTTGTTCAAAAAGTTCCCGATAATGTCCTTTTCTGGAACGTACTATCGGGGCAAGAATATTTATTTTTTTTCCCTTAAAGTTTTCAATAATAAGATCTTTAATTTGCTCATCGTTATAACTAACCATTTTTTCACCGGTGTTATAACTGTAAGCATCTGCAGTTCTCGCAAAGAGCAGGCGAAGAAAATCGTAAATTTCAGTAATGGTACCCACGGTACTACGGGGATTTTTACTGGTAGTTTTTTGTTCAATAGCAATAACAGGGGAAAGTCCGTCTATTTTATCTACATCCGGACGTTCTAAACCGCCTAAAAACTGCCTGGCATAGGCTGAAAAAGTTTCAATATAGCGTCGTTGCCCTTCCGCATAAATAGTATCAAATGCCAGAGAAGATTTTCCCGAGCCAGAGAGTCCTGTAATTACTACTAATTTTTCCCGGGGAATGGTAACATCAATATTTTTTAAATTATGTACCCTCGCACCTAAAACCTGAATGTTTTCTTCCGCTTCAACCATATTTTTTATCAAGGTGGCAAAGGTACTTAAACTGTTGCTAACTAAAAAGAAAGGGGAGTTCGCTTCACTGTTAATTAATAGGTAAAATTCAATAGGCTTCTAGGAAAAGGGATTCGAGCTTATTGAATTTTTTAGAGTGATAAATATAAAACAAGAAATTTAATGAACTAAAAATATTTTTTATAAAAGATACCGATTATCTATTTTGTAAATACAAAAAACTAGTTTTTAACAAACAACATGTAAGTATAAATTTACAAACAGAATTGTAAAATTCTGGGGTATTTCCCTTATATTTATTTTCCCAATATTCCCCCCGTATTTCAATCACCCCACTTTTGAATTTTTACCCCATTTTTTCAAATCATTTTGAAGGTTATTTATGTAAATAGATAATTCCTTTGTCTTTAACCTACGCGTTTGAAATGGATGCAACTATGGTTGCAGAATGTTTAATGAAAAAAAGTAGGGATGAATATCGAGAAAAAACATTTACTTGTAATTAGCCGAAGAGAGAATTTTATAACAGAACTGGAGGAGGAATTAAGTCTTTATTTTAAAATTCATGCAGAGTCTTCAATTCATATTGGCTATCACACTGCTCTAATACTTTTACCCGACGTAATTGTTATTGATCAGATTTCTTTATCTGAAACAAGCCTTAAAAACCTTAATAATTTTAAGTCTACTCATTTTCTGAATAAATCCTGTTTGATTATGTATGCCGATGAACGAGCACAGGTGATTATAGAAAATACTTATAAAAAATACATAGATGAAATCTATTACAATAACATTTCGATTTCCTCCTTGGGTGGAAAAATAATTAAGAGGGTATTTTCTTCGCCTTCCCTTTCTAATTACTGGAAAGATGCTTTTATGGGATTATTTCATTTATTATCCACTCCGGCAGTCCTTCTTCAAAAGGAACAGATTGTTTGTATGAACCAGGCCTTTAAAGAAACATTTAAAATAGAAAAGACCGAAGGTCTAAAACTTACCGATTTCGTGAACTGCAAGAATAAAATAAAAGTGAAAGCCAGTTTGAGAAACTTTGCCAGAGGGAAACACATGAAAGCGGTAACTAAAACTGCTCTTAAGTTAAAAAATGATAAGATTAGAAATGCCCGAATAAGTTTTTCAAAGCTTGATAAATCTGTGTCAGGTCAATTTATTATGTTAATCGATTTTTACGATCAGGAAAAAGGAATCCAAAAAACTGTGGGAAGTAATTCGAAAAAAATGAAAGAGATTTTTGAAGAGAACAGCACTTTGACGAACTATAGCTTTACAAAAAGAGAGAAGGAGATCATCCAGCTTTTATGTAAGGGATACAAAACAAAAGAAATATCTGAGGTCTTATTTATCTCACCTAAAACTATAGAAAAACACAGGGCTAATATTGTAAAACGTACCAACAGTGATACTATTTTAGAAAGTATTATTTACGCTATAAATCATAATTTAATCGATGTAAAGCGCAGCTGAATGTAGGAAGTGGTCGTGAAATATAGGTGAAATCACCCATATTTTTAATCCTTTATCTACCACTATATTTACTATAATAAGAATCACCCCCACCTTGCTTCTTATTGTAAAAATCTCACCCCTTTATTATTAGAGTATATACCCTTTGACAGGGTGATTGCATATACATTTTTATTAACCATTCTAAATATTAATTATTAACTAAAAACTTAATTATGAAAAAAATTAAAAACTACTTTGCTTTCATTGCGGTATTCGCATTGCTCTTCACCTCATGTAGCAAAGATGAAAACGTAGGATCCACACCGGATACCAAAATGGCAACCTTAACTTTTGGGGCTGTTATAAATGATCTTATGGCTAACAAGGCTGCAACCAAACAGTCTGTAAGCGATCTTCCTATTTGTACAGAAGCTGCGCCTTCCTATGTAGAGGTGGTAGTCTCTCAGGGAGGGAACCCAGTAGCAGGAACTATGGCTTCTCCTTTAAAAATTAATTTAAGCGCTACTCCTCATGACTATAACGGGGATGGAGTAGATGAATACTTTACCTTAGAATCTCCCGACCTTCAGTTAACTCCAGGAAATTATACCCTAGAGTATTTTGCGGTGTATGATGCCGGAGATAATTTAATCTGGTTGGCCCCAAAAATTGGAGAAGGTAGCCTTGCCAGTTATGTAGATAATCCACTTCCTTTAGATATAAGTCTGGGAGCAGGGGCAAAAAAATATGTAGATGTAAACGTGTTGTGCTATGATAACAGAATGCCTAACTCATATGGTTATTTATTTTTTGATATCAATCAAAATAAAACTTTGGAATTCTGCGTATTTGCCAACTACTGTAATGGAGATGGAAGGGATTATCCCGCCCATTACTCTGTAAATGTTTGGTTGGGAACAGATAATACAGGTACACCATTATATACCGATGAAATGAACACAGTTTCAACCAGTGGGGAAGATCCTTCTGCTGAACCATTGTGTTTTGCATTACCGGATCTAAGTCAGTACGGTGATTCCCAAAATTATATTTATTATGAAGTAACTTTATTGTCCTGGCCTGCAGTTTATGGAAATGTTCAACCAATGGTATTAACAGGAGTTTTAAGTCGTAATACAATTATGTCTTATTATGATGGAGATACCCATATTAATTATGATCACTTACGATTTGGATGTCCTATTCCAGAAGGAGATTGTTCTCTGGACAGTGATGGTGACGGAATTAACAATTGCGATGACCAATGTCCTTACCAAGCCGGAATTCCCCCAACAGGCTGTCCCGAAAACGATTGTTTAGGAGATAGGGATGGTGATGGTGTCTTGAATTGCGATGACCAATGTCCTGATGTATTTGGTACAGCAGCGAATTTTGGTTGTCCTCAAAATGACTGTCAAACAGATACCGATGGAGATGGAGTTATGGATTGTTATGACCATTGTCCAGATGTTCAGGGTCCAGCAGAAAATGATGGATGCCCTCTAGAGGAAGGCGGTGGAGGATGTGAAACAGCCTTTATGTTTGGTAACACTACATTAATCTCTTTAGATTTAGGTAACAAACGTTGGGGATGGACACAACATTTCACCGATGCTACAGACGGAACAACCACCTATAATCTATATGCCGGAGCTGGTAAAAATGATATCTCCAAAGGTTATTTAGCTGGTACTGTAGATGTTACTATTACAGGAACCGATGTAGCGGTAACTCTTCATCCCGCTACTGGTGTGTCACTAGACGAGTTGCACGTTTTCTTAAGCGATAATGCGCCAACTAAAACAGCGCCCGGGCAGTATGGTAATACTTATGAAAGCCCAACAGCAGGAGAAGCTTATCACTTCACTTATAGTGGTGACGGTAGTTTCTGGCTGATCGTACACACTGTGGTATGTAAATAATAATTAAAAGTCCTGTCCCATATTAATTTTATGGGACAGGATTTCTTTTACAAAATATTTTATTCCGGTCTCTCCCAACTTGTTCAAAAATGGATAAGAACAAAACCGGTTTCTCTAGATAATACAAACTTTTATTAACCATTCTAAATTATTATTAACTAAAAATTTAAGATTATGAAAACCTTTAAATTTTGCTGGACATGCTTAGCGCTGTCTTTGCTGCTCTTCACATCTTGTAGTAAGGATGAATCGGGCACATCAAATTCCCCTGACCCGCAGATGGCAAAGCTTTCTTTTGCCACTGTTTTAAATGATCTTGTAGCCAACAAGGCCCTTTTAAAACAAACCTTACAGGATCTTCCACAATGTTCTGATGCTGCACCGGCTTATGTAGAAGTTATTTTGTCGCAAGGAGGAAATCAGGTAGTGGGAACTACTGCGAATCCTCTTAAAGTAAATGTGAATCCTACTCCGGCCGATTATGACAATGATGGGGTGGCTGAATATTTTACAAATGAATCTTCTTCACTGGAATTAGCACCTGGAACTTATACCTTAGATTATTTCAAAGTATATGATGCCAGCGATAATCTTATTTGGATAGCACCCCGAACTGGGGATGGTACCCTTGCTAATTATGTAGATAATCCTCTTCCTATAGATATTAATCTGGGTGCAGGAGTAAAAAAGTATGTAGATGTTGATGTATTGTGTTATGATTACAGAATGGCCAATCTATACGGTTATCTGTTCTTCGATATCGAAGAAACACAGGTTATCAATTTCTGTATTTTTGGTAATTATTGTGATGCTAATGGAAGACATTTTCCT
Source organism: uncultured Flavobacteriaceae bacterium (assembly GCA_963811195.1). Lineage (GTDB taxonomy): Bacteria > Bacteroidota > Bacteroidia > Flavobacteriales > Flavobacteriaceae > Gillisia. The sequence continues at coordinate 151,336 of CAWEQF010000009.1, forward strand.
GCACACTTTAGTGTAGATGTGTGGAAATATGCCAATGGCACTAAAGGAGATCAACTTTATAATGATCTAACCAATACTGTTACATTAAATGGAGACGGAGATTATTCAGGAAGTACTGTTTGTGTGGCTTTACCCGATGGTGGAGGACTGGATGAATATTATTTTGAGATTACTTTATTAGATTCAGATGCTTATGGAAACGTTCCAAACACCATAATTCGTAAAGGCGTTATAAATGATATCATAGTAAGAAACTTCTTTGATGGAGATAATAATTTAGAATATTATCACTTTAGAGAAGGATGTGAGACTACCGATACACCTCCAATTTTTGATCAGCCAGGAGTTACAAACTATAAATCATGCTTAGACGCCACCAATAATTCTGGTGTGGTTGCTTTGGCATTCCTTTCTTTAGATAATTCTAATAACACATTAGATGCTACGGTTCTTGCCACTAAATTGGAGCCTAACAAAATCCATGCACAGCATATTCATGGGTTTGCAGATAAGCATAATTCTACCTGCCCTCCAAGTTCAGCAGCCGGATTAGATGGTATAATTAGTCTTGCAGAAGGTGCACCCTTTTATGGTCCTGTACTTTTAGGACTGGACGATGGAAGTGGTAATTTTCCAACTTCCACTGTGGGCGGCGTAGTAGTTTACGAGCACACTTTTAATTTAGGAAGTGGAGGTGTACCTACTGCAGCGACATTACTACCGCTGGAAAACAGAGCAATAGTAATTCACGGAATGACTGTAAATAATGTATATGATGGTTCTATTCCTGTGGCCTGTGGTGAATTTTCCAAAGCTTCAGATTTTTAATGTCTAAATCCAAAAGAGGGAATAATATTCCCTCTTTTGGATTTTAAAAAATATAAAGATTACAATTTTTATTAACCATTCTAATTTTTACAAAAACTATTTATTATGAAACAATTTAAACGATACTTCGGAATAATTACTATTCTGGCGTTGCTCTTTACTTCCTGTAGTAAAGACGAACAAAGCGGAGTGATAGCAAATGATAATCAGAAAGCAACTCTTTCTTTTGCTACGATATTGAATGATATGATGAACAAAAGAGCAGCTACAAAACAATCTGCGCAAGATTTGCCTATGTGTTCAGATGCGGCTCCGGCATATGTAAAAGTAATTTTATCTCAAGGAGGAAATCAGGTTGTGGGAACCACAGCGGATCCTCTTAAGGTAAATGTGAATCCTACTCCTGCCGATTATGATAATGATGGGATAGCAGAATATTTTACCAATGAATCTGCTTCCTTAGAGTTGGCTCCGGGCACCTACACCCTGGATTATTTTAAAGTATATGATGCAAATGATAATATTATCTGGATTGCACCACGTACTGGCGGTGGAACCTTAGCCAATTATGTGGATAATCCACTTCCATTTGATATTAATTTAGGTGCAGGAGTTAAAAAATATGTAGATGTAGACGTACTTTGTTATGACCATAGAATGGTAAATCTTTATGGTTATCTTTTCTTTGATATTGAAGAAACACAAGTTATTAACTTCTGTATTTTTGGTAACTACTGCGATGCTAATGGAAGACATTTTCCTGCACATTTTAGCGTAAGTGTATGGAGATATGTAAATAACGCTATAGGAGATCCTCTTGTTACAGATTTACAAAATACTGTATCCCTCGATGCAAATGGCGATTATGCAGGAACAACAGTTTGTGTGGATTTACCTGATGGCAATGGAGTAGATCAGTATTATTTTGAAATTACTTTACTAAATAGCGATGCGTATGGCACTGTAGATAATTCTATTATAAGATCCGGAGTTATTACAGATCAACAGGTAAGAGATCTATTTACCAGTGATACCAATACAGATTACTACCACTTTAGAGAAGGTAATTGCAACCTGCCAGATTCTCCTGTTCTTTTTGATGGTGGAGCTACCCCTTGTGATTTGAATGATGCAAATGCAGATTGTGATGGTGACGGTATTTTAAATGGTGTTGACCAATGTTCAAACACTCCAAAACTTCCTGGGCAGATTGCAGATCCCACTAAATTGGGTTGTTGGATAGATCCTACTGGAGGAGATTGTGTTTACGAAGATGTTTGCGATATTCCCACTGTTGATTTTCCTTGCTTAACTCTCTACGCTAATGGAGATGAAAACTTGTTTTTAACTACTGGAAGCAATAATACTTCCTGGACATTTGAGGCAGCTTCTATAGTATCAGGAAGTGCTACCGTTTCGTATGATGGTAATCATCATTTAGTTATTACCATAGTACCTGAAACCGGATTTTCTTTGAGCGGTTATGTGATTGAGGTCATACCAGCTCTTCCCGGCGGAGGAATGAGTACCACATGTCGTGAGTTTGCCTGTGATGCGTCTGCTGGCGATACAGCAGCAGAAACATTTACCACGGTTTCTGAAGGAGACTCCTTTTATGTTAATATAAAAGCCATTATATGTCCACCTGTAATACCAGGATAAAGAAAAATTAACTTCGGCTAACCGGTCAACCGGGGGGATGACCAACCTGTCGGGTTAGTTTTATTAATCACCAGTAGTTATTTAATAATAATTAGGGTGTTAATAGAAGAGGCTGTCTGGAAACTTTTCCAGGCAGCTTTTCTATTTTTTATTAAAAAAATGTTAAAAAAAACACAATTGTTAATAAATATTTATTAAGTTAGCATTCTATATAATTTAACACATCCAAAATCTCCCCCCGTGTGATGTGATTTAGTTGTTTTTTAAAAGAACATCTTGTCTAAAATTTTTTTTTGAAAAGAAAATAAATTTTCAATTTATGAGAACTTATTTCTGAATATACGTATGCTAAATTCAGAGATCTGAAATTGAGGCTTTAACTTTTAAAATTTTTTTTGGAATGAACTTTGGAACAACCCAAATCGTAGTTTATTAATTAATCCGAACAAATTTAAAATATTGATGCTGTTCGATTTAAAAACAAAAAATCCTACTTATGAAAAAAAGTAAATTATGGTACTTACTGCCCGTTCTAGCTATTCTGTCCTGTAGTAAAGACCCCATTACCGACCCTTCTTTAACAGAACAAAACATTACCGATCCTACCGCAACTTCAAATACCTTAGAAAATGTAGAAGCTGCCTATCCAAATGAAACAGGAGATATTTCTGATGTTTACTATGCAGGTCAAAAAATCTCTGTAGACCATATTAATGGTGATCTTGTTTATCAGGGGGATATTCTTATTAAAGATAATTTGGTAACTAAACAGCCGGTTAAATTAATTTATAATCCGGGGGAAACCCCTGATACTAAGAGTGTGGGACGCACTTCAGGGATGTGGCCTAATAATACCGTTTATTATTCTATTGATCCTAATTTACCTAATCAATATAGAGTAACAGATGCGATAAGCCACTGGGAATCCAAAACTTCTTTGAAGTTTGTAAAGCGTTCCTCTCAATCTAATTATGTTTATTTTACAACTGGTTCCGGGTGTTCATCGTATGTTGGTATGGTTGGAGGGAAGCAGGTTTTAACTTTAGCTTCAGGTTGTACTACTGGAAATGCTATTCATGAAATTGGTCACGCTATAGGTCTATATCATGAACAAAGTCGTGTTGACAGGAATACTCAAATTACAATTAACTATGCTAATATTCAATCCGGAAGAGAACATAACTTCGATACTTACGCAGAGCAGGGGATGGATGGAGATGAGTATACTGCCACTCTGGACTTTGGATCCATAATGATGTATGGTCCTTTCTCTTTTTCCAGTAATGGCAAACCAACCATCACAAAAGTTGATGGCAGTCTGTATTCCACACAAAGAAATGGTCTATCAAGTGGAGATGTAAAGGGGGTTAACAGCATGTATCCTTCATCCTCTACTGGTGGCGGGACAGTTGCTCCTACTTACACTAACGGGCAATGGTATACTCTCTATGGACTGACTGTTTACCGATATTCGGGTGTATGGTACTCTCTTACAAAATATGGTTGGAGAAAAGTTAAACTGGTTGGAACTACCTGGTATTATGCATAAGGAAAAAATGTAAATCCTAAAAAAAGCCCTGATTCAGGGCTTTTTTTATTTAAATAATTTTAAGAAATAATTGGGGATTTCCCCTGGTAAGTGTGGAATAATTCCCCAATGAAATGTTAAAATTTAATTTGGTTAAATTTAAAAAATAACTTTTTATTATGACTTATAAACAACTTGTTTAAAATCCCTTAGCTGTATCATCGCCTCTTCTATCTGCTCCTCCTTCCAGTCTTCCATCAGGTAATCTTAATATTGCATCTACTTTCCCAATAATTGTTGTTTTACCTTCATTTATATGATAGCCTTTTTGTTCTAATTCTTTTAATACTTCTTTATCAAAGGCATCGGGTTCAAAAATTATTTCATCGGGCAACCATTGGTGATGGAACCTGGCCGCATCTACCGCCTGTTGCATGGTCATATTATAATCCTCCACATTTAAAATAGTTTGTAATACAGAGGTAATAATAGTGGAGCCCCCGGGTGTTCCCACAACCATCCATAGCTTACCATTTTTTTCTACAATAGTTGGGGTCATGGAACTCAACATTCTTTTTTGAGGCGCTATTGAATTCGCTTCTGCACCAATCAATCCAAACATATTGGGCACGCCGGGTTTGGCGCTAAAATCATCCATTTCGTCATTCAGGAAAAAACCGAGATCTTTTTCATATAATTTTGAACCATAGGCGCCATTTAGTGTCGTGGTTACAGCTACTGCGTTTCCTGCTTGATCTACTATGGAATAGTGGGTGGTTTCCATACTTTCATAACCCGGGATTTTTCCATGATGCATTTCTGAAGAAGGAGTAGCGTGTTCAAAACTAAAACTACTCATCCTGTTTTTTAAATAGGTATCGCTGGTAAGAGTATCGATGGGGATATTTACAAAATCAGGATCCCCAAGGAAAAAACTTCTGTCGGCATAAGCTCTTCGTTCTGCTTCTGTAATAACCTGTATGGATTTTAAAGAATTATGTCCATATTCAGAAAGTGGATAAGGAGAGATCATTTTCATTATCTGATCGAGAACAATTCCTCCACTTGAAGGAGGAGCCATGGAAATAATATGAAGATCTTTATAATTGAAGGAAACTGGATCGCGCCATTTTGCCTGGTATTTTTTTAAATCTTCAAGAGTAATTATTCCTCCATGATCCTGAATAAATTTCACCATTTTTTGACCTGTGGTACCACCATAAAATTCCTCACGCCCATTATCTACCAGTTTTTGTAAAGTTGCAGCAAGTGCCAGATTTTTAATAGTGTCTCCGGCTTTTACATTAGAATATAAAATGGAATCATTATTTACTTCCTGAAAATCTGACGAATAATTATTCATGCTCTTTGCCTGGGCTTCTGTTAGTACAAATCCTTCGCGAGCGAGTTTAATCACCGGTTTTAAAATTTCACTCATGGGTAAGGAGCCTAATTTCTCATGTACCGCAAATATTGCCGCAACATTTCCAGGAACTCCAATAGCCAATGCTCCGGCTCTGCTTCGTTCTGAGACTGCATTTCCATTTTCGTCTAAATACATATTTTTAGTTGCTGCCAGGGGCGCCTTTTCTCTAAAATCTAAAGTTCCGGTTTCTCCATTGGCTTTCCTATAGACCATAAATCCGCCGCCTCCTAAACTTCCTGCAAATGGATAACTTACAGCAAGACTCATTTCTGTAGCAATCATCGCATCAAAGGCATTCCCTCCCTGCTGCATAATTTTAGTGGCTATACCAGAAGCCTCTTGCCGGGCAGAAACTACCATCGCGCTATCTGCAAGGTATCCACGTTCTGTAGTAGCGGGCGAATTTGTTTTGGGTTTTAACTCGCTTTTACAAGCTGTTAAAGCCAGAATAAGTAAAATTGTGATAATTCTATTCATATCAATTAAGTTGGATTATTTTATCATTAGAAAATTTTTCAAGTTCCGAAAAAAACAATTTAAATTCCTGCTCGAATTCTTTATAATAAAGTTTAAGTTCATGAACTGCATTTTTCATCCCCGATTTATTTTTAGTTCGGTGATCCATCTGGTAAAGAATTTTTCCTATCCCATCGATGCTCGCATAACTTACCAACCAGTTATCCTCTTCCATATAAGGTAAAAATCGCTGAACTCTGGCAGGTAAATCATCATAATTTTCGTGTAGAAGCGCATAAAAATTTTGTGCATACACTTCTAAAGGAATATCGCTGTAATCTTTCCAGTTAGCAGCTAAAAAATGATCGTATAATATATCTACTATTACCGTACTGTAATGGCTGTAAACCGGAAAAAGGCGATGCACACTTTTTTTTACAATTTTGTGGGTATCTGTAAAATTATCTATGGCCCGGTGTAAAATAATTCCTTTTTGTATTTCTTCAGGAAATGAAATAAACTGCTTCCCTTTCACAGAATCTGCTATAAAATTTCCAATTTTAAGGTTTTCGTTATCTCCGGAAAGATATATGTGGGCCAGATAATTCATAAAAGCAAGTTACTAATTTATACGCGGCATTGTTTATTTTGTGTTAAGATTTGGGCAAGGCTGCCTTCAGCTTGTATATTTGCCCAGATTTATTTTGAAAAGGATTTTTCAAAAAATTTAATTTTAAAGAAATGAGTTTAATAAAATCTATATCAGGAATTCGTGGAACTATTGGAGGAATACCTTCCGAAAATCTTACACCTATAGATACAGTAAAATTTGCGGCTGCTTACGGTTCCTGGTTATTAAATGAAAATACGGGTAAAAAACTGAAAGTTGTTGTAGGTCGAGATGCCAGAATTTCGGGCAGCATGGTGCAACAACTGGTCATGAATACATTAGTGGGATTGGGGATAGATGTGGTAGACCTTAATCTTTCCACCACTCCAACTGTAGAAATTGCCGTGCCTCTGGAAAAGGCGAATGGTGGGATTATCCTTACGGCCAGCCATAATCCAAAACAATGGAACGCCTTAAAATTACTCAATCATAAAGGGGAATTTTTAAGCGGAGAAGAAGGTGCTAAAATTTTAGAAATTGCAGAAAAAGAAGAGTTTCATTTTGCTGAGGTAGATTCACTGGGAAAAATTGAATCGATTTCAGATTATATTCAAAAGCATGTACAGGAAGTTTTAAAGTTGAAACTCGTAGATGCAGACCTTGTAAAAAAGGAAGGGTTTAAAGTGGTGGTAGATGCTGTGAATTCTACCGGAGGGATCGCTATTCCTGCACTTCTTGAGAAATTAGGAGTTGAGGTAATAAAACTTTATTGTGATCCTACAGGCCATTTTCCTCATAATCCCGAACCTTTAAAAGAACATTTACAGGATATTTGCGAGAAAGTTCCTGAGGTAAATGCCGATTTAGGAATTGTAGTAGATCCCGATGTCGATCGTCTGGCTTTTATCGATGAAAACGGAGAGATGTTTGGGGAAGAATATACGCTGGTTGCCTGTGCAGACTTTGTGTTGGCAAATACTCCCGGTGCAACTGTGAGTAATCTTTCCTCTTCAAGGGCATTGCGCGACCTTACACAAAAGTATGGCGAAACTTGTTATTCCAGTGCGGTAGGCGAGGTGAATGTGGTGAAACTGATGAAAGAAAAAAACGCGGTTATTGGGGGAGAAGGTAATGGTGGCATTATTTATCCGGAAGCGCACTACGGAAGAGATAGTCTGGTAGGTGTGGCTTTGTTTTTAACCTATCTGGCCCAAAAAGCCATTTCGGTTTCCGAACTTCGGAAAGAGTACCCTGCTTATTTTATGAGCAAAAATAAAATTGAACTTACACCCGGTCTGGATGTAGATGCCATTCTTCAGAAAGTAAAAGAAAATCATGCAGAAGAAGAAATTAGCACCGTAGATGGGGTTAAAATAGATTTTCCGGAAAACTGGGTTCACTTACGAAAATCGAATACCGAGCCTATTATACGTATTTATACCGAAGCTAAATCTCAAAAAGAAGCCGAAGGGCTTGCTGAAAAAATGATTTCTGAAATAAAAGAAATTGCAGGTCTTGAATAATTAAGCCGCTGGGCTAAAATATTTGTACATCGTTAGAGGTGGGAGCATTCATATGTTTCCACCTTTTATGTGTCCATAAATAATATTCTGGTCTTTCTTTTATCTGCTCTTCTAGTAGATCAAAATACCTTCGTGTAATATAAAATTCAGGTTCTGTTTTGGGCGTATCGGTAATTGTTTTAAAAGTAGCTTTATAAAAGCCTCTTCCCGTTTTTTCAACGTGTAGGTAAACTACGGCCATATCAAGCCTAGCGGCAAGTTTTTCTGAACCTATAAAAACAGGAACCAGATGCTTCATGAATTTGGTGCGATATTTCGCCTGATTTATTTTAGGAGATTGATCGGCGATCATGGCGTAAATGCCCAAAATTCCCGCTTTTTGATATTTAAGCATCGTAACAGGAGCTTTGGTATTAGGAATAATATCAGCATTAAATCGCTCTCGTATTCTTTTTATAAGCCGGTCAAAATAGGGATTCCGTATCTTTTTATAAATTCCGAAGCTCTTATACTTATGCGGGTATAATTGTATGGCATTTGCCCATTCGTAGCTCGCATAATGTCCGCAAATTAAGATTACACTTTTCTCCATTTTCTGAAGTCTGTCAATCTCTTCAAGATTAGTGAAAATGAATCTGCGCTTCAGCTCTTTTTCAGAAATAGAAATACTCTTAATCATCTCCAGGAACATATCGCACATATGCCTGTAAAACCGAACGCGTATTTTTTGAATTTCTTGGGAAGACTTTACCGGAAAAGCGAGTTTTAAATTAGAAGTCACCGTTTTTTTTCGATAGCCTATCAGCCGGTAAACAATAAAAAATATAACGTCTGAAATCTTATAAAACAGCCAGAAAGGAAGACGGGAAATAAGCCATAATAAAGGGTAAGCCAACCAAAAAACTAATAGCTGCATCAGCAAAAAATTTTAACAAATATATGGTATATTTGGAACTAAACAGAAGTATCTATGCGAGATTTAAACCTGGTCACCATTATAATAATAGCTGCGAACACCATCATTTCTTTTAAAGGCTTTAACGATCGAGTTTTTTTTGAAAAATATAAATTCAATATTGGTGATATAAAAAGTGGGAAACAATTTCAGATTTTTACCTCGGGTTTTCTGCATGTAGATATCTCTCACTTGTTCGTAAATATGCTAACGTTGTATTTTTTTGCGAATGTTGTGTTATATAGTTTAGGGTCTACTGGTTTTCTTGCGGTATATATTGCCAGTTTGATATTGGGAAATCTTTTGAGCTTCTATTTTCATAAAGATGAGTATAGCTATAGCGCCGTAGGTGCCAGTGGTGCAGTGATGGGCATTCTATATTCTGCTATACTTTTGCGCCCGAATATGATGTTGGGCTTATTTTTTATAATTCCTATTCCCGCTTATATCTTTGGGATAGGTTATCTATTATATACTATTTACGGAATGAAACGCCGATTGGGAAATATTGGTCATGATGCTCATTTTGGAGGTGCGGTAGGCGGTTATGTTATTACCTTAATCCTCGCACCTGCTCTTTTTGAAATGCATTTACTTATGGTAATACTCCTTGCTATTCCTATAGTCGTATTATTTTTCCTTCAGAAAGCGGGAAAATTATAAAGCTGGTATCTTATTTGTAATTCTATAGTCAAACTAAACTTAATCTATTATGAAAAGAGTAAAAAATCTACTTGTATTATTAGCCCTGGTAATAGCAGCCTCGGCACACGCGCAATCGGCGACTCAACAGCCAATGGTTTCAGTTACCGGCGAAGGTATAGTTAAGGTACAGCCCGACCAGGTAATTATTAAATCCAGAATTGAAACGGATGGAGACAATCCGCAGGCAGTAAAGAAACAAAATGATGCCACTGTAAATAAGGTAATTAAATACCTTAAAAAACAGGGGATTTCAGAAAAGAACATTCATACAGATTATGTAAATCTGAATAAAAATTACAATTACGACACCAAAACCTATAGTTATGTTGCCAACCAGGCGATTTCCATCACTCTTGAAAATTTAAAGAATTACGAAGAGGTTATGAGTGGTTTACTGGAAGCGGGTTTAAATCGAATAGATGGCGTCGAGTTTAAATCTTCTGAAATAGATTCGTATAAAACTCAGGCTAGAAAAAAAGCAATTTTAGATGCCCAAACCAAAGCAAAAGAGTTTGTTGCTCCTTTAAATCAGGAAATCGGGAAAGCGGTTTCTATCAACGAAATTGAAAGTAATAATTATACCCCGGTTTACAGAATGAGCGAAATGAAGGCAAGTGCAGACAGTTCAGATCAGCAGACCATTGCTCCCGGTGAAATGGAGGTGAAAGTAAAAGTGAATGTTAGTTTCGAGTTAAAATAGGTTAACTTCTAAAAAACAAAAACCACGGTATACCGTGGTTTTTATGTTTAAATTCTTCGGGTTTAGTTTCCCAAAGTTGTTTATAGTTAAACGATTAGTTTGCTGCTTCCAGTAATTCTTTCACCTTAGCATCCAACTCTTCTCCGCGAATGTTTTTCGCTACTATAGTTCCGTTTTGATCCAGGACAAACTGTGCTGGGATGGCGCGAACTCCATACTTTCTTGCTATTGGTTCTTCCCAAAACTGAAGGTGAGAAATTTGTGGCCAGGTTAAGTTATCGTCTTTAATGGCCTGTACCCACTTGTCTTTTTGTCCTTCTTTATCCAGAGAAACACCTATAATATTGAATCCCTGATCGTGATATTTTTTATAGATTTCTACCACATGAGGGTTTTCTGCTCTACATGGCTTGCACCAGGAGGCCCAAAAATCTATAAGGGTAACTTTCCCCATAGCATCTTTTAAAGAAATATCTTTTCCTTCAGGGTTAGGTGCCGAAAAATCAGGCGCTTTACTGCCTTCTTCTGTTGCACTGCGATTATCAAGTTCTTCTTTCAAATGTTTTCCGAAGGAAGTTTGTTTAACATTATCACTAAGCGTAGCAAACAGATCTTTTACTTCGCCTGTGGGAGCCTGCATGTTTGTCATATCGGTTAACACCAATACAGAAACAAAAGAATCGGGATGATTTTTTACAAAATCCTTTTTAAATTCCATATCCTGGCTGCGCAAGGTGTCTTCTTTTTGCTGAAGACTTTTAAAAGTTACTGAATCCTTAGATGCCATTGCAGCCTGCATTTGCATTCTGGAATTCATTACCGTTTTGTTCACAGATTTTAAATGGGTAATATAATCAGAAAACAATTTGTTTTCATTCCCACCGGTTACCTTAGAAGAAGGTAAACTGTCTTTATAAATTTCAAAATGCAAAGGAGCATTTTCAGAAATATAAATAACATTTCCGTTAAGTCCTTCTACATTCAGAAAGCTAAGATTGGGTTTATCAACTTCGGGGAGATCCAAAGAAAATTCCCCATTTTTAATAGCAACAGAATCTACTTTTTGAGGCTGGTTATTATCTCCTAATTTAGAAACATACACCATTTTTCCGTTGTCTACATTTTTAACTGTTCCAGATATAGAGTATCCTTCGGGTTGTTTATTACAACTTAGGATACTTAGAACGATTAATGCGGCTAAGATTTTTTTCATAAATAAATATATTTTGACGCAAAAATACATAACTCGTAGTACATAAAGATACTAACAGTATAAAAAATTGTTAATTTCCGGTCTCTGCTCGGTATGTTCATTAGAAATAATAATTTTATCCTATATTTCAGGTTATGAAGAATCAGTTACAGGATTTTCCTTTAGACATAAAAATTAGTTTTCATAAGATAGTTGAGCAGTACAAAGCTCAACTGGATCACGAACCCAGCAGTATTGCCCGGAATTATATGGAAGAAGTACTTGAATATGTTTCTTCCTTTCCCAAACTTTTTGAAGGTCTCAACGATCCGGATGAGTTAAAAAAATATAAGGATCCTATTCGTATTTTACTGGACGATCTGTTCCCCAGTATTTTAAGTAATAATGAAATAAAAGCGGTATCGGTTCCTTTTCACAATCTCATTTTTAATTCTTCTAAACGCCTTAAAACCATTCTTAACGAAGCCGGCGATGATTACGAGCTGAATATGCGGAATTTAGATAAGGATATGTTCTATATATATGGATGTATACTAATTCTGAATTTCTATTATGATTATCATATAGACTTTTCGAGCCCTTTGTATTACGACATTCCCGATGAAAACGGAATTGTAAAGCATTACCGGGTCGCGCTGAATGCAGATTTTATTGAAATTGAACCTAAGGAAAATGCTAAAAAAGTTTCTGAAAAAGAGGTAGATCAATTAATTCAGCATATTGATGATGTGGAATTATGGAAAAAAGTATTTCCACCCCAAAGTTGGATTTTTCGTGGATTTGTAATTGTAAATCTTACCGATGTTACGATCGATGATGCTATTTCTGAATTGAAAACCGCATTACTTCATCAGGAAGCATCAGATAAAGGAGATCTCATAAAATTTCAGGATATTTTCAGGTCTATTTATCAGCTTCCCGATTTAAGAGTTGGATTTACATTTTTTAACAGGCGGGAAATGATTTTTGAAAGGATGAATAATGATGGAGCCAATAGTTTCATCCTGCGGGATAAAATAAGGAGCGATTGCAAAACAGGACTTTGCGAAGATTCCTTTCAGAAACTGGTTGAAAATCAATCCTATTTCAGCATTTCTAATGTAGAGGCGTATGCAGAAAAGAATAATAATAATCTTTTGTCACGAAATCTCAGGGATGCTGATGTTAAAAGCTGCATTCTCGCTCCTATCGCGAACGAGAAGGAGTTGCTGGGAGTTTTGGAGCTGGTTTCTTATCGCAAAAATGAACTAAACAGCATCAATGCCATCAAGCTGGACGACATTCTGCCCTATATTGTGACCGCCGTAGAGCGCAATAAAAATGAATTTGAAAACCGAATTAAGGCCGTCATTCAAAGCGAATGTACTTCTATACATCCCAGCGTTTTGTGGGTTTTTGAAAATGAAGCTAAAAGATTTATAAAAGATCTCGATGAGGATGGATTGGCTTCTTTTAAAGATATCGCATTTAAAGATGTGTATCCGCTTTATGGGCAAATAGATATTGTAGCTTCATCTGAAGCGAGGAATTCTGCTATCCAAAAGGATTTATTACATCAATTAGAACTTATAGAATCTATTATTGAAGCCGCCTATAAAATTGAAAACCTGCCAATTTACGATCAGGTTCGACATAGAATAGGAGAGTTTAAAATGGATCTGGAAGAAAATCTAAACGCTTCGAGCGAGCAGAAAATCTTCAATTTATTACAAAAGGAAGTAAATCCTATCATGGACCATTTAAGCCAGCAATCTGCCGAATTGGGAGAAATGGTAAAAGAGTATCAAGATCAGCTTAATACAGAAACAGGAGTTGTTTACGATCATCGTAAAAAATATGATGAAACCGTGCAGCGTATAAATCGCAGCATGGCCAGATTCATAGATACAAAACAGGTAGAAGCCCAAAAGATTTATCCTCACTATTTTGAACGATATAAAACCGATGGGGTAGACCATAATATGTATATAGGGGAATCCCTAACCCTTAAGCGCCCTTTTAATATGGTATATCTGTATAACCTAAGACTGTGGCAACTGGGTACGATGTGTGAAATGGAGAATAAGTTTTATCAACTTCAGCAGGCTACTCCCATTCATCTAGATGCGGCTTCTCTTATTCTGGTTTTTAATTCTACATTATCTATACGTTACCGGATGGACGAGAAAAAATTTGATGTAGATGGTACCTATAATGCCAGGTATGAAATTATTAAAAAACGTATTGATAAAGCTCACATAAAAAATACGGAAGAAAGAATCACCCAAAAAGGGAAAATTGTAATCGTCTATTCTCAGAGCAGCGATGAAAGGGAATACCTTAGGTATATAAAATATTTGCAATCCCGGAATTACCTGGGAGATGAGGTAGAACTGCTTGAACTGGAAGATGTACAAGGAGTGATAGGATTACGGGCCATAAGGGTAAACATTCTTTATCATCCCAACCCCCAGGAACCGGATACCGCTCTCACCTATGAAGCGCTGGAAGATTATTTAAATGAAGGGTAATTAAGGTTTTAGGAAGTAAAACGCCAACACGTAAGCTATCACAGAAATTATAATTCCTACCATGAATACGGTGTAAGTAAGCCTTAGTAATAGATATTTACGGTGAAGCACCTGCCCAAGTAAATGTAAATCCTTCATTAAGGATTCATACACATAATCTTTGTCTCTAATAATCTCATTAATTCCCCACTGAAATTCTTTGAAAGGCATTTTATGAAAATTCCCGAAGAACAAAAGATTCACCTGCCTATTCTTAACCTGATCTTTGGTAAATTCTCCCGAAGTAATATTAGGCCGGGTAGACATAATAGAAAGTATTATGGAGGCTACACTAAATAGAACTAATATAAGAGTGGGAATTAAAAGATGTTTATTGCTTACTGCGTCCAGTTTTGGGATAATATTAGAAAGTGCTAAAGATATAATGATAGCGTTTACAGATAGCAGAATGTTGGCTTTCGTATCTGCAATATCACTAAGTTTTATATGATTTCTAAGGGTTATTCTAAATAAACTCTGTATGCTTCGCTCCGGATTATCATTTTTATATTGAGCTTTTAACTTAGCTTTTTTCTCATCTTTTTTACGTTTTCTGGCTTTTTTATTTTGCTTTTTAAGCAATTGAGAGAGATTATGATCCTTCCCAACTTTCCAGTCCTTCATTGCATAATCCGTATAGAAATGGTGGTCTTCTGTAAACATTTTAATGTTTTCTGTACGCCATTCCGATGGAGTATAGTTATGAATGTTATGAAGTTGAAGTTCCTGTCGTAAAAGTTCGCTGGTTTCTTTAAAATAATCTTTGGCTATATGAGAACTATCTGCGTCTCTAATTATTTTTTCTTCAAGAGTTTCTGGAGTAGCGTTTGCTTTGGTCGCCAGAATAATTTTTTCCACTTTATCCTGTACCGAATTATCTAAATTATTGTCATTTAGGAAATTTCGGGCTATTTTAACACTTTCTTCTTCATGTCCCTTATATTTTTTTATGTATCCCGTATCGTGAAACCAGGCAGCCAGCAGGACAGGCAGTTCTTCTTTAACATTTAATTCAGAATTCTCCGCTAATTCTTTAGTACTTTTAACCACTCGTTGTGTGTGATTATAATTATGATATAAGAATGTATTTGGCAGTTTTTCTCTGAAAAGTTCAAGAACAAACTTATCTGCTTTTTCTAGTAATTCTGTCATTAAGATGTATGATTATATACTGCCAAATTACAAAAAAAAACCCCGATTAGAAGTATATGAAAAATTTTAATCTTTTTCTAACTTTTTCCCTTTCAGCCTTGTTTCTTAGTTGTTCCATTTACCAGGCAAAATATGCACAAGGTGAACCCACTAAAGATTTTGGATACCCGAAAAACAAAGAAATAGAGAAGACATTTTACCTCATTGGCGATGCCGGATATTCTCCTCCGGGGGGAAGTTCTGAAGGATTGATTGCTTTCAAACATTTTTTGGATTCTGTAAAGGTATCAGATAATTATACTATCATTTTAGGCGATAATGTGTATCCTGTGGGAATGCCTCCAAAAGGCGCGCCTACCAGAGAACAATCTGAATATCGTATAGATGCCCAGTTAAATGCTATAGAAAATTACAAAGGACACGTAATTGTGATTCCGGGCGATCATGAGTGGTACAATGAAGGGATTGACGGTTTAAACCGGGAAAGGGACTATTTTAAGAAGAAGTTTGGCAACCGGTTAAAATGGGCACCTAATACAGGCTGTGGCTTGGAAGTAATGGATATTACAGATGATATTACTCTAATTCTTATAGATTCACAATGGTTTTTAGAAGACTGGGATAAGAATCCAAGGATAAACGATAATTGTTCTGAGATTAAGACCCGCGAGGCCATGTTATTGGAGGTAGCTTCAGAAATTCAGAAAAACGAAAATAAAACCACCATTGTCGCCATGCACCATCCGCTCTATACCAATGGCGTACATGGAGGGCAGTATAATTTCGACAAAAACCTATACCCTTCTCAAAAGAAAATTCCCGTTCCTATCCTGGGATCCCTGGCCGCATTAATACGAACCAGTGGTGGGGTTTCTATTCAGGACAGGCAGAACGAACGGTATAAATCTATGGCAAATCGTTTAATTACGCTTGCCCAAACTTCAGATCGGCTCATTTTTGCTTCCGGTCACGAACATACTTTGCAGTATATCGAACATGGCCAGGTTAAGCAGATTGTTTCCGGGGCCGGATCTAAAGCTTCCTATGCAGTGTTAAGTAATGATGGTCTTTTTGCGGATCCTAATCAGGGGTTTGCAGTATTGGATGTTTTTAAGGATGGCTCTAGCTGGGTTAGTTTTTATCAGAGTGTGGACCAAAAACCGGTATTGAAATACCAGAAAGAAGTTTATGCCGCCCCCAAGCCTTTCGATGTTTCTAAATTGAATAAGGTTTTTCCCGATTCTATTGAAGCTTCGGTTTACTCTGAAGAAGAAACAAAAAAATCCAGTTTATATAAAAATATCTGGGGACAACGCTATAGGGAGCTATACGGGAGCCCCGTAAAAGTGAAGGTAGCAAACCTTGATACTTTGTATGGTGGATTAACCCCTATTCGAAAAGGGGGTGGGCACCAAACAAAATCTATTCGCCTAAAAGATACCTTGGGTCGGGAATATAATATGCGTCGTATTAAAAAAAGCGCAGTACAGTTCCTACAAACTGTAGCCTTTAAAGATACTCCTGTCCAGCAACAGCTGGAAAACACGGTGGCAGAAAATGTGATTAACGATTTTTATACGGCTGCCCATCCATATGCTTTTCTGGCAATTCCAAAACTTGCCAATGCTGCAGGAATTTATCATACTAATCCAAAGCTGTTTTATATTCCTAAGCAAAAGGAGTTGGGAAAATATAATGCTGAATATGGGGACGAGTTATATATGATAGTAGAACGTCCTGAAGATGGATGGGAGAATCTTAAGAGTTTTGGATCTCCCAATCATGATATTATCAGTACTTCCGAAATGTTTGATAAATTACGAAGAGATGAAAAATATTCTCTCGATGAAGCCGCTTATGTAAGGGCCCGTATTTTTGATATGTTAATAGGAGATTGGGACAGGCATCAGGATCAATGGCGTTGGGGAGAATTTGAAGATAAAAATGGCGATCGCACTTTTGAACCAATTCCACGGGACAGAGATCAGGCGTTTTCTAATTTCGACGGTGCTTTTTTTGGAACTTTAAGAGGAATTACAGGATTTGCAAACCAATTTGCTGTATATAGCAGTGATATCAAGGATGTTAAATGGTTTAATACCGCGGCTACCGGTCTGGATAGAGAACTACTTCAGAATGTAGGAAAGGAAACCTGGCTTAAAGAGGCCAAATACATCCAGGATAATGTTACAGATACAGTTATAGAGCAGGCATTTAAAGATCTTCCTCCGGAAACGCTCGGGAAAACCACAGATTATATTAAGAAAAGCCTCCAGGGAAGAAGGGGTAATATTGTTGATATTGCTCGCAGATATTATAATTACCTGGCTAAACTTGCGATTGTAACAGGTACCGATAAAGATGATGCCGTAGATGTTATTAGACTTCCAGATGGAAATACGAGGGTCAAGGTCTCACGATTGAAAGATGGTAAAAGAGCGGAAATTATAAGCGATAAAGTTTATAAAAGGGATGAAACCAATGAAATCTGGGTATATGCGCTTGATGATGATGATCAAATAAATGTAACAGGCAATAACGGAAAAAATCCAATTTTTGTGCGCATTATTGGCGGGCAAAATAATGATATTTATAATGTAGCTGCAAACAGTGGGAAGAAGGTGAAAATATACGACTATAAAACTATGCCTAGCACTATAAAATCTGAAGGAAAAGCAAAATTCAGATTTCAGGATGATTATGAGATAAATACGTTCGACAAGGATAAAAAAATATTTAAAGGAAATTCTGTACTTCCCGGCCTTGGCTATAATCCCGATGAAGGCTTTAAAATAGGAGTAAAAAGCATTTATACCGTGAACGCCTTTAAACGCGGTCCCTTTACCGCCCAGCATACTCTTTCGGTAGGTTGGTATTCTGCTACAGGAGGTTTCGACATTAATTATAACAGCGAATTTGCCAACATTCTTGGAGATTATAATTTAGTAATTGGCGCTAATTTTACTAGTCCCAGTTATTCCATGAACTTTTTTGGAATAGGAAACCAAACCCCTAATTACGAGGATGAAAAAGGCTTTGATTATAACCGGGTAAAAATAAACAAAATAGGAGGGGAGTTTGGATTTCAGAGAAAGTCACCTTTTGGAAGTTACTTTGGATATATGGCAAACTTTGAAAGTGTGAAAATTGATAATACTGCCGATAGATTTATAACCCAAAATTATAACGACTCCACCAGCGATTATTTTAAAAGAAAGTATTTTGCCGGGTTGGAGGCTACTTACAGATATGAAAGTTATGATTATAATTTAAACCCTACCCGCGGAATGAAATTCGAAGTGGTTGTAGGCGGAAAAATGAATCTCCAAACCACTAATCGTTTCTATGGATATTTTAAACCCTATCTCGGATTTTACAATGCGGTGACCAGGAACAGAAAACTTGTTGTAAAATCTCACGTAGATGCCCAACTAAATATGGGAGATGATTTTGAATTCTATCAGGCGGCTTTATTAGGTGGGGAAACCGGTTTAAGGGGTTACAGATTTGATAGGTTTGCCGGAAAAAGTGCTTTTGGGACAGGAGCTGATCTTAGGTATAGTTTCGATCAATTTAAAACTTCGTTTTTACCTTTTCAGATTGGAATTTATGGGGGCTACGATTTAGGTCGGGTTTGGGTAAAACCACATACCAGTAAAATGTGGCATGACAGTTACGGAGGCGGATTTTGGATAAATAGCGCTCAGGCTATTAATGCGAATTTCAGCTATTTTGTGAGTAGTGACGGTGGAAGGTTTAGTTTTGCTTTGGGAGCCAGGTTCTAATAGCTGGAACCCTTGAAATATAAAAAAGGATCATCTAAATACTGAAGATGATCCTTTTGGTTTAATGAGAAGTATAAATTACTCTTAATCGTTTGATTTACTAACAGATAATTTATTTGTAAAATCGATAGTACGTATAGGGAACGGAATATTGATACCTTCCTTGTCGTAGGCCTTTTTAATCTCAATAATGGCTTTGTTTTGCGCGATTAATATATCGCGGTTTTTAGAAACATCGGTCCAGAAACGCAGGACATAATTGATAGAGCTGTCTCCAAATTCCTGGTACATAAATTCCACCTCTTCATTCCCTCTTTGCGGAAATAATTTTTCAATAACTTCCTTGGTAAGTTTTTCTACCATTTCAAGATCGCTGGCATATCCCACTCCACAATTTATAAAAACGCGACCTCTGGGAGTTCGGGTAAAATTTTTGAAGGGTTCATCTACAATTTTAGAATTGGGGATCACCACATAATTATTATCAGATGCCTTAATTACAATATTTCGAAGTGTAATTTCAGTAACTTCTCCGCTAAAGCCATTGGTTTCAACCCAATCTCCTATCTGGATCTCCGGAAGAAAACTCAGGATTACCCCCGAGAAAGTATTATTTAAAGTTCCCTGTAAAGCCAAACCTATTGCTAAACCAACTACTCCGGCACCTGCCAATACAGAGGTTAAAACCTTATCCAGGTTTAAAAGTCCAAGTGCAATAAAAAAGCCAACCAGAATTACCACGGCTTTAATAACTTTCATACTAACCTGGCGAATTGAATCCTGGGTTCCTTTTTTACGAAGTATTCTGTCCAGAAGTTTTACCACGTACTTCGATATAAGTACGAAAAGAAAAAATACAATGGCTGCAAGAATGAAATTTGGTAAATTAAGAATAAGGGAATCCAGCCACGCTGCCAGTTTATCCCAAATTCCTTTTACAGATTCATTCAGATTAAAATTTTGAGTCATATAGATTTTTTATAAAATTACTGGTTCTCTCCCGGGTCCATTTTAAAACATTAAGCATCTACCTTGTTTTCTCCAATTCTAATAGATGCACAAGTTATAGGTGTAGTGAGACCAGAGTTGCCTTTATTTGCCACCACAAGCCATACATATTTCGCCCTTCCTGGTGGGATCATTATTTCAGAATCGAAAAAATTTGAAGGGTTTTCCTTTAAATTAGAAACCTACAAAAGCCGCTGAGTATTTTAATATCGTGTGGACTATTCACGGTTATATTATTTAAATCTCCTTTCTATTCATTAAAGAATTAAGAAAAAGAAATCTTCAAATTTAAAATTATTTATGTGAATTTTAATCTTAGCTCACGGGCCTGTTTTTATCTAAATTCAGTTTATCCATTAATTCTTTAGAAACCTGGCCACTGGAAACGCCATAGCCGTCTACAAGTAAACCTTTTTTTCCTTCGGAAGTGGTAATAGCATAAAGAATGGCATTATCGTCGGGATTGGTCATTCCTTCAAATCGAAGCACTTTATCTACGTCAAATTCATCGACTCCAAAGCTTAGGTTTTCAGATTTTATCTGAATTTTTTCATCCATTAAATTAAAGTCATATTCATAGCCTTCTTCCAGCTTCAGCTTATTCATGGCTTGTGATAATGTTCCGTAATCTTTCATTTTTCAATTGAATTAGTTTCAATTTATAATGTAGTCCTGAAATCGATTTTATCCAAATAAGGGCCCTTCTTTAGTATAAGTTTAACGCTAGTTTAGCCGTTATCTCTTTTATTCCGGCCAAACAGGCCAAACGGAATGGCGATAAATATGAAAAGGTACCACCCGGTAAGTATTCCAATAATAGTTATAACTGCAGCAAGTATATAGAACCAGTAAGTTTTTAAAAATTTCAAATTAAAATAATTAGTATGATTATAATGACGATAATATATAAAACCCAATAGAATTTAGGTTTGTATGGATCTTTGCCCAATAGAAGTTTGGTAATTTTAAAATAAAAGTGTCGGTTTTTGGCGATATGGTTATAACCATGATCGCTTAAATATTGAAAGATAGGAGAAGTTTTGTATAATTTATGCCATTTTTTATCTCCTGAAAGATATAAGCTTCTGTAAGCAGAGTCGGGGCCGGAGTAGATTTCTCCATCGGGCTCAATCAGTCGGCTGGCTTTTTTAAACTCTTTTAAAGGAATATCCGGAAATTTTGAAGCTGACTGCTGATACGTTTCAAAATGAATTTTAGAATTGGTTTTTAGTTCCCAGCGGGTTTTCCACCAATTACAAAATCCGCATTCCCCATCCCAAATTAGAACAGGGTGGGAAGGTGTAAAAGTGGTATTTTTAATTTTTTGAAACATGCAGCAGGAATAAATTAAAGACAGAAAACCTATAAAATTTGAATATTATACTTTTGTCAAAAGTTAAGTAAACAAATAAAAACATTTTATAAAATTAATAAATGTCTCAAAAGCATAAAAATAACATATTAATAACGGGTGGAGCCGGTTTTATTGGCTCCCATGTGGTAAGACTTTTTGTAAAAAAATATCCGGATTATATTATCTATAATTTGGATGCTCTTACTTATGCAGGGAATTTGGAAAACCTGAAGGATGTTGAAGAATATCCCAATTATAATTTTATAAAAGCTGATATCACGAACGAGAAGGAAATATTTCAGTTATTCGAAAAATACAATTTTAATAAAGTAATTCATTTAGCTGCAGAGTCTCACGTAGATAGGTCTATCAGTGATCCTCTTGCATTTCTAAAAACAAATGTGACCGGCACCCTGAATTTATTAAATGCCGCATGCCGAACCTGGAAAGATAATTTGAAGGATAAATTATTTTATCATATAAGTACCGATGAGGTGTATGGTTCACTAGGGAAAGAGGGGTTTTTTACAGAAACCTCCTCTTATAAACCTAATTCTCCATATTCAGCTTCAAAAGCCAGTTCAGATCATTTTGTAAGGGCCTATGGCGAAACTTACAAATTACCCTTTATAATTTCTAACTGTTCTAATAACTACGGACCTAATCAATTCCCTGAAAAGTTAATTCCATTGTTTATTAATAATATCATCAATAAAAAATCACTACCTGTTTATGGGGATGGGAAATATACGAGGGACTGGCTATTTGTTTTGGATCATGCCAGGGCTATCGATTTAATATTGCATAAGGGGTCCATTAATGAGACCTATAATATTGGAGGGTTTAATGAGTGGCAAAATATAGATTTGGTAAAGCTATTATGCAAGGTTATGGACAGGAAGCTACACCGGAAGGAAGGAGAGTCTGCAGAACTTATAACTTTTATTAGGGACAGACCTGGTCATGATAAGAGATATGCAATAGATGCTTCTAAAATTAATAAAGAGTTAAACTGGGAACCTTCTGTTACTTTTGAAGAGGGATTAGAACACACAATTGATTGGTATTTAGAAAATGAAATTTGGTTAAAGCACGTAACTTCCGGTCAATATCAGGGATATTATGAAAGTCAGTATAAAAGTAAAAATTAAGTAGAGTATAAGTTATGAAAGGAATAATATTAGCCGGAGGAAGTGGAACAAGGCTTTATCCTATAACCAGAGGAGTATCAAAACAGCTACTGCCTATATACGATAAACCTATGATTTATTATCCAATTTCGGTGTTGATGCTTTCTGGAATAAGAGATATTCTTATTATTTCTACCCCCGAGGATTTGCCTAATTTCGAAAAGCTTTTAGGGGATGGGAAAAAAATGGGACTGCGATTTAGTTATAAAGAGCAGCCTTCACCAGATGGTTTAGCACAGGCATTTATTATCGGAGAAGATTTTATTGGCGATGATAGTGTTTGTTTAATTCTGGGAGATAATATTTTTTACGGGCAGGGTTTATCACAATTATTAAAAAAATCCCTTCAGAATACTGAAAACAGGCAGCGTGCTAGCATTTTTGGGTATTATGTAAATGATCCTGAAAGATATGGAGTGGTAGATTTCGATAAAAATGGTAAAGTTTTAGGAATAAAAGAAAAACCTGTGAATCCCAAAAGCAATTATGCTGTGGTAGGACTGTATTACTATCCAAATTCTGTGGTCGATGTCGCTAAACAAATTAAACCCAGTGAAAGGGGCGAACTTGAAATTACCTCGGTAAATGAATATTATTTAAAGGAGGAGCAACTCGACGTTGAGTTAATGGGGCGGGGATATGCGTGGTTAGATACAGGAACCCACGAATCTTTGTTAGAAGCTTCCAATTTTATTCAAACTATAGAAAAGAGGCAGGGATTAAAAGTTGCTTGTTTGGAAGAAATAGCATTTTACAGAAATTATATAGATAGAAAACAACTTAAAGAACTGGCATTGCCATTAAGTAAAAATGAATATGGCAAATATTTATTAAAAGTAGCCGAAAAAGGCGAAACAGAATAAAGATTAAGTTCACCGACCTTATTTTTTGCATTTCTTTAAGACTAACAAATACTTAGCTTGCGACAGAAACCCTATCTTTGGCCCCGGAAAAAAGTTAAATTAATAATTGTTGAATGGATAAATCCCAATTTTCTCACTTAAAGTCTTCAAAAATTTTGGTCACTGGGGGAGCTGGATTTATAGGCTCTAATTTATGTGAGCGCCTTCTTGAAATAGGGGCAAAAGTTATTTGTCTGGATAATTTTTCTACCGGCAAGAGAGAAAATTTAGAGGCTTTTATAGAGCATTCAGATTTCACCTTAATTGAAGGGGATATTAGAAATTTGGAGACCTGTAATAAAGCGGTTAAAGGAGTTGACTATATTTTACATGAAGCCGCGCTGGGTTCGGTACCACGTTCTTTAAAAGACCCTATTACCAGTAACGAAGTTAATGTAAGCGGATTTTTAAATATGCTGGTTGCGGCCAGGGATGCGAAGGTAAAAAGATTTGTTTATGCTGCCAGTTCATCTACCTATGGCGATTCCGAAAACCTTCCAAAAGTAGAACATATTATTGGGAAGCCACTCTCGCCCTATGCTATTACCAAGTATGTGAATGAACTTTATGCTGATATTTTTAAAAGCGCTTATGATTTAGATACTATTGGTCTTCGCTATTTTAATGTCTTCGGAAGAAAACAGGATCCCAACGGAGCCTATGCGGCAGTTATTCCAAAATTTGTTATTCAGTTAATGAACCATGAATCTCCTGTAATAAATGGTGACGGCACCTATTCCCGGGATTTTACTTATATAGAAAATGTTATTCAGATGAATTTACTGGCGCTTTCTGCTGAAAATGAAGAAGCAGTAAATGAAGTTTATAATACTGCAGTGGGAGATCGTACTAATTTATTGGAACTCACCCAGCTTTTAAAAGAATATCTTTCAGAATATGATCCTAAAATTGCGGAAATAAAAATAAAACACGGTCCTAATCGCAAAGGCGATATTCCTCATTCGTTAGCTTCGGTAGAAAAAGCCAAAAACAAATTAAATTATCAACCTCAATACGACATTAAATCAGGATTAAAAGAAGCGGTAGCCTGGTATTGGGCAAATCTTAAATAACAATTTATACTTATGAATGATATTAAAATAGCTGTAATAGGACTTGGCTATGTAGGCCTGCCCTTGGCAAGGTTGTTTTCTACGAAATACCCGGTTGTGGGTTTTGATATAAATCAGAAAAGGATAAAAGAATTAATGAGTGGTATCGATTCTACCTTAGAGGTGGAAAACGACCTTCTTCAGCAATCACTTGTTCAGGAGCCTTCAGAGAAAAATGGATTGTTTTGTACTGCAGATTTAGAAAAAATAAAAGACTGTAACTATTATATAATTACGGTACCTACGCCGGTTGATAAAAATAACCGTCCCGATCTTACTCCTTTATATAAAAGTAGTGAGACCGTAGGGAAAGTTCTGAAAAAAGGAGATACTGTTATTTATGAATCTACAGTATACCCTGGCGTTACCGAGGAAGAATGTATTCCTGTATTAGAAAAGGCCAGTGGATTAAAATTTAACGAAGATTTTTATGCAGGCTATTCTCCCGAGCGAATTAATCCAGGCGATAAAGAACACACAGTAGATAAAATCTTAAAGGTGACTTCCGGTTCTACTCCCGAGGTTGGTAAAAAAGTGAATGAATTGTATTCTTCTGTTATTACTGCCGGAACTCATTTAGCGCCTACTATTAAAGTTGCTGAAGCTGCTAAGGTTATAGAAAATTCGCAACGGGATATTAATATCGCGTTTGTAAACGAATTAGCGAAAATATTTAATATGATGGGAATAGATACCCAGCATGTGTTGGAAGCAGCAGGAACAAAATGGAATTTTTTACCTTTCAGACCTGGATTGGTAGGAGGCCATTGTATAGGAGTAGATCCATATTATCTTGCGCAAAAAGCGCAGGAATTGGGATATCATCCTGAAATTATCCTGGCAGGAAGAAGAATGAATGACAGTATGGGGCAGTATGTTGCAGGAGAAGTTGTAAAGCTGATGCTTCAGAACGATTTAAAAGTAAAGGGAGCAGAAATATTAGTAATGGGAATCACATTTAAGGAAAATTGCCCCGATGTAAGGAATACTAAAGTGGTTGATGTGGTTAAAAATCTCCGCGAGTACGGAGTTGAGGTTACTATTTTTGATCCCCAGGCAAATGCTGAAGATGTAAAACATGAATATGGACTGGAAATTGTAACAAAACTTCCCGATTCTAAATTTGAAGCTATCGTACTTGCTGTGGCTCATAAAGAATTTCTTTCTATTGATTTCAATTCCTTAAAATCACCTAAAGGAGTAGTATACGATGTAAAAGGAGTTCTTGGAGAAAAATGCGATAAAAAATTATAAAGTTGTGACGCTGTAATGTTGTGATGAAGTGATAAAGATCGCAATGTCACCTGATCGATCATATGTACACAGCGTAATAAATAGAAAAATATTAAAGAATGAAGTCACATAAAGATTTGACGGTCTACAAGACATTTCTTGATTATGTGATTTCCATATATAGATTAACCGAAAAATTCCCGAATGAAGAGAAGTTTGGATTAACTAGTCAACTACGGAGATCTGCTGTTTCAGTTCCTTCCAATATAGCAGAAGGTGCTGCACGAGAAAGTAAAAAGGATTTTTGTAGATTTTCACATATTTCCCTCGGTTCCCTGGCAGAGTGTTAAACTCCGATGGAAATTTCGTATCGTCTGGGATACATTTCAGAAGAAAACGAAATAGAAGAAAAATCTATTTACATTCGAAGAATGATATTAAAATTAATTAAAAGTTTAAATGAGTAACGGAGTATTGTTGTAACGAAGTAATGCTGTAATGGAGTAAATAAAGGAGTGATGAAGTAATGTTGTAACGAAGTGACATAGTAATGTAGAGATGAATTAAATAACCAAAAAAATTACGTCACAAGTTTACAGCTTCACATGTTCACATCCTCACTGCGTTACTCCGTCACAAATAATAAGCAGGGTCAATGTTTCATTTAAAACGTTGCTTGATAAAAAGAATAAAACATATACATGAAACGAATTAAAAACATTTGCTGTATTGGTGCGGGTTACGTAGGCGGACCTACCATGGCAGTAATCGCTCAGAAATGTCCTGAAATAAATGTTACCGTAGTAGATATTAACGAAAAAAGAATCGCTGCGTGGAACGATAGGAATGTAGAAAATATTCCCATTTATGAACCGGGATTATCTGAAGTGGTAAAAGAAGCAAGAGGAAGAAATTTGTTTTTTTCGACAGATGTGGATGCAGCAATAGACAATGCGGAAATGATTTTTATTTCAGTAAATACTCCTACCAAAACCTACGGAATTGGAAAAGGAATGGCTGCAGATTTAAAATATATTGAATTATGTGCCCGCCAAATTGCACGCGTTGCAAAAACCGATAAAATTGTGGTAGAAAAATCTACTCTTCCGGTAAGAACTGCGGCCGCATTAAAAGAAATTCTTGATAATACAGGGAACGGAGTAAAATATCATATTCTTTCAAATCCTGAATTTTTAGCCGAGGGAACTGCAGTAGAAGATTTAATGGCCCCCGATCGCGTTTTAATAGGCGGCGATATTGATACTGAAGAAGGAAGAGAAGCGGTTGAAACGCTTGTAGAAGTTTATTCTCACTGGGTGAAAAAAGATCATATTTTAACAACTAATGTATGGTCATCAGAACTATCGAAACTCACTGCGAATGCTTTTTTGGCCCAGCGGGTTTCTAGCATTAATTCCTTATCAGAGTTATGTGAAAAAACGGGTGCTGATGTTAATGAAGTAGCAAAAGCGGTAGGGATGGACTCCAGAATAGGTTCAAAATTTTTAAAATCTTCAGTTGGATTTGGAGGCTCTTGTTTTCAAAAAGATATTTTAAATCTTGTTTATATCGCAAAGACCTTCGGTTTAAATGAAGTGGCAGATTACTGGGAACAGGTAATTATTATGAATGACCACCAAAAAAGGAGGTTTGCCGCTAATATTGTAAAAACGCTTTTTAATACAGTCTCGGGAAAAAAGATTGCCATTTTAGGTTGGGCGTTTAAAAAAGATACCAATGATACCAGAGAGTCGGCTGCAATTTATGTAACAGATTATTTGTTGAATGAACAAGCTGAAGTGGTGGTTTATGATCCTAAAGTAACTGAAGAACAAATTTATGCCGATCTTGATTATGTAGGCTCGAGAACTGAAGAAGAAAATCGCAAAATGGTAAAAGTGGTTAAGTCTCCCCTTGAGGCGTGTAAAAATGCACATGCGGTGGCTGTTTTGACCGAATGGGATGAGTTTATTCAACTGGATTGGAAGAAGATTTATGACGACATGCTAAAACCCGCATTCCTTTTTGATGGTAGAAGATTGCTAAACAAGAGGTCAAAAGAGGAAATAGGTTTTGAATTTTACGCGATAGGTTCTTAAATCAAAGAATTTGAAGAAGGAATATAAAACAGCAATAACGGCAGCTTTAAGGGCAGGAGAAGAAATTATAAAGATCTATGAAAACGGCAGTTTCCAGGTGGAATCTAAAAGCGATGATTCCCCGCTTACCATTGCAGATAAAGCTGCCAATAAAATTATAAATGAATACCTGATTTCAACCGGAATTCCTGTAATAAGTGAGGAAAATAAACAAACAGATTATGGAATTAGGAAAGATTGGAAGGAATGTTGGATTGTGGATCCCTTAGATGGAACAAAGGAATTTATTAAGCAGAATGGGGAGTTTACCGTCAATATCGCGTTTATAAAAGATGAACGGCCTGTTTTTGGAGTGATTTATGTCCCGGTAACCCGGGAATTATATTTTGGAGATGTTGAAAATTCAGTGGCGAAAAAGTCTGTTTTACCTATGGAATTTGAATTAGATAGGGTTTTAGAAGGTGCTGTCAGGATAAAACCTTCAGAAAAAAATTCAATAGAAAAAATACGAGTAGTCGGAAGCCGTTCTCATATGAATGATGATACGGTAAACTATATAGAAGGCTTAAGATCTGACTTCAATAAAGAGGTTGAAATTGTTGCAAAAGGAAGTTCTTTAAAATTTTGTATTGTAGCTGAAGGATTAGGCGGATGTGTATCCACGATTTGCTCCTACAATGGAATGGGATACTGCTGCAGGACAGGCTATATGCAATGCCGTAGGTTTGAAGGTAATTGATAAAGAAACCAGGGAATCTATGAAATATAACCAGAAAAATCTATTAAATAATTATTTTTTAGTATCTAACCTTGGCTAAATCCTATAAACGTCATATTGCTAAAACAATAACCTGGCGGATCGTAGGAACTATAGATACTTTTATTTTGTCCTGGGTTATTACCGGGGATCCTTTAACAGGGCTGAAGATCGGACTTCTGGAATCGGCTTCCAAAATGTTATTTTATTATGTTCATGAAAGAGTATGGTTTAATATAAAGACCGGGGTTACCAAAAGCGGTGATAGTAAGAAAAGGCATATAGCAAAGTCTGTAACATGGAGAATTGTAGGTACCATAGATACAATAATTTTAGCCTGGGTGGTAACTGGTAATCCTTTAACAGGGCTTAAAATAGGAGTAGTAGAAATATTTACTAAAATGATATTATACTATTTTCATGAAAGAGCCTGGTATAAATTCGATTATGGTTTGGAAGGAAGGAGATATAAAGATTTAAATGAAAGGCATGAATAATAATATTATTCCACATACATTTTCTGTGAGTAAAGAGAAAAGGAATAAAATATATGGACATAAATCTTTGGTAATATGGTTTACTGGTCTTTCCGGATCGGGAAAATCTACTCTTGCGAATCTGGTTGAAGAAAAGCTCTTTCAGCAACAAATACATACTTTTTCTATAGATGGAGATAATATTCGAAGTGGTATAAATAAAGATTTAAGTTTTACTGCTGAAGATAGATTTGAAAATTTAAGAAGAATCGCCGAAGTTTCCAATTTGTTTGTAGAAGCAGGAATAGTGGTCATTGCTTCCTTTATTTCCCCTTTAAAAAAAGATCGGGAAATGATAAAAAGGACTGTAGGTGAGAGTAATTTTTTTGAAGTTTTTGTAAACACTTCTATAGAAGAATGCGAGCGACGGGATATAAAAGGACTTTATAAAAAAGCAAGAAAAGGAGAAATTGCTAATTTTACCGGCATAAGCGCACCTTATGAGACTCCCGATAATTCTGATATTGAGATTAAAACAGAAGAAGAAACGATGGAAGAATCTGTAGAGAAAATTGTTTTTCAGCTTCAAAAAAAATTAAAGTATAATGGGTAAATATTATTTAAATTATCTGGATGAATTGGAATCTGAAGCCATATACATACTCAGAGAAGTATGGGCCCAATTTGAAAATCCGGTTATTTTATTTTCCGGCGGAAAGGATTCAATTTTAGTGACTCATTTAGCCAAAAAAGCGTTTTATCCCAGTAAAATTCCATTTGCTCTTAATGCACGTAGATACGGGCCATAACTTTCCCGAAACCATTCAGTTTAGAGATGAGTTAATTGAAGAATTGGGAGTTAAATTAATAGTAGGATCTGTTCAGGAATCTATAGATAAAGGTAGAGTTGCTGAAGAAAAAGGGAAAAATGCTACTCGAAATGCCTTGCAGATTACCACCTTACTTGATGCTATTGAAGAACAATAAAGTTGATTGCGCTATTGGGGGCGGGAGAAGAGATGAAGAAAAAGCCAGGGCCAAAGAACGCTTTTTTTCCCATCGAAATGATTTTGGAGAATGGGATCCTAAAAATCAGCGTCCCGAATTATGGAATCTTTTAAACGGGAAACATTTTGAAGGCGAGCATTTTAGGGCTTTTCCCATAAGTAATTGGACAGAGATGGATGTGTGGAATTATATTAAACGGGAAAATATCAGTATTCCGTCTTTGTATTTTGCTCATGACCGCGAAGTGGTGTGGAGAAGCAATTCCTGGATTCCCGTTTCTGAATTTTTAAAACTGGAAGAAGGAGAAAAAGTTGAAAAGAAAAAAATTCGTTTCAGAACCTTGGGAGATATTACCATCACTGGAGGAATAGAATCTGAAGCAGATACCCTGGAAAAAATTGCGCTTGAAGTTTCGGCTATGAGAAAAACCGAACGTGGAGACCGGTCTGATGATAAACGTTCAGAAACCGCAATGGAAGACAGGAAAAGGCAGGGATACTTCTAATTCACGGATTTTTAAAGGGATTTCGCGGATTAGGAATTGGTTACACAGATAAATGGAAGAAAAAAGCAAATTGGTTTTGAGGAGCAAACCTACCAGATCATAGGAGCCT
This sequence comes from uncultured Flavobacteriaceae bacterium, assembly GCA_963811195.1. Classification (GTDB taxonomy): domain Bacteria; phylum Bacteroidota; class Bacteroidia; order Flavobacteriales; family Flavobacteriaceae; genus Gillisia. Next base: position 182,181 of record CAWEQF010000009.1, read on the forward strand.
GTATGAAAGTACACAGGAATTTGGGATCGGGATTTTTAGAATCAGTTTATCAGGAGGCACTGGAAAAAGAATTTAATTTACAGCAAATATATTTTCAGAGACAGTTGAAATTAAAACTTATATACGACGGACAAATAATGAAGAAATATTTTGTGGCTGACTTTGTTTGTTATGAAAAAGTTCTTCTTGAAATAAAAGCTGCTTCGTTTTTAATTAAGGATGCAGAAGCTCAGGTTATAAATTATCTAAAATCAACCGGTTTATCTGTTGGACTATTGGTTAATTTTGGTCAAAAAAGTTTAATCTGGAAACGTTTCATCAATACAAACAATCTGCGTAATCCACTTTAATCTGTGCAATCAAAAAACCGGGTAATCCATAATAGAAAAAAATTACAATGCAAATAGATAACAATCAATTACTCCGCTTCACCACTGCCGGCTCTGTCGACGACGGTAAATCAACTTTGATAGGCCGACTTTTGTTCGATTCTAAATCTATTTTTGAAGATCAGCTGGAGTCAGTCACAGCTACTAGTGCTAAAAAAGGAATAGAGGGAGTTGACCTTGCATTATTTACAGATGGTCTTAAAGATGAGAGAGAGCAGGGAATTACCATTGATGTTGCCTATAGATATTTTACCACTCCCAAAAGAAAATTTATAATCGCCGATACACCGGGACATATCCAATATACCCGCAATATGGTTACGGGAGCGTCAACGGCTAATGCGGCAGTTATTTTAATCGATGCGCGACAGGGAGTAATAGAGCAGACAAAAAGACATTCATTTATTGCCTCACTTTTAAATATTCCTCATTTAATTGTTTGTATTAATAAAATGGACCTTGTTAATTTTTCAGAAGAAAGATACAATGAGATTATTTCAGAATTCGAAGAGTTTTCTTCGAAATTGTTGGTTAAAGATGTACGATTTATCCCCATAAGTGCTTTGTTAGGAGACAATGTGGTAAATCGTTCTGAGAATATGAATTGGTATGGAGGCGGAACTTTATTAAATATTCTGGAAACACTCCATATTAGTAGTGATTTAAATAAAATTGATGCTCGTTTCGCAGTACAGACAGTCTTACGTCCGCAGCGGGAAGGTTATATAGACTATAGAGGGTATGCTGGAAGGGTCTCTAGCGGAATTTATAGAATAGGTGATGAAATAGCCGTTCTTCCTTCTGGATTTACATCAAAAATTAAATCTATTAACTCAGGAGAAAATGAGATTAATGAGGCTTACGCTCCTATGTCTGTTGCCATAACCCTTGAAGATGATATAGATGTAAGTAGGGGAGATATGATCGTTAAAAAGAACAATCAGCCGGAAACCGAACAGGAATTTGATGTGATGTTATGCTGGCTGAATACAGACCCGGCCAGACCACGTGCCAAATATACCATTATACATACTTCCAATGAACAACGGGCTATGATAAAAGAGGTGGTTTATAAAATTGATATAAATACCTATAATCGCGATAATGACGATAAGAATTTAGGGATGAATGATATCGCCAGGGTGAAAATACGAGCTACTCACAGATTGATGATAGATTCTTACAGGGAAAACCGAAATACCGGAAGTATTATTTTAATAGATGAACAAACCAATGAAACCGTGGCAGCGGGGATGATAGTTTAGTTTCTTATAATTTTTTTTTGGGGAGATATTTTTTTAAATAATATTAAAAATTGTACTCCACCAATATATTCTACTGGAACTTATAGCTTTAAAGTTCTGAAAACAGATCTGTTACTCTGAAAATATTCTATCTCTAGGTTTTCTGTTGTTGTTAATTAAATTATACAGTGGCATCTTCAAACCCTAATTTTTGTTACAGTATTACTAGCTCACGCTTGTTCAATAGCTTGTAAATTTTTTAGAAAAAAATTTTAGCAAAAAAATGGTTTAAGTTCTTTCTTTTGTAGGAGTTTAGCTACATTTTAAAGCGTATAAAGTATTTTAAAAATTGTATTTTTGGTTATCTAAAAAAGATTTGGTAAACTTCATTTTTTTTGTTAAAAATTAATCCTGAAAAGTCTAAACGAAATTAAAATACAAGAGTGAACAAGAACAAAATAATAGTAAATTTTTCTCCAACAGGAATGGTACCCACCAGAGATATCACACCGCATGTACCAATTTCCCCCCAAGAAATCATAGAACAAACACATGAAGCCTATGAGGTAGGAATTACTATTGCTCATTTACATGCACGAGAAATTGATGGTATACCGAGTTGGAAACCAGAAATATATCAGGAGATATTTGAAGGGGTGAGAAATTTTTGTCCCGATTTAATTATATGTGGAAGTACTTCCGGAAGAAATTTCCCTGAATTTGAAAAGCGGGCTTCGGTAATTGAATTACGGCCAGACATGTGTTCTCTGACGTTATCATCTTTAAATTTTATAAAACAGGCTTCTGTAAATGATCCGGAGATGATTAAAAGATTAGCTCAGAAAATGGAGGAGAATGGTGTAGTACCTGAGCTGGAGTGTTTTGATTTGGGAATGGTTAATTATGGAAAGTATTTAATAAATAAGGGCCTTGCAAAAGGGCCTTATTACTGGAATCTGCTTTTTGGTAATATTGCAGGTTTTCAGGCTTCTTTTACTCAGATAGGAGCAGCATTAAACGAAATACCCAGAGATCATTTTGTTTCTTTAGCAGGATTGGGAGCAGACCAGTTACCTGTAAATTCTATGGCAATTGCAATGGGTTATGGAGCCAGGGTGGGAATTGAAGATAATATTTGGTGGGACGAGAAAAGGACCAGACATGCTACTAACATTGAATTGATTAGAAGAACTCACGAAATGATAAAACTTAATCAAAAAGAATTTTTTACTCCTAAGGAATTGGGCAACTTAGGTTTCTATAATAGAAAAAAAAATGAATAAAGTTCAGGTATTGGGGATTTCATCATATTTATCTGGTGTTATTTATGACATTTTAAAAGATAATGAAGAGATTGAAAACTTAGATATTTATTTGAATAAAGAAATTTCGGATATACCAGAAATGCCCATACTATCGTTTCCTTATTCAATTTTTAATGTAGATACGCAACCTGACAAAAAGCTACCCATGATTTTTGGTGTTTCGGGTCCCAAAAATAAATTTCCCATTTATGAATACTTCACTCAAAAATATGCTATTGACCGTTCCTGTTTTAAAAGTGTAGTTCATAAAAGTTGTTATATTGCGAAATCCAGTGTAATAGGGAATGGATGTTTTTTAGAGCAAAACGTTACAATTAGTTCACAAACGAAGTTGGGTTTTGGTGTTACTGTAAAAAGAGGGGTTCTAATAGGCCATCATGATGTAATTGATGATTTTGTAGATATTAACCCCGGAGCAATTATTGCCGGAAGAGTTTTCATCGGAAAGGGAGTGGTTATAGGTGCTGGTGCAATCCTGAGAGACCGGGTAAAGATAGGAGAAAACTCTCTTATTGGAG